>NZ_JBXAPH010000010.1:0-189222 GCF_058803745.1 Rhizobium sp. GW821-FHT14E12
AACCAAATCAGAAGACCTTTAGAGAATCCTTTTTCCTCAACAATTCAATCCAATAGAAACCATATGCGATTCCCCTGGTGACGATGGGGAGTAGGCGTTGCCGTAGGGAGAGTGCGCGGGGATAGTGATTCTTCCTTGCCGGTGTGCGCGTCTCAAATTGCTGTTTCCATCCTTCGCGCCCAGATTGCGGCAGTGCGGGGGGATTGGCCGTATTTCTGCTGCGCTGCGGCGACGAAATCGTCTTGACGGGCTCCACTTCACAACCCTTAATAAACTGATCTGCTGGACCAACCAGTGGACCGGAGGGTGCGATGGACGAAAGTCCGATCTTAAGCGAGGTACCGAATATCGCGCGAAGCCTCGCCCGCCGGACGGCGCGTGACGTCATCGCCGAGAAGCTGATGGTTCTGATCGCCACCAACATGTTGCGGCCGGGCGACGAGCTGCCGGGCGAGCGCGAACTGGCCAATGTTCTCCACGTCAGCCGCGAAACGGTGCGCGGTGCTATCCAGACGCTTGCCGGGCAGGGCATTATCGAGATTTCGCATGGCAGCCGCAGCCGCGTCTGCAAGGTCGATCTCAGCCACATTACGGTGACGATCGCCTCTCCCAACGCCATCGACAGCTACGATCTGGAATCGGTTCACGCAGCGCGTCTCCATATCGAACTCAAGGTCGTCGGCGATGCCGCCGAACGGATCGATGAGGCGACGCTGGCAAAGCTGCAGGCCCTGTTGGAGGCGCAACGCCTCGGCGGAGACGATGCGATGCGTTTCCTGATCTGCGACCGCGAGTTCCATGTTGCGATCTATCGCGCCTGCGGGAACCCGCTTCTGGCTGCTTTCGTCACCGATCTATACACCTACATGATGCACTACCGACGCAACGCCATGTCCAAGCCGGGCGCTATCGAGGCGAGCTATAGCGATCATCTCTCCATCTTCGAGGCCCTCACGCGGCATGACCGGGAGGCCGTCGTCGCGGCGTTCGAACATCATCTGACCCGCATTTACGAAACGACCAGAATTCTGCTGGCCACCGACAAGGCGGTTCAAGCCAGCGAGCATGAGGAGATCTGACTGATATGCATGTGATGGTTATCGGGGCGGCCGGCATGATTGGCCGCAAGCTAGTGGAAAAGATCGCTCTGGAAGCGGAAGTGCTTGGCCGTGGGATCGACAAATTGACACTCGTCGATGTCATTGCGCCGCCGGTGCCGGCCGCACTCGCATCCATTTCCACCGCGCTGACGGTCGATCTCTCCGATGCCGGTGCTGCGGCCAGCCTTTCCGGCATGCGGCCGGATCTGATCTTCCATCTCGCGGCGATCGTCTCCGGCGAGGCCGAGGCGGATTTCGATAAAGGCTACAGCACGAATCTCGATGGCACGCGCTCGCTGTTTGAAGCCATCCGGCACGAGGGGCAGAGGGAGCCATACAATCCCCGTGTCATCTTTGCCTCGTCCATCGCTGTTTTCGGGCAGCCCTTTCCGGACAAGATCGGCGACGATTTCTTCACGACGCCTCTGACGAGCTACGGCACGCAAAAGGCGATCTGCGAACTCCTGCTTTCCGATTATTCGAGGCGAGGGATCTTCGACGGCATCGGCATTCGCCTGCCGACGATCTGCATCCGGCCCGGCAAGCCCAACAAGGCAGCCTCCGGCTTCTTCTCGAACATCCTGCGCGAGCCTCTTGTCCATCAGGAAGCCGTGCTGCCGGTGGACGAGAGCGTCCGGCACTGGTTTGCCAGCCCGCGTTCCGCTGTCGGCTTTTTCATCCATGCCGCGCGCATCGATAGCAGTAGGATCGGGCCGCGCCGAAATCTCACCATGCCCGGCCTGTCCGCGCTTGTCGGCGAGGAGATCGAGGCTCTGCGCCGCGTCGCGGGCGAGAAAGCGGTCAAACTTATCCGCCGCGAGAGCGACCCCGCCATCCGCTCGATCGTTTCGGGATGGGCGACGGATTTCGATGCGCGGCGCGCGACCGCACTCGGTTTCAGGGCGGAAACCAATTTCGATGAGATCATCCGGATCCATATCGATGATGAGCTTGGAGGGAATATCTGAGATGCCGCAATCCGCAGCCGCACAAAGAACCCAGGTCGCTCTCGTCACCGGCGGAGGCACCGGCATCGGCCGCAGCATCGCCAGGGCGCTGAGCGCGGAGGGTTATGTCGTTGTCATCACTGGCCGCCGCAGCGATGTGCTGGAAAAGGCCGCCAGCGAACTTGCAGCCGAGACCGGCGCTACCGTGCGGGCGATCGCCTGCGATATCGGCGCTGCCGAGCAGGTCGCTGACCTCTTCGGCAAGGTCAAAGCCGAGTTTGGGCGACTTGATCTTCTCGTCAACAATGCCGGCAGCGGCGCTCCGGCGATCCCGCTCGAAGACATCACCTTCGAACAGTGGAGCGGCGTGGTTGCGGCCAACCTCACCGGCGCCTTTCTTTGCACGCAGCAGGCTTTCCGGCTGATGAAGTCGCAGGAGCCTCGCGGCGGCCGTATCATCAACAATGGGTCGATTTCGGCGACGACGCCAAGGCCGAATTCCGCCCCCTATACGGCGACCAAGCATGCGATCACCGGCCTTACGAAATCGACCGCGCTCGACGGACGGCCATACGATATCGCCTGCGGCCAGATCGATATCGGCAACGCCGCAACCGACATGACCGCGAGGATGAGTTCGGGCGTGCTGCAGGCGAATGGGGAAATCGCCAGCGAACCGACGATTTCCGCCGAGCATGTAGCTCGCGCGGTCGTCTATATGGCGGGCCTGCCGCTGGAGGCGAATGTCCTGACCATGACGGTGATGGCGACAAAGATGCCGCTCGTCGGCAGGGGATAGAATAGTGAAGTAGAATTGGCGCGCGTTCTGGCGGTGACTATCCCGGAGGAGGGGACGACCGGCAGATGGGGGTCAAAAAGGGGACAAGTTCTGGGGAGGGACTTTTATGGCAGGTGTCGAGTTTGTCGATGTCAGGAAATCATTCGGGGCGTTCCCGGTCATCAAGGGCGTAAATATCGAGATTGCCGACGGGGAGTTCGTGATCCTGGTCGGGCCGTCCGGATGCGGAAAATCAACGCTTCTGAGAATGCTGGCCGGGCTTGAGAATATTTCCGCCGGCGAGATCCGGATCGGTAATCGTGCCGTCAACGGGATCCCGCCGGGCGACCGCGACATCGCGATGGTGTTTCAAAACTATGCGCTCTATCCGCATATGTCGGTGGCGCAGAACATGGCTTTCTCGCTGATGCTCAAACGCTCGCCGAAAGCCGACATGGATCAGCGGGTCAACAAGGCCGCGGAAATCCTGGGCCTTACCAAACTTCTCGACCGCTATCCGCGTCAGCTCTCGGGCGGCCAGCGCCAGCGTGTCGCCATGGGTCGGGCGATCGTGCGCGATCCGCAGGTCTTCCTCTTCGACGAGCCACTTTCCAATCTTGATGCCAAGCTCCGCGTCGCCATGCGCGCGGAGATCAAGGAGCTGCATCAACGCCTTGGTACCACGACCGTTTATGTCACGCATGATCAGATCGAGGCCATGACTATGGCCGACAAGATCGTCGTCATGCATGACGGCGTCGTCGAGCAGGTGGGAAAGCCGCTCGATCTCTACGACACGCCCGCCAATCTCTTCGTTGCCGGCTTCATCGGTTCGCCGGCTATGAACATGATCAAGGGCCGCCTCAATTCGGAAAATGCCAGCCAGTTCATCGCGTCGGACGGAACCATCCTGCCCGTCGCGAATCCGCCTGCCAGCGCAAAGGGCCGCGATCTCGTCTATGGGCTGCGTCCGGAATATATCGCGCTCGACCCCAACGGTCTGCCGGCGGAAATCACCGTGATCGAACCGACCGGCTATGAGACGCAGATGATTGTCCGGTTTGGCGGTAGCGACGTCAATTGCATCTTCCGGGAGCGGATCGATGCCCGACCCGGCGATATGCTGCGCATTTCCATCGATGCGCCGCATGTCCATCTCTTCGACGCCGAAGGCGGGCAGAGATTGAGTATCTGATGCCGCTTCAACGGTGAACTGGAGGAAGAGGAGTCTTCCTGCTCACCCGTCGATGCGGAGGCATCCGGCAGGTTCGGATGCGAGGTCGTCGTTCACCAAGCGGGAAGGTGGGCGCCGGGGGATTGGCTCCCGTTTTCAAAGGAGGAGAATATCATGACATTCAAGAGACGTGACTTTCTTGCCGCATCGGCGGCGGTAGCCGGTATCGCCGGCCTTTCACCGCTCGGCATGCGCCCGGCCTTCGCCCAGGCCGAACCCACCTACACGCCCGAAAAGGGGGCCAGTCTCAGGCTTCTTCGTTGGACGCCCTTCGTCAAGGGGGACGAGGATGCCTGGCTTGCCAATACCAAGAAGTTCACGGAGGCGACTGGCGTCGAGGTTCGTGTAGACAAGGAGAGCTGGGAGGACATCCGGCCGAAGGCGGCCGTCGCCGCCAATGTCGGTTCCGGTCCCGACATGGTGATGTGCTGGTTCGACGATGCTCACCAGTATCCGGACAAACTGGTCGACCTGACCGAACTTGCCACCTATCTCGGCAACAAATATGGCGGCTGGTATGACGGCCTGCGCGGCTATGCAACCCGTGGCGACAAGTTCATCGCCATGCCGCTGACCGCGATCGGCAATGCCGTCGTCTATCGCGACAGCCATGTGAAGGCTGCGGGCTTTAGCGAATTCCCCAAGGACACAGCTGGGTTCCTTGAGCTTTGCAAGGCAATGAAGGCCAAGGGTACACCCGCCGGTTTCCCGCATGGCAAGGCCGTCGGCGACGGCAACAACTACGCCCATTGGCTGCTTTGGAGCCATGGCGGCAAGATGGTGGACGAAAGCGGCAAGGTGACGATCAACAGCCCCGAGACGCTGGAAGCCATCCACTATGCGAAGGAGCTTTATGCCACCTTCATCCCCGGCACGGAAAGCTGGCAGGACATCAACAACAACCGGGCCTTCCTTGCCGGACAGGTATCGCTGATCGCAAACGGCGTGTCGGTCTATTACGCGGCCAAGAAAGATCCGAAACTCGCCGAGATCGCGGCCGACATCCGAAGCACAAACTTCCCGATCGGTCCCATCGGCAAGAGCGTCGAGCTGCACCAGACGAGTTCGTTGCTTCTCTTCAGCCATACCAAATATCCGGAAGCAGCCAAGGCCTATATCAAGTTCATGATGGAAGGCGACCAGATGAACGCCTGGCTCCAGGGATCGAGTGCCTATTGCTGCCAACCCCTGAAGGCCTTTGCCAACAATCCTGTCTGGACCGCCGATCCGGTGCATGCGCCCTATGCCCGGGCTTCGGAAACGCTGCGTCCGAACGGCTATGCCGGTCCACTGGGCTATGCTTCGGCAGGCGTGATGGCCGATTACGTGCTCGTCGACATGTTCGCCGCCGCCGTGACCGGCCAGATGACGCCGGAGGATGCGATGAAGGAAGCTGAGCGCCGGGCGAACCGTTACTACAAGGTTTGATCCCGCGCGAAGATCTGCAGCATGCCGGTGACGGCATGCTGCGACCGCCCATCAGGAGATACTACCATGTCGACCGTGACTTCCGGGGATGCGACGCGCAGTCCGATCAGATCGCTCATGCGGAACAACAATATGCTCGGCTTCCTCTTCATGTTGCCGGCGGCCATCTTTCTCGTCTGTTTTCTCACCTATCCGCTCGGACTTGGGGTCTGGCTCGGTTTCACCGACACGCGGATCGGGCGCACGGGCAATTTCGTCGGATTGGAGAATTATGAATTCCTGGCTCAGGACTCCGTCTTCTGGCTGTCGGTCTTCAATACGCTGCTCTACACCTTCGTGGCTTCCATCCTGAAATTCGTGCTCGGTCTTTGGCTGGCGCTGCTTCTCAATCAGCATCTGCCGTTCAAGTCGTTCTTCCGGGCGATCGTGCTTCTGCCCTGGGTCGTTCCAACGGTGCTGTCGGGATTGGCATTCTGGTGGATCTACGATGCCCAGTTTTCCATTATCTCATGGTCTTTGATGAAGATGGGCCTGATCGACAGCCCGATCAATTTCCTCGGCAATCCGATCAATGCGCGCATCTCGGTCATCGTCGCCAATGTCTGGCGCGGCATTCCCTTCGTGGCGATTTCGCTGCTTGCCGGTCTGCAGACCATTCCGGCTTCGCTTCAGGAGGCGGCATCCCTGGATGGCGCCACAAGCTGGCAGCGTTTCCGTCATGTGACGCTGCCGATGCTGACGCCGATCATCGCCGTGGTGATGACGTTCTCGGTGCTGTTCACCTTTACGGATTTCCAGCTCATCTATGTGCTGACCAAGGGTGGTCCGGTCAACGCGACGCATCTTATGGCAACGCTGTCCTTCCAGCGCGGCATTCCCGGCGGTCAGCTTGGTGAGGGTGCGGCGATCGCCGTCGCAATGATCCCCTTTCTGCTTGCCGCCATCATGTTCAGCTTCTTCGGTCTGCAACGCCGCAAATGGCAGCAGGGCGGACAGGACTAAGATCGGGAGAACGCCATGAACACCAAAGCCAATACAGCCAATCCGGTCCTGACCGACAATGTCGAAGGCATGAGCTATCTCAACCGCCTGCCTCGGCGGATCGTTATGCTTTATCTGCCGATGGCGGTCTTCGTCTTCGTGCTGCTGTTTCCGTTCTATTGGATGGCCATAACGGCCATCAAGCCGAACGCGCAGTTGACCGACTATGACAATTACAGCCCCTTCTGGGTCGTCGAGCCGACGCTCGATCACATCAAATACCTGTTCTTCGAGACCTCCTATCCAGGCTGGCTCTGGAACACGATATTGGTGGCGGTTGGATCGACGGCTCTGTCACTGCTCGCCTCCGTTTTCGGCGCCTACGCCATCGAGCGCATCCGTTTCACCGGCTCGCGTTCGATCGGGCTGCTTATCTTCCTGGCCTACCTCGTTCCGCCGTCTATTCTTTTCATTCCCCTGGCCTTCATCGTCTTCAAGCTGGGGATCTACGATTCCAGGCTGGCTCTGATCTTCACCTATCCGACCTTCCTCATCCCGTTCTGCACCTGGCTGCTGATGGGCTATTTCAGGTCGATACCCTTCGAGCTGGAAGAAAGCGCGCTGGTCGATGGCGCCAGCCGGTGGCAGATCCTCATGAAGATCATCCTGCCGCTTGCCGTGCCGGGGCTGATATCGGCTGGTATCTTCGCCTTCACGCTCTCCTGGAACGAGTTCATATATGCGCTTACCTTCATCCAATCCTCGGAAAACAAGACCATTCCGGTCGGCGTTCTGACGGAACTGGTGCGCGGCGATGTCTTCGAGTGGGGTTCGCTGATGGCCGGTGCCCTATTCGGCTCGTTGCCGGTCGTCATTCTCTATTCCTTCTTCGTCGACTACTACGTTTCATCGATGACGGGCGCGGTGAAGGAATGAGGAAGGCCGACAGGAGCAAAGGCGCAGGTTTTGCTCCCGAGCCCCGGATCTAAGTGTCGGTGCTCGTTTATTATGCAAGCCCATCACCCGCCGGCGGCGGTAAGTTGCCGGCGGGTTGTCTCTGTTTGGATGGAAGGTGGTCTAATTGAGTGGGGGAATTTCAACATTAGGTACGACTATGGTTGTTTAAGTATAGTAGCGCAGTATAATTTAATGGATAAATTACATAATATTATATGCCCCAGATGTTCATCTGCAATTATTCTCGGGAGTATTGATGAGGTTTACGCAATGTAAACCATATTGTCCCAGAAATGTAGCATCAGGTGGAGACCGGGGTGTGGGCGCATGATTGAGCGCCCGGAAATTTCGGGATGATTGAGGGTCGGCAATGTCAGGCCCTCATCCGGTGCAACGTTCCCTTGCCCTGTTTGCCGCTGATGCTTGGCGCCAGCAGCAAAAAATCAAAATCTCGGGTGGGGAACCTTCATGGCAAGTCTGAAAGCATTCGGCATCGTTACTCGCTTGGCGGCAGGATTTGGTTTCCTGCTCCTTCTGATGATCGGCCTGACATTTTATTCAACCGGTCAGGTCGGGAAGATCGATCATAATCTCGGATTGATCAATGACATCAACAGCGTAAAGCAGCGCTACGCTATCAATTACCGAGGCAGCGTTCATGACAGAGCAATTGCGATCCGGGACGTAACGCTCGTGACATCGGCGGAGGAACGACAGGCTGCTGTGAAGGTTATTGAGAAGCTCGCCTCGACTTATTCGGAAAATGAAAAAAAGATGGCGGAGATGATCGCTTCGCCGGCCGGTGCTACGGCCGAGGAGAAGACGATCCTCGACGAAATCGCCGGAGTTCAGGCCAAGACCAATCCGCTGGTTGCCGAGATCATCGGGCTTCAGGAAAAAGGCGATGGAGACGCAGCCCGCAAAATCCTTCTGGAGCAGGCCAGACCTCAGTTCGTCGCCTGGCTGAAAGCGATCAACAAGTTCATCGACTATCAGGAGGCCCTGAACAAATCGATCGGAGGCGAGGTTCAAAGCGCTGCTGGCGGCTTCCACTCGCTTGCTCTGACTGCGCTCGGAATTGCTATTCTCCTGGCATTCGTAGCGGCTGCATTTACGGCGCGCTCCATTACCGGGCCGCTACACAAGCTCCAGAACTCATTGCGGTCGATGGCGGAAGGCAACATGGAGGGCGACCGCAAGCTGGAAAAGCGTGGCGATGAAATCGGTATGCTGGCCCGCGCCGTCGCCGCACTTCGGGATGCAATCTCCGCCAAGGCCGAGCGAGACGCGGATACCGAGGCGACGCGGGCCATTGGCGAACGCAAGAGGCTCGAAGCCGAGGCTGTGGAACGCAACACTCTATCGGAACAAACCAATGCCGCTGTGAATCAGCTGGCGGACGGCCTTCAAGGGTTGGCGAGTGGCGACCTGACGCGCCAGATTACGAACCCGTTCATCCCATCGCTCGACCAGTTGCGCGTCGATTTCAACCAGGCCGTGGAGAGACTGCGACTGGCGATGCAAAAGGTCGCCGAGAATGCGAGCGCCATTGCATCGGGTGCCCAGGAAATTCGCTCCGCTTCCGACGATCTTGCGAGGAGAACCGAACAGCAGGCTGCCTCGGTGGAGGAAACAGCTGCGGCGCTGGAGGAGATCACGATAACCGTTTCCGGGTCGAGCAACCGTGCGCAGGAAGCCGGTCATCTCGTGCGCAAGACAAAGGAAAGCGCCGAGCACTCCGGTCGCGTCGTGCGCAGCGCCGTCGAGGCCATGGGCAAGATCGAAACGTCGGCGACCGAAATTGGCAATATCATTGGCGTCATTGACGAGATCGCCTTCCAGACCAATCTCCTCGCGTTGAATGCGGGGGTTGAGGCAGCGCGCGCGGGCGAAGCGGGAAAAGGCTTTGCCGTCGTTGCGCAGGAAGTGCGCGAGCTTGCCCAGCGCTCGGCAAAGGCCGCGAAAGAGATCAAGGACCTGATCAACACGTCCAATGACCATGTCCGAAACGGTGTCTCCCTGGTCGGCGAAACCGGAAAAGCGCTGGAAGAGATTGTCGTCCAGGTTCAACAGGTTGACGGCAATGTCGGGGCGATCGTGGAGGCGTCGAAGGAACAGGCGACGGGGCTTAAGGAAATCAACACCTCCGTCAACACGATGGACCAGGGTACGCAGCAGAACGCTGCTATGGTCGAGCAGGCCACGGCCGCGGCCCATAGCTTGGCATCCGAGGCCGAAGCCTTGTTTCATCTGTTGTCGGAGTTCAGAATCGGCGCCCAAATCACCTCCAATCGCGGCAAACCCGCCACCATTGCCGCTGCCAGCACAATATCGAAGCCCGTCGCGTCGCCGGCGCGCCGGCTTACCGCGAAGCTGGCGACCGCTTTCCAGGGGAACGCCGCTACGTCGACCGGAAGTTGGGAGGAGTTCTGATGGCGACGAGTGCCTCCAGCTTCAGCGCAACAGCGGAAGCAGTTGATCTCCTTGCCGCTTGATCTCGGACAGGTACGGCGTGTCGGAAAGCACGAAATGCGTGATGCCCAGATCCTGATATTTGCGCAGCGAACGGGCGACGTCATCGGCAGACCCCACCAGCCATGTGGTGCCGGCGCCACCGCCGCCGAATTTGCCCGGCGCGGTATAGAGGTTGTCGTCGAGGACGTCGCCGCGTTCGTGCAGATCGAGCAGCCGGCGCTGGCCAACCGCGATGGACTGCCGATGGTCGTTCCAGCCGGCGCCCTTGCTCTTGGCCATCTCGGCGACCTTCGTCTCGGCGTCGGCCCAGGCCTGCTCCGTGGTATCTCGGACCAGCGTGGTGATCCGCAACCCGTACTCCAGCGGCGGGAGGTCGCGATCCAGCGCCTTGCTCAGCGCCTTGAGCCGTTCGATTCGCTCCCGGACGCCGTCGAGCGGTTCACCCCAGAAGAGCTGGACATCGGCCTCCGTGGCAGAAACCCGCTCGGCCGCCTCCGAGGCACCACCGAAATAGAGCTTGGGATGCCGGCGGCTTCCGCGAGCCTCGATGCGCGGCACCACGGTGGATTCGGTGACCCCGAAATGCTCGCCCGTGGAAGTGACGTTTTCTTCGGTCCATAGCCTGCGAACCAGCCGCATGAACTCCCTGGTGCGGGCATAGCGGTGCGCCTGATCGCCTTCGCTGTCGCCATATGCGGCGAGGTTATCCAGACCCGATACGATGTTGACGCGCACCCGCCCGCCGCTCAGCTGATCCAGCGTGGCCGCGGCGGACGCGAAGTTCGCCGGCCGCCAATAGCCCGGGCGGATCGCGATGAGCGGTTCGAAGGTCGTGGTGCGCGCGGCGAGCGCGGCCGCCACGGTGAAAGTGTCGGGCCGGCCCCAGCCGGTGCCGATGAGAGCGCCTTTCCAGCCGTGTTCCTCCAGCGCCTTCGCATGGGTGGTCAACGTCTCCAGGCTATTGTGGTTTTCAACGGTGGCATCGCCCCGGTGGCCGGCTTTCACGTCGTTCGGGATATACCAGAGAAACTCGGAATTGCTGCTCATGTGGTGGGCCTGCATTTCTAAAAGTTGGGTTTGGTCGCGCGTCCTATCGAACGCGCATGCCGGCCGCCTCATCGTAGTGAAGTGGCTTGTCGAATTTTGTAAGCGGTGCCTCGGGCACGGAGCCGATGGTCACGCCATGCGGCCAATCCGGCGGGCATATGGCGATATAGCGGGCATAGCCGCCCAGCCCGCCGCCGAACTTCGGATAGCCGATCGCCACCAGCGCGCCGGTTTCCGGGACCTGATCGAGGTTGGCAACACCCTCGGCTTGCGCATAACCATTGTGCATCAGCCAATGTTCGCCCTCGAGATTGGGCGTGGTGTCGGTATCGAGCGGCTCGTGGCCATGAAAGAGGATCTTGCGCTCCAGATGAAGGAATTTCAGCGCGTCCAGACTGACGCCGGGAAAGGGCGTGGTGGCCGAAAGCGCAGGATCCGGCCATTTCTTTGACCAGCCGGAGCGGACGAAGACGACCGACCCTTCCGGGATCGTTCCGTGCTTCGCCTCGAAGTCCTTGATGTCGGAGACCTGCAGATGATAGCCGGGATCGGTCTTGACCCTGTCCTCGATGGAGATGACGACCAGCGGCCGCACCGCGAAGGTCGCCGGCAGTTCGTCGATTGCGGCATATTCTGGCGCCCAATGGGCCGGTGGATCGAGCTGCGTGCCGAGCTGATCCGTCGTCAACAGGTAGCTCGTCGCTTCGAAACCATGCTTGTCATAGGTGTAGACATCACCCTTTTTGGCGAAGCCTTCCAGATCCGCACCAGCCTTTGAGGGTGCAAAGGTTGAATTGCCGAAACCCGCCCAGACGGGAATTTTCGGGGTGATCGTATGGGTCAGATCTACGTATTTCGCGCCCTTGAAGGCGTCGTTATAGACCTTCCAGAGCCCTGGTTCATCGGCCCGGGCACCCGCCATAACCGAGAAAAAGCCCATCCCGGCCGCTACGGCAAACCGTGTCACAAATCGCGTCATCGATAATCCCCCTTTTACCTTGATCTACGAACAGCGCGGTCACTGCAAACCTCACCGCCAACTGACCTCCGATGGTTTTCCCGAAACAGGACGAAGTCAAGAAAACCTCCTCAAGCCGGACATCGTGCCAGCGTCAGGTTGCGTTTGTCGGTTCGATCCGTCGCCGGCAAAGGTCGGGTCCGCGACAGATGCATGCCCAACTTATAGCTATCGGAGACTGTGGTAGTCTATAAAAGTTATGGACTTTCCGATGGCTTCAGACGAAGAAATTTGCTGATATGAGACGATCTGTGAAAAATTCAGGTCCGACGACATGGGAGGGGCCGATGGCCCAGGAAATACGGACCTTCCATTGTTCCTATCGTTTGCAAAGGACCGACCGTGACGCTCTCCATCCTGACACCTGAATTGGCCAAGCAGTTCGCCGGCATCGCGCTTGGTCATGTTCAGCGTGAATATCCCAACAACCTCGATCACGCGCTCTCGGGACCGGAGGACGCCCGTACGCCGCGCGATCTGCATCCGATCTTCTACGGCAGCTATGACTGGCATTCCTGCGTGCACAGCTATTGGCTGCTGGCGCGCCTGCTGCGCCGGTTTCCCGAACTTCCGTTTGCCGCCAGCGTTCGCGCCCTGTTCGATGAGCAATTCGTTGCCGAGAAGGTCGCCGCCGAATGCGCCTATTTCGCAGCACCGACGGCGCGTGGCTTCAAGCGGCCCTATGGCTGGGCATGGCTGCTGAAGCTCGCGACGGAGTTGGCGTTGCTGGATGACCTGCGCTGGTCGCGGGCACTTGCGCCGCTGGCGCAGGTCATCGCGCAGCGTTTCCGTGATTTCCTGCCGCTCTCGACCTATCCCATAAGGGTCGGCACCCATTTCAACACGGCCTTCGGGCTGAGGATGGCGGCGGATTATGCCGCAGTCACACAGGATGCCGCGTTGGCGGACCTTCTCGTCGACACGGCCAGGCGCTGGTATGGCGCCGATGCTGATTGCCCTGCCTGGGGAGAGCCGAGCGGCGACGAATTCCAGTCTTCCGCCCTGGTCGAGGCGGAGTGCATGCGCCGCCTGTTGCCCGGGAAAGATTTTCTGCCGTGGTTCGACCGTTTCCTGCCACGGATTGCGGAGCATGAGCCGTCGACATTGTTCCGACCGGCAACGGTCACGGATCGTACTGATGGTAAGATCGCCCATCTCGACGGGCTGAATCTCAGCCGGGCCTGGTGCTGGCGCTCTCTGGTCGCCGCTTTGCCCGCGGACGATCCCCGCCGTGCCATCATGCTGGAAGCGGCCGACCATCACTTGGCCACGGGCCTCCCGCACATCGCTTCCGATTACATGGGTGAGCACTGGCTTGCCACCTTCGCCGTGCTCGCGCTCGAGAATGAAGTCTAGGCGAGAGAGGGCAAAAAGGGTCGGAGCCATTTGATGGCGTGATGACTAGGCACGACAGAAAAGAAAGAAGGGCTCTCGGCATAGACCAGAGCCCTTTAAGTTTGAAGGTCAAACCTCCAGAGGGAACAGCCAACGCAGCGAGACCGGGAGGAGGGAAACGCCGATCGCGTTGACTGTGCTGATAATGCCTCCGCCGCGCTTCAAAGGCGACATATGGACCGACCTATTTTGCGTCTTGATTTGACATATATATCTAATATTTAGCGGAAACTTGAAAAATGCGGGCGTCGCGCCTGGAGCCTTTTGGCCTGAAGCATCAGGCCGGTGTCGCCTGCTGTTCCTGTTCCACCAGCAGATCGGCGTGATGGGCTCGCGCCACGTCGGGATGGGAACGCAAGCGTGACTTCAGCACGTTGCGCCCGACCTCGCGGAACAGGGGATTGAGCGGATCCCGCGTGACGCCGCGCACCTCCGTGGCGAGCGCCGGCGGCAGGTCGAGAAGCGGGATGCTCGCGGCCAGATTGGCGCCGAGGAAAAACGGGATCGACAGACGATCGCCGCCGGCGGGTGGCGTGACCACGCGATGGATATTCGCTTTCAGATAGCCGTTCGATGCCAGCTCGAGCAGTTCGCCGATATTGACGACGAAAGTGCCGCGCACCGGTGGCGCATCGATCCAGCCGCCTTTGCCGTCATCGACCTGCAGACCGCCCACGACATCCTGCAACAGGATCGTTACGAAGCCACCGTCCTTGTGCGCCCCGACGCCCTGATCACTCTCGGTCTGATCGCGGCCGGGATAGCGCACGATCTTGAGCAACTGGTTGGGGCCATTGCTGTAGATCGGCGAAAAGACGTCCGGTTTCTGGCCGAGCGCTTCCGAGAATGCCTGCAGGATATTGATGCCGACGGCCGTGACCTTGTCGATCCATTGGAGCACGGCCGGCCGCAATTCGGGCAGTGACGAGGGGAACTGGTTCGGTCCGATCAGCCGCTTCCACGGTGGATCGCCGGCGGCAATGGTCAGCTTTTCGCGTTCGGCGCCGAAATCTACCTGCTCGCGCCAATCCTGGGATCCCCGCGTATATTCGAAGCCTGCGCGGTTGTAGCCGCGAAAATGCGGCGACTTGCGCATCTCGATTTCGAGCTTCCTGTCTTCCGGCAAGGAGAAGAAACGACGCGCAAGTGCCGTCAGAGCGTCAATTTCCTCCTGCGGGATGCCATGGCCGGTGAGATAGAAAAAGCCGATGCTGCGAGACACCTGGCGCAGTTCATCGAGTGCCTGCGTGCGTCCAGGATGATCCGGCGCGAAACGACTGAGATCGATGACGGGCAATGTTCTCGTGGGTTCAGGCATTGATGAGGTTCCTTCGCTTCTGGCGCGTCTCACGTTCAGGCTGGTCGCTGTCGTGACGAAAGGATCAGGCCGGGTATGCGCGAAATCGTACGGCTTGGGATCGACAGCGCGCTGGCTGCATCACCGACGGTGGCCCCGCCGGTGACACGTTGCATAGGTGGCCTTAGTAGTCGAAGCCACCGCCGGGTGCTGCCGGAGCCGGCGTTTTCTCCTTGGGCACTTCGGCAATCAGCGCCTCGGTCGTCACCAGAAGACCGGCAACGGAGGCGGCATCCTGAAGCGCGGTGCGAACCACCTTGGTGGGGTCGACAATGCCTTCCTGGAGGAGGTCGACGTATTTCTCCGTCTGCGCATTGAAGCCGAAGGTCGGAGAGTTGCTCTCAAGCACCTTGCCGACGACGATCGAACCTTCGACACCCGCATTTTCGGCGATCTGCCGGATCGGGGCTTCAAGCGCCTTCTGGAGAATGTGGATCCCGGCCTGGATGTCGGGATTATCGTTCTTCAGGGCGTTCACCGCGGTTTTTGCCCGAAGCAGCGCAACACCGCCGCCCGGCACGATCCCTTCCTCGATCGCGGCGCGTGTCGCGTTCAGTGCATCGTCGACGCGATCCTTCTTTTCCTTGACCTCGATTTCGGTGGAGCCACCGACCCGAATGACGGCAACGCCACCGGCCAGCTTTGCGACGCGCTCCTGTAGCTTCTCGCGATCGTAGTCGGAACTGGTGTCCTCGATCTGCGTCTTGATCTGCTGCACGCGTGCGGCAATTTCGGCCCTCTCGCCGGCTCCATCGACAACCGTCGTGGTCTCCTTGTCGATGCGGATCTTCTTGGCGCGGCCGAGCTGATCGAGCGTGACGTTTTCAAGCTTGATGCCGATGTCTTCCGAGACGACCTCGCCGCCGGTGACGATTGCGATGTCCTCGAGCAGCGCCTTGCGGCGGTCGCCGAAACCTGGCGCCTTGACGGCGGCGATCTTCAGGCCGCCGCGCAGCTTGTTGACGACCAGCGTCGCCAGTGCTTCGCCTTCGACATCCTCGGCGATGATCAGCAGTGGTCTGCCGGTCTGAACCACGGCTTCCAGCAATGGCAGCAGAGGCTGGAGGGTCGCCAGCTTCTTCTCATGGAGCAGGATATAGGCATCCTCGAATTCCACGATCAGCTTTTCGGTATTGGTGACGAAATAGGGCGAAAGATAGCCCCGGTCGAATTGCAGCCCCTCGACGACGTCAAGCTCGGTTTCGGCGGTCTTTGCCTCCTCGACGGTGATGACGCCTTCATTGCCGACCCTCTGGACGGCCTCGGCGATGAGCTTGCCGATCTCGCTCTCGCCATTGGCCGAGATCGTGCCGACCTGCGCGACCTCTTCGGAGGATGCGACCTTGCGGGAGCGTTCCTTGATGCTGCGGATGGCTTCGGCAGTCGCAAGATCGATGCCGCGCTTCAGGTCCTGTGGGTTCAGGCCGGCGGCAACCGCCTTTGCGCCTTCGCGAACGATGGCCTGTGCGAGTACGGTCGCCGTCGTGGTGCCGTCACCGGCAAGATCGTTGGTCTTGGAGGCGACTTCACGCAAAAGCTGCGCGCCGAGATTTTCGAACTTGTCCTCAAGCTCGATCTCCTTGGCGACAGAAACGCCGTCCTTGGTAATACGGGGCGCGCCGAAGGATTTTTCGATGACGACATTGCGGCCCTTCGGTCCCAGCGTCACCTTCACGGCATCGGCGAGAATATCGACACCGCGCAACAGGCGCTGGCGGGCATCGGTGGAGAATTTGACTTCCTTGGCAGCCATGGATGATTTCCTTCCTAAAAGGCCGTGTTAGGCCACAACGCCGAGGATGTCGGCTTCCTTGACGATCAGCAGGTCTTCGCCGTCGATCTTGATCTCGGTGCCGGACCACTTGCCGAACAGCACGCGGTCTCCGGCTTTGACGTCGAGAGGCACAAGCTTGCCGCTCTCATCGCGCAGCCCCGGGCCAACGGCGACCACGGCGCCCTCCTGGGGCTTTTCCTTGGCGGTGTCCGGGATGATGATGCCACCCCGCGTCTTCTCCTCGCTTTCGAGGCGCCTTATGACGACACGATCATGCAATGGGCGAAATGCCATTCGCGTTTCCTTCCTGATTTCACTCCAACGTCGTTTGGCAGCACTCTTATGGGGATGCCAACGAGGATATTTTCCCGAGAAGGATCGCGATTGGCAAAGGGCATCGCTGCGATTTAAGTCGCGGAGCTGAGAAGGGAATTTCAATTTTCTACTAAATTTGTAGAATATATGTGTTTTGCTCCAACCAAGTGAAATGGAGTGCGGGCGTCGCCGGTTTCCAGACTCCGGTTGAAAAAGCCCCGGAGACGGCGTCTTCCTTTTGCGAAAAGAGTGGGCCTTACGTAAGCGTCACTATCTTGCCGCATTGACTTGGTTTTACCCACGTCGCTGGCTGGTTTGATCTTGCTGCGCGCCTTGTCGTGCACCCCCGGTGAGGTTCGTCCAGCCAGCAACGAGACGGTCGTCGTCTCCCGCCAATCCGGTTCACTCCTTATGAGCTTGGCAGCTTTTGACGCATCGCGCTCACGATCAGACGCTTCGATTTAGATCCTTGGTGGAGCCGCTGTCGAGCAGAGCAGCCGCAGCCTGTGGCCTGGCAGGCGCCAAATTTTATCAATCCTTTACATGCTGGGCCGAGAGGCAAAATAATCCCCCTTTTTGTACATTAAAACCATAGATTTCCTGTATTGCATGGACTGGCCCGCCTAATTTCCCCATCTGCCCGTTCAGGTACTCAGCAGGGGAATTTCATGAGCCGTCAAATTCGTTTTAACGCCTTCGACATGAACTGCGTGGGTCATCAATCGCCGGGTCTATGGGCGCATCCTCGCGACAAATCCTGGAAATACAAGGATCTGGACTACTGGCAGGATCTCGCCCGCACGCTGGAGCGTGGCGTTTTCGATGGCGTCTTCATTGCCGACGTCATTGGCTATTACGACGTCTACAAGGGGTCCAATTACCACGCGATCGAGCAGGCGGCACAGATCCCCGTCAACGATCCCCTACAGCTTGCGGCTCCCATCGCGCTTGCGACGGAACATCTCGGCATCGGCATCACGGCTTCGACATCCTTCGAGCATCCCTACACCTTTGCGCGGCGCCTCTCGACGGCGGACCATCATACGAAGGGTCGTGTCGGCTGGAACATCGTCACCTCCTATCTGGAGAGCGGCGCGAAGAATATCGGGCAAGGCGGGCTTCGCCGGCACGATAACCGCTACGAAGTCGCGGCCGAATATGTCGAGGTGCTCTACAAGCTCTTCGAGGGAAGCTGGGAAGAGGGCGCAGTGCAGCGCGACCGCGACCGCCGTATCTTCACCGATCCGTCCAAGGTTCACGAGATCGGCCACAAGGGCAAATATTTCGAGGTCCCGGGCTATCATCTCTCGGAGCCTTCGCCGCAGCGCACACCGGTGCTCTATCAGGCCGGTGCTTCAGGGCCTGGCAAGACATTTGCGGCGGGGCATGCCGAGTGCATCTTCGTCGCCGCACCGACGAAATCCGTCCTCAAGCACTATGTCGCCGATATTCGCCAGCGCATCGCCGCGGCCGGCCGCGATCCGAAGAAGGTGTTCATCTATACGCTGATCACCGTCATCACCGACGAGACGGAAGAGAAGGCACAGAAGAAGTTCGAGGACTACAAGCGCTACGTCTCCTATGACGGCTCGCTGACCTTCATGTCCGGCTGGAGCGGCATCGACTTCGGGCAATATGCGCCGACCGACGTGGTGGAGCGGATCGAAACCAACGCGATCCACTCTTTCGTCGAGCACATTGCCGGCGGCGACAAGTCCTGGACCATCGACGAGCTCGCGCAGTTCGGCGGCATCGGCGGCATGGGACCTGTCTTCGTCGGCTCATCCGAACGCATCGCCGATATCCTGCAGGAATGGGTCGAAGAGACGGATGTCGATGGCTTCAATATCGCCTATGCGGTGACGCCCGACAGCTTCGAGGATATCGTCGGCCATATCGTGCCGGAACTGCAGAAGCGTGGTGTCTATCCGACCGCCTACAAGCCTGGAACCCTACGTGAAAAACTCTTCGGCGACGGACCTTACCTGCCCGTCAACCACCCGGCGGACGGCTTCCGTGATATCGAGGCGGTGAAGCGGCGCGAGGCGGAGGCGGGCGACGCTTCCCTGCCGTTGAAATCGGTCGGTGCGTGATGCCCGGTCTGCTCGAACTCCATAACGTATCCCTGTCCTTCAAGGGCGTGCGCGCGCTCAACGCGTTGAGCTTCAATGTCGCGAAGGGGGAGATCTGCGCTTTGATCGGCCCCAACGGCGCGGGCAAAAGCTCGCTGCTTAACGTCATCAACGGCGTTTACCGGGCTGATTCCGGCGATGTCGTCTTTGATGGCGAGCGGTTCGAGGCCATCCATCCCTTCAAGGCGGCTCATCTCGGCATCGGCCGCACCTTTCAGCACAACGCGCTATTTCGCCGCCTGACCGTGAGGGAAAACGTGCTTGCGGGCATTTCCCGCCACGGCAAGGCAAGCTTCCTCGAAAACATCTTCCGCTTCGGCCGCGACGCCGAGGAACGGCGCGATTTCGAGGCTCGGTCCAGCAGGATCATCTCCTTCCTCGGCCTCGAACCCTATGCCGACACGGTCGTTTCGACCTTGCCATACGGCGTTCAGAAGCGGGTCGATCTCGGACGGGCGCTTGCCGCGTCGCCAAAGCTCCTGCTCCTCGACGAACCCATGGCCGGCATGAACCAGGATGAGAAGCGGGATATGAGCCGGGTAATTGCCGAGGTCAATCGCGCCTTCGGCACCACTATCGTCCTGATCGAGCATGATGTCGGCATCGTGCTCGGCCTGGCGAGCCATGTGGTCGTGCTGGACTATGGCCGTAAGGTCGCGGATGGCAGGCCGGACGAGATCCGGACCAATCCCGACGTCATCTCTGCCTATCTCGGCACGGTTCATTAGGGGGCGATGATGGGATATTTTCTTGAAACCTTGATCACCGGCCTCTTCGCGGGGCTGATGTACGGCCTGGTCGCCATTGGCTTCGTGCTGATCTACAAGGCCTCCGGTGTCTTCAACTTCGCGCAGGGCGCGATGGTGTTCCTTTCGGCGCTGACATTCGTCACGCTGGTCGAACGAGGTGTTTCCTTCTGGGTCGCCTTTGCCATCACCTCCGGCGTGATGATCGCGACGGCCGTCGCGATCGAAGCGCTCGTCCTCAGGCCCCTGCGCAACCGTGATCCGTTGACCCTGTTCATGGCGACGCTAGGCTTAAGCTTCGTCATCGAGGGTGCGACACAATTCTTCCTCGGCACGGATGTGCACATGCTCGATATCGGCATCGATGATATCGCCACCGATTTCGGTGGCATATTGATCAGCCAGTTCGATATCGTCGCCTCGCTGATCGTCATTGCGCTCGTTGTCGTCCTTGCCGTCGTCTTCAGCAAGACTCGCATGGGGATCTCCCTGCGAGCGGTTGCCGACGATACGCTTGCCGCCCAGTCGATCGGCATCCGCCTGCCGCAGATCTGGCGCATCGTCTGGAGCGTGGCGGGGATCGTGGCGCTGGTTGCCGGGCTCTTGTGGGGTGCGCGGCAAGGCGTGCAGTATTCGCTGTCGCTGATCACACTGAAGGCCCTGCCGGTGCTCATCATCGGTGGCTTCTCCTCCATTCCCGGCGCCATCGTCGGCGGTCTGATCGTCGGCGCGGCGGAATCCCTAGCCGACATCTATATCGGCCCATTGGTCGGCGGCAGCGTCTCCACCTGGTTCGCCTACATCCTGGCAGTCGCCTTCCTCCTCGTCCGCCCGGCCGGCCTTTTCGGCGACCGCGCCATCGAAAGGGTCTGATCCATGAGCGTCTCCAACAATGTGCTCGCCGAGGTCGCCTCCCCATCGTCGAAGAGCAATCTGCTCATTCTGGCCGTCATTGCCGGACTATTGGTGCTCTTCGTCGCGGTGCCGCTTGGCGCCAGCGACTATTGGCTGAGCTCGATCATCATCCCGACGCTGGTCATGGGCCTTGCCGGGATCAGCCTCAACCTTCTGATGGGCTATGCCGGACTGGTTTCGCTTGGATCGGCCGCCTTCATGTCGATCGGGGCATTCACTGCCTATAATCTGATCCTGCGAGCCCCCTTCCTGCCGCTTCCCGCGGTGCTTCTGGTCTCGGGCCTCGTGGCTGCTGCTGCCGGCGTCGTCTTCGGGCTTCCGGCCCTTCGGATCAAAGGTTTCTATCTCGGTGCCTCGACGCTTGGCGCCCAGTTCTTCTTCGAATGGGTCTTCAGCAATTTCACCTGGTTCTCCAACGACAGCCAGTCGCTGACGATCTCGGCGCCGCGTCTCGCCTTTCTTGGATGGGATCTCCAGTCTCCGGCGGGCCGATACCTGCTAGCGATCTCAGTTGCGACGGCGTTGATCGGTCTCGCCTTCCTGATCGTGAAGAGCCGTCTCGGGCGAGAGTGGATGGCGATCCGTGATATGGACACCGCAGCTTCGGTGATTGGCATCCGTATCGCGCGCCGCAAGCTGCAAGCCTATGCGATCAGTTCGTTCTTTCTGGGTGTGACCGGCGTTCTCTGGGGGTTCGCCTATCTCGGCACCTCCGATGCCCACACCTTCAATCTCGACAAGTCGTTTCAGGTGCTCTTCATCGTGCTGATCGGCGGCACCGCAACGATCTTCGGCAATTTCCTCGGCGCGGCCTTCATCGTGCTGACGCCGATCCTGCTCGACCGCATCGTCCTTGCCGCCAACCTCTCGTTCCTGGGCGACCAAGGGGCACTGACCAATCTCCAGCGCGTCATCTTCGGCGTGATCATCATCCTGATCCTGATCAAGGAGCCGGACGGGCTCGCCGCGCTCATACGCCGGGCAACCACCGCCATCGGAAAATGGAAGCGCTCGGCGACATAGACGTTCTTTTTCAAACAAGGGCGAACCTCCGGCGTCGGGTTCCTCCTCCCAAGCAGCCAGGCGCCGCCTTCTTTCATTGCACCAACGAGGTTTCCAATGTCATTTTTCAAGAAAGCATTCATGCTGGCCGGGGTGATCGCCATCGCAGCATCTGCGGCAGTTACACCATCCCTAGCGGAAGAGGGAACAGGACAGCAGCTCTTTCCGCTGTTTTCCTATCGCACCGGTCCCTACGCCCCATCGGGCATTCCGCAATGGGCCGGATATCGTGATTATTTCAACTACATAAACGAGAAGGGCGGCGTCAACGGCGTCAAGATCTTCGTCCAGGAATGCGAGACTGCCTATACGCTGGAGCGCGCATTCGAATGCTATGAGCGCTACAAGAACGGCTATGCCGGCGCGCCGGTTGCCGCCCTCTTCACCACGTCGAGCGGCTTCGATGCGGCGATTTCCGACAAGGCGCGCATCGATCAGCTGCCGATCGTGTCGGTCGCTGGCGGCCGCGGCGATGCCGTTGATGGCAGTGTCTTCCCCTACCAGTTTCCGCTTCTCTTCGACTACTGGACGGAAGCCTCGATCGTCGTTGAGCATATCGCCAATCAGGTCGGTGGCTACGACAAGCTGAAGGGTCTGAAGATCGCCACGCTCTACCATGATTCCGGATACGGACGCGAAACCATCCAGCCGATGGGTATCCTCGCCAAGAAGTATGGCTTCGAGGATATCCAGATTCCCGTGCCGCATCCGGGCGAGCAGCAGCAGGCACAATGGCAGCAGATCAAGCGTGCCGGTGTCGACTGGGTCTTCTTCCGCGCCTGGGGCGTGATGTCGCCGGTCGGCCTGAAGACGGCCGCTCGCGTCGGCTTTCCGGCGGACCGGATCATCGGCGATATCTGGACCGGCTCCGAGGAAGACGCGCGCCCGGCCGGTGCTGCGGCCAAGAATTATCTCGCCGTCTCCGTCTATCCTTCCGGCACCGATTTCAAGATCAGCCAGCAGCTGAAGAAGAATATCATCGACGCGGGCAAGGGCGACCTCAAGGATCCCACGAAATTCGGTTCGGTCTATTACAATGCCGGCCTGGTGCAGGCGATCATCTTCACCGAAGTTTTGCGCACCGGACAGGCGAAGTTCGGTAACCGGCCGCTGACCAAGGAAGAGGGGCATTGGGCCGTCGAGCATCTCGACATCACGGCCGAACGGATCGAGGAACTTGGCGCGACCGGCTTGCTGAGCCCGCTCAAGGTGACGCCGCAGGATCATGAGGGCCAGCCGGCCGCCAAGATCGTGCAGTGGGATGGCACCAAATGGAATGCCGTCACCGGCTGGCTGAAGGGGGACAGGCCGCTGTTCAAGGATGCGATTTTCGCCAAGGCAGCCGCCTACGCCAATGAAAAGAACCTGCCTCCGCGCGAGCCGGTGGCGAACTAACAGGCGGGTGAACCGATGAGCACTGTTGGCGCAACACAGGGCGGGCTGCTTGAGGTCCGCACTATCGAGGCTCTTTACGGCCAAGCGATCCTGGCGGTGAGGGATGTCTCGCTCAAGGTCGAGGCGGGCGCGATCGTCGCCCTCCTCGGGGCCAACGGCGCCGGAAAGACGACAACGCTGAAAGCCATATCGAACCTGCTCGGGCCGGAGCGTGGCCATGTGAGCCGAGGGTTGATCACCTGGGACGGAGAGGCGATCAATCGCCTTTCCGCCTCGCGGCTGGTGGCCAAGGGTGTCGTTCAGGTTCTCGAAGGGCGACACTGTTTTCCGCAGCTGACGGTCGAGGAAAATATCCTATCGGGCGGCTTCCTGCGCCGCCCCAAGCGCCGCGAGCTGCAGGCCGATCTGGAACAGATCTACAGCTGGTTTCCGCGCCTCAAGGAAAAGCGTCGGACGAAAGCGGGACTTACCTCCGGCGGTGAACAGCAGATGGTCGCCATCGGCCGTGCGCTGATGACCAAGCCGCGCCTCCTGCTTCTCGATGAGCCGTCGATGGGCCTTGCGCCGATCATCGTGCAGGAGATCTTCGAGATTATCCACACGCTTAACAAGCAGGGCGGCGTCAGCTTTCTGATCGCCGAGCAGAACGTCAATCTGGCGCTGCGCTATGCCGACTACGGCTACATTCTCGAAAACGGCCGCGTCGCCATTTCCGGGACGGCGGAGGAGCTGCGGGCGCGCGACGACGTCCATGATTTCTATCTCGGCGGCAATCGCGCCGAAACACAGGACCAACAGGGATACGCACACTGATGACACAGATCGCACAAGGCTGGGGCGCCGGCCCGAGTGAGAGATACGAGACGATCGCGGCACCGTTCCGCCCGATTTTCAATGATATCGCCAAGGATGCCAATCGCCGCGAGCTGGAGCGCGATCTGCCCTTCGACGCCATCAAAAGGCTCAAGGAGGCCGGTTTCGGTGCCGTTCGTTTGCCACGCGAGCATGGCGGGAAGGGCGCAACGCTGCCGGAATTCTTCAATCTCCTGATCGAGCTTTCAGCGGCGGATTCCAACATCACCCAGGCGCTGCGCGCCCATTTCGGCTTCACCGAGGATATTCTCAATTCGAAGTCGGCGCAGCGGCAGAAGGTCTGGTTCGAGCGGATCGGCCGTGGCGAGATTGTCGGCAGTGCCTGGACGGAGATTGGCAACGGAGCGGGGCTCGATCGCTTCTCGACGCATGTCTCAGACGGCGTCGGCTCCCTGGTTCTGAATGGCGCCAAATATTATACGACCGGCTCGCTCTACGCCGACTGGATCGACGTTGGCGCTTCCGACGCGAATGGCGAGGGGATTGCGGTTGCCGTGCGCCGTCATGCCGAAGGCGTTGAGGTTGTCGACGACTGGGATGGATTCGGCCAGGTCCTGACGGCAAGCGGCACCACCACATTCACCAACGTTAAGGTGACCGAAGACGACATCGTCCTTGACGACGACCGCTTCAAGTATGGTGCTGCCTTCTATCAGCTCGTCCATCTGGCGACCCTTGCGGGCATCGGCCGGGCGATCACCGATGATGTCGCCAAGGCCGTTGCGGAACGCACGCGGACCTATACCCATGCGGCCGGCCCCCGTTCCAGCCAGGACCCGCAGGTTCTGCAGGTCGTCGGGCGCATCCGTGGCGGCGCCTATAGTTCAAGTGCAATTGTGTTCCAGGCGGCAGCGGCGATCCAGCGGGCGTTCGATACCCGCTTCATCGACGATCCGGAGCTGGAGGAAAAGGCGAACGCGATTGCCGAACTCGAAACGGCGCAAGCCCAGACCGTCATTTCGGACCTGACCCTGCAGGCATCCACCACCCTTTTCGATGCACTGGGCGCCTCGGCTACCAAGAAGCCGAACGGGCTGGACCGCCATTGGCGCAACGCGCGCACGCTCTCCTCTCACAATCCTCGCATTTACAAGGACCGCATCATCGGAGATTTCGCCGTCAATGGAACGCCACCGCCTTATCAGTGGCGAATTGGTACGTCGGCTTGAGGATTGCCTACGTCTGGGCGTTTCGAACGGTCTCCAGGCATCGATCATGATGAGGGTCCGGTAGCGATAAGGAAACGAAATCCGACGGGGTGAACTTTCGATGTCTAAGAGATCAAAGATGGTTTTGACGGATGAGTTGGTTTCGCTCAGTTTTCGAACTGAGGTCGATCCCGGCCCTGAGCCTTACCGCATTCCCCTCAAGGAAGACGAGATAGAGGCCCTGGCGAAGCGGCTCCTTCATGAAACCGAAGGCGCCCCGTTGTGGGTTTTTGCCTATGGATCATTGATATGGAAACCGGACTTTGATGCTGTGGAGTCGCGCCAGGGTTCCGCACGAGGCTGGCATCGATCCTTCTGTCTCCAAATGACGCGCTGGCGCGGAACGCGAACGCAGCCTGGTCTCATGATGGCGCTCGATCGCGGCGGGCGCTGCAACGGCGTTGCCTTCAGGCTTGTCGACGACGACCGTCTTGGCCAAATCCGCCGGGAAGTCGGCACGCTCGAAGACATTTCGACCGTTCGCTGGATTCCGGTCGAGACAACACAAGGGCCGGTGCGCGCCCTGGTCTTTTGGGCAGGGCCGAGGGGCAAGCGGGTTTCTCGCAAGCTGCCACTGGAGACGGTCGCGCATGTGCTTGCCAGGGCATGCGGTCACATCGGCTCCTGTGCCGAATATTTGTACCTGACGGTGAAACACCTGGAGGAATGGGGCATTCGCGACCGGAACCTGTGGCAGCTTCAGAAACTGGTCGCCTGCGAGATCAGGCTCATCCATAAGTTGGACGGAGCAAGACCCGAGCATCCAGCGTCTGCCAGTATCCCGTCGGGACGGGGCACCGGCATGTTCGACCACTGAAGGAAGATCAGGACGCGACGCGCACGATCAGCTTTCCGAAATTCCTTCCTTCCAGCAAACCGAGAAAAGCCTCCGGAGCGTTTTCAAGCCCGTCGACGATATCTTCCTTGTACTTGAGCCGGCCGTCGGAGATCCATGTCCCGGCTTCGCGATAGAAGTCCGGACGCTGGTCAGTGAATTCGCGTTGTATGAAGCCTCGTATGGTGAGGCTTTTGCGCAGGATGGCGCGCATCACGGCCGGGAGCTGATCATGTCCGCTCGAGACGGAAGGGCCTTCGTTGTAATGCGCGATCAGCCCGCAGACCGGGACGCGCGCGAAGCCGTTCAGCAATGGAAATACCGCGCTCCAGACATGGCCGCCGACATTCTCGAAATAGACATCGATTCCCTGCGGGCAGGCGTCCGCGAGCTGTGCGGGAAAATCGCTCGAACGATGATCTATAACCATATCGAAGCCGAGCTCTTTGCGTATGTAGTCGCACTTCTCAGGCCCGCCCGCGATCCCAACCACCCGAGCCCCGAAAATCTTCGCCATCTGGCCAACGGCAGAGCCAACCGCACCGCTCGCCGCCGCGACCACGAGCGTTTCGCCGGCTTTGGGTTTGCCGATATTGCGAAGCCCAGCATAGGCGGTGAAGCCCGTCATTCCCAGAATGCCGAGCGCCGTCGTGATCGGTGCTGCGTCCGGATCGAGCTTGCGCAACGCAGTACCGTCGGAAATCGCATAGCTTTGCCAGCCGGAATGCGAGAGGACGATATCCCCCGGGTTGAACGCCGTGTTGCGGCTGCGTGCGATCCGCGCGACTGTGCCGCCTTCCATCACGCCGCCGATGTCGACCGGCTTGGCATAGGACTTGGCATCGTCCATGCGGCCCCGCATGTAGGGATCAAGGGAAAGATAGAGGATCTGGAGAAGAACCTCGCCTTCGGCCAGATCCCGGACCGGCTGCTGCTCGAGCCGGAAGTTCGCCGCCGTTGGTGTTCCGGATGGGCGCGATGCAAGGATGATGCGGGTGGAGGCGGGCTGGCTGGCCATGGGCATGTTTCCTCATTCTGACTTTTGCTTCTAGGTATCAGGAATGTGCTTCAGGTGGACCGGACCTCGGTTTCTCGGGGCGGTTGATTGCCATCCGCGTCATCCCGCTTTTTCATCGTTATTGGCGTTGGCGCAGGGCTGCCAGTCATTGCTGAAACATGATGCTGCCCTTTGCAGGCTATCCAAAAAATCAATCTCCGGCATCCGCCGTTTTGCAATTTATTTGCCTGTATAATCTATAGTTTAACTGGATTATACAGGCAATAGCAATCGCTTAGGGGTGGAGATGGCTTCGCTCGATGTTGATGGTTCAACGGCCCGCCACTCAAGATAATCTGAGGAATCCACCGTGAACGTAGACGCCAGAAACGCGGTACCCGGTAACGCTTCGATCCGTCGTCCCGTGGTGCTCAACCAATTGGGCGCGGAATTCGACGATGTGCTCGGCGCGCACTGGTCGCAACCCGTCATTGTGCCCGGATACGACGAGGAAAGGGCGTGGGACATTCCGAAGGGCGTCGATGTTCTCCTGACGCGTCCAGGTCCGCGCTGGAAAGCCGCGCCCGGTGTTCGTCCGCCGGAATGGCCGAACGATCTGCGCTGGATTCAAGTCGCCTCGGCCGGCATCGACTTCTATCCGGATTGGTTCGTCGCGGCTGACGGACCCAAGGTGAGTTGCGGGCGTGGCATCACCGCCAACCCGATCGCCGAATATGTCTTCGCGGCGATCCTCGAACATGAAAAGCGCCTGCGGCAGGTGGCTATCCATACGCCGGAACAATACGCGCAATCCGCAACCGGTACGCTCGAAGGCAAGACGATCGGTCTCTTCGGCTTCGGCGCGATCGGCAAGGCAGTCGCCGCCCGCGCGGATGCCTTCGGCATGGAGGTTCTCGCCGTCCGGCGAACGAGCACATCCGGAGCGCAGGATGGTGTACGCTTTTTGAGTGGACTGGAAGAACTTGCCGCCAGCTCCGATCATCTCTTGCTGGCTGCTCCGTTCACGCCGGAGACCCGTCACATCCTTGATGCGCGGATCTTGTCATCGGCAATGCCGGGGTTGCACATTATCAATGTGGCGCGCGGCGGGCTGATCGATCAGGAAGCACTGCTGGCTGCCCTCGACGGATCGACCATCGCTGGCGCGACACTCGATGTCACGGATCCGGAGCCGCTGCCGGAAGGCCACCCGCTTTATCGACATCCCAAAGTGTTGATCACGCCCCACATTTCCTGGTCTGGAACACGCAACGGCCAGCGGCTGAAGGATCGGATTATCGCTAATCTCGATGCCTATGTCCGTGGCCTGCCGCTCTCCGACGTCGTCGATCCTCTGACCCGCTATTGACGGATAACATCATGACAAAGCATGAAGAGCATCCGAAGAAGTTCAAGCTGATCGAACGGGAGACGTCTCCATCCGTCGAGGAAGAGCGCCTGCATCGCAAGCAGCGTCTTGCCGGCACCTTCCGCCTGTTTGCCCGCTATGGCTTCGACTAGGGACTGGCTGGCCATGTTACGGTGCGCGACCCGGAATTTCCCGATCAGTTCTGGATCAAGCCATTGGGGAACAAGAAAGCCGTTATCCTTCAGAACCATGGCTTGCTGACGGTCGGTCCGACGGTGGAGGCTGCCGCATGGTGGTTCATCTCCATGGACAATGCCGCGCGCGCAATTGCTCGCGGAAGCAGCCGGAAAGCCGAAGCCGATCCATCATGATATCGCGCGGCATACCGCGTCGCAGGTCGGATCCCACAAGGGCGGATACTTCTCATTCCAGCCTCTTTGGGACTCGATCGTGGCGGCGGAACCCGATCTGCTCGACTGAGCCCGGAAATTCTCGGGACTTATTTATGGATCGGGTCGATCCAGAGGACCTCGTCGGGCTTTTCCACTGGCTCGATATCGAGATTGACCACGACGGGTTCCTGGCCGGAGCGGACCAGCACGCATTCCAGCGTCTCGTCGCGGCTGGCGTTGATTTCCTGATGCGGCACATAGGGCGGCACGAAGATGAAATCGCCGGGACCAGCTTCGGCAACGAATTCGAGGTTGTCACCCCAGCGCATACGGGCCTTGCCCTTGACCACATAGATGATGCTTTCGAGATCACCGTGATGATGAGCGCCGGTCTTGGCATTGGCGTGGATCGTCACCGTTCCGGCCCAGATCTTCTCGGCACCGGCGCGGGCCTTACTGATGGCGGTCGCCCGGTTCATGCCCGGCGTCTGCGCCGTGTTCGGATCGAGCGAATTGCCCGGAATGACCTTCACGCCATTGTCGCGCCAGTGGTCGGCATGATGGTGATGGTGGTCGTCATGGCCATGATCGTGCGTCACTGTCTTCTCTTCCCTTGAATTGTCAGGCCGTAGCGTCGTTGGGCAATTTGCGAACGGCGTCGATGATACTACCGGGCGTCGGTGCGGACCAGCCGGCCCAGACGGATATCTGCAGCGTTTTATTCCGAAAATCGATTGTCGGCATTTTCACTGCTCTGTTGTGGCGGCTTCTCCTTCCAAAGTCTGGCGACCGATTGTGCTTTGCGGCCAGCGATCCCGTTTCGAAGCCATGGCCCAAATGGCGGTATTTTTCGACTAGGCCAGCAGAGAGGCGAAGTTTTCTTTGGTCTATAAAATCAAGTAGATAATGTCAGTTGCACGGCTGGGATGAATGGGCTGACGATCCGCGCTTCACCAACGAACATTGGCGGATGGAGCATGTCTTCCTGCGTGCCCGTGCCATGGCGCAAGCCGGGGAGCCTGTGACGCGGTTTGCCGGTGGACGTGGCTGGTTGATCGATGGTTCAAATGCTCTCAGGCGTGATGATCTCGAAGGGAACCACGCGCTGCAGGATCGTCGTGCTGCTGCGATTATCCAAGCCGGCGAGCATCGTGGCAATCAGAGCGTCGGAGGTCTGTTCGAGTGGATGGCACAGAGCGGCGGTGATCAGGCCCTCGGTGAGCCCCTTTCGCGTTTCCGGGCCGATGTCGCGGCAGATGATGCGGACATTCCTGCTTTTCTCCTCGGGAGCTTCGCGAACCGCGCGCAACACCCCGGATATACCGCCGCCAATGATGAAGACGCCTCGGAGATCGTCGAGCTCGGACAGAAGTTCGCTGACCATGCGATAGGCTTCCTGTGGTTCCTCGTGCGTGGGCCGGCTATCGTCGACCTGGAGATGCGGTGCGTGTTCGCGGATATAGGACCGGAAGCTGGCGTCGGATATGTCTTGGCATTGATAGCGATGATTTCCGATGAACACCGCGAGGCGCCCCGCATCCGGTGTCATCTGTGCGAGAAACCAGGCGGCGGTCCGCCCGAGCTTCCAGTTGTCCGTGCCCACGTAGCCTGCGCGCGCGGAGGCGGACTGGTCGGTAATGTAGGCAACGACGGGCTTGCCCCGAGATTTGAGAGACTGGATCGTCTGGCCGATCAGGGGATGGTCTCCGGCCACGACGGCCGTCGCGTCGCAGCGTTTCCCGAGCGCTTCGAGCCGATCGGCGATGTTCTGCGGCTCGAGGATGTCGACGAAGTCGATCACAGCTTCGATTTTCTCGTTGTGACGTCGTGCTGCGGCCTCCACGATCTTTGCGGCGAACAGCTGGTAGAGATCGCGGGTCGACTGCTGCAGCAGGAACCCGAAACGATAGCTCGGAATGGCCTCCTGCTTGCGGCCCTCGATGACGCCAAGCCCATAGAAGCCAAGCTCCTCCGCAGCGTTCTGGACCCTCTGGATCGTCTCCGCTCGCACCGATCCGGATCCTCCCATGATCCGGTTCACGGTGGAGATGCTGACGCCGGACAGTTCAGCCAGCATGGCGATGGTGGGGCGTTTTTTCATGAGCTAAAATATCTCATTACGGGTTGAAACGAAATGATACAAAAATATCATTTCAGCGCAAGATATATTCCACGCCGATACCGTGTCTGCTAGTTCTTTTTCGCGACGCCGAGGATGAAGGAGACATCCACGGTGAGTTCGCTGGGAGGAAATCAGATGAAATTTTCACGACGCGCCCTGCATGGGCTGCTCACGAGTGCTGCACTCGCAATCGGCGTCGTTGCCGCGTCTTCAGCCATGGCGGCGAATATCGCCGTCATCGGCGGCAAGACCGACGACGAATTCTGGAGCCGCATCAAGAAGGGGATCGACGATGCCTCTCTCGTGGTGGGGAAGAACGGCGGATCCGTCACCTACCTTCAGCTTCAGACCTACGACAATCTCGGACCGGACGCGGCACAGCTCGTGCGGACGGCCATTAGCCAGGGTGTGAACGGTATCGCCGTTCCCGATTGGGTGCCGGAGGCCGAAGACGAAGCGATCAAGGCTGCCGTCGCCGCCGGCATCAAGGTCATTCTCATCAACGCCGGCAGCATCGACAAGGCACGCGAACTTGGTGCCATCAACTATGTCGGCTCGGATGAATATACGGCCGGCAAGGCGGGCGGCGAGTATTTCGCTTCCAAGGGCAGCAAGAACGTTCTGTGCGTCAATACCGTGCCTGGCGCCGCCAATCAGGAAGCCCGCTGTAAGGGTGTTATCGACGGCATCGTCGCCAAGGGCGGCAAGGGTAAGCAGCTTCCGCTCCCGGCGACGAGCTTCGGCGACCAGACCGCGATTGCCGAGGCGATCAAGGCCACGCTGCTTCAGGATGACACGATCGACGGTGTCATCAACATCGGTGCGACGGATGCGGATGCGGGCGCGAGCGGCATCAAGCAGGCAGGCAAGGCCGGCAAGGTAATCCACGGCACGTTCGACCTGAACGGCTCCGGCCTCGCCAGGATCAAGGACGGTTCGCAGACCTTCGCCATCGACCAGCAGCCCTACCTGCAGTCCCTGCTCGGCGTCACGCTGCTTGCGTCCCATATCGATTACGGCACGAACCTTCCGACCGCCCCGGTCCTGACCGGGCCTGGGATCGTCGATGCTTCGAACATCGAAGCGACCCTGACTGGCGTCGGCAAGGGCGTGCGCTGATCTTCAATCGGTAACGTCCGGCCCGCAGGACTCTTTGCAGGCCGGACGCCTTCAGTCCAGCGAACGGATCGTTGATCCGGCGTTCGCATAGTCACGCCCAAAACTGGGGTAACCTACATGAACAACCTATCATTTGGCAGCCTCCTGCGCCGACCGGAGGCAGGTGCCTTCCTCGGCCTCATCGGCGTCCTCGTGTTCTTTGTCGTCTTCGGCAGCACGAAATTCCTTGAGCCGGCAGGGGCGGCGAGCTGGCTCAACGTCGCGGCCAACTTGGGTATCGTCGCGCTCCCGATTGGGCTGCTGATGATCGCCGGCGAACTCGACATTTCCATCGGTGCGATGATCCCGGCGGGATCCATGATCGTCGCCGTGCTGTCGGGGCATTATGGACTGCCGATCTGGGTCGGGATGCTCGGCTCTATCGCTTTCGGCATCGTCGTCGGGCTGGTCAACGGTCTGCTGGTCGTACGAACGGCCGTTCCGTCGCTGATCGTAACGCTCGGCACGCTTTTCGCGGTTCAGGGTCTGATGCTCGGTTTCTCGGTACTCGTGACCGGGACGACCAGCGTGGCGCTGACGGCGGCTCCCTGGGCCAAGTTCGTCTTCGGCCAGTTCCTGGGCGGCTCCTTCCAGGTGATCATCCTGTGGTGGCTGGCGATCACCGCGCTCTTCGTCTTCTTCATGCATTATTCGCCCTACGGCAATTGGGTCTTCGCCATGGGAGGAGACAGGATCAGCGCGCGCAATGCCGGTATTCCCACGACCAAGCTGACCGTGATCCTCTTCGTCCTGTCGGCCACCGGCGCCTCGTTCGTCGGCATGTGTCAGGCCATCCTGTTCAATTCGGCCCAGGTGTCGGGCGGCATGACGTTCATCTTCAACGCGATCATCTCGGTCGTCGTCGGCGGCGTGCTGCTGACGGGAGGTTTCGGGTCGGTGATCGGTATCTTCTTCGGAACCATCACCTTCGCCGTGGTCAACCAGGGCATCTATTTCACATCCTTCGACCGCAACTGGTCGAGCCTGATCATCGGCGTGATGCTTCTGGTCGCGGTTCTCATGAACAATACGTTCCGTCAGATGGCGCTTACCTATTCGCCGAAGAGAAAAAAGGGAGGGCTGTGAGATGGCAACCCCGATCCTTGAACTTGAAAACGTCAACAAATCCTTCGGCCCGATCGATGTCCTCTATGACATCACTCTGAGGGTCCACCCCGGCGAGGTGCTGTGTCTTCTCGGGGACAACGGCGCGGGCAAGTCCACGCTCATCAAGACCTTTGCCGGCGTCTACAAGCCGACAACGGGCACCGTGAAGTTCGATGGCCGGCCGATCACCTTCAGCAACCCGCGCGAGGCGGCGGATCTGGGGATCGCGACCGTTCACCAGTTCGGCGGCACCTTTCCTCTCATGAGCATCGGTCGGTCGTTCTTTGTGGGTCGTGAACCGACGAAGGGCTTCGGGCCGTTCAAGATCTACGACCGCAAGACCGCGAACGACGTCGCCGTAAGGGCCGTCCGGGAGTTCGGCATTACCCGGATCGACGACGGTGACCGTCTTATCGGCGGCCTGTCCGGCGGCGAGCGGCAATCGCTGGCGATCGCGCGCGCCGTCCATTTCGGAGCCCGGGTTCTGATCCTCGACGAGCCAACTGCGGCACTCGGCGTCAAGGAAGCGGCGCATGTGTTGCGCATCGTACTTGAGGCACGGCGTCGTGGCCTGGCGGTGATCTTCATCACGCACAACGTCATCCACGCCATGACGGTCGGCGACCATTTCGCGGTGCTGATCAAGGGCGCCAAGGCGGCGGATTTCCGCAAGGGCGAACGGACCCGCGAGGAGATCACCGATCTTATGGCCGGCGGCGAGGCGATGGCCGAGCTGGAAGCCGAGATCCAGGCTCATTCCGCCGGGTAGCGGCTCTTTCAAGCGGGTGCCGCTGCGATCGCGGCGGCATCCGAACCACTGCCATCCGATGTTCGGGTGGCCTAGCCAAACAACTCTCAGACGGGTGACCAGAAATGAAAATCGCAATCGACCCCTTCATGCACCGCCATCTCTCGCTCGATGCGCTGCCCTCAAAGGTGGCCGAGCTTGGATATGAATGGATGGAATTGAGCCCGCGCGGAGACTTCCTCGAGTGGTTCAAGGCACCCCGCGTTTTTCCCGGCCGCATCAAGTCCTTCAAGAAGGCGCTTTCCGACGCAAATGTCGGAATAGCCTCGTTGCTTCCCATGTATCGCTGGGCATCGAACGACGAGGTCGAAAGGCAGGCAGCGGTCAAGCATTGGAAGCGCGCGGTCGAGATTTGCGTCGAGTTGGGCGTCGACACCATGAATTCGGAGTTCGGTCGCGGACCCCATCCCGACAAGGGCTCCTGCTATTGCTGCCACACCGGCTCCATGATCGAGGCGTGTGAGGACGCCTGGTGGCGCTCGATGGAGGAGCTGGTGCCGATCTTCGAGAAGGAAGGCATTAACCTCCATGTCGAACCTCATCCGGAAGATTGGTGCGAGACCCTCCAGCCCGCGCTCGACATCATCCGCACGGTCAATTCGAAGAACGTCAAGTTCCTCTATTGCGCACCCCACACCTTCTACTTCGGCGACGACACCAAGGCCATGTTGCGGGAAGCCAAGGATGTCCTCGCCCATGTCCATGTCGGCGACACCTTCAATCATAAGGCATCCTCGGGCCTGCGCTACATCGTCAATCCCCCCGGCTCAACGGCCCGCGTTCACCAGCATCTGGACATCGGGCAGGGCGAAGTGCCCTGGGACGATTTCTTCGGGACGCTCGCCGAGATCGGCTTCGACGGCATCATGACCGCCTGCGTCTTTGCCTGGGAGGAACGGGCAGACCATTCCGGCAAGTTCATGCGCGGCAAGATGCAGGAGTATATCGACAAGCACTGGGGCGCGAAATGACCCTTGGAGCCGGCGCTCTTGCAACGAGCATGATCGGCCAAAGGATACCCGTCGATTGGAGAGCGGCTTTCCCGAACGCGCGCCGTGGCGAACATTTCTCAAACACCAACAAACAAGCATTCTGAAAGGCTCGAAAATGATTAACGGAGAAAGGCTTATCGACCGTCCTCTTCGGTGGGGCATGGTTGGCGGCGGCCGCACGGGGCAGGTGGGTTACAAGCATCGCACCGGCGCGCTGCGGGATGGCAGCTACCAGCTCATCTGCGGTGCTTTCGACCTCGACGTCGCGCGTGGCCACGATTTCGGCATGAAGCTCGGCGTTGCATCCGAGCGTTGCTATGACGACTACAAGGCCCTGATTGCCGAGGAAAGCAAGCGCCCGGATGGCGTGGAAGTGGTTTCCATCGCCACGCCGAATTTCACCCATTACGAGATCACCAAGGCGTGCCTTGAAGCCGGCCTTCATGTGATCTGCGAAAAGCCGCTGTTCTTCACCGTGGCTGAATGCGACGAGATCGCCAAGCTGGCGGAAGACAAAGGGCTGATCGTCGGCGTCACCTACGGCTTCTCCGGTCATCCGCTGCTTCATCAGATGGCGGCGATGGTCAAGAAGGGGATCCTCGGCGACATCCGCATCGTTGACATGCAGTACACCCACGGTTTCAGCTCCGGCGACGATGCCAACGCATCCGACGCGCAGAAGTGGCGCACCAATCCCGCGACCTCGGGTCCGACCTTCGTTCTCGGCGATATCGGAACGCATATCTACTACATGTCGCAGATCGTACTGCCACATTTAAAGATCGAGAAACTCCTCTGCGACCGCCAGTCGTTCATCAGATCGCGTGCGCCGCTTGAGGACAATGCCTACGTGCTGTCGCACTACGACAATGGTGCCGTCGGCCGCCTCTGGGTGTCGTCGGTCAATGCCGGCTCCATGGCCAGCCAAAGGTTCCGTTTCGTCGGATCCAAGGCCTCGGTCGAATGGACCGATACCCAGCCCAACGAGCTAATCTACGAGGTACAGGGACAGCCGCCGCAGGTGCTTCACCACGGTATGCCTTACCTCGAAGATGAGAGCCTGCGCTATGAGCGCATGGGCGCGCTGCACACCGAGGGCCTCGGCGACAGCTGGTCGAACATCTATCTCTGGATCGCGCAGGCCATCGACGCGAAGAAGCGCGGCGACGGTGCCTTCCTCAAAGATCATCACTATCCGGGCATCAAGGCGGGCACCGACGGCGTGCGCTGGCTGGAAAACTGCGTGCGATCCGCTGACGCAGGCTCCGTCTGGGTCCGTTTCGAATAACCCGGGAGAGGCGCGCCGGTTTCCTCCTACTCCCCCGGCGCGCCTCGATACCTCTTTTCAGGAAAGATGAACTGATGAGACTTTCAATCTGCACCGACGTGATGGGAAACCTGTCCTTCACGGACATGCTGGACAAATGCGTGGAACTTGGCGTCGAAGGCGTCGAAATGACCGGCGGCGGCTGGTCTGGCGCTCCGCATTTCCGCGCCGACGAACTTCTGGCGGACAAGGGCATTCTCAGGACTAAGCTTAGGGAAATCGAGGCTCGGGGGCTGGAGATCGCCGCCCTGAACTGCTCGGCCAATCCGCTTGATCCGGGTGACATGGGCAAGCGTCACCGCAAGGAAATGGAAGAGACCTTTCGCCTCGCCGGCGAGATCGGGGTGAAGAAAATCGTCACCATGTCCGGTCTGCCGGAGGCGGCACCCGGCGACATGGTGCCCAACTGGCTTGTCTACACCAAGAGCTGGCCCAATGAGATGCCGGAGCGCGACCGCTACCAGTGGGAGGAGCGCGCTTTCCCCCTGTGGCATGGTCTCGTGAAGCTTGCGGACGAAACGGGCGTCGAAAAAATCGCACTCGAAAACTTCTCGGCGATGCTGGTGTGGAATCCCGAAACCCTGTTCCGCCTGCGCAACGAGGTCGGCCCGAAGGTGGGCATGAACCTCGATCCATCGCATCTGATGTGGATGGGCGCGGATCCGATCGCCTCGGCCCGGGCACTCGGGAGCGCGATCCATCATTGCCACGGCAAGGACACGCGTATCGAACGCGGGCTCGCCGACGTCAACGGCCTGCTGGAATTGAAAGATGTGACCGATGTTGCAAACCGCGCATGGAACTATGTCGCGGTGGGCGCAGGCCACGATCTGCAATGGTGGAAGGAGTTCTTCTCTGTCGTGCGGATGGTTGGCTACAACGATTGGGTCAGCCTTGAGATGGAAGATTTCACCATGTCCACCGAGGCCGGGATCCAGTCATCCATCGATGCGCTGAAAGCGACGATCAGCCGCTGACCGATCTGGCGCGGGCAGGCTATTGCCCGCGCTTACCCGGCATGCCCCGCGCCGGCAGCGCGAGGTAGGTCTTATGGAGTGTCAAGACATGCCCGGTGAACGCACTCACGACATGATCAAGCCGCCGTCGACGTTGATCGTCTGGCCGGTGATATAAGCCGCATCGTCGCTGGCGAGGAAGGTCACAAGGCCGGCGACATCTTCGCCGGAGCCGGCCCGTTTCATCGGGATGCCGTCAACCCATTCCTTCATGAGCTCTCCGGGGCCGTAGTTGCCGAGCAGCTTGCCCCAGGCCTGATCATTGTAGGCCCACATGTCGGTCTCGATGATCCCGGGGCAGAAGGCATTGACGGTGATGTTCTCGACCGCGACTTCCTTGGCCAGGCTTTGCGTGATGCCGACGACGCCCATCTTCGAGGCTGCATAGTGAGGCGTATAGATGAAGCCGTCCCGCGCCTGGCCCGACGCGGTGTTGATGATACGGCCGCCGCGACGATGCTTGCGCATGCGCGCGATCGCCTCCTGGGCGCAGAGGAACACACCCTTTGTGTTCACCGCCATCACCTTGTCCCAGTCCGCTTCGGCAAGATTCTCGACGCGCGATATGGTGATGACGCCGGCATTCTGGATGGAGACATCGACGGAGCCGAATTCGCGTTCTGCGGTGTCGAAGAGAGCGATAACGCTGCTCTTGTCCGTGACATCGCCGACGAAGGACGCAGCACGGCCGCCGCCGCTTCTGATGTCATCCGCAACGGCGTGGACGGTCTCTTCGTTTGCCGAGACAAGCACATTTGCGCCTTCGCGCGCGAAGCGTTTCGCGATGGCCGCGCCGATCCCCCGGCTCGCGCCGGTGATGACGACAGTCTTATTTTCGAAGCGATGCATGGAAGCTCCTCCCTTTCATTGTCCGCATGATTCCGTCGGCAGCCGTTTTTCGCTTACGAGCCGGATGCCGCGGACAGGATTGATATGAAGTCGGATGCCTTGAGCGACGCGCCGCCGACAAGCGCCCCGTCGACTCCGGGAATGGAAAAAATCGAGCTAGCGTTGGACGGTTTTACGGAGCCGCCATAGAGCAAACGGATGTCATTCGCCTCGGCTCCAAATCTCCTGGAGAGCGCTGCGCGCAAGGCGGCGTGGACTTCGGCGATCTCCTCTTCCGTCGGGACCCGTCCGGTTCCGATCGCCCATACTGGTTCATAGGCAATGGTCGTGTTTGTGGCACTGGCCTCATCGGGAAGTGAGGCCTGAAGCTGCTCTTCGACGACAGCCAAGGTGGCACCGCTGGCCCTCTCGCCCTCGGTTTCACCCACGCAGATGATGGCGTTAAGCCCGGCGCCATAGGCGGCTGATGCCTTGGCGGCGACCATTGCGCTGGTCTCGCCGTGGTCCGCCCGGCGCTCGGAATGGCCGAGGATCACATATGTTGCGCCGATATCGGCGAGCATCTGGGCCGAGATGTCGCCGGTATGCGCGCCCGAGGAATTTCCATGGCAATCCTGTCCGCCAATCCGCAGCTTGGTTCCCTTGGCGACGGTCGCCGCCCTGTCGATCAGCGTGACCGGTGGGCACAGGACAGCTTCGGCATCGGCACCCTCGGCCGCTGCTGCGATTGCCGTGATCTCGGACAGATCCGAGACCAGACCATTCATCTTCCAGTTTCCGGCGATCAGTTTACGAGGCATTGCGATCACCAGGCGCAGAATCCGCCGTCGACCAGCAGGTCAACGCCGGTTACGAAGCTTGCGGCATCCGAGAGCAGGAACACGGCGGGGCCGACCATCTCGTCGACGGCTGCCATACGCTGCATCGGCGTTTGCTCTTCGAAAAGCTTCGTCTGGTGAACCATCTCCGGCCGGGTGTTCATCGGGGTCGCCGTGTAGCCGGGCGAAATCGTGTTGACGCGGATGCCGCGTCCCACCCACTCCATCGCCATGGATTTCGACATGTGGATCACGCCCGCCTTGGAGGCGTTGTAGTGGCATTGGTTAAGGCCGCGATTGACGATGACGCCGGACATGGAGGCGATGTTGACGATGGAACCCTTGCCGTGCTTGAGCATGGAACGGGCTTCCGCCTGACACGAAAGGAACACACCCTTGAGGTTGATGTCCATCAGGGTCTGGTACTGATCCTCTTCCATGTCTTCGGCGGGATTGGCATTCGCGATGCCGGCCGCATTCACCGCCAGCGACAGATGGCCGAGTTCGGCTTCCGTCCGCTCGACCGCCTCAGCAAGCGAGGCCTTGTTCGTCACATCGGCGGCGATCTGGATCGACCGGCGACCGGCCTGACGGATAAACCCCGCCGTCGTGGACAGGCCGTCATCGTCCCTGCGATCGAGGAGAGCGACGTCCGCGCCGCATTGCGCAAGGCCGATCGCGATGCGTTGTCCGATGCCGCTGCCGGCACCCGTGACAAAGGCAATCTGCCCGGCGAGATCGAAAAGCTTGGGCGCATTCAGAGTGATGTCAGGCATCGCTCTTCCTTTCTTCATTCGTTTTAGATTGTAGCCAATTCCATGATGGAGACGTCGTTCGCCTGGTCGCGATCTAGAATGCCCGCTTGCTTGCCTTGCGCAAGCACCAGGATCCGGTTCGAAACGCCAAGCACTTCCTCTAGATCGGAGCTGACGACGATGACGGCGACGCCGCGTTTTGCAAGGCCGACGATGATGTCGTAAATGCCGGCGCGCGCGCCAACGTCGATGCCGCGCGTCGGCTCGTCGAGAACGACGACCTTGGGGTCGCGCATCAGCCATTTGGCGATCACGATTTTCTGCTGGTTTCCGCCGGAAAGGTCGGAGGCTAGTTGGTCGCCGCGCCCCTTGATCCCGAAGGTCGAGATGGCTTTCCTCGCAAAGTCGCGTTTCATCGACGGTGTGATCCAGCGGCGGCCGAACCGGTCCAAATTGGCGTAGACAAGATTTTCACCGATGCGGTGGCTGACGACGAGGCCCTGGAGCTTCCGATCCTCTGGCACCATCACGATACCCCTTGCAATCGCGTCGGCCGGGCTGCGCAGCGCTAGCTGCTCTCCGTTGAGGCGAACCACACCTGCTTTCAGGGCATCGGCGCCGGAAATGGCCCGCACCAATTCGGTTCGCCCGGCGCCGACGAGCCCTGCTATCCCGAAAATTTCACCGGCCCGGACCTCGAAGCTCACATCCTTGAAAGAACCGTCGACGGCAGTCAGACCCTCGACCTTGAGGACCGGCCGCTCCTGCGGAACTGGCAAGGCGGGAAATAGTCTGTCGAGCGAGCGCCCGACCATGCTTTCGACGATGGTGCGAACCGGTGTTGCGCTATCGGCGAATTCCTGGACCCGCTCGCCATCGCGCAGCACGACGATGCGATCCGTGATCCGTTTGATTTCGTCCATTCGGTGCGAGATGTAGATGATCCCGACGCCTTCGGAGCGCAGCTTGCGAACCTGTTGGAAGAGAGCCTCGGTTTCCGCGCCGCCGAGCGCGGCTGTGGGTTCATCGAGGATCAGCAGCTTTGCATCCAGCGCCAGAGCCTTTGCAATTTCGATCAGTTGTTGATTTGCCGTCGAAAGGCCCGCGACTTTTCTCGTGGCGGGAATGTGCAGGTTCAAGCGTGACAGTTGCTCCTGCGCGCGCTTGATCATCTGCGCCCGGTCCACGATCCCGTTCTTCATAGGCCAACGACCGATGAAGACGTTTTCGGCAATCGTCAGTTCCGGCAGGAGCTGAAGCTCTTGATGGATCAGGACAACGCCCTTGTCGATCGCTTCGCGGGGGGAGGCGGGGGCATAGGGCTGCCCCTGCCATGTCATCGTTCCTTCAGAAGGAGTGCGTGATCCGGCGATGATGCCCGACAAGGTCGATTTGCCGGCGCCGTTTTCGCCGAGGAGGGCGACAACCTCTCCGGCGTAAACGTCGAGGCTGACGTTCTTGAGGACTTCAAGCGGGCCATAGCGCTTCGAGATGCCCCGAAGAGAGAGAACCGGTTCCGACATATCACCACTCCCGAGCCTGAATTTATGGATGGTTGGCGATGAAGCCTTCGACGTTGTCCTTGGTGGTGAGCGTCGCATCCATCAGCTGAACCGGCGGCACCTTCTCACCACCAACGATCTTGACGGCCATATCCACGGCCGCGCGGCCCATCTTCTGGGTCTGCTGTGTCGCGGTGACGTCGAAAACGCCGTTCTTGAGAGCTTCGAGAGCAGCAGTATCACCGTCAAAGCCACCAACGACGATCTTCTGCGATGGATTGCCGACCTTGATGGCCTGCGCCGCGCCCAATGCCAGACCGTCTGCCTGGGCAAACACGATGGAAACGTCAGGATGCGCCTGGAGCATGTTCTGCATGATCTGGAAGCCCTCATCCTGGCTCCACATGTTGGACCACTGTTCAGCCACGATCTTCACACCCGGGTTTGCCTTGACGGCGTCCATGCAGCCCTTGGTGCGATCGACTTCCGGGGTCGTGCCCTTCTGGCCGTGGATGATCACCATGTTGCCCTTGCCGCCGGCCTTTTCGATGATGTGCTTGCACACGGCATTGGCCGAGGCGACGGAGTCGGTCGCCAGGAACGTGTCGCCCGGAGCGCCATCGGCGTTGCGGTCCACATTGATGACCGGAACGTCTGCCTGGTGCGCGAGTTTCACGGGGATGGTCGCTGCCGCGGCACCCGCCGGGATGTAGATCAGGGCATCGATGTTCTGGGTGAGAAGATCCTGGATCTGGTTCACCTGCGTCGGGCCATCGCCCTTCGCATCGACGGTCACGACCGTGATGCCGCGGGTCTTGGCCTCGGCTTCAACGGCCTGCTTGATCTGGTTGAAGAAGTTTGCCTGAAGGTTGGCGACCGCGAGGCCGAGCTTCTTGACTTCCTTGGCCTGCACCGATCCGAGCGAAAGGGCGAGGGCGGCAGCCGTCGTCAGTAGAATGCGGGAAAGTTTCATCAGTTCCTCCTTAGGTTTGACCTTGCCCCTGGGTGTTTCCTCCGCCCCTGAGCTTTTGATCCTCTCCAATTGCCAGGAGAGGAATTCTGGAATGGGCGGCCGAATTGGCCGCTCACATCATCTCTTCTTGCGGCGGAGCGTTTCAGCGCCGACGGCGAGCACGATGACCACGCCGATAATGACCTGCTGCAGGAAGGGAGAGACATTCAGCAAATTGAGACCGTTGCGCAGCACGCCGATGATGAGCACACCGATCAGGGTGCCGCCGATACCGCCGGCCCCACCCGAAAGCGAGGTGCCTCCGATGACGACTGCCGCGATGGTGTCGAGCTCATAGCCGAAGCCGCTGGAGGGCTGGACGGCATCGAGGCGAGCGGCAAGGACAATCCCCGCCAGGCCGGCAAGTATTGCGCAAACGACGTAAACGCCGATCGTCACGAGCGCCACATTGATGCCGGCGAGGCGGGCGACCTCCGGGCTTCCGCCGACGGCGTAGAGCATGCGGCCTTCCGAGCGGAACTGCAGGAAAAGCCAGGCAACGAGGACGATGGCCAGCATCACGAAGACGGTGGCCGTCATCACGCCGAAATGCCGGTCGATCGCCAACATCGTGAACCAATCCGGAAAGCCGACGATCTGCTGCCCGTCGGTGATCATATTGGCGACGCCACGCGCGACCGACATCATCGCCAGCGTTGCAATGAAGGCTGGAACGCGGAAACTCGTCACCATCACGCCGACAATCAGGCCGCTAAGTGCCGAGGCAAGAAGCGCCAGCGGAACGGCGACCGCCATCGGCAGTCCGGCGACGTTTGCAACCCATCCCATGATCATCATCGACAAAGCGAGCACCGACCCAACCGACAGATCGATGCCGCCGATGAGAATGACGAAGGTCATTCCGACGGACATGATGCCGAGGACGGTAATCTGGTCGAGAATGTTCAATGCGTTCCGCGTCGAAAGAAACGTATCGGTCGCAACGCTTAAGAATGCGCAGAGCACCAGCAGTCCAATCAGGGGACCTGTCGCTCCGCCGAGCCATGCCAGCGAATTCCTGGACTGTTGAGCCGGCTCTTGAACACCGAGTGCGGACATTGTTCCTCCCACCCATTCACTGATTGCAAGGTTTAATCCTCACAATAGAATAATTATTCACAAGTGTTGAAAAATGCACTACCGCCTCTTTTTGATCGTGTCAATAGGCCTGTAGGCGCCAGTGCTCGAGGTCGCGCAGGGTCATATTCAGAAATTGGCTTGACTAGAACGCAGTTTATGCAAAAATATGTGGTAGTGAATATTTATGCACAAAGGAAGCGTCATGCAGTGGAAGGAACTTGAGCGCATCGCGCGTCAGATACGTCTGCGCGATCTGGAAGCGGTATATGCGGCGGGCGCGGGTCATATTGGCGGGGAGATGTCGGCGATCGATATCCTCACCGCGCTCTATTTCCATGTGCTGAAGATCCATCCTGATAACGCAAAGCATCCTGAGCGGGACCGGTTCGTTCTCTCGAAGGGACACACCGCATGCGCCCTCTACATCACCCTGGCGAAGCGCGGTTTCTTTCCCGAGGACGAGATCTCGACCTTCCTGCAGCCGCACTCGCGTCTTAACGGACACCCGAATTGCAACAAGGTTCCCGGTGTCGAGACCAATACCGGTCCGCTTGGACATGGCCTTCCGGTCGCCATCGGTATCGCAAAGGCTGGCAAGCTTAGCTCCGCAGGCTACCACACCTATGTGATGACCGGCGATGGCGAGATGCAGGAAGGGTCGAACTGGGAAGCGATCATGGCGGCGTCCCAGTTCGGGCTGGATAATCTGACGCTGATCATCGACCACAATCGGTTCCAGCAGGGTGCTGCCCTTGCCGACACCAACAATGTTGCGCCATTGCGGCCGAAGCTTGAAGCATTCGGCTGGGAGGTCACCGAGATCAACGGCAATGAAATGGCGGAGATCGTTCCGGCGCTTCAGCATCGGGGCGCCCGTCCGCATTGCATCGTCGCCCACACCAACAAGGGTCACGGCATCTCGTTCATGCAGGATCGGGTCGACTGGCATCATAAGGTGCCAAACAAGGAACAGTACGAACTCGCAGTCGCAGAACTGTCGGAGGCACTTTAATGGACGCACCCATCTCAACTACCGCTTTGCATGACTGCCGCGATGCGTTTGCCGCGACGCTGGAAGCGATGGCATCGGCCGATCAGACGATCGTCGCCGTCTGCAATGACTCGGTCGGTTCCTCGAAGCTTGGCGGCTTCAAGTCGAAGTTTCCGGATCGCTTGATCAATGTGGGGATCGCCGAGCAGAATATGGTCGGCGTCGCTGCGGGACTTGCCAATGGCGGGCGCATCCCCTTCGTCTGCGCCGCATCCTGCTTCCTGACCGGCCGCGCCCTGGAACAGATCAAGGCCGACATTTCCTATTCGAATGCCAACGTCAAACTGATCGGGATTTCGTCAGGCATGGCTTACGGTGAGCTCGGCCCCACGCATCATTCCATCGAGGATTTTGCCTGGACCCGCGTTTTGCCGAATTTGCCCGTTATTGCACCATGCGATCGGATCGAGACAGCCGCGGCGATCGAATGGGCCGCAAGCTATGCCGGCCCCTGCTTCCTTCGTCTGTCCCGTGTCGGCGTGCCGGATCTGCTTCCGGAGGGCCACAAGTTCGTGCCCGGACGTGCGAACCTTCTTCGGGAGGGTGGGGACGTGACGCTGATCGCCAATGGAACATTGACGCATCGCATGTTGAAAGCGGCAGACATATTGGCAAGGCAGGGTGTCGACGCGCGCGTGCTCAATATGGCAACGGTGCGCCCCATCGATGAAGACGCCATCATCGCCGCCGCTAGGGAAACCGGTGCGATCGTGACCGCTGAAGAGCATTCGATCTACGGTGGTCTCGGTTCGGCCGTTGCCGAGGTCGTGGTCGACAATGCGCCGGTGCCGATGAAGCGTCTGGGTGTCCCGGGCATCTATGCGCCGACCGGCTCTGCCGAATTTCTGCTGGATGAGTTTGGTATGGCTCCGAGTGCCATTGCAGAGGCAACGCTTGCCCTGTTGAAGCGGAAGTGAGCAAGCGCTTCTAGCGGCTCTCGAAGCAGCGCTCATGCGCCGATATTGATGTGGAGAAGACTTTCATGCGCGCCATCCTGGCAATCGATCAGGGCACCACCAACTCCAAGGCCATTTTGGTATCGGAGACAGGCGAGCTGATCTCGCGTGGCGCGGCTCCGGTCGGCATCTCTTATCCTCAATCCGGCTGGGTCGAGCAGGATCCCAACCGGATCTGGCAGTCCGTCTGCGAGGCCGTGCGCCTCTGCATCGAAGCGGCACCGCAGGTCACGATCGAAGCCGTGGCGGTTTCCAATCAGCGGGAGTCGGTGACGATCTGGGATGGTGAAACCGGAGAGGCTCTCGGCCCCGTCGTCAGCTGGCAGTGCCGCCGGACGGCGCAAGACTGTGCAAGGTTGATCGAGCGCGGTCATTCGCATCTAGTCGAGCAGATCACCGGTCTTCCCATCGACCCTATGTTTCCGGGATCGAAGGTGCACTGGTTGCTCGATCGTGCCCCGGCGGGTCGTCCGGTGCGGATCGGCACGGTGGATAGCTGGCTGATCCACCGCCTGTCCGGCGGCAAGCGGCATGTATGCGATGCCTCCAATGCGGCGCGAAGCCAGCTCTTCGATCTGAAGTCTCAGCAATGGAGCGACGAGCTTTGCGGCTTGTTCGGCGTCGCCAAACAGGTATTGCCGGAGGTGCTGGATAGTTCCGGAGATTTCGGAACGACCGCGAATGTGCCTGGCGTGCGCGATGGCACACCGATCCGTGCGGTAATCGGCGACAGCCACGCCGCGCTTTTCGGACATGGAGCCTATAAGGCCGGTGATGGAAAGGTGACGTTCGGAACCGGCTCGTCCGTCATGACCACGCTGCCGCACTTCATCGCTCCGAGCAATGGCATCACCACCACGGTCGCCTGGCGCATTGCCGGACAACCGACCTTTGCCTTTGAGGGAAACATCCTTGTCTCGGCCGCCAGCCTGCCATGGATGACGGATGTACTTGGACTGCCGGATGTTGCCGCATTGATCGAACTGGCATCGACGGCAGAACCTGGTGGCCCCGGCTTCGTGCCGGCCTTCGTCGGTCTTGGCGCACCTTACTGGAATTCGGACGCCCGCGCCTTGTTCTCTCAGATCGGCTTCAACACGACACGCGCGCAGATGGCCAGGGCCGTGACGGACTCGATCGCCTTTCAGGTTCACGATGTCTTTGCGGCGATGCAAAGCCAAAATGGCGGGACGATCGGTGCGCTCTATGTCGATGGCGGCCCCAGCAAGAATACGTTTCTGATGCAATGTGTTGCGGACCTGTTGCAGCATTCAGTCATTCAATGCGAAGCCCCGGAGGCGTCGGCCTTGGGGGCGGCTTATTTGGCCGGTCTGTCGCTCGGCATGTGGCCGGATCTGGACACTATCGCGCGTTTGCCGCGCAGCAATACGCTCATAGGACCGCAGCCAAATATTTCGCCGGAGAAACTTAATACGTGGAGCGATGCCATTGCCCGCTCGACGTTCGGCCCGCCGCCCGCTAATGGTGAATAAAAATTCACGGCTGGGGAAAATATGGGACGCATCAACGAACTTCGGCTGATTTCCCGCGTAGCACAGATGTACCATATCGAGCATAAACGGCAGGCGGACATTGCTCAGCATCTGCGACTGTCGCAGGCAACCGTCTCGCGCATGCTCAAGCGTGCGGAAGCCGAAGATATCGTTCGAACCACAGTCATCCCGCCTGCCGGCACCTATGCCGACATGGAAGGTGCTCTTCGCGAACGCTTCAATCTTCCTGAGGCCATCGTTGTGGAGTGTTCGGAGGATCGCGACGGCGCGATCATGGAGCGGATCGGGGAAGCTGCGGCACATCTTCTGGAAGTGACGCTGACACAGGGCGAGATCATCGGCGTCTCGAGCTGGAGCCAGACCATCTTCAAGATGGTGGAAAACATTCATCCTCAGAAAAGCGCGCAGGCGAAATACATTGTGCAGACGCTCGGAGGGATGGGCGACCCATCTGTTCAAACCCATGCAACGCAGCTGACGACGAGATTGGCCCGGTTGACGGGCGGAGAACCGAAGCTATTGACCGTACAGGGCGTCACGAGCTCACGGGAAGCAAAGCTTCTGATGATGGCCGATCCGTTCGTTCGCGAGACCATCGATTTCTTCGGCGCGATCAGCCTCGCCATCGTCGGGATCGGCGCCGTCGAGCCATCCGAGCTACTGGCGCGCTCCGGCAACATCTTTTCGTCGCGCGAGCTGGCCGACCTGGCGGAGGCCGGCGCGGTCGGCGATATCTCGCTCCGGTTCTTCGATCTGAAGGGCAATACGGTGAAAACGCCGCTCGACGAACGCGTCATCGGGATTTCACTGGAGGAGCTTGCGAAGGTCGATCGTGTCGTCGCGCTCGCGGGCGGAGAAAAGAAGACCGCCGCAATCGCGGGAGCGCTGCGCGTCGGCGTCATCGATACGCTGGTGACGGACAAGTTTACAGCTCAGCGTCTCATCGATTTGGATTAGCACGGGTCGCCATTATCCTTTGAACTGAGCCACGCTCTCGCGTCAGGGCCGTCAAATCCCTCAATCCGACAGCTTTTGTAATCGAGCGCCAATAGGTTCAGACTTCGAGATGGACGAATGTGGAAACGATACCACATTCACCTTGACTCGCCGTACTCGTCGCTTAGTATCGATGTGGAAACGTTACCATATTGGGAGGAACTTCATGAAATCCGCGCGGCTCAACCGCCTTTTTGGTGTGTCCGGAAATTGCTTCGACGTCGCCATCGATCACGGCATGTTCAATGAGCGGACTTTTCTGGCCGGCATCGAGGACATGAAGACGGCTATCAAGGTGATTGCGGATGCAGCACCTGATGCCATCCAGCTTCCGCCGGGCACGGCGCCGCTTCTGCAGGCCATTCCCGGCAAGCAGCGTCCGGCACTGGTGTTGCGCACCGATATCGCCAATATCTACGGCAATCCGTTGCCGTCGGCGCTGTTTTCCGAAATGATCGACAGGGCGGTGGAGCAGGGCGTGGCGCTGGATGCTGCCTGCGTCGTCGTCAATCTCTTGATGCTGCCGAACCAGCCAGAGGTCTATCGGGCCTGCGTGCGCAACGTGAACAGCCTCAAGCGTGAATGCGAGATCTACGGCATGCCGTTGATGGTCGAGCCGCTGGTCATGCAGGACAATTCCAAGGGCGCCTACATGGTCGATGGCGCGATCGACAAGATCCTGCCGCTGGTGCGTCAGGCAGCCGAACTCGGTGCCGATATCATCAAGGCCGACCCGTGCGACAATGTCGAGGAGTATCACCGTGTCGTCGAGATCGCGCAGGGCCTTCCGGTCTTGGTGCGCGGCGGCGGCCGCGTTTCGGATCAGGAAATCCTTCGCCGCACCAAGCAGTTGATGGAGCAGGGCGCACGCGGCATCGTCTATGGCCGTAACGTCATTCAGCACAACAATCCCGGCGGCATGACGCGCGCCCTGATGGCGATCGTCCATGAAAACGCATCTGTCGAGCAAGCCTCGCTGCATCTCGCCTGACGGGCTCCTGGGGAGGAAATGTCATGACGAAAATATTCCGTTTTGGTGTTATCGGCTGCGGCCTGATGGGGCGCGAATTCGCAAGTGCGGCGGCGCGCTGGCTGCATCTGGCCGATGTGAAGGCGCGCCCGGAGATCGCCGCCGTCTGCGACACCAATTCGACGCTGCTCGACTGGTTCAGGGATCATGTGCCGACGGTCCGACAGTTTACCGCCGACTATAAGGAGCTTCTGGCCAATCCCGAGATCGACGCGATCTATTGCGCCGTGCCGCATGTGCTGCATCAGCAACTCTATATCGACATTCTGAAGGCCGGAAAGCATCTGCTCGGCGAGAAGCCTTTCGGCATGGACGCTGCCCAGAACCGCGAGATCATGGCGGTTCTTGCCGAGCATCCCGAACTTCTGGTCCGTTGCTCGTCGGAAATGCCGTTCTTCCCCGGTGCGCAGAAGGTCATCGCACTCGCCGAGAGCGGCGAGATGGGGGATATTCTCGAGGTCGAGGCCGGTTTCCTGCATTCCTCGGATATCGACCGGCAAAAGCCGATCAACTGGAAGCGTATGGCCGATATCAACGGCGACTATGGCTGCATGGGCGATCTCGGCATGCATGTCCTGCATGTGCCGCTGCGCCTCGGCTGGCGCCCGACCACCCTGCACACGCAACTGGTCAAGAAGGTCACCGAGCGTCCCGATGGCAAGGGCGGCATGCTGCCCTGCACCACCTGGGATAATGCCACGATCAGCAGCCGGGTACGCACGGCGGATCAGGATTTTCCGATGGTGCTGAAAACCTGGCGCATCGCGCCCGGTGAATCCAACACCTGGTACATTCGCATTCTCGGCATGAAGAAGAGCGCCTTCTTCAGCACCAAGTCGCCGCGCCAATGGCAGTGGATGGACTATACCGGCGGCACGCAGGCATGGAGCACCGAGGATCTCGGCTATGGCTCGCTGTTCCCGGCCATCACCGGCAAGATTTTTGAGTTCGGCTTCGCCGATGCCATCCAGCAGATGTGGGCTGCCTTCGTCGATGAGCTGGCCGGCGGAAATGCAAATGGTTTCGGCTGCGCGACACCGGCCGAGGCACAGGCGCATCATGCTGTGCTGACGGCGGCGCTCAAATCCGGGCGTGAGGATATCGTGGTGCCGGTTGAGTATGACGGAGCGACGGTCTGATGAAGCGCTCCGAAATCAATGCGGCCCTTCAACGGGCGAGCGAAACCCTTAAACGCTGGCATTGGTCGCTGCCGGACTGGGGATACTGGACAGCGGCGGATTTTGCCGCCCATCCGCAGGCGGCAAGCTATCTGCGTACCCATCAGCTAGGCTGGGACGTTACCGATTTCGGCTCGGGCCGGTTCGCCGAATGTGGCCTCGTGCTGTTCTGCCTGCGCAACGGCATCATCGGCGTTGAGGGTGAGCGCACCTATGCCGAAAAGCTGCTCTTCGTCGAGGAAGGTCAGGTCACGCCGACGCATCGCCACGCGGCAAAGATGGAAGACATCATCAATCGCGCCGGCGGTGATCTTGTCATCGAATTCGCCGCGACCGACGCGGATGGCAATGTAACGAAGGATGATGTGACCGTTCCGGTGGATGGGCTGCCGCGCAAGCTCGCCGTATGGGAACCGCTGGTTCTGTCCCCCGGCCAGAGCGTGACGATCCGCACCGGGCTTTACCATCGCTTCTACGGTCGGAAAAGTGGTGGCCCGGTTTTCGTCGGCGAGGTCAGCCAGGTCAACGACGACAATAGCGATAACTTCTTTCTGGAGCCGATCGGGCGGTTTGCCGCGATCGAGGAAGACGAGCCGCCGCTCAGGCCCCTCTGGAATGAGGCAGGCTGCTGATGCGGACCGGGGAGGAGGGTCGCGGCAGCGAAAAGCAGAAGACGGGCGGTATCGTTTGCGCGGGCAATTTCATTGTCGACCGCGTCCATACCCTGTCCTATTGGCCCGAACAGGGTAATCTCGCCCATATCCTGCACCAGGATCTAGGCGTGGGCGGCGGTGCCGCCAATGTCGTCACCGACCTGGCCTCGCTCGGCTTTCCCGGAAAGCTGGCGGCAGCTGGATGCATCGGTGCGGATATTGACGGGGAGATCGTCAAGTCGCGCCTGGTCGCTGCCGGTATCGATGTCGATGGGTTGACCGTGCTTGCCGATCACGCAACGGCGCATACGCATGTCATGAATGTGACGGGGCAGAACCGTACCTTCTTCTATCATGGCGGCGCCAATGATGCGGTCACGGATGCACTCGTCTCCCCGGCGACCTTTGCGAATGCCGGCTACAGGCTGTTCTACCTCGGCTATCTGATGCTGTTGCCCGGTCTCGACCGGCTTGATGCGGATGGCCGTTCGGGAGCGTCGCGCCTGCTGGAAGCCGCGCAGGGCGCGGGCCTGACGACCTGTGTCGATTTCGTATCGAGCGAAGATCCGGAATTCGCGGCCAAGGTTGGCGCCGCTCTGCCATATTGCGATTTCCTTGTTATCAACGAGATGGAAGCGGGCCGAGCGACGGGCGTTACCGTTCGCAACGCGAAGGGATATCTGATCGAGACGGAGCTTCTGACAGCGGGCGAACGCCTGCTTGCGGCGGGCGTCGCCAAAGGTGCGGTCATCCATGCTCCGGAGATCTGCTTCTGGTTTGCGCCCGGCGCGTTGCCCGTCGTCATACGTTCGCGGCCCGTCGATCCGAGCGATATCGTCAGCACAGTCGGTGCCGGCGATGCTTTTTGCGCTGCCGTGCTCTACGGTTTGCATGAGGGCTGGCCGGTCGAGCGCATATGCGCCGTCGCTCATGGCGCGGCCGCCCGTTGCCTCGCGGGGGCGACGGCCACCGACGGCATCCCCGACATGGCGGTCCTTCTAGAGGATACGAAGGAGACGACGCCGGTATCCGGTTAGCCCATCGGGGCCGCCTTGGGAGAAGGCGGTTCCGGTCATGATCCACACAAATGGAAGAGTAGACATGAAACCATGCAGTATAGCGGCCGCATCGGCCATCCGTGGCGGTACGGTGATCGAGGAGTTGACGCCATGACCTCTGTGCAAACAACCAGGCTTTCCGGAAAAGTGGCATTGGTCACTGGAGGCGCAAGCGGTATCGGCAAGGCAGTCTGCGAACGCTTCGCGGCGGAGGGCGCGAAGGTCATCGTGGCTGATCTGGATGGCGAACGATGCCGAGGGGTCGCGGAGGCGATCGGCCCCGATGCCTGGGGCGTGGCGCTCGACGTTACCAGCCAGGACAGCATCGATGCCGCCGTGGACTTCTCGATAGAGGCCGGCGGCCAGATCGATATCCTGGTCAATGCAGCCGGCATTTATGAGGTGCAATCCATTCTGGAGATATCGCGCGAGCGCACCGCCAGGGTCTTCGAGGTCAATGTCGAGGGCGTGATTTTCATGACGCAGGCGGTTGCCCGGCATATGGTGGAGCGCGGCCAGGGCGGACGCATCATCAATTTCTCGTCCCAAGCCGGCCGTCGCGGCGAGGGGCCGGCGGTGGCCTATTGTGCCTCCAAGGCGGCCGTCATCAGCATCACCCAAAGCTGCGCTCTGGAATTGATCCGGTACGGGATCAACGTGAATGCCATCGCTCCCGGCGTGGTCGACACGCCGATGTGGGACGTTGTCGATGCGAAACTCGGTAGCCGGGAGGGTTTGCAGCCGGGCGACGTCAAGCGCCGCGTGGCCGCCGCCGTTCCAGCCGGACGATTTGGCATGGCTGAAGAACAGGCCGCCATGGCTGCCTTCCTGGCCGGGCCGGATGCAGCATACATCGTCGCGCAGTGCTACAATGTCGATGGCGGCAACGTCATGAGCTGATCATTCCGCAATGTCGGTTCACCAGCGAGGAGGAGGGGAAGAATGAAAGCCGTCCGTTTGGAAGCGATCGGGTCCATGACCATGCGCAGTGTCGAGAAACCGGTTGCCGGGCCGGGCGAACTGCTTGTCCGTGTGCTCGCCGCCGGCATCTGCGGCTCCGATCGTCACATGTACAAGGGGGAGTATCCGACGGCGATCCCGGTCACGATGGGCCATGAATTCAGTGGCATCGTGGAAGAAGTGGGCGCTGATGTCACTGGCTTTGCCGGCGGCGAGCTCGTCACCGTCGACCCCAATATCGCCTGCGGCCGCTGTCATGCCTGCACGCGTGGACGACCGAACCTGTGCGAGGGGCTGACCGCAATCGGCGTGACGCGAGACGGCGGTTTTGCCGAGTATGTGGCGGTGCCGCACCGGCAGGCTTTCACGCTGCCCGCCGATCTCAATCCTGTGCATGGCGCCTTCTGCGAGCCGCTTGCCTGCTGCCTTCATGCCATCGACAAGGCCGGAATCCGTCCGGGCGACAGTGTCGCGATCCTGGGCGGGGGCGTGATCGGCCTGCTCATGGTGCAATTGGTCCGCCTGGCGGGGGCGAGCGAGGTGATCCTGATCACGCGGCAGCTCTCAAGACGCCAGACCGCGTTGCATCTCGGAGCGACGCATGCCTTCGATCCGACAGCTTCGGACGCGATTGCCGCTGTTCGAGATGTCACCTACGGCGGCGCGGATGTCGTCATCGAGTGCGCAGGTGTTCCCGAAACCTTGCAGACCGGCCTGCAAATGGCGCGGCGCGGCGGCACCTTTGTGCTTTTCGGCGTGACACCCGCGGGTGTCGAGGTGCCAGTCCTGCCGTTCGACCTGCTCATCAACGAAGTCGATATCAGGCCCGCCTATCTCAATCCGTTCACTCATTCGCGCGCTGCGGCCATGGTCGCGAGCGGGGTGTTGGAGCTGGATATGCTGGTGACCAAGACCATCGGTCTCGAGGAGGTCGCGGGCGTAGTGGGCGGTGCGCCATTGCCGGGCGAAATCAAGGTCATTGTCCGACCCTAGTTCCAGCCTTGCTATGGATCCGGCCCGGCTTAGCTGCGGACGGGGCCGGTGGAGTCGCGCTGGATCAGGGTGACTGGCACTTTCACGACGGTGGCCTGGCGTGACTCGTGGTCTGTCTGTTGTTCCGCGATCAGTGCTTCCAGCCTCTGTGCCGCCCATAGCCCGACATCGCGGATCGGCTGCGCGACCGTCGTTAGCCGGGGAAAGACATAGGCTGCCTCCGGCAAATCGTCGAAACCGATCACCGAATAATCGCGCGGAACGGAAGACCCGCGATCCAGGACGGCGTGGATTGCCGCGATCGCTGAGATATCGCTCGTGCCGATGATTGCCGTGATCTCCGGCCGCGCCGCCAGCAGATCCCGCGCCAGCGGATAGGTTGCGGCAAAGCTGTGTTCCTCGGCCATCGCCACCGCGGCGGGCGTGATCCCGTTTCTGGCCATTTCCGCCGAAATACCCCGGAGGCGAAGCTGGACAGGCTGGCTATGGGCCGGCGCGCCGACGATGGCGATCGACCGGTGGCCGAGATCAATCAGGTGGCGCGCCATCAGCCACCCACCTTCCTCATGATCGGCCATGACCGCTTCGTCGGTGATGCCGCTCAGCTCGCGGTCGATGGCGATGATCGGAATTCGAGCGTCCCGCAGCACCTCGAAATGCTCGGCTCCGCCGAAGGCGCTGGCCACGATGACGCCATCGACGCGCTGGGCGAGCAGCATGGAAATATAGCGCGCCTCGTGGTCGATGTTTTCCGCCGTGCTGCAGATCAGCGTCTGATAGCCGCGCTGGAACAATTCCTGTTCGATGGCATGGGCCAGGATACCGAAGAAAGGCACGTCGATCGACGGCAGCATCAATCCGATCATCCGGCTCTGCGCGCCGCGCAGCATGCGCGCGTCCTTGCTGGGCGTATATTTTAGCGTTCGAATGGCTGCTTCAACCCTGTCCCTGAGATCGGGCGAGGTGTAGCCGCTATTGTTCAGCACGCGCGAGACCGAAGAGACCGATGTTCCTGCAAGCTTGGCGATATGTCTGATGTTGGTCGTCACTTGCTCGCATTTCTCTGTCTGGTGGCCGAACATTCATGAGGCGCGCCGCAGACGTTCATACTTATAATGTGACACCCACGGCGAAGATGGCAAGCAATCTCGGCGCCATGCCGAACTTTCCGATGGTGATTGCCTATGACCGATCGCAGCGAACGCGATCGATCACGCCGTCAACATTGCGGCATTGATGTCACCGTCGGGTTCGACGAGCGAGCGTTGAAATTCGGCACGCAGGAATGTGGCAAGCTGCCTTACGGGCAGGCGAGGTTGCTGCGGCAGAACCATTGCCAGCCGTAAGATCGGAAGCTCCGGCATGCCGTCCTCCGGTCCGAGCTTTCGCCAAGTGGCCGGGACTGCCGACTCCGGAAGCACCGTCAACAAATCTCCGGAATGAACCGCCAGCTGGATACCGGCGATGTCGGAGGACGAATAGACGATGCGCCACCGGCGGTCTTCCCGATCTAGCGCCGACAGCACCTGCGGCCGCGCCCGGCAGCCTTCCGGAAACAGCGCGAGCTGAATGCAGTTCTCGCGTTCCGGATAGCGATCGGCCGCTGCACACCACACCTGCTTTTCCAGCCGAATGATCTCCCCCTTCGGCTCCACGGCATTCTGCGTGATGATGGCGATGTCCAGCTCGCGGCTTTCGACCATATATTCAAGACGGTGGGAGAAATCATATTGAAGGTCGAGGCTGACCTTTGGGTATTGCGGCACGAAGCGCTGCATCAAAGCGGTGCCGAACAGCGTCAGATAGTCGTCCGGCATGCCGAGCCGAACCCGGCTTTCGTTCCGGCCCTCGAGCAGAGTGGCCAGAGCCTCGTCTTCGATCGCGCGTATCCGGCGCGCATATCCCAGTAGCCTCTCCCCGATCGGCGTAAGGGTGACGCGGCGATGGCCGCGGTCGAACAGACGCAGATCGAGGCGCTCCTCCCACTTGCCGATGGCCATGCTGACGGCCGCCTGCGTTCGGCCCAGCCTCTCGGCCGCCGCCGTGAAGCTTCCGGTTTCGGCCACAGCCACAAAGCTGGCCAGAGCATCGCTATCGAGGTTACGCATGTGTCATACTCCTGTCGCCAGGCATTCATCCCAGGCCGTAGATCTATTTCCCCATCCTGTTCAAGTAACCATCCGGGGCTGGCGGTAGCAATGCCTGCCATATGCGGAGAGCCCTGAGCTTGCGGGCATGTATCAGCGGCGCTTATGCGAGAATAACAAATCTGTCATTTTCAACACCGCTCCGCCGATTATCTTGATGCTGCGTCAACACAACAAGAACGTAAAGGGGAATTCATGTTTCGTCGTATGGAACGCAATCGTTTTGTCACAATAATGGCCGGCGGCGTTATTTGCCTGTCGAGTCTCTGGGCCAGCACGGCGGATGCCGAAACAACCTTGAGGCTGGCTCACGCTTCCGCGCCCGAAAGTCTCATCAATCAGGCCGTCCAGAAATTCGCGGATGAAGTGAGCGAGATCTCGAAGGGCTCGGTCAAGGTACAGATATTTCCGAATGCGCAGTTGGGCGATGAAGGCCCGATCGCCGACGGCGTGGGTGCAGGAGCAATCGACATCGGCCTCGGCGGCGCGGTGGATGCCATCGATCCGCGCCTCAACGTGCTGTCGCTGCCGTTCCTCTTTAAGGACGCGGACAATGTACACAAGTTTCTCGATAGCGATGAAGGTCAGAAGGTCCAGCACCTTGGAGAAGACCGCGGCTATCTGATGCTCGGCGTCCTGGATTCCGGGTTCCGCCAGTTTGCGACGAACAAGGCCATCGAAACGCCGGCCGATCTGGCTGGCGTCAAGATCCGCACACCTCCCAATCCGGTGATCCTCGCAACGATGAAACAGCTCGGTGCCCTCGCGGAATCGATCCCCTTCGGCCAGGTCTATACCGCCCTGCAGTCGCATGTGGTGGCGGCCGTCGAGCCGGAGATGCGCGACTATTACGACTCCAAATGGTATGAAGTGGCTAAGAACCTCTCGATATCGAACTACATCTGGACTGCCAATTGGTGGTATATGAACAAGGACAAGTTCGAGTCCCTGAGCCCTGAGGAGCAGGCGGCGGTCAAGAAGTCGGCAGTCGACACCGTGGTCTGGTATCGGGGCGAATTGTCGAAGACATATGCCGATACCCAGAAAAAGCTCGAGGACAAGGGCGTCAAGGTGACCACCGTCAACACGGAGCCCTTCGCCGCGCTGGTTGCGCCGGTATACGCCCAGTTCTCGACCGAGTGGGGCGCCGATCTGGTTTCCGCCGTGAAGCAAGCCGCTGCTTCCAACTGAGGTAAATCCAATGAACCAAAGTCTCGTGAAACCCTCGCCCGTCGGGCGAGGGTGGCTGAAACGCATTTTTGAATTCGTCGGCGTGCTTGCCTTCATCGTCATGTTCGGCTCGACGCTTCTAGGTGTCATTGCTCGCTTTTTTGAGTTCGGTGGGGTCGAGTGGTCGTTCGAGGTCGCCGGCATCGCCTTTATCTGGATAACCTTCATCGGCGTCATCAATGCGGAGATACGTGGCGAGAACGTCGCGTTTGAGGCTTTGAAGCATAGCGCGCCTCCACGGCTCCGGGCGGTATTAGAGACGATCTCCGCCCTGGTTCTGCTCGCGATGGGAGTTGCCTTCCTCATCAGCGGCTGGGCCGTGTGGCAGCGGTCCTGGATGGTCCCGACCTCGGTGCTGCGTCTTCCAACGGGCGTGATAACCGCGACGGTTCTGATCCTTGGACTGTCCGCGGTCTGCATTGCGATTTCGCGTCTGCCAAAGGTCATCCAGCCGCTTGTCTCCAAACATGAAAAGGAGCGGGCGCTATGACCATCGCGGTTCTCATTCTCAGCTTTTCGTTTCTTCTCCTGATTGGCGTGCCGATCGCCTGGTGCATGGGTGTCGCCAGTCTTTTGACGATCTATGTGGGTCATCTCGGCCTGCCCTTTGCCTGGTTTGCGCAGCAGACCGTCCGTGGCGCGGATGCCATCACGCTTGCGGCCATTCCGCTATTCCTGTTTGCCGGCGAACTGATGAACCGCGGCGGCCTGACCGCCCGCATCATGCGGGTCGCCGAACACGTCTTCGGCCGCATCACCGGCGGTCTCGGATTGGTCAACGTCGCCACGGCTCTGGTCTACGGTGGGATCAGCGGATCGGCCACCGCCGATACCGGCGCGGTCGGATCGATCATGATCCCGGCAATGGCGGAACGCGGCTATCCCAAGGCATTTGCGGCAGCGGTCACCGCCGCGTCGGGGACCCTCGGCATCATCGGGCCGCAGAGCGTCATCCTGATCCTCTACGGTGTGCTGACAGGTACATCGATCGGCGGTCTGCTCGTCGCCGCCTTGATCCCCGGCCTCTTCATTGCGGCCACCTTCATGATCACCTCCTACGTCGTTGCTCGTCGTCATAATTTCCCGCGCAATGAGACGCCCGCCAGCTGGAGCGAAATCGGAAAAGATGCTCTCGGAGCTCTGCCCGCGCTCCTGATGCCGGCACTCGTTCTCGGATCGATCATCGGCGGCATCGCCACGGCAACGGAAGCATCAGCGCTGGCCGTCGTCTATTCCTTCCTCGTCGGCATTCTGGTCTATCGCGAACTGCCGTTGCGTTCGCTTTATTCCGCAGCGTCCGCAGCGGTGGCGACAACCGGCGTGATCATGATGATCATGGCGCTCGCAACGCCGTTCGGATGGATCCTGACCGTCGAACAGGTTCCGGCAAATGCCGCCGCCTGGATCACGGGCCTGCACACGACACCGCTCGTCACCATCATTCTGGTTCTCGTTCTGTTGAAGGTGGTCGGTTTCTGGCTGGATCTCGGCCCCGCCCTCATCATCCTCGCCCCGATCCTGGTTCCGATCGCGCTCGCCGCCGGGCTTACGCCCTACCAGACCGGGATCGTGTTCACGATGACCTTGGGGATCGGGCTGTTCACGCCGCCGATCGGCACCAACATCTTCGTGGTCTGCAATGTCGCAAAGATCGACATGTGGTCCGTCTCGGTGTGGCTCGTTCCCTATTGGATCGCCAGCGTCGTCTGCGTCGCAGCCCTCGTCGCCTTCCCGTCACTGACCGAGTGGCTTCCCCATCTGTTTGGAGTTTGAAAAATGCAACACCTGGTTTGCGGGATATCCAGCGGCGGCAGAGCCGTGCCCGATCTCGACGGCAGGCGGTTTCTCGTTGCCAATGCCCAAGGTCCCTATGTCTGGGATGATCTTGGCAGAAGATATGTCGATACGGCGCTCGGTTTCGGGGCGACATTCCTCGGGCACACCGATCCGGTCGTAACCGACGCCATTCGCAAAGCATTGGAAAAAGGCTCGATGCCGGCCTATGCCCACGCGCTTGAGGAAGAGGCTGCCGCCAGCCTCGCCTCGCACACACAGGATCTTACCAAGGTGGTGTTCCTGAATTCGGGCAGCGAGGCCGTGCATCTGGCCTGCCGCGCGGCGCGTGCACTGACCGGTCGCCAGAAGATCGTCAAGATGGCGGCCGGCTATGACGGCTGGTTCGATGATGTGGCGTTCGGCAATGCAGGCTCGTCCGAAGCGAAGATGTCGATGAACAATCGGCCGTCGAAAGGCGACACCCTGCTCCTGCGCTTCAATGACCGCCAGGATGCGGAGCTGCTGTTCCAGGAGTGCGACGACATTGCCGCGGTCGTGCTGGAGCCGATGATGGCGAATGCGGGATGCATTCTGGCGGACCCCGGTTATCTGCAGTTCGTTTCGTCGCTTGCTCGACGTCACGGCGCGCTGGTGATCATGGACGAGGTCTTGATGGGTTTCCGTCGCCATGCGGGCCTGGCCAGCCATCTCATGGGCGTCAATCCGGACCTCGCAACCGTCGGCAAGGCGATCGGCAACGGGGTTGCCGTCGCCGCGCTATTGGGCACGCCGGAACTTATGTCCGCATTCGAGGATCAACGGGTCAACCGGGCGGGCACGTATAACGGCAACCCAGTTGCCTGCGCCGCGGTCAAGGCGGCAATGAGCGTCCTTGACGACGTCGATTACACCGCACTCGATAAAGCCGGCGACCAACTGAGGCGCCAAACCGTCGAAGCCTTCGCGCGGGTGGGCATGAACGTCTGCACGAGCGGTTACGGCACCGTGTTCACCATCTGGCGCGGCAAGGACGCTCCTTCGAACTATCGCGAGGCAGTTCAGAGAGCCGACGCTGACTTCACCGCCAAGCTTCATGTGGAATTGAGGCGCAACGGCGTCATGTCGATGTACAGCACCTATGGCCGCCACTATCTGTCTTCAAGGCATGACGAGGGCGCGCTTCAACAATGGGCTGATGCATTGGAGCAGGCCGCGCAGTCTTTTGTGGACTGATATCCGCGCGGCTCGTGAATGCGCAGACGCGGACCCGGCAAGGTGCCATGATCGGAACACAGAAGACGAAAGGATAAAGATTTGAACACGATATTCCTTCTCAATGGACCGAACCTCAATCTCCTCGGCAAACGCCAGCCTGAGATTTACGGGTCAGAAACGCTTGAGGATATCGGCGTGCGCTGCCGCAAGATCTGCGATGATCTCGGTCTGCAGCTGCGCTTTCACCAAAGCAATCGTGAATACGAGATCATCGACTGGATCCATGAGGCGCGCGAGACCGCTTTCGGCATCATCATCAACCCCGGCGCCTTTACCCACACATCCGTCGCCATTCTGGATGCGTTGAATGCTTTCGACGGCAAGGTGATCGAGGTTCACATCTCGAACATCCACAAGCGCGAGGAGTTCCGCCATCACTCCTATGTCTCCTTGCGCGCGGATGGTGTGATCGCCGGATTTGGCACCGAAGGCTATGATCTTGCGATCAAGCGCATGTCGAGCCTGGGTGCATGAGGGCCGAAAGCTTTTCCATCTGTCCGATGTTAACTGACGGCATCTACTCGACGCGGTAACGGCTTCAACCTTCGAAACCGAACCTCTCAGTATCGAAGTCATCCTCGGCGATCTCCGAAGCATCGCTCCAGGCACCGTCTGCATTGTGCTCCAGAGGGAGCGCGGTGCCGACCATGCTCGGCAGCGTCATTTCGATCGTGGTGCCCGGAGGCTGCAAGGCCCATGCGACGAGGGCGCTGGTGGACATGGTGCCGACGCCGGCGGATACTTCGCGGGAAGCGGGAGCTTGCAGGATTGCCATGGGCTGCAGCGTGACTGTGTCGCTGTTCATGGAAGCCCTTAGCTGGTCCGAAAGCTGCAATTTTCCAGCGGGATTCCGGCCCACCACCAGGCTTGCGAAAGCCATGGGGCTGGGTTTGGTGGTCGGGGTCGCGCCGATCCCGTCGCTGACGACTGGCCGCAGTGTCGGCAGCGGTACGACATAGGATGCAAGGTCGGTGAAGCGTGGAGCTTCTTTGCTCGCGTTTACCTGTTTGTTGAGTTGAAGCTCCAGCCCACTGTTCACCCGTTTTTGAGGTATCGGCAGCATGCTGGTCACCAAGCTTGCGCTCGTCGAGGATCCGGCGGTGTTTTCATCAGCTGCTATGCTGGCAATTTCGCTGCGGGCCGGGCGGACGCGTTTTTTGGCGTCCGCGACTGCCAGTTCGTAACGCGGCAGTGGTGAGCCGTCGGCGGGCAAATGCTGGGTTCGTCCATCTGGGAAAAGCCGTGCCAGTTCCTGGCGCGACATTCTCGGCCATGCACGGACATTGCCGACATCCAGATGTACAAACGGTGATCCCGAGTTTGGATAGAAGCCGACGCCGCCGATCTGCATCTGCATGGCGACCGCGCGCAGGGTCGCAAGCTTCACGCCCGGTATGTAGAAGTCCATCGCCTTGCCGAGCGTATGCTGGCTGTGCTTTGCGACGCCGGAACTGCGGGACCGGCCCCGCAGCATATTGTTGGTGGATGGCGAGCGGTAAGCCGAGACCACATGAATGGCGTCCTTCGCGCCGCTGCGACGATAGACCTCCCAGACCAGGTCGAGCAATTCCGGATCGATCCTGGTCGGCTCGTTCTTTCGCCAGTCGCGCAGGAAGCGATTGATTTGCGCCAGGCCCTTCGGATCGAATTTACCGTCGCGCTTGAAGACGATGGTCGCCTTTTCGCCCGTATGCGTGAAGAAGAGCTTGAGTGCCCGGTCCTCGGCCGCTGCTGCCGTGGATCCCGCAAAGGCAGCAAGAACCAGCATCGCGACCAGCGCTACACGATGAGCAACGAATGACAAAATCATGGCTGACATTGTCGCTGGAATGGAGAGAAACGCTTGGTGCACGGACACGACTTTCGTCTTTGGTAAAAGACAGGGAACACGAGTGGCGCCGCATCTGCGACGTCGCTTCACCTCCAATTATGGTCAACAGATCCCTAACAGACGGTTTACGGGCGGAATCGCAAAGTGTGGCGCCCCGGACGGCCGCCGTCATTGATGGCTCAATGCGCCCGCCGGCACATTGAAGCTGCGCGAACTCCGTCGAATGTTCTGCGTATAGTTGAAGGTCGCGTGAGGTCTAAACTGAAGACCGGATTTGTGGACCCGTGGCTCATTTTCTTTCGAAGCGGTGGGTTGGGATCTCCAGCGCTCAATCCAAGGCGGACAAGTTATGCAAGCTTAAATAGGTTGGGCTAATAAGTATTGTTTCGTCAAATGGGTGAAAGTTGACCTGTTGTGAAGCAATAAATAAGAAATTCTGCATGAGTTACGCTTGATACATGGGATTTTGTTTTGATATCTAACGAATCTCTAATTTATATCAAATATCGCAAAGTAAATATTAACCAAAATCTCCTTATAAATCTTCAGCTCGATAACCGTCTTGCGGAGGGGTAATAGTGAGAAAGACCATACTGGCGGCTTTTGTGATGGCGATATCCGCCTCGACTGCAAGTGCGCAGACGATCGGCGTGTCGATGTCCGATCTCGATAAATTCAGAACTGCATTGCTTAACGGAATTCTTTCGCACGGAAAGACGATTTCCGGGCTGAAGCTTGTCGTGCAGAACGCCAAAAGCGACAATGAGCTTCAGAAGAAGCAGGTTCAGCAGTTTATCGCGGATAAGGTCGATGCCATTATCCTTGGCGTCTCCGATGGCGACCTCGGTCCGCAGATGACAAAGCTTGCCGCCGATGCCCATATTCCGCTGGTCTATATCAATAACCTACCCTCGAACCTGTCGGATCTGCCGGAAAATCAGGTCGTGGTCGCGTCCGACGAAGCGGAATCGGGAACCTTGCAGACAAAGGAAGTCTGCTCGCTTCTGAAGGGCAAGGGGCGCGTCGTGGTGCTGATGGGCGAACCCTTCCATGCGGCGGCCCGCGCCCGCACGCAGGACATCGACAATGTCATCGCCACGCCTGAATGCAAGGGTCTCCAGATCGTGGAGCGCCAGGCTGCCTATTGGTCGAGCGATTATGCCGATCAGCAGATGCAGGAATGGCTGTCGGCAGGGGTGAAGTTCGACGCGGTCATCGCCAACAACGACGAGATGGCGGTCGGTGCGATCCGCGCCATGAAGAGGAACGGCATGTCGATGAAGGACGTCGTTGTCGCAGGCGTCGATGCCACCGACGACGCCCTGGCGGCGATGCAGGCCGGCGATCTGGACGTCACCATTCTCCAGAGCGCCGTCGGGCAGGGGGCGACATCAGTCGATGCCGCAATCAAGCTCATCAACGGGCAGAAGGTGCCGCGCGAAAACAACGTGCCCTTCGAGCTCGTGACGCCACAAAATATCGCCCAATATCTGCCGAAGACCCAGTGAGCATAAGGGGATCATCATGTTGCGCTTTTGGAATAAATTAGGCATCCGCGCGCAGATTACGGCGGGCTTCCTGCCGTTGATCCTGCTCATGAGCCTGCTCTCGGTCAATGCGATTTCCGGTATGGAAGGACTTTCATCCATCTTCTCCTCCTACCGTAGCACCGCCGGCCAGAGCCTCGCCATTTCCGGCTACAGCGACCAGCTGAACGAGATCCAGATGTCGGTGGAAGCTTTCCGCTCCAACCCGACCCCGGATGTCGTGAACCGTTTTCGCGCCGGCGTGAAGGCGTTTGACGCCGACGACCAGCGCTTTGCGGGCAACAGTACTCTACAGACTGGAATGGCAACCATCCGTCAGGATATTGCCACCTACGGCAAGGCTTTCGAGCAGATCGTATCCCTGCACGAAAGGCGCGATGCCTTGATCTCCAAGGTCACCGAGTTCGGCCCCTGGACCAGCATTGCGCTCAACGACGTCATGCGCAGCGCCTGGCGACAGAACGATGTCACGCTGCTGCACATGACCGGCGCCACGCTCGAGGCATTGAACCGCAGCCTCTATTTCTCTGAGCGCTTCATCCACGCGGGCGATCTGGCATCCTACGACACCGCTCAGGCGGCGCTCAACGACGCCATGGCTTTGAACGATGCGGCAGCCAAGGCCGCAAAGAATGATCTGCAGCGCAAGCGCATTCTGGGCGCTGGGCAGCTGATGCAGAACTATACAAGCCGTCTCGGCGATGTGAGGGACGTATTGCTGGCGACGAACAAGATCCGTGAAAGTGAATTGAACGTCCTGGCGCCGAAAATCGCCACGGGCTTCAAGGATCTGCAGGCCACGGTCATGGACGCGCAGAAGGCGCTCGATGGCTCAGTCGATACGACGGTTGCCTCCGCGGCCCGCTCAACGCTCGTGATCAGCGGTCTTCTGATCGTAATTGGTCTCGTGCTCGCCTATTTCGTTGGCCAGCTGATTTCATCGGCTGTGCGCAAGATGGCGTCGACGATGGAGCGGCTTGCGCGCGGCGACGACACGATGGTGGTGGACGGTACCGAACATCGTCACGAACTCGGCGCCATGGCACGCTCGCTGAAGGTCTTCCAGGAGACGGGACGCGGCAAGGTCATGGCGGAAGCCAATGCCGAACGTGCCCGCCTTGCGGCCGAAGAGGAGCGTCTGCGCCAGGAAGCCGAGCGGCTTGCCGACGCCCAGGTGATGGAACATGCCTTCCAGCAGATTTCCTTGGGTCTCGATGCGCTCTCGAAGGGCGACCTCACGGTTCGTGTCGGCGAGGTTGACGGTCGTTATGTCCGCATCCGGGATCATTTCAACAACTCGGTCTCCAGCTTGGAAGAGGCTCTCGATTCCGTCATCCGCGCGGTTGGCACGATCAGGTCCGGCCTTACGGAAATCTCGACAGCTTCCAACGATCTCGCTCGCCGCACGGAACAGCAGGCCGCTTCGCTTGAAGAGACTGTGGCAGCCCTTGGCGATGTAACGCGGGGCGTCAATGGCACGGCGGAAGGCGCAAGTCATGCTCAGGGCGCTGTCGCCACCGCACGCGCCAATGCCGAAAACGGCGGGGCGATCGTCGCTCGTGCCATCGCGGCCATGACCGAGATCCAAAGCTCATCGTCGAAGATCGGCAATATTATCGGCGTCATCGACGAAATCGCCTTCCAGACCAACCTTCTTGCCCTGAACGCGGGCGTGGAAGCGGCGCGCGCGGGCGAGGCGGGGAAAGGCTTTGCCGTCGTTGCCCAGGAGGTGCGCGAACTCGCTCAGCGATCGGCCAGCGCCGCCAGAGAGATCAAGGCATTGATTTCAACATCTTCCGCCCAGGTTAAGGCGGGTGTGGAGCTCGTCGGCGAATCCGGCACGTCGCTCGCGCAGATCGTCGAACAGGTTGGCGCGATGAGTGCCACGGTCGCGGAGATCGCGGTGGCTGCGCGTGAACAGGCTGCCAGCCTGCGGGAGGTTTCGGCGGCCGGCGATCAGATGGACAAGGTCACGCAACAGAATGCAGCGATGGTGGAAGAGACCACGGCGGCGGCCCAGAGCCTGACCCAGGAGACCGAAAACCTCGCCGATCTGGTGCACCGGTTCAGGACACGCAGCGCGGCGACACCAGGACAACGTCAGTACGCCATGGCATCCTAGTGCCGGCGCCGGAAGCATGCTGAAGAACGGGCCGGGTTGCCGATTGCGCAACCCGGCCCGTTCGTTTTGTCCCTATTGGACACGATCGCGGATCGTGGGAGTGCACCAGTCGCAAGCGGCTACTTGGTGTTCTTCGCCTGCTGCCATTCGCCCTCGGCATCCATTTCGACGCGTTTGTTGCCGCGGTAGAAGATCGGTTTTCCTGTGTTCTTGTCCATGGAAAACCGGCTGGGCGAAAATTTCGCCTTCTCACGTCCCTGCAAAGCGAGCGCAAGCGCTTCCTTAAACTTCCCATTTTTGCAAAGAGCGATGAAATCTTCTTCGTTCATTGAACATACCTGATTGACGCTAGGCTGGTTTCTTTAACCAGAAAACCGCTCAGAGTCATCGACAACCATCGACCCAGGAACAGTTTTTCACCTTGCATCCTCGATACCCCACCTTCGAGGGACGGCCAAGGGTTGGCAGATCCGTGGTTCAGGAGGCCTTTGCTTCGAAAGCGGGTGGAAAGTCACCCAGCGATTTCGCCTTGAGGATCAGGCCCTCGATATCCTGCTCGACGATCGCTTCAAGGTCGGCGAAACTGTCGATGACATAGTAGATCGGCTGGACGATATCGATCCGGTAGGGCGTCCTCAGGACATCCAGCAGATCGAACGGTCGGAACTCGCACGCCTTGCCTTCCATGGCGGCCCTCGCTTCGCTTGGCGACGAGACGATGCCCGCGCCGAAACAGCGGCGGCCCTCCGGCGTATTGATCAGGCCGAATTCGACGGTGAACCAGAAGATGCGGAACAGGTGCCAGGAATAGCCCTTGCCGAGGCGGACTGCGGTTTCGCCGAAATGCCGCACGAAATTGGCATAGCTCTGATTGGTCAGCAGCGGGCAGTGGCCGAAGACTTCGTGGAACAGATCCGGCTCCTCGATATAGTCGATATGCTCGCGGCGGCGAAGGAAGGTGGCGAGCGGGAATTTGCCCTGCGACAGGAGTTCATAGAAGCGCGAGGGCGGAATGAGCGCCGGCACGCCTTCGACGCCGAAGCCGGTTGTCTCGCCGAGGCGTCGGTTGACGTCGAGAAGCTGGGGGACCTTGTCCCGCTTCAGCCCCAGGGTTTTGATACCGTCCAGATATTCGCGGCAGGCCATGTTGGTCAGCAGTTTCAACTGGCGTTCGTAGAGTTCAGCCCAGATCGCATCCTCTTCGGCGGTGTAGGCGTATAGGCCATCCGGGCCGGGCAATTTGGCGGTGTAGCTGCTTTCCTTGACCATAGCTTGATCCTCCCAGATGCTGCGATATTCTTGCAATTATGCTCCGGGTTCGGAGGATTTTCTTTTCTTTCCTGTTGAATATTGCCATGATGATGGCAAATATTCTCGGATCTGGTGCCGAAAATGAAGGAACCTGGGAATTTTCATCGCAAGCTTCTGCAACTGATTCAGGCCGATGGCAGTCTTTCGCTGGCGGAGTTGGCGGAAAAAGCCGGAATGTCGCAAAGCTCGGCGTGGCGGAAGATCCAGGAGCTGGAAGCAGACGGCGTCGTGCGCAAGCGGGTGACGCTGCTCGATCCGGGAAAGCTCGATCTCAAGCTCTGCGTGATCGCGCATGTGACGCTGGAAGATCATCATGAGGAGGCGGTTGCGTCTTTCGCCTCGGTGGTGCTGGAGCGCCCGGAGATCATGGAATGCTACGCGCTGTCCGGCGCCTTCGACTATATGCTGAAGATCCGGGCGAGGGACGTGGAAAGCTACGAGGCCTTCATGACCCGCTACCTTATGCGCAACCCGCATGTGCGCACGGTGGTGTCGAGCTTCGTGCTGCGCGAACTGAAATTCTCGACCGAGCTGCCGCTTTAGCGCGGACTCTCGCCATCTCAGCCATGGGGCATGAGCACCGGAAATCCTTCAAAGGTCTTGAGCGTGTCGAGAACGATCGACGTCTTCACATGCTGCACGGACTCATGAGGCAACAGGACATCGTTGACGAATCTTGAGAGGTCCGCGAGCCCACGGGTTGCTACCTTCAGGTGATAATCCATTTCACCGGTCAGCGCGTAGGCTTCGAGAACTTCCGGCAGTCCGCTGATCAGCTGGGAAAATCTCTGAGCATTGTCCCTGTTGTGGGTTGCGAGCGTCACGGAAATGACCACCAGCATATCCAGGCCCAGCTTCTGCCTGTCCAGATTGGCCTGGTAGCCGCGAATATATCCCTCAGTCTCCAGTCTCGTCCGCCGGCGCGAGCACTGCGAGGGTGAAAGCGCGATCCGCTCGCCCAACTCATTGTTCGTCAACCTGCCGTCCTTTTGCAGCTCCTGAAGCAGACGCAAATCGAACTTATCGAGCTGTTCATCCATTGCATAAAATCCATAAAATGCTCACGATCCGTGCATAAAATCCGCTAGATGCATGAAGAATGCAAGTACATTGCACGCATTTTGGATCACACTTTGCGCAGTCGAAACGCAAATTTCTCTGGAGGAGAAAATGGGTCCTTTTCCGCACGATGCGCCGCCGCCGGAAATCAGCGCTGACAATCCAGCCGGTACCGACGGCTTCGAATTCGTTGAATTTGCCCATCCGGAGCCCGAGAAGCTACGGGAGCTCTTCACCCGCATGGGCTATATCCCGGTCGCCAAGCACAAAACGAAGGACATTACCGTCTGGCGGCAGGGCGATATTAATTATCTCCTGAATGCCGAACCGGGAAGCCACGCCGCCCGTTTCGTTGGAGAACACGGTCCCGCCGCCCCGTCGATGGCCTGGCGCGTTGTCGATGCCAAGCACGCCTTTGATCATGCGGTGTCAAAAGGTGCCGTTCCCTATGAGGGGAACGACAAGGCGCTCGATGTCCCGGCGATCGTCGGCATTGGCGGCTCGCTGCTCTATTTCATCGAGACCTATGGTGAAAAGGGGTCGGCTTATGCTGCCGAGTTCGATTGGCTCGGCGAGCGCGACCCGCGTCCCGAAGGGGTCGGCTTCTATTATCTCGATCATTTGACCCACAATGTCTTCCGCGGCAACATGGACAAGTGGTGGGCTTTTTACCGCGAGCTGTTCAACTTCAAGCAGATCCACTTCTTCGACATCGACGGGCGCATTACCGGTCTGGTGAGCCGCGCCATCACCTCGCCCTGCGGCAAGATACGCATTCCGCTGAATGAATCGAAGGACGACACGAGCCAGATCGAGGAGTTCCTGAAGAAGTACAAGGGCGAGGGCATCCAGCACATCGCGGTCGGAACGGAAAACATCTATGAAGGCACCGATAGGCTCGCCGACAATGGGCTGCGCTTCATGCCCGGTCCTCCGGAGACCTATTACGACATGTCCTACGCACGCGTGAACGGCCATGACGAACCCATCGCGCGCATGAAGAAACATGGTATCCTCATCGATGGCGAAGGTGTGGTGAATGGCGGCATGACGAAGATCCTGCTGCAGATCTTCTCAAAAACGGTCATTGGCCCGATCTTCTTCGAATTCATCCAGCGCAAGGGTGACGAAGGCTTTGGCGAAGGCAATTTCCGCGCCCTTTTCGAGTCGATTGAGGCGGATCAGATCAAACGTGGCGTGATCGGTACTGCGGCGGAATGATCTCTAGGCGATCCTGCGCCTGCGTGGGATCGCCCTCAGTTTTCGGGAGGAATTGAGCGATGGACCAGACAATGACCCAGGCTTCGGACAAGGAAGCCTCGGTGGCGGATAAGCTGCAATATATGCCCGGATTCGGCAACGACTTCGAAACGGAAACGCTTCCCGGCGCCTTGCCGCAGGGTCAGAACAGTCCGCAGAAATGCAACTACGGTCTTTATGCCGAACAGCTTTCCGGCTCGCCCTTCACCGCGCCGCGAGGGACGAATGAACGATCCTGGCTCTATCGTATTCGCCCGAGCGTGCGCCATACCCGTCGTTTTTCAAACGCCTCTTATCCGCTCTGGAAATCTGCGCCCTGCCTGGACGATCATTCGCTTCCCCTCGGCCAGCTTCGCTGGGGTCCCGTGCCTGCGCCGGACCAGAAGCTGACCTTTCTCGATGGCGTGCGGACAATGACGACCGCGGGCGACGCCCTGACCCAGACCGGGATGGCCGCGCATGTCTATGTCTTCAACGAGGACATGGTGGATGATTATTTTTTCAACGCTGATGGTGAACTGCTGATCGTCCCGCAGATCGGCGCTATCCGCGTGTTCACCGAAATGGGCATCATGGACGTCGAGCCCCTGGAGATAGTTCTCATCCCCCGGGGCATGATGTTCAAGGTGCTGCGCAAAGGCGACGAGAAGGTCTGGCGCGGCTATATCTGCGAGAATTACGGCGCGAAGTTCACGCTCCCGGATCGCGGGCCGATCGGCGCGAACTGCCTGGCAAATCCCCGCGATTTCAAGACGCCCGTCGCCGCATACGAGGACAAGGAAACGCCTTGCCGTGTGCATGTGAAATGGTGCGGAAAGTTTTACGTCACCGAAATCGGTCACTCGCCTCTCGATGTGGTCGCCTGGCATGGCAATTACGCGCCTTTCAAATATGACCTGCGGACATTTTCCCCGGTTGGAGCGATCCTGTTCGATCACCCCGACCCGTCGATTTTCACGGTGCTGACCGCGCCCACCGAAAGTGCGGGCACGGCGAACGTCGATTTCGTGATCTTTCCGCCGCGCTGGCTGGTCGCTGAGCACACCTTCCGCCCGCCTTGGTATCATCGCAACATCATGAGCGAATTCATGGGCCTGATCCATGGTCAGTATGATGCCAAGGAAGAGGGCTTCGTGCCGGGCGGCATCAGCCTGCACAACATGATGCTTCCCCATGGGCCGGATGCTTCAGGTTTCGAAAAGGCATCCAATTCCGAGCTGAAACCTGTCAAGCTGGATCACACCATGGCCTTCATGTTCGAGACCCGCCACCCGCAGCAGGTGACGAAATACGCCGCGGAGCTCGAAACCCTGCAGGATAATTATCTGGAGTGCTGGGACGGGTTGGAACGCAGGTTCGACGGAACTCCCGGTATCAAGTGAAGACCGGCCATTCATCCTCCGACACTGGGGCCAGAACATGAAGCTCGCGACTTTGAAAGATTCCACACGGGACGGCCGGCTCGTCGTCGTCTCCCGCGACCTTACCCGTTGCTCCGAGGTCGGTCATATCGCCCGCACCTTGCAAGCCGCTCTTGACGACTGGGAGCATGTGGCGCCGAGACTGGCGCTGATTGCCGAGGGGATCGAGACCGGAGCCCAGCCGACGATCCGGTTTCACGAGCATGACGCTACGTCGCCTTTGCCGCGAGCCTATCAGTGGGCCGACGGTTCGGCTTATGTCAATCATGTCGAGCTGGTGCGCAAGGCGCGCAATGCCGAGATGCCGGCGAGCTTCTGGGTCGACCCATTGATGTATCAAGGCGGCTCGGACAGCTTTCTCGCGCCGCGCGATCCGATCGTGGCGGCCGACGAGGCCTATGGGATCGACATGGAAGGCGAGGTCGCCGTCATTGTCGGCGATGTGGCCATGGGTTCCGATCCTGAGGTCGCCCGGAGCGCCATCCGGCTGGTGATGCTCGTCAACGACGTCTCGCTGCGTGGTCTGATAGCCGAGGAGCTGGCAAAGGGATTCGGCTTCTTCCAGTCCAAGCCCGCATCGGCGTTCTCTCCGGTGGCGGTGACGCCGGACGAGCTTGGTGAGGCGTGGGACGGCGGCAAGCTGCACCTGCCGCTGCTCGTGAGCCTGAACGGCAGGGCATTCGGCAAGGCGAATGCCGGCGTCGACATGACATTCGATTTCGGCCAGTTGATCGCCCATGCCGCCAAGACTCGCGATCTGGTGACCGGCACGATCATCGGCTCGGGAACGGTGTCCAACAAGCTGGACGGCGGGCCGGGCAAGCCGATCGAGAATGGAGGCGACGGCTATTCTTGCATCGCTGAGATTAGGATGATCGAGACCATCGAAAGTGGATCGCCAAAAACTTCATTCCTGAAATTCGGCGATCAGGTCCGCATCGAGATGAAGGATCGTTCTGGGCATTCGATCTTCGGGGCGATCGAACAGACTGTCGAGCGATATAGTGGGCGCGGCCCGCAATGAACGAGGTCGTCCTTTACGACTATTGGAGATCGTCCGCGAGCTACCGCGTCCGTATCGCGCTCAACATGTTGGGGATTGGCTACAGGACGGTGCCGATCAACCTGTTGGAGGGCGAACACAAGAAGCCGGACTATCTTGCGCTCAATCCGCAGGGTTTGGTGCCGACATTGGTGATCGACGGAAGGACGCTGACGCAGTCGCTTTCGATCATCGAATATCTGGCCGAGCTGCGACCGGAGAGCGGATTGCTGCCATCGAATATCGCGGCTCGGCAACAGGTCCGGGCGCTTGCCTATGCGATCGCCATGGATATCCATCCCATATGCAACATGCATGTCGTGGCGGAGGTCATGACCCTGACCGGCAAGACCGAGGCCCGCGAGGAATGGATGAAGCACTTCATCTCGGATGGATTGCGTAAGCTGGAAGCGATGCTCGGCGAATTCGATGGTGCCTTCAGCTTTGGAGATCAGCCGACAATGGCGGACCTTTGTCTCGTTCCGCAGGTCTATAATGCTCGCCGCTGGGGCGTGGACCTGACCGGGCTCAAGCGCATCGTCGATATCGATGGCAAGTGCGCCGAACTGCCGGCCTTTCAGGCGGCCCATCCCGACCGCGTGAGATCATAACGGTACGCCGGTATCGCGCCGCCTCCATCGGTCCGTATGAAAGCGATTTCATTTCGAGATTGAAGCAGACAGAGTGCTCCGTCGTCATCCTGAAGAGAGCAGCAAGTTTGGATCGGTGGCTAGTGTCGTGACGGTCACGTCATGTAGTCTTGGGTGATGCAGTGCGAGCGCCATCAGATGGTCGCATGTAGGCTGGAAGCGGCGGAGCAGCCAGTGTGCGGGATCGCCGGCCAGTTCGTCGTCGAACCGGATCGACAACGGATCAAGTGTAAATGCGAAGGAGTCCAGCGGCTGTGCCAGTCCCTTGCCGATCGCTTTCACATAGGCTTCCTTGAGGGTCCAGAATGTCAGGAAGACCTCATGGGCAAGTTCCGGTGCAACGGCCGCCAGATGCGCGCATTCGGCGGGCGCGAAGAAGTGCTCGGCGAGATCGATGGCGGGTTTTCGGTCGAGCCATTCCACGTCGATCCCCACATCATGGTCCAGTGTCAGCGCCGCCGCCGCCAGTCCGTGCGTATGTGATAGATTGAGACGCAACCGGGGACCGGAATGCGGTGAGATGACTTCCGGCTTGCCGTGATCTTCGGTCGTGAAGCGCCAGCCGGTCGGGTCGCCGCCGGCATAGGTTGAGAGCAGGCTGCGCCCAAGAGCATGCGCCGCGATATAGGATGAACGGTCGCGCTGGAAATGAAAACGAGCGGCGCGGGCGCGCTCGGTGTCATCGAGCAGCGCTTCCAGTTGCGGTAAATGCCCTTCGGCGATGTCCGTGCCGAGCCACCAGACGACGACTTCGTCGCTTGCCATCATGCATCGAACTCCTGCTGGCGCCTCGTCTCTTGCCAATTGCTTATCGAAAACGGATGCTGATGTATGCCCCCGGATTTTCCCGGTCTTTCAGGCGGCCGACATTGCTATGTCAACCGCCCTGCCCATACTCTCAGCCGTCGATGATGGCGACGGCCCGTGTCCAACCGGCGGAGGCGCGCTCGATCTTGACGGGGAAGCAGCTGATCTTGAAGCCCGTCGAGGGAAGCGCTTCGAGATTGTGCAGTTTCTCGATATGGCAATAGCCCCGGTGCCGTCCCGCCTTGTGGCCTTCCCAGATCAGGGAGGCGTCGCCGGTCGAGGCATATTTTTGGGCGGTATGGATGAAGGGCGCATCCCAACTCCAGCCATCGGTGCCGGTCACCTTCACGCCGCGCTCCAGAAGATACATGGTTGCCTCATATCCCATGCCGCAACCGCTGGCGACATAGTTATCCTGACCGAAGCGTTTGCCGGCGGACGTGTTGACGACGACGATTTCCAGCGGCTTCAGCGTGTGACCGATCCGTTCAAGCTCGGCCTCGACATCCTTTGCCGTGACGACATAGCCGTCTTCGAAGTGACGGAAGTCCAGCTTGACGCCCGGTTGAAAGCACCATTCCAGCGGGATCTCATCGATCGTCAGCGCCGGCAGGCCGTGATCCATGGTGGAATGATAGTGCCAGGGAGCATCGAGATGGGTGCCGTTATGGGTCGTAAGGGTAACGCGCTCGACCGCCCAGCCTTCGCCGTCCGGCAGGTCTTCGGCGGCAAGGCCCGGGAAGAACGGCAGGATCTGTGAAAGGCTCTGCTTGTGGTCGATATATTCGATATGCGGGATCTGGACCGGAGGATCCGCCGGGATGTCATTGGCTATGGGCACCGACAGATCGACAATGGATTGCGTCATGATTTGCGTCTTCCTCAATTCCGCCTGTCGGTTCTAATCAATACCGACCATACTCTGGCCCCAACCGGGTACTTCCTTAGCCCCTTGGTCCCGGGCCGAAAAGTCATTGAGGATTGCAAAGCCGCAGACGCACTCTCGCGCAGTCGAGGCATTGATGTTTGCTGTCAACCCGCCCGTCGGAATGCAATTTGCGCCGCCCTGTTCAAGGCGACCGGAAGCACCGACATGTGATTTTCGCCCGCATATTCTTCGAACACCACTTTTCCCGGCAGCGTTGCCGAAGCCGCCAGCCGCAGGGCCATGTCTTGGGCATATCCCACCGTGCGGGTTTCCCTGGCGCGCTCCTGCCGTTTCTGTTCCTCGGGCGTTCCCTTGTGAAAGGGCGCCAGCACCTCGCCCTCATACTGGCCGGCGGACAGATGCAGCTCGACGTCGAGGGAAGTCTTATGCTCTTCGAGGAACATTTTTTCCGCCGCAAGGATTGCCGCGTCTTCCCAGAATATCGCCGGGCTTGCCGCGACCCATCGGTTAAAGGCGGCCGGTTTTGAAAACAGGGCGTAGAGGGCAAACAGCCCGCCGAAGGAATGGCCGAACAGCGTCTGGCGGGAGCGGTCGATCGGCACCTGCGCCTCGACCCAGGGCTTCAGCCGCTCCTCGATAAAGGTCAGGAACTCGGCGCCGCCGCCTGTCCTGACATCCGGTGTGTCGGGAAAGAAGGGTGGATAGACCCGGCCGGGAGGCGGGCTCAAATCCCAGGAGCGCCGCAGCGGATCATAGGGTTGATCCATGGGATAGCCGATGGCGACGACGACGCCGTCGCAGACATTGGTCCCGTTCGGATAGGAAGCTTGCACCTTCAAGGTATCGACCGCCGTCGCGAAGCAGGCGTTGCCGTCCGTCAGATACAGAACGGGCCATCCCTCGGGCGGGGGTGTCTTGGCGGGACGGTAAAGAAAGATACGATAGGGCTCGTTGGCATTGCCGGAGCTGAGATCGGCAAAACTGGCGTCGGCGATCGTCACGGGCGCAAGCGACGCCTCTGTCGCGCTGGATGACGGGTTGGGCATGTTCTCTCCGCGGGGTCGATCGACCGATAGAGCCGAGCGGTTCCTCCGGGAATCACGCGGGCGACTCGAAATATGATTGAATTCCTCATATTATTTCGACAATGCTCTGACAAGCAGATGATCGTTATCCGTGATCACAACTAAAAGTCGATAAACCCAGTGAGATTCAATGCTGATCCGTGCGTCTTTCAACGGATTCGAGACATCCGAGATCAAAAATGGTAAAAAGATGACTATTTCAATCATGTATTCTTGACGAAGTCCGGTATGACGATCTAGTTTGCGCCATCTTTTCAGGAATGGGTGGACAGGGCTCGTTATGGCATTTAAATCATTCAATAATATCATTTACTTAAAGAGAGATAGATTCTATCTGGCGCGCACGACGACAGCGCTTGTCACGGTGCTTGCATTGAGTGGGAATGCCTTTGCCCAGGACTCGTCAGCCAATGGGAGTGCAGGCAATGCAACGCAACTCGCTCCGATTGTCGTTAACAGCAATACAAGTGATGCGAGCGATAATTCAACCGTCGCGGCCAAGAAGAGCAAGGGCGCCACGAAGATCGATACGCCGCTGGTCGAGACGCCGCGATCCGTTTCCGTGATCACTAAAAAAGAGTTGGAAGAGCGCGGCGCCCAGGACATCATTGAGGCAGTGCGCTATTCCGCCGGCGTCCAGACCGGATCCTATGGTTTCGATCCACGCTTCGATCAGGTCTATATCCGCGGCAATGACGTTACGACCACGGGTGATTTTCGCGATGGTCTGCGCCAACCCTATATGAACTACGGGATGTTCCGCACGGATCCCTATTCGCTCGACCGGGTGGAAGTGATCAAGGGGCCGACATCCGTGTTTTATGGCCCAGGCTCGCCGGGCGGCATCGTCAACAAGATCTCGAAGCTGCCGACGGATGAGACGATCCGGGAGGTCGGTGCCGTCTATGGAACATCGGACCGTGCCCAGACGATGTTCGACTTCGGCGGCCGGGTCAATCAGGACGATGACAGCATGCTGTACCGGATCGTCGGTCTGGCGCGAAAGGGCGACACCAATTTCGATATTGCCGACGATCGCTATTTCATACAGCCGTCCTTCACCTGGAAACCGGACGATGCCACGAAATTCACGGTTTACGGCTCGGCACAGTCCACGGAAGGCGATGCCAATGTTGGTGCGCTGACCGGCCCCGACGGCAACGTCCTCAAATTGCGCGCGAGCGATCCGGACTATGACTATCAGAAGACGCGCCAACAGCAGGTCGGCTACCAGTTCGAGCACGAGTTCGACGGCGGCTTCACTTTCCGCCAGAATCTGCGCTATTCTCATCTGGATCTGAAAGCGCGCTATCTCGCCGTCTACAGCTGGACCGGTAATGTCGCTCATCGCGGCGCGAGTGCGATCAGCGATACCATGAACGTCTTCCAGGTCGACAACCAGCTTGAATCGAAGTTCGATACCGGTCCGGCCGCCCATACCGTGCTGTTCGGCTTGGACTACACCCATATGAACGATTCTTTCGCATATGGGTTTGATTCGACGGCCAGCGCGGCCTACGACTTCGACATTGATAACCCGACTTATGGGGTATCCGGCCCGACACCGGACTATAATTACAGCCGGGTCGGCGCCAGCATGCGGCAAATCGGCGCCTATGCGGTTGACCAGATCGAACTCGACAAATGGCGCTTCACGCTCGGCGGACGTCAGACCTGGGTCAAGCAATCGTCGGATACGACCTACGTATCCTCCGGAACGAGCACGGACGACAGCCTCAGCAAGAACGCGTTTTCAGTCCAGACCGGCGCGCTCTATCTCTTCGACAACGGCATTGCGCCCTTCGCCAGCTATTCGACCTCCTTCGATCCGGTCACACAGCGATCCGCCTCCGGCAGCATCCTGGATCCGACAAAGGGCGAACAATATGAGCTGGGTGTGAAATATCAGCCGCCGGGCACCGACATTCTGTTGTCCGCCGTTGCCTATAATCTCGTCGAGAAGAACAAGCCCGTCCTGGTCGATCCGCTGACACTGGTCTATGCCTCGCTCGGTGAGGTCACCAACAGGGGTATTGAGCTGGAGGCCAAGGCGAACGTCACAGATGGTTGGGATGTGATTGCGGGCTATTCCTACAATCATTCCGAGATCACCGCCGGTGACGACACAGGTAACGCACCCGCGGTTACGCCGAAGAATATCGTCAGCTTGTGGTCGAACTATACCTTCCAGGAGGATACGGCTGCAAACGGCCTCACGGTCGGCACGGGCATTCGCTACACGGGCAAGACCTATACCAGCACGGCCAACACCGCCAAGAACGATGCAAGCTTCTATCTGGATGCGGCGCTCTCCTATGATTTCGGTGCAATCGACCAGAAATACAAAGGCCTGACGGCATCCGTCGACGTCCGCAACATCGCCAACCGTCGCCTGACGGTCTGCAACGAGGGCTATTGCTACCTGGGTCAGGGCCGCAACATCACCGCTTCGCTCAAGTATCGTTGGTAACATGACTTGCGCGTCGCCCTTTATGTAGAGGGCGACGCGTCTTGTGCCGCCAGGCTCCATTCGCCTGAAAGCGATAATCCCTGGCGCCCACTACCGAATAATGGTGCATCCCGCTTGCGGCGGAAAATTGCAATGGCTGTGATGTTCGTTGTAAATAGTCCGACCGCTTGATCTTGGAGGAGATGCAGCATGGACCGATTCACGGGCGGTTGCCTGTGCGGCGACGTCCGCATCGTGGCGTCGGGGCTCCCATATCGGGTCGGCCTTTGTCACTGTCTCGACTGCCGCAAGCATCACGGCGCGCTTTTTCACGCTTCAGCGATATTCCCTCAGGATGCGGTGACGGTTGAAGGCGAAACGCGTGACTACGCCGGGCGGTTTTTCTGCCCCCGCTGCGGCTCGCCCGTTTTCGCACGCACCGCGGATGAAATCGAGGTGAACCTGGGGTCCCTTGATGCTCCCGACCAGCTGATGCCAACCTACGAACTCTGGACCATCCGCCGCGAAGCCTGGCTGCCGCCGTTTCCGCTCACGAAAGGATACGACCGTGATCGTGACGACACGAGTCGCTTTGAGGAATAGGTCGCACGTCACATGCCTGGGACGCCTCCAGGATTTTTGTCTGCTTCATGACGTACCGACTGATTGGGAGGTCGGCAATATATCCTGGCGGGCTGCAACAACAGCCCGCCTTTCTGCTTTTTCTACTCAGGCAAGATACTGGCCGCCATTGGCGGTCAGCGTCGATCCGGTGATGAAGCCGGCCTCATCGGAGGCGAGGAACACCACGCATCGCGCGATTTCCTCGGGTTCGCCGAGGCGGCCGACCGGTATCTGCGGGAGAACGTGTTCCTTCAGCACCTTTTCCGGCATGGCCCGAACCATCTCCGTGCCGATATAGCCGGGGCAAACGGCATTGACGGTGATGCCCTTTGCCGCACCTTCCTGTGCCAGCGCTTTCGTGAAGCCAAGATCGCCGGCTTTCGCGGCCGAGTAATTGGCCTGGCCGAGCTGGCCCTTCTGCCCGTTGATCGAGGAAATATTGATCACCCGGCCGAAGTTCCGTTCGCGCATGCCCGGCCATACCGGATGGGTCATGTTGAACAGCCCGCTCAGATTTGTGCTGATGACCGCATTCCAGTCCTCGGGCGCGATCTTGTGGAACATGCCGTCACGGGTGATGCCGGCATTGTTGACGAGCACGTCGATCGGCCCGAGATCGTCCTCGACCCGGGCAATCCCGTCCTTGCAGGCCTGATAATCGCGAATGTCCCATCGGTAGACCGGAATGCCGGTCTTTTCCCGAAACGCACGGGCGACGTCATCATTGCCGACATAGCTGGCCGCAACCTTGTAACCCGCCTCTTGCAGAGCAATGGAAATTGCCGCGCCGATCCCGCGCGTTCCTCCCGTTACCAAAGCGACCCTGGTCATGTTTTTCTCCCTGCCATTTTTGTGTGAATCCGGTTTGGATATCAACCGGGACAGAGGGGCGCCTTGGTCATCGCGCTCTCCTTCTGCGAAGCAGCAGGATCAAGAGCAGCGGTGCTCCGACCAGCGCCGACACCAGGCCCGCCGGGATCTGATAGGGAAAGGCGATCATTCTGCCGAACCAGTCGGCGAGCACCATCAGTCCGCCGCCGGCCAAGGCTGCGCCGGCAAGCTGTGGCATGGCGCGCCGCATTCCGAGTTCACGCGCCAGATGCGGACCCATCAGGCCGATGAAGCTCAAGGGGCCGACCACGAGCGTGGCGGCGGCGGTCATGGCGGCCGCCAGCGAAAAGAGGCAGCCACGCGCGAGATTGACGCGAATGCCGATTGCCTGCGCGGCCTGCGGGCCGAGCGGCAACAGGTCGAGCCAGCGCCGGGCGAGGAATGAGAGCGTCAGGCCAATGATGGCGGCGATCACGGCTGCGGCTGCCTTCGGCGTGTCGACCAGATAGGTCGATCCGCTCATCCACTGCATGACGGTCATGGCGCGGGGATCGCCGCTTGCGGCGAGAACGCTGATCGAGGCGTCCAGCATCGCGCCGAGCGCGATCCCTGTCAGCAGGACGCGTTCCGGCGCAAAACCCGACCGCATGCCGAAGATGAAAATGGCGATGAGCACGGCGAGTGCGCCCAGTCCCCCGAAGCCGAGCTGAGCCGCCATGCCCGGGGCCGGCAGGAGAAAGAGCGCGGCGGTCACGCCGATGGTCGCGCCGGCCGATATGCCGAGCACTTCGGGGCTTGCCATTTCATTGCCGGTGAGGCGCTGCAAGATCGAACCAACCGCCGCGAGCATCATGCCGGCGGCAAAGGCGGCGATCACGCGCGGCAGGCGGTAGGGCAGCACATCCGGCCAATTCAGGTAGGCGAGAATGTTCCATGCTCCGTCCGGCGCGCGTCCGAAGAAGATCGCACCGGCGACGAGGATGAGGAGAAGAACACTTGCTGCGGCAATAAGGGCGGGCGAGACGTGTTCGAACCGGCCCCTTGTCTCCGGAGAGGCTGGTACACCCCGCTGCGTTACCCGAAGACGCGGCAGCATCAGCAGCAACAACGGCGCGCCGAGAAAAGCGGTGACGGCGCCTGTCGGCAGAAAGGTCGAGGAGTCTGTGTTCAAAAATACCAGGGCCTCGTCGGTCAGAAGCAGCAATCCGGCGCCGATCAGGGGCGACCAGATAAGCTGGCTCTTCATCTGCCGCGCCCCGGCAAGACGGGCGATCCCGGGGGCGATGAGGCCGATGAAGCCGATAACGCCGACCGCGCTGGTGACGATTGCTGCGAGCGCGATGGCGATGCAGACGGCGGTGATGCGGGTTCGCTTGACCGAGAGCCCGAGCCCGCTGGCGCCGCTGTCTCCAAGTTCCATGAGCGATAGCGGTCGCGCCATCAGGATGGCGAGGATTGCAAGAGCCGCGATCTTGGGAAGCAGTGATAACGGTATCGTCCAGCTCTGCTGTGCCAGGGATCCGGCGCCCCAGATGAACAGGCCGGAAAGATAGCGGTCGTTCATCAGAACGAGAATGGCGGCAAGCGCGCCGCTCCAGACGCTGACGATTAGTCCGGCAAGAACCAGCGCGAAGGGCGAGAAGCCGCGCCGTGCGCCGATCAGAAAGACAACGGCGGCGGCCGCCGCGCTGCCGAAGAGAGCGACGGCGTCGCGGCTCAATCCCCCAAGTGCCGGAAAGGCAAGCATGGCGGCAACGAGTGCGAGGTTGGCGCCGGCGGAGATGCCGAGCGTCGTCGGCGAGGCAAGCGGATTGCGCAACACCTGCTGGAGCAGGCTTCCCGCCAGCGCCAGCGCCGCGCCGGAAATAAGCGCGGTGACGATCCTCGGCAGGGTCGAATAAAGAAGCAGCATCCGGCGCGGATCATATCCGGTGTCCTGCGCCGTCAGGCGCGAGAGGTCGGGCGAGATCTGATGCCAGGCAAGCAGGCTGGCGAGCAGCAGAAGTCCGATCGCCACGGCCGGTGCGCCGAGGCTATTGTCTGAATGGATACGCATCAGGCCGCCTTCTCGAGATGCTCAAGCAGAATGCCGGCGAAGCGCTCCGCCTCCTGCACCATGCCGAACATGAGCGTGCCGGGGAGAACCGAGATCCGCCCGGCTTTCACGAAGGGCAGGCTGGTCCACAAGGGGCTCTCCTCCAGGCCTGACAGGATATTGGGGGGAATGAGCGGTTCGAAGACGATCAACCGCAGGTTCTGATCGAGTGACGCCAGTTGCTCGATGCCGATCGTCTCGAAACCCCAGAAATTGCCGCTACCCGTCCAGGCGTTCTTCAGGCCGATCCGGGTCATGACGTTCTGGTAGAGGCCGGCGCCGCCATAGATGCGGGCATGATGCTGATCGACGAAACTGACGAGCGCCAGCGGCGGCGGCGACAGCTGTTGGACTCGCCGGGCGCAATCATCGAAGAAGCGGTCCGATCTTGCGAGGAAATCAGCCCCCTGCGGCTCGCGGCCGATCGCCGTGGCCAGCGCCTTGGTCGCCTCGATGGAGCGCGGCAATGCTTCTCCGCCTTCGGCGTAGATCGTCAACTCCAGAACGGGCGCGATCGGCTCGAGGCGTGGTTTGAGGGCCGCCAGATAGGGTGTCGTCAGGATCAGGGCCGGCTTGAGGCTCGCCAGGATCTCAAGATTGATTTCCCAGGCGGTCCCCAGATCAACGACGCCGGATGGCATTTTCGGTTCCACCACCCATTTGTCCCAATCGGCAAGCGAGACGATGGCAGCCGGTGTCACCCCGAGCGCCAGAAGGGTCGAGGCCAGGCCGTAATCCAGCGAGACGATCGGGCCGGACATTGGCGATGCCGCGCGCCCGATCCGGGGAGCGGCGAGCATCGCGGCGGCGGCGATCAGGGCGTTGCGGCGCGACAGCCTGAAGATGTCGAGAGGTCCGTCAGATGACATAGGCGAGCGGGGTTCCGTGCACGGGATGGGCGGTGACGCCCATGTCCGCGCCATAAATGGCATGAAGGGTTTCCGCTTTCATCAGGCTTACGGACGGGCCGGCGGCAATCAGCCGTCCTGCCTTCAGCGCATAGAGATGATCGCAGAAACGCGATGCGATATTGATGTCGTGAAGGACGAGAATGGCGCTCAGGTTTTTTGTGCGGCACAGCTCGTGCACGAGGCCCAGCACCTCCATCTGGTGCGCGATATCAAGCGCGGAGGTCGGCTCGTCGAGCAGAAGACAGCGACTGTCCTGCGCGATCAGCATGGCGATCCACACCCGCTGGCGCTCGCCGCCGGACAGCGTGTCGACCATGCGGCTCGCCAAGGTATCGACATGGGTGAGCCGCAGGGCGGTCTCGACCTTTTCCCGGTCGAGGTCGGTAAAGCGGCCAAGCGCCCCGTGCCAGGGGTAGCGACCGGAGGCCACCAGTTCCCTGACCGTCATGCCGGCGACCGAGGTTGTGTCCTGCGGCAGATAGGCGACGGCCCGGGCGAAGGCGCGCGCATCGTAGGAATCGGCGGGGGCGCCGTCGAACAGCACCTGGCCGCCGCTCGGCTGGATCTGCCGGGCGAGCAGCTTGATCAGGGTTGATTTCCCCGAGCCGTTATGGCCGATCAGGCCCGAGATCTCGCCGGCTCTGAAGCTGAGATCGAGCGGATGAAGGATGGTTCGGCCGTCCACGTCGAAACGCAGTTTCTCTGTGGTGAAGACGGCGGGCTGTTCGTTGGAAGGTTCGATGGCCGTTTCGCTTTTAAGTGACGTGATCAACTGATGGCCTCTAGCGGTTTGACGAAGAACAGGCATGGATGACCTTCACCCCAGAGCGTCGGAAAGATCTCGGCGCGGATGAAGCCGTTTTTGTCATAGAAGGCGCGCGTTGCGTCGTACTGAGGTTCGCCCTTCCCACGGGGCGCTAGCGTCTTGACCGTCAGTATCTTGCAGCCGGCTGTGCGGGCGCAATCCTCGGCGGCCGCAAGCAGCCGCTTGCCGATGCCGCTGCGGTGGTAGGCGCGCCTTGTGGCGATGACCAGTATTTCCATGGCGTCGGGCGGATGGGATTGCATCGCCACGAAACCGGCGACCCTGTTCTTGTCGACGCAGCCGAACATCGGCAGCGACTCGATCGCCTCTGCGCATGCCTCTATGACGGCGGGTTCACTGAACCAATCGGTCAGTTCCGACATGATCTCGCGGCAGATATTGCCCTTGTCGCTGGTGATCTCTATCGCATCCTGGATTTGCCCACGCTCATCTGAGAGGGCGAAGCTGTTTCCGGACATAGCGGCATCACACATCGTCAGGCCCTCATTTCTCTAGGTCTCGGCGAGCGATGGCGCCCATGGTTACCATAGGATTCCGTCGTCTGATCGGCATTCAGCGATATGGCCGCAAGGCAGCGCGAGTGGGCATCCCGAAGCAATCCGCAAACGAGCGCGCAGGAAACGCCGGCCTCTTTCGCGATGATGTTTTGTGGGACGTCGTCAAAATAGTGTTCCTCATAGAATTTCCGCGTTCTGGCGGGCATCGCCTCGACCGTGCATCGAAAGGCCTCATACGCCTCGGTTTCGAGCAGCCGCTCTTCGGGGCTACCATAGGCCGAGGTGCTGCCACCGACCTGCTCTTCGACGAACAGGCCCCTTTCATAGCGCAGCCGGCGCATGTGATCCCTGGCGAGATTGCGGACCATACGCATCACATAGGGTGCCGGCGCAGCAATGTCGGACTTGAGCGGCTTGGAGACCAATTGAAGGAGGACTTCCTGAACGACGTCTTCGGCAAGCGTCATGCAACCGGTGATCCGGCGGGCGCTGGCCAATAGCTTAGGGTAGGCGAGGAGTGCTGCTTTGAGCTGTTCATTTGATATCGACTGCGAAGGATTGACCACCATGTCGGGTTCTCTCTGAAATCCAAAGTTGCATTTCGATGTACCCCTCTGTTTTGGCGCACCCTAAAAAACATGATAATAGTAGTCAACATAAAAACGAGGAAGTACGCGCTTCCTGCCTTGTTTCGCTATATCCTATTAATTTTATTGGATTTTATTGGGGGAATCTTCGATTGGTACAATACCCTTTCCAGGTGTTCGGATCGGTTCAAAGCTCTTTTGGGTGCTTATAGTGACCCTTGGGCGAGGGTCAGCTGCCAGGAAATGACGGGCTCCGGAATGGATCAAAACACACTCATGGGGCCTTAAGGTTGAACTACTTTCGATTGTGTTTATCCGGCCGAATTTCGCTCTCGGGCGATGGCATCTGCAATTAAGCGTCCACCGCGCAGACCCAAGCCCTGGTGCTCGGTCCGCGCGATGTTTTTGTGAGCACTACAGGGCGTCTATTCCGCCGCCTGTCCCATATGTGCGGAGAGGAGCGAGGCTTGCCCCTGAGATTCCCACTGAACGATCGGATCGAGCTGATCGAGGTCGAAATGTGCCTTGCCGAGCAGGGCGTTGGCGATGACCGCGCTTCGCCAGGCGGCGAGGCTGAGCTGGGGTTCGGCGATCCCGTGGCTGTGGCGCCCGGCATTCAGCACGAAAATCCGGTTCTCGCGCGGACCGTCCCATGCCACGGAGAAATCACTTTCGAGAACAGGCTCGCCGATGGAGTTTACCGCAATCCGATCCTGAAGCGATGCCAGGAAGTCGGGGAGTACGAAGCGATACCCGGTGGCAAGCACGACCATGTCGACTTCGATCGTCTCGATGCTATCGTCGAAGCCGTTGCGCATGGTCAGTTCGATCTCGGGACCATTGCTTAGGGCTGAGATGACGTCGCGATACGGGCGCAGGGCTATTCCGTGGTCAGCCCCGTCGAGCTTCCTTTCATAGAGGCGGCGATAGAGCTTCTTCAGCGTCGATGGGGAGACGCCGTCGCTGGCAAGTACCTGCCGGCGGGTATGGGTCAGCCGCAGATCCTCGGGCAGGCCATGGAAGCGCTCCATATAGCCGGGCGTGAACAGCTCGTTGGTGAAGGGCGTAGCATCGAGCGGCTCGAAATTGGGCCGGCGGCTGAGCCAGTGGATCGAGGAAACCGCTTTCAGATCCATGAGGGCATCGACGATCTCCGCTCCGCTCTGGCCGCCGCCGATCACGGCAACGCGCGGCGCCTTCAGATCGCCAAGGCGCAGAGCGGCCTCGCTGCTGTGGAAGGCGAGCGACTTCGGCAGTCTTTCGGCCCATGCCGGCCGCGCCGGAATCTTGCCGACGCCGACCGAGAGGTTGCGGGCATGGATCTGCGCATTGTCGGTGGCGACCGAGAACAGGCCATCGGCCATCTGAACGTCACGCATGCTGGTGCCGAAGCGAAGCGACGTCAGCCCGCGCGCCACCCATCCGAGATAATCGGCAAATTCCCTGCGCGGAACCGCCTCATATTCGGCGTTGAGAAACTGATAGAAACGCTTGTGCGTCACCAGGTAGGAAAGGAAGCTCCATGGGCTTGTCGGGTTGGTCGCGGTCACCAGATCCTTGAGGATGGATGTCTGCATTTCCGCGCCGGGGAGCATCATGCCCGGATGCCAGGCAAAAGATGGCCGCTTTTCGAAGAAGCGGACCGACAGCGCCGGAATGGAGTCCAGCTGGGCAGCAAGGCTGAGGTTGAACGGACCAATTCCGGCCCCGGCGAGGTCGAGCACTTGAGATGTCATGAAGCAGCTCCAGAATGATATCGGAAAGAAAGATTATTTGGCTTTGCGCGTGGACGCGGATGTCGTCTCGAAGGCTTGGTCGAGCCGTCTCGCAAAGCGCTGATGGAAGGGTGTCTTGCCGATGATCGTCAGATGGTTGGTGCCGGTGACGATCTCGGAGGCCGTGGCGTTGGGCGAATAGCGGCGCCAGTCGATGACGTTCAGTGATCGTGTCAGCGAGTCCTCGGCGGCAAAGGCGTGAATGCGGAAATCAGCCGGCTGCAGCTGATAGTTCCGGAAAATCATCGCATTATCGATCAGGATCCAGAATGTGTGTTCCTCGGAACCGATGTCCGGACCGTCCGACGGCAGCACGACGTTATGCTTGACGATATGGTTGAGGAACTGTTCGTAGACTTCCTCGTCCATCGCCGAGAACAGCCTCATCCAGTCCTCGCGCATCGGCGTTGTCGCGAGCCAGCGCTGGACCTGTTCATGGATTCGATCCCGGACGCCGTCGTTGAAGCGCGGCATGATACCGAGGGTGAATTCCTCGTCCATGTCGCAGACATCCACCATGCCGATCATGCGAAGGTCGATGTCATTCCCGAGCTGGCGGGCGGCTTCATAGGCAAGCAGGCCGCCCCAGGACCAGCCGAGGAAGGCGCATGGGCGCCCCTTGGCCTGTTTGCGAACGGCTTCGGCATAGCGCGCCGTGACATCCTCGACACGGGTGCTCAGCGTCTTGCTTTCCGTTAGCGAGTAGCAAATGAAGCCGGTCGCCGGCTGTTCCGGGCCGAGATAGTCGACAAGACGCATGTATTCGCGCGTGCTGACCAGCAGGCCGGGGAAGCAATAGAGGAGCGGCCGGTCGCCGCCGCGCCGCAGGTAGACCATGTCGACGCCCGCTTCGTCGCGCGTGCCCTCGATGGCGATCGCCAGGTCGCGGATGGTCGGATAGTTGAACATGTCGGCGATGGTCAAAGGCCATTCCGGATGGCGGGTCTTCAGGCGGGAGACGATACGCACGGCGGCGAGCGACTGGCCGCCTATGTCGAAGAAGTTCTCGGTGACGCCGATTTCCGGAATATCGAGAATGTCTTTCCAGACATTGAGGATCGCTTTTTCCTTGTCACTTGCGGGTGCGACCATGTCCCGGTCTATCCGGGGAGCGGGCAGCGCGCTTCTATCCAGCTTGCTGTTTGGACCCATCGGAAGCTTGTCTAGCAGCATGATTGTCTGCGGCACCATGTAGTCCGGCAGGGCAGTCATCGCGGTGCGACGCAATTCCGTCACGCTCAGCGTTTCGCCTTCGCGCGGCACGACATAGGCGACCAGCGAGCTGCGCCCTCCTTCGTGATGCAGCAGCACCACGACGTCGGCGACGCTTTGGTTGGATCTGAGTACCGCTTCGATCTCGCCGGGCTCGATACGGTAGCCGCGCAACTTGATCTGATGATCGACGCGCCCGGCGAACTCCACGATGCCGTCCTCACGCCACCGGCCAAGATCGCCAGACTTGTAAAGCCGGCCGCCATTATCGGAGAACGGGTCGGGAATGAAGCGCTCTTCGGTCAGTTCCTGCTGCCCCTGATAGCCGCGCGCCAGGCCGCTGCCACCAATATGGATTTCACCGATCACGCCGACCGGTACGGGAGCAAGGTCGGCGTCAAGCACATAGATGCGCCTGTCGCCGACGCCCCGGCCTATCGGCGCGACGGTCCCCTCGAAACGAGTGCCTGCGGGGATCTTCCAGATCATTGGGGTCATGATCGTTTCAGTCGGCCCGTAGCCGTTGATCAGCATCTGCGCCTGCAGGTTTTCGGTGATCATGTCGAACACCGCCTGCGACAGCGCCTCGCCGCCGAACGAATAGAGTCTCAGCCTCGGTATTTCGCTGTTCTCGCCGGCATATTCGGCAAGACCGCGCACATAGCTGGTGGGAAGGCTGGCATTGTTGACGCCGTGCTTGCGCATCATCGCGAAGGCGTCTTCCGGGGTTGCCAGCTTGTCCTGCGTCAGCACCACGCCGCCGCCGGCCATCAGGGGCACCATCCAGCGTTCGTGGCCGCCATCGGAGGTGAAGGGCAGCACCGGATATTCGCAGGATGTCTCGCTCATTTCGTAGATGCGCAAGGTCGCCTTGCAATGGTGGGCAAGCGGACCATGCTCGACGGCGACGCCCTTCGGCACGCCCGTCGATCCGGATGTGTAGATCACATAGGCGAGTTGCCGTTCCGCGATGGTAACGGCGGGTGGCTCGATGCTTTCGGCTGTGAGATCGGTTTTGTCGAGATTGAGCATCGGCGTGGCAATGTCGGTCGGCAGATTGGCGATGGACCGCGTGCGGGAAATGATCAGCGAAAGCCCGGGCGCGCTGAGGATATGCCGGTTGCGCGCTTCGGGATGATCCGGCTCGACGGGCGTGAACGCACCGCCCGATTTCAGGACCGCGAGAATGGCGATGATCGCGTCGATCGACTTCTCGAGAGCGATCGCGACCCGGTTTTCGGGTCCGAGACCCATCGCGACGAGACGATTGGCCAGTCGATTGGCGGCGGCTTCGAGCTCGCCATGCGTTATGGATTTTTCACCCTGCGCGACGGCGAAGGCATTTGGCCGCCGTCTCGCCTGCGCCGCGATCACCTCATGGATTGGCACACCATCGTCCGCTTCCGGCTGGTCCGGATAGGGTGCGGAAAGCCTGTCGAGTTCCTCGCGCGAGACGAACGGGATATTTTTGATTGATTGATCCGGGTGGCTGCGAAGCTGTTCCAGCGCCGTTGCCAGATCATTCGCAAAACGGGCGATATGCCCGCGCTCGTATTTCTGCGGATCGAAACCGAACCGGATTTTTGCGCGGTTGCCGGAGAGATAGGAAACGGTGATGACGAGTTCGGCGTCGCGGCGGGCGGGCGGCTCGGCAAGGGTGCGAACCGCCGCTGCCGTCTCGAAATGGAAAGCCGGCCTGATGTCGAGCAGCGTCTTGACGAGGCTCGTGGTGTCGAAAAATTCATCGCGCCGCAGCAGGGCTTCGGCCAATCCCTCGAAGGGGAGGGCCTGCGCGGCAGCGGTTTCCATGTCGGCCGTAAGCGCCTTGCGGGTCTCTCGGAGCGTCATCGCGCCGTCGATCTCCGAGGTGACGATCAGCACATCTTCCGTGCGGGCCGTTACCATGGCCCTTTCTGGTCTCGTCACCAGACCGATCCGTTGCGTGCCGTATCCCGAATAGCGGCGCAATGCCACGGCGAGAGCTGCGGGCACATCGCTGGAGAGTTCGACGTATTTCGGGACCGGTATGTCGAGCACATGTTCGTACCAGCCGGCGTCTTCGATCTCTTTGGCGATCGTTGCCTGGGGCGTGAGAGCGGCGATGTTTTCCTGCGCCTTCAGCCGCCGGAACCAGAAATCCACCCGTTCGGCGGAAGGATTGCAAGGAGCCGCATGGTCGATCATCCATGCGGCAGCCTTGGGAAGTGCTGTTTCGGCAAGATCGGTCCCCGCAGCGGAGAGACCGCCGATATTCCGGAGGAAATCACTCGCAAGCCGGTCGAGCGCCACGCTATCGCCGATGACCGCATGCAACGAGAACAGGACGCCGACGGCTTGGTGCCCGGTGATGAAGAGCACGAAACGGGCCGGATGCACTGCCTGCAGGTCCACCAGTCGTTGTCTTTCTTCTTCGGCCGCGGCCGGCAACGCTTCCTTGATGCTTTCGTCGTTGGAAAGGTTGCGTTCGACGATCTCGATACGTCCTGTGTCACCCAGGCTCTGATAGACGATCCCGCCGGGCCGCGCCTCGAATTTGCGGGCGATCAGGGGATGATATTCCGACAGGGCCGCGAGCGCCTTGCGCGCCGTTGATGCTTCCACCGCGGCAAATCCAATCCCGAGGATCTGTCGTCCGAACACGGCTTCGTTGCCGGTCTCGGACAGAAGCCAGATCCGCGATTGCGCCGGCGATAGCGGACACGTCGCGATGTGATCCGAACTATTTGCCGCCGTGGCATTCCTGTCGTGAAGTGTCATATCTTGCAGTTCTCCGAGTTGCGCTTGAAGTAGCAATCGAATTCGCGAAATTATTCTTGCTCGTAATTTCGCGCATGGCGAGTACTTATAAGTATATCTTTAGATAATACCTACATTATAACAGTTCTAATTCGGATATTTCCGTTTCTAAATTCGATGCGGCTGTAAGACGAACGGGATGATCCGAAATTCAGAAAAATCGTAAAAAATAAATTTGAGAAATATTTTGAATTTCGCATGACCCCATTCGTCTCTGCGGAATTAGCGCCGTGCCCGGTTTTACGGGTGATTGTTGGCGTCGGCCGGATTTGGAGACTGAAAATGGATGCTTTTGTTGCGACGACGCGCGAGATCGCGGCGGCCGGATCATTCGATCTGCGCCTGCCGCAGGAGGGGTTTGCAAGCCACGCATTGGCGCTCGGCCTGCCCGTCATCGTGCTATCGGCACCCGGCGGCTTCCGCGCCAAACATCATGGCGTCGAGGTGGCCTCGGGACGTTTTTCGGCCTCGGCCAATCCGCTGCTGGCCTTCGATCAGATATCAGCCGGCACAAAAGAGCTTTCGCCCGAGGATGTCGTCAACGCCGTGCTGGATGCCGTCCTAACGTGCCATCCGGAACTGCAGGGCGTCGATATCGTGCTTGAGGATCGCGCTCTTCTGACGCGCCTGCTGTCATCCGGTGCTGTCGAGCAGCGCGGAGATCGTTTCATCGCCCGTCCGGAAGCCTTCTTCCAGCAGGCAAAGCCCTGGCTCGGAAGCACGCCTTTCGCCTATCCGGAAACGCCGGTCCTGAGCAACGGCGTCCTGCATCCCCTGCGACCGCCGAAGCCTGTCGGCTCCGTCTACAACCGGTTCATTCCCTGGCTGAACATGCCGCTTGGCTTTCATGTCGCCGATGTCGAGGCGGATCTCCCGCATTTTCATCGCTGGATGAACGATCCCCGCGTCGCCGCCATCTGGGAAGACAATGGCGAGCTTTCCTATCATCGCGATTTCATCGCCGGCCGGCTCGCCGATCCCCGCACCCTGCCGCTGATCGGAACCTTCGGCGGCGTGCCTTTCGGTTACTTCGAGCTCTACTGGGCCAAGGAAGATCGCATCGGTCCGCATTACGAGGCCGATGGTCACGATCGCGGCTGGCATGTCGCCATTGGTGAAGACGCCTTCCGTGGAAAGGCCTTCGTCAGCGCCTGGCTGCCATCGCTGATGCACTACATGTTCCTGGCTGATCCGCGCACGCGGCGCATCGTCGGCGAGCCTGTGCATCATCACCGCCAGCAGATCCGCAATCTCGACAGGTCGGGCTTTTCCAAGATCAAGCATATCCAGTTTGCCCACAAGAAGGCCCTGCTGGTGATGCTCCTGCGCGAGCGGTTCTTCATGGACCGGCTGCTGTCGCCCGATCTCTCCGGTCTCGCCGGCGAAGATGGCTTGCCGGTCCTTGGTTCGCTGCCCCGGGATGCCGCGTGATGAAGGCAGTTGCCGATATGAACGATCCGCGCGTCATGCGGCTCGTTCTGACGATCGCCTTGCCGGCCGTGGCAGGACTGGCGGCAAGCGCCGGTCATCATGCGATCAACGCGATTTTCCTCGGTGCGCTGGGGCCGGAGGTGCTTGCCGGCATCAGTCTCGTCATGCCGCTGTTCCTGCTGGTCGCGGCGACCGGCCAGGGGCTCGGCATCGGACTTGCCACGCTTCTGGCGCGACATCTCGGCGAGGGTGACGTGCCCGCCGCCTCGTCGGTGGCGGTGACGGCATTGGCCGCGACCATCCCGATCGGCATCGTGCTCTCCGTCCTCATCTATCTCGGATTGCCGGGTTTCGTCGGCGCGCTCGGTACCAGCAACGAGCTTCTGGCGCCGGGCCTCAATTATGGGCGATTGCTGGCCTTTGGCGTGACGCTCGGGCTGCTACAGGCCGTCTGCGATTTCATCGCGATTGCCGAAGGAAACTCACGTTTCTCGATGATCGTGCTGATTGCCAGTTTCGCGCTTAATGCCGTTCTCGATCCGGTTTTCATCTTCCTGTTCCAGTTTCGCGAAACGGGCGCTGCCTTTGCGACCATCCTGTCATCAGTGGCAGCCCTTCTCTGCTACGTGGTCTATTTCCAGCGCAGATGGGGCAAGGTCAGGGTGACGATGCGGTTGGTGCGCTGGCAATTGCTGCGGCCGATCGCAAGGATCGGCGTTCCCGCGGCCGCCACGAGTGTCGTGACGGGCCTAGGCTTCCTCGTTCTCTTGCGCGAGGCGGCCGTTCATGGCGGTGATGCCGGGGTTGCTGCGACCGCGATTGCGATTCGCCTGATGACGCTCGGCCAGCTTCCGGTCTTCGGCTTCTGCCTCGGTGCCCAGAGTGTCGTCAGCCATGCCGTCGGGGCGGGTGATCCATTGCGGGTGAGGGCGATCATCCGTGTCATGCTGGCGGTGACCATCCCCGTGGCGTCCCTCTATTCCGTGCTGCTGTTTCTGGGGGCCGAACCGATTGCGCGGCTGTTCACCGATAGTCCCGAGGTCGCAGCCGAGGCGACGTCTTATCTGCGTGCGCTCTTTCCGGTCTTTCCGCTGGCGGCGTTTCAGTCAGTTCTGCTGGTGATGCTCCAGTCGCGTGGCCGGGCCGGGCTGTCCGCCGTGGTCGGGCTTGCGCCGCAAGGCTATCTGCTCATTCCTCTTCTGCTTTTGCTGCCGCTCTGGATCGGCTTTTCCGGTGTCGCCCTTGCGCCGGCGGGCGCTGCGATCCTTGCGGCCATGCTTGGCCTCGTCATCGCCCGGCGCGAATGGCTGGCCCTCTTGCCGACAAACACCGGTCATTTGGTTGGCCCATCGACACTCCATCCCTGAAAAATGAGGACGCCATGAACGAGACTCCAAGGTTCGATGCCTATCACAGAGTAACGTCCGACACGCTGATGCCTGTCCAGGACGATCCCTTCAATGCGGCTGTGCCGCCGATCTATCAGACGTCGCTCTTCCTGTTCGACAGCTACAGCGAGCTTGAGGATGTCTTTGCCGGTCGTTCGAAAAAGCCGATCTATTCGCGCGGCGACAATCCGACGGTGCAATTGCTGGAACGCCGGATCGCCGAGATGGAAGGTGCCGAGGAAGCGCGAGCCTTCTCAAGCGGCATGGGTGCCATTGCCGCGGCGGTTCTCGCCTTCGTCGGGCCGGGGGACCGCATCGTCACCGTCCGGCATGTCTATAGCGACGCTTTCCGCTTCTTCGAAAAAGTGCTGAAGCGCTTCGGCGTCATCGTCGACTATATCGACGGGACCGATACGGAGAAGATGATTGCGGCTATCCCCGGCGCAAAGGTCGTATATCTCGAAAACCCGACCTCGATGGTCTTCGAACTGCAGGACCTCACAGCAATCGCCGAGGCGGCCCGCCGGCACGGCGTGGTGACCATGGTCGACAATTCCTGGGCAACGCCGCTCTACCAGAACCCGCTCGCCGTCGGCATCGATCTGGTGATCCACGCCGCTTCGAAATATCTCGGCGGGCAGAGTGACACGGTTGCGGGCCTCGTTGCCGGATCGCGCGCGCATATCAACCGGATCAACAGCGAGATCTATCCCTATACGGGCGCCAAGCTCGCGCCGTTCGAGGCATGGCTGGTCCTGCGCAATCTCGAAACCCTGCCGTTCCGCATGCGCCATCACCACGAAGCGGGTCTTGAGGTCGCGTCCTGGCTGAAATCGACTGATGCCGTGGCAAATGTCATGCACCCGGCCTTCGCCGAGCATCCGGGCAAGAGCACCTTCAGCGGATTTGGCGGCCTCTTCTCCTTCGAGGTTGCGGACCATATCGATGTCGCTTCCTTCGTTGACGCCCTGCGCCTCGTGCGGATCGGCGTCAGCTGGGGCGGACCGGAAAGCCTCGTCGTTCCGGCAAAGGCGGCCTTGAGCATTTCGCCTGAAACGAACGTCTTCGCGCGTTTCGGCGTCAGTGATCGGACGATCCGCCTCAATGTCGGTCTGCATGATGCGAAGAGCATCATCGCTGATCTGGAGCAGGCCTTCGCTGCCGCAGCAAAATAAGCGACAGCGCCTCAAATTCTGATTTGCATTACGAGGCGGGCGGAGCGACAACGGCGTTCCGCCCGCATTATTGTCAAAGCCCATTGCCAGACCCCAGCCCCAACCGACCGAGAGAAAATGACCATCCCTTCCAACGACACCCTGACCACGCTTGCCGCCGAATATGGGACGCCACTCTGGGTCTACGACGCTGAAGCCATCCGCCGCCGCATCAAGCAACTATCGGCCTTCGACGTGATCCGCTTTGCGCAAAAGGCCTGTTCGAACATCCATATACTCAGGGAAATGCGCAAGGCAGGCGTTTTCGTCGACGCCGTCTCGCTCGGCGAGATCGAGCGTGCGGTGCGGGCGGGCTATGCGGTGGGTAGCACGTCCGATGCGGCAGAAATCGTCTTCACCGCCGATGTCTTCGATCGCGCGATCCTTGACCGGGTCGTTGCCGACAAGATCGAGGTCAATATCGGCTCGATCGACATGCTGCATCAGCTCGGCGAGCGTTCTCCCGGCCACAGGGTCTGGCTTCGCGTCAACCCCGGTTTCGGACACGGCCACAGCAACAAGACCAATACCGGCGGCGAAAACAGCAAGCACGGCATCTGGTTTGAGCAGTTGCACGAGGCGGTTGCTGCCGTGCGCGCGCACTCCCTGACGCTGGTCGGACTGCACATGCATATCGGCTCTGGCGTCGACTACGGTCATCTGCAACGTGTCTGCGGGGCGATGGTCGACTTTTGCCGCGATCTCGGCACGGATATCGAGGCGATTTCCGCTGGCGGCGGCCTCTCTGTTCCCTACAAGGAGGGCGAGGAGGAGATCGACCCTACGCATTATTTCTCGCTTTGGGATGAGGCACGGCGGCAGGTCGAAGCGCACTTCAAGCATCCGATCCGCCTGGAGATCGAGCCCGGCCGCTTCCTCACGGCGGATTCCGGCGTGTTGCTTGCGGAGGTGAGGGCGGTCAAGACCATGGGTCAGAACCGGTTCACGCTGGTCGATGCCGGTTTCAGCGATCTTGCCAGGCCGGCGATGTATGGCAGCTATCATCATATATCCGTCATCCCCGGCCCCGCGCCTCGCGATCGCTCTGCCGCTAGCCTGCCGACCGTCGTTGCCGGCCCTTTGTGTGAGTCGGGTGATGTCTTCACGCAGACGGAATTCGGAACGGTGGAGAAAAGGGACCTGCCTGAAACACAGGTCGGCGACTTCCTAGTGTTCCACGGCACCGGCGCCTATGGGGCGACGATGTCCTCGAACTACAATAGCCGGCTCTATGCTCCCGAAGTGCTTCTGGACGAAGGAAAACACAGGCTGATCCGCAGGCGCCAGACGCTGGACGAATTGCTTGAGCTTGAGAACGTTTAGGTCTGCGGCAAGTCTGCAATAGACGTCCTGCGTGCTGGCGTTGATGAATGCACAACGCCAGCACCATGCTTTCTCGTTTTCTCAGAGGGCGGCGACCGGGTGCGGCGAGCCGTCGTAGGCGCCCCAGATCGACTGGTCGAAGCAGATGACTGAGCCGGTCATCAGGCCGGATTCTGCTGACGACAGATAGGCGCAGGCGCGGGCTACTTCCTGCGGATCGACCAGCCGGCCGAAGGGCTGGCTTGCGGCGGCTTTTTCCAGCCAGTCCGCGGGTGCTTCGTGAAATTCCCTCTGAATCCGGTCCTCGCCTTCGGAGGCCATCCAGCCGATGTTGAGGCCATTGACGCGGATACGGTTGCGCAAGAGCGCATAGGCTGTGTTCTTCGTCAGGGTCTCCAGCGCCCCCTTGGAGGCGCAATAGGCGGCGATGAAGGGCTGGCCGGCCTTGGCCGACATCGAACCGATATTGACGATCGTGCTTTCGATCTTCTCGCGCCGCATGACCTTGACGGCCTCCTGCATCAGGAAGAATGGCGCGCGGACATTGATGGCGAACATGGCGTCGAAAAGCTCGGGGCTGGTGTCGATGATCGTGCCGCGATCGGTGATAGCGGCAGCATTGACCAGTGTATCGACGCGACCGAAGGTTTGATCGCAGACGTGGACGACATTGCGCGCGTCCTCGACATTGCCGAGGTCGGCCTTGACGTAGACAACCTTTGCCCCAGTTGCCGCCGAGATCTCCTCCGCCTTGGCCTTCCCCTTCGCCTCGTTGCGGCCGCAGATGACGATGCCCTTGGCGCCGCGATCGGCAAAGAGGCGGGCAATGGTGGCGCCAAGCCCTTGTGTGCCGCCGGTGACGATCGCGATCTTGCCGTCGAGGCGGCTGTGGTCTGTGCTCATGTTATTCCTCCCGGAAATGGTTCGATGTGATATGCGCAAAGCCCCTCGCGATGCGAGAGGCTTCGGTTTGGTAATGATGACAGGAAACTGCTGTCGTCAGGTGAGCTTTTTCTCCGCCTGCTCCGCGAGAGCCTTGGTGAAAGCCTCGTCGCTCCAGCCTTCCGCCAAGGCCTCATGCAGCAATTGCGCCTGGGTCTTCGGGGCAAGGCCGCCGACGGGTGGGTCGCGGTCGAGGTTGGTGGGGAAGGAATAGCCCTCGGCGCAGGAGGCGATGGCGTTCGATACTTCCGCCTCGGAGAGCTTGCCCGCCGATTTCAGGGCTTTCAGCGCCGGGAACAGGCGGGCGCTCATGCGTTCGCGATTGACCGTTTCCATGGCGCGGCCGAAGGCGGAGGAAACCTGCAGCAGGTTTGCCACGCGCTTGATATCCGCCGAGCGGTTGGTGCCGGCCGCATGGAAAAGGGCGGGGTTGAAGAAGACGACATCGCCTTTTTTGAGTGGCAACTGGATATGGTTGCGATCGAAATAATCGCGGAATTCCTGGCGCTTCAGCGCGAGATAGCCGGGCACGTAGGTCTGGCTGTGCGGCAGGAACAGCGTCGGCCCGCTTTCGAGCGGCATGTCGCAATGGGCAACCGCGCCTTGCAGCGTCAGGACCGGCGAGAGCCTGTGCACATGGGCCGGAAATTGCTCGATCACTTTCGAAGACTGAAAGCCGAGATGGTAATCGCGATGGGCGGATTGCGCGGCACCGCCGGGATTGACGCGATTGACCTGCGCCGTCATCTGATAGCTCGGTCCGAGCCAGGCTTCGCTGGCAATCGCGACAATGGCATTGCCGTAATATTCTGCGAAATTGGCGGGATCGGCGAGGCAATGTTTCTCCAGCGAATTCCAGATGCGGTCGTTGGCGCCTGGCTTGGCGAAATGGTCGCCGCCGCCGGTCGCCGTGCGGTGCTGCTCGTTGATGATGTCGTCGAAGATCACGCTGGCGCGGTCGATAACGGATGTATCCGGGTAAGCGCGCTTGAAGACCACGACACCCGGGCCTTCGCCGAAGGCTTCGCAGATCTCGGCGAGCACGGCGCGGCGTCCTTCCGGGCTGGCAATGGCCGCCAGAACCTTGGCGCTGTCATAGATCAGGACGTTTTTCTCGACGTGATCGGCGGTCGGATAATCGGCAAGAGCGGTGGTTTTCTCAGCCAGAGCCCGGAAATCGTCGAGGTCGCAAGCATCCTCTGTCAGCCAGACGCGGTCGGCGCGCAGTTTCTGCGGATTGTCGGTTTTCATCAGGTGATCCTCCATCTCTGATGAAGGCACTATACGGCAGGCATTGTCGTGTTATAGATCATAAATCCATCAAAAAACCATCAGAACGAAGAGCATGTCGCATCCGTTTCTCGTCAAGGATATCGCCTTTCAGGCGGGCTTGAGCACCGCCACCGTCGACCGGGTGCTGAACGGGCGTCCAGGTGTGCGACGGCAGACCGAGATGCGGGTCAAAGCGGCGATCGCCGAGCTGGAAAAGCAGCAGGCCGGCGCCGGGATCAACGGGCGGACGCTGGCGATCGATATCGTCATGGAGACGCCGGAGCGTTTTTCCGATGCGGTGCGGTCAGCCTTCGAAGCGGAGGTCGCGACCTTCCTGCCGACGGTCTTCCGTTGCCGTTTTCATTTCGCCGAGGTGATGAAGCCGATCGAACTGGTGCAATTACTCGATCGCATCCGGCTGCGGGGCACGCACGGGATCGTGTTGAAGGCCCCCGACATTCCGGAGATCGCCGCTGCTGTCGAACGCGCGACCAAGGCCGGCATCACGGTTGTCACCCTGGTGACGGACCTGCCGAATTCGTCACGCGCGGCTTATGCAGGCGCCGACAATCGCGCGGCGGGCGAGACGGCAGCCTATCTCGTCGGGAATAGCTTTGACGGCGCTGACGCCAGGGTCCTCGTCACCCTGTCGAGCGGCCGCTTTCGCGGCGAGGAGGAGCGGGAGATCGGCTTTCGCCGCGTGTTGCGCGAGCGCTATCCGCAGATCGGCGTCACCGAAATCAGCGAGGGTCACGGAACCGACGCCGCAACGGGAACACTTGCGGCACGCGCCATCGCCTCGGACGCGATGATCAACGCCGTCTATTCCGTCGGCGGCGGAAACAGGGCCGTGCTCGCGGCTTTCGAGGCGGCTGGAAGGCCGATCCGCATTTTCGTGGCGCATGATCTCGATGCCGACAACCGTGCGCTGCTTGCTGCGGGCAAGATTGGTTTCGTGCTGCATCATGACCTGCGAATGGATGCCAGATCGGCATTTCGGGCGATCATGAGCGGCCAGGTAAATGGACGCAGTGCACCGGCGATGTTGTCGGCGGTGGAAATTATAACCTCCTACAACATGCCGGCCGTGACCTGATGTTCCGTGTGCTAGGAAACCGGCTTGGAAATACGCCGATCGACGAAGGCAGCGTAAGCTGCGGCTAACAATGCGAGCGATGCCGACACCAGCATCATGACGAACAGGGCATGGATTGCCCCCGACTGCGCCAGAAACAAACCGGCGACGGAGCCTATGAGCGCTCCGCCGGCGAGCCTCATTGCGGCGGACAGCCCCGCGGCGGTGCCCGCAAGATCGGGGCGAACGGACAGTATACCGGTATTGCCGGCGGGCATGGTCAACCCGTTGCCGATACCGATGAACATGCAGGGTCCAAAGAATGCAAGAACGTGGGCGCCGCCCGACATAGAAAGGACCAGGCCAGCCAGCAGCCCGATGCAGGTGAAGAGACGCGCGACGATGAGGACGGTGCTCAGCGCATTTCGCGAGGCGTAGCGACCGGCCAGATAGCTGCCTAGGATGAAGCCCGCCGGAACCATTCCCATGTAGAAACCCAGCATCGCGCTCGATCCGCCAAGCGATTGGCTGAATACCAAAGGTGCTCCCCCGAGGAAAATATAGAGCGTTCCCATGGAGCAAGCCATGCACAGAGTATAGGCCCAGAACCGTGCCGAACTCAGCAGCTGCGCATAGGAGGCGAGATAGTTCGCCTTCGGCCTTGAGGCGCGTGTAGAGGTTTCTCTCAGCTCGCGCATGGACAGAGCGAGGACGGCTACACCCAGGATCGCCAGGACAGCGAAGATTGCCCGCCATCCGAAAAGCTCGTCCAAAAAACCGCCAAACATCGGCCCGACCATGGGCGCAATCGCCCATCCCATGGAGATGTAGCCTATTTTGCTCGCCACTCCGCGTTCTCTAGACGTCTCCTTGACGACGATGAGAGCGACGGAAAAGCAGGCACCGATTGAGGCTTGCATGGCTCGAAAAACCAGGAACGTGCCGATATTGGTGGCGAGAGCGCAGCCAATCGACGCGACGATGAATATGGAGACAGCGATCAATGCGACCGGCCTGCGCCCATACCGATCCGACATCGCCCCGGCGACGATCTCAATCAGGGCGGTGACGATCGTATAGCCGGCTACCGAAAGATTGACGAGCGCGTAGTCAGCATGGAACTCACCGGCAATCCTGGGCAGCGACGGCAGGATCATGTTCACCGGCAGCACCGAGAGCGCCGACAGGAAGATGAGGGTTGTCAGTCGGGGCGGGGGAACAGCGGGAATGCTGGTTGTCTTGCCTGTCGTTTGGATACGCGAAGTCTGAAGGGGATTGCTGTCCGTCATGGTTTTGACCGTCTTGTCAGTGGGGGTGCCGAGGGAAATCTGACGAGGCGTGGCCCGAATTTTGGGCATAAAAAAAGGCCCCGTCAGGAGCCTGTTTACCGCGCATGGGTGCTTTCGCCGGATGGTTATACCATCCTGCCCATGCGCCCTATCACCACTGCAAGAACCGTTGCGATCTTCATGGTGCAAAAACTAGACAGGAATTTGCCTGTCGTCAATGTGGGCCGAGGGAAACGCGGCGCCCACTCGGCGCCGCGATGCTGGATCAGAGCAGTGCCGCCTTATTCACCCCAGCCGACGACGCCCTTGATCTCGAGGAAATCATGGATCGCCCAGTCGGCATATTCGCGGCCGTTGCCGGACTGCTTGTAGCCGCCGAAGGGCGCAAACGTGTCCCACTCCGGATAGTTGAGATAAACGGAGCCGGCGCGCATGCGCAGTGCCACCTTGCGGGCATGGGCGATATCCGTCGACTGGACGTAGGCGGCGAGCCCATAGACGGTGTCGTTGGCGATGCGAACCGCGTCGTCCTCATCCTCATCCTCGTAGGAAATGATCGATAGTACCGGCCCGAAAACCTCTTCGCGGGCGATGGTCATGTCGTTGGTGACATGGCCGAAGATGGTCGGGCGGATATAGTAGCCGCGGTTCAACCCTTCCGGCCGGCCGAGACCGCCGGTGACCAGCGTTGCGCCTTCCTTGATGCCCGCCTCGATCAACCGCTGGATCTTGTCGTACTGGATCTGGCTGACGACCGGGCCGAGATCGGTGCCCTCGGTGCGCGGATCGCCGACCTTGAATTTTTCTGCCGCAATCTTGGCGATCGCCAGGGCTTCGTCGTGGCGGGCGGCCGGTACCAGCATGCGGGTCGGGGCATCGCAGGATTGGCCGGAATTGCCGAAGCAGCCGGATACGCCCTTCGTGACGGCGGTCTCGAAATCAGCGTCGGGGAGGATGATGTTCGCCGACTTGCCGCCGAGCTCCTGCGCCACGCGCTTGACGGTATCGGCCGCGGTCTTGGCGACGATGATGCCGGCGCGGGTCGAGCCGGTGAAGGAAACCATATCAACGTCGGGATGGCCGGCCATGACCTGCCCGACCTCCGGGCCGTTGCCGTTGACGAGGTTGAACACGCCCTTCGGCGTACCCGCCGCTTCCATGACTTCGGCAAAGACGATGCCGCTGATCGGCGCGATTTCGGACGGCTTGAGCACGACGGTGCAGCCGGCGGCGATGGCCGGCGCGACCTTGCAGACGATCTGGTTCAGCGGCCAATTCCAGGGGGTGATCAATGCGCAGACGCCGATCGGCTCCTTGACGACCGTGGTTGCGCCGCGCTTCGCCTCGAATTCATAGCTTTCGAAGGCGGCGATCGTCGCTTCCATATGACCGCGGCCAGCCCAAGCCTGGGAGTCACGGGCGAAAGGCAAAGGCGCTCCCATTTCCTGGCTGACCGCCTGTGCGATATCCTCGAAACGATCGTTATAGGCCGCCAGAATCCGCTTCAAGAGCGCTAGGCGTTCGGCCTTGGTGGTCAGGGAAAAGCTTTCGAAGGCGGATTTGGCTGCCTTGACGGCCTTGTCGACGTCGGCTGCGGAGCCGATAGAGATCTGCGTATAGGCTTCCTCGGTCGACGGGTCGATGACATCGAGCGTCTTCGGTGTGACCGGGTTCACCCATTGTCCGTCGATGAAGAATTGCAGGTTGTGGCTCATGTTGGTCTCCTTGGTCACGGACTGGCCGAGAGGTTCAGGCGGGAAGAATGGGGCATGCCGCCCCGGCCCGCAATGCGATGAAGGCGTTGTCGCCCGGTGCGAAGGTGGAAAGTCCTGCGCCGCGCGGAATATCTGCGATGATCGGCTGGCCACTTGGCAGGGCGGCATGGATGCGCAGGCTGCGGCCGTGAAAAGAGACACTTTCGATGCGCGCGCCGGCGGCGTTCCCGCCGTTCTCGGTGCTGATAGTCAAATCCTCGGGGCGAATGCCGACCGTGCGCAGATCTCCGGCGCGAAGCTCCGGCTCGGCGTCACTTGCAACATGGAGCGGTAACTCTCCGGCGGAGAATTGCAGCTCGGTTGCGTTTCGTGCCGTCAGCCGCGCCGGCAGGAGGTTCATCGCGCCGATGAAGCTGGCGACAAATTTGGTTGCCGGCCGGTCGTAAAGTGTTGCCGGGGCGGCGATCTGTTCGATCGCGCCCTTGTTCATGACGACGATGCGGTCGGAGATTGAAAGGGCTTCGGTCTGATCGTGGGTGACCATGACGAAGGTCGTGCCGAGTTCGCGCTGCAGCCGCTTGAGTTCGACCTGCATCTGCTCGCGCAGATGTGCGTCGAGCGCGGAAAGAGGCTCGTCGAGCAAGAGCACGCGCGGCTCGCAGACGATGGCGCGCGCCAGCGCCACGCGCTGTCTCTGTCCACCGGAAAGCGCCTGAACGCGCTGGCCGATCTTGTCGGCAAGCCCGACCATGTCGAGCGCATCGCGAACGCGCTTGTTGCGTTCGGCCGCGCCGACATTCTTGAGCGACAGGCCGAAGCCGACATTCTCGGCGACGTTCATGTGCGGAAAGAGTGCGTAGTCCTGGAAGACGGTGTTCACCGGTCGGTCATAGGGTCGTAATGGGGTGATGTCCCGGCCGCCCAACAGCAGCTCGCCTGAGGTAGGGCTTTCGAAGCCGGCAATCACCCGCAACGTCGTCGTCTTGCCGCAGCCGGACGGGCCGAGGAGGCTGAGGAACTCGCCTTCGGCTATATCAAGATCGATTGCGTCGAGGCCGACAATGCCGCCGGGGAAATGCTTGGAAACGGAGCGCAGGCACAGCAGCGCGTCGTCATGCGTCATCGGTTGTCTCCACGGGCTTTGCGGTGTTGACCCAGAGAATGATGCAGCGCTCGGTGCCGGCGTTGCGGAAGGAATGCGGTAGGTTGCTCTTGAACGCGAAGCTGTCACCAGTCTTCAAGAGGTAGCGGGTCGCATCGACGACCAGCTCCACCTCGCCCGCGGTCACGCAGCCGAACTCATGGCCCGTATGGGTATAGGTTTCGGTACCGCCACCCGGCTCGACGATGACTTGCATGCCCGTCAAGGCGGCGCCTGGCGGCGAAAGCAGATCCTTCGATATGCCCTCAGCGCGCACAGGCAGGGGCCGGCGGCTGTTGGCGCGTACGCAATAGAGGTCGTTGACCGGTTCGCCACCATCGACGATCAGCGCCGAGGGTTCGACGTCGAGTGCCGCGGCAAGCGGCCAGATGACGCGCACCCTCAGAGACGACATGCCGCGTTCGATCTGGCTGAGCGCGCCGATCGATATGCCGGTTCGGGTCGCAAGCTCTGCCAGCGAAAGATTGCGTTCGAGCCGCAGCGCGCGAACCCGCCGGCCAACGAGGACGTCCACCTCGTTGGCGTCGCGCGCGGGCTTGTCTGTCTGATCGTCCAGAGCGTCCATCATACCTCCCAGGTCCTTGCAGTCATCGGCCGGCCCGAACATGCTATGTCCGGGCCGGCATTGCCAGAGATCAACCGCCTGCCTTCACCTTTTCGAACATCTTCGCCAGATCGTCGTTCTGTTTCATCGGGCCGGTGAAGACGGTGGATTTCAGCATCGTATCCGGGTCGGCGGGAAGCTGGAGATTGTCCAGCGTCTCCTTCGGCACAGCGGCGAAGGCCGAGCTGGTCGATGCGCCATAGCCATAGCTTTCGATCAGGAACTTGCCGGAATCGGCCTCGAGCCGGCTGTTGATGAAGTCATAGGCGAGATCGGTGTTCTTGGCATCCTTGAGCATCACGAAACCGCAGGCCCAGGTCAGCATGCCTTCCTTCGGCTTCATGAATTCGACCGGCACGCCTTGTTTCTTCAGGGCCACCGCCGACGCATTCCAGGTCATGGCGGCAACCAGCTGGCCGCTTGCCAGCGACTGCTCCACCGAGGTCATGTCGGTGGTATAGGCAGACACCAGCGGCCGCTGTTCGCGCAGCTTGTCGGCGACTTTGTCGAGCTCAGCGGGCGTCATGTCGAAGGGGCTGACGCCGGCGAGTAGCGCTGCGACGACCGGCGTGTCGTGCACGGCATCGATGGTCGCGATCCGCCCGGCATATTGCTTGTCCCAGAGCAGATTCCAGCTCTGCTCGGGGTTCTTGACGAGATCGGTGCGGTAGAGAACGGAGGTATTGCCCCAATCCCAGGGCACCATCCACACCTTGCCGTCGCCGGCCTGCAGATCCGGCAGATTGCGGAAGACCGGGAAGATCTTGTCCCAGTTCTTGATCCTGGAGGTGTCGATCGGCTGCAGCAGCCCTTCCTTGTTCCAGCGGGCGACCTTGTCGTAGCAGGGGTGGGCGAGGTCGGGATGGAAGCCGGCCTTGACCTTGGTGAAGGCGTCGTCGTCATCGCCGAAGACGGAGGTTTCGACGGCATTCGGATGGGCCGCGAGATAGGCCTTGTCGAAGTCGGGCAACTCATAGCCGGACCAGGTGAAATAGGTGAGCTTGTCGGCCGCCTGCGCCGGCAGCACCACAGATGCGATGCTGATCGCCAAGGCCGCGATCCCGGCCGCCAGCCGCCGGAAATTCAATCTGCTTTTATGGGTCATTACAGTTCTCCTCTTTTCTTTCGTTGTTATCGTTGCAGATCTCAGGCTTGCCCGCGTGCGCTCCTCGAAAGGCCGCGCTGGCGCAGAAACTCGGCGCAGCCGGCAATGACGATCGACACTGCAAGGATGCTCGTTCCGAGCGCCATCACGGTCGGAAGCGATTTCGGGAAGCGCAGCTGGCTCCAGATATAGAGCGGCAGCGTCGGCTCGGTTCCCGACAGGAAAAAGGCGACGATGAACTCGTCGAAGGAGGTGAGAAAGGCCAGCATGAAGGCAGAACCGATCGCGGGGAGAGCAAGCGGCAGCATGATGCGGCGAAAGACGATCGCGTCGCCGGCACCGAGATCTTGCGCGGCCTCGGCAATACTCCTCGGTATCGCCAGGAACCGGGACCGCATGATGACGACGGTGGTCGGCAGCGCCACGAGGACGTGGCCAAGCACGATGGCGATCCGCGACGGGCCGAGACCGGCAAGATTGACGAGGATCAGCAGCGAGATACCGACGATGACGCCGGGGATCAGGATCGGCAGCCGGGCGATCGTCGATATCGTGCCTGCCAGCCGCGACCGGCCGTAGGTGTCCATATAGGCGACCGTTATGCCGCAAAGGGTTGCGAGCGAAGCTGAGAGTAGGCCGATCAGCAGGCTCGTCTGCAATGCTCCGGTGAGCGCCTGGTTGCCGACCAGCGTTTTATACCAGGCGAAGGTGAAGCCCTTCAGGGGAAAGGCGGCCTGGATGGAATCGTTGAAGGAAAACAGCGGGATCAGTACGACCGGCAGGTAGAGGAAGATGAGATAGGCGACGACATAGATCGCCAGCCCGCGTCCCTGCTTTCGTTCCTGGGCGGGTCTGCCGGTCATGTGCGGCTCCCGAAAGCGCGATCGGCGGCGCGCACGATGAGCACGACTGCGAGGATCACCAGCATGACGAGCACGGCCAGCGCCGCGCCGAACGGCCAATCATTCGCCTTGCCGAACTGCGCCTGGATGAGCGAGCCGATCATGGTGCTGGCAGGACCGCCGACCAGAGCCGGCGTCACATAGTCGCCAACCGTCGGCACGAAAACAACAAGCGCGCCGGCGAGCACGCCGGGCATGGAATTCGGCAAGATCACGCGGCGAAATGTAGTGAAGGGCCGGGCTCCGAGATCGGCGGCTGCCTCGAGCAGCGATTTCGGCAGGGTCTCGAGCGCCACGAAAATCGGCAGAACGGCGAAGGGGGCATAGGCATGCGCCAGCGTCAGGACGACGGCTGCCGGCGTGTTCAGGAAGATCGTCAGCGGCTCCGTGGTGATGCCGGTCATCATCAGCGCCGAGTTAAGGACGCCGTTATAGGCGAGCACGATCTTCCATGCGAAGACCCGCAGCAGGTAGCTGGTCCAGAAGGGCAGCGTTACCAGAAAGAGCAGCAGGCCTCGTTTCGAGCCGGCGTGAAAGGCAAGGTAATAGGCGACGGGATAGGCTGTTGCCACCGTCGCCAGCGTCACGACGCCGGCAATCACCAATGATCTTAGAATAACCATCCCATAAAGCGGGTCGGAAAAGAGCGTGCCGAAATTGCCAAGCGAAATACCGGCGCCGAGGAGCGAACCGTCGTTTGTCCGAAACGAGAGGAAGATGACGAGGGCAAGCGCGAAGAGGATGAGGACGAAGGCGACGAGCGCGCCCGGGACCAACATCGCCCCGCGAAAGGCGAACCCGCTCCTTCGTCTGGTCTCGCCGTCGGCAAGTTGGGCCATGGTACCGTTCAACATTATACCGCCGTCTGAAAAATGAAATTAACTGATATCATTTCATTTTTGTGAATTGGTCAAGCAGCTTTTCGCACATTCACTGACGCGGCTGAAATACGACAGCTGCCGTATGTATATATCGATGCGCTTATATAGGCTGTCGTTGCTGGCCTGAATTGAGGATATTCAATTTCAAATTGAACGGGCCGGCTTCCTTTCCCATCAACCCATTAGGAGGCAGCCATGAATATTTCCGCGCAACAATCGAGATCGAAAATCGATCCCGCGCTCCCCGTGAAGGCTGGGGAAAATCCGGCGCAATATTGCGCGCCGCTGAGAATCATCGGCGGCGACGGCGGCGACCCCTTCGACCACAATCTGGTCATGAAGGGTGGTTCGCTGAAGAAAATCGATGCATGGGTCGACGGCTCTGTCGTACGCCAGATCTATCTGCTGTTTTCCGACGGCACGAGCTTTACTCAGGGGACGGCATCCGACGATCCGGATCAGTCCTATAGCTTCGCGGAGGGGGAGACGATCAGCGCGCTAAGCCTGTGGGGCAACGGCCGGGGAACGCGCCTTGGCCGTATTCGCTTCACCACGAGCAGCGGCGGAAGATTTGATTCCGGCGGTTCGACCTCGACGGAATATCGCGTCGATGTCGGTAGCGGCATCTGCGTCGGCGCGCTCGGTCGCAGCGGTTCGGATCTCGACAATCTGGGCTTCTATTTTCTGAAGCCGTTCACGTCGATGGCGTTGAAAGACGTCAAGTATTCCGATCTGAGCGGCCAGCCCTGCAATCCCGACCGGCTCGCCAGGGAAACCTACTCGAACAACGGAAACGGCGACAAGCAGTATACGTTTTCGGGTTCGGTCTCGGTGACCGACAGCAGCACCTGGACGACGGGACAGACATTCTCGTTCGGAGGAAGTATCGGGCTCACCGCCGGCGTGCCGACCATTGGCGAGGTGGAGACGACCTTCACATGGGAGGTGGGCTTAAGTTCGGAGCAATCCTTCAGCGAATCCTCGACGCATGAGCTGAGCTGGAGCTACTCGGGCACATTGATGCCTGGCACGACGGTCACTCTGCTCGCCGTGACCTATACGGGGAAGGCAGATGTCGGCTTTACCGGGACAATGCACATCGTCTTTACCGATGGCGATAAGCTCGAATACCCCATCAGCGGAACCTATGAAGGGGTGAGCTACACCACCATCGAGATCCAGGATGATTCGGCCGGCCCTGACAACGGATCCTCCGTCAAGCGGCTGGTCCCAGCGCGTTCCTCAAGGCTGTAATGGCATTGAGGAGACCGGCAAGTCCGATCTTATTGGTCACGAAACAGGGCGCAATTCGATGCGCCCTGTTTTGGTTGAATGCCCGGTGGGTTCATCCACCTATCCCGGGGTTTTCGTACCAGGCGATGTCGATATATAGCGGCGGGCGATCATCCAGCATCCGAGCGCCCAGGTGGCGCCGGCGCACCAGCCGCCGAGGACATCGGTCGGGAAATGCACGCCGAGAAAGACCCGGCTTGTGCCGATCAGAAGCGTCAGAAGAATGGCGACCACGATCATGAAGATCCGGGTCGACCTGTAGGCCTGCGTGCGGGAAAGAAGCGCGCCAAGCGTCAGATAGGTCACGGCTGAGACCATCGCATGGCCGCTCGGAAAACTCAGGTCATGAACCTCGACCAGATGCGGAACGATGTCCGGCCTTGGCCTTGCGACGCCCAGCTTCAGGGTGGTGCTCAGCAGCCATCCGCCCAGCACCGAGGCGAGGATGAAGATGGCGATCGAGCGGCGGCGATCGAGAAGCAGGTAGATGGTCACCATAGTCGTCAACAGCGTGAGGACCGTCGTGCCGCCTAGGCTGGTGATATCGCTGAAGGCATGGGTGAGCCACGCAGGCCCCACCGGACGAGAGAGATCGTCGGGCTGGCGAAGCGCCAGCAATATGCTTTCGTCAAATCGCCTCGTCGAACCTTCAAGGACTTCGCCGGTCAATTGCACAAATAGAAAGAGTCCGCCGGAGAAAGCCGCGAACATGACGAGCACCAGGGGTTCGAAGCGGTTCAGCCACCCAAGTATCCCCGGCTTGCGGGGCTGCTGATCGCTCATGCGCGGCCGCCCATCTGAATCGTTGTCATTTCGTCTCCTTTGGATTCCGGTCGAGGTGTACCACCGGCCAAATCCATGCGGCAACGGGAAAAGCGCTGCTCGCGAAACGGTGTGTTTTCGGAAATGACCGGCGGTGTCGGCTCAGAAATTCCAATCCTCGTCCTCGGTCGCTACCGCCTTACCGATGACATAGGACGATCCCGAGCCTGAGAAGAAGTCATGGTTCTCATCGGCATTCGGCGAAAGTGCCGACAGGATAGCCGGATTGACCTTGCAAGCGTCCGGTGGGAACAACGCCTCGTAACCGAGATTCATCAGCGCCTTGTTGGCATTGTAGTGCAGGAATTTCTTGACGTCTTCCGTCAGGCCGACACCGTCATAGAGCGCTTCGGTGTATTTTGCCTCGTTGTCATAGAGCTCGAGCAACAGGTCGAAAGCAAAGTCCTTGATCTCCTGCCGGCGTGCTTCCGGAAGCTGGTCCAGGCCCTTCTGGAACTTGTAGCCGATGTAGTAGCCGTGCACGGCCTCGTCGCGAATGATGAGGCGGATCATGTCGGCGGTATTCGTCAGCTTCGCCCGGCTTGACCAGAACATCGGCAGATAGAAGCCGGAATAGAAAAGAAAGCTTTCGAGAAAGACGCTGGCGACTTTCTTCTTCAGCGGGTCGCCGGAGGCATATTGCTCCATGATCAGCGCCGATTTGCGCTGCAGGAACTCATTCTCCTCCGACCAGCGATAGGCGTCGTCGACATCCGGCGTCAGGCACAGCGTCGAGAAGATCGATGAGTAGGACCGTGCATGCACCGCCTCCATGAACGAGATGTTCGACAGCACCGCTTCTTCATGGGACGTCTCCGCATCCGCCATCAGCGTCACCGAACCGACACCGTTCTGGATCGTGTCGAGCAGCGTCAGGCCGGTGAAGACGCGGATGGTGAGCTGCTGCTCCTCGGGTTTCAGTGTCGCCCAGGAAGGGATGTCGTTCGAGAGCGGCACCTTTTCCGGCAGCCAGAAGTTCCCCGTCAGCCGGTTCCAGACCTCCAGGTCCTTGTCGTCTTCGATACGGTTCCAGTTGATGGCGCGCACCGCTTTGGAACGCTTCGGCGTGTTGGTTTTCACTTGGATATTCATCTTGTTCCCCAGGGTATCAGAGCGCGCAGGACACGCAGCCCTGCACTTCCGTGCCGGACAGCGCCATCTGGCGAAGGCGGATGTAGTAGATGGTCTTGATGCCCTTCTTCCAGGCGTAGATCTGCGCCTTGTTGATGTCGCGGGTCGTCGCGGTATCGCGGAAGAACAAAGTCAACGACAGTCCCTGATCGACGTGCTGGGTGGCCGCCGCATAGGTATCGATGATCTTCTCAGGCCCGATTTCGTAGGCGTCCTGATAGTAGTCGAGATTGTCGTTTGTCATGAAGGCCGCCGGATAATAGACGCGGCCGATCATGCCCTCCTTGCGGATTTCGATCTTTGAGACGATCGGATGGATAGAGGAGGTCGAGTGGTTGATGTAGGAGATGGATCCCGTCGGCGGCACAGCCTGCAAGTTCTGGTTATAGAGGCCCGATGTCATCACGGCCTGCTTCAGCTCCAGCCAGTCTTCCTGCGTCGGAATGTCGATGCCTGCGGTTTCGAACAGTGTTCCAACCCGCTCCGTTGCAGGCTTCCATTCCTGTTCGATGTATTTATCGAAATAGTCGCCAGAGGCGTATTTCGAATTCTCGAACCCCTTGAAGCTGCGCTCCCGCTCCACTGCCAGGCGATTGGAGGCGCGGATGGCGTGATAGGTCACGGTATAGAAATAGATATTGGTGAAATCGACGCCTTCCTCGGAACCGTAGAAAATCCGCTCGCGAGCGAGATAGCCATGCAGGTTCATCTGGCCGAGACCGATCGCATGGCTCTCATCATTGCCCTTTTCGATCGAGGGCACCGACGAGATGTGGCTCATGTCGGAGACCGCCGTCAGCGACCGTATTGCCGTCTCGATTGTCTTGCCAAAGTCGTCCGAATCCATGGCCGCGGCGATATTCAGGGAGCCGAGATTGCAGGAAATATCCTTGCCCATATGCTCATAGGAAAGATCGTCCCTGTAGGTGCTTGCCTCGCTCACCTGAAGGATTTCGGAGCACAGGTTGCTCATGGTGATGCGCCCGGCGATCGGATTGGCGCGGTTCACCGTGTCCTCGAACATGATGTAGGGATAGCCGCTCTCGAACTGGATTTCGGCAATCACCTGGAAGAAATCGCGCGCCTTGATCTTCTTCTTGCGGATACGGTTGTCGGCCACCATCTCGCGGTATTTCTCCGTCACGGAAATTTCCGTGAAGGGCACGCCATAGACGCGCTCGACGTCGTAGGGCGAGAACAGGTACATGTCCTCGTTGTTCTTCGCGAGTTCGAAGGTGATATCAGGGACGACAACGCCGAGCGACAGCGTCTTGATCCTGATCTTCTCGTCGGCATTCTCGCGCTTGGTGTCCAGGAACCGCATGATGTCGGGGTGATGCGCGTTCAGATAGACCGCGCCCGCCCCTTGCCGGGCACCGAGCTGGTTGGCGTAGGAGAAGCTGTCTTCCAGCAACTTCATCACCGGAATGATGCCGGATGACTGGTTTTCGATATGCTTGATCGGCGCGCCGGCCTCGCGGATGTTGGTGAGCGAGAGCGCGACGCCGCCGCCGCGCTTGGAGAGCTGAAGCGCCGAGTTGATCGAGCGTCCGATGGACTCCATATTGTCCTCGACACGCATCAGGAAGCAGGAGACCAGTTCGCCGCGCTGCTTCTTGCCGGCATTGAGGAAGGTCGGGGTCGCCGGCTGGAAGCGGCCAGCAATGATTTCGTCGACCATGTCCTTGGCAACCGATTCATTGCCCTGCGCCAGGGTCAGCGCCACCATGCAGATGCGGTCTTCGTAGCGCTCGAGGTAACGTTTTCCGTCAAAGGTCTTCAGCGTGTAGCTGGTGTAATATTTGAACGCCCCGAGAAATGTCGGGAACCTGAACTTCTTCGCATAGGCGTGATCGAAGAGATCGCGCACGAAGTTGAAGGAATACTGGTCGAGAACCTCGCGCTCGTAATAGCCCTCGGTCACCAGATAATCGAGCTTCTCTCTGAGGTTATGAAAGAAGACGGTGTTCTGGTTGACGTGCTGGAGAAAATACTGCTTCGCCGCCAGCCGGTCCTTGTCGAGCTGGATTTTGCCGCCCTCGTCGTAAAGGTTCAGCATGGCGTTCAGCGCATGATAGTCGAGCTGCGTTTCGGTGGCCTTCACCGGGCGTTCGTGTGTGAGCGTGTCCAAAATCGTTCCAATCCATCTCTGACATTGGCGACGTCCTCTTCCGTGCCGATCAGCTCGAACCTGTAAAGATACGGCACCTGGCATTTGGCGGAGATGATGTCGCCGGCGATCCCGAAGGTCGCTCCGAAGTTGCTGTTGCCCGCGGCGATCACGCCTCGGATGTTCGATCGGTTCTCCGTTTCGTTCAGGAAACGGATCACCTGTTTTGGAACCGCGCCCTTGCCGCTGTCGCCGCTATAGGTCGGCACCACGAGGACGAAGGGCTGGTGGACACGGAAAAGCTCATCCGGACGGGCCGGTATTCGCACGGCGTCCAGGCCGAGCTTGCCGATGAAGCGATGGGTGTTCTCGGACCGGCTGGAGAAATAGACGATCTGCCCCATCGACGGCTGTTCCATCAGGCAAGCGCGCTGATCATGTCGGGCCGGAAGCCCGCCCAGTGCTGCTCGCCCGCGACGACCACCGGGACCTGGCGGTAGCCGAGGCCCTGCACCAGTTCGAAGGCGGCATCATCGATGGAAACATCGATGATCTGATAGTTGATGCCGTGACGGTCGAGTGCCCTTGTGGTTGCGGTGCATTGGACGCAGGCGGGCTTGCTGTAGACGGTGATGCTCATGATTGTCCTCGTATCTTTGAAAGGCGCACGATATCGTTCGGACATCCGCCGATGCCCGTTCGAAGAAAATGAAGATGGGTCAGCACACGCCCGGATTCGGACGTGGACGCGCGGCTACTCGCGCAGGGACTGGCTTGATAAATTCGACATGGACTTCACCCCGAAGTTGACTGATCGCAGGAGTTCGGGGAGGCGTGTACGAGCGGCGTCATTCCGCAGTACATCGCGACCTTCCGGACACCCCGCCCGTGGACGTTTTGTTTGAGGCAGGTCTCCTGGCTCGCGGGTCGTTGCATCGATCCTCGCCTTCCCGAAACATCATGCTTCAGTGGCTTTCGCTGGATAGATGCTCGCCGCTTACAGTTGCGGGGGCAGCTCCGGAATTGCGGCGCCCATAATGGACAGTCGCGCACCGTATTCCCGTCTTAGCCTCCAATCCTTGCGAATCGGAAGAACCTCGAACACTAGATATAGTAGACGAGGTTGGAATTTCGTCAATCGATATGATGACATGCCGTCGCGTTTCGTGGGGATAGAGCAACGCCGCCCTTGGGGAGGCGTTGCTTTCCTTCGTTCCGTTGCCTCTTCCGGTGAGCCAAATTCCCGTGCTTGCCTTCACTGGTCACAACCCTAGTTTTCATATCTGGGGAAATACAGCATTATGGGGCGGTATTTTCGGGGACGATCGCGTTGGGACTGTATGAACGGTTTGTTCGGATAGCGTTCATGTTGAGTGCAATATCACCCATCCATGCCATCGATATCAAAGTGAGGAGCGAAGGATGTTTAGACGTTTTGCACGAGTTTCTTTCATCGCGTTGGCCGGCTTGGCCGCAACGCAATTGATGCCGTCTGTCGCCATGGCGCAGTATTACGGCGACGATGACGGATACAGGCAGCCGCCAAGATGGGACCGCCGGCAGGATCAGGACTGGGATGGTCCGCGCAGGGATCGTGACCGTGGTGACCGTGGTGGTTGCAGCCGGCGCGACCTTATGGATGCCGCCCGCCAGGAAGGTTTCCGACGCATTGATTCGGTCGAAAACAATGGGCGACGCATTGTCGTTCGCGGCTGGAACGACGGTGGCCCCGACCGCATGGTCTTTGCCAATCGACGCGGCTGCCCGGCCCTCAATTGAGGCGCAGGCATTATCCGCCGCGACCAATGTAGCCGGCGGGCCGAAGCATGGCGCCAAGGCATGATTTCGATCGTGCCTTGGACAGGCATTCCAGCTATCCGAGCGCGTCGGCCATCCTGATGAGGTCGGCGACGGATCCCGCTTGCATCTTGCGCATCGCCTGGCCGCGATGAACCTTCACCGTGATTTCGCTCAGGCCGAGTTCGGCGGCGATCTGCTTGTTGAGGCGTCCGCGGGCGACGAGCGCCATCACCTCACGCTCCCGCACCGTCAGCGTCGCAAACCGCTCCCGCAGATCGGTTGTCGCAGCGTCCTGGCGAAGCCGGGCGCGATCTTTTTCCAAAGCTTGCCGAAGGGCGTCGAGAAGATCCTGTTCCCGAAAGGGCTTGAGCAGAAACTCCGTAGCCCCGGCCTTCATCGCCCTCACGGACATAGGCACGTCGCCGTGGCCGGTCAGGAATATGATGGGCAAGGGATTGCCGGTCCTTGCCAACTCGTCCTGGAAATCAAGGCCGCTTGCATCCGGCATCCTGACGTCAAGGACAAGGCAGGACGGACCATCGGATCGCTGGTGGCCGAGGAAATCCCGTGGCGATGGGAAGCTGCTGACGTCATAGCCGACCGAGCGCAGGAGGCTGTCCAGTCCGTTCCGGACGGATGGATCGTCGTCGATGACGTAGATGGTCGGTTTCTGCTCCGGCATGGTCATCCTCTCACTCCAGTATCCCACGGCAGGATGAAGCCGAACACCGCGCCATGCGGGAAGTTGGGCGCCGTATAGACCGTGCCGCCATGCGCCTCGACGATCGACCGGCTGATCGCCAACCCCATCCCCATTCCTGTCGTCTTGGTCGTGAAGAAGGCTTCGAACATCTTGTCGGAAGTGGCTGGCGGCACGCCCATGCCGGTGTCGCGCACGCTGACCGTTATCTTCTTGTCGTCAGCTGCGGCGCTGACCAGCAGTTCGCGTTTCTCCGCATCGACGCCCGCCATCGCTTCGATGGCATTGATGACGAAGTTTAGGATCACCTGCTGCAGCTGGACTCGATCGCCCGTTACGGATGGTAGATCGTTGGCAAGTTCGGTGCGCAGCAGGATATGGTTTTCGCGAATCTCGCCACGGACGAGCGCCAACGCCTCGGTGATCGTCTCGGCCATGTCGATGCTGTCGCGCGATGGCGCTGTTCGCGCAACCAGGCTGCGGACGCGGCCGATCACCTCGCCGGCGCGGCCCGCATCCTTGACTATCCTGTCGAGCGCGCGCCGTGCTTCCTCCTGGTTGGAGGGTGCCGCCGACAGCCAGCGTAGCGCGGCGTTGCCATTGGCCACGATCGCGGTGATCGGCTGGCTCACCTCATGGGCGATGGAGGTGCTGAGTTCGCCCATCGTCATGATACGCGACATCCGCGCGAGTTCGGATTGCGCCTGCCTTGCCCTTGCCTCGGTCGCCTCGATCCGGATCGCCAGATAGGTGGTCGCGGCGATCGCAAGCAGGCTTATGGCCCCGTTCACCATGCCGGATTGGGAATTTCCATGCCGTGTCAGACAATAGCTGACTATGGTGAGGACAGCACAGGCGATCCCCACGACCATGACGGCCCCGGGCCGGCCGGAGCGCACGGAGATGAGGATCACCGAGACATAGAGCACCGCAAAGGCGATCTCCAGATTGGTTACCGTGTCGGCAACGAAGATCAGGGCGGCGAGCAGCGTAATGCCCAGCCACATCAAGGGCGCCTCGACCAGATATCGCAGGACCTCGCGCCTCATATCGCCTTACCCTTCCCACCCGAATCCGCCGCTGCACATGCGACGGCAGGGTGCACGATCGGAAAGCCATGAGCAATGCCGACCATTGCGGTGGGCCAATGGTCGGCCATGATCAGGCGTGGTTCTCAGCTCGGGTTTTCAAGCGTGAACAGGTCTGCATTCTCGTCATAGGCGAAATATTCGGCATAACGAGCCCAGTTCGTCACGGCTTTCAGCGTGGTATCGGCATAATCCTCCGACATGTAATCCTCGAGCTCGTCGCGAAAACGCCGGGCCGGCGCGCGATGGGTCGGCCGCTCGTCGAGGACGCGGCGGATATGGGCGGCGAGCGGCACATAGGTGGCGAGATGCTGTTCGAACAGGCGCTTGCGTTCGTCGACGTCGCTGTCGAAGAAGCGCAGGCCCGGGGCCGTCAGCCGGATATCGCCGCCTTCCAGATCGGCAAAGCGCAGCAGTTGCAGTGTTTCCGCGACCGGGAAGAGATCGTCGATGCCGAGATGGAGATGGGCTGCAAGCGGCGGCAGGTCGGCCTGTCCCCGGTAGGGTTCGGCCGCGACCGTCTCGATCAGGCCGGACATCAGGTTGGTCGATACCCGCGGCAGGGCCATGGCGATGCCGGTGCCCGGGAACAGCCCGTCGCGCGCCGTGGTGCCGGTCTTCGCGGTCATCCGTGCATAGATGTCCTCGACCAGCATCCGGAAGGTGGGGTCGAGACGGTTGCGCGGCTGCGGCAGGTCGACGCGAATTTCGGCGATGACGCGGCCGGGGTTTGATCCGAAGATCAGGATGCGGTCGCACATCAGTACGGCCTCTTCGATATTATGCGTCACCATCAAAATGGATTCGATCGGCATCCGGCCTTCGCACCACAGATCGAGCAGATCGGTGCGCAGTGTCTCCGCCGTCAGCACGTCGAGCGCCGAAAAGGGCTCGTCCATCAAAAGGACTTTCGGGCGCACGACAAGGGCGCGGGCAAGGCCGACGCGCTGGCGCATGCCGCCCGACAGTTCCTTCGGATAGGCGCTTTCGAAACCGTCGAGGCCGATGAGGTCGATAGCGGCAAGCGCCCGCTTGCGCCGTTCGGCCGGTGCGACGCCCTGGGCTTCGAGGCCGAGTTCGACATTCTGCAGGACCGAAAGCCAGGGGAAGAGCGCGAAGCTCTGAAAGACGACGGAGACGCCCGAGTTAGGACCGGTCACCGGCTTGCCTTCGAAGGTGACCTCGCCCTTGCTCGGCCGGATCAGGCCGGCGATCGCCCGCAGCAGCGTCGACTTGCCGGAGCCGGAGCGCCCAAGCAGTCCGACGATCTCGGCGGATCGAAGCTCCAGATCGACATTGTCCAGCACGACCAGCGAGCCGGAGGCGCCCTTGTCATAGATCTGGCAGACCTGCTTGGCCGATACCAGCACGGTGCCTTCGGCAATTCCTGCCTTCTTCGTGAGTACGGTGTTTTCCATGATTGTTACTCCGACTGGAATGGTTAGTTGAGACGCAGGCGGCGTTCGGCGAAGACGTAGAGCGGTCGCCACAGGGTTCTGTTCAAAAGCGTGACGAAGAGCGACATGACCGCGATACCAAGGATGACGCGCGGGTAGTCGCCGGCCTCCGTGGCCTTGGCGATGTAGGAGCCGAGGCCGAAGGCTTCGAGCTTGGTGTGGCCCCAGCTCACCACCTCGGCGACGATGCTGGCGTTCCACGAGCCGCCCGACGCCGTCAGCGCGCCGGTGACGTAGTAGGGAAAGATCCCCGGCAGAATGGCGCGCCGCCACCAGGTCCATGACCGAAGCTGGTAGACGGAGCAGGCTTCCTTCAGATCTGTCGGAAAGGCGCTGGCGCCGGCGATGACGTTAAAGAGGATGTACCATTGCGTGCCGAGTACCATCAGCGGTGAAAGCCAGATGTTCGGGCTCGCACCGGTCGCGACGATCGCAATGACTGCGAAAGGAAACAGCACGTTGGCGGGAAAGGCCGCGAGGAACTGCGCCACCGGCTGAACACGCTCGGCAACGGCTGGCCTCAGCCCGATCCACACGCCGATCGGCACCCAGATCACGGACGCCACCGCGATCAGCACGAGCACGCGCAGCAGCGTGACGAGACCGCCGCTAAAGGCTTCCCACGCGTCGCTCCATGTGAGCGTCTGGCTGACGAAGGCAAAGGCGGTCCAGATACCCCAGATGCCGACAATAGCAATCAGGGCGAACCAGGCATAGTCGAGCATGCGTGTGGCCATGGCATTGTCTCGCCTGACGACCGGTGCCTTGCGGGCCATGGCCGGCAGTCGGACGAGCATCAGTCTGCCCCATGCCCAGGCAAGCGGTCCCATCAGGTATTTCAGCAGACGCGTGCGCTGGATCAGCGAATAGACCCACGAGCGGGGCTTTTCCTGCCCGGCGGTCTGCTCGAACCGGAACTTGTCGGCCCAGGCGACGATCGGCCGGAAGAGAAGCTGGTCGTAGAGCACGATGACGGCGCCCATGGCGAGGACCGCCCAGCTCACGGCCGCAAAATCCTGCTTGTCGATGGCAACCGCGAGCCAGGAGCCGAGGCCCGGCAACTGCACAGTAGTATTGCCCACGGTAATCGCTTCGGAGGCAACGACGAAGAACCAGCCGCCGGACATCGACATCATCGTGTTCCAGATGAGGCCAGGCGCCGAAAAAGGTGCTTCGAGCCGCCAGAACCGCTGCCAGGCGGAGAGACCGAAACCACGGCTAACCTCATCGAGATCGCGCGGCACCGTTCGCAACGACTGATAGAAGGAAAAGGCCATGTTCCAGGCCTGGCTGGTGAAGATCGCGAAGACAGACGCGCATTCGGCGCCAAGCTGGCTTCCTGGGAAAATCCCCATAAAGAAGGTGACGGTGAAGGTGAGAAAGCCGAGCACCGGCACGGATTGCAGGATATCGAGGGCCGGGATGATGATCATCTCCGCCCGCCGGCTTTTGGCGGCCAGCGTCGCGAAAACGAAGGTGAAGATCAGCGAAGCCCCGATGGCCGCGAACATCCGCAGCGTCGTGCGCAGGGCATATTCCGGCAGCCGCGCAGGGTCGAGCGAGATAGGGGCGCTTGCCAGGCCTTCTAGCGGCGCCCGCATTTCGGCTGCTCCGTGCACAGCGAGCACGGCCAACGCCGCGACGAAGGCGAAGGCGACGAGATCGTAGCCGTTCGGCAGGATGCGGGTCCGTGCCAGTTCGGCAACGGCGCTGTGCCCCCGACGATCATTGGAAAGAAAGACCATGTGATAACCTCATGGAAGAATGAGAGAGTGTCGGCGATATGCCCGCGCGACGTGATAAAGGCTGCAATCGCCGGTGCGATGTTCGTCAAAGGGAAGATGGACGACCCTCAAGCCGCCCGATGGTTGTCCATGCGACGACTACCGTCCTCCTCGACAGGCGCCTGGGCCTGCGTGGTCCAACGGCATTCCAGCTTTCCGCTCAGCGGATTGGTATGCCAGACGGCAACAAGGACCGGGCGCGGCAGTCGGGAATTGGCGGGCAGTGCCCGAGTAACTGGAAATCTGGATACGGACGTGCGTCCGCGAAAAAGAACGATGTTGTTCATGGTTCACCTCCTCGGTCCGCCGACGGCGGTCCGGGCGACGAACCGGACAGGCTAGGCCCGACCGGCGCTCGCCCGGGCGGTTGCGCCGGGAGCGGTCCAGGTTGTTGCGATGACCATCCGGCGGCGGCCGGATGCCGCAACCGGACAGCGACTAGGGTAGCTGTCCATTGGCTTCTTGATCTGTTGTTTCGGTAACCCCGCGCACTGCGTCGTGGGGCATGGCCGTCATGTCATGGAGGGGGATGGGCGGTCAATCAGGCGTTGGTGCACCGCGATTATACCTTGGTATAGGTGGGGAGGTTTGTCCCCGTTGATCAGGCCAATCGGGGGCGGCAAGCGCCGCCGCCGTGATCGGGCGGCTAGCCGGAGATCAATAGCTGCCGGGCAGTTGATGTCAGCCTTTTGCCGCCTTCAGGTGTCACCACGACTGTTTCGCTGAAGCCCAGGCTACAGGCGCTTGCATAGACATGGAAGACCATTCCGTCCTCCAGCGCCCAATTCTCGGTCGGCAGGAAGACGCGGGAAAAGTCGCTCGTGCGCGGCGTGCGCGTATAGAGGCCAAGCGTATAGGCCGTAACGTTGTTGTAGGTAGGCCGCCATCCCTCCGTGACCAGTCCGTTACGGACGATAGTGTCCATATCCCGTGCCATCACCCCTGGCTTCATGGCCGCAATCTGCTCATCCTGCAGCGTGACGATGCGGGACGCCGCATCGCGAAGCCGGGACGCGGGCTTGCCGACAATGATCGGCCGCATCAGACGCGCGCCGTAGCCGCCGATGCGCGGGATCAGCTCGACATGCAATATGTCTCCCTCGCTCAACACATCATTCTTGAGTGCACCATGCAGAAACTCGTGGCTGCCGCTCGCCTTGACGATCGGTCCGGTCTCGCCCGTATCGGCGCCCTCCCGCAGGAAGGTTGCCGCTGCAACCGCTGCCGCATCGCGGGTCGACATGCCCGGGCGGATTGTCTCGGCGATGGCCCGCATCGCCTTGTCGGCAATGGCAGACGCATCCGCCAGAACCGCGATTTCGCGCGATGATTTGATCCAGCGCAGGCTGTCGCTGATACCGGGAAGGGCGATGAATTCCGCCCGCGGCAGGCATGCCTTGAGCCGGGCGGCCGTATGGGCGCTAAAGCTATAGGCATTGATATCGGCGCCGATGCGGGCGTCAGCGAAACCATAGGCGCAGATGCTGTCCGCGACGGCCTGATGAGGATCATCGGTATCGGCAAAGCCGATGACATCGGCGATCCAGGTTTTCTCCCGGCAGGGCGCCTCGTCGAGTTCGCGAAGTACGAACCACGGCTGGCCGTGGCGCGGAAGCAGGGCGGCACGATACATGGTTTCGGAGACGGTATAGCCCGTCAGCCATGCCAGCAGCTCACCGCTGTCGATCAGAAGGAGATCGACAGCGGCGGCGTCCATTGCTGCATGCGCTTTGGCGATCCGCCAGTCATATTCGTCACGAGGAAACATGCGGCCTCAGGCGATCTCGCAAATGTCGAGAATGGTGAGGATGTAGACACGGATCATGTCGAGGTAATCGACGATATCGACACGCTCGTCCGGCATGGTGTTGTAGCGCCCGCCCGGACCGCAGACGATGCCTTCCATGCCGAGCTCATGATAGAGATGGCCGGCATCCGTTCCGTAAAAGCGGGTCGGCGTAATGGCGCCGGTTGGCTGCTTCTCGCCGCGCACGGCCTCGTATGCGGCATTGATCGATGTGACGATGCGTGAGGTCGGCGATACCTCGAAAGGCGGCATCAGCGGGCGGCCCTCGATCATCTCGGGAACCAGCTTGGCCTTCAGCCCCGGAAAACGCTTCTCAAGTTCGACGAGTTCGCCGGCGAGATCGGCGAGGACGCCTTCCTGCGTCTGGCCGGGTGCGTAACGGGCCGAGCCCCGGATGCGGACGAAGTCGGAGACCTGCGGCGGCCGCCATTCCTCGAGATCGCGCCCGAGAGCGCCATGAACGACGCCGACATGACCGCGATTGATCGAGCGATGCACTTCGCTTTTCGCGTCGCTGAAGGTCATGGCATTGATGCGCGGAATGATATCACAGGCGGCGGCGATGGCATCGACGGATTGCTCGCGCTTGGAGAGGTGACGGGTGTCGCCGGTAAGCTCGATGACGAAGCTCAGCGCTGCCGCGTGCATGGTCACGGCTGCAAGATCACTCGGCTCGCTATTGATGAAATAGTCGGCCTTGACGCCGCTACGGATCGCGGCGAGCGTACCAACGCCGCCCTGCAATTCGCCCACCACATAGGTCAGGATGATGTCGCCCTTGAGCTTCACGCCGGCATCGAGCAGCGTCTTGACGGCGCAGAAATAGGCGGCATCACCCGCCTTCATGTTGGAAACGCCGATACCGTAGATGAACTTGTCATCGACCAGGCCGCCCCAGGGATCGACTGTCCAACCTTCGGTCACCGGATTGGTGTCGAGATGGCCGTTGAACAGCAGGCTCTTGCCGCCGCCCGATCCCTTCAGGCGCCCGATGGCATTGAAGCGCTGACCGTCCTCGAAAGGCTGCAGCTCGGACTGGAGGCCGATCGCCGCCATCTCGCGAGCCATGATGCGGGCAAGTTCGCGCTCGCCATCGGTCTGGGAATGGCTCTTCTGGCGTACCATGTTCGACAGGAAGTCGAGGCAGCTCTTCTCGTCGATCGTGCCGACGAGCGATTTCGGGTCCATTGTATGCTCCTTGATCTGCAATTCTACAGGGATGTGCCCGCGAGTGCCGGAACCGCCGCGATGAGCTGGCGGGTATAGTCGGCGCGGTCAGGGCTGGCGATTTCGTCTGATGGTACGACCTCGACAAGGTCGCCGCGGTACATCACGGCGATGCGATGCGCGATCTGGCGGACGAGATTGAGGTCGTGGGTGATGAAGAGAAAGGCGGTGCCATGCTTGCGATGCAGTTCCAGCAGCAGCTGCACGATCGAGGCCTGCACGGAAACATCCAGCGCCGAGGTGATCTCGTCGCAGATGACGAGCTTCGGTTTCGAGGCGAAGGCGCGGGCGATGGCGACGCGCTGCTTTTCCCCACCCGAGAGCTGATGCGGATAGCGGTCGGCATGGGTGCGCGGCAGGCGAACTTGTTCCAGCAGGTCGCCGATCTGCTGCGACAGGGACGCGTCTTCGCCCGCGCCATAGAGTTTCAATGGTCGCGTCAGGATTTCATGGATCTTCTGCCGGGGATTGAGCGAGGCGTCGGGGTGCTGGAAGATCAGCTGGACATCCTTGCGATAGCTCCGGTCCATATCGGCAAGTCCGGCGATCGTCCGCCCTGTGAAGGTCATCCTTCCCTCGAAGGGGTTGAGCCCTGTCATCGCCTTGGCCAGCGTCGACTTGCCCGAGCCGGATTCTCCGACGATGCCGAGGATTTCGCCTGGTTGCACAGTGAGACTGATGGCGCGATTGCCGGTGAAACGCTTGAAGGCGCGGCCCGTCAGCGCCGAGAGAAACGGTTTGCGGCCGTAATGCACGCTGACATTCTCGACCTCCATCAGCGGCTTGGCCTGATAGGAGGGGCGCGTCTCGACCAGCCGGTTGGCGGGCCGGGGCACGGCGGCAAGCAGCTCTCTTGTGTAATCCTGGCGCGGTGCCCTGAAGATATCATCGATGGCGCCCTGTTCGATGATCTCGCCGCGCCGCATCACCGCCACGCGCTTTGCCGTGCGGGACAGCAGCGCCAGATCGTGCGAGATATAGAGCGAGGCGACGCCGGTCTCCGCTTGAAGATCGAGAAACAGATCGAGGATCTGCCGTGAGGTGATTACATCAAGTGCCGTCGTCGGCTCGTCGAAAATGATACATTGCGGATTGCAGGCAAAGGCCGTTGCGATGACGACGCGCTGCTTCTCGCCGCCCGATGCTTCATGCGGCATGCGTTGCATCATCTGGGTCGGGTTCTTCAAGCCGACGCGGGCAAGCATCGCCTCGCCTTCGCTCCATGCCTGTCTCTTCGTAAGTCCGCGATGACGCCTTAGCGCCTCCGTCAGTTGTGTGCCGAGCGAAAGGGTGGGATTGAGCGAGGTGCCGGGATCCTGGAACACCATGCTGATCTGCTTGCCGCGCATGCGGCCGACTTCGGCCGGCGATTTCGCCGCGAGATCCTCGCCCCGCAGCCGGATGGCACCACCGGCTTCGCGGGCATTGTCCGGTAGATAGCGCATGATCGACCAGGCAAGCGACGTCTTGCCGGAACCGGATTCGCCGACGAGGCCGAGAATCTCCCCGGCGGCGATCTCCAGGTCGATATTTTTCAATGCGTGGAAGACGCCGTTCACCGTGAGATAATCGAGCGAATAGTTGCGGATCTGGAGAACACTGTTCTGTGCGGGTTCGCTCATCTCATCCTCCCGTGCGCGGGTTGAGGGCATCGCGCAGGCCATCGCCGAGCAGGTTGAAGCCGACGGCAACGATTGCGATTGCCAGGCTCGGCCAGATCAGGATGCCGGCGCTGATATGCATGTATTGGCGCGCTTCGGAGATCATCAGTCCCCATTCCGTTGCCGGCGGCTGGGCACCGAGCCCGAGAAAACTCAGCGTCGCGAACAGCATCACCGCGAAGGAAATCCGGATGGTCGTCTCGACGATGATCGGGGCGATGACGTTGGGCAGCATTTCGCGCAGGATGATATAGGACGAGCTTTCGCCGCGGGCGATTGCCGCGCTGACATAGTCCTGCTTGCGGATGGAAAGGGCGACGCTGCGAGTAATGCGCGCCATGCCGGGCGCAAAGGCGACGGCGACCGCCACCAGCGCATTGACGCTGCCGGAGCCGAGCAGATTGACGATCAGAAGCGCGAACAGAAGGTTCGGGATCGACATCACCGCATCGATCGTGCGCATGATAATCTCGTCGGCGCGACCTCCCAGATAGGCGGACACGGTGCCGATGAAGGCGCCGGCAAAGGTTCCGGCGAGCGTGGCGACCACCGCCGTGATCACCGTTGCGCGGGCGCCGATCAGAAGGCGGCTGAGAATATCGCGGCCATATTGATCCGTTCCGAGCAGAAAGGTCATGCTCGGCCCCTTGTAGCGGGCAAGGATCGACATGGCTTCGGGATCGCGCGGCGCAAGCCATGGGCCGAAGACGACGACAATGAACACCAGAATGATGAGGATCAGACCGGTGGCGCCCTGCGGTGTGCGCAACAGCCGCTTGAGAAGCTCAACCATATTGGATCCTCTTGTCGAGCCAGGCATAGAGAAGGTCGGCGGCGAAATTGACGATGGAATAGGTGGCCGCCATGAGCAGGACACCGGCCTGGATAGAAGGCAGGTCGCGCGTCTGGATGGCGACGATCAACTGCCGCCCGATGCCGGGAATGGCGAAGATCTCTTCGACGACGATGATGCCGCCGAGTAGATAGCCGACATCGAGCGCGACGACGGTAATGGTCGGCAGCAGAGCGTTGCGCAGGGCGTGGCCGAACAGAACGCGTGAACCGGAGAGGCCCTTCAGCCGCGCCGCGCGGATGTAGTCGGTGTGCAGCACATCCACGAGCTCCGAACGGACCATGCGCGAGACATGCGCGATGAGGATGATGGAGATGACGCAGACTGGCAGCGCCAGATGCGCGAGGCCATCGAGAAAATTCTCGGTGAGCGGCACGTAGCCCGTCGCAGGCAGCCATTTCAGCCAGTCGGAGACGACCAGCACCGCGACCGTTGCCGTCACGAATTCTGGCAAGGAAACGCCGGCATAGGACACAAGGCTCACCAGCATGTCGGTCAGGCGACCGCGCCGCATTGCGGCGATAACACCGAGCGGAATGGCCAGCACCAGCATCAGGCTGATCGACAGGCAGGCGAGAAGCAGGGACCGTCCCAGCGCTTCGAACATCACGGGGGCGATCGGCTGGCCGGTGCGCAGCGAATGGCCGAAATCGCCATGCAGGACACCACCCAGCCAATGGAGATATTGTAGCCAGACAGGGTCGTTCAGACCCATCTGCTGGCGCAGGGCGTCGAGTGCCTGGGCGGTGGCGTTTTCGCCCAGCATCATCACGGCGGCATCGGCCGGCAGAACCTGGGTAATGGCGAAGACGACGAGCGACACGACGAAGAGCGTGTAGACGATCATCAATAGTCGCTTGATGAGATAATGCGGTGACAAGGGCTTGTTCCCTGGCGTTCCTGTGGTGGGCTGCGGATTGTGCGGCCGACCTTTGATCTGCGTTGCGCGCCGGAAAACGACGCGCAACGCCTATATTGGCTTCGAGCTTAAGCGAGATCAGCTCCGCTTCGGCGCCTTGTCGGTCAGGGCGGTGTAATCGAGGCGGAAGACGGATGCACGCGGATGGACTTCAAAGCCCGAGACCCAGTCGCGCTTGGCCGCGAGCACGTCGAAGAAGACCGGGATGATGGAGGGGACTTCCTCGTTCATCAGCTTTTGCGCTTCCGCATAGAGCGCCTTGCGCTTGGCCTCGTCGGTGATCCCGCGTGCTTCGTTGACGACCTTGTCGAAGGCCGCGTTGTTCCAGCGCGTCTCGTTCCAGGCTGCGTCGGACGTGTAGAGAAGCTTGAAGATGGCATCGGCCGTCGGCTGCATGTTGTAGAAGCCGACATAGAAGCTGCCCTTCTTCCAGACCTGATCGAGATAGGTGGCGTGCGGCATCGTCTGGACATTGATCCTGATGCCGGCTTCCTTGGCCATTTCGCGGAGCGCGACGGCAAGCTGCGTCCGCTGGCTTGGCTTGTCGGAAGCGATCAGAGTGGCTTCGAACCCGTCGGGATAGCCCGCTTCGGTGAGCAGCTTCTTTGCTTCCTCGATATTGGCCTGGCGCAGCGGCAGGTCCGTGTAGAAGTGATAGGAGGAATTCAGTGGCGTGTCGTTGCCCGGCGTTCCGAAGCCTTCGGTGACGAAATCGACCATAGCCTGCCGGTCGACGGTCAGCGCCAGGGCACGCCGGACACGCGGATCGTTGAACGGCTTGGTGTCGCAGCCGAAATTGATGTTGCAGAACTGGCCGGACGGAATGCGCAACGCATTGACGCCCTGGGCGTCCTTCATGCGCATAAACTCGGTGGGCTGGACCGTGGAGACGACGTCAATGTCGCCGGCCAGAAGCGCTGAGGTCTGCGCCGATGTATCCGGGAAAACCCGGATTTCCACGCGGTCGAGATAGGGGCGCTTCGGATCGTAATAGTCCGGATTGCGTTCGACGACGATCAGGCGGTCGGGCTCATAGGATACGAGCTTGAAGGGGCCGGTGCCGTTCGCCGTGGTCGAGAGCTTCTTGAAATCTCCGGTCGCAATCGAGGCCGGAATGATGCGGGCTACCGTATAGGCCATGGCGACCGGGAAGTCGGCATAGGGACCGGAGAGCTTGAAGACGGTGGTCAGAGGGTCGGCGGCCGTGACATCGGCGATCGGGCCGACATTGTTGCGGGCCGGTGACGCATTGTTCGGGTTGAGGATCGCCTTGAAGGTCTCGACGACATCGGTCGCGGTGAAGAGCGTGCCGTCATGGAATTTCACACCTGCGCGGAGCTTGAACGTCCATTCGGTCAGCGCATCGTTGGCGCTCCAGGATTCGGCAAGGTCCGGCTCGATGGTCATGTCGACCTTCAGCCGCGTCAGGTTGCTGTAGAGCAACTCGGTGACCATGTATTCCGGATTGACGCGGGTGAGAAGCGGATGGATCACGCTTGCCGCCTGATCGACGGAGATCCGCAAGGTTCCTCCCCTGGTGGGCGTGGCGGCTTGAGCAAGGCCGAGAGACGGTGCTGTCAGCAGCGCTGCCGTTCCGGCCAGAAAATAACGTCGGTTCAACTTCAGCATCTGGTGTTCCCCTTATTTTGACGCAGAGTATTCAGGAATGAGATCGGCGGAAAAATCACGCGCGAGATAGGCGAGAATGCTTTTCGCCAGCGCGATGATATCCGTCGTTGTCGTATGTTCTTCCGGGCTGTGGATGCAGCTTTCGGGACGGCCAAGCCCGCCGAGCAGTACCTCCTGCATGACACCCGCCTGTTGCACGTAACCGAAATCCGAGCAGCTCGCGGCGCCCCATTTGCTGAAGTCGGAAGGCTGGTAGCCGAAGCCGAGGCTCAATGCCTTCTGCCAGCGCGGCCAATGGGGACCATCCGGGTCCGCCGTCGGGATCAGATGGCCGACGAGATCGATGTCGAAGCCAAGGCCCGGCGTTTGCGCCACGCAGGCGCGCACCAGATCCTCGATCTCTGCACGAGCTGCTTCGTAGCTTTCCTCGGGGGCATAGCGGCGGCTGACGAGGATCTTGATCTCGGCCGCGACCTGTCCGCCCGAGGTGCCGCCGTTGACGGCGGATATCGACAGTTGCGGCCGCAACGGGCCGTTTGCATGTGACGGCGGGGGCAGCGCGGATTCAAACGCGGCGACTTTCGGCTTCAGTGCCTGCAATGCATTGAGGAGGGGAAGGGCGCCCTCGATGGCGTTGATGCCCGAACCGGTGCGATTGCCTTCGCCGGCATGAACGGCATGCCCCTTGATGGTGATCTGTAGATTAAAGACACCGAAGCAGCCGGCCCAGATGCGCGGCGCGGCAGAGCCGTTGAAATTGATGATGTGTCCCTTCAGCATGCCCTGCTCGGCGAGGTAACGGATGCCGGGATAGAGCCCGCCTTCCTCGTCCGTGCAAAGCAGCAGCATGGGATCGTAGGCAAGCTCGACGCCGCATTCTTCAGCTGCGCGAAGCGCAAGCAGGGTTGCGGCAATCGTTCCCTTCATGTCGGCGGCACCCAGCCCGAAAAGCTGGCCTCCCTCGCGCGTCAGGCGCAGCGGATGACGCTGCCAGCCGGGAGACACGGGAACTGTATCGACATGATAATAGAGGCCGCAGGTCGGCTTGTTTGCCGGACGCTCGGCGATGAGGTTGACGCGCTCTCCACAAGCCGGGCCATTGGCGACGCGCCATAGCTCGTCCGGCACCGTCACGCGCCTGGTGTGAAAGCCCAGAGGTGCCAGCAGTTCTTCCATCAGGTCCGCGAAGGCGGGATAGCCCATGCCGGGCGGAAAGGAGGTGTCGATGGCAATCATCCGCGCCAGATCCTCGACCGCTTTTTCGACATCGCGTTCGATTGCCGCCAAGGCGTTTGCAAATGATATCGACTGGGGTGATAAGGCTTGATTGCTCACGTTGAGTTCCGAAAAGATGCGCGGAATGGAGGTTTGCTCTGCTCTCGTATTCATATAAACTATATAGTAATGATGCTTCCTCGCCTTCCGCGAGTCAACTCCAAATAAGAGGCAATTAATTGCGCGAAATGCCCAATTTTTTAGCAGACACATCGCGAGCGTCGGAGTTTTCCCTGCCGCTTTACGAGGTCGTCAAACGACAGATCACGGAAGCGATCATGATGGGCAAATGGCCGGCCGGGACCATCCTGCCGAGCGAGATCGCGCTGTCGCAGATGTTCGGAGTGGCGGTCGGCACCATTCGGCGGGCTTTAGCGGATCTGACCAATGAAGGATTGCTGAGCCGCCGGCGCAAGACGGGAACGGTGGTGACGGGGCGCACACCGCAGCACAGCCTGCGGTTCTTCTTTCAGTATTTCCGCCTTCACGGCCTCGACGGCTCACTGCAGAATTCCACCTCGGAAATTCTGTCGCTCGAGAAGCGCCTGGCCAACCAGGACGAGAGCGCGAGCCTGCAACTGGAAAGCCCGACGGAGGTGATCACTTTTCACCGCCTGCGCAGCGTCGGGGGCGTGCCGGTCATGCACGAGGTCATCACCCTTCCGGCGCACTTGCTGCCAGCTTTCCCCGAAAAGAAAGAGGACATTCCCGCGCTGCTCTATTTGTTTCTTCTCGATCGCTACGGCATCCGCATTTCCGCGGTTCGCGAACAGATCGCGGCAACGCTTGCGACGGAAGACGATGCCCGCCTGCTGAAGCTCACTCTGCCGGATGCGGTGCTGACGATCGATGAGGTGTCCTACGATCAGTCCGCCGCCCCGGTCCTTGTCGCGCGCCATCGGGCGACGACGAGAAGCCACCGCTATGTGCATGAGGTGCAGTAGGGCGGAAAGGGTTGGTCACGCAGCGCACGCCATATTCGTCCGTTACATGGCGAGATAGGCTTGGCGAATATCCTCGCGGCTTTCGAGCTCGGCAATGGTGCCGGAATATCGGATCCCGCCCTTTTCCAGAATATAGGCGCGGTCGGATATCAGCCGGGCGAAATGCAAGTTTTGTTCCGAGAGCAGGATGGACAATCCCTCGCGCTTCATCGTGACAATCGCCTCCGCCATCTGCTCGACGATCTTGGGCGCCAGCCCTTCGGATGGTTCATCAAGCAGGATCAGATGGGGATTGCCCATGAGCGTGCGGCCGATCGTCAGCATCTGCTGCTCACCGCCGCTCATGTTGCCGGCCGGTCTCTTGCGCATGCCGCCAAGGTTCGGGAAGATCTCGTAGATGCGCTCGGGCGTCCACACCGCGCGATGGTCCCGCACCGCCTGCCGCCCGACTTCGAGATTTTCCTCCACCGTCAGTCCAGTGAAGATGCGCCGATCTTCCGGCACATAGCCGAGCCCCCTGCGGGCGATGTCGAAGGGAGGAAGCCTGGAAATATCCTCGCCGCGAAACCGGACTTCACCCTGCTTCGACGTCAGCAGACTCATGATCGACTTGAAGGTCGTCGATTTGCCGGCGCCGTTGCGGCCAAGCAGGGCGACCACTTCGCCTTCGGCAACCTGCAGCTCCACGTCGAACAGGATATGGGCGGGTCCGTACCAGCTATTGAGACGCGATACTTCCAGCATCAGCCCTCCGATCTGTTGGCGTAAAGCAGGCCGGAGCCGAGATAGACGGCCTGGACGTCGGGATTGGTCCGGATCGCTTCGGGAGATCCTTCCGCGATAATCGCGCTGCGATTGAGCACGAGGATCCGCGACGCATGTTCGAAGACGATATCCATGTCATGCTCGGTGAAGAGAACGCCGATCTGTCTTTCCTCGACGATCCGGGCGGTCAGCTTCATCAGCTCGATGCGCTCCCGAGGGGCCATGCCGGCGGCGGGCTCATCCATCAGCAACAGCTTCGGATCGCCCGCCAGGGCGATGGCAAGCTCCAGCCGCTTGACGTCGCCATAGGGAAGTTCGCGACAGGGGCGATCGGCTTGGTCGCCGAGACCGATCAGGCCGATCAGCTCTTCGGCCTCCCGGCGGAATTTGCGGTCCAACCGTCCGAAGAAGCCGGTCCATCCGGAAAGATGTCCGGCATGGGACAGAATCGCCACCTGCACATTTTCACGAACTGTCATCGACAGATAGACTTCCGCGATCTGGAATGTCCTGCCGACGCCGAGGCGGAAGATCCGGGCGGGTGAAAGACCGGATGTGTTGACCCCGTCGAGAATGACGGATCCGGCATCGGGCCTGATCTGCCCGTTCAACATGTTGAAGCAGGTGCTTTTTCCGGCGCCGTTCGGGCCGATCAGCGCCATCAGCTCTCCGCGAACGAGTGAAAAGGAGACGTCGGTTACCGCCTTGACGCCCTGATAGCTCTTGCTCAGATGCGATACCGACAGAAGCGGCTGGCTCATGGCGCATCCCCCATCTTGGCGAGCGGCTGCGAAAGGGTTTGCGGAAGGATTGTTTGTTGCTGCTTGCGGGCTCCGAAGACGCGGCTAAGCGTGCCGACGATCCCCTCCGGAAAGGCGACGACGAGAAGGATGATGAGGCCGCCGAGGATCATGCGGGAGAGATCGGTATTACTCATCAGCCAGATGGAGGCCGTCTTGTAGACGATCGCGCCGACGATGCCGCCCGATACCGTGCCGAAGCCGCCAAGCAGGACCATGACGAGCCCGTCGATCGACATCGGAATGCCGAGCACCTCGGGAAAGATGCTTCCCTTCTGAAATGCCAGGAGCGAGCCGGCAAGCCCGGCAAAGAAGGCCGAGACGACGAATGCCGTATGCTGAACGGTGCGGCGTGGAATGCCGGTTGCCGCCGCGCGTTGCGGCGAATCCCTGAGGGCTCTCAGGGCATGACCAAACGGCGCAAAGGTCAGGTAGCGAATACAGCCGACCGACAGCACAGCTGCCGCTAGCGCCAACCAATAGAAGGCCTTGGCTCCGCTTGCCCAGTCAGACGGCCAGACACCGACAATGCCGTTGTCGCCGCCGGTGACGTCGACCCATTGGTAGGCGATCGACCAGAAGATCTGCGCGAAGGCCAGCGTGAGCATGGCGAAATAGATGTTGGACAGCCGGACGCAGAACCACCCCGAGACGAGGGATATGGCGGCCGCAACGACCGGCCCGATGACGAGAGCAAGTTCCATCGGCGCTCCGAGCCACTGGACCGACAGCGCCGCCCCATAGGCGCCGAGGCCGAGGCTTGCGGCATGGCCAAAGGAGTCCAGCCCGCCCACCGACATCATGAACTGAAGGCTGGTGGCGAAGATCACGGCGATCAGGACTTCGCTCGCGACCCCGAGGCCGTAATTGCCGAGCACCAGCGGCAACAGGACCGCGCCAAGGATGAGTAGACCGGCGGCGGCGCGGCTGCGTGGACCAAGCGGTTGCCATGTCGTCCTTGCCGCATAGCCGGCGCGGGAAGGGGGCAGCGGCTTGCCGAAGAAGCCCCAGGGACGCAGGACAAGAACGACCGCCATCACCACGAACATCAGCACGAGGGAAATGCCCGGAAATACCAGGATGCCGAAGGCGTTCAGCTCCGAAACGACGATGGCGGCCAGAAAGGCGCCGCCGATGCTGCCGAGCCCGCCGATCACCACCACCACGAAAACCTCGGTGATGATCGACAGATCCATGAAATGCGTAACGGCATCGCGCGGGATCTGCAGGCCGCCACCGAAGGCGGCGAGGAAGACGCCGAGCGCGAAGACGCCGGTGAAAAGCCACTTCTGGTTCACGCCAAGCGCGCTGACCATGTCGCGGTCCTGGGTGGCGGCGCGCACCAGAATGCCCCAGCGCGAACGGTGCAGCAGCAGCCACAGCATGCCGAGAACGGCGGGTCCAAGCGCGATGAGCACGAGATCATAGGCTGGAAAGGGTCGGCCGAGGATCTGGATGGCGCCGGACAGCCCGGGTGCCCGTGGCCCGACCAGATCTTCCGGTCCCCAGATCAGCCGCACGCCGTCCTCGACGACGAGCGTGACGCCGAAGGTAGCCAGAAGCTGCAACAGTTCGGGCGCGCGGTAGATGCGGCGCAGCAGCAGGATTTCCAGCAGGCCGCCGCAGACCGCGACGATCGCGGCGGAAACAAGCAGTGCTGCCCAGAAGCCGAAGGCGCTCTCCCAGCGGGTCGTCAGGCTATAGGCGATATAGGCGCCGAGCATATAGAAGGCGCCATGGGCGAAATTGACGATGCGTGTCACGCCGAAGATCAGCGACAGCCCGGACGCGACCAGAAACAGCGAGGCGGCGTTTGAGAGCCCGGTCAGGAACTGCAGAATATAAAGGTCCAACGGAGGCTCCCTGCCCATTCAACAAGGGTGGCATTCGATCAATGGAGCGAATGCCGGCTCGATAGCGTGTCCATCCTGCCGGCGGGAGAGTATGAAATCCCGACCGCCGGCTTTTGACGGTGCAGCTAGGGGCGGAGCTTGGCGGCGTCGGCCTCACTCGGCAGGAAGTCGTTGCCGCTATGGTACTGGAAATCGACCATCACGCCTTTTCCATCCTTGAGAGCGGTCTTGCCGATGAAAGCGCCGAGCGTTGATTGATGGTCCGCGGCACGATAGGTGATCGGGCCGAACGGCGTGTCGACCGAAATACCCTTGGCGGCGGCAATCAGCGCGTCCGTATCCGTCGACTTGGCCTTGGTCAGGATCGCGGCCATCGACTTCACCAGCGCGTAGCCGACCACCGAGCCGAGGCGTGGATAGTCGTTGTAGCGCTTCTGGTAAGCGTCGAGGAAAGCCTTATGCGCTGGTGTGTCGACGGAATACCAAGGGTAGCCGGTGACGATCCATCCTTCCGGCGTATCGGTCTTCAGCGGATCGAGATATTCCGGCTCGCCGGTCAGGAAGGAAACCACAGAGCGGCCCTTGAAGAGATCGCGGGTCGTGCCTTCGCGTATCAGCTTCACCAGATCGGCGCCAAACTCGACGTTGAGGATCGCATCCGGCTTGGCGGCCTCGATGGCCTGCGCCACGGAGCCGGCGTCGATCTTACCCTGGGGCGGCCATTGCTCGCCGACGAACTCGACGTCCGGCCGGGCCTTCTGGAGCAATTCCTTGAACACCGCCACGGCGCTCTGTCCGTATTCATAGTTCGGCGCGATGGTCGCCCAGCGCTTCGCCGGCAGCTTGGCGGCTTCCTGCGCGAGCATGGCGGCTTGCACATAGTTCGGCGGGCGCAGGCGGAAGGTATAGTCGTTCCCCTTCGACCAGATCATCGCGTCGGTCAGCGGCTCTCCGGCCAGGTAGAAGACCTTCTTTTGCTTGGCGAAATCGGCAACGGCCATACCGACATTCGAGAAGAAGGAGCCGGAGATCATCACCACCCCTTCCTTTGCAACCAGCTCGTTCGCGGCCGTCAGTGCGTCGCCGGGCTTGCCGCCGTCATCCTTGGAAATGATTACCAGCGTGTCGCCGTTGATGCCGCCGGCCGCATTGATCTCGTCAAGCGCCAGCTGCCAGCCCTTCTTGTAGGGATCGGTAAAAGCAGGAAGGGCGGAATAGCTATTGATCTCGCCGACCTTGATCTCGCCAGCCATCGCCTGTGTCCCGGCCGCCAGACAAAGGGCCGTACCCATAATCGCAAAAAGTCCTCTCATTTCCGTCCTCTCTGGATTGATCTGTTTTGATTCTTGTTATTACGGCACGTCATCGGCGGCATCGAATTTCGAGCGCGTGCAATCGCGATCCATAGTGTGTCGCCTGAGGGTATGATCTGGTGTGTTCACTATAAATGCAAGGTCTTTCTCTGTGTATTCTTTAGGCAAAATTGCATGAAAATCCAGTATTCCTGGCTTGCCAATCGGTCGGAGAACGTGGAAATTCGCGTGTACACACTAATCTTGGCAATGGATGGCTGATGTGAAGCACGATAGGCCGGATACGGACGACTACGATGTCACGCAGCAGGTGGGCCATCTGCTGCGCAGGGTGTATCAACGGCATCTTTCGATCTTTCAGGAAAACGCCTCCGACCCCAATCTGACCTCCGTCCAGTTCGTCACCCTCTGCGCGCTTCGCGATCACGGGCCGAGTTCCCAGACCGAACTCGTCAAGGCCACGGCCGTCGATCAGGGCACGATCCGGGGCATCATCGAACGGCTGTCCGCGCGGGGGCTGATCACAACCTCGGGGGACGAGCAGGACGGACGCAAGATCATCATGTCCCTGACGCCGGTCGCGGAACAGCTGCTGGAGGAGATGATACCGGCGGCCCGCCTCATCAGCGAGCTGACTATGGCCGACCTCAATCCCGCCGAACGAGTGGCCCTGCTTTATCTGCTCCGCCGCATCCTGAACTACCATGATGACAGATCATCGAGCGCGCCAGAGAAACAGGCAGGCGAGAAATAGGCCGGCAGGAGATGCTATCGCTCGACAGCATCTCTCTTTTTTGGCTATTCGGCCTCAGTTCGAAAAGGCGGCGATGCCGGTGATGGCACGGCCGAGGATGAGGGCGTGGATGTCGTGGGTGCCCTCGTAGGTGTTGACCACTTCGAGGTTGACGAGATGGCGGGCGATGCCGAACTCGTCGGATATGCCGTTGCCGCCGAGCATGTCGCGGGCAGCACGGGCAATATCGAGCGCCTTGCCGCAGCTGTTGCGCTTCAGGATCGAGGTCAGCTCGACAGGCGGATGGCCGTCTTCCTTCATGCGGCCGAGACGTAGGCAGCCCTGAAGCCCCAGCGTGATCTCGGTCACCATGTCGGCGAGCTTCTTCTGGATCAGCTGATTGGCGGCCAGCGGCCGGTCGAACTGCTTGCGGTCGAGCACATATTGTCGCGCCTTGGCGTAGCAATCCTCGGCAGCACCCAGCGCACCCCAGGCAATGCCGAAGCGCGCCGAGTTCAGGCAGGTGAACGGGCCCTTCAAGCCGGAGGCGTTGGGCAGCAGATTCTCTTCCGGCACGAAGACGTTGTCCATAACGACTTCGCCGGTGATCGAGGCGCGCAGGCCCACCTTGCCGTGAATGGCGGGCGCGGACAGTCCCTTCCAGCCCTTCTCTAGGATAAAGCCACGGATGACACCATCCTCGGTCTTGCCCCAGACGACGAAGACATCGGCGATCGGCGCATTGGAGATCCAGGTCTTGGCGCCGGTGAGGCTATAGCCGCCATCGACCTTCTTCGCCCGTGTTACCATCGAGCCGGGGTCGGAACCGTGGTTCGGCTCTGTCAGGCCGAAGCAGCCGATCCATTCGCCGGTGGCCAGCTTGGGCAGGTATTTCTGCTTCTGCGCTTCCGAGCCGAAGGCATCGATCGGCACCATGACGAGGGAGGACTGCACGCTCATCATCGAGCGATAGCCACTGTCGACGCGCTCCACTTCGCGGGCGATCAGGCCATAGGCGACATAGCCGAGGCCGGCGCCGCCATATTCGGGGGCAATGGTCGGCCCGAGCAGGCCGAGTTCGCCCATCTCGCGGAAGATCGAAGGATCGGTCTTCTCATGGCGGAAAGCGTCGAGCACGCGGGGCGCCAGCTTCTCCTGCGCATAGGCATGGGCGGTGTCCAGCACCATGCGTTCGTCATCGTTCAGCTGATCCACCAGCCGGAACGGATCGGCCCAGTCGAATATCTCGCGGCTCATGCTCTCGTCTCCCAATTCTCTCTTTTCTCAATCATGGCGTAGTCTATGCCTTGCGGCTGGCGCGGGCTCGCTCGGTGGCGGTCGCATCCGGATGGCAATCCGCTGTTAAGACAACGCCGAACAGATCGAGCGCTTCGGTCGATGTATAACGACCGAGCCGCACATCTTCTACAACGGCTTGCGGGTCGCGTGTCAACGGGTCGCCGTAGCCGCCGCCGCCCGGCGTGCCGACGCGGACGCGGTCGCCGGGTTTCAATGCTATATCCTGCGCTTTCGACAGATGCTCCGGCGTCATCGCTTCGCCGCCGCGCCAGACCGTGACGCTGTTCGTTCGGCCGTCACTGCCGCCTAGTGCGCCCTGCGGTCCGAAGCGTCCGTGATCCATGACGAAGCTCGCGGTCGCTGCACCGCGCCTCAGCTCGATTTCGTAGTCGAGACCGAAGCCGCCGCGATGCCTGCCGGCACCACCGGATCCCTCGCGCAGGGCATAGCGATGATAAAGTACGGGAAATTGCTGCTCCATGATCTCGACCGGCGGCGCCTTGGAAATGCCGATGGTCGAGCAGCCGTTGGCGAGCCCGTCGTGATCGCTGTTGCCGCCATAGCCGCCGCCGGAAATCTGGTACATGACATAGCCGCGACCGCGCTCCGGATCGTGGCCGCCAAGCGCGAAATTGCCGGAGCTTCCGGCGGGCGAGGCCGTCACCCGGTCGGGCAGCGCCTCGACCAGGGCTGCAAAGACGGCTTCGGCGATCCGTTGGCTGACTTCAGCAGCGCAGCCGGAAACCGGGCGCGGATAATGGGCATCGAGGAAGGTTCCCTCGGGCGTTTTCACCTTCAAAGGCTCGAAGGCGCCGGCGCTGATCGGAACATCCGGGAAGATATGGCGCATGGCGAGGTAGACGGAGGATAGCGTCGTCGCCAATACCGAATTCATCGGCCCGGCGCAGGGCTTCGACGATCCCTCGAAATCGAAGGAAAGTTCGTCACCTGTCGCGGTGATCGTCAGGCGAATTTCGAGCGGCTCGTTGACCACGCCGTCGCTGTCGATATAGGCGACGGAGCGATAAGTGCCTTCCGGGATCAGCCGGATATTGGCGCGCATCTGCTCGGCGGCGCGGCGGCGCAGCTCGCCGATGGCTTGGCTGACCGTATCGTCGCCATAGCGTTCGAGAATACGCACCAGCCGCTCCTGGCCGACCAGAAGGGCGGCGGCTTGCGCCTTCACATCGCCGATGCGCTGCTCGGAGACGCGGATGTTCGAGCAGATGATGGCATAGATTTCGGTGTCGAGCTTGCCTTCCTTGAAAAGACGGACGGGCGGCAGGCGCAGGCCCTCCTGTTCGACGGAGGTGGCCGAGGCCGAAAAGCCGCCGGGGACAGCGCCACCGGTATCCGGCCAATGACCGGTGTTCGATAGCCAGCAAAAGATCTCGCCATTGCGATAGACCGGCATGGCAAAGCGCACGTCCATCAGATGCGTGCCACCGAGATAGGGGTCGTTGACGATATAGATATCGCCCGGCTTCGGCGCGGCCGCCTTGCCCGACGCGATCATCTCGATCAGCGTGCGCGTCGAATATTGCATGGTGCCGACAAAGACCGGCAGGCCGCCGGCGCCCTGGGCGATCAGCGAGCCGTCCTCGGCTGAATAGATGCCGTCGGAGCGGTCATTGGCCTCGGCGATGACCGGGGAAAAAGCAGCGCGGGAGAAGGTCAGGTCCATCTCATCGCAGACTTGCTGCAGGCCGGACTGGATGACGCTCAGCGTGATGGGGTCGATGCTCATTGGCCGGCTCCGATCGTGATGATGATATTGCCGTCGTCGTCCTGGGTGGCGACGTCGCCGGGCTCGAGGATGATGGTCGTGTCCATCTGCTCGATGATCGCCGGTCCCGATATCGTCGCCTTGATCGGCAGGTGATCGCGCCAGTAAATCGGCGTTTCCCGCCAGCCGTCGAACCAGACCGAGCGTGTGCCCGTCTGCGCCTCGGCAAGCGTCGCCTTGCGCCCCGCCGCATCGATCAGCATGGACAGATCGATCTCTGTGCGTCGGCCGATGACCGAGGTGTTGACGTTGACGAGGCTGGCACGGATTTCCGGAAGCTCGACATGGAAGCGGTTGAAATAAGCCTCCTCGAACCGCGCCTGCAATTCGACCCTCGTCGGCATGGCGCTCGGCAGCGGCACGCGCAGCAGATGCGTCTGACCAATGAACTGCATGTCGACGGAGTAAATCTCGCGGATCTCGCGAATGGCGACAGCTTCTTTGCCGATCAGACGACGCCCTTCCGCCGACTGCTTTTCAAAGAGTGCGTGCACGACATCCATATCGGCGACATCGAGCGGGCGGTTGACCGTGTTAACAAAATCATGCCGGAGATCGGCGACGACGCAGCCGAGCGCATTGGTGATCCCCGGACGGGACGGCGTCAGCACCCTGGGAATGCCGAGCTCGCGTGCGATCGAGGTTGCGTGCAGCGGCCCGGCGCCGCCGAAGGAGAATAGAGCGAAATCGCGGGGATCCTCGCCGAGACTGACAGACACCATGCGCACGGCGTCGGCCATGCGGGCATTGGCGATGCGGATGACGGCGGCGGCGGCCGCCGTGGCGTCAAGCCCAAGCGGTCGGCCGAGCTTTTCTTCGAACAGGTCGCGGATACCATCGATGGAAATGCCGCCCGGAACCGAGTTGAGCTTGGAAGGGTTGAGGCGGCCGAGCAAAAGGTTGGCGTCTGAAATGGTTGGCGTCGTGCCGCCGCGGCCATAGCAGATCGGCCCCGGCATGGCGCCGGCACTTTCCGGGCCGACCTGGAGAAGGCCCGCAGCGGTAATCTTGGCGATCGAACCGCCGCCGGCGCCGACGGTGCGGACATCGACCATCGGCACATGGATCGGCATGGCGTATTCGATCTCGATCTCGTTGGAGACTGCCGGTTCGGCGTTGCGAATGAGGGCGACGTCTGTGGATGTGCCGCCCATGTCATAGGTGATGAGGTTCGGGATACCGGCGCGCCGGCCGGTATAGGCGGCGGCCATGACGCCGGAGGCGGGGCCGGACATGACAGTCTTTGCCGCTTCCTTGGCGACGTGGCGCGCGGAGACCATGCCGCCATTGCCGTTCATGACGAGAACGTCGTGCCTGTAGCCCTTGGTGGCGAGCTGGTCGGCCAGGCGCTCGATATAGCGCGCGAGCAGCGGCTGCACCGACGCATTGACGGCCGCCGTCACGCCGCGCTCGAACTCACGGCTTTCGGACAGAAGCGCATGGCCGAGCGTGATGTTGTCGTTCGGCCAGATCTCGGCGGCGATCTCGCCGGCGCGCAATTCATGCGCCGGATTGGCATAGGCATGCAGGAAGTGGATGACCAGCGACTCGCAATCAGTATCCACCAGGGCTTTCAAGGCGATGCGAAGCGCCTCTTCGTCGAGAGGGATCAGCACGTTGCCGGCGGCATCCATGCGCTCGGGAACTTCGAGCCGGAGGTCGCGGGGGATGATCGGGAGAAATTCGCCCTTCATACCATAGGGGTTGGGGCGGGTGCGCCGGCCGAGCTCCAGCACGTCGCGAAAACCGCGTGTGGTGATCAGACCCGTTCGGCAGAGATTGCGCTCGAGAACGGCATTCGTGGTGGTGGTGGTGCCGTGAACGATGAGGTCGAGCGCCGCGACATCGGCTTCTGCTGCATCCAGCGCGTTAAGGACGCCAAACGCCTGATTGTCGAGCGTGGTGGGCGTCTTGGCGAGGCGAACCTTGCCGGAGATCGTGTCGAAGAGTACGAGATCGGTAAATGTGCCGCCGACATCGATACCCGCGACCTGCGATTGTTCAGGTGTCGGGCTCGATGGTTCATTCGAAGAAGGCTGAGTCACGACTGTTCCCATTATTGTTTGTATACAAATGAATTTACGGACCTGATCGATTGCCTGTCAAGCGCGAGTATCCTGGAGCACGCCCCTAGCGCAGGCCATCCGTGCCTTCGACCTCGGACGCCTTCAGCCCACCGACGCGGGCAAGCGGCCGGCCGCTATCGGTCACGGCGACGGCCACGATGATTTCCGCCGGACGCGGTGCGTCAGCGAGGCTCACTTCCATCCCGTCGAAATGCGACCGCACATAGGCGGCATCCTTGTGCCCGAGCGGAATGTCGAGAGGCCGGCCGGGGCCGCCGCGTTTCTTTGAGGAGGGCACAAGTGCCGCTCCCTTTTCCACGGCCTCGCGCAGCGGCTTGCCGAGCGAGGGATGGAGCAGGGCGGCTGCATGTTCCAGCTCGCCATCCTCACCAACCAGTGCCGCCTTGCCGTAGCTCTCGGCCTGCGCCGGCGAAATCCCGAGTGCTTCGACGCATTTGCGGCCAAGCAGGCCACCGAGTTCGGCGCCGATGTCGATCAGCGGCGTCAGATCCTCGACATAGCGGCCGGCGAAAGGATTGGCGATCACGGCGACGGCCGCCGCCTTGCGCGTCGGCGGCGAGATGGTTTGGCCCATCTCGCTCAGTGTCTCCTCGATGAAGACGGTGATCTTGCGGATCTCGGCGGTCAACGCAGGCCGTCCTCGCCCTTGATGTCCTCGGCCTTGAGGCCGCCGCTACGGGCATGAACGCGCGGGCCGGTGGTCATCACCAGCACGACCGCCATCTCGTTGGCGCGCGGACCGTCCGGTACGCCGACTTCGATCGAGTCGAAATGGCTGCGTACGTAGGAGGCGTTGATATGGGTGACCGGCACGTCGAGCCGCGTGCCGGGGCCGCCGACCTTCTTCGAGGAAGGCACGATCGCCTTGGCGCCGCCCAGCACTTCGCGCATGGCGTAGCCGCCCGGTGCATGCCAGAGCGCGCCATGCTCCAGTTCGCCGGCCTGACCGACGATGATACCCTTGCCGTATCCCTCGACTATGGTGGGATCGCCACCAAGTGCCGCGACCAGCCGGTTCGCCATATCGAGGCCGAGCGGTTCCAGATCCTTCATGAAGCCGGTAATTTCCTCATGATAGCTGCCGGCGAACGGGTTCTCGATGACGGCGACGATCGCTCCCCGCTTCAGCGGTTTTGCGACGGGCTTGCCGCCCTCGTGATAAATCTCCTCGATGACGGTGAGGAACTTGCGGATCTTGACGTCAGGCATTGGAAAACCGCTCCATGGATTGATCGATTGAAAGAGGTGAGGCTGTAAGTGGCTCAGCTGCGGCCGGCATGGCGAGCAGGCCCTGCTTCGCGAGAAAGAGACCGGCGCGATCGATGAGGCCGAGCGCGATGAAGCGCTCGGCTCTGGCAAGGCCACGCGAAAGAGCCGTGTCGATTTCCGCATCCGTCAGGGGGCCGCAGTCGGTGACAACAAGGCGCTCGCCGAGATCGCTGTCATCGACGACGTCAATGGCGCGCGCCCGGCTGATGGCGGCATGGCCGGGGAGATCGACGGCATTGGCAATAAGCGTGACCGCCGCGTCGGCCGCCGCCGCATTCGTCGCCAACACGGTCACGGAATCGGCAATCCCCATCGACAGACTGCGCCCGCCGCGTCCGCTGGTGGCGATGCCGCGCGTTGGGCCAGAAGCGTGGAGCGCGAAATCGCCAAGTGCTGCGCCGTCTTCGCGCGCCATGCGGACATGAAATTCCGCGTCGTCTTCAAGATGGACGGCGATGTCGCCGCCATTGTTGACATAGGCGCGGTGAGGGCGGTCGTCGTTATCGAATGCCGCCAGCAGCGACGCCAGAATTTCGTCGGCGACGGCACCGGCAACGGCTGCCATCGGCGTGATGAAATGATCAGCGGCAAAGGGGCGGACTGCGGCGACCATGCGTCGGGCGATCGCGCCCGCAGGCACTAGGCCGCCAATTTCCGCGGGAGTGCGCAGCAGCGGCAGTTCGCTCACCAATTCGTCGAGGACAGTCTGGAAACGGGCAATGGCAGCCGCGAAGGCACGGACGCGTCGTTCGGCTTCGCCCTTGCGGGCCGCGCCGCCGTCATCGACGCCAATGACGAGATCGATCGGCCCGTGCTGCAGATGCAGCCGGCCGTTCGGATCGCCATCGAGATATCGGGCAACAGGCCGCGACATGCTATCGCTCCCTTTGCCGTCAGGCGCCCCATCTGAAGTTTCGGCTTTCTGTCGGCCAGGGGCCACGGCCGATCGGCGTCACCTTGCGTTCGGCCATTTCCAGCGCCTGCTCAATCGGCATCACGGCCTCCATATGGCCGCCGAGCGCCCGGTAATCATCGAGCCGCATGGTGAATTCGATCGGCGCGACGAGCGCAGGCGTTGGTACATAGCCGAAGGCGTTGCTTGGCATCTGCGTCACGTCGACCATGACGGTGATGCCGCCGCCCGGCCAGACATAGGCCGGGACGCCGCCGCAGGAAACATGGGTCAGCGCTTCCTTGACGGAGCGCGTCAGGCGGACCGGGTTCGTGGTGACGCCGGCGCGCAGGCTGCCGCCAGCGCCGCCGATGAACAGGACCGAGGTGAGTGCCGGTTCGCAGTTTTCGGCGATGATCTCGACCGATTCCTGCAAGGCTGCTGGAAGGATCGTCTGCAGCTCCGGCCGCAGATTGTCGTCGAGAATGTAGTAGCCGTATTGCTCGCCGGTGGTCGACACCATCAGCATGCGCATGCCCGGCCAGGCGGTCTTGGGGTCGAAATCGCCGAGGATGGTCAGGGGATCGGATATGTTGGTGCCGCCCCAGCCAATGCCGGGTTCGGCCACCTGGAAGTAACGACCTGGCGTCGAGCGCCGGCCCTTGATGCGAATGCCGGTAGCCGGCACATCGAGCAGCCGTCCGGCCTGATGTTCGGAGAGTACGCCGGTGATATGGTCGTCGACAACGACGACCTCGTCGACATGGCCCATCCACTGCTTGGCGAACATCCCAATGGTGGCCGAACCGCAGCCGACGCGCATGCGGCTTTCCTCGACATCGTTGATCACTGGTGCAGCGCCTGCCTTGATGGTCAGGCTGACCCCGCCGTCGATCTGCATGTCGACGGCGTCGCCATTACAGAGTTTCAACAGCGCGTCGCAGGTAACGCGACCTTCCTTCTTCGAGCCACCCGTCAGGTGGTGGACGCCTCCGAGCGACAGCATCTGCGAGCCGTATTCGCCTGTTGTGACATGGCCGATCGCTTCGCCGTCGACCAGCACAGTCGCCGTTTCCGGGCCGAGAAAGCGGTCGGTGTCGATCTTCACCTTGGCGCCGCAATAGCTGAAGATGCCTTCGGTGACGACGGTCACCATATCGATGCCGTTTTCCTTCTGCGACACGATGAAGGGTGCCGGCTTGTAATCGGGATAAGTCGTTCCGGCGCCGACGGCGGTAACGAAGCGTCTGGTGGCGTGGACGATGTCGCCGTCCCATTCGCTCTCGTCCGGCTGGGCGAGGAATGGCACGACATTGCCGCCTTCGGAAATGGTGTTTTCGATGATTGTCAGCGGATCGACGCGGATCAGCTCGCCGCCGAGATTGGCATAGCGATCGCAGGCGCCGGAGCGACCATCGGAAATGTAGCACATGACGGGACAGGCATCGCAGCGTATCTTGCCGTTCGCGACGCTTTCCACGCGTTGCTTGACCATGGCACTCTCCATTTTAACGCGGCCGCTCGTCTGGTGGTGCTGCCATCAGCCCATGGACAGATATTTGACCGTCATTGTTCCCATTTTTCATTTGTATGCGAATGAGTATCAGCCCGTCTATCGATCCTGTCAAGCGAGGGCGGGGAGGTCGGACAAAAATGCTGTCTCTGCCTTCGACCGGTTCGGTTCTTAGCGAGCCTGCGGCGTTGACAAATGCTGACTTCAAAGTAGACGCTTGGAACCTCGAGCGTTTACATCATCGAGCAATGGCGCTCTAATCTTTTGAATCTAGAGCAGCTTATCGACGTCGCAGCCATATGCGCGGAACCGGGGCGGGACAAATGCAGAAATCGCTTGAAGACAAACAATCCGCCGCGCCCGAATACCATGTCGATCGGCAGGTCGGGTTCTTCCTCCGGCAGGCCAACCAGCGGCATGTGGCAATCTTCGCCAGTGCCATCGGCGACAAGCTGACGACGACGCAATGGTCGGCGCTTTCGAAGCTCAAGGAAATCCAGCCCTGCTCGCAAAACCAGCTTGGGCGCGAGACGGCGATGGACGTCGCGACCATCAAAGGAGTGGTGGATCGCCTGGTGAAGCGCGGCTTCGTTGCCACCGCGCCGGACCGGAATGATGGCCGCCGGGTCGTCCTGTCGCTGACCGAAGACGGCCTTGCCGTCATCGCCGCGAATGTCGGCGCGGCGCTTGTGGCAACCGAGGGGACATTGGCGCCGCTTACCTCCGGCGAGCGGATGATGTTCCTCGAATTGCTGCAGAAAATCTGCTGACCAGCCGGCCCAAAGCCCTCGCTCCCATTCCTCTGCGTTCGTCGATGATGAAACATCATGTCGTCGGCGCAAGGAATGGATTGCGCAGTAAAATTCATTCGTGTACAAATGAATATGAGTGACCAAGGCGAGGGAAGACGGATGAGCTTGTCAACGGAAGAAGCAGTCATCATTGACGGTCAGCAGGCAGGTTCCGCGCCGGCCTTTCCGATCCCCGCCAATGTCTTCGTCCAGACGGTGACCGAGGTCCGGCATTTCACCGACCGGCTGTTCAAGTTCCGCATCACGCGGCCGGCGGAATTCCGCTTCCGTTCGGGCGAGTTCATCATGATCGGCTTGCCGAATGCCGAAAAGCCAGTCTTCCGCGCCTACTCCATTGCCAGCCCCTTCTGGGACGAGGAGATCGAATTCTATTCCATTAAGGTGCAGGACGGTCCGCTGACAGAGCACCTGCAGAAAATCGTCCCCGGCGATACCGTGCTAATGCGCAAGAAGCCGACCGGCACACTGGTGCTCGACGCGTTGATCCCGGGCAAGCGGCTCTATCTCCTGTCGACCGGTACCGGCGTTGCGCCTTTCGCAAGCCTGATCCGCGATCCGGAAACCTATGAGAAATTCGAGGAAATCGTCCTCATCCAGACCTGCCGTGACGTGGAAGAGCTCACCTATATTACGCAGATGGTCGAGACGCTAAAGGACGATCCGTTGATCGGCGAGCTTGTCGGCGAGCGGCTGCGCCTGCATACGACAACGACGCGCGAGCCTTTTGCGCGCATGGGCCGGATCACTGATCTTTTGACCAGCGGTAAATTCTTCGAAGAGACCGGCCTGCCGCGCATCAATCCGAATGAGGATCGCGGCATGATCTGCGGTTCGGCGGCGATGTTGAAGGATACCAAGGCTGTTCTGGAATCCTTCGGTCTCATCGAAGGCGCCAACAATGCCCCGGCCACCTTCGTCATCGAGCGCGCCTTCGTCGGTTAAGTGAGCCGTTAAAGCGCGGAGGCGGAATTCGCGTCTATCTCAATCCATCGGCTGGACGGCGCGAGCGCGTTCGATCGCCACGCCAAGTTCCTGCCATGCAGGCTTGCCGGGGGCAAAGCGGGCGCGCAGATAGGTTGCGAGGTCGGTCAACTGGCGATCGCTAAGGCTTTCGCCATAAGCCGGCATCGACATGATCTCGGCGGCATCCGTGCCCGCCTTATGGGCAAGCAGCGCCGGCGCCTCCGCTCCGTGCAGCATCGTCAGCAGGACATTGTCGGGCCTGTCAGCGTGCAGGTTGCTATTGAGAGCGAGCGATCCGAGCGGCGAGGTCTCAGTGTGACAGGCTGAACAGGCACCCTCGAACAGCCTTGCCCCCACCGGCGCGATCCGTGCTGCCGTGGCCTCCGCCGCCTTCACGTTGGTAAGTGTGGCAGTCTGTTGCGCGGCGACATCCTCTTCAGTCTGCCCCGAGAAGCTTGCCAGATACGTCGCCATGGCCTGGATATCGCTGTCCGGAAGCGGAGCGAGCGCCTTGACGACTGCACCCATCGGCCCGCCGGCGCTGCCGTGGCCCTTGGCTGTACCGGTGCGCAGATAGTCGTAGAGAGCGGTTTGGTTCCAGCCGACGGGGGCGGGGCCCGCGCCGTTCAGCGCCGGTGCATCCCAGCCCTCCGCGATGCCACCCGCAAGATGGAAGTCGCCCTTCTTTTCCGCACCAAGCGCATTGCGCGGCGTATGGCAGGCGCCGCAATGGCCGAGCGTCTCGACGAGATAGGCGCCACGGTTCCAGCCTTCACTCTTCGTTGCATCCGCCGGCACCGTCCGTCCGCCAGCAAAAAGCATATTCCAGCCGGCCAGCAAGGGCCGGATGTTGAAGGGGAAGCGCAAGGCATTCTCCGGAGCCTTTGCGTCAGAAGGTGTCTGCGTCATCAGGAACGCATAGAGTGCCTGGAGATCCGCGTCGGTAGCGCCGGCAAAGGAGGGGTAGGGATGGACCGGATAGAGATGCTTTCCATCCCGGCGCACGCCTTGGCGCATTGCCCGTTCGAAAGCCGGATAGGACCAGGCGCCGATGCCGTTTTCAGCGTCGGGCGTGATATTCGTGGCATGGACCACGCCGAACGGCGTGTCGAAGGCGCGGCCGCCGGTAAAGGGTGTTCCGTCCGTTCCGGTATGACAGACATTGCAGGCGCCGACCGCCGCCGCCAACCGTCCGCGTTCGATCGTGGCGGCGCTGTAGGTGCCGGGGTCCGGTCGCGTGATTTCGGGGTAGGCACCGCGCCAGGGCGAGGCGGCAAGAATGCCGCCGGCGAGCACGCCAGCGACGATGCCGCCTGCTCCGGCGAACATCGATCCTCTCCGCCACCATGATTTCCTGACTGGTGCCGGCGGAGCGAGTGCCGGGCGTGTTTCGCCAAGGGCTGCAAGCACGCGCTCCGGTGTCAGCGGCAGTTCGCGGAACCGGATGCCGGTCGCATCAAAGACGGCGTTGACGATGGCGGCAGCTGACGGCACCGAGGCGGATTCGCCGGCGCCGCGCGGTTCTTCGTCCTGGCGCAACAACATCAGCACGTCGATCTCAGGCACTTCCGGGAAGGTGATGATCGGATAGCCGCCCCACTCGGCACTTTCGACCGCAGTGCTGGAGAAATCCACCTTCTCTTTCAGCGCGCGGCTGGTGGACTGGATGACATTGCCGTGGATCTGGTGGCGCACGCCGTCCGGATTGATCATCATGCCGGAATCCTGGCCGACGGTGACGCGTGTGACGGCGATCTCGCCGGTCTTGCGGTTGACGGCGACATCGGCGACCCAGGCCGACCAGGCGGCCGGCGTTCCCGGGAACTTGCCGTGGACATAGAGCGCATAGGCAAAGCCCCGGCCATAGAGCAGGTCGCCTTCGCCGCCCATCGTTCCCGGCTCAGTGCGCGGCGTCCAGCCGGCGCGTTCGGTGACGGCATGGACCAGATCGACGGCTCTTGGATCCTTCAGATAGCGCAGCCGGTATTCGACCGGATCGACCTTGGCCGCGAAGGCGAGTTCGTCGATGTAGCTTTCGTGCGCAAAACTGTTCGGCATGGCCGAAACGCCGCGAAACCACGAGGCCCGCGCGATCGGCGGCATGTCCTGCACGGCGATACGCATATTGCTGAAGGCATAGGGCGGGATCGCCGTGCGGTCGCCCATCTCCGCCACGGTCGCAATGTTCGAGGCTTTGCCGGTCAGGATCAGGGCAAGCGTCGGCGACAGGTTCGACGGATAGCGCGTTTCGAAATCATAGGCCGCCGGCCCGCCTTCGAGATCGAGCCCGCCGCGCACGTCGATCACCTGCGCAGCGCCCTTCGGTTCCCAGCCGTGCTCCTGTTCGCGGGTGAGTTGTACGCGCACCGGTCGGCCGACCGCGCGTGACAGCAGGGCGGCGTCGGCTGTCACGTCGTCGGCGCAATTGCGCCCGTAGCAGCCGGCCGCTTCCAGCCGTTCGACGAGCACGGCCTCTTCCGGCATGTCGAGAAGAAGCGCCAGATCGCGACGCATCGGATAGGGGTTCTGCGTGCCCGACCAGACGACCAGCCGCTCCGGGTGCCAATCGGCGACGGCGCAGGATGGACCGATGGAGCCGTGCATTTGATAGGGCCAGATGTAACTGCGGTCGAAACGCGGTGACGCCCCTTCGAGCGCGCGCTCGACATCGCCCTGATCGGCAAGAATGCGCTTCGTGGCAGGGTTGTCGCGGAGCGCCTGTTCCGGATCGTTGAGGTCGGGCAATAGCGGCGGGTCGCGCCAGACGACTTCGAGCCGGCGCGCGGCCTCGGCGGCATTCTCCTCGCGCGTGGCGACGACGCCGACGAAATCGCCGATCGCCACCACCCCGACCAGACCGGGGATATCGGCGATCGAGGCCTCGTTGACGGAGATCAAGCTATGGCCGACATGCGGGCCATGGTCGAAGCCGACATAGGGCGGGCGGACGACGCGGCCATGCAGCATGTCCGGTACGCGGACGTCATGCACATAGGTCCATTGTCCCGTCGCCTTGGCGGCGATGTCGTTACGCGGTTGCGGCTTGCCGACGATCCGGTAGTTCTCCACCGGCTTTGTCGGCGCGGTGACGTCGATGGCGATCCGCTCGTGGCGCCCTGAGATCAGCTCTCCGAAGGTGATCGACCAATTGGCCGATGCATCCGGACGAATGATGCCGTCTTCGATCGAGAGTGTCTGTGGCGTGACGCCGTGGCGAAGAGCCGCCTGTTCGAGAAGCCAGCGCCGCGCGGTTGCCGCGGCCTGGCGCAGCGGGATCGCCGTCACCTGAATGGTTTCGCTAGCGATCGTCGCACCCTGATCGGGCGCTGCCGTCGTGCTGCCGAGCACCATGCGGACCTGTTCGAAAGGCAGATCGAGCTCTTCGGCGACGATTTGCGCCAAAGCCGTTCGGATGCCGGTGCCGAGATCGACATGACCATTGAAGGCGCTGGCGGTCCCGTCGGGATGAAGGGCGAGGAAGATGTCAGGCTGGAGTGCATCGCCAGGCTTGACCACCAGCAGGATTTCATTGGCTTCGAGATAGCGGGCGCGAGGCATCTCCTGCGGCGCGGTCATGGCGCATCCTCCGCGATTGCCGAGGAGGGAAGGGCGGCCATCAGCTCGCTGGCGCGGCGGGCGGCGGCGAGGATCTCGATATGCGTGCCGCAGCGACAGAGATGGCGGCTGAGGGCTGCGCGAATGGCGGTCTCGTCCGGCTGCGCGTTACGAAGGAGCAGGGCTGTCGTCGCGATGATCATGCCGTTCAGGCAATAGCCGCATTGCGCGGCTTGCTTTTCGATGAAGGCCTGCTGCACCGGATGCAGTCTATCCTCCGTGCCGAGACCCTCAAGGGTGACGATGGCGCGTCCTTCGGCGGCGGCGACCGATATCGTGCAGGCGCGCACGGCGCGTTTGCCGATCAGCACCGCGCAAGCGCCGCATTCGCCGAGACCACATCCAAATTTCGGCCCGTTGAGACCGAGATCGTTGCGCAGGATGTAGAGGAGTGGCGTTTCGGGGGACAGATCGAGCGTGTGGCGGTGCCCATTGACATCCAGGGCGATCGGACGAGTCTTCACCACGTCTCCCTTCCCGTTGCAAGCGCGATGAAATGGATACTCATCCGCCCCGACGGCAAGAAGCCATGCGAAACCGAGCAGTCGCCGCCGCGCTTTGTCAAGATAATCATCGCTCTGTTCCCAAGGGTCTTAATCGCCCTTCGTTTGTATACGAATGATTGCCGCGGGGCGGCTATCTGTCAATGGGCAGAGCTTGAAAACTATTTATGGCGATGTTGCTTTATCTTGCATGCGGGACGTCATCCGGAAGACTTCAGTTCTGAGTGCCCCGATATCTTTGGGTTCTAACCGATTGCTTACTGATCCAGCTTCTGGAAAACCTCGGAAAGCAGATTGGAAAGATCGGCTGCTTCCTTGTGGCCCAATATGTTCATCACATCCTGCTGGGCCTTCGTGCTGAGGCCCTGTAGTGTCAGGAAAATGTCCTTGCCCTTGTTCGAGCGAAAAATAAGGACCTTGCGCCGGTCCTTGGCGTCGGGCGCGCGATAGACGTCGGAAGATGCGACCATCTTGTCGATGATCTTGGTCAGGGTCGGTGAATCGACGAAAACCCTGGCCGCCAGCTCTCCCATCGACATGCCGTCATGTTCGTCGAGCGCTTCCAGGACCCTGTATTGTTCTATGGACAGGCCAACCGGTCTCAGATGTGCCTCCATGGCCTGCTCGAGCTTGCGGTTGACGCCGCAAATGAGGCGCGTCAGTTGCACTTGGTTGATCCTCGCGTGCATATATTCATTTTCAATATTTTCCTTTCCATATAAATTTTCAAACTCAAATGATCAAGCCGGCGATTGGGCTAATATGCTTAACAACTGAGCATCCGGTCCTGTCGTTTTTTGTGCACAATCGCTGTCGGCGCCTCTCAAGGGTCTGAATCTGATGGCTTGCGGCGGTCCATGGCCGTCCGAGGGGTGCAAACAGACGGCCAAGAAGGGTTGGCACATTTCCTGCTTTCATAAATTCCTGGCGAAGCGACGAAGATGAAAGGCAACGGTCTTGTTCACGATTCGGCTTGGTCTGCTCACTCCTCAAAGTGGTTCGGCGGGATTATGGGCGCCGTCTGCCGAGGCTTGCGGCCGTCTGGCGGTTGACGAGATCAACCGTGCGAGCGGAATCTTGCGCCGGCCTGTCGAGCTTTCGGTTATCGATGCCGGGCCGACGAGCGAGACCGCCGGCCGCGCGGCGGAGCATGCGATCCGCTTCGATGGCATTCATGGAATCATCGGAATGCTGCCGAGCTATGCGCGCGAAGCCGTCGCCGCCGCGACCAATGACACGGTGCCGTTCGTCTATACCCCGCAATTCGAAGGCTTTGCGCCGGAGCGGCAGGTCATGACCACCGGAGAGACGGCCGACGAGCTCCTGGCACCGGCGATCAATTGGCTTTCGGAAAAGACGGGCGCGCGCCGCTATTTTCTTTGCGGCAATGATTATGTCTGGCCGCGCTCGAGCCTCTCCATCGCGCGGAAACTTATCCAGCGTGCCGGCGGTATTGTCACGGGAGAGGGCTTCGTTCCCGTCGGCGTGCTCGACTATGATGAAATCCTGGATCGCATCAAGACGACGCGCACGGATGTCGTCCTGCCTTATTTCCTCGGTTCCGACGCCATTGTCTTCAACCGGGCTTTTTGTGCGGCGGGCCTGAGCTCCAGCGTCTTGCGCTTCACCTCGGCGATCGACGAGACCATCGTCTATGGCCTTGCGCCGCACGAGACGGAAAATCTTTACGCCAGTTCAGCCTATTTTTCATCGATCCGGTCTCGCAACAACGGCGCTTTCCTGGAGCGCTATCACATGGCCTATGGTGAAAATCCGCCGCCGGCCAATGCCTTCGGGCAATCCTGCTACGAAGGCGTCTATTCCCTGGCCGCCCTTGTCGAAGAGGCTGGCGGCTTCGATACCAAACAGCTCGGACGCCTCTATGGCCGCATCCTGCAGCAACGCACCGCTCGTGGCAGCGAGCCCCGGGCGGTGGTCGGCGGGCGCCATCCTGTGCATGTCGCGCGTCTGGACGGCTACGATTTCAGAATTCTCACCAGTGCATAAAATAACTTGATTTTTCAAATATTGCGGATTTAAGTATCCCCGCCATAAGCAACAAGGGGAACTCTTCAATGCACCTGTCTCGCCGCCGCTTTCTGCATCGCTCCGCGCTCGCCTCCGCCACGCTCCTCACCGCCCCCATGATCCTTCGTCATTCGGCTCTTGGCGCGGACAACCCCATCCTGATCGGCAGCCTGCACGACCAGTCCGGCCCGATTGCGGCGTCCGGGGTACCGATGGTGCATGCGCTTCAGCTAGCGGTCGATGAGATCAATGCGGCAGGCGGCCTTATTGGTCGGCCGGTCAAGATCGTGCATTACGACACGCAATCGAACATCCAGATGTATTCGCAATATGCCCAGCAGCTGGCCTTGAAGGACAAGGTCGCCGTTGTTCACGGCGGCATCACCTCGGCCTCGCGCGAGGCCGTCCGCCCGACCTTCGACCGATTCAAGGTGCTCTATTTCTACAACGTGCTTTATGAGGGTGGCGTCTGCGACCGCAATACGTTCTGCACGGGCACGACGCCGGCGCAGACCGTCGAAAAACTGGTACCCGCAGCCATGAAGAAGGGCGGCAAGAAGGTCTACATCATCGCCGCCGACTATAATTACGGTCAGATCACCGCGAAGTGGATGACCAAATATGTCAAGGACAATGGTGGTGAGGTCGCTTCTATCGACTTCTTCCCGCTGGATGTCACCAATTTCGGCCCGACCATTTCCAAGATCCAGGCGGCCAAGCCCGATCTCATCCTGTCGGCTCTCGTGGGCGGCAACCACACCGCCTTTTATCGGCAGTGGACTTCCGCCGGAATGAAGGGGCAGATCCCGATTGCCTCCACCACCTTTGGCCTCGTCAACGAGCCGACGACACTGGATGCGGCGGAAAGTGAGAACATCCTGGGCGCCTACGGCTATTTCGAGGAACTGGATACGCCCGCGAGCAAAAGCTTCGTCGAGAAGATCAAGAAGGCCCATCCGGATACGCCCTATATCAGCGAGCTTGCCGCGGCCACCTATGAAGGGGCGCAGCTCTGGGCCGAAGGCGTGCGCAAGGCCGGCAGCATCGACCGCGCCAAGGTCGTCGATGCGCTGGAATCGGGTCTCTCTTTTGCCGGGCCTACCGGCACCGCCACCCTCGATCACGCGACCCATCACACTACGCGCAACGCCTTCCTCGCAGAGGTGAAGGATCGCAAGTGGAGCGTTCTCGAGAGCTTTCCCGACGTCAAGCCACTCGACACGGCCAGCGTCTGCGATCTGGTGAAGAATCCGGCCGACAACAAGCAATACGTCATCAGCTTCTGAAGCCCGCCGGCGGATTGCGCGGCAAAGCCTGGGCAATCCGCAGTCTTCGCGAGAAAGGAGCTCGATTTTGGATATCTACATCATAGTGGCGCTCGACGTCATTAACGGCACGGCCTCTTTGTTCCTCCTATGCCTGGGATTGGCGATCATCTTCGGGATGATGAAGATCATCAATCTGGCGCATGGCGAGTTCATCATGCTCGGCGCCTATGCCACGGTTATTTCCGCCAATGCGGGCGTCAACATCTGGGTCGCCATGCTGGTTGTCGCGCCGCTTTTCGTCGGACTGGTCGGGCTTATCGTCGAGCGCTGCCTGATCCGCTTTCTTTACGGGCGGCTGGTCGATTCCATGCTGGCGACCTGGGGATTGAGCCTGCTGATCATCGGCATCGTCACGACGATCTTCGGCAATACCATTCAGGGCGTGCCGACGCCGCTCGGCGGCTTCTCGATCGGCGCCTATCGGTCGAGCTATTACACGCTGTTCCTGCTGGCGATGGCGATCATCATGATAGCCCTGGTCTATGCCGTCATGCGCTACACTAGGTTCGGCCTGATCGCGCGCGCCACCATGCAGAACCCGGCCATGGCCAACACGCTCGGCGTCAATCCGGCCCGTGTTTATATGACGACCTTCGCGGCCGGCGCTGCCATTACTGGCCTTGCCGGCGGCCTGCTGGCGCCGGTATCGGGCGTCACGCCGGTCATGGGCGGCGCCTATGTCGCCAAGGCCTTCATCACGGTTGTCGGCGGCGGCGCGGCCATTCTGTCCGGAACACTTTCGGCGGCGACCCTGTTCGGCAGCATCAACCAGATCGGCGCCTATCTCACCACCCCCGTCTATGGCGAGGTCATCGTCTTCACTGCGGCTATCGTCCTGATCCGGCTGTTGCCCCAGGGCGTTTCCGGGCGCTTTTTCAAGGGGAACCTGTGATGACGCCGCGTCTTCGCCTGATTGCCCAGAGCCTGGCCGTTCTCACCGCCATCATCGCCGTCGCCATCGCACCCGGCCAGCTCGAACTCTTTACATTGATGCAGTTCACGCTGTTTGCCGCCATGGCGGTGCTGTCGCTCAGCCTAGCTTTCATCTGGGGTTTTGGCGGCATTCTGTCTTTCGGACAGACGGCCTTCTTCGGCCTCGGCGGCTATGTCTATGCGATCTCCGCAATCAATTTCCAGGATTCCACGCAAGGCATCATGCTGGCCCTGTTCATCCCGGCGGTGTTTTCGGCGCTGCTCGGTTACTTCGTCTTCTACGGGCGGATCTCCGATGTCTATCTCGGGGTCATCACCCTGACGGTGACCCTGATCCTGTTCAACGTCATCAATTCGACGTCGGGGAACGAATATCACATCGGCACCGCGATGCTGGGAGGCTTCAACGGCATCCCGGCGGTGCCGACCTTCAATATGCCTTTCGATCCTTCGACCCCGCTGTCGCCGGAGCAATCATGGTGGGTGACCGGCGGTGCGCTCATTGCTGTCTACCTCCTGCTGCGCCTCATTCTGGCGAGCCCTTTCGGCCGTGTCGTGGTCGCCGTCCGGGAAAACGAGGTTCGTGCCTCCCTGCTGGGATATGACCCACGTCTGATCAAGCTGGTGACTTTCGTGATCGGCGGCGCGATCGCGGGATTGGCTGGCGCCCTTTATGTCAATTGGGGCGCCTTCGTCGGGCCGACGATCTTCAGCCTGTCGCTGTCGGCCGAGATCATCATCTGGATCACCATCGGCGGTCTTGGTACGCTCCTCGGCCCGATCATCGGCTGCATATTGATCGAATATGCCGTTGCCGCCATCGGCTCGCAGCAGACCCTGAATTCGAACCTCGTCCTGGGCGCGGTTCTCATTTTCTTCGTGCTGCTGCTGCCCAAGGGCTTGGTGCCGACCGTCCGCGACCTTCTGCTGCGTCTCGTTCCCAAGATCGAGCCGAGATCGGCCAATCCAGCGCAGGAACCCTCCGTCCAGCCTGTAGGAGCCAAGTGACATGCCAGCCCCCACTTTGCTTCTCAAGACAGAAAATCTGACCATGCGTTTCGGCGGCGTCGTCGCCAATGACGACATCAACTTCACCCTTGACGAGATGGAGCTACGCTGCCTGATCGGCCCAAACGGTGCCGGCAAGAGCACCTTCTTCAAATCGCTCACCGGCCAGCAGACGCCGACATCGGGGACGATCGCCTTCCGGGGCCAGCCGATAGCGGGAAAGCTCCCGCATGAGATCGCCCGCATGGGGATCGGCATCAAGACGCAGGTTCCGAGCGTCTTCAACGGGTTGAGTGTCCGCGAAAATATCTGGATGGCGGCCCGCCGCAAGGCGACGCCCAGGGGGCTCGCACCCATGGTGGAGAGCGTGCTTTCCCTGATCCGGTTGAGCGACTTCGCCGACAGGGTCGTTGCGACGCTGTCGCACGGCCAGCGCCAATGGGTCGAGATCGGCATGGTACTCGCCGCTGAGCCGGATCTCATCCTGCTCGACGAGCCCGCCGCCGGCATGACGGACGAAGAGACACTCAGAACCGCCGAGATCATCCGCGACATCAACCAGTCGCGTGCCATCATCGTCGTCGAGCACGACATGGCTTTCATCAAGCTGATCGCCAAGAAGGTCACGGTCTTTCATCAGGGCAAAGTGCTGGTGGAAGACACGATCGACCGCGTGCTTGCCGATCAGAGGGTGCGGGACATCTACCTCGGAAAGAAGGTGGTCGCATGACACAGCTTCTGAGCGTGAAGGACCTGCGATCCGGCTATGGGCGGATTCCGATCCTCGCCGGTGTGGATATGGTGATGGAGGAGGGCGAATATCTCGGCATCCTCGGCCATAACGGCATGGGCAAGACGACGCTGATGCGGACTCTCATGGGGCATCTGCCCGCCACCGCCGGCACGGTGGAGTTCTCCGGCCGCAACGTGACGGGGATGAAACCTTTCGAGCGGTCGAGGCTCGGCATGGGGCTGGTGCCGCAGGGGCGTGAAATCTTTCCGGAGCTTTCCGTCTATGAAAACCTGCGGATGGGGCTTGTGGCGGCGCGGAAGGAAGACCGATCGATCATCGATACCGTTCTTCAGGATTTTCCACGTCTCGTGCGTCTGCTCGATCGTCGTGGCGGAGCGCTTTCCGGTGGCGAACAGCAGCTTCTGGCCCTTGCCCGCTGCCTGTGCACCAAGCCGAGGCTCATCCTTCTCGATGAGCCGACTGAAGGCATTCAGCCGTCGATCATCGAGGAGATCATCGAGACGCTGATTGCGCTGAAGAGCCGCTGGAAACTGTCGTTGATCGTCGTCGAACAGAACCTCGAATTCATTACGTCACTGTCCGACCGGATCCTGCATATCCAGAAGGGGCGCATCACCGGCGAAATCGATCGGGATGCGATCCTGTCCGGGGAGGTAGGCATGGCCCCCGTCTAGTTCACCGGAGCCGCCCCGGCTCCGTTCCCACTGAAAATCCGACCTGAAACGCTTGTCTTCACAAGAAAGGATGACTCATGTCCATTACCCGTCCAACCGTTGCCGATGTCGTCGAGCTGGCCTCCAGCCTGCACATGAATATGTCCGCCGAGGAGGCCGCCAGCTATCACTCTCTGATGGGCGGCATGTTCGATGCCTATGATGTGGTCGACTCGCTGCCCAATCCCCTGCCGCCGGCCAAATATCCGCGCACTCCGGGCTACAAGCCGGGCCTCGAGGAAAACAAATACGGGGCCTGGGCCTATAAGAGCGAGGTAAAGGGCGCATCCGAGGGCAAGCTCAAGGGGCGAACCGTCGCGCTGAAGGACAATGTCGCGCTCGCCGGCGTTCCGATGATGAACGGCTCCACGACGCTCGAAGGCTTCGTGCCGGCGGCCGACGCGACCATCGTCACCCGCATGCTCGATGCCGGCGCGACGATCGTCGGCAAGGCGGTGTGCGAGCACTTCTGCCTCTCCGGCGGCAGCCATACCTCGGATCCTGGCCCCGTGCATAACCCGCACCGCATGGGCTATTCGGCGGGCGGTTCGTCCTCCGGCAGCGCGGCACTGGTGGCGGCCGGCGAAGTGGACATGGCGATCGGCGGCGATCAGGGCGGCTCGATCCGGATTCCGTCCTCTTATTGCGGCATCTACGGGATGAAGGCCACGCATGGTCTCGTTCCCTATACCGGCGTCATGCCGATTGAATCGACCATCGACCATACCGGGCCAATGACTGCGACCGTGGCCGACAATGCCCTGTTGCTCGAAGTGCTTGCCGGCGCCGACGGTTTCGATCCGCGCCAATATGCGCCGAAGGTTTCGTCCTATACCGAGGCGCTCGGCAAGGGTGTCAGGGGTCTGAAGATCGGCCTGCTGAAGGAAGGCTTTGCCGTGTCGAACATGCAAGAGGCGGTTGCCGACAAGGTGCGGGCGGGCGCCGAGCGTCTGGCTGGCCTCGGCGCCGAAATCTCCGAGGTCTCCATTCCTGATCATCTCAATGCGCTTGCGGCCTGGAACCCGATCACGCTGGAAGGCTTCATGGTGCAGATGATGCATGGCAACGGCATGGGCTTCAACTGGAAGGGGCTCTATGATGTCGGTCTCTTGGACGCGCATTCGTCCTGGCGGAACCGGGCTGACGATCTGTCGAAGACCCTCAAGCTTTGCATGCTGGTCGGTCAGTGGGGCCTTACCCACTATCGCGGGCGCTACTACGCCAAGTCCCGCAACATCGCTATTGCTGCGAAGGCTGCCTATGACGCGGTCTTCGGTGAATACGATCTGCTGCTGATGCCGACCCTGCCTTGCGTGGCAACGAAATTGCCCGAGAAAGATGCGCCGCTGTCCGAGATCATCGAGCGCGCCTTCGAGATGACCGCGTCCACCAGCCCCTTCGACGTCACCGGCCATCCGGCCATGTCCTTGCCCTGCGGCCTCGTGGACGGATTGCCGGTCGGGCTGATGCTGATCGCCAAGGATTACGACGAGAGCACGATCTATCGTGCGGCTAGCGCCTTTGAGGCCGACGGTGACTGGAGGTCGTTCTGATGCACACCATCAGCGCGATCATCCGGGTCAAGGCCGGGCAGGAGGCGACCATGCGCGACGCCCTGATGGCGGTGGCTTCACATGTGAACATGAACGAGCCGGAAACTCTCGGCTTCTTCATTTCCCAGAGCGAGGACGATCCATGCCTGTTCACCACCTATGAACGCTTCACGGATCGCGCCGCCATGGATCGCCACAATGGTTCGGATGCGGTGGGTGTGTTTTTTGCCATCGCAAGCCCGATCCTGGACGGGCCGGTGACGCTGGTGACGGCGCTCGAAGCATCGGCGAAAGCCTGATTTTGACCGTCCCAAGGTGCCGGCGACGTCGCGTTCGCCGGCACGGGACAACGCATGGCTGTTTGCCGATTTTCCAACGAAAGAATGGGATGATGTTCGATACGATCATTATCGGTGCGGGCTCCGCCGGCTGCGTGGCGGCCCACCGCCTGAGCGCGGATGCGAAGCGAAAGGTTCTGGTACTGGAGGCCGGGCGGGATGCGCTGGTCGCCTCCGATATCCCGTCCGATTGGGTGACGATGTTCAACACGAGCGCCGATTGGAGCTACTATACCGAGCCGCAGCCCGGTTGCCGGGGCCGTCGCATCTTCTGGCCGCGCGGCAAAATGGTCGGCGGGTCCGGCGCGCTCAACGCCATGATCTACATTCGCGGCCTGCCGTCGGACTATGATGCCTGGCAGGCGATGGGCTGCGCCGGTTGGGGGTGGAAAGATGTCTTTCCGGCCTTCCTCGCCGCCGAGAGCAATGCCAATTTCCAGACCAATCCCTATCACGGCAATGACGGGCCGCTTCATGTCGGCAACGTGCCTTATGTCGACAGGCACGAGCGTCTCTGGCTCGAAGCCGCCCAGGCGGCCGGTTTTGTGCTCAACCCGGATTTCAACGGCGAGAGCCAGGAGGGCGTCGGGTTCTTCCAGTTCACGATCCGCAATGGCGAACGATGGGGGACCGGCAAGGCCTATCTGCGCCCCGTGCTCGACCGGCCGAACCTGACCTTGAAGAAGGGCGTTCTCGTCACCGGTCTGATCATCGAGAAGGGCCGGGTCGTTGGTGTGAACTACCTGGTGAACGGCATTCCGGACACATCCTATGCGGCGAGCGAGGTCGTCATGGCGGCCGGTGCCGTCGGGACATGCCAGATCATGATGCTGTCCGGCATCGGCCCGGCCACGGAGCTGGAAGCGGCAGGCGTTACGCCGGTTCACGATCTCCCCGGCGTCGGCAAGGATCTACAAGATCATCTGAATATCCCGATATCCTTCTACGCTCGGGAGCCGATGGGGATCGGGGCGTGGACGGAGGAAATCCTTGACGACAGTTTTGCGGAATGGCGTGACCATCGGAGCGGCATTCGCACCTCGCCCTGGGTAGCGGCGGGTGCTCACGTCTGTAGCCAGGAAGGCGTCGAGCCCGATCTCCAGCTTTACGGCGCCATCAGCCCGCATCGCGACTATGCCCGTTTCCTCGGCGGCCGCTCCGGCATCACCGCCCATTGCGTTCTCCAGCGACCGAACAGCCGGGGCGAGATCAGGCTGCGCTCGGCGGACCCCATGGAGCATCCGGCGATCGATCCGAAGTATTTCGTCTCCGATTCCGACGGCATGGACCTTGCGACCATGATCGCCGGCGTGCGGATCAACCGCGATATCCTCGCCCAATCGCCGATAAGAGAGCTCATCGACTACGAGCTGTCGCCGAGTGCGGAGTGCGAGACGGATGCCGAGATCGCTGATTATGTCCGTGGGCACATGACGACGCTCTACCATCCCTCCAGCACCTGCCGGATGGGTATCGACAGGCTCGCCGTGACCGATCCCGTCACCATGAAGGTACACGGCCTTGAAGGTCTGCACGTCGCCGATGCCTCCGCCATTCCAAAAATGGTGTCCGGCAATCTCAACGCGCCGACGATCATGCTTGCCGAGCGTACCTGCCAGAAAATACTTGCGGCTTGAGGAGAATGAAAATGACCGCTGTTTCCACCAATGCGACCTGGCATCAGAAGGCCGAAAAACTGAAGCTCGAAGGAGGGTTGTTCATCGACGGCACGCTGCTGCCGGCAAGATCCGGCAAGCTGTTCGAAAGCATCAATCCGGCGAACGGCGCAGTGATCGCCGAAGTGGCTGAGGGTGATGCCGCCGATATCGATCGCGCCGTTGCATCCGGCCTAAAGGCCTTCAAATCCGGTATCTGGTCGCGAAAGGCGCCGCGCGAGCGCATGGCGATAATGCTGCGCTTTGCCGATCTCATCGAGGCGCATCGCGAGGAATTCGCGCTGATCGACACCATGGACATGGGCAAGCCGATCAGCGAGATGTTGAACGTGGACATTCCGCTTGCGCTTCTCTGCTTTCGTTTCACCGCCGAATGCATCGACAAGGTGCAGGGAAGCGTGGGCGCGACCTCCCCCGACATCCTTTCCTATGTGCTGCGCCAGCCGCTTGGAGTCGTCGGGTGCATCGTGCCCTGGAACTACCCGTTGCTGATGACCGCATGGAAAATCGCTCCGGCGCTGTCGGCCGGCAATTCGGTGGTGCTGAAGCCAGCCGAACAGTCGCCGTTGTCGGCCATTCTTCTCGCGCGTCTTTTCGTCGAGGCGGGAGGCCCCGAGGGCGTGCTCAACGTCGTCAATGGTTTCGGGCCAGAGGCCGGCAAGGCGCTCGCGCTTCATCGCGACGTCGAGAAGATCGCGTTTACCGGCTCGGTCGAGATCGGCAAGCTGATGATGGTCTATTCCGGCCAGTCGAACCTCAAGAAGGTCTCGACCGAATGCGGCGGCAAGTCTCCGCATGTGATCATGGCTGACGCCGCCGATCTCCAGGCCGCAGCCTCCTGGGCGGCCATGGGCATTTTCGGCAACCAGGGCGAGGTCTGCTGCGCCGGCTCGCGCATTCTGGTGGAGCGCAAGATCCTCAAGGACTTCACCGACATCTTCCGCGAAAAGGCCGAAACGGGCTATCGGCCCGGCGATCCGCTGGACCCGAACACCAGCATGGGACCGCTGGTGGATTTCGGCCAGCAGAAGCGGGTGTTGAACTATATCGGCATCGGCAGGCAGGCGGGCGCGGAATGCGTGCTCGGCGGCGGCATTCCGGCAGGGCTGGAAAAGGGTGCCTTTGTTTCGCCGACGATCTTCACCGGCGTCAATAACCAGATGACCATCGCCCGCGAGGAGATCTTCGGTCCCGTCGCCAGCATCATCGCTTTCGATGGTTTCGAGGAGGCCGTTTCGATCGCCAATGACACCAGCTTTGGCCTTGCCGCCGGCATCTGGACCTCGGATCTTGGCAAGGCGCATCGTTTCGCGCGCGATGTGGAGGCCGGGATGGTCTACATCAACAGCTATATGACCGGCGACATGCAGCTTCCCTTCGGCGGCTGGAAGGAAAGCGGCAACGGCCGCGACAAATGCATGGATGCGCTTACATCCTACACCCAGACCAAGGGCGTCTGGGCGACGATCGGATAGGGCGCGAGATCGTCAACGGGCAATCGGCGTTTCCGCATCGTTTACGCGCTGAAACGTCCGGTTTTCACCGCGATACGGAGTTCACGATGTTGCAAAGGCCCGTACGGACAGCATTGTTGGACGTAACCTGGCCGGCTTGAATATCGAAGATCGCGTCGACGCGCACGCCGGCGCCCTTTTGGCGCGCGACCACTCGGAGAGTCTGAATTCTGCCGGACCCTGTGGTTTCCTGATAAGCGTCGATGGCCGAAAGTTCCCGGTCGACTTTGATGCCGGAAAAACCCTCTGCCGCAACGGCTTGGGCAAGCGTTTTCAGAACCGTTGCCGCCTTTGCCTTCGGGAGTTCTTGCCAGGTCTTGTAGCTGACAGCCGTGACCATCGGCACTCCGCTCGTCTTGAAATTGCTTTCGCATGAGGCTGCGTTGACCACGCCGGCCGACATGGCGAAAGCAATCAGCATTCCAACAACTCGTTTCATATTCGCATCCCGAACGATTTTTTGAATGCCGGGAATGTTGCAATAAATACGGTATTAGTAAAGTCAGTTTTTCGCTATCTGGTTGCGCTTGCCCACCACGGAAGATCATCACCGATCCTTGACGCATGGGCAGCGGTCTAGAGCCTGGCAACAGACCCACGCCGCTCGATAGCGCGCGGCGTGGGTCTGTTATCTTGGGTTATGCGGATACTTCCGGTTCCTTGACCGCTTCTTCTCTCGGTATCCGGAACCATGCCACGTAAAGGGCGGGGAGGAACAGCAGCGTCAGGACGGTGCCGATGACGATGCCGCCCATCATGGCGTAGGCCATCGGCCCCCAGAACACTTCTCGCGAAATGGGGATGAGAGCCAGGGTCGCGGCGGCGGCCGTCAGCATGATCGGCCGCATGCGATGTTCGGTTGCCTCGATCACCGCATGCCATGCGCTGACCCCGGTTTCTCGCAGATGCTCGATCTGCACCACGAGGATGACCGAGTTTCGGATCAGGATGCCGATCAGCGCTAGCACGCCCAATATCGCAACGAAGCCAAGCGGTGCATTGCTCATCAACAGTGCGACGACCACGCCGATGAGGGCTGTGGGGGCGACCGCAAAGACCAGGAACAGCCGGCTGAAGCTCTGCAGCTGGATCATGAGGATCGTCGCCATGATGAAAATCATCATGGGTGCAACGGCGGCGATCGGTCCCTGTGCCTTGGCGCTTTCCTCGACGGCACCGCCGACGACGATGGAATAGCCGACCGGCAATGTCTTCTCGAACTGCTTGACCTTGGCGTCGAGCTGGCTGACGACCGTTGCTGGCTGGATCGCACCGACGACGCCGGCCTTGATCGTGATCGTCGGGATGCGCGCGCGACGCCAGATGGTCGGCTGTTCCAGCTCGTAGCGGAAGGTCGCCACGGCCGATAGGGGAACCGCTTTTCCGTTCGAGGCCGGCAATTGCAGGTTCTGGAGCGTTTCGATGGAACCGCGCTCCGCCGTCTGGGCACGCCCGATCACGTCGATCAGGTAGATGTCGTCGCGGATCTGGGTGGTGCTCGATCCTTCGACGATGCTGTTGAGCGCCGTCGCGATGTCTTCGGACGAAACGCCCAGCTGGCGCGCCTTATCCTGGAGAACATCGATCTTGACGACCCGCGCCGGCTCGTTCCAGTCGAAGTTGATGCCGGCCAGCGACGGATTGCTACCCATTACGCCGGCAAAGTCCTGCGCTATGCCGCGGACTTTCTGGATGTCCGGGCCGCTGATCCTGTATTGAACAGGCTTGCCGACGGGCGGGCCGATGTCGAGCAGCTTCACGAAGGCGTCGGTGCCCGGGAAGGTCTTGTTGAGGTAGTCCTGAAGCTCCACCCGCACCTTGTCGCGCACCTCCAGGCTCTTCGTGACGATGACCGTCTGGCCGAAGGTCACGTCCGGCGTCTGAACGTCGAACGACAGGATAAAGCGCGGCGCGCCCTGGCCGACATAGCTGGTCCAGTGGTCGATGCCCGAGTTGTTCGCGAGTTTTTCCCGTTCGAACTGGGCCATTTGCCGGTTCGTCTCGGTAATCGAGCTGTTGTGCGGCAGGTTCCAGTCGACGATAAGCTCCGGACGATCCGATGACGGGAAGAACTGCTGTTGCACGTAGCCCATGCCGAAGATGGAAAAGGCAAATGCAAGGACGGTCAGGGCGATGGTTGCCCAACGGAAGCGCATCGCCGTCGTCAGCAATCGCGAAAACAGCGCGGCAAACCAGCCCTTTTTGTCGTGATGCTTCTTCATGGTCTTGGGCAGGATCGTCACCCCCAGCAACGGGGTGAAGAGAACCGCCACGATCCATGAGACGAGCAGCGACACCGCGATGACGACGAAGAGGGTGAAGGTGAATTCGCCGGCCGAGCTGTCGTTGAGGCCGATCGGAATGAAGCCGGCAACGGTGACGAGCGTGCCGGTGAGCATCGGGAATGCCGTCGAGGTATAGACATAGGTGGCAGCCTTGCGCAGGTCGTCGCCGACCTCCAGGCGCGCCACCATCATTTCGACCGCGATCATGGCGTCGTCGACCAGCAGACCGAGCGCGATGATCAGGGCGCCGAGCGAAATGCGTTGCAACGAAATGCCCAAGTAGGCCATCACCAGGAACGTAATGGCAAGGACGAGCGGGATGGAGATTGCGACCACGAGACCTGCTCGCAGGCCGAGGCTGACGAAGCTGATCGCAAGCACGATGGCAATGGCTTCGAACAGGGCACGCGTGAAGCCGGAGACGGCCTCGTCGACCACGGCCGGCTGGTCCGAGACGCGGTGGACATCGACGCCCACCGGCAGGTCGGCGACGATCTCGTCGACCTTCTTTTCCAAAGCCTTCCCGAATTCGAGCAGGTTGGCGCCCTGCTTCATACCGATGGCGACACCGATTGCCGGCTCGCCGTTGACACGGAAGAGCGAGGATGGCGGGTCGACATAGCCGCGCTTGATGGTCGCGACATCGGTCAGCGGAAAAAAGCGGTCGTTGACCCTGAGGTTGATGGCCCGCAGGCTCTCTTCCGAGGAGAACTGGCCGCCGACCCTGAGCGCGATGCGCTCAGGCCCTGCCTCCACGAAGCCGGATTGGGTGACGGCGTTCTGCGCTTGCAACGTCGAGATGATGGCGGATCGGTCGATGCCGAGCGCCGCGATCTTGCGGGTCGAGAATTCCAGGTAGACGGCCTCGTCCTGCGCGCCGATGATATCGACCTTGCCGACATTCGGAACCGTCAGGATTCTGGCGCGCGCGTCTTCGACGCGGTCGCGAAGCTGCCTCTGGGTGAGGCCGTCGCTGGTGAAGGCAAAGATGTTGCCGTAGACATCGCCGAAGCGGTCGTTGAAGAACGGACCGACCACGCCGGACGGGAAATCGCCCTTGATATCCGCGATCATGTTGCGGACGCGAACCCAGTTATTGTCGACATCTTTGGCTTTTGTCGTCGGCAACAGATCAACGAAGACAGTCGTCTGCCCTGCGACGGTTTCACTATGGGTGTAGTCGAGGGTTTCGAGTTCCTCCAGCTTTTTCTCGATGCGATCGGTCACCTGCTTGGTGACTTCCTCGGCGGAGGCTCCCGGCCATTGTGCCTGGATGACCATGGTCTTGATGGTAAAGGAAGGGTCTTCTTCGCGGCCAAGCCCCATATAGGAAAACACGCCGGCGAGAATGAAGACGATCATGAAATACCAGACCATCGAACGATGTTCGAGCGCCCAGTCGGAGAGGTTGAAGGTCTTCAAAGCTGGTTCTCCTGCGTAAGTTTGACCTTCTGGCCGTCTGTCAGATGATGAACGCCGGCAATCGCGACATGGTCGCCGATCTTGAGTCCGTCGAGAATCCGCACGCGGTCAGGATCGGTAAAGGAGCTGTCCAGGGTGACCGGCTTGCGGGATACAGTTGCGTTTTCCGTGTTGATCACCCAGACATTCGGCTTGCCGTCCTGCATCAGAATGGCGGTCGATGGCAGGGACACGGTGGGCTCCGCGTTGATGACGGCGCTTGCGGTGATGATCGAGCCCAGGCGGAAAGCGTCCGGCGGATTGCTGAGCGTGATCTTTGTCCGTCTCGTCCGCGTGGTTGCCTCCGATTCAGGGGCGATTTCACGCACGATGCCGGTGACCCTGATGGTCGGATCGAGCTGCAGGGAGATCTCGAAGGGCGATCCCGGCTTCAGCCCGTCGAGGCTTGCCTCCGGAATGTCGATGACCGCTTCGCGCACGTCGGGGCGGGCGACCGTGAGGACGGTCTGTCCCGCCGAGACGACCTGACCGACTTCCGCCGAGGTTGCGGTGACGACGCCGTCGAATTCCGCCTTAAGCTGGGCATAGCCAAGCTGTTCCTCCGCCTTCGCCAGATTGGCTTGCGCCTTGGCGACGGATGCGACGGCCGATTTCTGCGCCTGCTCGGCGCTTTCAAGCGCTGCCTCGCTGCCCGATCTGGATTCGGCAAGCGCGCGCTGGCGTTCCTCCGATGCCGAAGCATTGGTCAATTGCGCCTGGCTGTTCGAAAGATCGGCGCGGGCGCTGCGGACGGCAAGTTCGAGGGAAAGCGGATCGATGGCGGCGACCACTTGCCCCTTGGTGACGAGATCGCCGACATTGACGTCGCGCGCGATGACCCGCCCGAGAACGCGGAAACCAAGATCCGTCTCGATCCTCGGCTCGATCGTGCCCGGCAGTTGCAGGCTGACGACCGGCACCGATTTGATGATGGTCGAAAGAACCGGCCGTACTTTCTGCTCGGCCTCGGCGGGTTTGCTGTCACAGGAAGATAACGTCGATGCGGCCAGCAATAGCGATGCTGCAATCAGGGCGTTTCTCATTTCGCAGACTCCTGGGAGCTGGCCACGCGCTGGCCGGCGCGCAGGAATTTGCCACCCTCGGTGACGACGACTTCCTGCGGCTTCAGTCCGCCGCTGACCGCGAATTGTCCGGTCTCATATTCGGCGACCTGAATTTTCCGCAAGGAGACTTCGCTCGTCGCGGGGTCGACGACCCATACCGCTGGCTGGCCGCTCGCCGACGTCATGGCGCTCCAGGGCAGAAGGATGGCTTCCGGCGACGGCTTGCTGAATGTTCCGGAGACGGCCGCGCCAAGCGGCAGGTCCGCGCCATTATCCAGCCCGACCTTGACCTTAATGGTGCCGGTCGAGGCATCGATCGTCGGCGATATCTCCCTGATCGTTGCCGTTACCTGCTTGGGTGTACCGGACAGCAGGGTAACCACGACCTGCTTGTCGGGCTGTTCCTTCAGAAATAGCGATTCGAAGACATTGAAAACCGCGTCGCGCGGGCCGTCATGGGCAAGCGTGAAGACGGATTGCGCCGCCTGCGCCACCTGACCGACCTCGGCGTTGCGCGCCGTGATGATCCCGTCCGCGTCGGCGCGCAGTTCCGTGTAGGAAAGCGCATCCTTGGCGGTCTCAAGCTGAGCCTTTGCGGCTTCCTCGGATCCCTGGGCAGTCAGAAGCGCTTCATTGGCGGAATCATAGGCGGCGCGGGTCGTGACCTGATTCTTGAAGAGGCTTTCCTGGCGGGTCGCGGCGAGTTGCGCCTGGGTAAGTTGCGCTTCGGCGGCCTGGAGGCTTGCCGTCGCAACGTCGACGTCGGCCTGCTGCTCCTCGGCATCGATCTTCGCCAAGAGATCGCCTGCCTTGACCCTGGCGCCGACATCGACGCTGCGCTCGATGATTCTGCCACTGACGCGAAACGAAAGCTCCGATTCGATGCGGGCCTTCACTTCGCCGGTGACGGTTGTCTGTGCGGTGGGTTTGCTGAGCGTTGTCGCGATGGTTCGGACGTTTTGTGACGCCTGTACGGCGGGCGCGTCTTTCTGATCGCAGGACGATAGGGCCAGCGTCAGTGTGAGCAACCCCATGATGGGTGCTGATCTTTTCATACTTCCCCCGAGCTCGGGTTTTTGCGATTGCGCTTGTCCAATATTATTGACTGACTGACTAGTCAATGAAATAATGTGTTACAATCAAGATTGTTATATCATGATTTTCTAAGAAAACGAGGAGGTTGCATGCCGGCGGAAAAACAACTTGGACAGCGGGCGCAACGCAAAGCACAGCGTCCTCAGGAAATTCTCGAAGCCGCCTTTGAGGAGTTCGTCGAGCGCGGCTATGTGGCGACGCGCATCGAGGACATCGCCAGTCGTGTCGGCGTTACCAAAGGGACGATCTATTTCTATTTCGAGACGAAGGAGCGGCTGTTTGAAGAGATGATCCGCCATATCTCCGTCCCGTTCTCCGATGTCAGCGCCGGCGCGAAAAACCTGAGCGGACCCTATTCCTCGAGGATCCGGGCATTTATCCGCCTGTTTTACGATCGTATCGTGATGGACCGGAATACGAGAGAACTGCTGCGCTTCGTTCTCACGGAAGGCTCGCGGTTCCCGCATGTGGTGGACCGTAACCATGATGAATTCATCAAGCCACTCATAGAGGCGGCAAGGGATATCCTTGAAGGAGGTGTTGCTGCCGGCGAATTTCGAAATGCGCCGGTCATCAAGATCCCGGATGCCGCGATAGGGGCGACCATGATGCTGTCCGTATGGCAGATGCTCTTTGCCGATCGCAAGCCGCAGGACGTGGAAGCGTTTTTTGAGGCGCATGTGGATGTCATTCTCCACGGATTGATCGCAAGGGACTGAGCCGGTTGCGAATGAGACGGCTGTCGATCGCCGGCCTTCGAGCAGGACGCAGCGACAGGGTAGATTGAGGATATTCCTGATCAGCCGCCATACCACATCCGCCGAAGCAGCCCGTCGTGACGAACGAACTGGTGGTAGAGGGCTGCCCCCGCGTGGAAAATGAGAAGCCCGACCAGCAGGAAGGCGCCCAGGCCATGTGGCGCGCGTGGCGGATAATCGGTGAAGTTCGGCAGCGCGGCACCGGCTTCGCCAAAGACCGCCGGGGCGGCACCGCTCAGGACCATCATGCCAATGCCGCTGGCAATCATGCCAAGAATGACGATGTAGAAGGCGATATGGACCCAGCGGGCGACGCGCTCCTGCCATGCCGGCGATCCCTTCACCGGAAGCGGCTTCCGATCGAACCGCCACCAGATGATGCGCAAGATGGTGAGAAGCAGAACGGTGATCGCCACCGGAATATGAAAACGCAGGAGACCGGCCTTGGTGGCGGCATCCATGGCATTGGCGGCCCGGAAACCGGAGCCGAGCAGAGCCAGGATCAGAATGGCGCTGATCCAGTGAATTGAGATTGCGACCGTGCCGTAACGATCAGGCGTGCTCTTCATCTCCGTTTCCTTCCAGTTTGCTGCGCATCGCGGCCATGACCCTGCGCATCGTTTCGATGTCCTCGACCTGCAGCCCGTCCGAGAGTTCGTTGGCCCACGGCGCCTGCAGGCGCATGGCGGCGTCGAATGTCTGCTTGCCCTTGTCTGTCAGCACGACGAGTTGCGCCCGCCGGTGATGCGGATTGGCTTCAAAAGCGATGAGCCCATCCTTTTCCAGATCGTTGACGATGCGCTGGACGTTCTGGCGGTTGGCTTCCATGTCGCGCGCCAGCCATGCGACTGGCTGCGGTCGGCCAGCCGTGATGATGGCGCCGAGGATCTGCCAGCGGGCACTCGTCAGGCCAAGGGGGGCAACAAGCCTGTCGCCGGAGGCGAGCACGCGGCTGTTGAGCCTGAACAGGTCCAGCATCAGGTCGGTCAAGGCAGTTGCGGCGGGGGTCAGTTTGGTTTCGCTCATTTGTCACCATATAATCAATTTGACATCATCATGTCAATATATTATCTCTGTCATGCCAGATTGACATCATGTAACCACATCGAACGGAGTATGCCATGTCGCAAATGCGTCCAATGGACCCCTCATTTCCTATCGAACGCCAGGTCGCGGTCGATTCCGCCCCCGTCATCCTCGTGAACGTCTTCACGCTCGATAAGGCGGATGAGCAGATTTTCCTCAAGGTATGGCAGGACGACGCGGCCTTCATGAAGCGGCAACCGGGCTTCATCTCGACCCAGCTTCACCGCGCGATCGGCGAAAGCCCGACTTATTTCAACTATGCCGTCTGGGAGACGATGGCTGATTTTCGCGCCGCGTTCACGCATCCGGAGTTCAGGGAGAAGCTCTCGACCTATCCATCCTCGGCGATTGCCTCCCCGCATCTGTTCCAGAAGATCGCCGTTCCGGGCATTTGCGTGGCTTAGAGCCAACGTCACCCGTAGCGTTGGCATCATCAAGAATGAAATCAACGACGACAGGAGAGAGTCCGATGCGGCTCCTATTCAACATTCTCGCCATCTCCGGCTCCGCGATGTTCGCCGGCGTCATGCTGGCGATCGGCGTGACGCTTGGCGGCTACTGGAAAAGCCTCCCGGCCTCCGACTTTCTTGATTGGTTCAGCCAGAATGGTCAGTTTGTTGCGCGCGCGATTCCGCTCGTGGTCGCCCCGACCCTCATTGGTCTCATCGGCTCTCTCTGGCTTGGCTGGAGCGAGGGAGGAGCACGAGTGTTCTGGCTGGGGGCGATCGCCTGCATCGCGGCTGTTCTGGTGCTCACCCTTGCCTGGTTCGTCCCGAGCAACGGGCAATTTGCCGCCAAGTCGGTGCCTCTCGATCAGGTCTCCGCGCGGCTCGACACCTGGCTCTTGATCCACAATGTACGGATCGCGCTTGCTGCCATGGCTTCGGTGCTCGGCATTCTGGCGGTCGCACGCTGAGAGGCGGGCAGGCCCCAAGTGCAAAATGGCGATGCTAGGCCACTGAAGCTCCCTTTGTCGTCACCAGACCGAAGCCGCTGCGATATTTGGCCGGCGTCGTGGAAAAGCGCTCTTCGAAGGCTTCATAGAATCGTGACAGAGAGCCAAATCCGGATTCGAATGCGACCGCGGCCACTGGCAAGTCGCTGGAGATCAGCAAAGACTGGGCGGTGTCGAGCCGATGGCGGGTGATCGCCTGATTGACGGTCAGCCCCACGGTCTTCTTGAAGATCGACATGGCGTAGTTGGGATGCAGTCCGGCAGCCGATCCGACGTCAACGGCCGATATTTCGCCCAGCGCGCGTTCGGCAATGAAGCGGAGCATCTTTTCCACCCTCGGCAGGCGATCGGGATCCTGGTTGCGCGAGGCTTCGATGGCGGAGCCCTGTTCCCGCAAGTCCTGCCAGCCCTCTCGTGCAATCCGGCGTATGCGGGCGACAAGTTCGTCACGGACGATCTGCTCTAGCTCCGGATCTCCCGATAGCAGCTCTTCGCGCCATTTCAGAAAAACATCGCGGTCGTGTGCCCTGACGCTCAGTGCCTCTATCAACCCGCCACGGAAGACGGCGTCGCGAAAGGCGCCCATGCTGTGCAAGTTGACGAGCACGGACATGGGGACATAGAGACAGACGAAATTCGCCGGCTCGGTGACATCGACGACCTGGTGCGGGATCATTCCCCAGAAAAGGCAGAGCTGCCCTTGCGAGATCTGAAGCCTGCGGCCGTCGAACCAATATGTGATACGGCCGTCCAGGACATAGTTGAGCTCCACCTGGCTGTGCATGTGCGGACCACTCATTCGCCGCACGTCCAACCGTTCGCCGGCACAGAAGCGATGATCGCCGAAGACGACGAGGGGATGGCGCGTCGGGCCATCGTGAACTGGAACTGACTCGTCTTCGATCAGCATTGCAAGAGTCTCCATTGCGGTCGCGATCTTAGAAAACCGGAAACGAACTTTAATATGGCGGTAGAGGTCTACGAATTTGAATGATGAATATCAACGCCGCACATTGGGGGCGATGTGCGCGCTGGCGCTTCGCGCCGCAACAGGTCAGTGGAGGATATACGTGACCCTTTTGAAGAATCTCGGCTCGATCGCATTGAGCTACATGCTGGTCGCCTCGGCGGCTTGCGCCGGTGAAATCGTTCTCAATTCCGACCAGTCGGATCCTGTGCCGAAAAAGGCAATGGAGCAGCTGATTGCGGACTTTCAGACGAAAAACCCTGATATCAAGGTCAAGTGGAACAATTTCGATCACGAAGGCTATAAGTCCGCGATCCGCAACTTTCTCACGGCTACGCCGCCTGATGTCGTTGCCTGGTACGCCGGCAACCGCATGGAGCCTTTCGTCAAGGCAGGGCTTTTCGAAGATGTTAGCGACGTCTGGGCTGCAAACGGCCTGAACGACCAGCTGAAGTCCGCCGCGGCATCGATGACCATCGACGGTAAGAAGTGGGGCGTTCCCTACACCTACTATCAGTGGGGCATCTACTACCGCGCCGACATCTTCAAGGATAAGGGCATTACGCCGCCGAAGACCTGGGACGAGCTGCTGGCCGCCTGCGCCAAGCTGAAAAGCGCCGGCATCACGCCGTTTACGATCGGCAGCAAGGCACTCTGGCCGACGGCCGGTTGGTTCGATTATCTCGATCTGCGCGTCAACGGCTACCAGTTCCACATGGACCTGACCTCCGGCAAGGTGCCCTATACCGATCCAAAGGTGAAGGCCGTGTTCGCCAAGTGGGCAGAGCTGGTGAAGCCTGGCTATTTCCTTGAGAACCATGCGGCGCTCGATTGGCAGGATGCCATGCCGCAGTTCGTTCAGGGCAAGGCGGCCATGTATCTCATGGGCAACTTCGCCGTCGCTCCGATGAAGGATGGCGGGCTGAAGGAAGACCAGATCGGCTTCCTGCCATTCCCGGAAATCACGGCTGGCCTGCCTGCCGCCGAGGAAGCGCCGCTCGACACCTTCCACATCCCGTCGGGTGCGAAGAACAAGGAAGACGCGAAGAGGTTCCTCGCCTATCTGGCATCCCCGGAAGCGCAGACGAAAATGAATGCGACCCTCGGCCAGTTGCCCGTCAACAACCAGTCGACGCCTGCGGACGACAAGTTCCTGAAGGCCGGCTTCGAGCTGGTGTCGAAGGCTCAGGCTCTCTCGCAGTTCTACGACCGCGACGCCCCGGCTGACATGGCCAAGGCCGGCATGGAAGGCTTCCAGGAATTCATGGTGAAGCCCGACAAGCTCGACGCGATCCTGGCACGCCTCGATAAGGTGCGCGCCCGCGCTTACAAATAGCCCATTCCAACAATGACCCGCTGCCGGACGTTCACGACGTCCGGCAGCGTTCTTACTCGCATTTGCATAGGAGCAGACAGTGGGCACGAGCAGCACCGCTCTACCGGGGTTCTGGAAACGCAATCAGCGGACCTTCGCACCCTGGCTCTTTCTTGCACCGGGCGCCCTGATGTTCCTGGTCTATGTGATCCTCCCGGTCTTCCAGTCCGTATGGATCAGCTTTCACGACTGGGATGGTCTGGGGCCAAAAACCTGGATCGGTCTTGGAAATTACGTCGAGCTTTTCTCCGACGACGCCTTCTATACGTCGCTGGAAAACAACATCATCTGGCTCGTCCTCTATCTGCTGGCGGTCCCGGCGGGCCTCGCCGCGGCCCTGTTCCTGAACCAGACCGTTGCCGGCATCCGCATCTATAAATCGCTGTTCTTCTTCCCCTTCGTGATCAGCCAGGTCGTCGTCGGCCTGATCTTCACCTGGTTCTACGCGCCGAATTTCGGGCTGTTCTCGGTGCTGACGGAGGCTTTGACGGGAACGCAGATCGCCATCCTCGCGGATGAGCGCCTGGTGACTTACGGCATTATCGCCGCCGGCCTCTGGCCGCAGATCGCCTATTGCATGATCCTCTATCTGACGGGCCTCAACAACATCAATTCGGAACAGATCGAAGCCGGACGCATGGATGGCGCCAAAGGCTGGCACCTGTTCTGGAACATCGTCCTGCCGCAGCTGCGGCCGGCCACCTTCATCGCGGTGGTGGTGACGGTCATCGGCGCGCTTCGGTCCTTCGACCTCGTCTCCGTCATGACGGCCGGCGGTCCCTACGGATCGAGCCGGGTTCTGTCGTACTACATGTACGAGGAAGCGCTCTCCGAATACGGCTTCCGGATGGGATATGGCGCCGCCATCGCGGTCGTGCTCTTCCTGATCATGATGATCTTCATCACCTTCTTTCTCATCCGCATGCTGAGACAGGAAAGGAATTCCTGATGTTTCCAACACCTGTCCAGAAATCGGCACCATGGGTGTCCACGACCTACCAGATCATCCTGCCGATCGCGCTGATCATCTGGCTGCTGCCGCTGATCGGCGTCGCGGTCACCTCGATCCGGCCATCGGGGGATCTGGCGGCCGGCAATTACTTCGGCATTCCCTCGGGCTTTGCCGGCGTGGAAAACTACACCGCTGTTTTCCGGGACTCGCCGATCGGTCACTACATTCTCAATTCGTTCAAGATCACCATCCCGACGGTCATCGGCGCGGTTGGGCTGTCCTGCCTTTGCGGTTTCGCTCTCGCTGTTTACCGCTTCAAGGGAAGCCTGGCGCTGTTTTTCATCTTCGTTGCCGGCAACTTCATTCCGTTCCAGATCCTGATGGTTCCGGTTCGCGACATGACGCTCAAGATGGGCCTCTACGATACCGTGACCGGCTTGGTGCTGTTCCACGTTGCGTTTCAGACGGGTTTCTGCACCCTGTTCATGCGCAATTTCATCAAGGGCTTGCCCTTTGCGCTGATCGAGTCGGCGCGCGTCGAGGGTGTTTCCGAATGGCGTATCTTCGTCCATATCGTGCTGCCTTTGATGCGTCCGGCAATCGCGGCGCTGTCGGTGCTGATCTTCACCTTCGTCTGGAACGACTATTTCTGGGCGACCGTGCTTGTTCAGGGACAGAGCGCCATGCCAGTTACCGCCGGCCTTAATTCCCTCAACGGGCAGTGGGTTGCCGCGTGGCATCTGGTGTCGGCGGGATCCATCGTCGCTGCCATGCCGCCGGTTCTGATGTTCTTCTTCATGCAGAGGCACTTTATTGCGGGCCTCACTCTCGGAGCGACCAAGGGATGAGCAAGACTGTTATTGCCAAAGCAGGCGCGGTGTCGCTGGCGCTCGGCCTGCCGGAACGCGGCATGCCGGAGATTCTCGGCTTTGGCCGTGGCGCGCTTGCGCCGGAATTCTGGGCCGACGTGCCGCGTTCGAGCCGTGTCAACGGCATGGATATCGCCGTGCCGTCGAATGTTCTCTTGCCTGTCGGCGGGCTCGGCTTTTTCGGCTGGCCGGCGATCTCAGGACACCGCGACGGGCGGGCGTTCATCCTCGAATTCGGGAACTGGCAGGCCGATGAGATCGACTCCGGTGTCGTTCTAAAAGCCGAGGATCCCGTTGCGGAAATCGGGCTGCGGATCTGCATCGAGGCAGGCTCCGCCGAAGTGCTGTCGATTTCGACGTCCCTGACCAACCTCGGCTCCAGCATTTATACCCTCGACCGCTGCATGGCGGCGAGCTTCCTGATGCCTGCCGGTGCGACTGAGCTGACCACCTTTACGGGTATGTGGGGTCGAGAATTCCAGACGCGCTACACGCCAATTGGCGAGGGGCTCTGGATGCAGGAAAGCCGGCGCGGGCGCACCTCGCATGACCGCTTCCCCTTCGCTTTCCTCGAATGCGGTGGCGAGCGGATGGGCTTCCATCTCGGCTGGAGCGGTAATCACCTGATGGCGATCGATACGCTCGATGACGGGCGCAGGCTGGTGCATCTCGGCGAGCTGTTCGAGCCGGGCGAAATACGCCTGGCAACCGGTGAAACCTACGCCAGCCCGACAGCCTTTGCCGGCCCTGACAGCGAAGCTTTCCATGCCTTCGTGCGGGAGAGCGTGATTGCCTGGCCCGGCGGCGAGATGAAGCCCCGGCCGGTGACGCTAAACACCTGGGAAGGCAATTATTTCGATCATCGCATGGACTCCCTGAAGGCTCAGGCGGGTGCGGCGGCGGCTGTCGGCATCGAGCGCTTCGTTCTTGATGACGGCTGGTTCGGCAAGCGCGACGACGATACCACCAGCCTCGGCGACTGGTTCATCGACGAGCGGAAGTATCCTGATGGCCTGAAGCCGCTCGTCGATCATGTGACCTCGCTCGGCATGGAATTCGGCCTCTGGTTCGAGCCTGAAAATGTGAATCCCGAGTCCGAGCTGTTTCGCGCCCATCCCGATTGGGCTCTGCAGGTCGAAGGGCGTCCGCTGCTTCTGTCGAGAAACCAGCTTGTGCTGGATCTGACGCGCCCGGAAGTCAGCGACTATCTCTTCAGATGCATGGAAGCCGTGCTTTCCCAGCATGCGATCGCCTATATCAAATGGGACATGAACCGCGACCTGACCCATGCGGGCGGTGTCGATGGCCGTGCCCGTACCGCGCAGCAGACACGCGCGGTCTATGCCCTGATGGACAGGATCCGGCAGGCGTTTCCGGCGGTTGAGATCGAGAGCTGCGCATCGGGTGGTGGGCGCATCGATTATGGCGTCCTCCGGCATACGCATCGCGTCTGGACCTCCGATTGCACCGATGCCTTTGAGCGGCTCGAAATACAGCATGGAGCCTCGCAGTTCGTTCCGCCCGAACTTCTCGGCGCACACATCGCCGCATCGCCGAACCACCAGACCGGCCGCAGGTTGACGCTTTCCTTTCGGGCACTCGTCGCGCTCGCCTATCATCTGGGCGTCGAACTCAACCCGCTGACCCTCGAAGCAGAGGAAAAGCAGGAGCTCGAAGGCTGGATCGCGCTCCACAAGAGCCTGCGCCCGCTTCTGCATGCGCCCGGCAAGCAGTTCCGCCTGTCGCCGCTTGATGGTCGCTACGTCTGGGGTGCTGCGGACGAGAGCCGTATCGTGGCCTTCGTCGCGCAAGGCCCGCAAATGGTCGGTGAGCAGCCGGCACCGGTTCGCCTGCCGGTGAGCGGTGACGGTGCCGGCAAATGGCGTGTGAAGGCGATCCATCCCGCCGAGCCGGAGTTCATCCGGATATCGGAAGGACAACAGCGGCTTCTGAACGGCGAATTGACCTTCAGCCTCGATACGCTCCGGCATGTCGGCTTACCGCTGCCGATGCTTCGGCCCGAGAGCGGGCTTCTTCTTGAATTCGAACCAGTGACGGGAGACTAAGTCTCATGGGGAATGTAACGCTTAACCGTGTGACCAAGCAGTTCGGAGCTGCCAGCGTCATCAAGGGCGTCGATCTGGCGATCGAGGATGGCGAGTTCTGCGTCTTCGTCGGGCCGTCGGGCTGCGGCAAATCCACGCTTCTGCGCATGATTGCAGGGTTGGAGGATATTTCCTCCGGCGAGCTCAAGATCGGCGGCAATGACATGACCAGGGTCGGCCCCGCCGAGCGCGGTGTCGCCATGGTGTTCCAGAGCTACGCCTTGTATCCGCATATGACCGTGGCGGAGAACATCGGCTTCGGCCTGCGCATGACCGGCCATTCCAAGGATGAGGTTGCCCGTCGCACGGCAACCGCTGCCGAGATGCTGCAATTGAAGCCCATGCTCGACCGCAAGCCGTCCCAGCTTTCGGGCGGCCAGCGCCAGCGCGTCGCCATCGGCCGCGCTATCGTGCGCAATCCGCAGGTGTTTCTTTTCGACGAGCCGCTGTCCAATCTCGACGCCTCGCTCCGGGTCCAGATGCGCACCGAGATCAGCAAGCTGCATCAGGATATCCGCACGACGATGATCTACGTCACCCACGACCAGGTCGAGGCCATGACCATGGCCGACAAGATCGTCGTGCTGCAGGGTGGATTGGTCGAGCAGGTCGGGTCGCCGCTGGAGCTTTACCATCGCCCGAAGAACATCTTCGTCGCCGGCTTCATCGGATCGCCGAAGATGAATTTCCTGAAGACCAAGGCGTCACCGGTCGAAGGCGGCGTGAAGGTCGATCTTCCCGGCGGCCAGTCGATCACGCTGCAAGGCGGTTCGGTGAAGGAAGGACAGTCGGTAACCCTCGGCATCCGCCCCGAACACCTCGATCGAAGCGAAGGCGGTGACGCGACGCTTCAAGGCAAGGTGCGTCTTGCCGAATATCTGGGATCGGAAACGATGTTCTACATCGCCCTTGCCGACGGCACCGAGATTGCGGTGAAGGCGGACGGCTTGGCACAGGCCAAGCCCGGCGACGATTTCTCCATCCATATTCCTGCGGCTGCCTGCCATCTGTTCGACGACGCCGGCAATGCCATCCTCAACGGAGATCTGACGAAATAATGCTTGGCGTTTGCTATTATCCGGAACATTGGCCCGAGAGCTGGTGGGAAAAAGACGCGCGTCGCATGCGGGCGCTTGGCATCTCTCATGTCCGCATCGGCGAGTTCGCCTGGTCGCGCCTGGAGCCGACGCGCGGCTCCTTCGATTTCGGCTGGCTCGATCGGGCGATCGACACGCTGGCCTCCGCCGGTCTGAAGGTCGTGCTCGGCACGCCGACCGCAACGCCGCCGAAATGGCTGATGGACGAGTATCCGGAGATTGCTCCGGTTGACGAGCAGGGCAGGGTGCGGGGCTTCGGCTCGCGCCGTCACTATACCTTCTCCTCGGACGTCTGGTGGAAGGAGTCGGAACGTATCGTCGAGGTCGTCGCGAAGCGATATGGCGAGCATCCGGCTATTGTCGGTTGGCAGACCGACAATGAATACGGATGCCACGATACGAGCCTTTCCTGGGGTGCCGAAGATCTGAAGGCGTTTCGCCGCTGGCTTCGCCTCCGCTATCAGTCGGCGCAGCAATTGAACGAGGCCTGGGGCAGCGTCTTCTGGTCGATGGAAGTCCAGAGCTTCGAGGATGTCGTGCTGCCGAACCTGACCGTGACGGAGACCAATCCCGCCGTCCGGCTCGACTTCTGGCGCTTCCATTCCGACCAGATCGCCGCCTATGACCGCATGCAATGCGACATCATCCGGAAGTATTCCCCGAACCGTTGGATCACCCATAATTTCATGGGCTTCGTCAACGACTTCGATCACTGGAAGGTCGCCGAGAACCTGGACCTGGCCTCCTGGGATTCCTATCCGATCGGCTTTGTCGAGAAGTTTCCCTTCAGCGAGGAAGAGCGCGTGCGCTGGGCGGAGACATCCCACCCCGACATCGCGGCCTTCCATCACGACCTTTACCGGGGCGTCGGCAATGGCCGGTTCTGGATCATGGAGCAGCAGCCGGGGCCAGTGAACTGGGCGCCGTGGAACCCTGTGCCTAAGCCGGGAATGGTGCGCCTGTGGAGCTGGGAAGGTCTCGCCCACGGAGCCGAGGTTGTCAGCTATTTCCGCTGGCGTCAGGCGCCGTTCGCGCAGGAGCAGATGCATGCCGGCCTGAACCTGCCCGGTCTCGACGAACTTTCGCCGGGCGGCAAGGAAGCTGAAATCGTCGGTCGTGAGATCGAGGCCGTCGGCCCGTTGCCTGAGGCCGCTCAGGCACCTGTCGCAATCGTCTACGATTACGAAAGCTACTGGTCTGCCGTCATCCAGCCGCAGGGCAAGGATTTCCGCTACGAGGAGCTTGCCTTCCGCTGGTACGAGGCGGTCAGGAAGCTCGGGCTCGACGTCGATTTCGTCCGTCCGGGCCAGTCGCTGAAAGGCTACAAGCTTGTTCTCGTTCCCTGCCTGATGCATGTCTCCGACGTGGCTCTGGCCGCATTCGAACAGGCTGATGGGACCGTCCTTTTCGGTCCGCGCACCGGTTCGCGTGATCGCAATTTCCGCATTCCGGCCAATCTTCCGCCGGGACCGATCGGTGACCTCACCGGTGTCAGGATCACGCAGGTCGCTTCGCTGCGGCCGGGGCTCAGCACCTCGTTGGCCGGAGCGGTCAACGGTCAGGCGACGAGATGGCGGGAGCATATCGAGACGCAGTCGGATGCGAATGTCATGGCGACGTTCGAAGATGGCGGCCCGGCGCTGGTGTCGAAGGGGCGATATCTCTACCTGGCCTGCTGGGCGGACGGTGCCCTCCTCGGCAATCTGATGTCCTACCTCGCTTCCAGCCTCGGCCTGCAAACCACGGCGATACCCGATTTCATCCGTCTTCGCCGTGCCGGCAAGCTGACATTCGCGTTCAATTACGGGCCGGATGCGTGGACAATTCCCGGAGAGCGGGAGTTTGTGCTCGGTGGGCGGGAGATCGCTCCGTTCTCTCTTTCTGCCTGGAAATAGACGCCAGGCTGGCTTTCAACGCGTGACGGCACGGCGGCGGTTTCGCCGCCGTGGCCCCATGCCGGGACGAAAAGCTATTTCATTTGTTGCGATGGAATGGCATGGAGGAAGGACGACTGCACCGTTACAAGCATTTTCGCTTCGGTTATTCCGCCATGATGTCTGTACCGAAATACTTTGCAGCAGTTTTGCTGGCCGCTTTCGTATCTCTTCCGGCACTGGCCGCAGACCTGAAAGACCCAACCGACCGCAGCCTTGATCTCTGTCTGCAAGATCCGAACAATGGATCGACGGGCGACCAGACGGCCTGCGAAACAAAAGCGCTCGCATCCTACGACAAGCGGATGAATCTCGCTTATTCCACACTCCTCAAGGAGCTTCCGTCATCGGCGGCACAGGATCTCAAGACCGCGCAGCGCAGTTGGATCGCCTATCGCGATCTGGAAGCGAAGGCGCGGGAAAGCCTCTTTGAGACCCGGAACGGTAGCATGTATGCGCCGATGGAGGCGGATGCGGAAGTGGCTCTGACCAAGGAACGCGCCTTGATTTTGGAGCGCTACGTTCGGGTGCTGGACATTGATGGCCCCTAGTGAAAAGCGTTGCGACCGCCGCGTCGCTTAACCCGCTGAACGCTGATGTTTTCGGTGGGGAAGTCGATACCGCTATGGTAGAAAACCTCGCGGCAAGGCTTTGGTCGCCGTGAATTGGGATGGAGCATCCTGCGAGATGAATGTGACCCGAACCAGCGGCGGCGCGAACGACAACCGCAAGATCGATCTCCGCGCGAGTTTGGTTTTGGTCGTGTGGGTTCTTCTTGTGCCCATTGCGCTAGCCACTCTGGGACTCTGGCAGGCGCAGCGTGCGGCCGAAACCCTTGATAGCTCGGGTCGCTCTTCGGCCGAAGTCTCGACGACCCTTGCCCAGGTAAAGGAAATCACGGCAACCAATCCCAATGCCAGTCTCACCTTTGAGGGAGATGGCGGGCCGATCCACCTCTCCGCGCTGGTTGCCATTTCACGGATCGAGGCCGCCCTTTCTCAAGCCGCCGAGGATCTTGAGATCTCCCGGATTCGCCAGCCACTTGTCTGGGTGACGATCGGCGGAGCGGTTCTTGCATTTATAGGCGGCGCCGCCGGTCTCGTCACCGCGACCATCAGCGGGCTGCGGGCGCGACGCTCCCAGCGCCAGTTGATCAAGAGCTTTCAACGTCTCGGATCTGTTCTGCCGTTTATTCTGGCAATGGTGGTGATCGGGTTTTGTATCGGCGTAAGCGCGGCGATATTGTTCGAGGCGATCAGCATCGGCCTCTGGGCGGACTTGACGACGGGAAGTGCCAAGCTTTTTGTCGCCGCCTTGGCTCTGGCCGTCGTGGCGGCCTATAGCGCCTTCATGGCCGTGCGCGGACTGCGGGATGTCTTTGCGCTGTTCATGCCCGAGCCTCTTGACGTCTCGGGGCGAGCCGTTGGCGAAGCGGAGGCACCGGAGCTTTGGCGTTTTGCCCGCAGCTTGGCCGACCGGCAAAATGCCCTGCTACCCGACACGATTATCGTCGGCCTTACCGAAGGCTTTTTTGTTACCGAAAGCCAGGTGCGTCTGTGGCCGGAAGACAGGTTGCTGACCGGACGGTCGCTCTATCTGCCCGCGCCCTATCTCGATCTGCTCGACCGGGCCGAAATCACAACCATCATCGGCCATGAGTTTGCGCATTTTTCCGGCGAGGACACCCGCTACAGTCAACGGTTCGCCCCCATCTACGCAGGTTTCTGGCGTGCGCTGACGGCACTGAAACGGGTCGACGGTGGTCGTTTCGTTTTATACCCCGCGGTTAAGCTCGGCTTTCATGCCATTCAGCAGTTCGATCACGCGGTCTGGCACTGGAGCCGGCTAAGAGAATTCGAAGCTGACCGCATGGGCAGTCTGCTCGGCACGCCGGCAGACGCCGCCTCGGCGCTGATCCGCACGGGTGTTATCGCGCCTGCCGTCACCTATGTTCTCGACCGAGCCCACGCAGAATCCGATAGTGATGGGTTGCACGATCTCGTCGCGCAGACGACGGAGCTTGTCCGCGCGGAAGGATGGAACGACCCCGTTCCACTTCTTGAAGACCGGCAACCACACCCGACGGACAGCCATCCGCCGACGAGCCGGCGCATATCGGCCCTGGGCGTCCGCCTTGATGACGATCTTCTGAGAAGAGCGACGCGTCGGCCGGAGCAGGGCGTTCGATCCTTCGTGCATGAGCTGTTTCCGGATTGGACAGGCTTGTGCCGCCGTCTAAGCCAGGATTTTCTCGATGACGCGCGCAAGGCGCGTGCCCTTCGTCGTGAAGCCCTTGAAAAGGTCGTCGCGGATGTCGCCGACGTGACCGTTGTCTATGACAACGTCAAGCCGATGATCTGGACGATGGGCATCGTGGCGGGGATTTTCGGCGCATTTGGCCTGTCGGTTGTCGTGTTTTCCGCACAGGCAGGTCTCGGTTATGACCCATTCGGGCAGATGATGATGGCTGTCGTCACCGGTACATTTGCTGCGGCAGCCACCATTTATGCGGTTTTTCTCCATCGCAGAGCGGCAAGACCACTGATGGTGCTGAACCCGGATGGACTGGTTTCGCCGCGGTTGGATAGACCCATTGCCTGGACGGAAATTGCCAAATACGCGGTCTACGCATCGACTCGATTCTCCCTGCGCCTCTGGCTCCACCCAGACACAACCGCTCCCAAGAAGGACTGGCGAGCGCTCTATAGCAAGGTCGACCATCGACGGGGTGTCGTCACATTGGGCGCCATGGGGATCAGAGGCATGAAACCGGCGGACTTCAGCGGGCTCGTTGGCCGGTATCTTTATGCTGCCTATGCCCGCCAGGAATTGGCCGCCGCTGCATCAGGGTCGATCCAGGTCGCGAACGCTGACGAAAACGTAGATCAATAATGCGTTCCCTGGGACAATCATCTCAAATTTGACCACCAGGCCGAGCATCAATGTCGCGACCGTTTTGCACGCGCAATCACAATTGCCCAGCCCGATACCTGCTCACGACATTCCGGCAAGCGCGGATCGTCAGCGCCATGACCGTCAGTGTCGTGCCGGCAATGCCACTGCCGGGGAAGGCGGAGGCATCCGTTACGATCAGATTGGGAACGTCCCAGCTCTGGTTATAGGCATTGAGCACGGAATCCTTTTCGGATGTCCCCATCCGGGCGCCGCCCGTCTCGTGGATCGCGGCTCCCATGCACATGGTCTTGCGGAACCATTTGCGGAACATGAAACGGCTGAAGGCATCGGCGTCGGGGAATGCGCCGCGACCCATCTCCTTGAGCCCGGTAGGCGAGCCGATGAACTCCAGCTCGCCGCCGACGCCGCGTACCGTCTCGATCAGGGTTTCTTCCTGACGGCGCAGCAGGGCGTGTTCTTCTTCACCCATGACGCAACGGATATGCGGAACTGGAATATTCCAGGCATCCTTGCGCTTGCTGTCGAGCGTGATGCGGTTGTCGGCATAGGGTAGCATCCGGCCGAAGCCGAAGAAGGCGAGCCGGGAAGGCTGGTCATTCGGTGTCGGCGCGCGGCCGACGCTGCCTTGATAGTCGAAGTCTCCGCGAGAGGCATCGTTTGCCCCGAAGCGCGGAATGAAGATGCCGCCGGAGGGATTGTAGAACGGGTCGGCCGGCGCGGAAGTGTCGGCCGCCCAGCCTTTCGCTTTCGGGAAGGACCCGAAGGCGAGGCAAGGCAGCTGATCCATGAAATAGCGACCGAGCGTCCCCGAGCTGTTGCCCAGCCCGTCGGGATGCCTAGGCGATGCCGAATTGAGCAGCAGCCGCACGCTTTCGATCGGGGACGCCGAAAGCACCACCAGCGCGGCGCGCGCAGTCTCGATCTCGCCCGTGACGCGATCGATGAATTCCGCGCCGGTCGCTCGGCCGCTTTCCTCGTCCGTCGTGATGCGGCGAACGATGGCGTCGTGACGGACTGTAAGATGGCCAGTCGCCAGCGCCTCGCGCAGGGGCTTCGGCGTGCGCTCGGCGTCCGGTGCGATATAGCGCCAGGAGACGACGCTCCGCTCCGGCCAGCGGCCTTCCACCTCGGTCTTGAAGGTCTCCTCGGCCGGCGTCAATTGTGCCGGATGGGCATAGACGCCATCCGGCAGCGTCTCGACACCGTCCTTGTTGCCATAGAGCCCGAGGTAGGATTCGACTTCGGCGTAGTAGGGCGCCAGCTCGTCGTAGGAAACCGGCCAGTCGACGCCCTTGCCGGTTCGCGACTGGATCTTGAAATCATCGTCGGTCCAGCGCAGCAGGACACGGCCGAAACTGTGCAGGCGCCCACCGCTCTGACGGCCACGAATCCAGAGAAACGGTGCATCCTTCGGTGTCGTGTAGGGATTCTTACGATCGTTGACGAAGAAGTGGCTGAAGCGCTCGGTAAAGAAGGCTGCGCGCGCCTGAATGGGCTGGCCCTTGAGCGTGGCGCGAGCGCGTTCCCAGATATTGATACTGCTGGCCGGCTCCTTCTTTCGGGATGGATCGAAATCCCTATGCGAAACGGCAGGCCCTGCCTCAAGCAGCAGCACCGAAAGCCCTTGAGCGGTCAATTCCTTGGCGGCGAAAGAGCCCGCCGCGCCGGAGCCGATCACCAGCGCATCATAGATAGTCTGAGACATGAGCAATTTCCGTATGGTCTGAAAGCAGTGTTAGAGGCGCACGCCGTCCGCGCCGAAGAGAGAGGCCTTGGCGATATCGAGCCCAGGCGCGATTTCCGCACCCGGATCGAGCGTCGCATCACCCATGATCCGGTAGGAAAGGCTTTGTCCCGCCCAATCGAACCAGATCACTGCATCGGCCCCCATCGGTTCGACGACGGAGACGACGCCCGGGATCGTGGGCCAGCCCTTCGCCTTGCCATCGGGCGCAATATGCTCCGGCCGAACGCCAAGGGTGGCCGGGCCTGCTTCGGGAGCTGCGAGAAGGGGATAGTCGGAGAGGTCGATTTCGAGCCCGTTGCTTTCGAAGATGGGAGTGCCTGCCTTGAAGGCGATCTCGCCTTCGATGAAGTTCATTGCCGGTGCGCCGATGAAGCCGGCAACGAAAAGATTGGCCGGGCGATGATAGATCTCGGACGGGCTGCCGAGCTGCTGGATTACGCCGTCGCGCATGATGGCGATGCGATCGGCAAGGGTCAGCGCCTCCACCTGATCATGCGTCACATAGATCATGGTGTTGCCAAGGCTCTGGTGCAGCTTCTTGATTTCGACGCGCAATTCGTTGCGCAGCTTGGCGTCGAGATTGGAGAGAGGTTCGTCGAACAGGAAGACATCGACCTGGCGCACCAGCGCACGGCCGATCGCCACGCGCTGGCGCTGACCGCCGGACAGTGCCGACGGGCGGCGATCGAGAAGTTTTTCGAGCTGCAGAAGCGATGCGGTGCGGGCGATGCGCGCTTCTATTTCAGCTTTGGGAAGGCCCGCAACACGCAGGCCGAAGGAGAGGTTCTTCTTCACCGTCATGTGCGGGTAGAGCGCATAGGACTGGAACACCATGCCGATGCCGCGATCCTTCGGCTCCTCCCAGGTGACGTTCTTGCCGGATATCGAAATCTCGCCGCCGGTAATGTCCTGTAGTCCCGCTATGGCGTTCAGAAGTGTGGATTTCCCGCAGCCGGACGGTCCCAGCAGCACGAGAAACTCGCGCGGGGCGATATCGATCGACATTTTCTCGATCACGGTATGATCGCCATAGGCGATCTTCAGATCCTTGACGGAAACAGCGGATTGCATCGAATTATCCCTTCACTGCGCCAGCGGCCACGCCGCGCACGAACCAGCGGCCGGAAAAGAAATAGATGGCGAGCGGAACGATGGCCGTCAGGATGGTGGCGGCCATGTTCACATTGTAGGCGCGCTCGCCCATGGTGGTGTTGACGATATTGTTGAGCTGAACCGTCATCGGCAGATTGTCCCGCCCGGCAAAGACGAGGCCAATCAGGAAGTCGTTCCAGATGCCGGTGAACTGAAAGATGGAGGCGACCATCACCATGGGGACCGACATGGGCAACATGATCTCGAAGAAGATCCGCCAGAAGCCGGCACCGTCGACGCGCGCGGCCTTGCAGAGTTCTTCGGGGATCGCGACGAAATAGTTGCGGAAGAGCAGCGTGACCAAAGGCAGCCCGAAGATCACATGGACGAGGACGACACCCGCCACCGAATTATAGAGGCTGAGATTGGCGAGCAGTCGGACCAGCGGATAGAGGAAGATCTGATAGGGGATCAACCCGCCGGCCATCAGCAATCCGAAGAGGAAGCCTGAGCCTTTTGGTCGCCAGAAGGAGAGGGCATAGCCGTTGATCGCGCCGATGAAGACGGAAATTGCCACCGCCGGCACGGTGATCTTCACCGAGTTCCAGAAGCCGAGGCGCACGCCGAGGCATTGCGTGCCCATGCAGGCGCCCGACCATGCGGTTTTCCAGGCGTTGAAATCGAGAGCGCCGGGAAGGGCGAAGATGCGGCCCTGACGGATCTCCTCCATCGTCTTCAGTGACGTTACCAGCATCGTATAGAGCGGCAGCAGGAAGAATAGCGCCGAGAAGATCAGGAACGCATAAAGCCCGATGCGGCCGACCGTCAGCCGGGATGGTTTGGGGCCGTTTGGACGAAGGGCTGCCATCAGTGCGCTCCCATTCTTCTGGCGCGCATGTAAAGCGCATAGCGAAACGGGGCGACGGCCATGACGACGGAGAGCACCAGCACGGTGGCGCCTGCGCTCGCCAGGCCGAGATTTTGACGCTCGAAGAGATTGTCCATGATGAATTTTGCCGGCACTTCGGTCGAAAAGCCTGGTCCGCCGCCGGTGAGCGCCACGACGAGGTCATAGGTTTTGATGACGCCCATGGAGAGCAGCATGCTCGATGCCGCAAGCGCCGGCCCCAGCTGAGGCAGGATGATCGACAGGTAGATGCGCCAGACAGGAATACCGTCGATCTGTGCCGCCTTCCATTGCTCCTCGCCGATGCCGCGCATGCCGGAGAGTGCGATCACCATGACGAGGCCCGCTCCCTGCCAGACGCCGGCGAAGACGACGGTATAGATCGCCATGTCGCGACTGACGATCCAATCGAATGCGAAGCTCTGCCAGCCGAGCGCCCGCACGCTCGCCTGAATGCCGAAGGTCGGGTTCAGCATCCATTGCCAGATGAGGCCGGTGACCACGAAGGACATGGCGTAGGGATAGAGGAAGATGGTCCGAAACACGGCTTCGAAGCGTACCTTGCGGTCAAGCGAGGCCGCCAGCACGAAGCCCAGCGCCAGACAGCCCACGACATAAAGCACGCCGAAAATCAGCACATTTTCCAGGGATGCGAGCCATCTCGACATCCGGAACAGCTTCGCATACTGAGCAAAGCCGACATAGTTGGACGATGGAAAGATGGTCGAATCCGTGAACGACAGCCTCACGGACCAGACCATGGTGCCGATATAGATGAAGATCGCTGCGATCCAGGTCGGCAGGAGCGCGATGGTCGCAGCGGGGGAACGTCTGCGCTTGGCTTGCATCAGCAAACTTTCTCAAAAGGAATGCGCGGCCGATCGGATTTCTCTTTCCAACCGGCCCGCTGCACGGCTCTATTCAAAGATCGCGAAGAACTTCTCGGCGCCGGAGGCGCTATCCTCGGAAGGATTGCTCCAGAATTCGTCGACAAAGTCATTGAGCGCACCGGCCTGCTGCGGCGAGAGGATCAGCGCCTGATCCGGCACGATCTTGCCCTCGCTCATCAACTCCAGGCCCTTCTGCGCGCAAACATCGAGCTTCGATTTATCGACATCGGTGCGCATCGGCACGGAGCCCTTCTTCAGCGAAAACTCGACTTGCACAGCCGGATCCATGGCGACTTCGGCAAGCAGTGCCTGACCCTTCTGGGCGGCCGGATCGGTGAGCTTGGGGAAGGAGAAGGAGTCGGCCACATAGACCATGCCCGGCGATTGCGGGGCGAGCATGCAGCCGTAATCCTTGCCCGCTTCCTTGCCGGCGGCGATGAACTCGCCCTTGGCCCAATCGCCCATGAACTGCACGCCGGCCTTGCCGGTGATGACCATGGCGGTGGCGTCGTTCCAGTTGCGGCCCGGCGCGCCTTCATCGACATAGGCGCGCAGCTTGCCGAGAATATCGAGGGTCTTCTTCACGCCGGCGGTGGAGGCTTCACCCTTGTCCTTGTCGGCATAGATCTTGAGGAAGCCGTCAATGCCGACCTGGGTCAGCAGGATCATGTTGAAGACCTTGGATTCCTGCCAGGATTGGCCGCCCCAGGCGACTGGCTGCACGCCGGTCGCCTTGAGTTTGTCGAGCGCTGAGAAGAATTCGTCCCAGCTCTTCGGCTCTTCGGTTATGCCGGCCTTGGCGAAGGTGTCCTTGGAATAGAACACCCAGCTTTCGCCATGGGCGCCGGTTGGGGAAAGATAGACCTCGCCGTTATAGGAGAGCAGGTCATAGATCGATTTCGGCAGCACATCGGCCCACTTGCCGGCTTTCGCCACCTCGCCAATCGGGCTCAAAAGGCCCTGTTTGACGAAATCGGCGTTGGCGACACCAAGCACGCTCTGCTTGGCGGTCGGCGGATCGCCTGCCACCAGGCGGTTCTGGAAGGCGGCATCGGCGGCGCCGAAGCCGGCGATGGAGGAATCCTTCCAGACCCCGCCGCGCTTTTCGAATTCCTGCTTGATGACGTCGAGGGCCGTTGCTTCGCCGCCGGAGGTCCAGGAGGTCATCACCTCAACCTTGGGCTTGTCTTCCGCATGGGCCGGAGCGAGGGCCGCAAAAAGCGCGGCGCCCGCCAATAGCAGTTTCACTTTATTCTTCATTGTTCCACCTCTTCAAAAGGCCCTCTTGGCGGGGCCGTTGGTTCTAGGTTTATGAAATTCAGCGGTAGATCGGCAAGAGCGCCTGCCGGACGAGCGTCAGCCCGTTTGCGATGTCACTGATCGGATCGGGTGCGGCGTCAAGTTCGAGAATGGCCCAGCCCTGGTAGCCGCGATCGCGCAAGAGCCGGATCCAGCCCGGCCAATCGACGCGGCCAAGGCCGAAACCGCAGAAATAGGGGCGGTGGCGATCATGGATATCTTTGTCGATCGGGGTGTCGGCCGGCATTGGCCCGAGCGCATCCTTCCAATGGGCGATGATAACACGCTCATGATGGCGGTCGACGAGTTGGATCGGGTCGGACCCCGCGACGATGATGTGCGCCGTATCAGGGCACATATGCACATAGGCCGGGTCGGTCAGCAGCATCAGCAGATCGACATCGCGTGCGGACGCAAAGATCGAGTGTGCCTCCGTGTGGATCGCCAGCCGAACGCCCTTGGCGTAAAGGGCCGCGCCGAGGCGGTTGAGAAAATCGGCGATCTTGCGCGCCTGTTCGAAATCGAAAAACCGTACCGGCTGAGCGCCAAGCGTCTGCCGCAACGGACCGCCGATGACCATGATGTCGCTGCCGCAGGCTTTTAGAAATTCGGCATACTTCTCGGCCTTGTCGATAATGGCAGCCTGCGCCGCGCCTTCCGTGAAATCGCCGGCGGCTTCAAGTTCGGCGAAAAAGCCGCTCGCCAGCGTCAGCCCACGTTTGGAGAGTTCGCCGGCGAAAGCTTCGACCGAACCATAGGTCTTCGTCGCGTCCTGCCAGTTGAAAGGCGAGAAGGTCAGCTCCACACCGGTGACGCCGGAGGCCTGTACGCTGTCGAGAATCTTGTCCCAGAAGGCGCGGGGTTCGTTGCGGGACAAGGCGATGATGCCGTCATAATCCTCGACACCCCAGAAACCGGGGTGGAAGAAGGTGACGAGATCGACACCAAAGCGAAGCCGTTCGGTTGAAGTCATGACGCTATCCGTTCTCCAGGCATAGGAAATCGCTTGCGGAAGCGGGGTCCGCAGTAAATTATCCGAATAATTTCAATGCACTGCAAATGGCAATCGTTTGCCGTGCCCAGATAGTAGCCAAGTCGTTTTTTTATGCAAGTAATTTTTGGCAATCGTTTGCCAATTGACTGTGATTGCCGTAACCCTTCAGTAGGGCGTTGGTGCACGGATCGTTTATCGATGATGGGATAATCGGCTGCGATCGCCTCAGCCTCGTGCCACCACTATGCCCTTCAAACACAATGCCGCCCGCCGCCATCGTATCGGCAAGATGAAGTTCAAGGTGACGAACTGGGCAGAATACGAAGCCGGCCTTCGCCGTCGCGGCAGTCTGACGTTTTGGATAACACCGGAAGCGCTGTCGTCCTGGCAGGCGCCGAAGCGGACGACACGCGGCGGCCAGCTTCGCTATTCTGATCTGGCGATCGAGACCGCCTTGACGCTGGGCCTGGTGTTCGGCCTGCGTCTGCGACAGATGGAGGGCTTGCTGGTGTCAGCGCTCAAATTGATGGGGTTGGATCTCGCCGTGCCCGATCACACCACGCTGAGCCGGCGGGCACGGACTGGCGATCGACGAACAGGCCAGATGGTCGTAGCATTGCTAAAACGGGATCAGTTCACATCCTCATCGACAGCACGGGGCTCGAAATCTATGGCGCCGGCCAGTGGCTGGCGGAGAAGCACGGTGCTAAATCCCGTCGGCGCTGGCGCAAATTGCACCTTGCGCTGGACGCCGACACTGGCGAAATCATCGCTCAAAACATGACCGATCAGAATGCGGGCGA
>NZ_JBXAPH010000011.1:0-128476 GCF_058803745.1 Rhizobium sp. GW821-FHT14E12
ACCTTTAGAGAATCCTTTTTCCTCAACAATTCAATCCAATAGAAACCATATGCGATTCCCCTGGTGACGATGGGGAGGGTAGAAATCACCGCCCCGGTGCCACCAGCGAGAAGAATGCCCCTTGCGGATCAGTTGCCTGGACGATCCAGCTGCCGCCGGGGACTTCCATCGGGCCGTTGACGATCTTGCCGCCTGCTTCGTTGATCCGGCCGATGGCGGCATCGATTGCCGGCACATTGAAGTAGAAATTCCAGGCCGGCACGGGCATCTCCGCCGGCTTCGTCATGATGCCGCCGAAGTCGCGGCCGTCGATCTTGAAGATCTTGTATTGGCCCATCGGACCCATGTCGAAATCGGAACTCCATTCCCAGCCGAACATGCCGCAATAGAAATTGAAGGCCTTCGGGCCGTCACCGGCATAAAGCTCGTGCCAGCCGACATAGCCGGGTGCATTGGGTGCTGGCGCCTCCCAGTCCTGCCCTGGCAGCGGCGTGAAGAGGCAGAAGGCGGCGCCATAGGGATCGCCGACCACCGCGAAACGGCCGACGCCGGGAATGTCTGCCGGTTCGCGATAGACCTTGCCGTCCTTGGCAGCGATCGTCTTGGCCGCCTCATCGACACTGGGCACGCTGATATAGCCGGTCCAGCAAGGGGGCGTGCCCATGGCTTTCGCGTCGTCCGGCAGGATCATCAATCCGGCAATCGGCCCCGCACCGGCGCTGAACAAAGTGTAGGCCATTTCGATTTCCGGCATGCCGGCATCCTGGGCATCCCAGCCGACGACCTTGCGATAGAAGGCTTCCGCCGCCGCCATGTCGGTGGTCATCAGTTCGTACCAGACAAAATATCCCTTCGCAGCAGCCATTGTCTCTCTCCCTATTGCTTGCGGCGGTGATCGGCGATCGGCGATCGGCGATCGTGAGCTGCTTCCGGCACGTCCGGCTGGCAAGCCCTATCCATGACGTCTAAACACGGCGCTCCGGATCTTTGTTCCCTATGGCCTTCGGCCGCGACCTCGCGCAGCTAATCTCCCACGCTTCAGTGACAGCAGGATTGCGCCTTGGGGCTCTCCGCATATTCGTCATGACGACGAACGAAAGACATGGTGCCGTCTTCGTTGCGACCCTTGGGCGCTCGGTCGAGGATCATCAGCGTGCCGATCAGCTCTTCCGGGCCACGGGCATAGCTGGAGTAGGTATGAAAGATATCTCCGGCCTCGTTCTTATAGAAAGCGCTGAGACCTGGCAGCTCATCATGGCCTTCAGACGGGTCCATGGCCGTGAAATTGTAGAATATCGTCTCGCCGGCGAGCTGCTCCTTCGAGAAGGAGACGTGATAGTCGAAATTGAAATCGTCGGCGAAGGACGAGAACCACGGAAATTTCCAGCCCATGCGCTTCTTATAGGCCTCCACCTTCTCGAGCGGAGCACGGGAAACGGCGACCAGGCTGACGTCGTGATGATTGAGATGCGGCAAGGCTCCATCGAGATGATCCGCAAGGAAAGAACAGCCGGGACAGCCTGCTTCCCAATCCGGGCCGAGCATGAAGTGATAGACGATCAATTGACTGCGGCCGTCGAAGAGATCGGCAAGCGTTTTCTTGCCCGCCGGCGTGTCGAAGACATAGGTCTTGTCGACCTTGACCCAGGGCAAAGCCAGACGCTCGGCATTGACGCTGTCGCGCAGATGCGTCGCCTCCTTCTCCCGGGCAAGCAATTTGCGGCGGGCCTCCAGCCAAACGTCGCGGGAAACGATCTGGTTCATTGTCCGCCCTCCTCCGGCGTTCATTATTCCAAATCTTGACAAATATATTGATATCAATATTATTTCATCATGTCAAATGTGATTGAGATTCCCTTCGAAACAACGCTTCTGGTGCGCGATACCTGCCTTTGCCTGCATGTGCAGCGCGCCGCCCGAGCACTCGCGCGCCGCTTCGACGAGGCGCTAAGGCCGCTCGGGCTCACCAACGGCCAGTTTTCCCTGATGATGTCCCTGAACAGGCCGGAGCCCGCGCCGATGGGACCGGTCGCGATCCTGCTCGCAATAGACCAGACGACGCTGACAGCGGCCTTAAAGCCGCTGGAGCGGCGGGGCTGGGTGAATGTTCTCCCCAATCCTAGGGATCGCCGTGCCCGGCTTCTCAGTCTGACACCGTCAGGCAAAGCGGTGCTGGCCGCCGCGGTGCCGATCTGGGAGGCGACGCATGCCGAGGTGGAGCAGCAATTGCCCGATGGCAACGCTGACGGATTGCGGCGAGAGCTGCTGGCGCTGACCTGACCGCTATCTTCGCATCCGTGGATCGTCGCCGAAATCGCTGCGCGCGAAGCCGATGCGGCTCTTCGGAAAATCGCAAAGCGCCTGCACGCCGGCTGGCGACAGCCGAATGCGCCAGGTCTGCCGCTCGACAGGCTCGCGCGCGGCAAAGGCGCGAGCGGTCAGAAGCGCGATATTCTTGCCGCCCTTGGGATCACGGACGGACTGATAGAGGATCGCGTCAACGCCCCCTTCCCGCGCCGCATCGGCAAGCGACTGGCAGGCTTCGTAGCGGACAGGATCGGCCCAGGCTTCGCGATCGCGCGCCAATGGCGGGAGCGTCAGATCGACCGCCTGCTTGGTCGTAATCACAGCCGCGAAGGCGGTATATTCCGCCGCATTGGCGGGCAATGGCGTCTTCGGGGAATCGCTGAAGAAAAGCAGCCGGTAGAAGCTCATTTCCGCCAGTGCCGTCTCGACCTGCTCGGACGCATAGAAGACGCCCAGCGTGCGCCCTGCCCGGCGGAAGCGCGAGCCGTAGGGATAGATCGCGCCATAGCGAAAGGGCGTGGCCAGCAGATAATCCAGTCCGGCGCATTCCGGCGGCAGGGTGGGCTTGCTCTCTTCCAGAAGGGTCTCGAGAAGCGCCTGCTCCTCCAGCGTGTCGACCAGCTTCAATGTCGAGACCTGATGCTGCGCCTCCACCAGCCGCCAATAGCGGCCGGAAATCGGCCGGGCCTCAGACGAGAGCGCGTCGGGCGTCCAGGTATGCAAGGACATCGGTCAATCCGGAAATGGAAGTGATCTTTTCAAGCGGCGTTGCGCTGAAGGCGAGATTGGGATTGCGCAGCCATTGCCGCGCCACAGCCTCGTCGCCGCCGACGATCGCATCGAGCGAGCGGAAAAGACGCACGAAAAGGACGGCGAGTTCGAACGGCTTGCTGTGATGTTCCAGCAGATGGTCCCGCCGCTTCATGCGCGACACCGTCGCTTCCGAAACGCCGATGACATCTGCGAGTATGCGTGCGTTCAACCCCAGCCGCTCGGCGGCATTGACGGCCGCCTTGGTGATGACCAGAGCCTCGCCGGGGATTGCATGATGTATCGCTTGAGCATTTGCCATAGCCACATCCTTTCTCAAGAAAATATATAGCAACTTTCTTGCAAAAGAAAAAGGGGCGACACGCCGAAAAGCGTGTCGCCCCTTTTTGTGTACCGTCCGCTCCGTCAATCCGGAGCGAAGGCAGAGCTATTCTCAGGCAACCGTGACCGGCACTTCCGTCGAGGTGCGCAGAGCGTGGCTGTAAGGGCAAACGATGTGGGCTGCGGCAACGAGCTTTTCAGCTTCAGCCTTGTCCAGGCCCGGAATGTGAACCGACAGCGCCACTTCGATGCCGAAACCGCCGCCATCTTCGCGCGGACCGACGCCGACCGTTGCGGTCACCTTGGCGTCTTCCGGAATCTTGACCTTCTGCTGGCCCGCCACAAATTTCAGGGCGCCGAGGAAGCAGGCGGAATAGCCGGCAGCGAAGAGCTGTTCAGGATTGGTGCCGGTGGCGCCATCACCGCCAAGTTCCTTCGGCACGGTCAATGTGACGTCGAGGACGCCGTTTTCGGAAACAGCATGGCCGGCGCGGCCGCCGGTGGCAGAAGCTTTGGTCGTGTAGAGAATAGGCATGTCGGATCTCCTTTGCGGGGTTAGATGGGTTTTGTATATAACACGATTTAATCGTGCGCAATATATTTTTGCGATTTGATTTTGAAAAGTGAACCTGTGACAATGACACTAACAACAAAATGGTGGAGCAGCGATGACAGACAAGGTGCAGGGGCAAGCAATTCCGGATGAGGAAAAGCGGCTGGAGCGGCAGCTTTGTTTTGCAGTCTACGCCACCGCACATGCCTTCAATCGCGCCTATAAGCCGATCCTCGACCGTGTCGGCCTGACCTACCCGCAATATCTGGTGATGCTAGTACTTTGGGAAAAGGGCTGCCTGCCGGTCAAAACCATCGGCGAACAGCTCGATCTCGACTCGGGCACGCTGTCGCCGCTGTTGAAGCGCCTGGAACAGGCTGGCCTGATCGGCCGTGCGCGCGATCCGAAGGACGAACGGCAGGTGATCGTTTCATTGACGGAAAAGGGCACCGGCATGCAATGCCAGGTCAGCACCATCATGTCCGCCATCGGCGAAGCCACTGGCTGCGACATGGATGAAGTGGCCAGCCTGCGCGACCGCCTGCAACGGCTAAGGGCGAATTTGACGGCTGAATGAAAGCCGCCAAACCCGCCCTATCCTATCGTAAAACTATGTAAGCCTAGGCCTGCGTTACCAGGATCGGCGCGCGTTCCGGCACGCGATCGTAGAGATCGATGACATCCTGGTTCAGCAGACGGACGCAGCCGGAGGAAACGGCCTTGCCGATGGAGCGCCAGTCCGGATTGCCGTGCAGACGGTAGAGCGAATCCTGATTGTCCTCGAAGATGTAAAGCGCACGCGCGCCAAGTGGGTTCTTCAGGCCAGGATCCATGCCGCCATTGGCGATCGAATATTTGACGAGTTCCGGCTGGCGAGCAACCATTTCGTCCGGCGGGTTCCAGCGCGGCCACTTCTTGCGCCACTGGATGACGCCGCGGCCCTGCCAGGCAAAGCCCTCACGACCGACGCCAATGCCATAACGCATCGCCGTGCCACCCGCTTCGGTAACATAGAGGTGACGCTCGCGCGTGTTGACGACGACGGTGCCGGGCGCTTCACCGGTCGGGTCGGCAACGCGCTGGCGATAGAATTGCGGATCGATCTGCTGATAGGGCACGGGCGGAATGATGAAACCGCCATCCTCCACGGCCGCGTACATCACGGCCGGATCCGGTTGTTCGCCGCCATAACTGGAGAACCAGCTACGGAAGGGGCGAGAGGCCGGAGCGCCGGTGTATTGCACCGGGCTAACGACAGGGCCGCTTTCGACCGTGGAAGCGCAGCCGGCGAGCGTCGAAACGGCGCCGATACCAGCGAAAGCGAGGAAATTTCGTCGGGAAAAAGAAGAGGGCAGGCTCATGTCGACAGCATCATTCCTGTTGGAAGGGAAGCGAGAACCGATGACAACAAAGCTGATTCGGCTTCCCACGAGATTCGCAGAGACAGGAGCAAAACTAAAGAGCGCAAACCGGTCCGGCTATCGCACTTATGCAACATCACGAAAATTTGTTATAAACTGTCGTTATAAAACGACAATTTCCGCCTTATCGGGTACCCGACTATAGAGATCGATCACATCCTGGTTGAGCATACGCACGCAACCGGATGATGCCGCCTTGCCGATCGACTGCCAATCCGGCGTCCCGTGGACGCGATAAAGCGTGTCCTTGCCGCCCTTGAAAATATAGAGCGCCCGCGCGCCAAGCGGATTGGTTGGTCCAGGGTTCATGCCGCCACGTTCGGCCGAAATTGGCCTGATCTGCGGTTCACGCGCCACCATTTCAGCCGGCGGCGTCCAGCGCGGCCATTTCTGCTTCCACTGGATCATGCCCCTGCCATGCCAAGCATAGCCGGCAGCACCCAGACCGACACCATAGCGCATGGCGCGACCACCCGGCTCGATGAAATAGAGATAGTGGCTGCGGGTATCGACGACGATCGTTCCAGGCCGTTCATTGGTCTGATAGTCCACCTCCTGACGCAGGAACTGCGGATCGATGCGCTTGTAGGGGATGGCCGGCAGCGTGAAATCATCCTCACTCTTCTGCGCATACATGGCCTGATGCACGGGATTGAAGGTCGGCAGGCCGTAGGTCTGGTGGAATTGCGTGCGGAAGAGATCGCGCGATTGCGGCACCGGCTGCACCGGCAGGCGCTTCACCTTCTGCGGATCGATGCCTTCCGGCCGATAGAAGACAGGCGAGGTTTCCTGTACGAACCGGTCGGGGTCGGTCGCGCCCGTATCGGGAATGATGCTGCAGGCGGACAGCATGGCAAGAGCCGCCATGGCAGGCAGAAGGCGGGAAACAGGCAAAAGATCGGCCATCATCGGGAACCAGTTGGAATATGGATCAGTGAGCCGCATGATGACCGGCCCGGCTGGCGCGAGGCTGGCGTCGATCGCAAAGATATTGCACCAGGAGGTCAAACTTCTGTTTTCCCTCGCCCTGGCTTGGGTTAGACCTGAGCCAGACGGAGGATGGCATGAATAGCGACAGTCTCGACCCGAATCTTTTTGCGCCGGCAAGCCGGGACGCCTGGCTCAAGTTGGTGGGCCGTGCGCTGAAGGGGGCCGACTTCGAGGAGGCACTGGTATCGCGCACCGATGACGGCATCGCGATCCAACCACTCTATGCCCGCCGCCCCGACGCCACTCCGCTGCCACGTCGCCGGATCGACGCCCCCTGGACGATCAGCCAGCGCATGGACGACCCGGATATCGACCGCGCTTTCACACAACTCGACGCGGATCTCGCCAACGGCGCGAGCGGTATCAGTCCCATCTCGAACGCCAGCCCATCGGCCTTTGGCATCGGCGTAGACGCAGAGGCGGACAGGCTCGCGGCAAGATTGGCAGCCGCGCTTTCGGGCAAGGATATCTCGCTGCGCCTTGATGGCTTTTCCCCGGCCCTTGCCGAGGCGCTTGCCGGTTCCTCCAAGCTTGCAAACCTGCATGCCGGTCTCGACATCTTCACGTCGGGCAGTGTGACCAACGCGCTGACAGACAGCTTCAAGCGCCTGCTTGATACGGGAGGTGCCGGTACGATCCTCAATGCCGATGGCCGCGCCGTCCACAATGCCGGCGGCACGGAAGCACAGGAACTGGCCGTCGTTGCCGCCTCCCTCGTCGCGCATTTGCGGGTGCTGGAACAGGTAGGCTTGGCACCGAAGGCGATCCTGAAGGCCACAAGCCTTTGTCTTTCGGCCGATCAGAACCAGTTCGTCACCATGGCGAAAGCCCGCGCCGCGCGGATGATCTTTACCCGCATCGCTGAGGCCTGCGGCGTTTCCAATCCGCCTGCGGCCCATCTCTTTATGGAAACCAGCTACCGCATGCTGACCCGGCTCGATCCGGAAACCAATATTCTGCGCAACACCATCGCCGTCTTTGCCGCCGGTACTGGGGGCGCCGATGAGATTTCTGTGCTGCCGCATACGCTCACCCACGGCATTCCGGACCCGCTGGCGCGGCGGCTGGCGCGCAATACGCAGACCGTCCTGATCGCCGAAAGCCATCTCGATCACGTCATCGATCCCGCCGCCGGCGCCGGCGGCATCGAGGCGCTGACGGATGCGCTGGCGGAAAAGGCATGGGAGATCTTTGTCGGCATCGAACGTGACGGCGGGTTAGCGAAGATTATCGCCAGCGGCCAGTTAGCCTCGATGGTGGCGGAGGCACGCGCAAGCCACGCGGCAAAGCCGATCGTGGGGACGACATTGTTTGCGATGAAGACGGAGCGGCCGGTCGTGGTCTTGGGAGATCTGGGAACTGTTACGGGCGGCATGGGGTTGAGGCCGGTGCATCTTGATGAAGAGGCGCCCCTATGACCGCCATCCCCGACTTCAGCAAAATCGGCTGGCAAAAACCAAAGATAGCCGCATCGAAAACCGACGCTCCCTCCTGGCAAACCCCGGAAGGCATCGCTGTCAAGCGCGCCTATGGCACAGCCGATCTTGCCGGCCTGAACTTCCTCGACACCTATCCGGGTGCCGCCCCCTTCCTGCGCGGCCCCTACCCGACCATGTATGTCCAGCAGCCCTGGACCATCCGCCAATATGCCGGCTTCTCCACCGCCGAGGAATCGAATGCCTTCTATCGTCGCAATCTCGCGGCTGGCCAGAAGGGCCTTTCCGTCGCCTTCGATCTCGCCACCCATCGCGGCTATGACAGCGATCATCCGCGCGTGGCGGGCGATGTCGGCATGGCGGGTGTGGCGATCGATTCCATTCTCGACATGCGCCAGCTCTTCGACGCCATCCCGCTTGATGAAATGAGCGTGTCGATGACCATGAACGGCGCGGTGCTGCCGGTGATGGCGCTCTATATCGTCGCGGCGGAGGAACAGGGCGTTTCCGAGGACAAGCTGTCGGGCACGATCCAGAACGATATCCTCAAGGAGTTCATGGTCCGCAACACCTATATCTATCCGCCGCAACCCTCGATGCGGATCGTTTCGGACATTTTCAGCTATACCAGCCAGCGGATGCCGAAGTTCAATTCGATCTCGATTTCCGGCTATCACATGCAGGAGGCCGGTGCGACGGCGGATCTGGAACTGGCCTATACGATCGCCGACGGCATCGAATATGCCCGCGCCGGTGTTGCCGCAGGCCTCGATATCGACAGTTTCGCGCCGCGCCTCTCCTTCTTCTGGGCCGTTGGTATGAACTTCTTCATGGAAGTCGCCAAGATGCGCGCTGCACGGCTGATCTGGGCGGCGCTGATGCGGAAGAACTTTGCACCGAAGGACCAGAAATCGCTGGCGCTCAGAACCCATAGCCAAACCTCCGGCTGGTCGCTGACGGCACAAGACCCGATGAACAACATCATCCGCACCATGGTCGAGGCTATGGCGGCGACACAGGGCCATACGCAATCCCTGCACACCAATTCCTTCGACGAGGCGCTGGCACTGCCGACCGATCATTCGGCCCGCATCGCCCGCAACACACAGATCATGCTCCAGAAAGAATCCGGCACCACCGGCATCATCGACCCCTGGGGTGGCTCGGCCTATGTCGAGCGGCTGACGCATGATCTGGCGGCCCGCGCGCTGGCCCATATCGAAGAGGTCGAGGCGCTCGGCGGCATGGCGAAGGCGATCGAGAAGGGCATTCCGAAGCTCCGCATCGAAGAGGCCGCCGCCCGCACGCAGGCGCGCATCGACAGCGGCCACCAGACCCTCGTCGGCATCAATTTCTCACGGCCGGAACAGGATATCGAAGTCGACGTGCTGAAGGTGGACAATTCCGAAGTCCGCGCCCGGCAGCTCTCGAAACTGCAGCAATTGAAGGGCACCCGCGAAACGGCGGCGGTGGAGAGCGCTTTGGATACGCTGACCGACGCCGCGCGCAACGGCACCGGCAACCTGCTCGATTTCGCCATCAAGGCGGCACGGGCAAGAGCAACGGTCGGCGAGATCTCGCTGGCGCTGGAAAAGGCCTATGGAAGGCATGTCGCCGAGATCAAAACCATCTCCGGCGTCTACCGCAAGGAAGTCGGCGATGCCGATCCCGTCTTCAACAGGGCTGTTGCCAAGGTCGAGACATTCCGCAAGGCACGCGGCGAAAAACCCCGCATCCTCGTCGCCAAGATGGGCCAGGACGGCCACGATCGCGGCCAGAAGGTCATCGCCACGGCATTTGCCGATCTCGGCTTCGATGTCGTCGTCGGCGCGATGTTCCAGACGCCGGAGGAAGTGGCCGATGTCGCCGTGCGCGAAGGCGTCGATATCATCGGCGCCTCATCGCTCGCCGCCGGCCATCTGACGCTGGTGCCAGAATTGAAGGAGGCGCTCAGCCGCCGCCATGCCGGCCGCGTCCTCATCGCCGTCGGTGGCGTCATCCCGCCACAGGATTTCGCCGCACTGGAAGCCGCCGGCGCCGATGCGATCTTTCCGCCGGGAACGGTGATCGCGGAAGCGGCGGTGGCGCTGATCGATCGGCTGATGAGGTGACTGCTTAACACTCGATTTCGGACGGAAAAACCGCTGCGCACTTTTCCTGGAATTGCTCTACGCCGCCACACTCTTGAAGAACTGGATGCTCTGCTCGATTTCCGCCGGCAGGGCCGAGGTATGGTTGCCCTGAACAGTCGCCACCTCGATCTTGACGCCAGCGGCAACGGCGCGCTTGGCAAGCAGGGCGGCACGGCCATCGAAATGGCTTTCCTCCGTGCCGTGCATCACCTTCACCGGGCATTTGAAACTATGCGCGTAGCAGAGCGGCGAACGCATCTGGAATTCGCGCGGATTCTTGGCGTTGAAGCGGATATCCTCGGGATAGCGGTGGAAAAAGGCGAAGGCATCCGGATTGCCGGAGATCGGCGCGACGGCCCGGAAGCGCTTGGTCGACATCGCCGTCAGCATCGCCAGGGTGCCGCCGACGCTGTGGCCGGCAAGGAACAGACGATGCGGGTCGACGCCGGGAAGATGGCGCAGGCGATCGGAGGCGGCAAGCACGTCCGCCACTTCATCGTAGAAGCCGGAGAAATTGCCCTTCTGGCCGTTTTCGCCGCGCATCGACGGGATCATCAGGACATAGCCGGCATCGATATAGGCTTTCGCCTGCAGCCAATGGCCCTGGCCGATGGCGTTGCCGCCATGCAGGAACAGCACCGCCGGCCTCGGCTTCGGCGTGCGCTCGTAGCGCGACACCCAGGCGACCAGCTCAAGCTCGCCGCCGAGGCCACTGCGATAAAAGATCTGGTCGGCGCCGATAGGGGCGACCAGCGGCTCGTATTTGTCGGGCGCCGGCCCCTTGCTTAGAAGATCGGTTCGAAACTTGTGGCGTTCCTTGGCATAATCGCCGGCCAGAAGCGGCGGATCGGCCGGGGCGTCGGCCGTCTTGGCGACCGGAGCCTTGGGATCTACGCTCTTCGGATCTGCAACCTTGGCATCCGCCGCCTTGCTCTCAAGGACCTTGGTGTCGGTTGCTCTAGCGATGTTGGGGGCCAGGAGAGTTGCGGCGAGACCGGCAAGAACGATGCGACGGTTGGGGCGAAATGCTTTTTCTTCAGACGATGTCATATGCTCTGTCCAAATATGCCCGGCGAATCGATATCTGCACCGGTTGAAAGGCGAGGCCAATTCACTTTGTAGTGAGGAATCAGCCCAATCTATTCATCAACCGTGGGAGCCTTGGCGTCAATTAGCGCCACCAAAGTTTCCAGCCGGTCCGCCTCATAGGGCGGTTTCTCCGGCCGGAGACGGGCAATGCGCGGAAAACGCATAGCAACGCCGGATTTATGCCGCGTCGAGCGATTGATCCCTTCAAAGGCGACTTCGAGGACAAAGCCGAAATCGCGGTCGGCCCGCACGGCCCGCACCGGGCCGAAGCGATCGACCGTATTGTTGCGCACGAACTTGTCGAGCACTTCAAGTTCGGCATCGGTGAAGCCGAAATAGGCCTTGCCGACCGGCACCAATTGTTCGCCCTCCGGCGTCATCGACCAGACGCCGAAGGTGAAATCGGAATAGTAGCTGGAACGCTTGCCATGGCCGCGTTGGGCATACATCAGCACCGTATCGACATTGTAGGGATTGCGCTTCCATTTGAACCAAGGCCCCTTGGCACGGCCGGCGAGATAGGCGCTGTCGCGGCGCTTGATCATGACGCCCTCGATGACGGGATCCGGCGGGGACGAACGCAGCTGATCCAGCTCCTCCCAGGAGGTGAAATCGACCAGCGGCGACAGATCGAAACGATCATGTGGCGCTGCCTCGATGATTTCCGTCAGCCGCTCGCGCCGGTCGAGAAAACCGCGGGCACGCACATCCTCCTCGCCGTCGAAGAGCAGATCATAGGCGCGGATGAAGGCCGGATAGCCCTCCAGCATCTTTGTCGTCACCGTCTTGCGGTTCAGCCGCTGCTGCAGGTCGGAGAATGTGCGCGTCGCGCTGTTGGAGCGCACCGTGCCGCCGATCAGCAGCTCGCCATCAACGACGCCATCGAAGCTGATCGCATCGACAATATCGGGGAAAGCGCCGGAGATGTCGTCGCCAGAGCGTGAATAAAGTTTGCTCGTCGCGCCCGCCCGCGAAAGCTGGACGCGGATGCCGTCCCATTTCCATTCGGCGGCAAAATCCTTCGGGTCGAGCCCCTCGAGATCGCTCGGCTCGACAGGATTGGCCAGCATGACGGAATGAAAGATCGCCGGCGTCGCCAGCACCGGCCGGTCGGCTTTGCCCTCCAGCCATTGGAACAGGCTCTCATAGGGCGGCTGCAGACCATGCCACAGCGTTTCAATCTCGGTCACGTCCTTGCCGCTCAGCTCCGCCAGCGCCTGCTTGGCCAGCCGCGCCGACACCCCGATGCGCAGCGCGCCGGTCGCAAGCTTCAGGAAGGCGAAGCGGCCGGACGTGTCCAGCCGGTCGAGCAGATCGCGAACGAAGCTACGCACCTCGGTACGCCCTAGCGCATTCATGCGGCGCACGACCTCGCCGAGCCTGGGCTGCTCGCCGGGCGGGCGGACGATATCGCTTTCCTTGTCCCAGACCAGCGAGATGGTCTCAGCGAGATCGCCGACATAATCGTAGGAATAGCGGAACAGCACCTCGTCCATGCGCTCCAGCACGAGTTCGCGCAGCATGGCCGGCTTGACGTTGCGCACTTCAAGCGTGCCGGCGATTGCGGCCAGCCCGTAACCACGATCCGGGTCCGGCGTATCGCGGAAATAATCGGTCAGCAGCTTCAGCTTGCCATTACGGCTCGGCGTCAGCACCAGGCGGTCGAGAAGATCAGCGAAGGCTTTCATCAGTCGCCCTCGTCTTCATAGCCGATCAGATGCAGCGGCTTGGCGGTGATGCCCTGCAATTCGCACCAGCGCACGAGAGCTTCCTCGCGCCCATGGGTGACCCAGACTTCGCCCGGCTTCAGCTCCGAGATCGTCTCGGTCAGCTCCGGCCAGTCGCAATGATCGGAGATGACCAGCGGCAGCTCGACGCCGAGTTGCTTGGCGCGCTGGCGCACCATCATCCAGCCGGAGGCAAAGGCCGGGAGCGGATCATGAAACCGCCGCGCCCAACGGTCGGAAAAGGCCGATGGCGGCCCGACGACGATGGCGCCCTTGAAGATCGACTGATCCCGGCTTTCCACCGTTGCCGGCAACAGCTCGCCGAGCGCGATGCCCTGCCCGGCATAATAGCCGCATAGGGTCTCCAGCGCGCCGTGAATATAGATCGGCCTGTCATAACCGGCGTCGCGCAACAGCCGGATGACGCGCTGCGCCTTGCCGAGCGCATAGGCACCGACCAGATGGGTACGCTCCGGAAACTGCCGGAGCGAGGCCAACAGCTTTTCCGTCTCCGCCATCGGATCGGGATGATGGAACACCGGCAATCCGAAGGTCGCCTCAGTAATGAAGACGTCGCAGGGAACCGGCACATAGGCCGCGCAGGTCGGGTCCGGCCGGCGCTTGTAATCGCCGGAGACGACGATGCGCAGTCCGTCCTTCTCCACCGCGATCTGCGCGGAGCCGAGCACATGGCCGGCCGGATGAAACCGCACCTTCACCTCATTGATGATCACTTCCTCACCGAACCCAACCGCCTGCTCCGATCCGGCAAAGCCGCTGCCGTAGCGTATCCGCATGATATCAAGGGTCTGGCGGGTGGCAAGCACATGGGCATGGCCGGCGCGGGCATGATCGGAATGCCCGTGCGTGATCAACGCCCGCTCCACCGGCCGCACCGGATCGACATAGAAGCCGCCGATCGGACAGAACAGCCCTTCGGGGGCGGGATAAAGCAGTTGCTCCGGTCTCATAGGGAAAAGATAGTCTAATTTACGCAATTATGTAGCGATCAGCGGCGTTTTTCGATTGAATCCGCGCTCGGGCGGCTGATCGGGCAGGTCGAAGACCAGGACATCCTCGCTATGCGGCCTCGCTTTCGCAACGACGACGCCGTTCGGATCGACGATGGCGCTGCTGCCATAACTCATCCAGCCATCGTCATTGCTGCCGACGACATCCGATGCCATGACCCAGCATCCCGTATGCCTTGCGCATACTTGTAGGCCGGAGATACCTGGCTTATGCCATATCTCCGCCTTGTGCGGCCGCAGCATCAGATTGATGGGATTGCAGATGAGACCGGCTCCCTTTTTGGCAAGCCGGGATGCCGTGTAGGGGTATCTGAGATCGGCGCAGATATTGATGCCGAAGCGCCAGTCGTCGAGCGGCCAGATCGGAAAATCCGTTCCCGGCGTACAGCCGCTTTCCAGCGGATGCGCCTTGGCATAGACCCCGATTATCCGGCCAGCCTTCGCCACGATTGCGCTGTTGTAGATCGCCTCCCCTCGCCGCTCGAAAAGGCCGATGATCGCCGTCGTCCTCCCCGACGCACAGCGGCCGACCAAGGCATTCAGGGCGGGGTCATCGAGAGAGAGGGCGCGCCGCCTGGCAATTGCCTCGTTGTAGCTATGGCCCTGAAGATAGCACTCGGGGAAAAGAGCGAGATCGATGCCTTGTGCATCCGCCCATGCGAGGTCACGCGCAAGCACCTCACCCACCGCATCGACGGCGTCGAACAATGCCAGACGTTGAAAGGCCGCGATCCGCATGGCGAAGGGCTAACACGCTTCGCGAGTCGTCCCCAGAGCGGCGCGTGATTATTTCCGCGGCGGCGCAGGCGTAAACGAAGGGATAAAACGGAAGTCCTAGCGATCATTTTTGCACCAGAATGGGACAGATACGGATGGCACGCTTTCTGCTTCCGTAAGCATTGTTTTGGGAGTTCGTCATGATGCAGCGCCGCGCGTTCATCGCCTACATCACCGCCTCGGCCGCGGCCGGCCTTCTTGCACCACGCAGCTTTGCAGCACCGCTTGCCAAAATCGCCGGGGCCGAAATGCGTGGGCCGATCGACGCCATCGCCTACAAGACGACGCCGGGTACCAGCGATATCCGGAGCGGCAAGCTGCAAGCGATGATCGACAGCGCCGCGCGGGACAACACGCCTCTCTTCCTGCCGCCCGGAAACTACAACGTCTCGAACCTGACCCTGCCGGACAATACCCGCATCACCGGCGTGCCCGGCGCTTCACGGCTGGCCTATAGCGGCGACGGCCATCTGATGAGCGCCGACAAGGCCAGGCGCATCGAACTTTCCGGCCTCGTGCTGGATGGCGGCAACCGCTGGCTTGCGGACTATGCCGGAGGGCTGCTGCAATTTACCGGCGTCGACGAGGTGCTGATCGACAATTGCGAGATCGCCGGCAGTCGCAAGCATGCGCTGCAACTGGAGCGCTGCGGTGGGCGGATCGAGCGCAGCCGGATATCGGGCGCGGCCGATGCCGGACTCTATTCCGTCCAGTCGGCCGGATTGACGGTGACGGGCAATACGGTCGAGGATTGCGGTAATGGCGGCATCCTCATCCACCGCTGGGACAGGGGCGAGGATGGCAGCATCGTCACCGGCAACCGCATCGCCCGCATCGGCGCCAATGACGGCGGCACCGGCCAGAACGGCAACGGCATCAACATTTTCCGCGCCGGCGGCGTCCTGGTTTCCGGCAACCGGATCGCCGATTGCGCCTTTACCGCCGTCAGGGCCAATTCAGCGTCGAACGTGCAGATAACAGGCAATCAATGCCTGCGCTCCGGCGAGACCGCAATCTTCTGCGAGTTCGAATTTGAGGGTGCTATCGTTAGCGACAACCTGATTGACGGAGCTGCGAACGGCATCGCGATTGCCAATTTCGACAAGGGTGGCCGGCTTGCCAGCGTCACCGGCAATATCATCCGCAACCTGTCGCTGACCGGCCCCTATCCTCAGGAGAGCGGTTTTGGCATCGGTATCTCCGCCGAAGCTGATACGCTGATTGCATCGAATCTTATCGAAAACGCCCCGCTCTGGGGCCTGAAGCTTGGCTGGGGTCCCTACCTCCGCAACCTCGTCGCCACCGGCAACATCATCCGCCAAACGCCGATCGGCTGCGCCGTCTCCGTGGTCGAGGGCACAGGTTCGGCGGTGATCTCGGACAATCTGTTCCAGCAGGTGGAAAAAGGCGCTGTTATCGGCTTCCATTGGAACAAGCCGGCGACGGGCGATTTGGCGTTGAAGGGACAAGAAGAGTTTCCGCAGCTGACAATCGAGAAAAACAGGCGGGCCTAGCCCCTCATCTCCACTTCGGCTGCCGTCGCTCGAAGAAGGCCGTCAGCCCCTCTCTTGCCTCCTCGCTCTCCCACGCCTCCACCAGCTGCAGGATGACACGATCGATGAGTTCGTCGGTGATCGGCATGCCGAGTGAACGGGCCAGCGCCTTGGCGCGGGCGGCGGCCTGTGGCGAGGCGGCGAGGAAATGATGGATTTCGGATTCGACGGCATCGTCCAGCGCATCCTCGGGCACGACGCGGGACAGCAGCCCGGCGGCATGAGCCTGCCAGGCGTCGATGATCTTGCCGGAGAGGAAGAGCGGGCGGGCGTTCGCTTCGCCGATGCGGGCGACGACATAGGGGCTGATGGTCGCCGGGATGATGCCGAGCCGCACCTCTGTCAGGCCGAAGCGGGCGGTGGCGGCGGCAATCGTCATGTCGCAGACACTCAAGAGCCCGATGCCGCCGCCGAAGACATTGCCGTGCACGCGGGCGAGCAACGGCTTCGGCATTTCATTCAGCGCCTTGAACAGCATGGCCAGCCGACGAGCCTCGACGATACGCCCGGCGCGGGTGGCATCGAACTGCGCGCGCATCCAGCCGAGATCGCCGCCGGCGCAGAAACTTGCCCCCTCGCCCGCAAGGACGACGACGCGCACGCGCTCATTGCCGCCGAGATCATGGGCCGCCGCCGTCAGCGCATCGATCATCTCCGCCGACAAGGCGTTGTGCTTTTCCGGACGTGCCAGCGTCAGCTGGGCGACACCGCGTTCGTCGATGGCGATACGGATCGTTTGCGATGTCATGCGGCACTCCTGAGGCTACGGGCGAAGGCGGCGGCGTGGCTAAGTTTTTCCTCGTCAAGGCCAGTCTCGAAGCCGTGCGTCGTCAGATAGTCGTGGACCGCGACAGTATCGACATTGCCCTTGGCGCCGGGGGCGAAGGGGCAGCCGCCGAGGCCGCCGGCGGCGGCGTCGAACACCCTGAGGCCACGTTCCAGGGCAACGGCGATATTGTCCAGCGCCCGGCCAGACGTATCGTGAAAATGGCCGGCCAGCATGGTGGCCGGAAGTTCGCCGAGCACAACTTCCAACATCCTATTCACCGCCTCCGGCATGCCTCTGCCGATCGTGTCCCCCAGGCTGATCTCATAGCAGCCAAGCCCTCCCAGCAACCCGGCAACGCTGGCGGCATTCGCCGGTGGCATCGTACCTTCATAGGGGCATTCGACAACGCAACTGACATAGCCGCGCAAGGGAATACCGCGATTGCGGCAGGCCTCCGCCACCGGCCGGAAACGCTCGATGCTTTCGGCAATGGAGCAATTGATATTGCGCATCGAGAAGCTTTCGGAGGCCGAGGCGAAGACCGCCACCTCGTCGGCGCCGGCGGCAAGCGCTGCCTCGAACCCTCGCCTGTTCGGCGTCAGTGCTGCATATTTGATACCCGGCTTGCGTTTGATCCCGGCCATGACCTCGGCGGCATCGGCAAGCTGCGGTACCCATTTCGGACTGACGAAACTGGTAACCTCGATGCGCTCGAAACCGCAGTCGGAGAGCAGATCCACCAGTTTGATCTTGTCCTGCGTATCGATCTGCCGCTCTTCGTTCTGCAAGCCGTCTCGCGGCGACATTTCGACGATGGTGACATGGTTGGCAGCCCGGTCGGTCATGCCGCATCCTCCGGCCGGAGCGACAGCAGCACGGCGCTTTCGCTGGTCTGGTCGCCCTCGCCCACATTCAGGCTTTCCACCACACCGTCGCGCATCGCGGCCAGTGTCAGCTCCATCTTCATGGCTTCCATGACGATCAGCGCCTGACCCTTCGCCACCACATCGCCCTCCCGCACCCTTACGATCTTGACGAGGCCGGGCATCGGCGCAATCAGTCGATCGCCGCCGGCCGCCTCTTCCGCCCCGCCGTCCAGCGGATCGGGCCAATGGACATGATGGGTGCGGCCGTCGAGGAAAAGCGTCATGGCATGCAGCGTCCGGGAAATGGTGACGCTCAGTTGCCGACCATCGATCTCCACCCGGCACGTATTGTCGCTGCGATCAACAAGGCGGACGGTGACAGTACGATCATCAAAATGCACCGAGAAGAGGTCCCGTCCTTTCGCAATCACGCGGCAGTTCGTCTGGCCGCCGCCATGATGCAAAACGACGGGACGGCTTGCCTCACCCCAAAGCTGCCAGGCGCCGAGCGATGCCCAGGGGTCATCGCTCAAGGACCGCTTGAAGCCACCCACCTCGACGATAGCGGCAATGGCGAGCGCGATATCATCAGGTGCCTGCACCGACGTCAGGGCCTCCACCTCGCGGTCGATCAGACCCGTATCCGGGTTGCCGGCGACGAAATCCGGCTGCTCGCTCAAACGGATAAGGAAATCGAGATTGCTCGCCGTTCCCGCCACCTGTGTATCCCGCAGCGCTCGTGTCAGCTTGCCGAGCGCCGCTTCGCGAGTTGGGGCATGAACGATGAGCTTGGCAATCAGCGGATCGTAGTATGGCGTGATGCTGTCGCCCTGGCGCACGCCGGCGTCGATGCGGGCATCGCTCTTGGGAAATCTCAGATGCGCCAGCGTGCCAGTCGCCGGCAAGAATCCGCGCGACGGGTCCTCGGCATACAGCCGTGCCTCGAAGGCCCAGCCGTCGATCGTCAGTTCAGCTTGCGTCTTCGGCAAGAGCTCGCCGCTCGCAACCCGCAATTGCCACTCGACCAGATCGACCCCGGCAATCGCCTCGGTAACGGGATGCTCGACCTGAAGGCGCGTGTTCATTTCCATGAAGAAGAACCGGTCCGGCAACAGGCCCTGCGAGACATCGGCGATGAATTCGACAGTGCCGGCGCCGCGATAGTCGATGGCTCCCGCCGCGCGGACGGCGGCTTCGCCCATGGCGCTGCGCATCTCCGCCGTCATACCGGGCGCTGGCGCCTCCTCGATCACCTTCTGGTGCCGTCGCTGAAGCGAACAATCGCGTTCGAAGAGATGCACGGCATTACCGTGGCTATCGCCAAACACCTGGATTTCGATGTGACGCGGCTGGATCAGATATTTTTCGATCAGTACGGCGTCATCGCCAAAGGCCGATTTCGCCTCGCGCCTTGCCGCCTCCAACGCCGCCGCAAAATCCTCCGGCCGGTCGACACGGCGCATACCCTTGCCGCCGCCGCCGGCCCGCGCCTTGATCAGCACCGGAAAGCCGATCTCGGCTGCCCGCTCGGCGAGAAACGCCGCATCCTGCTTGTCGCCGTGATAGCCGGGGACGACCGGCACGCCGGCCTGCTCCATCAGCGCCTTGGCCGCATCCTTGAGGCCCATGGCCCGGATCGAGGCGGGCGACGGGCCGATGAAGGTCAGTCCGGCTTTCTCAACGGCTTCGGCGAAATCGGCATTTTCCGAGAGAAAGCCATAGCCCGGATGGATGGCCTCCGCGCCGGATCGCTGTGCAGCCGCGATGATCCGCTCCTTCGAAAGATAGCTCTCGCTGGCGGCAGCCGCGCCGATATGGATCGCTTCATCGGCAAGCGCGACATGCAAAGCACCGACATCGGCGTCGGAATAGACCGCGACCGTTCGGACACCCAGATGCCTTGCCGTCCGGATGATCCGGCAGGCGATTTCTCCGCGATTGGCGATCAGTATCTTCGAAAACATGGGCAAACCCTATTGCGCGGCGATAACCTCGACCTCGAGCAGCCAGGCCGTATCGAAAATGCCGGCGATCACCACCGTCATGGCTGGCGTCAGCGAACCGAGATATTCGGCGCGGATCTCGCGGTTCTCCATGGTGTGGTGACGGTCGGCAAGAAAGACCGTCACCTTGACGATGTCGGCCTTGCTCATGCCGGCGGCCTTCAACTGGGCGTCGACATTGAGCCAGGCCTGGCGGGCTTGCGCCTTGAACCCCTCCGGAAGTGCATCATCTGATGTCATCGGAATCTGGCCGCTGACGAACAGCAATTTCTCGAAATTCTCGAGCTTCACGGCCTGGGCATAGCCGCCACGCGGCTGTGGTGCGTTCTTGGCATTGATGGCGTCGCGTTTCATCTCAATCTCCTCACATCCTGAACAAGCCAAAGCGCGTGTCTTCGATCGGCGCATTGAGTGCGGCCGACAGCGACAGCGACAGCACATCGTGGCTCTTGCGCGGGTCGATGATGCCGTCGTCCCAGAGACGCGCCGAGGCATAGAGGGGATGGCTCTGGGTTTCGAACATTTTCAAGGTCGGCTGCTTGAAGGCCGCCTCTTCCTCTTTCGTCCAGGGCTTGCCGGCGCGGGCCAGTGCCTCGCCGCGCACCGTTGCCAGCACGCCAGCCGCCTGCTCGCCGCCCATGACGGAGATGCGGCTGTTGGGCCAGGTCCAGAGGAAACGGGGCGAATAGGCGCGACCGGCCATGCCGTAATTACCGGCACCGAAGGAGCCGCCGATCAGCATGGTGATTTTCGGCACTTTGGTCGTCGCCACCGCCGTCACCAGCTTGGCGCCGTGCTTGGCGATGCCCTCGGTCTCGTACTTCCGTCCGACCATGAAGCCAGTGATGTTCTGCAGGAAGACCAGCGGGATCTTGCGCTGCGAACAAAGCTCGACGAAATGCGCGCCCTTCACGGCCGACTCCGAAAACAGCACGCCATTGTTGGCGATAATGCCGACGGGAATGCCGTGAACATGGGCGAAACCGCAGACCAGCGTCGCGCCATAGCGCGCCTTGAACTCGTCGAAGCGCGAGCCGTCGACGATGCGGGCAATGACTTCGCGGACATCGTAGGGCGTGCGCAGATCGGAGGGCACAATGCCGAGGATTTCTTCTGGATCATAGAGCGGCGGCTCCGGCGCGCGCAGTTCGACGGTGATGGGCTTGTGACGATTGAGATTGGCGACTGCTTGCCGCGCCAAGGCCAGCGCATGGGCATCGTCGCGCGCCAGATGGTCGGCAACGCCCGAAAGGCGCGTATGCACATCGCCGCCGCCGAGATCTTCCGCCGAAACCACTTCGCCGGTCGCGGCTTTGACCAGCGGTGGCCCGGCGAGAAAGATCGTCCCCTGCCCTTCGACGATGATGGTTTCGTCGGACATGGCCGGGACATAGGCGCCACCCGCCGTGCAGGAGCCCATGACCACGGCGATCTGCGGAATGCCGGCCGCCGACATATTGGCCTGATTGTAGAAGATACGGCCGAAATGATCGCGGTCGGGAAAGACCTCATCCTGGTTCGGCAGGTTAGCCCCACCGGAATCGACCAGATAGAGGCAGAGCAGATTGTTTTCCGCCGCGATCTCCTGCGCCCGCAGATGCTTCTTCACCGTGACCGGATAATAGGTGCCGCCTTTGACGGTGGCGTCGTTGCAGACGATCATACAATCACGGCCGGAAACGCGGCCGACGGCGGTGATCAGCCCTGCGCCTGGCGCTTCGTCGCCATAGAGGCCATGTGCGGCCGTCGCGCCGATTTCAAGGAAAGGCGTCGCCGGATCGATCAATCCCGCCACCCGGTCTCGCGGCAGCATCTTGCCGCGCCCGACATGCCGCTCGCGCGCCTGCGCACCGCCACCTTCCGCTGCCCGCAAGGCTGCCGCCTCGGCCACACCGATTGCCTCCAGCATCGCGGCACGATTGTCCCTGAACCGGTCCGAATGGGTGGAGATCTCTGATTTCAGGACGGTCATGCGGCATCACCAATGTGTTGGGGGGAAATCTCGAAATCAGACAGTCTCGCCAAACAGCTCCCGCCCGATCAGCATGCGGCGGATTTCGGAGGTGCCGGCGCCGATCTCGTAGAGCTTTGCGTCGCGCAGCAGCCGGCCGGCTGGGTAATCGTTGGTGTAGCCGTTGCCGCCGAGCGCCTGGATGCATTCGAGCGCCAAAGCTGTCGCCTTTTCGGCGGCATAAAGAATGCAGCCGGCCGCGTCCTTACGGGTCGTCTCGCCGCGATCACAGGCGGCGGCGACCGCATAGACATAGGCGCGGGCGGCGTTCATCGTCACATACATGTCGGCAAGCTTGCCCTGCATCAGCTGGAATTCGCCGATCGGCTGGCCGAACTGCTTGCGCTCGTGCAGATAGGGCAGCACGACGTCCATGCAGGCGGCCATGATGCCGAGCGGTCCGCCGGAGAGCACGACACGCTCATAATCGAGGCCGGACATCAGCACGCGGACACCACCATCGACCTGACCCAGCACATTCTCCGCCGGGACTTCGCAATCGATGAAAACCAGTTCCGACGTGTTGGAACCGCGCATGCCGAGCTTGTCGAGTTTCTGGCCGACAGAGAAGCCTGTAAATCCCTTCTCGACCAGAAAAGCGGTGATGCCGCGCGGGCCGGCATCCGGCGTGGTCTTGGCGTAGACGACCAGCACCTCGGCATCTGGGCCGTTGGTGATCCACATCTTGCTGCCGTTCAAAATATAGCGGTCGCCACGCTTTTCGGCATGGAGCTTCATCGACACGACATCGGAGCCGGCGCCCGGCTCAGACATGGCAAGCGCGCCGACATGCTCGCCGGAAATCAGCTTCGGCAGGTAGCGTGCCTTCTGCTCCTCATTGCCGTTGCGGTTGATCTGGTTGACGCAGAGATTGGAATGGGCGCCATAGCTGAGGCCGACCGAGGCCGAGGCGCGGCTGATTTCCTCCATGGCGACCGTATGCGCGAGATAACCGAGGCCGGCGCCGCCATAGGCTTCGCCGGCGGTGACGCCGAGCAGGCCGAGATTGCCCATCTCTCGCCAGAGCTGCATGGGAAAGCCGTTGTTGCGATCGATCTCGTCGGCAAGCGGCGCGATACGCTGGCCGGCAAAGCGGCGCACGCTGTCGCGCAATGCCTCGATCTCGTCGCCGAGCGCGAAATTCAGTCCCCCGTCATACATGGCTTTCTCCTCCCGCTTCTCTCCTGAGCATCACGCCGCGTCAGCGGGAACGTGTTGCTTCTCCTGCGGCATTTCATAGGTCTTCAGCTTCTCGGCGATCCGCGCCATGACCTTCCGGGCGGCCTCCTCCTTGACCGGTCCGTAGCCTCTGATCTCATCGAACAATGACAGAATAGCAAGGGCCTCTGCTTCATTATCCGCGCGCAGGCGACCGAGGACACGCTTGGCGATCGCTTCATACTCACCGATCAACCGGCGCTCGAGCCGACGTTCGGCCATGTAGCCGAAGGGATCGAAGGCGGTGCCGCGCAGCCGTTTCATCGGTGCGAGCCGGCGCAGCAGCGGCAAGATCCAGGGGCCGAATTCCCGCTTTTTCGGCCGACCGTTCGGATCCTTGCCGGCGAGCATCGGCGGCGCGAGATTGAGAGCCAGCTTGAAATCACCTTCCATCTCATCGCGCAAATGCGCCTCGAATGCCGGGTCGGTCAGAAGCCGCGCTACCTCATATTCGTCCTTATAGGCCAGCACCCGCGCATAGGTGACGGCAACGGCGAAGGGCACCTTGTCGGAAAGCTGAGCCTTGGCTGCCACAGCCGAAGCGCGTGTGACGAAACCGGCATAACGATCGGCAAGAGCGGCATTCTGATAGGCGGTCAGATGCGCCTTGCGGTGGGTGATCAGTTCGCCGAGGCTCATCTCCACCAGTGTCTTTTTCGCATCCGGCTCGGACATCATCTCGTGCACGGATTGCGGATCATGTGCCAGCAGCCGGCCCCAATGGAAAGCGGAGAGGCTGGCCTTGACCGCCACACCATTGAGCTCGATCGCCTTTTCGATGGCTTCCAGGGACAGCGGCAGCAGGCCGCGCTGCCAGGCAAAGCCGGTGAGCAGGATGTTGGTCGACATGGCATCGCCGGTGACTTCGCTTGCGACATGGCCGAAATCGAGGAAGACGGATTTGTCGGAGACGGTCTTGGCAATGGCGTGCTGCACCGAACCGACCTTGAAATCGAAATCGCGATTGCGAACGAAATCGGCGACCGGCATCAGGCCGGTATTAACGATAGCGGTGGTGCGGGCGGCAGAGCAGAGCGTGATCGCGTCCTTGGAGGCGCCGACCACTTCGTCGGCGGAAAGCAACAGGTCGGCGCCGCCGTTGACGATGCGCGACGAGGTGACGTCGGCCTGATTGTGGCCGATGCGCAGATGGCTCATCACGGCGCCGCCCTTTTGCGCGAGGCCCGCCATATCAAGGATCATCGGCACCTTGCCGTCGAGATGGGCCGCCATGCCGAGGATGGCGCCGATCGTCAGAATACCGGTGCCGCCAACGCCGGCGATGGCGATGTTCCAGGGACGCTCGCCGAGAGCCGGAACTTCCGGTATCGGCACCTCAACATCGGCATGTTCCAGCGCCTTGCGCTTGCGGCGCTTGCCGCCATGGACGGTGACGAAGGACGGGCAGAAGCCTTTGACGCAGGAGAAATCCTTGTTGCAGCTCGACTGGTTGATCTGGCGCTTGCGGCCGAATTCGGTTTCCAGCGGTTCGACGGAGATGCAGTTGGACTGCACGGAGCAATCGCCACAGCCTTCGCAGACGGCGGGATTGATGAAGACGCGCTTGGCCGGATCCTCGAGCAGACCACGGCTGCGACGACGGCGCTTTTCGGCGGCGCAGGTCTGGACGTAGACGATAGCCGAACAGCCCTCGGTCTCGCGTAGCGTCAGCATGACCTGATCGATATTGTCGCGATGCAGGACCTTGACGCCCGGAGCCAGATCCGATGCCTGATAAGCCTCCGGACTTTCAGAGAGCAGATAGATCGGCTTGACGCCTTCGCCGTGCAGCTGGCGGGTGACGAGTTCCGGCGTCAGATAGCCATCGATCGGCTGGCCGCCGGTCATGGCGACAGCGTCGTTATAGAGCAGCTTGTAGGTGATATTGACCTTGGCGGCGACGGACTGGCGGATAGCGAGAATGCCGGAATGGAAATAGGTGCCGTCGCCAAGATTGGCGAACATGTGCTTCTCGTCGGTATAGCGGGCGATTGCCGTCCACGGCACGCCCTCGCCGCCCATCTGCGTAAAGGTCTCGGTCTTGCGGTCCATCCAGGTGACCATGTAGTGGCAACCGATGCCGGCCATGGCGCGGCTGCCCTCGGGCACGCGGGTCGAGGTGTTGTGCGGACAGCCGGAGCAGAAGAACGGTGTGCGGTTTACCGGCGCGACATGGGTGCGGCTGATCTGGCCGCGCTCGGCGAGATAGGTGAGCTTGGCGGCGATGCGATCATGTAATGAACGATCGAGATCGAGCTTGACGATGCGGCCGGCGATGGCGCGGGCCACCGCGCCGACGGTCAGCGCCGCCGACAGGCTGAGATAGGGCTTGTCGTGCTCGTCGAACTTGCCGACGATACGCGGGCGGACGTCCGAGCGCCAGTTGAAGAGCTGCTGCTTGATCTGGTTTTCGATGATCTCGCGCCGCTCCTCGATCACCAGCACCTCGTCCAGCCCCTCGGAAAAATGCCGCACGGCTTCCGGCTCCAGCGGCCAGGGCATACGCACTTTCAGGATCCGCAGGCCGATCGCCGCCATTTCCCTCGGGCCGATTTCAAGTTCGCGCAGCGCCTGCAACACATCCTCATAGGCCTTGCCGGAGGAGATGATGCCGAAGCGCGCGTTGGGCACGTCATGGGTGACTTCATCGACGCGATTTGCGCGGGCAAAGGCGATGGCTGCATAGGCCTTGTAGGTCTGCAGACGATCGTCCTGCACCAGCGGCGGATCGGGCCAGCGCAGGTTCAGTCCGCCGGGCGGCAGCTCGAAATCGGTGGGCAGCACGAATTGCCTTCTTTCGCCGGAGAGGTCGACGGCCGCCGTGGTCTCGATGGTATCGGCGATGAACTTCATGCCGACCCAGCAGCCGGAATAACGCGACATAGCGATGCCGAGTAGGCCGTATTCGAGGAATTCGTGGATGGACGAGGGATAGAGCACCGGAATGACCGCCGACATGAAATCATGGTCGGTCTGATGCGGAATGGTGGAGGATTTGGCGGAGTGATCATCGCCGGCGAAACAGAGCACACCGCCATGTTTCGAGGTGCCGGCGGCATTGGCATGTTTCAGCACGTCGCCGGAGCGATCGACGCCGGGGCCTTTGCCGTACCAGATACCGAGTACGCCATCCTTGCGAACACCGGGCGATAGGCCAACCTGCTGCGTGCCCCAGACGGCGGTGGCGGCAAGGTCTTCGTTGATACCAGGCTGGAAGGTGACGTCATGCGCGTCGAGATAGGTCTTGGCTTTCAGCAGCTGCTGATCGTAGCCGCCGAGCGGCGAGCCGCGATAGCCGGATATGAAGGCGGCGGTGTTGAGACCGGCAGCGCGATCGCGGCGCATTTGGGTCATGGGCAGACGCACCAGCGTCTGCAGGCCGGTCATGAAGACACGACCCTCGTCTGCGGTATATTTGTCGTCAAGCGATACGCTCGTCGCAAGCATCTGCTCTCCTCCCGAGATCGCAGTCACCAATCGCGCATGGACTTTTTCGCCGGATGCCTCCTACCGCACCCGAAGAAAACCACGACTCGAATCTAACATGCACGGAGGCTAATTTCCGAACAAAGGAGGCGAGCGGACAGCATGATTTGCAAAGATTCCGGGCTGCTTGTGGATATTTTCGTGCTTGTCTTCGGTGCCTGCCATCCGCCCTCACCCTTCGAGGCTCCGGCTTGCAGCCTCCGCACCTCAGGGTGAGGGCTAGCCTTTTGCAACTAGTCGCCATGTTACCCTGTATTTCTCGGTAAGCCGCTCCGCCTCATCCTCAGGCGCATTTCGGAGCAGAGCGCAGAAATGCCTCGAAGGACGGGGCGGCCCCAGCAGACACCACCCATCAAAAGCTTTCATCCAGATATCAGCGAACACCTCTTCCTTTCGCCAATAGCCGCCAATACCCTCGCTCGACTAAAAACACTTCGGAGACGGAACATGCTGACAATCTATGGCGTCTATCGCTCGCGTGCATCGCGCAATTACTGGATGGCGGAGGAAATCGGCATCGAGTTCAAGTCCGTACCGGTGCTACAGGCTCGCCGGCTGGATAACCCTTTAAGCCCCGATGCGCCGCTCAACACGCTGTCACCGGAGTTCCTGGCGATAAACCCGATGGGTTTGATCCCGAGCATCAAGGACGGCGATCTCGTCATGAACGAATCCCTGGCGATCAATCTCTACCTCGCCCGCAAATATGGTGGCCCGCTTGCCGGCAAGACGGTGGAGGAGGAAGGGCATATTTTGATGTGGACCATGTGGGCGGCGACCGAGGTTGAGCCCTATTCCGTCGCACTCGTCAGGATCTACGATAACGGCCTTGAGAACAGCGAGGCCGGCAAGGCCGGGATCGCGGTTGCCTGCCGCTCACTGAAGAAGCCGCTGGACGTGCTCGAGCAGCATCTTCAGAACCAGGATTATATCACCGGCAATCGCTTCACCGTCGCCGACCTCAACGCCGCCGAAGTCCTGCGTTATGCGCAGACAGAACAAGAGCTGTTCGATAGCCATCCGAAGGTGAAGGCCTGGATCGAGCGCTGCCAGTCACGCGCCGCTTACAAGGCGATGCAGGCAGGCCGAGCCAAAGAGCCAGTCTGAGGTCGCCTCACTGGAAGAGCCGCATGCTCTCTTCCATCTCCTGGCGCATCCATGCCTTAAAGGCCGTCACTTTCTTCGCCTCGCGCACGCCTTCGGCCGTGATGAAATAATGGCCGAAGCCGGTTTTGGCGCGGATGCCAAAGGGATCGACGAGGCTTTTGTGTTCCAGAGCGTGTACCGCCAGCGTCTGCCAGGCGAGCATGACACCCTGGCCGGCCATGGCGGCATCGAGGCAGAGCGAGGCGTCGTTGAAGATATGGCGCGTTTCCATGCTCTCGCCGGAGAGGCCGGCCTGTTTCAGCCAGACATCCCAGGTGAACATGGCGTGCCCGTCGATGATTGCGGGCACGTTCAGCAGATCGGCGGGTTCCTTGAGCGTAGCGGCGATCTGCGGCGTGACGACGGGAAAGACCTCTTGCGCGAGCAGCAGCTCCGAACTGACGCCCGGCCATTGTCCCCTGCCGACGCGGATGCCGATATCGACATCCGAGGTCGCCGGATTGACGAGTTGCGTGGTGGCATCGATGCGCAGGCGGATATCCGGATAGCGCTTGGCAAACCGATCCAGCCGGAACACCAGCCAGCGGGCGGCAAGAACCGGTGCGACCGAGATGGTAAGAATATTGTCGTCCCGATACTGCGCAACGGTCACTGCCGCCGATAGCGCCTGAAACCCCTCGCGAAGCCGCGCCAGCACCGCGGTACCCGCTTCCGTCACCGCCATGCCCTTCGGCGTGCGTTCGAACACCGGCCGACCCAACTGCGCCTCTGCCTTGATTACCTGCTGGCTGACCGCACCGATGGTGACGCCAAGCTCATCGGCGGCCGCCTGCAACGACCCGAGCCGGCCGACCGCTTCCAGGGCACGAAGCCCGTTCAGATGAACGCTGTTGAGATTTCTCATATAGAATATCTATACCGACATCCTGGCAATCTCAATTGTAATAGTGCGAAATTCGCGCGATCATTGCAGCATAGATTCAGAAACCGCCACCGTCCTACCGATCGATGCGCCTTCAGGACGCACCATCGCGGGAGAACAAGGAGGCATGTCATGTCGATACTGAAGCTTTTCTTCAATCACCTGCTGGACGAGGATCGCGAGCCGCAGGCCGATCCGCTGCAACATCCGGCCCTAGCAGCGATGTCGCTGGAAGAGCTGGCGGACCTGCCGCTGATGCCGGAAAATCTGGGGCGAAAGACGGACGAGCGGGACATGCGACCGACGGAATGTGCGTGAACGCGCTCATGGTGACGCCCAATGATAGCTTTCCAGAACTTTCCTGTCGCCATCAAGAGAAATGGACCATGCCTCAAGGCCGGGAATGAGGTTTTCGTACCACAATCTTTCAACGCAGGGCGTGGTACAGTTCGTATATGCGTAACCAGGATATAACCGGTCCGGTTTTTCGCGCGCGGTCGGGCGCCCGAGCTTGGTCAGAACGACCTTTTCCGTATCGCCTATCGCAACAGTTTCAAAAGCAGCCCGCCATCTTCTGTCGTAGTGGATATGCCCCTCCATAATTGCCATGAACGCTATCACGACAATGGCGGTTGCAAACGTTACTCGACCCTCTCGACTGATCGGCATACGGCTCTCTACAAGGTCAGGGTTGGCTCCATGCCTCATAATTTATATTCTCTTTTGCGCAGACACAATCAGAGAGAGCATGGCAGATGGGCGCTGAGACCGATACCATTCTCCAGCGCCTTCTGCGGCTCGTAGCAGCTGCCCGCCTACCCGACGTCGAGATCAGCACCCATTACGGTCTGCCGGCGCTGAAGGTCGGCGGCAAAGCATTCGTCTCGGTCAAGAACGCCGAAACCATCGTGCTATCCCTGCCAGTCGACCGCAAAGAACAGCTCATCGAGATGGCGCCGGAGGTCTATTTCCAGTCGGATCATTATATCGGCTGGCCGTCGCTGCCGCTGCGCATCGCCGAAATCGACGACGCGGAATTGCAGGATCGGCTGGTCGAAGCCTGGCGGTTCCGCGCGCCGAAAAAGCTGCGGGCCACCTTCGACGCCGTCTGATCAAGCCTGCTGGGCAGCGATTGCCCTTTGCACGGCCGGACGTTCCAGCATGCGGGCGTGATGAGCGCTGACCTTTTCGAAGCGGGCCAGATCGACACCGTCGCCGGGCAGCCACCGCGTCAGGGTGAAGAGATAGCCGTCGGCGACGGTATATTGCTCGCCCATCACCCATGGACCTTCCAGCATTGTCTCTTCGATCAGGGCAAAGCTTTCGCCCATGGTCTGCGGCACCTTAACCTTCATCGCCTCGATCGCTGCCGCATCGTCGGTCCAGCGATGGCCACGCATCTTATGGGCATGATTGATATGCACCGTCGAGGCGAGATAGCTGTTGAAGGCCTGCATGCGGGCAAACTCGAAGGGATCGTCGAGCGGCGCCAGCTTTGCCTGCGGGGCGATCTGCGCGACATAGGCAAGGATCGCCACATTTTCGGTGATGACGCCCTTGTCGGTGATCAGCGCGGGAACGCGGCCCTTGGGATTGATCGCCAGATATTCCGGCGAACGCTGCTCGCCCGTGGCAAAACTGATGGGTCTGGCTTCGTAGGCAAGACCGGATTCTTCAAGCGCGATCAGGCTCGCGAGCGCACAGGTGCCCGACGCAAAATACAAATTCAGCATGATATCGATTTCCGCTTCGTTGGAGACTGAGCGAACTATAGCCGGTTTGGATTTGGGCGAAAGCCATGATCGTCCGCGAAGTATGGGGCCGACCCTTGTGGTTCGAGGCCTTGCCGCCTTCGCTAACGCTGCTGCGTCAAGACGCCTCACCATGAGGGCGGAATTCGATCCGTAGCCGAGCAGGAAAGGTTAGCCCTCATGGTGAGGAGGCCCATGGGGCCGTCTCGAACCACGAGGGCGGGTGTTAAGCCCCTCAACCGCAGCCTGGCACATCCTCCAGCCGATGCCAGACGGGAATGCCGCGTTCGCGGGCGATGCGGACGTCGTTGTCGGCGCCCTTGGATTCGCCCGGCAGCCTAAGCACACCCTCGCAAAGTTGCAGCAGCCGGTAGGCGGTTGGGTGGAAGATGTCCTCATAGAGATCGTCACCGATGCTCTTGCCGCCGGCGGCATGCCAGACCGGCAGGGCGACCCATTCGCCGATCATCGGCAGGTGCCCTGCTCTGAACAACGCATGGGACGGCGCTTCCAGCCGCTTGAGATTTGCGGCCATCTTTTCGGGATCGTCCCCGGTTCCGGAGCGATAGGGTCCGGCAATCAGGATCAACATGTCACATCTCCTTTTGCTCCTGCCCATTGCAGGAATTTGCACGAAAATGCATTAAATTCCTTGATTGTCGACTCTTTTCTGATAAATTCACGATACATCATGAATTATCGTGCAAAAGCAGGCAACATGCTCACCAGTCAACGAAAGACCCTCATCCTCGATATCCTGCGCCGCGATGGCCAGGTCATCGCCAAGACCGTCGCCGACGATCTCGGCCTGTCCGAGGACACGATCCGCAGGGATCTTCGAGAGATGGCGGCGGAAAAGCTGCTGAAACGCGTGCATGGCGGCGCACTGCCGCTCTCGCCTGAGCTACCCGATTTCTCGGCGCGGCAGAACGTATCGTCGGAGGCGAAGCGTCAGCTCGGCGCCTATGCGGCGGGAATGGTTCGGCCGGGACGGACCGTGTTTCTCGATGGCGGCACGACGAATGCGGAAATCGCGCGCCACCTCCCCAGGGATTTTGCCTTCACCATCGTCACCCACAGCCCGACGATCGCTGGCGAACTGGAGCATCACCCGACAGCCGAAGTCATCCTGATCGGCGGCAAGCTCTATAAGCATTCGATGGTGGCAACGGGGGCCGTGGCAATGGCGGCGATCTCGCTGGTGCGGCCGGACATCTTCTTTCTCGGCGTTACCGCCATCCACCCCGCCCGCGGCCTTTCGACCGGCGATTTCGAAGAAGCCGCCATCAAGCGGCATATCGCGCAATGTTCGGCGGAAACCTATGTGCTGGCGACGCAGGAGAAGCTGGACGCCGCCTCGCCTTGCCACATCCTGCCCATTACGGCAGTTTCGGGCGTGATCGTGCCATCAGATATGACGGAGGAGAGTCTGGTGCCCTATCGGAGTGCAGGGATGCCTATTTTTGCCGTGTGACCGAAAGCACGGCACCGCCCCGTTTGACTGGCGAAAGAGGCAGCTGTCTTAAACTTGCGCTATCATGCCCACATACGGTGTAACAACGACACTAACCTGCGAAAATATGCACCCATTGCATGGTTGTCGCGTCTGTCGGGCTATTTCATCGAAAGTGGGTTGTAAGAGCATGAACGAACGTCGAATTCATCAGCTCTTCGAGATCAGCGTGCTGTTGAAGGGAGCCCATGCCCTGATCGAATGCATTGGCGGAATAGCGCTTGCACTCATCAGCACCGATACGATCGTTCATCTCGTGAACCTGCTTACCCAAGACGAATTGGTCAAGAATCCGAACGACTTCATCGCAACGCACCTGCTTTCCTGGGCGCAAAACTTCTCCCTCACGACCAAGCACTTCTACGCATTCTATCTCCTGATCCACGGCCTGGTGAAAGTGCTGCTCGTCATCGGTCTTCTCAAGGGCAAGCTATGGGCATATCCGGCGTCCCTGGCGGCTTTGGGGCTGTTTATCGTCTACCAGCTCTATCGCTTCACCGAGACCCATGGGATCGGGCTTCTGGTGCTGACCGCCTTCGACCTGCTAGTCATGGTCCTGATCTGGCATGAATACAGGCTCGTGCGGCAGCATCTGCCAGGCAAATAGACAACCTTAAGACACAACGGTATTCTAAGCCGTCAACGCTGCCGTCGCCCTGATATCGCCGACATGGATGCGGTTCCAGTTTTTAAGCGCCTTGTTAGCCATGGCTAACAGGCCGGCATTGATGTCACCGTCTTTTTCGAAGAAGCGGGCGAGTGTGGCGGCCACCATGGCTTCGGCGGCGCGGGTGTTGCCGTCATCGCATTTGACCGCGATAGCAATGCCCTGTTCCGGGATCGCCGCGCAGAAGACGCCTTCGGCGCCGGTCTTGGCGAAGATCTCGCCGGGATCGATCTGCATCAGCTTCGTGCAGGCGCGGTCCGTGCCGGCGACATAGAAGGGCTCGGCCATGCAGGCGTCGAGCAAGCGGCGCGAGGCCCTGGCGCGCAACGGCTCCAGTCCGTTGCCGGTCGCCATCTTGGCAAAGCCATGCGCCAGACTTTTGAGCGGCACGGCATAGCTCGGGATGGCACAGCCGTCGATGCCGCAATTGTCGTGGCCGAGCGGCGTTCCCATGAGGCTCTGCATCGTCGCACGGATCTGCTGCTGTAGCGGGTGGTCGTAGCCGACATAGCCGGCGGGATCGATACCTTGATGACAGCAGGCGCAGATGAAACCGGAATGCTTGCCCGAACAATTGTTATGCAGCGCCGTCGGCTTGTCGAGCGTGCGCGCCTGATGGATAATCGTCTTCTGGTCGAAAGACCAATGCGCGCCGCATTCGAGCGTGGCGACATCCCGACCAGCCCGCGCAAGCATGGACGCGGCCATCGCCACATGCTCGTCCTCGCCATTATGCGAAGAGCAGGCCAGCGCCAGCTCCTTGGCGCCAAAGCCATAGGCATCCGCCGCACCGCTTTCGACCAGCGGCAAAGCCTGCATCGCCTTGCAGGCGGAGCGCGGAAACACGCCCGCCTCGATATCGCCAAGCGAGAAAACCAGCTTCCCGTCACCATCGACCACGGCGACCGAACCGCGATGACGGCTCTCCACGAGATTTCCACGGGTGACTTCGACGCAGACGGGATTGGACATGATGGAAAGCGCTCTTCGATTTGCGGGATGAGGTATTGTTAGCCGCTGCTTGGAGAGTTGCCAACCGGCATGTAGCGATCTGTGTATTATAATTGACAGCTATTGGATGTGTATTATAGTACACAAATGATCGAAGTTCGCCAGACCGCCGAATTTGCCGATTGGCTTGGTAAACTCAAGGATATCAATGCGGTTGCCCGCATTCAGGTGAGAATTCGTCGTCTCTCGCTCGGCAATCCCGGCGATGTGAAGCCCGTTGGCGAGGGCATCAGCGAACTCCGCATCGATTACGGCCCGGGATACCGGCTCTACTATCATAAACGTGGCCAGACTCTCGTTCTGCTCCTGTGCGGCGGTGATAAAGCAACGCAGAGCGCAGATATTGCAAAAGCCAAAGCACTCGCGAAGGAGGCTTGATCATGGCACTTGAAACCAAACCCTGGGATCCGACGGAACATCTGAACAGCGCCGAGGCCATTGCAGCCTATGTCGAAGCTGCATTCGAGGACGGCGATCCTGCGCTGATTGCCGCCGTTATCGGCGATGTCGCCCGCGCCCGCGGCATGACACAGCTCGCGAAAGAAGCCGGCGTCAGCCGCGAGACCATCTACAAGGCGTTCAGCGAAGGCGGCAATCCGACGCTGGAAACATTGACCGGTGTCATTCGAGCCCTCGGCTTGAAACTAACCGTGCGCGCTGCCTAGCCCTTCGCTCAAACCGCCGCCCGAATCCTGTAAGCACACCGCCTCGCCCCGAGCAGAATATGCTCCTCCCGCTCCACGCTTGCCGCCAGCGCCTCACGAAACGTCTCGAGCTCCGATCGGCAGAAGCCGGCGCAGACGCTCGCGGCTGAACAGATGGGGCAGTGGTTTTCCACCAGCATGACGGAGCCGTCCTCCTCCAGCCAGTGATCGGCCATATAGCCTTCGCGTGTGCGAATGGCCGCAAGCGCGGCAACGCGTGAGGGAAGATCGGAGCCGATATCGATTTCGCTGCGGTAGTGCTTCAGTGTCTCCACCTCACGGGCTGAAATCACCGCATTGACCGCCCCCTGCCCGAGCTGGTCGGCCATGGTTGCCAGAAGCGTCGCGGTGAGGTCGGCGTGGCCGTCGGGAAACTGGCGGTTGCCGGCGGGCGTCAGATGCCAGAGCTGTCGTGGCCTGCCTCGGCCCGAGGACGCTTCCGTCACCGGCTCGACCAGGCCCTCCTCCGCCATCTTCGTCAACTGCTGGCGCACCGCTTCCGACGATATGCCGAGTGCGCTGCCAAGCGCTGCTGCAAGCTGCGGACCATCAGTTTTCAACAGGATCAGGATTCGGTTGACGGGCGACTGACGCATTTTTCCAAGTTTTCTCTTGTTTTAATTTCGAGACGCTGTAATTTTCCAATCTATAACTTGGAAAATAATTATTCGCCAGGGAAAACACCGAGGATCATCCGATGTCCAGCATCGACCACGCAGATATGTCCCGCTCCGACTCCATTTTCACTCTCTTCTCACCCCGGCTCCTGCCCGCGACACTAATGCTCGGCGGCGGCGTCACGCTCTACGCCGTCGAATCCTACATCACCGCGACGCTCGCTCCATCCATCGTTCGAGACATTGGCGGGCTGGAGCTGTTTTCCTGGATGACAACGCTTTTCGTCGCGGCCGGCGTCCTCGGCTCGATCACCGTTGCGACACGACCGAGAGGCATGGGCTTGCGTGCGGTCTATGTCGCGGCGGCGCTGATATTCGGCGCCGGAAACCTGATCTGTGCCATCGCGCCCACGATGCATGTCGTGCTGGCCGGCCGCGCCGTACAGGGTTACGGCGTCGGCATGCTCGCGGGTCTCGCCTATGCCTTTATTCGCTTCGTTTACCCCGAGCCGATGTGGCGCAAAGCCTCCACGCTTTACGCCGCAATATGGGGCGTCGCCACGGTGCTCGGGCCGACGCTCGGCGGGATGTTTTCCGCCGGTCACGCATGGCGCGAAGCCTTCGTTATTCTTGTACCCGTGGCCGGCCTCATGGCCGTTTCAGCGCGGTGGCTGCTGCCGAAGGTCAAGGACGATCGCGCAGAGGGGAAAACGCCGCTGGTCCAGATCGCGCTTCTGCTCACCGCGGTCCTGCTGACGAGTTTTGCGAGCACAAGCGATCATGAATTCTACAAGATCCTGCTGATCGGCCTATCCGTCGCTTTCATCGCGGCAATGTTGATCTTCGAGCGCAAGGGGCAGACCCGGCTGCTGCCGAAGGGTGCCGTTACTCTCGCCAAGCCGATCTCCCGGCTCTACCTGATGATGTTCACCATGATGCTGGTGCTGACGAGCGATATCTACATTCCGTACTTCCTGCAGAACCTGCACGGCGTCGCACCGCTCGCCTCCGGCTATCTCGTCGCGCTGGTGGCGCTCGGCTGGACCGTGGCGGCCTTCTTCAGCGCCTCGTTTTCAGGACGTCAAGCCGCCATTGCGATCATCATCGGCTGCGTGCTTGAAACCGTCGCCACCGCGTCGCTGATCCCCTTTGTCGCCAGAGACAATCCGGCCGGCCATCTCATCTGGCTCGCGCCCGCCGTCATCTCCATGTTCCTGATGGGCTTCGGCGTCGGTCTCGGCTGGGGACATCTGATCGCCAGGATCATCAGCCTTGCCGAGCAAACAGAGCAGGACAAGGCTTCGGCCGCCATTTCGATGGTGCAGTCGCTCGGCGGCGCCTTCGGCGCGGCACTCGCCGGCGTCATCGTCAACAGTGCCGGGCTGGCCCATCCTGGCGGCATTGCCGGCAGCCTGTCGGCGGCGACATGGCTCTATGCGCTGATGGCCCTGCCTGGCCTCGTCGCCATCGCCATGTCGTTCACCCTCAGGCCAGCTTCAGCATGATCTTGCCGATGTGATTGCTGGTCTCCATCAGCTTGTGGGCGTCGATGACGTCATCGAAGGCGAAGGTCTTGTAGATGACGGGGGCAATCCTGCCCTCGTCGAGCAGCGGCCAGACCTGGGAGAGGAGATCGTCGCGGATGGCGCGTTTTTCTTCCGCCGTGCGCGGGCGCATGGTCGATCCCGTCACCGTCAGACGCTTGACCATGATCGGCTGCAGGTTGGCCTTTTCGGCCACCGCGCCGCCTAGGAAGGCGATGATCGACAGGCAACCGTCCTTGGCAAGTGAGGCGAGGTTTTTCTCGAAATAGGCAGCGCCGATCATGTCGAGGATGATATCGACGCCATGGCCGGTTTCCGCCTTGATGACCTCGGCGAAATCTTCGTCCTTGTAGTTGATCGCCCGCTTCGCGCCGAGCTTCTCGCAGGCCTCGCACTTCTCCTTCGAGCCGGCAGTGGCGTAGACCGTGGCGCCGAAAGCGTGGGCAAGCTGGATTGCCGTCGTGCCGATGCCGCTGGAGCCACCATGGATCAAGACGCTCTCGCCTTCGGTGAGGCCGGCCATCTGGAAAAGATTGGCCCAGACGGTGAAAAACGTCTCCGGCAGCGCCGCCGCGCGAACGGCGTCATAGCCATTGGGGAACCGCAAAGCCTGGCTGGCCGGGATGGCGCAATATTCGGCATAGGCACCGCCATTGGCGAGACCACACACCTTGTTGCCAATGGCAAATTCCGTGACACCGCGTGCGACATCGACGACCTCGCCGGCGACTTCCAGCCCGAGTATGGGGCTGGCATCCTTCGGCGGCGGATAGATGCCCTGCCGCTGCGCCACATCCGGCCGATTGACGCCGGCCGCCTGGACCCAAACGAGGATCTCGCCGTCCTTCAACACCGGCAGGGGCTTGCGGGCAATCGTCATCACCTCGGGGTGGCCGAAGGACGGCAGATCCACAAAACGCATTTCAGACGGCAAGCGCATGGCTCGACTCTCCTCATCCCAGCAAAGCAATGGAGATAGTTTAGCGCATGCCGCTTGAAAAGAAGCTGGTATGGGAGGGCGTCAATTCGTCTCGCCTAGGCTCAGGAGCGAAATGCCGATTTCGCTCTCCTTCGCTCGCGCCTTGATGCCGGCGATCGAGGTGCTGACGCGGTTGATATCGTCGATGACCAGCCCCTCGGGCAGCTCCAAAATGCCGATGGAACAACGCATCAGCGGGAACATGGCCTCGGCGCCGCTGCGGTCATGGCCACGGATACGGCCCGCGGCGCGGTCGTCCACCGAATAGAACTCCAGCACATCGGCGTGGAAATCGGCAAGCAGCCTATCCAGGATCTCGCAAAGCTCCTCTACAGTCCAGCCGGAGATGCCGATGAAGAAATCATCGCCGCCGACATGGCCGAGGAAATGACGCTCGGCGAAGAAATAGCGCCGCATCAGGGCGGCGAATAGCGAGATGGCGTGATCGCCAAGATGGAAGCCATAGGCATCGTTGAACGGCTTGAAATTGTCGAAGTCGCAATAGCAGAAGTGCCTGACCTCATCGCCATCACGGCCGGCGCTCTGCATGAAGTCATGAATGGCGCGGTTGCCCGGCAGGCCGGTCAGCGGGTTCTGGTCCTGGGCGACCTTGAGCTGCTTTTCGTTGATGACCTTGATCAGCGAGGCCGCCGAGACGATGCCGGCATAATGCGTGCCCTCGGTGACGATCAGGCAATCACTGCTTTCCATATTGGCGAAGATCGCCATCAGCGTGTCGGCGTCGGAATCCAGGCCGACGATCGGCGCCATCTCGACGAAATGGGAGATCGAGCGCTCATAGACCTTGTTTTTCAACAGGTCGCGGCCGAAGGGCTGGTAGATGTATTCCTTCAGCTGATACTCGTGGATGATGCCGCGCGGCTCGCCATTGGCATTGACGACGGGAAAATAGGCGCGACGCGGATTGCGGCGGAAGAGTTCGAAAACGCTGTCGATGCTGTCGTTCTCGCCGATGGTCGGTAGCACCTCGATCTGCTTGCGGATGAGAATTTCGTCCAACGATTGGCTGTTGCGCGCCATCTTGCCGAGATCCTGCAGATGCGGAAAGGCGGGCTTCAGCTCGTTGACCAGCATCGTCGGGCGAGCGATGAACCAGCCCTGGACGAGATCGACGCCGAATTCACGGCAGGTCAGGAACTCCGCCTCGGTCTCGATCCCCTCGGCAATGACGCGGGTACCAAGAACATGGGCGATATTGACGATGTTTCTGAGGATATGACGCTTGCGGGCGTTACGATCGATATTGGCGACGAAATGCCGGTCTATCTTGAGATAGTCGACGGGATAGTCGGCCAGGAGCTTCATTTCACCATGGCCGACGCCGAAATCATCGATCGCCAGCTTGAAACCGGCATCGCGCATCTTGGTGATCAGATCGGAAAACTCCGGCACGCTGGTATTGTCGAAGCGCTCGGAGAGCTCGAAGCAGATGGAGGACGGCGCAATACCGGCCTTCTTCATGTGCTGTAGCAAACCATCGACCAGCAGGTCGCCCTGCGGGATCAGGCGGACATCGAGATTGAGGAAGAGAGTTGCAGTGCCGGCGTTAGGCAGCGTTGCGAATTTCGCCAGTGCACGGCTTGTGACCATCTGCTCCAGCCCCAAGAGCTGGCCGATGCGCTCGGCCTCATCGAGAATGTCGATCGGGCTGTCGAAACCGATCCGCTCCTGCCCGCGCATCAGGGCTTCATAGCCGAAGACCGTGCCCGTGCCGGCTTCGACGATCGGCTGGAAAGCATTTTCGATCACGAGTTTGGCAAGCGTGACAATCTGGTCGCTGGCATACCGGCGCAATACGCCAGGCTCGACGGCGGCAGTCAGGGACATGCCCATCTCCACTAAAGAATTTTTGATCTAAGTTTTTGAGTAAACTTTGGATTTATCGCGTTTTCGGCTCAAGATGGGCCACAGGCGTCAACGAAACCTTTCCCCTATGTGAAAGTTTCGTGAATGGTAAAAGAACGTTAACCATAAATGCAGCCGCCTCGATCCGGGGATCGGCGACACCGGCTTCGCAAGATGCGAAGTCCTTGGCGCTCAGTTATGTCGGTGTGTTTCCGCCTCGTAATCGGCGAACATGTCAGCGACACACCGGCTGCTCTTCACCACACCATCGGGGTCATTGGCGGGATCATTGGCCGCATGCGGCACATCGCAGATCTCGCCACGCTTACGCGCCGCATCCCACATGCGCAACGCCTCGCGCACGACTTCGCTACTCGATGCATAAGTACCCGTGTCGACGGCCGCTCGGATGCCGGCGGCCTGAAGCGGAGAGATGGAAACCGTTACCATCGGCATGATATTCCTCCCTTGTAATTCTTAGGCAGAATTCTTCGCTGGAGACCCGCTCCAGATGTGTAGCCGGAGCCTTCAGGGCGCGTCTCCATGAACACGCATGCTCTCGACTATGGCACCGAGCACTCAGTGGTTCAGTGCCGCTGCATTCCGCATGACAGCCCTCAGAGAGTAACCCCGCTCACGTCTCTTGTCAAAAATTCGTATTCCGTTACCGCCGGTTTTGCCCGCCTCTATTGCCTGAGCGCAAAGCCGAAAGCCATCAGCGTCCAGCCCTGGAACGTCAGATCAACCGCCAGGAAAAGGCCGAGAACCCAGAGGCTGTTGACCGGCCAGCCGAGCGCAATCGCAATGCCGGCGAGTGCGGTGACCACGCCGCCGATGACGATCCAGACCCAGCCCCGCTCCGGCTTCAGCTTGCGCCCGACCCAGACGCGAAATGTACCGGCGATCAGCAATGCGATGGCAAGGAAGAGCGTCAGCGCTTCCGAGGCGAGCAAGGGATTGGCGAAGGCAAGAATGCCGGCAAGCGTATAGAGCAGGCCACTCAATATCCAGAACAGGATATGCTCCCATCCCCGCACCTGAAAGGCATGCGCCAGATGGATGATGCCGCCGATCAGCATCAGCATGCCGACATAGTAGACCGACGCGACGGTGGCGACGAAAAGATTGCCGAAGGCGATGGCGCCGCAAACGAGCAGAAACACACCGAGCGCGACGAACCATCCCCATTTTTCGCGCATTGCAGACGGGGGAACCTCATCCAGAACATTGACCATGACTGCACCTCCTCCTGTCAAAGAGTATGGCACAGAAATGCAACTCGAAAAGGGGGGCAGGATTTTCAGCCCCATATCCAGCTGCCAAGTGATTTTTTTATTGATTGATCAGTCAATCAAAAATACACTGCTCCGAACTCAGGGGTAGCTGATGCCGAAAGTCGGAATGGAACCGGTGCGCCGCAAGGCGCTTGTGGACGCGGCGATGCGCGTGATCGGCGATCACGGCTCGCTGACCGTCACCATGTCCGAAATCGCCAAGCAGGCCGGCGTTTCTCCCGCTCTTGCCCATCACTACTTCGGCAGCAAGGAACAGTTGCTGATCGAGACCGTCCGTCATCACCTACAGCGGCTGCGCGACAGCACGGTGACGGCGATGAGGGCCGCAAAGACACCGCGGGAAAAACTCTCCGCCGTCATCCATGTCAGCTTCCACGCCGATCAATTCGCGCCGGAGACGATTGCCGCCTGGCTCGCCTTCTACGCCGAGGCGCAGCGCTCCGAAGAGACCCGCCGCTTCCTCGTTATCTATGCCCGGCGGCTGCGCTCCAACCTGCTCGCCAACCTCAAAGCACTGTGCCCGCCCGACGATGCCGAACGCATGGCCGAGGGTGCCGCTGCCATGATCGACGGGCTCTATATCCGCCAGAGCCTGCGGTCGGCACCGATCAGCATCGAAGGATCGATCGCGCTCACCGAAGACTATCTGACGATGCATCTGAACGCGCTGGGAGGCCGATAGAATGCTGACCGTATGGGGCCGGAAATCGTCATCCAACGTACAGGCGCTGATGTGGTGCATCGGCGAGCTTGGCCTTGACTACAAGCGCATCGATGCCGGCTTCACCTACGGGGTCGTCGACACGCCGGAATTCCTGGCGATGAACCCGAACGGCACCGTGCCGGTCTTGCGCGACGGCGACGGCGAGCCGCTGTGGGAAACAGGCGCTATCCTGCGCTATATCGCCGAGCAATATGCGGATGAGGACTTCTGGCCGAAGGAGCCTGCGCACCGTGCCCAAATCGATAAATGGACCGAATGGGCGAAGCTCAATGTGGCGCTGAATTTCACCGCCCCGGTGTTCTGGCGTGTGGTCCGGACCGCACCCGCCTTGCGTGATGATCCTGCCATCAGTGCCGCCCTTGCCGCTCTCGGCAAAAAGTTCGACATCGCCGAGACGCAACTTGAACAGCATCCTTTCCTTGCAGGTGAGAAGCTGACGCTGGCCGACATCCAGTTCGGCCATGTGCTCTATCGCTATTTCGACATCGACATCCCGCGCCCTCCCCGTCCTCGGCTGGAGCGCTACTACCGAAACCTGACCGAACGACCTGCGTTCCAAGAGCATGTCATGGTGTCTTACGAAGAATTGAGGGTCCTATGATGCGTGCGCAACCGAAAGCTTCCCATTTCATCGACGGCGAATATATCGAGGATACCGACGGCACCGTCATCGAAAGCATCTATCCGGCAACCGGCGAAGTGATCGCCCGGCTGCATGCGGCTACCCCCGCCATCGTCGAACAGGCAATCGCCGCTGCCAAGCGGGCGCAGCCGGAATGGGCGGCGATGAGCCCGACAGCCCGCGGCCGCATCCTGAAGCGCGCCGCCGACATCATGCGCGAGCGCAACCGCGAGCTTTCGGAGCTTGAAACGCTCGACACCGGCAAGCCGATCCAGGAAACCATCGTCGCCGACCCGACCTCGGGCGCCGACAGTTTCGAGTTCTTCGGCGGCATCGCAGCTGCCGGCCTCAATGGCTCCTACATCCCGCTCGGCGGCGATTTTGCCTATACCAAGCGCGTGCCGCTCGGCGTCTGTGTCGGCATCGGCGCCTGGAACTATCCGCAGCAGATCGCCTGCTGGAAAGGCGCTCCGGCGCTGGTGGCCGGCAATGCCATGGTGTTCAAGCCTTCCGAAAACACGCCGCTCGGCGCGCTGAAGATCGCCGAAATCCTGATCGAGGCCGGTCTGCCGAAGGGGCTCTACAATGTCATCCAGGGCGACCGCGAGACCGGGCCGCTACTGATCAACCATCCCGACGTCGCCAAGGTGTCGCTGACCGGCTCGGTGCCGACGGGCCGCAAGGTCGCCGCCGCCGCCGCCGGAAGCCTGAAGCACGTCACCATGGAACTCGGCGGCAAGTCGCCGCTGATCGTCTTCGACGACGCCGATATCGACAGCGCCATCGGCGGCGCCATGCTTGGCAATTTCTATTCGACCGGTCAGGTCTGCTCGAACGGCACGCGCGTTTTCGTCAATCGCAAGATCAAGTCCGAATTCCTGAAGCGCCTGAAGGCGCGCACGGAAGCCATGCTGATCGGCGATCCCATGGACGAGGCGACGCAAGTCGGCCCGATGGTGTCCTGGGCACAGCGCGAAAAGGTGCTGTCCTACATCGAGAAGGGTAAGGCCGAAGGCGCGACGCTGGTGGCCGGCGGCGGTATTCCGAACAATGTGTCCGGCGAAGGCTATTACGTGCAGCCGACCGTATTCGCCGACGTCACCGACGACATGACCATCGCCCGCGAGGAAATCTTCGGGCCGGTCATGTGCGTGCTCGATTTCGATGACGAGGCGGAGGTGATCGCCCGCGCCAACGACACGGAATTCGGCCTATCCGGCGGCGTCTTCACCGCCGACCTCACTCGCGCCCACCGCGTCGTCGACCAGCTCGAGGCCGGGACGCTGTGGATCAACGCATATAATCTCGCACCGGTCGAAATCCCCTTCGGCGGCTCCAAGCAATCCGGCTTTGGCCGCGAGAATTCGTTGGCAGCACTCGAGCATTATTCCGAGCTGAAGACGGTCTATGTCGGCATGGGGCCAGTCCAGGCGCCTTATTGATACACCTCCCCCTTGAGGGGGAGATCGCCGCATAGCGGCGGGTGGGGGTGACCAGCCGCAACGCTCATACCAGTGATCACCCCACCCCGGCCTGCGGCCGACCCTCCCCCTCAAGGGAGGGTGCAAAACCACTTCGATCTACGCCCCTATCCATCTGGAACACATCGTCATGCAAGCAGATTTCGTCATTATCGGCTCAGGTTCCGCCGGCTCCGCCATGGCTTCGCGGCTGTCGGAAGACGGCAAGCATACGGTTATCGTGCTGGAATTCGGCGGCAGCGATGTCGGGCCGTTCATCCAGATGCCAGCGGCGCTTGCCTGGCCGATGAGCATGGACCGCTACAATTGGGGTTATCTCTCCGAACCGGAACCGCAGCTCAACAATCGGCGCATCACCGCCCCGCGCGGCAAGGTGATCGGTGGCTCCTCCTCGATCAACGGCATGGTCTATGTCCGTGGCCACGCCGAGGACTTCAATCGCTGGGAAGAGCTTGGCGCCCAGGGTTGGGCCTATGCCGATGTGCTGCCCTACTTCAAGCGGATGGAGCATTCGCATGGCGGCGAAGACGGCTGGCGCGGCACCGACGGGCCGCTGCATGTCCGGCGCGGCGACGCCCGCAATCCGCTGTTCCATGCCTTCATTGAGGCCGGCAAGCAGGCGGGCTTCGAGGCGACGGAAGACTATAATGGCGGCAAGCAGGAAGGCTTCGGCCTGATGGAGCAGACGACCTGGATGGGCCGGCGCTGGTCTGCCGCGACCGCCTATCTGAAACCGGCGCTGAAGCGGCCAAATGTCGAGCTGATCCGCTGCTTCGCCCGCAGGGTGGTGATCGAGAACGGCCGCGCCACCGGTGTCGAGATCGAGCGCGGCGGCAAGATCGAGATCGTCAAGGCGAACCGCGAGGTGATCGTCTCGGCCTCCTCCTTCAACTCGCCAAAACTGCTGATGCTCTCCGGCATCGGTCCCGGGCAGCATCTGCAGGAGATGGGCATCGAGGCGAAGCTGGACCGGCCGGGCGTCGGCGCCAATCTGCAGGACCATATGGAATTCTATTTCCAGCAGACCAGCCTGAAGCCGGTCTCGCTCTATTCCTGGCTGCCCTGGTACATGCAGGGCATCGTCGGGGCGCAGTGGATGTTCTTCAAATCCGGCCTCGGGACCTCCAACCAGTTCGAAGCCTGCGCCTTCCTGCGCTCGGCGCCCGGCGTCAAGCAGCCGGATATCCAGTACCATTTCCTCCCCGTCGCCATCAGCTATGACGGCAAGGCAGCGGCGAAGAGCCACGGCTTCCAGGCGCATGTCGGCTATAACCTGTCGAAGTCGCGCGGCGCGGTGACCCTGCGCTCCTCCGACCCGAAGGCCGACCCGGTCATCCGCTTCAACTATATGAGCCATCCGGAAGACTGGGAAAAATTCCGCCACTGCGTCCGCCTCACCCGCGAGATCTTCGGGCAGAAGGCTTTCGATGAGTATCGCGGCCCGGAGATCCAGCCCGGCCCCGACGTCCAGACCGACGATCAGATCGACGCCTTCCTGCGCGAACATCTGGAAAGCGCCTATCACCCTTGCGGCACCTGCAAGATGGGCGCAAAGGACGATCCGATGGCCGTGGTCGATCCCGACACCCGCGTCATCGGCGTAGAGGGCCTGCGGGTTGCCGACAGCTCGATCTTCCCCAGCCTCACCTACGGCAACCTCAACGGCCCCTCGATCATGACGGGCGAAAAGGCCGCCGATCATATTCTCGGCAAGCCGAGGCTGGCGCGATCGAACCAGGAACCGTGGATCAATCCGCGCTGGGAAGTGAGCGATCGGTAGGTTTGGCGAACCTCAGTGATAGTCGTCTTCGCGCTGATGTCGGATCGCCAGTATCGTCACTGTGTCGCTGTCTTCGATTTCGAACAGAGCGAGATAGCCGGCAGAGCCGAAGGGGATGACCAGTTCGCGGAGGAATGAATTGTCCGAAGACGCTTTGCGGCAGCTGAATGGAAAGGTCTCGAGAAATTCGGTTGCCTTTACAATCGCCTGATAGGCTCTTTCCGCCAGATCAATGTCTCTCAGGAGAAGGTAGTCGTAAAGCCGATCGAGATCTTTGACTGCTCCCGGCGAATAGCGGACGGCAAACTTCATTTCTGTTTGGAGGCTTTTGCGGCCGCAAGCTTGCTTTTCAGCTTTCCGAGCACCTCATCAGCACCGTAATAGACGCCCGTATGCTTGGCTTCCTCTCGTGCGGCCATGCCCCGCGCGATGAATTCCGCCTGCGTCCGCCGATAGTCGATCTGGGCTCTTAGCGAATTCTCCAGGAAAGCGGACAGGGTCTCGCCCTCCTTCAGCACGCTCTCGGCAGCAGCGCGCAGCTCCGGGTCGACTCTAAGCGACGGAATGGAAGCGGATTTCATGGACAACCTCTTGCATTGCAATTGCGATGCATTCTAGGAGGCTGTCAGAATGTGTCAAGACTCAGATAAGCCTTGGCCATAAAGTGAAGTCTTGTAAGAGAGTGTGAATATCCTGCCCCGTCGTTTTTAAGCAGACTGTTCAGAATTGAGTCCTAAACGGACATATCGCTCAGCCCGCCGGTTTAAAATCCCATGCCCCCGATCTATCGCAAATCCAAGCTCCTCCGCCGCTCCCGCGTTTTCTGGGGCTCGATCCATCTATGGCGGCCGCGATTGGTGTTCTGGACGGGAGCGCTCGCGATCGGGGTAATCAGCGTCGGCTTTGCCAAGCTGGCCGATCTGGCGCAGCGCGCCTTTGCCGGAGTAACGAGCTCGGGGGAATGGAGCTGGTTGTTGCCGCTTGTGCTGACGCCGCTTGGCTTCGTGCTCTCCGCCTATCTCGCCACGACGCTGTTTCCCAATGCGCAAGGCAGCGGCATTCCGCAGGCGATCGCCGCGCGGCACCTGCATCATGATGAGGACCGCACCAAGCTGCTGTCGCTTCGTCTTGCCTTCGGGAAGATCGTGCTGACCATCCTCGGCCTCTTCTGCGGCGCCTCGATCGGCCGCGAGGGGCCGACGGTGCAGGTGGGCGCGTCCTTCATGCTGGCCGTCGCCCGCTTCAGCGGCATGGCGCAGGCGAAGGGATTGATCCTTGCCGGCTCGGCGGCGGGCATCGCGGCGGCCTTCAACACGCCGCTCGCCGGCGTCGTCTTCGCCATCGAGGAAATGAGCCGCACCTATGAATCGCGTGCCAATGGCTTGGTGCTGACGGCCGTCATCCTCTCCGGCCTCGCGGCGCTTGGCCTCTCCGGCAGCTATAATTATTTCGGTACCGCAAGTGTCGCGCCGACAGCGCTTGTGGATTGGGTTCTCGTGCTGATTTGCGGTATCGGCGGCGGCGCGCTTGGGGCGGCCTTCAGCGGCTTTGCGCTCTATGCCGGCATCCGCATCCGCCGCTGGGCACAGCCGCAGCCCCTCAAGCGCATGCTGATGCTCGCCGGCGGCTGCGGTCTTCTCGTTGCGGCCATCGGCGTCTCTACCGGCGGCAATACCTTCGGGACCGGCTACGAACAGGCGCGCGGCGCGGTGGAAGGGCACGCCCTGCCCCTGCTCTTCTTCCTGGAAAAACTGTTCGCAAGTTTCCTGTCGATGATCTCGGGCATTCCCGGCGGCATCTTCGCGCCGTCGCTGGCGGTTGGCGCCGGTCTCGGCAGCACGGTCGGCACGCTGATTGGCGGCAGCATCGCTCTCGCGGCAATCCTCGGCATGGCGGGCTATTTCGCCGGCGTCGTACAGGCGCCGATGACCGCCTTCGTCATCATATTGGAAATGACCGGCGACCATCAGGCCGTCATCCCGATCATGGCGGTGTCGATGATCGGCTATGTCACCTCGCGCCTGCTATCGCGCGAGCCGCTCTATCACGGCCTGTCACGCGTCTTTATCGCGGCGGCGATCCGGGCGCGGCGGACAATGGAGAAAGAGGCAGGCGAAGAACACGTCGCCCACTGAGAGCTACGCCAAAAGGCGTGTAACTTCCGCTTCATCGGGCAGCGCCACCGCATCGGCGATGGTGGTCGAGAACAGAACCTTGCGGGTGGCGTCGGCAACCCTTGCGAAGACATGGCGGATTTCGCAAGTCTGCTCGCCGTCGCAATCCTCGCAGCGGCGATAGGCCGTGATGGAAAGACAGGGCAATGGCGCGATCGGACCGTCGATGATACGCAGGATCTCGCCGAAGGTGATCTCCTCGGCCGGCTTGCGCAGGAGATAGCCGCCCTGCTTGCCGCGGCGGCTGATGACGATACCCTGATGCTTCAGGTCGAGCAGGATCTGTTCCAGGAATTTCTTCGGGATTTTCTGTTGGGCGGCGATGTCGGAAATCATCATCGGATTGCCCGCTTCGGCCTGAGCCAGAGCAGATAGCGCCCGCAACGCGTATTTTGCTTTTTGAGTGATCATTTCGAACCGCTTACACACACATACGATGCGCTCACCCGATACACCGGCCACATCGCTTCGGAACTCTTAAACCCTTGGCCGGCCCCGCTCCGCTTCAAGCACGCGGATTGCGGAAAGTCTGAAGCGCCAGCAACCCAGCCTTGTTTTCAAGTCTTCTTACTATGCCCATAGTTTAGCGCATAATTTGGCGTTCTGCATCTTTTTGGCCATCACTTCCGATTTCCGTTTGACAAGCCGCGTGTAACTCTACTATTTCTATAGACATTAAAGCAAGCACTTAGATATGACTAGTCTTATCGGCGCCTCCCTGCCGGCCCGCTTCAGAGGGCAAAACGCCTTGGTTAACAGCCGAGGCGGTCGGTTTTTCGCATCGGAGCGGCTTCGTGGAGATATTTGCTCCCTATCCCCTCGCTTTCGAAATCCGTTTTTCTGTCCGCTGTCCTCTCAAACTGCGATACTCGCCGCAATTTCAGGACAGGATTCCCCATGACTGCCATCAATCGTATCGAAGAAGCCGGGACGCTGAACAGCCGGTTGGCGGCGCTTGACCTTGCCGGCCGCCTGTCTCTGGTCGCCGGTCTCGGCGGCCGCACCGTGTTCACGACCTCCCTCGGCATCGAAGATCAGGTCATCACCGCTGAGATCGGCAACCATCGCCTGCCGATCGACGTCGTGACGTTGCAGACCGGCCGCCTCTTCCCCGAGACCCTGGCGCTGATCGACGAAACGGAAAGCCAATACGATATCCATATCAGCCGTTATGAGCCGGAGCAGGCCGACATCGACGCCTATGCGGCGAAGTATGGCCTCAACGGTTTCTACGAGAGCGTCGAAGCCCGGCATGCCTGTTGTGGCGTGCGCAAGCTGAAGCCGCTTGCGCGCGCTCTTAACGGCGCCACGATCTGGGTCACCGGCCTGCGCCGCGGCCAATCGAACAATCGCTCCGACACACCGTTTGCCGAGTACGACCCCGAACGTAATCTGATCAAGGTCAACCCGCTCGCCGACTGGGATATCGATGTGATCCGCACCTATGTCGCCGACAATAGCGTGCCGGTGAACCCGCTGCACCAGCGCGGCTATCCCTCGATCGGCTGCGAACCCTGCACCCGCGCCATCAAGCCGGGCGAGCCCGAGCGGGCCGGCCGCTGGTGGTGGGAAAACGACGAGACGCGCGAATGCGGCCTGCATGTTGCGGAAGAAGCCACAGTCGCCGCGCAATGACATACCCCGCCGGTTCCCGGCATCGGCTCAAGGCGCGGTCCTCGCCGCCGCCAGCCCACCGGGACCCAAAGCATCCTATTCTTTCCGGCCAGCCTTCCGGTCGGGACAAATGATTAAGTTCTGGAGTTGAAAATGCCCGATAGCCGTCCGGATACGGAACTCTCCAATCCGCAAAGCACCAAGCCGCCGCTCGACCCGCATCTGAAGGCGCTGGAAAACGAATCCATCCATATTTTCCGCGAAGTTGCGGCCGAATTCGAGCGTCCGGTGATGCTCTATTCGGTCGGCAAGGATTCCTCCGTGCTGCTGCATCTGGCGCGCAAGGCCTTCTATCCCGGCCGCGTGCCCTTCCCGCTGCTGCATGTGAACACCGGCTGGAAATTCGCCGAGATGATCGCTTTCCGCGACGAGATCGTGAAGAAATACGATCTCGACCTGATCGAGCACATCAATCCGCGCGGCAAGGCGGAGAACGTCACTCCGTTCACCCACGGCTCGGCGCTCTATACCGACATCATGAAGACGGAAGGGTTGCGCCAGGCACTGGACGCCGGCCAGTTCGACGCCGCTTTCGGCGGCGCACGCCGCGACGAGGAAGCCTCGCGTGCCAAGGAGCGCATCTATTCCTTCCGCACGCCGGATCATCGCTGGGATCCGCGCAATCAGCGCCCGGAGCTCTGGAACGTCTATAACGGCCAGATCCGCAAGGGCGAGAGCGTGCGTGTCTTCCCGCTGTCGAACTGGACCGAGGTCGATATCTGGCGCTACATCCAGGCCGAAAACATCCCGATCGTGCCACTCTATTTCGCCGAGAAGCGTCCGGTCGTCGAGCGCGATGGCATGATGATCCTGGCCGCCGATCCACGGCTGGAGCTGCTGCCCGACGAAGTCAAGCGCGAGGAGCTCATCCGTTTCCGCACGCTCGGCTGCTTCCCGCTGACGGGCGCGATCCGCTCCACCGCCACCACCCTTGAAGACGTTATCGCAGAGCTGGAAATCGCCACGGTTTCCGAACGACAGGGCCGCGCCATCGATCGCGACCAGTCCGGCTCCATGGAAAAAAAGAAGCGCGAAGGATATTTCTGAGATGACCGCAGCCGTAACCGCAAACGTCGTCACGTTACCCGCAGCCGAGCCCCTCAAGGCCGTGCGCGATACGCGTCCGCTTCGCCTGATCACTTGCGGCAGCGTCGATGACGGCAAATCCACGCTGATCGGCCGTCTGCTCTGGGATACCAAGGCCGTCAAGGAAGACCAGGCCGCCACGCTGCAGCGCGATTCCACCGGCAAGCAGAACGATCTCGGCCTGCCCGACTTCGCGCTGCTGCTCGATGGCCTGCAGGCCGAGCGCGAACAGGGCATCACCATCGATGTCGCTTATCGCTATTTCTCGACCGACAACCGCTCCTTCATCGTCGCCGACACGCCCGGCCATGAGCAGTACACCCGCAACATGGCGACCGGCGCTTCCACCGCCGATCTCGCCATTCTGCTGATCGACGCACGCCTGGGCATTCTCGAGCAGACGCGCCGCCACGCGACGATCGCCTCGCTGCTCGGCATCAAGCAGTTCGTGCTTGCCGTCAACAAGATCGACTTGACAAATTACGACCGCGCCGGCTTCGAGAAAATCGCGCATGATTTCCGCGAATTCGCGCTATCGCTCGGCGTCAAGCAGATCACCGCCATCCCGATGTCGGCGCTGAAGGGCGAAAACGTCGTCTATTCCGGCCAGGCTGCCATGCCCTGGTACAATGGTCCGACGCTGGTCGAGACGCTGGAGCTTGCCACCGTGCGCTCGGCGCAGTCCGTCGGCTTCCGCCTGTCCGTGCAGCGCGTGTCCCGCCCGGGAGAAAGCTTTCGTGGCTATCAGGGCACGGTTGCCGGCGGCTCGGTGAAGCCGGGCGACAGCGTCATGATCCTGCCGTCGGGCATGGTTGCCAACGTCGCGAAGATCGTCACCTTTGATCTCGTGCGCAATGCAGCCGTTGCCGGCGATGCCATCACGCTCGTGCTCGACCGCCAGGTGGACGTATCGCGCGGCGACATGATCGTCGCCATCGACAGCCAGCCGCAATCCGGCCTTGCCTTCGACGCGCAGATCGTCGCGTTGCAGCCGGAAGGTATCGAGCCCGGCAAGCGCTACTGGCTGAAGAGCGGCAGCCGCCGCCAGCGTGTGCAGGTGCAGCCGATCGCGCAGCTCGAGCTGAAGACCGGCGCCTGGGCACCGGCGCAAGCCCTGTGGATGAACGCCATCGGCAAGGTCCGTCTTTCCTTCGACGAAGCAGCCGTCTTCGACCCTTACGATCAGAACCGTTCGACCGGCTCCTTCATCCTGATCGACCCGGACAGCAACAACACGATCGCCGGCGGCATGATCACCGGCAAGCGCACCGATCTCGGCGGCATCCACAAGGAGGGCCAGCGCGTTCTCCTGTCGCTGCCGGCAGACCTTGCCGACCAGATCATGGCCAGCGAACTCTTCGCCAGCCGCCGCGACGAGACGGAAGTCCGCCGCGTCACCGCCGCGCAAGCCGCCGATATCTGGGCGAACGCGGCCAGCGATATCTGATCCAGATAAGATCGACGACAAAAAGGGGCCTAATGGCCCCTTTTTCATGCGTTTGCGGCACCTGCCAAGACTTCGCAGCTTTTCGCAAAAAGCCGTTCGCTCAGAAAATCGACGAAGACGCGGACCTTCGGCGACAGGTGACGGTTCGACGGCCAGAGCAAATGAAAATGACCGGGGCCGTCGATGTAATCATCGAGCACCGTTTGCAGCTTGCCTTCACTGAGCGGACTGCGCGCGAGGAAATCCGGCATGCATCCGATGCCGAGGCCGCTGATGACGGCGCCGCGCAGAGCCTCCATATTGTTGCAGGACAGAACGGTTTGCATGCGCAATTCCGGCCCACCATCGGACAGGGCCAACGGCCAGTTCTGTAGCTTGCCGCTGTTGGGGAAACGAAACCGGATCGCCAGGTGATCGTCAAGGTCGCGCGGGCAACCCGGGACGCCGTGACGCTCGAGATAGGCAGGGGCTGCACAAAGCAGCATCTGGAATGGCCGCAGGGTCCGCGACATCAGCCGCGAGTCCGGCAAATCCCCGCTGCGGATCGCGACATCGACACCCTCTTCGATCATATCGACAATGCGGTCGTTGAAATCGATGTCGAGTTCGACATCCGGGTAGCGGGCAAGGAATTCGGGCAGCACCGGCAGCAGGAAATGGTAGCTGACGATGGGCACGCTGACGCGCAGCCGTCCGCGTGGTACGGCCACCGCCTGGGCAAGCGACGCCTGGGCGTCGTCGAGATCGTCCAGCACCCGCCGGCAACGCTCGTGAAACAGGCGCCCCTCCTCGGTCAGGCGAATGCTGCGGGTGGAGCGCTGCATCAACCGCACCCCGAGCTGCCGCTCGAGATTGGTCACCGCCTTGCCGACGGCCGAGGCCGAAAGACCGAGCACGCGCCCGGCGGCCGCAAAGCTGCCGAGATCGGCGCTTCGCACAAAGGCATTGAGGCCACTTAGCCGATCCATCTTCATTTCCATTCGATCGTTTTCTTCCGGTATATATGGAATTCTAGCCACATTTTCAGTCAATTGCATCAAAACTATCCTATCTGGGTATTCCAATGCTCCCGCAGATGATGACGACCGCCCTCGAAGACGGTTTGTTCCCCCAAGTCATCCGTAGGGCCTCTTTTGTTCAAATTCAGCGGATATCCCGATGCATCCCAACAAGACAAAGGCCGCAAGCCCGGCCGAAAAACTCTTCGTTCTGATTGCCGTGTGCTGCGCGGCTGCCGCCATGCCCCTCACCTTCACCGGCCCCGCCGTCGCCTTGCCGGCCATCAGCCGGACGCTCGGCGGTAGTCCGATTGCGCTCAACTGGATCACCAATGCCTTCATGTTGACCTTCGGCAGCAGCCTGATGGCCGCCGGCGCGCTTGCCGACGGCTTCGGGCGCAAGCGCATCTTCCTCTTGGGGCTCGGTGGCTTCGCCCTGTTCTCGGCGGGACTGGCCTTCGCCGGTGATATCGTCTGGTTCGATATTCTGAGAGCCTTGCAGGGCATGGGGGCGGCAGCAGCCTTTTCCGGCGGCATGGCGTCTCTCGCACAGGAGTTCGACGGCACAGCGCGCATGCGCGCCTTCAGCATCGTCGGCTCCAGTTTCGGTGTGGGGCTGGCTTTCGGGCCGATCGCCTCCGGTCTGATGATCGAGGCCTTCGGCTGGCCATCAATCTTCATACTTGTCGTCATCCTCGCCGCTCTGGCCTTTGGCCTCGGCGCGCGCTTCCTCACCGAGTCCAGAGACCCGGACGCTGCCAGTCTCGACTGGCCCGGCGCCCTCAGTTTCACGCTCGCTCTGACGCTCTTCACCTACGGTGTCCTTCGCGCGCCGGAAAACGGCTGGGGCGACCCGTTGGTCATTGTCCTGCTGGTGGGCGCGGCATTGCTCTTCCTGGCCTTCGGCATCATCGAACGCGTCGTAAAACGGCCGATGCTGGATCTCACCCTGTTTCGTTATCCGCGCTTCGTCGGCGTACAGCTGCTGGCGGCGGCCCCCGCCTATGCCTTCGTCGTGCTGCTGATCCTCCTGCCCGTCCGCTTCGTCGGCATTGAGGACATGAGCGAGGTCGCCGCCGGCCGCATGATGGTCGCCCTGTCGGCGCCGCTTCTTATCCTGCCGATCGTTGCCGGCCTGCTGACACGATGGTTTACGGCTGCCACCATCTGCGGCGCGGGACTTATTATCTCCGCCATGGGCCTGTTCTGGCTCAGCTATCTCACCACGGGATCGGCACCGACTGCGTTGATTGGTCCGCTGCTGACGATCGGTATCGGGATCAGCCTTCCTTGGGGGCTCATGGACGGATTAGCCGTCAGCGTCGTGCCGAAAGAACGCGCGGGCATGGCGACCGGCATCTTCAGCACCACCCGCGTCGCCGGCGAAGGCGTGGCACTGGCCGTCGTCAGCGCCATCCTTTCCTCTTTCATTCAGTCAAATCTCGGCGCGGCAGCCGGGGACCGTGCATCTTTCGCAGCACAGCGGCTGGTTACGGGCAATCTGCTTGACGCAGCCTCCAGCGTACCTGCAATCGGGCATGCCAGGTTGATCCAAGGCTACAGCGACGCCTTTAGCGAGTTGCTATGGCTCCTGACGGCAATCACGGCTCTCACCGCAATCGTCGTCTTCACCTTTCTCGGTCGTCGCAATACGGCGGAGAGCGCCATGGAAGCCGCGACGCTGGAACCGATGGACAATGCCGAGGCACCAAAGGCATCCAACGCCTGACATCGCTTCCGCATCGAAGGTGGGTTGGCGCGACAGTGTCAGCCTACCCCACATTGTCTATAGCGGGCGCGGGCTAACCGACTTTGGGCCGCAAGTGGCCATCAGCGCGCTCGTCGCCGACACGCAATCATCCCGCGATTTCCTCCGACCCTCGAAAGGCATGATAACACATTGAAAATACTTGTAAAAACTACAGATTCTCTTCTCGTATCCGCTACGGAATATTTCGCAGACACACAAAATGTGTGCGATGCGGGAGGTTGAACCAGGTTGCGAAACCGTGACGAGACTGGCGTTCCGGCGCACTGCTGCTATATGACATCCCCATGATAACAGAGCGCTTTTTGAAGATTGTTGCTTGGGGCTACATCGCGGCACTGGTTGCCGTGACCTTCGCGCATCTCAATTGGCAGGCCGAGTTTGGCAATCCCTTCAATCTGTATCGAGCCGTCGCCCTCTGCCTTGCCGGCATGCTGGCACGGCTGGCCTATCCGCAATCGCCCTCCTTCACCTGCCTGCTGATGATTGCCAGCGTCTCAGCGCTCTGCTTCTCGCATTTTCTGGTGAACGGCAATTACGGTTCGCCCATGGACCTAATTGTCGCCATGACAGGCGCGCTCTGGGGTCTCGCAATCGGCGCCATGCTCAGCAGACTGATATCGCCGACCTCGAAGCGAACCGCGCTGTATTAAGCCAGCGCCCTTCAGCCATCATCGGATGTAGACGCCCGTTTGTCGACGTCGGCAAAGGCGTGCGTTGCGTTTGAGCGCAGCATCCCAGCTTTTCACACAGCAACGTAACAGTGACTCTCGACAAGTCGCCAGCCGCCCGACGAGGCGTCAATTTCCGATTTCCTACTCCAAATTGATCATTACGCAGCCAATATTATGGCAAGCTTACTATCTATGTTTGCAAATGTGGCTTTCATGCAACTAGAAATGAAAAATCACGAAAACGTCATTCTCAGAAAAATATATCATATAACTTTGCAGGAATTCGTCTTTAATAGCGAACAGAAGCGGGTGGGGCCCGTTTCTCCCGAGTCGGGGTTTTTAACAGGGATAGGGTGAGGCACGTCGATTTTTCGGCGCGATAGCCTATGCCCAATCTATATTGGATTGGAGTTTTTATGAACATCAAGAGCCTTCTTCTCGGCTCCGCTGCGGCCCTCGCAGCAGTATCCGGCGCTCATGCAGCCGACGCTATCGTTGCCGCTGAGCCTGAGCCGCTCGAATATGTTCGCATCTGCGACGCGTACGGTGCTGGCTACTTCTTCATCCCGGGCACCGAAACCTGCCTCAAGATCGGCGGCTATGTCCGCACCGAAGGCAAGTGGTACAATGCTTACAACCCGGCTGACCGTTACGGCACGCTGTGGCACACCCGTGCTCACCTCACGCTCGACACCGCTTCCGACACCGAATACGGCCCGCTGAAGACGGCTACCGTCCTGCGTTGGGACTGGCAGGATGGCGGTTCGACCACCACCAAGCTGATCGCAGCCAACATCAGCCTCGCCGGTTTCACCGTCGGTAAGCTCGACTCGGCCTACAACCTGTACATTGGCTATGCCGGCGGCGTCATCAACGACGACGTGGTCTATGACGGCCCGTACGAACTCAACCAGTTGACCTACAACTACGATGCAGGCAACGGCTTCACGGCTGTGATCTCGCTCGAAGACAGCAACTCGGGCTTCACCACGAACAGCTCTGGCGCCACCGTTCCTGTAACTGGCGTTGACGGCACGAACAGCTCGGATCATTACGCTCCGGACGTTGTCGCCGGTGTTGGCTACAAGGCTGGCAACTTCGGCTTCAAGATCGTTGGCGGTTATGACTCCATCGTTGAAGAAGGCGCTATCAAGGCTCGCGTCGACGGCGACTTCGGCGTCTTCAAGGCCTTCTTGATGGGCGGCTGGAACACCGACGGTGACAAGCTGAACAAGTACGCAAGCTCGAACGGTGCTGGCCCGGCCAAGACCATCGGCTGGGGTGACTGGGCTGTCTGGGGCGGCGTGACCGTTCCGATCAACGACAAGCTGCAGGCAAACGCTCAGGTTGCCTACACCGACTCGAAGATCTTCGCAGCGACCGCGAACGTCAAGTTCAACCCGGTCAAGAACCTGCAGATCACGCCGGAAGTATCCTACACCAACTGGGACTCCATCAATCAGGACCAGTGGGCTGGCGTTCTGCGCTTCCAGCGTACTTTCTAAGACCTCGTTTTTCGAGATCTGATTAGACTTGACCCCTGATCGGATGGGGACTGGTCCTGCTTCCAGCGAAGCGGGGCCAGTCTTTCTGGTCTGGGGTTCGTCTTTTTTCTATGCCGCCAAATTGGGCGCCGGATCGAGCGCCAGTGATCAGTCTTGATGACGATCATTTCCCAGCCATCAACGGCATCGACAATGCATATTTTTTGTCGTAGAGACACTGCATGTCGTTCACCTACGCAAACGCCTCGCGATTTTATTCGTACCGCTGCTCTCAGCGGAGGCGGGCCTGTGCGTAGATAAAACTGACGCAATAAAAGACCCGAACAGCCGCTAGTCTACCTGGCGGCTTTTTTTGTCGCCACGGTATGACCCCAAAAGGAACCGATACCGTGTTGAATTCCACTGATGATCTGCGAATTGTCGAGATTACCGCGCTTACGCCGCCCGCTCGCATTATAAACGAGATCCCGCGAGACACAGCGGTCACATCGACCGTGACGGGCGCACGTAGCGCCGTGCACAACATCCTGCACAACAACGATGATCGATTGATCGTCGTGATAGGCCCCTGCTCCATCCACGACCCTGTCGCGGCGCGAGACTACGCGGCCCGGCTGAAGGAACAGCGCGACCGCTTCGCCGGCGACCTTGAAATCATCATGCGGGTCTATTTCGAAAAGCCGCGCACCACGGTCGGCTGGAAAGGCCTCATCAACGATCCGCATCTTGACGGAAGCTACCGCATCGAAGAGGGATTGCGCCTTGCCAGGCAACTCCTCGCCGACGTCAACGAGATCGGGCTGCCGGCCGGCTGCGAATTCCTCGACACAATCACACCGCAATACATCGCCGACCTCGTGAGTTGGGGTGCGATCGGCGCGAGGACAACCGAGAGCCAGGTGCATCGCGAACTGGCCTCCGGCCTCTCCTGCCCGATCGGCTTCAAGAACGGGACGAACGGCGATACGAGGATCGCACTCGATGCGATTCTGGCGGCATCGCAACCACATCATTTCCCCGCCGTCACCAAGGACGGCCTTGCCGCCATCGCCTCGACACGCGGCAACGACGACGGCCACATCATCCTGCGCGGCGGCAAGCAGCCCAACTATGATGCGGCCAGCGTGCAGGCCGTATCGGAACAGGCGTCCAAGCTTGGGCTCGATCCGCAGATCATCATCGATGCCAGCCACGCCAATAGCAGCAAGAATCCGGAGAACCAGCCGGCTGTGGTCAGCGCCGTTGCCGAACAGGTATCGGCCGGCGACCGCCGCATCAAGGGCATGATGATGGAAAGCAATATCGTCGGCGGCCGCCAGGACCTCGTTCCCGGCAAGGCGCTGGTCTATGGCCAGAGCATCACCGACGGCTGCATCGACTGGCCGACCTCCGTCCGTACGCTGGAGGAATTGGCTCGGGCTGTCCAGGCAAGACGGCGGGTGTCTCGCCAATAGTACGATCATGGATCGTTCACAGGCCAGACCCTGTGAACGATCACACTACTTCTTCCTCGCCTGGATCAGGATTTGCTGCGGCTGACAATCAGCCGCAGCAAATCCTCAAACGCCGGCTGTTTCCGCAGATGACCGTGTTTGGCATCCCAGGTGCCGTCTTTGAGATCGCGGCTGAGATCGGCAACGAAGCGGTCGCCGACGGAGGGATCGACGAAGCTCCAGGCCGAGTTAGCAAGGCGGGCGCCCGGCTCCAGCAGGCGCTCCGGGCGCCCGTAATAGGCCTCGCTGAAACCATCGGTGCAATTCAACGGGATCGGAACGGGAATGACCTCTGCATTGCCGCCCAGCCCATCGCTGATGGCTGCCATCTGCGGATAGCGGCGCGCTTCCACCGTGATCGTCTCAGGCGCATAGTCAACCAGCCAGCACCGGTCCAACTCCTTCGGATCGCAGGTGAGGATCAGCACGGGACCCCGAGTCACCCGCCGCATCTCCGCAAGCCCGCCTGCAAGATCGGACCACTGATGCACGGTGAAGGTCGCCATGCTCGCGTCGAAACTGTCATCCGCGAAAGGCAGCTTTTCGGCTGTAGCGTCGATGGCGACGGGCAGATGCGCCGGCCGTTGTGCCCGCATCGACGCCGATGGCTCGACCGCCGTGATCTCGCGATCAACGGGCTCATAGGAGCCGGCACCCGCGCCGACATTGAGAACGCTGCGGGCATCACCCAATGCAGCGCGGATGAATTCGGCAATCTGCGGGTCGGGCTGACGGTAGCTCGTATAGTTCGTGCCGATCACGCCGTAATTTGCGTCGCCGGCGCTACCGTCTGTGTGTCTCTTGGTCATCGGGGTCTTCATCCTCTTCACCTAGTGGCATGGGGAAGCGTCGTTGCCCGGTTCAGGCACAGCTCTGCCTGCGCTGGAAACGCTCCTGCATCCCACCCTTCATTGTTCCCTCAACGGGAAATCTTCTGTTTGCAGCGGGAGAAAACATCATGGAGTGCAGGAAGAAAATCGATATGATCGAACAAGTACTGTTCGGAAAACTCACATGGCGCGCCGCATCCCTTCCCTCAACGCATTGCGTGCTTTCGAAGCCGCCGGCCGGCACGGGCGGATGACCTTGGCGGCCGATGAGCTGAACGTGACGCACAGCGCCGTCAGTCGCCAGATCCAGCATCTCGAGGATGTGCTGGGCGTGCCGCTGTTCGAAGGACCGAAGAACAGGCTGCGGTTGACGGAGGCGGGCTTGACCCTGCTGTCGGGCCTGACCTCCGCCTTCGATCAGATCGACATGTCGGTGCGCTCGGTCGCCGATGCGGAAGACGGATCGCTCGATGTCTCCTGCCCCGGCACCTTTACCATGCGCTGGCTAATCCCGCGGCTTTATCGCTTCCAGGCGGAATACCCCAATATCGAAGTCCGGCTAACGGCATCTTCCCGCCCGGTCGATTTTACGCGCGATGGCTTCGATGTCGCGATCCGCGTCGGCGCAGCACCCTGGCCGGAGGGTGCGGAGGTGATCGCGCTGTTTCCCGAACAGACAGGTCCGGTTCTCTCCCCTTCGCTCGCAAGAACCGTCGCGAAGAATTTCGCCGGCGTTCCGCAGCTTCATACCAGAACGCGGCTTCGCGCCTGGGGCGACTGGCTGTCGCGGTCAGGCGCACCGGTGGAAGCCGGAGCGCGGGTGGAATACGAACACTTCTATTTCATGCTGGAGGCTGCAAGTGCTGGCCTCGGCGTCTGCGTAGCGCCTTGGCCCTATGTGACCGACGATATCCGTTTCGGTCGTCTGATCGCCCCGCTGGGCTTCCTCGACAGTGGCCATCACTACGTCGCGCTGCGGCGCGCCCGGCGAAACCGGAAATCCACACTGTTCTGCGAATGGCTGCAGAAGGAAGCGCAGGCGTTCTCAACTTCGCATCCGGCCCCGAAAGACTAGACCCGCAGATAATGGGCGAGGCTTACATAATGCTTTCTAGGCCCGCGCACATGCCACATTTCGGCCCAGGCATCCGGTCCGCGAAAGAAAAGGCGGCCCCGATAAAGATCCGGGCCACATTGATGGACAATGCGCTGCGATGCAGCTTTGCCTATATGGATGAATTCGCTGAGGTCAGGGAAATAGACGGTCAGACGCTCCGCCTCCCAGCCTAGCCTGTAGGTGCGGCTGCTTCTGAGCGTTCCATGATCACTCATGGTGTCGCCACGTTCCTCGAACTGGGCAGGCGTCAGCAACGCCTGCCCTTCGAAGGTTATGAGGGTCGCGTTGAGGCGGTCGATGATCCGCCGCTTCACGTCCCATGTGCCGAGATAGCGTTCCAGCCGCTTGGCTGCGGCGGCTTGCATCATTCAGGACGCCGCGCGCTGCGCCGTATCGGCTTGCCTTACCGGAAGCTTCCAGCCCGGCCGGACGAAATGGCAGGTGTAGCCGTTCGGGATACGCTCGAGATAATCCTGATGCTCCGGTTCGGCTTCCCAGAAGTCGCTTGCCGGCACCACTTCGGTGACGACCTTGCCCGGCCAGAGACCGGAAGCGTCGACATCGGCGATCGTGTCGAGGGCGACCCGCTTTTGCTCATCGCTGGTGTAGAAGATCGCCGAACGGTAGCTCGTGCCGACATCGTTGCCCTGGCGGTTGCGCGTGCTCGGATCATGGATCTGGAAGAAGAATTCCAGCAGATCGCGATAGCTGATCTTCTCGGGATCGAAGACAATTTCGATCGCTTCCGCATGGGTGCCGTGGTTGCGATAAGTCGCGTTGCGAACCTCACCGCCGGTATAGCCGACGCGGGTCGAGATGACGCCCTTGTAGCGGCGGATGAGGTCCTGCATGCCCCAGAAACAACCGCCGGCGAGAACTGCATGTTCCGTAGTCATCGGATATCCTCCACTTGGTCGAGATAGGCGCCATAGCCTTCGGCTTCCATGCGATCACGATGCACGAAGCGAAGCGAGGCGGAGTTGATGCAGTAACGCAGGCCGCCGCGATCGCGCGGCCCGTCGGGGAAAACATGGCCCAGATGGCTGTCGCCGTGCAACGAGCGAACTTCAGTGCGCAACATGCCATGCGACAGATCGGTGAGCTCGTTGACGTTGGCGGTCTCGATCGGCTTGGTGAAGCTCGGCCAGCCGCAGCCGGAATCGAACTTGTCGGAAGAGGCAAACAGCGGCTCGCCCGACACGATGTCGACGTAGATGCCCGGCTGCTTGTTGTCGAGATGCTCGCCCGTGAAGGGCCGTTCCGTGCCGCTTTGCTGCGTCACCCGATACTGTTCGGGAGAAAGCTTCGCGACGGCCTCGGAGGTCTTGCTGTAATTTCGCATTCTTGTTCTCCTTGCTCTTGGACGCATACCTCAAGCTTCACCAGCTATTACGGGAGAATGCTGGACATCGTTACAGAGGTTAAGCTCAATAAGCATCGCGGGAGTGGTTGCGACGGAAATATAGGTATGGGGCAGCCGATTTGCCATATCGCACAGGGCGACATGATGCATCGCGCAGCGACAGGCAGTCACTCATCCCAGTCGCAGGCGGCGGTGTAAATTGCCGAGAGCGCCTCGATGCCGGCCTGGTCGTCCTTGTCGAAACGGCCGGGAAGCGGGCTGTCGAGATCGATGACGCCGAAGACAAGACCATCCCGGAACAAGGGCACCACCAGTTCCGAGCGCGAGGCGGCGTCGCAGGCGATGTGGCCTGGGAAAGCGTGCACATCCTCGACCAGGATCGATTGTTCCTTCTCGATCGCCGTGCCGCAGACGCCACGTCCGACAGCGATGCGGACGCAAGCGGGCTTGCCCTGGAACGGGCCGAGCACCAGCTCGTCATCCGACTGCAGGAAATAGAAGCCGGCCCAGTTGAGGTCCGGCAGCATCTGGAAGATCAGCGCCGATGTATTGGCGGCGTTGGCGATCGGATCGGCCTCACCGTCGAGCAAGGCCTGCAACTGGCCGGCGAGCTCACGATAGAATTCGGGCTTGCTGGAGGATTGAATCGTCTGTTGCGCGAACATCAACTATCGCCTTTCGGTTGGGTCATTCCGGACGGATTGCCGTCAATCCTTGTCATCGGGCGGGCATGGCCAGGAACCAGGCGCCCTCAATCCCGGAGGCAGTATGGTCGCCTGGTCGCCGCAGGCCAAATTGACCTGAGTCTGGACCAGACCGGTTGCCGCCGACAGGTCTATCCCCTCGATACGGGTCAGATACAGGAAGGCGCCACCAAAGGTAACTGGCCCCTGGATGGTCACGCCGTTCAAGGTGGCGCGGGAAAGATTGGCGAAGGAGAAATTGACGCCTGTCAGCACCGCCTTGTCGAAATCGGCGCGGCCGAGTTCGGCCTTCTGAAAATCGACATTCGCAAGCTGCGCGCCACTGAATTCAGCCCGCTGCAGCTCGGCATTGGCAAAGGTGGCGCCATTGGCGACGACATTGCTGAAATCCGAGCGATAGGCTTCGATCTTGGCAAAATTCGTCCCCTCGGCGCGCGCGTTCTTCAGCCAGGTACGCACCAGCGTTGCCTTTTCCAGATTGGCCGAGGTGAGATTGGCATTGCTGAGATCGGTGCTGTCAAAATGGGCGCCGGCAAGATTGGCTCCATGCAGATCGCTGCCCGGCAGCATGATGTTGGTCTTGCTGCATGAGCTCCAGTCTATTCCGGGTGCCGCGACCACATTGTCGCAATCGCCGGCGAAGGCGGATTGCCCGGCGCCCGAAGCAAGCAGGAGCGCCGCTGCCGAGATGCCTGCGAAACGACCAAGGGCGGCACCGCTAATATTCCGGCCCTGCCGGATTTCCGCTCCAGCCTGCCAGACCAGTCTTTCAAAAAGGCTGCTCATCTCGTCGCTCCGCTTTCCGCAACCATTGACCCATCCTCGACATCGAGTCGGATGCGCTCATCTTTCCCTTGTATATGGTGCTGCGAGCGACAAAAAGAGCCCATGCGTTAAAAGGATATTGCGAAGCGGATGAACGGTTTGACGCCCGGGGCATGATAGGATGCCGATATGCGTCCAGCAACCGGAAGCGGGTCAAATTTTCGGGAAAAGATCGGAAGTTTAGAGCTGGTCGGAGTGGAGTGATTCGAACACTCGACCCCCACGTCCCGAACGTGGTGCGCTACCAGACTGCGCTACACTCCGTGACCAGCGGCGCTTCTATAGACCAGCCATTTTTGATGTACAAGCACCAAATTCAAAAAAACGGCTCGTTTCTTGACGAAAAGATTACAGAGGCAATTGCCTGGAAAATCGGCAGAAAAAACAGGCAGTGAACCGAGCGAAGTGCATAAGACGCAACACATTCGGCAAAATCCCACTTGTACACGCGGATGGGAATTTTCTTTTGCCGGCTTTGGCGCTAAAGCCCTTAGCGGGACAGGCGGAAATGTCGTGGGACAGCGGCGTTTCCGCAACCGAATGCGAGACAGAAGCTCAAGGACGATACGATGAATATCCGCATGATCACCGCGGCGGGACTGTTGCTGGCGCTGGCCGGCTGCGCCAGCACGACCACGACACCAATTCTCCCGGCGCTTGTAAGCAACCCGGTTCAGGACCGCTGGGAAGGCCAGTCGGCCGGGCGCTTCTTCGCCGCCTACGGCCCGCCGCTCTCCGACCGCGACGACGGCGGCAACCGCGTCTACACCTGGCGGGGCGGCTACAAGACGGTCACCATCGCGACCAAGGACGGGAAAAAGGGCGGCAAGCGCTATCTGAGCTGCAAGGCCGATATCGTCACCAGCCAGAGCTACGTCATCCGCTCGGTCCGCATCCTCGGCGACCAGCCCGGCACCAGCGGCTCCTCCTATTGCGCCGAACTGCTGGCACCGCCGCCTGAAAAGGCGAGCTAAGTCTCGCACACTATCGGGGACCAAGATTTTGCAGGCGGCTCGAAAGGGTCGCCTGTCTTGTTATCGGGACAGGTTCAGCCTTCCGATGTCCATAGGTCGGAACAGGCTTTCGCCGGCCCGGTATCGGCTCCGGGCACGAAAGCCTTGTCGATGGCGTAGAGCTTGGCAAAGCGCGCGTCGGCGGCAAGCCGCAGGCCGGGCGGAATGGTGTCGCCGCCATATTGGTCGGGCATATCGGCGTTGACGACAAGGACGAAGTCGAAGCGCTGCCGCCAATTGGCGAGATAGGGCGCGAGGGCGCTGAACACCTTCAGTTCGGCCGGGCAATTCAGCAGGCCGATGGAAAAGAGATTGCCCTCCGGTACGGCAATATCTTTCCACGGCGCCAGCACGGTCAACGGTTGCTTGCCCGCCGCGGTAAAGATCGTCGGCACGAAGGCATGTGCGTAGGGAACCGCGAGCGTCGGCAGATGCCGGAACGTATCCTCATTCCAAGCATAATAGCGCTGAGCGAGCCCGACCGGCATATGTCTTGGCTTATGGGTCATCGGCAAGATGGCCGAGCCCTCCGGAACGGCGGCAAGGACGGTGCGGACATCGGCGACATCAGCCTGCCCATGCCACCAGTTGACCCCGATCCAGGCCGTCCTGCCGAGCGCCACACCGGCAAGCACGGCGGCCAGGATGAAAGCCTGCCGGCGCGGCAGCCGGGGCAGCGGGCAGACCATGGCCATTGCCGCCAGCGCCGCCATGATCGGGAAGCGCCAGCTGATCCAGCCGGTGCCCAGCATGGCGCGCGGAGAGATGCAGGCGAGGATCAGCAGACCGGCGGCGGTGACGGCAAGGCCGGCATGCAGCTTCAATCGGCCCGTGCGCGCCGCATTGGTGCAGACCAGCACCAGCGGGACCAGCAACAACATGTCCACAAAGCCCGTATAGGTCCAGATCGTCGACATGAGGTTCGCCAGTATCAGGCCCGGCCCGTTGTTCCACATCGCTCCCAGACCGATATCGTTGCCGGCAGGCAGCACCGGCGCGTAGAGAAACAGGCAGATCGCCGACAGCGTGCAGGCGAGCATCGCCACCACCAGCCTGAGGCACAGGCGGATAAAAGCACGCGGAGACTTCAGGGCGGCGGTCGTCGGCGAAAACTCCAGGCCGCAGACGAGCGCCATATAGAAGCCGAGCGAGAAGATGTGCATGACGGTCAGCAACAGGCCGGCGACGGCACGCCAGGCAAACAGCACCGCCCGGCTCTTGCGCTGCAACGCATGATCGACCGTCGCGAAGAACAGCGCCATGCCGAGGCCGATCTGGAAATTGATGAAGCCGCCGATCAGCGTCGCGCACCAGGCGAAATAAAGGATGGCGATCTGCCAATAATAGGAACCGCCGAACAGGCGGCGATGCAGGGCGATGGCGCCGAGGGGTGGCAGCACGATCGCCAGGAACAAGAGGCTCCGCGCCAGGAGCGGCACGCCGACCAACGGCCCTAGCCAATAGGCCGCGAGATCGATGCCGACATTGGTGAAGGTGCGGTTCCAGTCGAGCGCATAGATCCGGTTAAATGGCGGCTCGGCTATGCCGCCGGCGAGCAGCCACATGCGGGCATAGTGGTTCGGAAAGTCCAGGATCGGCGGAAACTGGAAAGCGGCGACGAAGATGGCGACGAGAACGACGAAGGCGGTAATGGCGAAGCCCGGACGCTGCCGGACGATCACGCTATCCGGAACGGCCGCGACTTCGACCGGGATCGCCGGCTCTACCGGAGACAGGTTTGCGGATGAATGCGGCATCAGCGAACCGCCCTCGCCCGGCTGCTATCCGCTTCCGCCTCTCCTTCATCCATGAGGAGACGTTCAAGCTCGCGGCGCTTGCCGGCCGCGTTCAGTTCGGCGAAGTCGCCGGTGATTTCGATGGACCGCCCCCCCTGCGCCAGGCTCTCGATCATGAACATCGGCCGCCGTTTGTTTTCCTGCACCAGCCGGCCGATATATTCGCCGATGATGCCGATGCAGATCAGCTGGATGGCGCTGAAGGCGGTGATCGCGGCCATGATGCTGGACCAGCCGACGATCGTCTCGCCCTCGATCCAGCGCACCACCGTATAGATCAAAAGCAGGATGGCGCAGGCGGCCGAGACCATGCCGAGCCATGTGCTGATGCGCAGCGGCACGGTGGAGAAACTGGTGATGGCGTCGATGGCGAAATTGACCATCTTGCGCAGCGGATATTTGGTCGTGCCGGCAAAGCGGGCGTCGCGCTCATAGGGCAGCGCCACCTGCCGCCCGCCGATCCAGCTCACCATGCCGCGAATGAAGCGGTCGCGCTCCGGCATCGACAACAGGATATCGACGACACGCCGGCGCATCAGGCGAAAGTCCCCGACATCGCGCGGGATCGCCACCGAAGCGAGCCGCGACAGGAGCCGGTAGAAGAGCGACGCGGAGGCAAGCTTGAACCAGCTCTCCCCTTCCCGCCGCACCCGCTGCCCGTAAACCACATCCGCGCCGCGATCCATGATCGGCATCATCATCAGAAGCAGCTCCGGCGGATCCTGCAGATCGGCGTCGATCAGCAGCACACGCTCGCCCCTCGTGGCGGCAAGCCCGGCGGTGGCGGCAAGCTGATGACCATGATTGCGCATCAAGCGAACACCGAGCACCTGCGGCACCTCGCGGCCGAGCGCCGCGATGATCTCCCAGGTCCCATCCGTGGAACCATCATCCACCAGCACGATCTCGAAGGCATCCCCGACAATCCCCCGCGCCGTCGCGACGGCACGCCGGCAAAACTCGCGAAGCCCCTCTTCCTCGTTGTGGCAAGGGGCGACGATGGAAAGGAGTGGTGGGGAGTTGCGGTTCATGGCTGCCTGCATCGGAACGGTGGTGCCGACCAGATTGCAGGAGAAAGGTCAAACAAGGTTTAAGGGTGGTGGGGGAATGTCAGCATAGCGAATGCGGGAGCAAGACATACTGTAGATATGGCGACAATAATGTGGATTCATATCGCGATATTATAATTATTTCATGTTAGACAATCGGCCGCCGGAGATCGACGCATCTACAAATGTACTCCGATACGTTTCGCAATTTCGCTTACTTTTTCCGAACAGGTTACTATAAAATCGAGCGGATTCTGGTCTGTCCCGGCAAGCTCCGCTTCCACAGCAGCAATGAACTCAAATTTTACAGGTTCCTTTTTTCCCGTTTTTTGATTCCATGCATCGCCATCAAAATTTACGACGCCATTGTTGAAGGTGAAGTTGCGTATGTGGAGATCCTGGCCTCTTCCAATGCCAATGCCCCCGCCAATCTTACCCGGTTTGATTTCTGGGAATGAATCATGGCGGATCGACGCCAAATCGTACAATAATTTCCACCAGCCTTTTTCTCCTACGAGATAAGGCTGAATAGATTCTAACTTCTCATGTAATTCCGAATTACTTTTCTCCAGATTTTCAAGCCTGTATTTCTTCATCCGGTTAATAAATTTTTCCTTAGAATAATCGCATGGGAAGTATATATTAGGCTTACTATTCTTGTTTTCGACAAATTTTGTCCAGATTGCATTCATTATTTTGTCCATGGAAAGGACCAAAGAATTTATAATTTCGCCGATTTCGATTTCGCAATCTTGCCGATCAACGGCGTTATGTAGATCAAGCTTACGCTTCTTAAGTTCACGTGACCTACGGACGCAGCCATCGATAGCACGTTGGATTGAAAGCTTGTTTGCCATTTAGATCCACATGCTGCCAAGATGATTCGCTTCCACATTTTAAGCTTCGGCAAATCTCAGACAAATGCTTAATAGGTCCATGCGGATCACCCATGAGACTATGGCTTGAATATTTTGAATCTATTTCACTGATTTTGACAATGGCTGGGGCGCCTGGATTCGAACCAGGGATGGCGGTACCAAAAACCACTGCCTTACCGCTTGGCTACGCCCCACCAGAGTGAGATGGCGACTATTCGCGCCAAATCACCGCCTGATTAGCAAAGGTCGCATCCGCTCACAATCATTAAGTTATAGGTGAGCGCATATTTTTATACGCTTCCCAAGTGGCTATGCTAGGTCTTGTCATCCCCAAATCCCCATCAGGAGATCCAATGAGCCAGTATCGTGCCCGCCCGCCCGCTGTCCCCACCGTGCTTGTCGACGATGATGTCGTGCGGATTACCCGCTGGGATTTCGAGCCGGGCGCCGATACCGGCCACCATGTCCATGGTCTCGGCTATGTCGTGGTGCCGATGACCGACTGCCAGTTCCTGCTCGAGGAGCCGAACGGAGAGAGGCGCGTCGACATTGCCAAGGGCGCGGCCTACCGGCGGGAAGCCGGTGTCGAGCATAATGTGGTCAATGCCGGCTCCGAGCCGATGTCCTTCATAGAGGTCGAATACAAGCAATTATGAGCACACCCGAATTCGAGCTTGCCTTCGAGGCCGCCTATGGCCGCGCCGTGCCCGTCGCGCCCGGCATCGAGCGGATGACGGTTAATAACCCGAGCGCGTTTACCTTCCATGGCACGAACAGCTATATCGTCGGCGGCTCGTCCGTGGCGGTCATCGATCCCGGGCCGGAGAATGACGCGCATTTCGCCGCGCTGCTGGCGGCCCTGAAGGGGCGCGAGGTCACGCATATCTTCCTCAGCCACACCCATCGCGACCACTCGCCGCTCGCCAGGCGACTGAAGGAGGCGACGGGCGCGCTGACGGTCGGCCAGGGGCCGCATCAGGCTGCACGGCCGCTGCATGAGGGCGAGGTCAATCCTTTTGCTGAGAGTTCGGACATGGATTTCCGGCCGGATATCGCGCTTGGTGACGGCGAAAGCGTCTCGGGGGACGGTTGGCAGCTGACCGCGATTCTGACGCCCGGCCACACGGCCAACCACGCCTGTTTCGCACTGGAGGGCAGCGGCATCGTCTTTTCCGCCGACCATGTCATGGCCTGGGCAACAACGATCGTAGCACCACCCGATGGCTCCATGGCCGACTACATGGCCTCGCTCGAGCGGCTGCTTGCCCGCGACGACCGCCTGTTTTTCCCCGGCCATGGCGGCCCGGTGAAGGAGCCCGCCTCCTTCATGCGTGGGCTCAGGACCCACAGGCGCATGCGCGAGCGCGCAGTGCTCGAGCGCATCAAGGCCGGCGACCGGCTAATCCCCGACATGGTGAAGGCCATCTACCGCGACACGGACCCGCGCCTGCATGGCGCGGCCGCCCTATCGGTGCTGGCGCATCTGGAGGATCTGGTGGAAAAGGGCCAGGTGCTGACGGAGGGGCCGCCGACGCTGCTCGGGGCTTACAGGCCCGCCTAAATCAGGTCAGCTTCCGGCTATCCCCAGGAGCTCGGCGTCCAGCGCCTTCAAATAGCTTTCGGCGATATCGGCGCTGATGCCGAGATCATCCTGACCGTAGCGCGATGCGACGCGGATATCGACCAGCGTCGTCTCCGCCTCCTCGCGCAGGCGGATCAGCACATCGAAAGGCAGGCCGAAAATGCGAGTGCGGGTCTGCCCCTGCAGGATGACATCGGTGTTCTGGCGGATGAGATCCGCCACGCCGTCGCGATAGGGGCGCGGCGTCGGCACCGGAATGATATCGGGCATATCCGTGACGGCGCTGTCATCCGCCGTTGGGCTCGGGCGTTGCCGGGGCGTGCGGCGGCGCGGTCTTTGATCGCCGTTCGGATCGACCAAATCGGTGCCTTCAACCTTGACGATGGTGATGTGATTATCACCAGCGACCTTGCGCACGGCTTCGAGCACACGGTCGGAGGCCCCCTCGTAGCGGCGGCTGGTGAGCGCCGGATAGGCGTCATTCTGCGCCTCGCGATCCCCCGACGTCACAAGCCGCCTTGCCGGCAGCCAGAGTTGCTTTGCCTCCGGCGTCGCCAGCCATTCCGGAGCGTCGGTGACATCGGTGGATACGTCATAGATCGCCGGCCGGCTCCAATAGCGCTCGACGCCGACGCCGACGATCGCCAGCGGCAGCGCCGCATAGATCAGCGCTTTGACGGCCGAAACGCCGCCGAGCGCCGCAATCCGCCAGAGCTGCGTGAGGCCGACGACCGCAAGCAGCACGGCAAGAGCCGCGAAACCCGCCGAAACCAGCAGCAGCAGGACGAAATAGGGTGTTTCCAGCGGCCCAAACCGATGGCCGATCAAGATTACCCCGCACAGCACCAGCGCAAAGGAAGCAATCAGGTGCGCGGCGCGGGCGGCATGCGAAACGGGACGGTCGAAACGAATGGTCATCAAGGGCTCGTCGGCGCGTCAGATCGGAAAGCGGGTGAACCGAATCCCTGGGGCTTACCCATGTTTAGAGCAAGAAATGGCGAAAATAAATCGAATGTCGCGGCACGGATAAACAAGCCTCGACGGCAAGCCGATTGGGTGTCGCCTAGCACAAAAGCGTGAGTACTTGCTTAAATTCCGAAAAAAGGCCATGATTTTCGTGTTTTACCGTGGCTATGAAAGGACTTGAGGAGATGGGAACGAAGAAATCGCCCGACATCGCCGCCAAGCCATCGCCTGCATCGACCGGCGCGGCCGCTGATGCCAGCGAGCCTGCCCTGCCGCTCGAACTGCTGGAACTTGAGCTTTCGCTCGATGGTTTTTCCGGTGGGGAAGCGGGATTTTGCGAAGCGGTGCGAACCGCCGCCAGAGCTGTGGGCGGCGAACTCCTGTTCGACCTTCCGGCCACCGGATTGATATCGGAATACCGCCGGCTCGCCGTTCTGTGGATCCCGGAGGGCGGAGAGAAGATGCGTATCATCTTCGCGGCGCTCGACCTGGACGGTGCGGAAATTCGCGTGCTGGAGCCCGATGAGGAAACCGAGCATCTGCTCAGCTTCACCGACGCCTTCGTCGATCTGCTGCAACGCCTGCCGCAAAGGCTGGACGACGCGGCCTGAACGGCCTATCTCTTTGTTTTTACGCAATTCCGGACGGAAAACCGCAGCACACTTTTCCTGGAATTGCTTTCGCCGGGCGACGGGCCTTTCGCACCCTGCCGAGCGGCATTATGATCTCAGCCTGCATATATCAATCCAGGACATCAGGCCATGCGTATTTCTCCGGCACTCCTCCTCATCGCCACAGGCTTACTCCTGTCCGGTTGCCAGACGGCGGAAGAGATCCGAGCGGCGGACCAGTCGAGATGCAGCGGCTACGGCTTCAGGCCCGGCACGCAGAATTACGCGAATTGCCTGATGAACCAGGATCTCAGCCGCCGCGCCGACCAGCGCGCCTTCATGGAAAGCAACGACGATTTCTTCTGGGGGCCGCCCTACGTCATCGGGCCGCGCTATTATCATCATCGCGGCTACTGGCGGCGCTAATCGTCGCGCCGCCTATGGCATAAGCGTCAAGCCCTTGCCCTGATGGCCGCCTGCGCCGCCGCGAGCCTGGCGATCGGCACGCGGAAGGGCGAGCAGGACACATAATCCAGCCCGATCTCCTCACAGAAATGGATCGATGCGGGATCGCCGCCGTGCTCGCCGCAGATGCCGAGCTTCATGTCGTTGCGGGTGCGGCGGCCGCGCTCGGTGGCAATGCGGATCAGCTCTCCCACGCCATCGAAATCCAGCGAGATGAAGGGATCATGCTCGATGATGCCCTTGCGCTGATAGGTCGGGATGAAAGCGGCGGCATCGTCGCGCGACATGCCGAAGGTGGTCTGCGTCAGGTCGTTGGTGCCGAAGGAGAAGAATTCGGCGGCTTCAGCGATGATATGCGCGCGAAGGGCGGCGCGCGGCAGTTCGATCATCGTGCCGACGAGATAATCGATCTTCATCCGGGCTTCGGTCATGACAGCGCCGGCCACCTCATCGATCCGCGCCTTGACGTAATCGAGCTCGGAGCGCAGGCCGACCAGCGGCACCATGATCTCCGGAACAACCGCCGCCCCCGTCTCCTTCGCGGCGGAGACCGCCGCCTCGAAGATGGCACGGGCCTGCATCTCGACGATTTCGGGATAGGAAATCGCCAACCGGCAACCGCGATGGCCGAGCATGGGGTTGAACTCATGCAGCGCATCGACCCGCTGGCGCAGGATGGCCGGCTCCATGCCCATGATACCGGCGACCTCGGCGATCTCCTCATCCGTCTTCGGCAGGAACTCGTGTAGCGGCGGATCGAGCAGGCGGATGGTGACCGGCAGGCCGTGCATGATGGTGAACAGGGCGGTGAAATCAAGCCGCTGCATCGGTAGCAGCTTGGCAAGCGCGGCGCGGCGGCCCTCCTCGCCTTCCGCGAGGATCATCTCGCGCATCACATGAATGCGGTCGCCTTCGAAGAACATATGCTCCGTGCGGCAAAGGCCGATGCCCTCGGCACCGAAGGCACGGGCGGCGCGAGCATCGGCCGGCGTATCGGCATTGGTGCGCACCGTCATGCGGCGCGAACGGTCAGCCCACTCCATGATGCGGCCAAAATCCCCAGAGAGTTCCGGCTGGATCATCGGCACTTCGCCCTTCAGCACCTGGCCGGCGGAACCGTCGATGGTGATGATGTCACCCTTCTTCAGGGTAATGCCAATGCCGATCAGCTTTTCGTTGCGCAGGTCGAGGCGCATGGTGCCGGCGCCGACGACGCAGGGCAGACCCATGCCGCGGGCGACGACCGCCGCATGGCTGGTCATACCGCCGCGCGTGGTGAGGATCCCCTCGGCGGCATGCATGCCGTGAATATCCTCCGGACTGGTCTCGATACGCACGAGGATGACCTTGCGGCCCTCCTCCTCGGCAACGATCGCTTCCTCTGCGGTAAAGACGATTTCGCCGGTAGCAGCCCCTGGAGACGCCGGAAGGCCGGAGCCGATGACCTCGCGATGAACGCGCGGATCGATGGTCGGGTGCAGAAGCTGGTCGAGGGTCGAGGGCTCGATGCGCGAGACGGCTTCGTCCTCGGTGATCACGCCCTCGTCAACCATGTCGACCGCCACCTTCATCGCCGCCTTGGTGGTGCGCTTGCCGGCGCGGGTCTGCAACATCCAGAGCTTGCCGCGCTCGATGGTGAACTCCAGATCCTGCATGTCGCGGTAATGCGTTTCAAGCTGGGTACAGATGCGGCGGAATTCGGCAAAAGCCTCCGGCATCAGCTTTTCCATCGACGGCCGGTCATAGCCGGAGGCGATGCGGGCGGCCTCGGTGATGCTCTGCGGCGTGCGAATGCCGGCGACGACATCCTCGCCTTGCGCATTGACGAGGAATTCGCCGTAAAGTTCCTTCTCGCCGGTCGAGGGATTGCGGGTGAAGGCGACGCCGGTCGCCGACGAATTGCCGAGATTGCCAAAGACCATGGCCTGGATATTGACCGCGGTGCCCCAGGCTTCGGGAATATTGTGCAGATGGCGATAGGTGACGGCGCGCGGGTTCATCCAGCTGGAAAAGACAGCGCTGACCGCACCCCAAAGCTGCACTTCCGGCTCCTGCGGGAAGGCCTCGCCAAGCTCCTCTTCGATGACGGTCTTGTAGAGCGAGACCACATGCTGCCATTCGACGGCGGAAAGATCGGTATCGAATTCATGGCCGAGGCGAGCCTTCTCGTCCTCCAGGATCTCCTCGAAAACCTCGTTGTCGAGACCCATGACGACATCGGCATACATCTGGATGAAGCGGCGGTAGCTGTCCCAAGCAAAGCGGGCATCGCCGGCATCGTGTCCGAGCGCCTGCACCGTGGCGTCGTTGAGGCCGAGATTGAGGACGGTATCCATCATGCCAGGCATGGAGGCGCGTCCGCCGGAGCGCACGGAAACGAGCAGCGGCTGCGCGGTGTCGCCGAACTTGCGCCCGGTGATCGCTTCCATCTGCTTCAGCCCCTGCATGACCTGCGGCTTCAGATCATCCGAAACGCTGCGGCCGTTCTTGTAATAGAAAGCGCAAGCCTCGCTGACGATCGTCAGGCCGGGCGGAACCGGCAGGCCAAGACTGCACATTTCGGCAAGATTGGCACCCTTCCCCCCGAGCCGCTCATAATCCTTAGCGCGACCCTCGGCCTTGCCATCGCCGAATGTATAAACCCACTTGGTCATTTTCCCCCGCCCAACTCCTAAAGTTGAACTTAATTCATTGAGACGGAAAAGAAAATCGACAAATGCGGCAAATTGTTGCGCTGCACAATAAATATGGGTTGCAGGCTGTTTTATTCGCACTTCCTCAAGGATCCGATAGGATTAAATCCTACTCTGTGCTAGAAAAACGCGATAAGGAGTTCGCTATGAGAACGACCCAAGCCCTTAGCATCACACTTCCGTTGGAAATGGCGCAGATGGTGAAAAGCAAGGTTTCGTCCGGCGAATATGCCAGCGAAAGCGAAGTGATCCGTGATGGTCTGCGTGCGCTCGCCGCGCGCGACGCCGCTGTCGAAAAATGGCTGCGCGAAGAGGTCGTGCCAACCATCCAGGCACATGACGCCGACCCCGGTCGCGGCCTCTCCGTCGAGGAGACCCGGAAACAGCTCCATGCACATATGGATGCGCGAAGCGGACAAAAGACCTCTCGCGCATGAAATATACGGTCGTTTTCGACGTCGATGCACGGGTCGATCTGGCTGAACTTTATGAATATCTGCTGCCCGAAGCGGGCGAACGCATCGCCCGCGACTATATCGATCGCCTGATTGACTACTGCGCCGCGTTCGAGACTTTTCCGGAGCGCGGCATGCGCCATGAGGACATCAGCCCTGGCCTTCGCACGGTGGGATATCGCCATAGGGCGACCATCGCCTTTCGAATCAAGGACGATACCGTCACCATCATGCGAATATTCCACGGCGGAAGAGAGATACGATTGACCACCGAGGAGTAGGTTTCAAAGCCGCTAAGCCCCCGGCTCCCGCCGCGCCAATATCTTGTCGATCCGCATGCCGTCGAGATCGATGATCTCGAAATGCCAGCCGTCGAACGTGAAGCTTTCGCCCACGTCCGGCAGATGGCCCAGATGATAGAGCGCGAAACCGGCAAGCGTGTGGAAGTTGCTGTCTTCCGAGCGATCGCGCAGGCCTAGTCGCTCGAAAGCGTCGTAGGCCGGCATCATGCCTTCCATCAGCAGCGAACCATCGGCACGCTCGACGACATCCGGGCTCTCGTTTTCCATGTCCGGCAGGTCGCCGGCAATGGCTTCCAAGAGGTCTGTCTGGGTGACGATCCCCTCCAGGCTGCCATATTCATCGATGACCATGGCAAGGCGCACGGGTGCGCGCTTGAAGCTTTCCAGCACCTTGAAGACAGCCGTTGCTTCATGGACGATCAGCGGCTGGCGAATGACCGCCATCGGATCGAGCGGCTTGCCGTTCAGAAGCTGATCGAGGAGATCCTTCTTCAACACCATGCCGATCGGCTCGTCGATCGATCCGCGACTGACGAGAAGCTGTTCGAAACGGCTTTCCCGGATGGTTTTTTGTATCTCCTCGGGCGTGTCGTCAGCATCGATCCAATCGATTTCCAGCCGCGGCGTCATGATATCGGAAACGTCCCGGTCGCCGATGTTGAAAACGCGCTCGACCAGTTCCTGCTGCGCCTGCTCCAACAGGCCGGCCTCTTGGCTTTGGGCAACCAGAAGCTTGATTTCCGCCGGCGAATGCAGCGAGCCTTCGCCGGTGCCCGGCCGCAGGCCGAAAAGCCGCAGAACTAGATTACCGAGGCCGTTCAGCACAGTGATCGCCGGGCGAAGCAGGAAGAGGAAGAGGCCGAGCGGCCGCACGACACTCAAGGCCGTGCCTTCGCTGCGCTGCAATGCCAGGCTCTTCGGCGCAAGCTCACCCAGCACGATATGCAGGGCGGTGATGATGATGAAGGAAATCGCAACCGCGACGGCATGCGATCCGGCAGCGGCCCAGGAGCCGGGCAGAAAAGCGAGAAGCGGCTCGAGGAGATGGGCGAGTGCGGGTTCACCGACCCAGCCAAGCGCAAGCGAGGAGATGGTGATGCCAAGCTGCGTGGCCGCGAGATTGGCGTCGAGATTGTCGACCGCCTTTTGCAGCGCCTTGGAGTTCATCCGCCCTTCGGCGACAAGCTCTGTCACGCGGCTACGTCGCACGGAGACGAGAGAAAACTCGGCGGCGACGAAAAATCCATTGGCTGCCACAAGAAACAATACAGCGAGTATTCCGAGGAAATCGAAAATACTGCCATCAGACCCAGACATGCTTCCCTTCCGGGCGGTTCAGCGCCACGTATTATTGATCGAAAACAAAACTATCACGCTTTGTAGCTGTACGGCAGCCGAAGCGGCAATTTCTTGTCGATATGGAAACAGTTTTCTCTCTTTCCAGTCGGGAGAATGCGCTCAGGCTATTTCTCGCAGCCGCTCGGCGGTCTGCAGGTCGACGGAGACAAGCTGGGAAACGCCCTGCTCGGCCATGGTGACGCCGAAAAGGCGATCCATGCGCGCCATGGTGATGGGATTGTGGGTGATGACCACAAAGCGCGTCTCGGTCGAGGCGGACATCTCATCCATCAGATTGCAATAGCGCTCGACATTGTGGTCGTCGAGCGGCGCGTCCACTTCGTCCAACACGCAGATCGGCGCGGGATTGGTGAGGAAGACGGCGAAGATCAGCGCCATGGCCGTCAACGCCTGCTCGCCGCCGGAGAGCAGCGTCATGGTCTGAGGCTTCTTACCCGGTGGGCGGGCTAGGATTTCGAGGCCTGCTTCCAGCGGATCGTCAGATTCGATCAGTTGCAGTTCGGCCGTGCCGCCGCCGAAAAGATGGGTGAACAGCCGCTGGAATTGTGCGTTGACGACATCGAAAGCAGCGATCAGCCGTTCGCGGCCCTCGCGGTTGAGGCTCTGGATCGCGCCGCGCAACTTTCGGATGGCGTCGATGACGTCATCGCGCTCTTTGATCAGGGCCTGCAGCCGCTCGGTCAGCTCCTTGCTTTCCTCCTCGGCCCGCAGGTTGACGGCGCCCAGGCGCTCGCGCTCGATCCTGAACCGCTCCAGCTCACGCTCGACCTCGCGAGGATCGGGAATAGCCTGCATCACCGCCAGCCCGGCGAGCCGCAACGCCTCGTGCGGCTCGACATTGAGCGCCTGGCGGATACGCAGTTCGCTCTCCTGCCGGCGCTCGCGAGCCGACACCAGCCGCTCCTCGACACGCCCACGCTTTTCACGGCTTTCCGCCAGTTCGGACAGGGCTGTCGTGGCTTGCCGGTCGGCGTCGCGCTGCACGATTTCCGCTTCAGCCAGACGGTCGGCCGCGACACGACGGGCCTCCTCGGCCTTTTGCAGCTCATTCATCAGCGTGCGGCGCTTGTCGTCGAATTCATCCGGGGCAAGGTCAAGCTCGGCTGCTTCCTCGCGCGCCTCTTCCTCGCGATCACGCAAGGTCTGGATATGCTCCTCGGCACTGGCGGCACGCTGGTGCCAGCCGTCGCGCTCCTGCTGGATCGCCAGGATGCGGCGCTGCCGGGCCTCGTTTTCCCGGTTCAATCCCTCATGACGGGCGCGGGCCTCGGCGAGCACACCGCGATCGGTGGCAACCTCTGCCTGCTGGTCGCGTAATTTGATGTCGATCGTCGTCAAATCCGGCGCATCTTCCAACTCGATGCGGGCATTTTCATCCTGCACCATCACCTCTTCCATCTGCGCCTGCAGCTGGCTGACAGCCTCGGTGATGATATCCCGGCGCCGGATCAGATCGCCGGAGGCGCGTTCAGCCGCAACCAGCGCCTCACGGGCTTCCGCGAGATGGCGGGCCGCGAGACGACTGGCATCACGAGCGACGGCCAGGCGGCCTTCCTCTGTGCGGATAGCCTCGCCGGCCACTGCCAGACGCTCTTCGGCCTCAAGCAGGACATCGCGTGCGAGTTCGGCCTCGGCCTCAAGCTCGGCAAGGCGATTTTTCTGCGCCAGCCGCAGGGCGGCGGCACTTGGCGCATCCGCCCCGGTCACATGGCCGTCCCAGCGATAGACGGCCCCTTCCCTGGTCACGAGCCGCTGTCCCGGCTTCAACGCCGGCATGAGACGTAGGGCATCTCCGGCGGCGACAAGGCCGATCTGGCGCAAACGACGCGTCAGGGCAGCCGGCGCGCCCACATGGGAAATCAGCGGCTTCACGCCTTCCGGCAAGGCGGGATCGGCAGTGCCGCTGCCATTGTCCGACCAATACGCGGGTGCCTGCGGATCCAGTGGCGATTCCAGATCGTCACCGAGCGCTGCGCCAATCGCGGTCTCAAAGCCGCGATCGACACGCAGCTCCTCGGCAACCGGCGCGAAGGTGCCGGAGGCGGCGCCCGCTGCCAGCATTTTGGAGATCGTGCGCGCTTCCGTTTCCAGGGCATTCAGCCGCGAGCGGGCCTGATCGGCCGGTGCGCGCGACAAAGCTTCAGTCTCGCGGGCCTTGGCAAGGGCCGTCTCGACGAGCTGGATTGCCGCCTCGGCGTCGGCAACGACACCTTCGGCGGTTTCGACCATATCGCGCTTTTCGCCGGGATCCGGCAGGACGGCCATCTTCTCATCGATGGCGGAAAGCTCGCGGTTCGCCTCGTCCATCTGACGCTCCAGGCGCATCTTGCGATCGGCAAGATCGCGAATGGCACGCTCGAGCTGGTTGCGTGCGGCAGCGGCCTCGGCGCGTTCCGCCGTCAGCGCGGTGAAGATGCTCTCGCTATCGGCAAGCTTGGAAGCGGCCTCCTCGAAAGCCTCGCGCGTCTCCTCGGCAAGCCGGCCGGAATCGGCGAGGATCTCGGCAATATCAGCCTCCTCGGCGTCGAGCTTGGCCAAAATCGCAGCGTTATCGGCAACAAGACGCTCTTCGCGACGGATATCCTCGGCGAGTTGCGCCAGCCGGCGGGTCAACTCGTCGCGACGGCGCAGGATACGGTTGGCATCCTCTTCCAATTGGTTGCGGGCAAACTGCAGTCGTTGCAGGGCGGCGGCGGCTTTCGCCTCGTCGTCACGCAGTTCCGGCAGCTTAAAGCTGGCAATGCCCTGCGCCTTCGCCGCTTCCATCTGCAACTGTGCCTTTTCGGCGACCAGGACGGTTGCCTGGTTGAGGCCGCTGTCAGCCTCCGCTTCCGCCTCCTTGGCCTGCACCCAATGGATATGCAGGAGCATGGCCTCGCGGGCGCGGATGTCGGCGGACAGCATCTTGAAACGGTTGGCCTGACGGGCCTGACGCTTCAGGCTCTCTATCTGGCTTTCGAGCTGCGAGGTCACATCATCAAGACGCTCAAGATTACCTTCTGCAGCGCGCAGGCGCAGCTCGGCCTCGTGACGACGCGAATGCAGGCCGGAAATGCCGGCCGCCTCTTCCAGAAGCTGGCGACGGGCCTGGGGCTTGGCCTGGATCAACTCGCCGATACGCCCCTGGCCGACCATGGACGGCGAACGCGCGCCGGTCGAGGCATCGGCAAACAGCAGCTGCACATCCTTGGCACGAGCTTCCTTGCCGTTGATGCGATAGAGCGAGCCCTGCTCGCGCTCGATGCGGCGGGTGACCTGGATTTCGTCGCTGTCGTTGAAGGCGGCGGGTGCCGTGCGATCGCTATTGTCGAGATAGAGGCCGACTTCCGCGGTGTTGCGTGCCGGCCGGTTGCCCGAACCGGAGAAGATGACGTCATCCATGCCGGAGGCGCGCATGTTCTTGTAGGAATTCTCGCCCATCACCCAGCGTAGCGCTTCGACAAGGTTCGACTTGCCACAGCCGTTCGGGCCGACGACGCCGGTCAAGCCGCGCTCGATGACGAATTCCGCTGGTTCCACGAAGGATTTGAAGCCGACGAGACGAAGCCTGTTGAACTTCATGGGCTGATCTCCACCCACCCCTTGAGGGGGAGGGTCGGACCAAAGGTCCGGGGTGGGGTGATCATTTGCTCACCCCAAAAATCACCCCCGCCCGCGCGTATCGCGCGACCTCCCCCATCAAGGGGGAGGTAATAAAAAGCGGGCGCGCAGGTTTCCCCGCCGCCCGCCATTTGCAAAATGCGCGGATCAGAGAAGGCTGTCGATAAGCTTCGACATGGCACCAACCGACATGTCTCCTGCGTAACGCTTGCCATTGATCAGGAAGGTCGGCGTCGCGTTGACGCCGAAGTCCTTGGCTGCACGTTCCCTAACTGAGTTGACATCATCCAGAAGCTTCTGGTTCGTCAAGCACTTCGTAAAGCTATCCTCAGTAAAACCTGCAAGTTTCGACATTTGCAGCAGTGCGGCACGGCCATCGACGTCAGGCGAGGCCCAGGCGATCTGCTGCTTGAACAGCATTTCGACCATCGGCATGTACTGTTCCTGCGGCGCGCAACGGGCCAGCATAAAGGCGGCAGCGGCGCGCGGATCGAACGGGAATTCGCGGATGATGAAGCGTACCTTGCCGGTATCGACGTATTTCTGCTTGATCGTCTCGAAGGTGTTGACGGCGAAATGCGCGCAGTGCGGGCAGGTCAGCGACATGTATTCGACGATCTTGACCGGGGCGTCTTCCTTGCCGAGCGCGATTTCCGGCAGCGAGCCGGGCTTCAGCACTTCATTCATGTCGACACTGCCATCGGCCGACGGAATTGCGTCTTCCGGCGAGGAGCCCGCAGCAGTGGTCTCCTGCGCGCCACCGACCGTCGTGGCGTTGGCGGCGGATGCCGTGTCGGCAATGGCAGCGAAGGCCACGGAGAGGGCTGCAACGGCGCTGCCGCCCAGCAGGTGGCGTTTGGTCAAGAGCATGTCGGACATCGGCATAGAGTCACCTGTCGTTAAGGAGGTCTGTGAATGGTCCATTGCGATATAACGGCTGATTGCCGCTAACAAGGCACGGTTGACCAACTTTCTTCAAAGAATTGTGACCTGGAGAAGACGAAGAGGTTAAATTATCGTCAGAATTGCATGGGGATGGGCGGTTGGAGCGGTTTATCTTCCCCGCTTCCAAACCATGGCCGTGCCCAGCCTCTGGATTGCAGCCCGCAGCTTGTCGTCCTCGATACCGTCCATCATCCCTTCCAGCTTGCGGGCCGCCTCGCCCTTCAGCGGTGGCGGGGTGCGGGAGCGCCGTGAGGCGACCGAGACGGGCTTCTGGACGATGCGGATCTGGCTGACGGCGTGGAAGCCGAAGAAGCCGTTGATGCGCTGGATGAGTTCGCCCTGGGCATGGGTCAGGAACAAGGCGCGGGCGCCCTCGCAGGCAATGGTCAGCACGCCGGGCTGATAGCGGCCATCCTCGCCCGACCCTACGCGCTTGGCCCAGGCGATCTTTTCCGGCCGTGTGCATTCAGCGAAATCCTCGCCGGCGATCTCGTCCCAGGATCCGAGCAGCGCCGTATTGATGCCCGCACGCTTTGCCAGCACCGGATCGATGATGCCGTTGGTCAACTCGGAAATCTGCTTTTCGCGTTTTCGGGGATAACTCATATGAATAGCGGTCCGGAACCTCGTTTGACCGTCCGGGACCTTGATCGCCCGGCGCAGCTTGGCCAAGTATAGAGCACTTCCCCTCGATGCGGCAAATCATGACGATGACATCTCAATTCCCGACGGCCGCATCCCTGCTTGCCTGGTACGACCGCCATCACCGCGACCTACCCTGGCGGATCTCGCCGCCGATGGCTGCGCGGGGGATCCGGCCCGATCCCTATCATATCTGGCTGTCGGAGGTGATGCTGCAGCAGACCACCGTGCCGGCGGTCAAAGCCTATTTCGCCAAATTCCTTGAGCGCTGGCCGACGGTCGGCGATCTCGCGGCGGCACCGACTGATGACGTTATGGCCGCCTGGGCGGGCCTTGGCTATTACGCCCGCGCCCGCAACCTGAAAAAATGCGCGGAAGCCGTGGCGGCGGAGCATGGCGGGCGCTTTCCCGACACAGAGGACGGGCTGCGCGCCTTGCCGGGGATCGGCGATTACACAGCCGCCGCGGTTGCGGCCATCGCTTTCAATCGGCAAGCGGCCGTCATGGACGGCAATGTCGAGCGGGTCATCTCCAGGCTCCATGCCATCTCGACGCCGTTGCCTGCCGGTAAACCGGCGATGAAGCAAAAGGTGGCACTGCTGACGCCTGCCGACCGCCCCGGCGATTTCGCGCAGGCGATGATGGATCTCGGCGCCACGATCTGTACGCCGAAGCGACCGGCCTGTGCACTCTGTCCTTTCAACAATGCCTGCGAGGCGCTGGCCTCGCATGATCCGGAGCATTTTCCGGTGAAGGCGGCGAAGAAGGATAAGCCGGTGCGGCAGGGCTCTGCTTTCGTCGCGGTGAATGCCGACGGCGAAATCTATCTGCGCCGGCGCATTGCAAGCGGCCTGCTCGGCGGCATGACCGAAGTTCCGACCACCGGGTGGACGGCGCGGATCGACGGCGAAACCGGCACCGCTGCCGCCCCCTTCCCGGCCGATTGGCAGGCTGCGGGGACCGTGACGCATGTCTTCACCCACTTCGAACTGCGGCTGTCCATCTATCGCGCTCAAGTGGCATCGAGCAGCAACCGCAATGACGGATGGTGGGAACCGGTTACAAATCTTGAAGCGCAGGCCTTGCCCACAGTCATGAAAAAAGCAATCACCCAGGCTATTCCCAATGCCTTCACAAAAGTTGGGGCATTCATCAAAGCCAGCGCCTAACCATCAGGGAATCATTCATGACGACGGAAATCCGGCACATTGTCTTCGATATCGGCAAGGTTCTCATTCATTACGATCCAAGCATTCCCTATAGCCGCATCATTCCCGACGAGGCCGAGCGCGACTGGTTCCTGGCCAATGTCTGCACGCATGAATGGAACATCGAGCAAGATCGCGGCCGGACCTGGGAAGAGGCAGAGGCGCTGCTGATTGCCGAGCATCCGGAGCGCGAAGAACAGATCCGCGCCTTCCGCAGGCATTGGCACGAGATGGTGCCGCATGCCTATGACGACAGCATCGCCATCTTCGAAGGACTGATCGCCGAGGGCCGTGACGTCACCATGCTGACCAACTTCGCCTCCGACACGTTTCGCGAGGCACAGGCGCGCTTCGATTTCCTCAACAAGCCACGCGGCGTCACCGTGTCCGGCGATATCGGCCTGATCAAGCCGGATGTCGCGATCTATGAAACCCATGTGAAGAGCTTCGGGCTCGACCCTGCGTCGACCATCTTCATTGACGATTCCATCGCCAACGTCGAAGGCGCGAAGGCAGCCGGCTGGCATGCAGTTCATTTCACCGGCGCCGAGAAGCTGCGCAGCGATCTCGCCGCCTACGGCATTAAGGTTTGAGCCCATGATTTTCGACCCGGCAGAACGCATCACCCTGTTTCACGACGCCATCAACAGGCTCGACTACGAGACGATCGAGAATTTCTTCGCGGAAAACGCCACCTATGTCTCGAACGGCGTCGGCAGCCTTGCCGGCCGCGAAGCGATCATGGAGGCCTTCCGCGGCTATTTCGACACCTATCCCGATCAGACAGCCTCCAATTCATTGGTGGAAACGCTGACGCCGCTGTCTGGCCGTTCCGTCTGGTCCGTACGGGCGACAAACAGCAAGACCGGCAAGCCGCTCATCCGCGAGGGGGAGGAGACGATCACCTTCGACGAGGATGGCCATGTCGTCCGGGTCGATGTGACGGATTATCAGGAATTCTAGGCCACGAAGCCCAAAAGATGACGCCCAGGGTTTTGGCCCTGGGCGTTTCGCCTTCCTCCCTAACTGGAGGTACAAGACAGAGAAAGGCGAGTGTGCGGGATGGGTAGCCGTGCGATCCCTGGAACCGTGGGGCGGTTTTGCAGCGGGATCGCGGCCGTCAGTTGAGTGAAATTACCCCACCTTCCCCATATCATTGCGGATGATCGCCCGGAGATCGTCGATCGGGCGCAGGGACTGCCCGTCGTCGAAGTGCCAGAATGTCCATCCGTTGCATGCATCAAGGCCCTGGACTTTCGCGCCAAGGCGATGAATGGAGCCGGCCTCGCCGCCGGCAGCGACTGTGCCGTCGGCGCGAACGATGGCGCTATGGCGGCGCCGTGCATCCGTCAGCACCTGGCCGGGCTTGATCAGACCGCTTTCGACGAGCACGTTGAAGGCAACGCGAGCCTCGGCCTTCTTGCCGGTCATCACCGTCAGCTCCGCCTTGCCGAGCGGCTCGACGGAGGCAATGCGGGCGCTGGCCGCATCGATATAGTCCTGCTCGCGTTCGATACCGACGAAGTGGCGGCCGAGACGCTTGGCGACGGCACCGGTGGTACCGGAGCCGAAGAAGGGATCGAGAATGATGTCGCCGGGCTTGGACGAGGCCATGATGACGCGTGCCAGCAGGGCTTCCGGCTTCTGTGTCGGATGCACCTTCTTGCCGTCGTCGCCCTTCAGACGCTCGCCGCCATTGCAGATCGGGAACAGCCAGTCCGAGCGCATCTGCACATCGTCATTGGCGGCCTTCATGGCGTCGTAGTTGAAGGTGTAGCCCTTTACCTTGGCGCTGGGGCTCGCCCAGATCATCGTCTCATGGGCGTTCTGGAAACGACGGCCCTTGAAATTCGGCATCGGGTTGGTCTTGCGCCAGACGATGTCGTTGAGGATCCAGAAGTTCAGATCCTGCATCGTCGCGCCGACGCGGAAGATGTTGTGATAGGAGCCGATGACCCAGATGGTGCCGGTCGGCTTCAGTACGCGGCGGCAGGCAAGCAGCCATGCGCGGGTGAAGGCATCATAGGCTTCGAAGGAAGCGAACTGATCCCACTCGTCATCGACAGCGTCGACCAGCGACTGGTCGGGGCGGTGCAATGTGCCGCCAAGCTGGAGATTGTAGGGCGGATCGGCGAAGATAACATCGACGGAATGCGTGGGCAGTGCTTCAAGAGCCGCCACGCAATCGCCCTTGATGATCGTGTCGACCCAAGAGCCCGGCGTTGCGGAAGTTCTAAGGTCGGCAAGCGGGAAAACTGACGCCATGTGATACTCGCTGTTACACTGAATCGTTACGCTTAACTGAGTGTTATGGTTACCTAACTTGGTTACCAAAGGCTAAAGCGGGTCTCACATTTCACGATTTCCCGGAAATAAGTCCGTCTTCAGTCGTCACCAGGCTCCCTCGTCCCGGATCCATCATGCACCTCCCGGCTGTCGGCCGGCGCCTCGTCCCGTTCGTTCATCCCGTAGTCACGCACCACATGCGCGATCCGCAGGCGATAGTCGGCGAAGACCGTCCCTCGCCCAGCCTTTTGCGCGGCGCGATGAGCCTCGCGATTGCGCCACTCCTTCACGGCCGCCTCGTCGCGCCAGAAGGACAGAGACAGGATCTTGCCGCGCGAACTGAGGCTCTCGAAGCGTTCGATCGAGATGAAACCGTCGATCGTCTCAAGTTCGGCGCGCAACTTGCCGGCAAGATCGAGATAATGATCGCGTTCGTCGGGATAGGGTACGACTTCGAAAATGACGGCGATCATGGTGTCACCTTCGGACCATGCGGCAGCGATACGTTTTTCAGGAAGATGCGGTCTTCCCTGACGAAAAGACGTTCGCGGCGGGCGAAATCGAAATTCGCCTGGCCGAGCGGGTCGGCGGCGAGACGCGTGCGATAGGCTTCATAGGCGGCCAGGCTCTCGATGTTGTAGACGCCATAAGCCGTCGTCGCCGAGCCCTCTTGCGGGGCGAAGTAGCCGATGAGATCGACGCCGTTGCGCGGGATGACCTGGCCCCAGGCCCTGGCATATTCGGCGAAGGCGTCCTTCTTGAACGGGTCGATCTCGTAGCGGATGAAACAGGTGATCATGATTTTCTCCTTTGCTGACGGAGATGTTTTCGCACATTGCCTGTCGTCGATGCTTCGGTTACGATCGAAGTATGAAGGAAGGTCCTGACATCGCGCAGATCGGTGCGCTGATCGGCGATCCGGCGCGGGCGAACATGCTGACCGCGCTGATGGACGGCCGTGCGCTGACGGCAACGGAGCTCGCGGCGGCCGGCGGCATTACGGTGCAGACAGCGAGCACGCATCTGTCGAAACTCGAAGCCGGCGGGCTGCTGGCGCAGCGCAAGCAGGGCCGGCACCGCTATTTCACGCTGGCCGACGACACCGTCGGCAAGCTTCTTGAGAATATCATGGGCTTTGCCGCCACGCGAGGGCACCTGCGCCATCGCCCCGGCCCGAAGGAACCGGCGCTACGCAAGGCGCGCATCTGCTACGACCACCTCGCCGGCGATTACGGCGTCCGCATGCTCGACAGCCTGATTGCGGCCGGCGCGATCTCGGCAGTCGATGACAGCTTGAGGCTGACGGAACATGGCGAAACGCATCTCGCCGCGATCGGCATAGACGTGACTGGGCTACGCTCGACACGCCGTCCGCTCTGCCGCTCCTGCCTCGACTGGAGCGAACGGCGCGCCCATCTGGCCGGCAGCCTCGGCAAGGCGCTGCTATCCAGCTTCTTCGACAAGGGCTGGGCACGACGAATGGAAGACAGCCGCTCGATCCTGTTTACCTCGGAGGGCGAGCGCCGCTTCCTGGCGCTGTTTCCGCTTGAGACCGGGCGCAACGCCAGGGAACTGGAAAGCGCGGATTAAAACTAGCGGCAATCCGCCCGGCACTAGCGAGTGAACATACCAAAATCGTGAATGATTGAGAGCCGACATTTGGCCGGCTTCGGGTTCCACGGTGCAAAGCACCAGTGTATCATCCCCTCGCTCGAAGGGAGAGATCGATGGACAGGCTCGCCGGCAAGATTGATGCGGTCTTTGCCGATATGGACGTGCCGCAGCATCCGGGCGCAGCACTCCTCGTTATCGATCATGGCGAGATCAGCTACAGCAAGTGTTATGGCCTTGCCGATCTGGAAACCCAACGGCCGATTACGACGGACACGTCGTTTTATCTGGGCTCGATCTCCAAACAGTTTACCGCCATGGCGATCATGCTGCTGGCTGAGGATGGAAGACTAAGCTACGAAGATCGCCTGCCAGCCTATTTCCCGCAACTTCCCTCATGGAGCGCGGACATTTCCGTTCGCCATTTGCTGCATCACACGGCGGGGCTGCCGGGATATATGGAGTTCTTCAGCTCCAACGCAGGGATCCCCGAATGGACCCGCGATGTCACCGGCGTCACCAACGAGGCCGTGCTCGAACGAACCATCGCCCTAGAAGGACTGGAGTTCCCCGTCGGCACGCAGTACGCCTATAGCGGCGTGGGCTATACGCTGCTGGCGATGATCGTGGCGATTGCCTCCGGTCAATCCTTCGCCGAGTTCCTGCAAGCCAAGGTTTTCGATCCGCTCGGCATGAAGCGTACCGTCGTCTACGATGCGTCCCGTCCCACGCGTCACAAGCTGGCGCATGGTTATTGGAAAGACGAGGGTCAATTCCAGCGGTGGGACTACCCGCTGCTGACGGCAGGCGACGGTGGTCTCTTCTCCACGCTCGATGATCTGTTTCTCTGGGATCAGGCTTTGAATACCGAACGCCCCGTCCCGAAATCTGCGTTGGAACAAGCCTTTACCTCTGGCGCAACCAGCGACGGTACATCGGTTGGCTATGGTTTCGGCTGGATCACGAATGTCTTTCCCTACTGCAACGCGACCGAGCGCGAACAGCTGCTCGCGCTCGGAGGCGCTGATTTTCGCCACGCCGCGCATGGTGGCAGCTGCGTCGCCTATAACAACTACATGATCCGTTTTCTTGATACCCAGCGCACGATCATCCTCCTGACCAACCACATGGGTGTTCCAGGCCCACGCATCCGGGCGCACAGGGTCGCGGAAATCCTCTTCAGCGATTGAGAAAGAAACGCCCGTAGGGCTTATCGCTTCATGTAGTTTGGCCCACCAGCACGCCCTTGAAATTGTCCGTGGCGATACGGCTGCAAAGCCCCGTCCATTCGCAGCCGAGACAGGCATGGCGAATATCTCCGCTGGCGAAATTCCGGCGCAGCTTGGCGAGAAGGCTGGCATCGGGAATGATGACCGAGCCGGGCTTGAGTTCCTCGCCCAGCAGCGCGACCACATCCGCCAGGGCAGCAGCGTCGCGTTCGATCACGGAATCCTTGAAACAATGCGGCTCCTTCTCGTCGAGAAGCGGCGCGCAGATGTCGTCGGGGCCGGAGACGAGCTTGATCTCCTCTCCGGCTGTCAGACGCTCGGCTATGCGGCGATAATTGGCGGTGAAGGCCGACGTGTAGCCTTCACCGACGAAAGTCAGCATGCAGAGCAGATGGTGGGCACGAAGCCGGATGGTCAATTCAGGCGCGCCTTGCCGCCATAGATCTTCACGCCCTTGAGCACGGCGGCAGCAAGCGCCGACTTCAGGACAGCGCCGAGGATGAAGGGGGCAACACCGAAGAGCCAGCCCTTTTCCGCCCCGATCAACATGGCAAGCCAGGCGCCACCGATCGCCAGGCCAAGGGCGTTGCCGGCAAGATGCGCTCCGAAGCTGCGCACGACGCGATCGCCGCTCCAGCCACGCTCGGCCAGCCAGCCGACCAACACGCCCATGATCGGGAAGGAGACGAGATAGCCGGCCGTCGGCCCCATGAAGGGCGCAATGCCGCCAGCGCCGCCAGCCAGAACCGGGAAACCGATCATCGCTTCGCCCAGCCAGGCAAGAATGGTGAGCGTGCCAAGACGCCAGCCATAAAGCGCGCCGATCATCGTGACGGCAAAAGTCTGCATGGTGATCGGCACCGGCACCATCGGCACCGAGATCCACGAGGCGAGCGTCAGCACCAGCGTGCCCGCGAGAACGAACATCGCCTTGACGACCAGCGACCGCCCGCCGAGGCGCAACGGATCAAAGGTGGCCTCTTCATGATGATGCAACAGGGACATATAGCTCTCCTTTTTAAATTATAGATAATTTGTGAGTCTCATCTATTTTTATGAAGGAGATTGAGAAAGGAGGCAAGAGGCAGACGCGCGTAATCCTCCTTTCCGCTGCGAGGACAGGCGAGAGGCCATTGCTGAAATTATCTATAATTTATGCGCGGAGCTATCCGACAATCGCAAATGCTTCGCGCGTCACCCCGGAAGGGGTTCGCACCGGCGCCCGGCCAATCCACTGCACATGCTTCTGCAGGATGGACGCAGCTTCCTCCACCCGCCCCTGGCGCAGGGCGGAAAGGATGGCGCGATGGTCGTGGTCGGTGCGCTTTTCCCAGCCCGATTGCCAGGCGGAAAAGAGGAAACGGGCGCTGGCGGCATGCAGGTCGTCGATCGAGGCGAGCAATCGCGCCATGCCGCAGGGGGCAAGGATCAGGCGGTGGAAACGGCGGTTCGCCTCTTCCCAGGCCCAGACATCGGCAGCGGCGTCCCCTTCCCGCGTCGCCTCCTCGGCGGCATCGAGAATGGCCGGCGTCAGGTGCTGCGCCGCGTGCTTCAGCGCCAGGCTTTCGAGCGCCGCCCGCATTTCGGCGACTTCACGCACTTCCTTGAGATCGAAGGAGGCGACGCGAACGCCGCGGCGGGGCTCGCTGATCGCCAGCCCCTGCGCTTCCAGCCGCCGGAAGGCCTCACGCACCGGCACATGGCTGGCGCCGAACTCCTCGGCAATGTGATCCTGCCGCAGCCGCGCATCGGGCGCGATCTCGCCGCGGATGATGCGGTCGGCAAGCACCCGGCTGATACGGCTGGCAATCGTGTCGTCGCGCTCTTTGGCCATGGCTGATCCTTAAAGGCGGGATTGCCGATTGTCGAGCGCCCAAGGACCCTTTCCGCCAGCGCAGCCCAGCCATGCCCGCCGAACGGTTGAGCTTTGCCGGCGCATCGTGTAAAGCCGCACGATCCCATTTCAGAGCATGCCCCGAAGGCCGTGAGAGGGTTTTCGGACAAGGCGATGCCCCATCCAGCGCCCTCTTCAAAGGCAGAATATCCTCATGAGCAATGGCTTCGACCTCATCATCTTCGACTGCGACGGCGTTCTGGTCGATTCGGAAATCATCGCGGCGGAGGTCGAATCCAAGCTGCTGACGGATGCCGGCTATCCGATCAGCACCGAGGAAATGGGCGAGCGCTTTGCCGGCATGACCTGGCAGAACATTCTGTTCCAGGTCGAGCGCGAGGCGAGCATCCCGCTCTCCGCATCGCTCCTCGACAAGTCCGAGAAGCTGCTCGACCTCAGGCTCGCCAGCGACGTCAAGGCCATCCCAGGCGTACCCCTTGCCCTGTCGCGTCTGCCGATGCCGCGTTGCATCTGCTCGAATTCCAGCTCCGCGCGCCTCGACATGATGCTCACCAAGGTGGGCTACAAGGAGCTGTTCGCGCCGCATATCTATTCCGCCAAGGATCTCGGCGCCGACCGCGTCAAGCCGAAGCCGGATATCTTCCTGCACGGCGCCAAGCAGATGAACGTCTCGCCGGCCAACACCATCGTGGTCGAAGATTCCGTTCACGGCGTCCAGGCGGCACGGGCCGCCGGCATGCGCGTCATCGGCTTCACCGGCGCCTCGCACACCTACCCGTCGCATGCCGACAAGCTGACGGATGCGGGCGCGGAAACGGTCATCGCCCGGATGGTCGACCTTCCGGGCGTCGTGATGGCTTTGGCGGAATGGGAAGGCGTTTTGTAGGAGGCCGCAGGCAATAGTTTCAACCTATTGCCTGCGGCCTATACCTCAGTTTGTCGCTGCGTGCTTCCTGCGAGCCGGCTTCTCGGCCTTTGCAGGCTTCTGCGGACCTTGATCGAAGCTGAGCTGGACAATGGTGAAGCCGCCGGAACCGCCGGCCACCTTGATGTCGTTCGCGGTGAAGAGAAACTGCGTGGTTGTCTCGTCCGGCGGGATTTCAGCGACGAAGTTGATGGTCTTGTCGTAGAGCGCCGTGTTGTTGTCCATGACGGCGACATGCACCGGCAGGGTGACCGTGCCGGAACTACCCATCGGGCCGGCGACAAGGCGCCCCTGCGCGGCGATGTTGATGCCGAGGCTGGTGCCGTCGCTCGTGCACTGGCGCGTCGCCTGGGCGAGCGATGCCTGATAGGTCAACTGGTTCGGATCGTCCTTGGCGCCCTTGGCGTAGGTGCGATAGGTGGATGCCTCGTCGCGGATCACCACTTGCGGGCATTTGCCGGCAATATAGGCCTGACCGCCGGTAACCGGCTGAGCAGAGCCGACGGCTCCCGCCGCAGGGGCCACCGTCACATCCGTCGCGGGCTGCTTGTCGCCGCCACCGCCGAAACCGAGAGAACTGCAACCAGCCAGCAATGCCAGAAGCGAAGCGGAGAAAAGACGACGCGAAACCCTGCCAAACACTATATTTCCACCCTCTGCATATAATTTACATTATCGGCCTGCAGCCTGTTCGACGGGCCTTTTATGACACTTGGCGATGGTCTATACCAGCGACGCAGCGAAAAATCGATTGGGTAGACACCGTTTTGGCTCACTTTTCGACGTCGACAGATTGGCGAAAGCCGCCGCCCGCCGGAAGCGACCGGACGGACATTGCGCAAACGCGAAAACCACGCGGCTGATCCGACGCAAAAAGACGGACGGCCATCGCTTCGTTCTTCTACTCTCTCAACCCATCACTCAGGCAATTTTACGACCAAAGGAATTCTATACCGTGGACTATATCTCAACGCGGGGAGAAGCCCCTGCCCTTGGCTTCTGCGACGCCCTTCTGGCCGGCCTTGCTCGTGATGGCGGGCTCTATGTCCCCCGGCAATGGCCGACCCTGACGAAGAAAGAGATTCGCGCCTTCCGCGGCAAGAGCTATCAGGAGGTCGCCTTCGCGGTGCTGTCGCCCTTCACCAACGGCGAAATTCCCGATGACATCTTCCGGGGCATGATCGACGAAGCCTATGCCACCTTCCGGCACCCGGCCGTGGCCCCGCTGGTGCAGACCGGGCCGAACAGCTTCGTCATGGAGCTGTTCCACGGCACGACGCTCGCCTTCAAGGATGTCGCCATGCAGCTGCTCGCGCGGCTGATGGACTATGCGCTGGAAAAGCGCGGGCAAAGGGCGACCATCGTCGGCGCGACCTCGGGCGATACGGGCGGCGCTGCGATCGACGCCTTTGCCGGACGCGATCGCACGGACATCTTCATCCTCTTCCCCAACGGCAAGGTCTCGCCGGTGCAGCAGCGGCAAATGACGACCTCGACGGCCGCCAATGTGCATGCGCTCGCAATCAACGGCAATTTCGACGATTGCCAGAACCTCGTTAAAGCCATGTTCAACGACACGACCTTCCGCGACGGTGTCAGGCTATCCGGCGTCAATTCGATCAACTGGGCGCGCATCATGGCGCAGGTGGTCTATTACTTCACCACCGCCGTCGCGCTCGGCGGGCCGGACCGGAAGATTTCCTTCACCGTTCCCACCGGTAATTTCGGCGATATTTTCGCCGGCTACGTCGCCAAGCGCATGGGCCTGCCGATCGACCGGCTGGTGATCGCCACCAATGAGAACGACATCCTCGCCCGCATGCTGAAGACCGGTCGCTACGAAATGCGCGCCGTCAAGGCGACCACGGCGCCCTCGATGGACATTCAGATCTCCTCCAATTTCGAACGTCTGCTGTTCGAGGCATATGGCCGTGATGCGTCGAAGGTGCGCGCCGCGATGGAAAGCCTGAAACAATCGAACGGTTTCTCGATCGGCGAAGACGCGCTGAAGGCGATCAAAAAAGACTTCCGCGCCGGCCGCGCCAGCGAAAAGCAGGTGGCCGCGACGATCCGCAAAACGCTCGGCGACACCGGCTATCTCATCGATCCGCACACAGCGATCGGCGTCTTCGTGGCGGAAAAGAATGAGAAACCAACGAGTCCCATGGTGACGCTTGCAACCGCGCACCCGGCAAAATTCCCCGCCGCAGTAAAATCGGCATGTGGTATTGACCCGGCGCTTCCGACGTGGCTTGCTGGACTGATGAACAGGGAGGAGCGTTTCGATGTCCTCGATCCGGAGCTGAAAGCCGTAGAAACTTTCATCGGCAAGCATACCCGGGCCGGGGAATGACAAACGCAGAAAGACAGGCGATGACAGTGGAGTGCACCCGGCTTGCGTCTGGGTTGACAGTAGCGACCCAAACGATGCCACATCTGGAAAGCGTGGCGCTCGGCGTTTGGATCAAATCGGGTTCGCGTAATGAAACCGAGGCGGAGCACGGCATCGCCCATCTGCTCGAACACATGGCGTTCAAGGGCACGGCCCGCCGCTCCGCGCGGCAGATCGCCGAGGAAATCGAGAATGTCGGCGGCGAAGTCAACGCCGCCACCTCTACCGAAACGACCTCCTATTACGCCCGCGTGCTACGGGACGACGTGCCGCTCGCCGTCGATATCCTTGCCGATATCCTGACCGAGTCCGCCTTCGACGAAGAGGAACTGGCCCGCGAAAAGCAGGTCATCCTGCAGGAGATCAACGCGGCCAACGACACGCCCGACGACGTGGTCTTCGACAAGTTTTCCGAAGTCGCCTATCGCGGCCAGACGCTCGGACGCGCCATCCTTGGCACGCCGGAGACCGTCGTCTCCTTCTCGCCCGCACAGATTCGCGGCTATCTCGACCGCAACTACACGACCGACCGCATGTTCGTGGTGGCCGCCGGTGCCGTGGACCACGACAGCTTCGTGCGCCAGGTCGAAGAGCGCTTTTCCAGCCTGCCGACCAAGCCGTCGGCGCCGCCCGTCATCGAGCCGGCCCGCTATATCGGCGGCAACATCCGCGAGACGCGCGACCTGATGGACGCGCAGATCCTGCTCGGCTTTGAGGGCCGAGCCTATCACACACGCGACTTCTACTGTTCGCAGATCCTCGCCAATGTGCTTGGCGGCGGCATGTCCTCGCGGCTGTTCCAGGAAGTGCGCGAGCTCCGCGGCCTCTGCTATTCCGTCTATGCCTTCCATTGGGGCTTTTCCGACACCGGCATCTTCGGCATCCATGCCGCAACCGGCGGCGAGAACCTGCCGGAACTGGTGCCTGTTATCGTCGATGAACTGCACAAAGCCTCCCACAAGATCGAGCAGCAGGAAATCGAGCGCGCCCGCGCCCAGATCCGCGCGCAGTTGCTGATGGGTCAGGAAAGTCCGGCAGCACGCGCCGGCCAGGTTGCCCGGCAGATGATGCTCTATGGCCGCCCGATCCCGAACCAGGAGATGCAGGAGCGGCTGCAGGGCATCACCATCGAACGCCTGACGGACCTTGCCGGCCGCCTGTTCTTCGATACTGTGCCGACGCTATCGGCAATCGGACCGCTGGAGCAGCTGGCGCCGATGGAAGACATCGTCACGTCGCTGTCTTCATCGACCCCCGCCTCCAAAAGCGCAAGCGGCTAAAACCCGCTTCGCGCGCCGATCGGATCAATTCTCGGGGGAGTGTTGGGCGGAATGCAAAAATCGGTCTTTCGGTTTCTGTCACGTCATCCGGACGCGGTTGAACTTGAAGACGCGACCTATGTGCTGCGCCTGCCGCGTTATTCCGATTTTAACCAATGGCACAGGCTGAGAGCCGAGAGCCGCCGTTTTCTGGAGCCCTGGGAGCCGACCTGGCGCCATGATGAGCTGACGGAAGGTGCTTATCGGGCCAGAGTCATCCGGGGAAAACAGGAATATAGCTCCGGCCAGGCCATTCCGCTTTTCGTTTTCCTCAAGGAAAACAATACATTGCTTGGCGGCATCACAATCGGCTATATTCGCCGGGGCGCCGCGCAAAGCTGCATGATCGGATATTGGATGGGCGAACGGCATTCCGGTCAGGGCCATATGTTCGCCGCACTTCGGTTGGTTATACCCTATATCTTTTCCGGACTTGAGTTGCACCGTATTGAAGCAGCCTGTATTCCGGATAACGAGCGTAGCATACGGCTTTTAGAAAAGGCCGGTTTCCAACGGGAAGGTCATTTGCGCGGTTATCTTAAAATCAACGGTCAGTGGCGTGATCACGTGATGTTTTCCCGGTTGGTGTCCGACACCGACTTGAACGGAAACTCCAACAAGCGATGACCACCGCGCTCAAGCCATCCCTGCCGGTGACGAAATGGCCGTCCGCGATCCTCGCGGCCCTTGCGGCTACTATTCTGTTTTTCCTGGCCGGCATGGCGCAGGCAGCCGAGCCTGTGAAGATTTCGCGCGACGACACCGCGCTGGATCTCACCGCGACGACGGAGATCTACACCAACCAGGGCGAGGCCTTTCAGGTCTCCACCGCCGCCGGCGCCGACGGTATTCGTCGCCGAATCGAGGTACGTTCCTCCTCGCCCAATCATCAGGGCGACTGGGCCGTCTTCGCGCTCGCCAATGTCTCGGAAGAGCAGCTTGAGCGTGTCATCGTCGCCCCCCACTTCCGCCTGGTGAATTCGAAGATGTTCTGGCCGGACCTCGGCTCGCAGCGTATCGTCGCGATCACCCCGAGCGAAGGCTTTGCGCTGGACCGGCAGCCGAGCGACGAGGCCGATGTCTTCCGCATCACGCTAAACCCGGGCGCTGTCGTCACCTTCGTCGCCGAGCTTTCCTCGCCGAACCTGCCGCAGCTCTATCTCTGGGAGCCGAACGCCTACAAGGATACGGTCAACGCTTTCACACTCTATCGCGGCATCGTGCTCGGCATTGCCGGCCTGCTGGCGGTGTTCCTGACCATTCTCTTCGTCGTCAAGGGCACCTCGATGCTGCCGGCGACGGCCGCACTCGCCTGGGCGGTGCTCGGCTATATCTGCGTCGACTTCGGCTTCCTCGGCAAGCTCATCAGCATTACCTCCAGCGATCAGCGAATATGGCGCGCCTGTGCGGAGGTGGCGCTCGCGTCGAGCCTGGTGATCTTCCTGTTCACCTATCTGAACCTCAATCGCTGGCATGCCCATCTCGGCTACGTGACGCTCGCCTGGATTCTCGGTCTCGCCTTGCTCTTCGGTGTGGCGATCTACGATCCGTCGATCGCGTCGGGCATTGCGCGCCTGTCGCTGGCGCTGACAGCGACGGCGGGCCTGCTGCTGATCATCTATCTCGGCTTCAGCCGTTACGACCGCGCCATTCTGTTGGTGCCCGCCTGGGCTCTGATCCTGGTCTGGCTGTTCGGCGGCTGGATGACGATCACCGGCAAGCTCGACAACGACATCATCCAGCCGGCGCTCGGCGGCGGCCTAGTGCTCATCGTGCTCCTGATTGGCTTCACGGTGATGCAGCATGCCTTTGCCGGCGGCGCCTTCCAGCAGGGCCTGTTCTCCGATCTCGAGCGACAATCACTTGCGCTGACCGGCTCCGGCGACACCGTCTGGGACTGGGACGTGGCGCGCGACCGCGTCGTGACGACCCCGGATATTTCGACGAAGCTCGGCCTGTCGCCCGGCACCATGCATGGCGCGGCGCGCAACTGGCTTCCAAGGCTGCATCCCGACGATCGCGACCGTTTCCGTGCGACGCTCGACGTGCTTCTCGAACACCGCCGCGGCCGGCTGAACCATGAATTCCGCATTCGCGCCGAAGACGGGCATTTCCATTGGCTGTCGATTCGCGCCCGGCCGGTGCTCGGCTCGAATGGCGAGATCATCCGCTGCGTCGGCACCATCGTTGATGTCACCGAGCAGAAGAATTCGATCGAGCGGCTGCTGCACGATGCGCTGCACGACAATCTGACAGGCTTGCCGAACCGCCAGGTCTTCCTCGACCGCCTGCAGGCCGTTCTCACTTTGGCGCCGGAAGGCAATCAGCTTCGCCCGACGGTGATGGTGATCGACATCGACCGCTATAAGCTGGTCAACGATACGCTCGGCGTTGCGGCGGGCGACAATATCCTGATTGCGCTGACCCGGCGCCTGCGCCGCCTGATGAAGCCGCAGGATACGCTGGCGCGGCTCTCCGGCGACCAGTTCGGCCTGATTCTGGTGTCCGAGCGCGATCCGGCCAAGGTTGCCGATTTCGCCGATGCGATCAGCAAGGCAATCATGGTGCCGATCAATTTCGCCAATCGCGAGATCATTCTGACGGCATCGATCGGCCTGACATCCTGGGTCGACCAGCAGGAAAACGCCTCCGGCCTGTTGAGCGACGCGGAGCTTGCCATGTACCGCGCCAAGCGCGCCGGCGGCAATCGCGTCGAGCCCTTCCAGCCCGCCTTCCGCAGCTTCGGCACCGACCGCCTGCAGCTTGAAACGGACCTGCGCCGCGCCGTCGAGCGCAAGGAACTGTCGCTGGTCTATCAGCCGATTGTTCGACTGGAAGACGCCGAGGTCGCAGGTTTCGAAGCACTGATGCGTTGGGAACATCCAAAGCGCGGCAATATTCCGCCGTCCGAATTCATCCCGATCGCCGAAGCCTCCGATATTATCGGCCCGCTCGGCATGTTTGCGCTGGAGCAAGCGACAAACGACCTGATGGCCTGGCAGCGCCAGACGGGCGACCTGCCGCTCTTCGTCTCCATCAATCTGTCCAGCGTGCAGCTCCTCAACAACGAGCTCTACGACGATATCCGTGCCCTGCTCGCCAAGACCCATTGCGAGCCGCACCGCATCAAGCTCGAATTGACGGAATCGCAGGTGATGGAAAACCCGGAACAGGCCCGCCTCGTGCTCGGCAAGCTGCGGGACGCCGGCATCGGCCTGGCGCTCGACGATTTCGGCACCGGCTATTCCTCCCTCTCCTACCTCACCCGCTTCCCCTTCGACACGATCAAGCTCGACAAGACGATGGTCTGCGACGAAAGCGACAAGAAGGCCATACTTCTACGCTCCGTCATCTCCATGGCGCGCGAACTCAACATGGGCGTCGTCGCCGAAGGCATCGAATCGGAAGAGGATGCGCTCGAACTCGCCAAGATGGGCTGCGCCTACGGCCAGAGCTTCATCTTCGGACCGCCGATGGGCACGGACTCGGTGTTGCGGTTGCTCAAGGAACGCTTTCCGCTGACGAAGCGGGCTTGATCTATTGTTCACCTCTCCCTCAAGGGGAGGGTGAAAATTACGCCCCGCCAATCACTTGCCGAATATATTCCAGCTTCGCCACCACTGGCGGCGACAGGATGAAGGGGTAGGCGTCCGGCTGGCCCATGCTGCGCTGGATGGCGTTGATGGCGACGCTTAAGGGGATCCAGGCGCTGACCAGCTGTGCGGCGCTTTCGGCCCTATAGGGGTTGAAATCTACCTCGGCCGCCATCTCGTGATAGCCGAAGGGATCAACTGCCAGGCCGAAGGAGCGGGCGGTCTCCAGCGTATCGACGATGTGGAGATAGTGCGCGAAACATTCGGCGAAATCTTCCCAGGGGTGGGCGCTGGCATAGGCGCTGATGAAATTGTCCTGCCAGTTCGGTGGTGGGCCGTTGTCGTAATGCTGCTGCAGGGCCACGCCGTAATCCGCCCGCTCGTCGCCGAAGACAGCGCGGAAGGTATCGAACTGGTTGCGGTCGCGGATCAGCTTGTTCCAGATGAAATGGCCGGTCTCGTGGCGGAAATGGCCGAGCAGCGTGCGGTAAGGCTCGTTCATCGAGGCGCGCGCCTGTTCGCGCGTCACATCGTCGGCCTCGGCGGCGCGGATGGCAATCAGCCCTTCCTCATGGCCGGTCCTGGCCGGCACGACATAGCCAGCCTGCACCTTATCCTCAAGGAAGTCGAAGACCAGCCCGCCCCGCGGATCCTGCTTACGATCGGGATGCGGCAGGTTCCAGCGCAACAACGAATAGAACAGATGCCGCTCCGCCTGGCCGATCCGCCGCCAACGGTCCACGCCCTGTTGCGTATCGGTGTTCGGTACCAAACGGTTATGCCGGCAGGCCAGGCAGAAAGGTTCCGGATCCGCCGCATCCACCAGCCAGTTGCAAATATCAAGCTCGGCATTAGCACAGAAACGCACGGTGCGGTCCGGCGCGGCGACCACGCGCCAGTTCTGTCCATCGCCGGCCTCGAGCGCGTAGATCGCAAGAAGCTCCGGGACAAAACCGAGCTGATGGCCGCAGCGTATGCACTGCCTGTTATCGAAATGCACCGGCTGGCCGCAATGGTCACAAGCAAATAGCCGCATGGAAAATCCCCGCAATTAAGCCATGACGGACATAAAAGAGCCTGCCGCAACGTCGTGACAGGCTCTTTGCTTTGCCGCATATGCAGCAGTCTAACAAATAGCGCGGCGATTCATAAGCTAATGCTTAATCGCCAGCGAAATCACATCCGGTCAACCGCGCCCTTGACCTTATCCTTAGCCTTGCCAACGGTCGACTGCACCTTGCCCTTGGTTTCCTGGGCTGCCCCTTCGGCGCGCATCCGCTTGTTATCCGTAGCCTTGCCGACGGCCTGCTTGGCCTTGCCGGCGACTTCGTTGACCTTGCCGGAAATCTTGTCGCTCATGCTACCCATGTCGAGTACCTCCTCATTCGGCGCCGGCGGGTTGCCGGTGCTGTCAGAAGGAAACGTCACGGGCAGTGTTTCGTTCCGCGCGGATAGATTACGCGTGCCCCGCATGCGGCGACAGCATGGCGGCGTTGATGCCCATCAGAGCCAGAGCACGCTCATATTTGTCGTCAAGGCTGCGGTCGAAAATCAGCTCTTCATTGGCTGGGCAGTTCAGCCAACCATTGCTGCCGATCTCCGCCTCTAGCTGACCAGCGCCCCAGCCGGCATAGCCGAGCAGCATGGTGGCCCGCTTTGGCCCGCTTCCCCTGGAAATGGCGCGCACGATATCCAGCGTCGCCGTCAGGCTGATGTCGTCACTGACAGGGATGCTGCCGTCGCTCAGATAGTCGTCGGAATGCAGGACGAAGCCCCGGCCGCTTTCGACCGGCCCGCCGGTCTGGATCGGGAAATCCCGCGCGACCGGTGGCAGGACGATGGCATCGTCGTCCTTGATCATATCCAGGTGCAGCAGCACATCGGTAAAGGTCAGGTTCTGTGCGCGGTTGATGACGAAACCCATGGCGCCGGCATCGGAATGAGCACAGATATAGATCACCGTACGGTTGAAATTCCGGTCTTCCATGCCGGGCATGGCAATCAGGAACTGGCCGTCGAGCAAACCTCTTTCGCGTCTATTCTTCAACGTCGATAGGGACATCGTGCCTCCTGACTGCAGTCCGTAACTGCGCCCCGGAGAAGAAAGATGGGGCAATGTCATAAATCAATCAACTGAAAATGATCATTTCTTTTTCCGGCAGTTCTGGCACAGCAAGACACCATCCGGTAAACCCTTGCTCCATGTTGGAAAAACTCTCTTTCGCTGGCCTGTTGAGAATGCCGACGGGCGTGCTCGCGGCGGTAATGCTGGCCTCTTCCCCGGTCCATGCGGCCATGAGTGATTGGGCGGATAATCAGGGCGGCCGTATGCGGCTAGTAGCGCTGGCACCGGACGCCCAAGGTCATATCCGCGCTGCGTTGCAGATCGAGCCGGCGCCCGGCTGGATCACCTACTGGCGCGAGCCCGGCGAGAGTGGAATTCCACCGCAGGTCAGTCCGGTACCGGACAGTGGCGTGACGCTTACGAAGATGGGGTTTCCCGTGCCCAAGCCGATCACCGTCGGCGCGATCCAGGAGGTCGGCTATGACGCGCCGGTGACATTGCCGCTGGATTTCCGTGTCGAGGGCAAACAACCGGCGAAGCTTGAGCTTACGGCCTTCATCGGCCTCTGCAAGGATATCTGCATTCCATTCCAGGCCGCGCTTTCGCTACCGCTGTCGGCCGCCGCTCAGTCAGCCCCACATGAACAGGCCTTGCTCGACGCCGCCGACGCGGCGCTGCCGCAACCCCCCGCCCCGGACTTTGTCGTCGAAAGCCATAGTCTTTCGGCCGATGCGAAGACGCTGTCGCTGCGCCTGACGCTGCCGGAGGCCACCGGAGAGGCGCCACTGATCTATGTGACCGGACCAGTCGGTTACGTGTTTTTCAAACAGGTAACCGGCAAGCGCGACGGCAAGACCTTTGCCACCGATATCGCCATCGGCAAGCTGCCGAAAAATTACGACATCAAGGGCAAGAGCTGGGGCATTCTCGTCATCGACGGCGAGCGTGCCATGGAAACCACGCTTGCGTTCGAATAGGCCGGATCTATAGTTCCGCCCAATCCTTTTCACACAAGGGAACGGCCCAGCCGCCCTCAATCGCGACCCAAGGAGAGAGCCATGACCATCGCTATCGGCGACAAGCTGCCTGCCGCCACCTTCAAGGAAAAGACCGCTGACGGCCCGGTGGAGATCACCACCGAGCAGCTTTTCGCCGGCAAGCGCGTCGTGCTGTTCGCCGTTCCCGGCGCCTTCACGCCCACCTGCTCGCTGAACCACCTGCCGGGCTACCTGGAAAACCGCGACGCCATCCTCGCCAAGGGTGTCGACGACATCGCCGTGATCTCCGTCAATGACTGGCATGTCATGGGCGCCTGGGCGCAATCCTCCGGTGGTCTCGGCAAGATCCACTTCCTCGCCGACTGGGACGGCTCGTTTGCCAAGGCCGTCGGCCTCGACATCGACCTCTCCGCCGGCGGCCTCGGGGTTCGCTCCAAGCGCTATTCCATGCTGGTGGAAGACGGCGTGGTGAAGACGCTCAACATCGAGGAAAGCCCCGGCCAGGCCACGGTTTCGGCGGCAGCTGCGATGATCGAGCAGCTTTGAGATCTAGATAAAGTAGCGAACCACGGGGCCAACCCTCGTGGTTCGAGGCCCCGCTGCCTTTCCTTCGCTGCGGCCGCAGTGCACCTCACCATGAGGGTCGGGGCGAATGCGCAGAGGTGGCGACCATTCGACACGCCGGCCTTGCAGCACCCCCTAACTTTTGATCCTGTCAAACACTCAATCCACACCCCGCCTCTTTTTCGCCGCATTCCCTCGGCTACTACACGTAACGTTATTACATTAAGAGAACACGCATGCCCTTCAGCAATGATCCCTTCGCCGCCTCCCTGATCGGGCGTTCCGTGTTGACGCGTCTGATTTTTGTCGCGGTCGGCATTGCGGTGCTCTGGGCGGCCATCGGCTGGGCGGTGGCCTTGGCATGAGCGCTCTGATCCGCCTCGACAACCTCACTGTCACCTATGAGCGCCATCCGGCCGTGCATCATGTCTCCGGCGCGTTCCAGGCCGGCAGCCTGACGGCGATTGCCGGGCCGAACGGAGCGGGCAAGTCGACGCTTCTGAAGGCGATCATCGGCGAACTCCGGGTCGCCGAGGGCTCGATCGATCGCGGCCAGCTGACGCGCAACGATTTCGGCTATTTGCCGCAGGCGGCCGATATCAACCGCCGCTTTCCGATCTCGGTTGCCGATACGATCATGCTCGGTGCCTGGAAGAATTCCGGCGCCTTCGGCCGTTTTTCGCGCGAGGATGCCGAGCGGGCGCGCGATGCGTTGGCGGCCGTTGGCCTTTCCGGCTTCGAGCGCCGGCATATCGGCTCGCTCTCGGCCGGGCAGTTCCAGCGTGTGCTGTTTGCCCGGCTGCTGCTGCAGGACGCCCGCGTCATCCTGCTCGATGAACCCTTTACCGCCATCGACCAGCGCACGACGCGCGATCTGCTCGATATCGTGCTGCGATGGCATGGCGACGGACGTACCGTAATCGCCGTGCTGCATGACTTCGATCAGGTGCGGGCGCATTTCCCCGAGACGCTGCTGATTGCGCGCGAGCTGGTCGGCTGGGGCCGGACACAGGATGTGATGAGCCCCGCCAACCTCATCAAAGCGCGAGCCATGGCCGAAAGCTGGGACGAGAATGCCGAACACTGCTCACCCGAGCCGGATCATGCCAGCCATCAACTGGCGAAGCGGGAGCCGGCCGAATGACGGCCTATGATATCTTCCTCGCGCCTTTTGTCGATTACGGCTTCATGCGGCGCGCGCTCATCGCCTGTCTTTGCCTTGGCCTTGGCTCTGGCCCGATCGGTGTCTTCCTGATGCTGCGGCGCATGAGCCTGATGGGCGACGCCATGAGCCATGCCGTGCTGCCGGGGGCGGCGATCGGTTATCTGATTGCCGGCTCGCTGTCGCTGACGGCCATGGGGCTTGGCGGGCTGGTGGCGGGGCTCTCGGTGGCGCTGCTTTCCGGGCTCGTCAGCCGCATGACAGTGCTGCAGGAGGATGCGAGCTTCGCCAGCTTCTACCTGACCTCGCTGGCGCTCGGCGTGCTGATCGTCTCGCTGCGCGGCTCCAATATCGATCTGCTGCATGTGCTGTTCGGCACGATCCTCGCCATCGACGCCCCTGCCCTCTACCAGATCGGCGCGATCACCACGGTGACGCTGCTGATGCTCGCGGTCATCTACCGGCCACTGGTGATGGAGTGCTTCGATCCCGGGTTCCTGCGCGCCGTCGGCGGGCGCGGGCCGGTCTATCATTTCCTCTTCCTGCTGCTCGTCGTGCTCAATCTCGTCGCCAGCTTCCAGGCGCTCGGCACGCTGATGGCCGTGGGGTTGATGATGTTGCCGGCGGCGATTGCGCAGCTCTGGTCACGCAGCCTGCCGGCGATGATGGCGATCGCGACGGTAACGGCGGCAGCTTCGGGCTATATCGGCCTCATCGCCTCCTACCATCTCGAATTCGCCTCCGGCCCGACGATCATCATCACGGCGAGCATCATCTACGGCTTTTCCATTCTCTTCGCACCCTCGGGCATCGCCCGCCGGTTCATCCCCCGTCCCCATCTCAGGGGCTAATCTTCATCAAGGAGACATTCATGAGCAAACACAGACTGCTTCTCTCCACTGCGGCGGCGGCCTTCGTCGCCTTCGGTGTTGCGGCCCCGGCATCCGCAGAGACGCTGAACGTCGTCGCTTCCTTCACCGTGCTTGCCGACGTCGTCAAGCAGGTCGGCGGCGACCATGTGAAGGTGTCGAGCCTCGTCGGCCCGAACGGCGACCCCCACGAATTCGAGCCCTCGCCGGCCGACGCCAAGAAGCTGAACGCCGCGAAGGTCACCTTCGTCAGCGGCGAGGGCCTGGAAGGCTGGATGGACCGGCTGATCAGCGCCTCGGGCTACAAGGGCACGCCGGTCGTCGCCTCCGAAGGCATCGACACCCGCACCATGGTCGACGACGGCAAGACGGTCACCGATCCGCATGTGTGGAACAGCCCGGTCAACGTGAAGATCTGGGTCGCCAATATCGAAAAGGCGCTATCCGCCGCCGATCCGGCCGACGCCGCCGACTTCAAGGCCAATGCCGAGCGCTACACCAAGGTGCTGACCGAGCTTGACGCCTATGCCCACGGCAAGTTCGACAAGATCGCGGACGACCGCCGCAAGGTGCTGACCAGCCACGACGCTTTCGGCTATTTCGGCCGCGAATATAAGGTCAGCTTCCTCGCCCCGCTCGGCTTTTCGACGGAAACAGAAGCCTCGGCCGCCAAGGTCGCCCAGTTGATCGAGCAGATCAAAACCGAGCATGTGAAGACCTATTTCTTCGAAAACTCCAACGATCCGCGCCTGGTCAGCCAAGTCGCCAAGGCCACCGGCGCCGCGCCCGGCGGCGAGCTCTATGTCGAAGCCCTCTCCAAGGCCAATGGCCCGGCTCCGACATATGAAAAAATGTTCCGTTATAACGTTGATCAGCTCGCCGCCGCGATGGCGAAATCGAGCTGAGAGGGCCGGGCAGAGATATGGCCGCAGGCACCCGCCTGCGGCCTTTTTTTATTTAAAGATTGAGATCGAAGACCAGCAGCCCGGCAAGCCCGCCATCGGTCGACGAGACGATGCGCTCGCCAACGGCGACATGCTCCGGATGCACCAGATAGGCATCCCGCGCCTCGACACTTTCAAACGTCACCGCAAACCCATCGACAAAGCCGCCATGCAGCCCCTCCGGCGAGACATTCGGCCCGTATTTGATATCGACGATGCCGGGAATGACCTGCTGCAACGCGGCCACGGATTCGAAAAGCGCCTTCTTCTCATCCTGTGTCGTGGCGGATTTCAGCCGCAGGAAAACGCAATGCAGGATCATGGATACAGCCTCCCTGGATGTTGGGGGCAGCATAGAGGGAAAGGGGGATGGGGCAAGGTGGGGTGGTGATGTTTGGGCTTTTTCGGAGGCACGGTGGCTTTTGGTCTATGGCCGACGCCTCGATGATCTGATGCACTAACTCCAACAGGTGCCAGCTATCACACTTAACGTTGCCAGACTGCACCTTGCCCCCAACGAGCGCTTGAGCGAAGTTCTCATCCGAAGCCTTGAAGAACTGGTATTAAACTGAGGGCAAAGATGGAACTTGAGAACTCAACCGCTCATTGGTCTTCGAAAGGGATTCGGGATTCGGCTAATCTGAATGCCACCATATGGCTTTCAGATTCTGACGGCCGGTATCAGCTTGTATTGTCCAGCAACATTGGGACAGCTAACCAAGCAAGAAATATTACTGCTAACATTCATCCTGACGACTTCACTGCAATCGCAATACTGATGTTTCAAGCTGACCGGGAAGCCATGTTGCAGGCGTTTGCGAAAGCAATCATTACCTTCCCGTAGTCCGAAACGACTTCCTAATATACTGGGCCAGTGCTCCGCGAATTTGCTAGAGGTTTGCACCCTCGTACTCTCTCGAGAAAACTATGCTTGCGCGCTCGACCACCATAAGAAGCGTCAAGAAGAAAGTTCTGAACAGAATTTCTGTGTTTCCACTAGATTATGATTTAACGAACTGAGTCACCCTCTTGTATCGACAGAAATAATGAAGTGATACTTACGGCTCAATCTAGGAAATGTGGGCCACATGTCTGTTCTGGATGTTCCTCTCCGAAAAGTGCTGCAGTTGTTCTATGCACCACCCCCGCTACGGCGATCAATTTTGAAAAAGGATATTCATCTTGATCGCAAGAAGGACGCCGGCGGCAACCGAAGTCAACGTGGAGATTTCCATGTGCCTTTTTGGTCAGATGTGAAGAAGCACATCTCCGGTGATGGTGATCTAGCACGGCTAACCGATGACCGCATAAAGTCAAACAGAAGCTTCAAGCGACTGTACCCGCTACTGAAAGACGGTGTTCTCGAACTGCTCAGTGCAAAGTTGCGTTGGTCAAACGAGCCGATTGAGATCATCCCCCAAAGCGTGCACGGCAGCCTACGAATTGAAGATTTTGGCGGCACAATCCGAATACGAGGTGCCCTACACGCACGAGTCAGGGGCGAATACACCCGTGTTGTGTATCCTTACTTTAGCGAGGAACCTGCCCTCTCCGAGGAGGGTGGACGATTGGGCCTGTGGGTGATGCAAAATGCGCTCATAAAACTTGAAGCGGATGACATGCGTATCATCGACCCACTTCGCAAGACCTTCTTTTCCCCGCAAACCACACCGTTGCAGGGCGATGAAGAGACGGTGTTTCGTGAAAGGTACCGATCACTGATCGACGAATGGGAGCGCTTGAAACGCGAGTAAGATAGGTGTGGGTTACCGAAACATTTAAAGCCTTCTACCGTTCTTCAGCACATCGAGAAACGTCCGCTTTTCGGATATGTCGCGGCCAGCCGAATTGTCCGAAAAGAAGGCGAAAGCGAACACCCAAACATCACACCCCAACCCACCCCCTACTTCCGCTTAAACGGCTCCATCCCCTTGCGCGCCAGCTCATCGGCGCGCTCGTTCTCCGGATGCCCGGCATGGCCCTTGACCCAGTGCAGGGTCACCTGATGGCGGTTGCGGGCTTCTTCGAGCGCCTGCCAGAGTTCGGCGTTTTTCACCGGCTTCTTGTCGGCGGTTTTCCAGCCGTTTTTCTTCCAGCCGAAAATCCACTTGGAGATGCCGTCCATCACATATTTGGAATCGGTATAGAGGTTGACCTCGCAGGGGCTCTTCAGGGCGTTGAGCGACGAGATCGCCGCCATCAGCTCCATGCGGTTGTTGGTCGTTTCGGCTTCGCCGCCGAACAGTTCCTTTTCCGTCTCGCCATAGCGCAGCACCGCACCCCAGCCGCCCGGGCCGGGATTGCCGGAGCAAGCGCCGTCGGTGAAGATATCGACCTGTTTCATGCCTTCAGCCCGTATTCGGCGCTGGAGGCGATCTGGCGGTGGAAGCGCAGCTTGCGCAGATATTCGAGCGGGTCCTTCTTGGTGACCATGGCGCCGGCCGGCGTCGTCAGCCAGTCGTAGAGGCGGGTCAGGAAGAAGCGCAGCGCCGAGCCGCGCGCAAGCGTCGGCAAAGCGGCGATTTCGGCGTCGCTCAGCGGCCGCACACTCTGATAGCCCTCCAGCAGCGCCATGCCCTTGGTGATGTTGTAGGCGCCATCCTTCTCGAAGCACCAGGCGTTGAGGCAGATCGAGACGTCGTAGGCGAGCTGATCGTTGCAGGCGAAATAGAAGTCGATCAGGCCGGAAAGCTCGTCGCCGAGGAAGAAGACGTTGTCCGGGAAGAGATCGGCATGGATGACGCCATCCGGCAGGTCCTTCGGCCAATGGCGGCCCAGAAATTCGAGCTCGCCACGGATCTCGTCCTGCAGGCCGGGCTCGACCTCATCGGCGCGCGCCTCGGACTTTTCCCAGAGCCCCTGCCAGCCGGCCAGCGACAACGCGTTCGGCCGCTTGATGTCAAAGCCTTCGCCTGCGACATGCATGGCGGCCAGCGCCTTGCCGACCTCGCGGCAATGCTTCGCCTCGGGCTTCCTCAGCCACATGCCTTCGAGAAAGGAGATCAGTGCCGCCGGGCGGCCGGAGAGATGGCCGAGCAGCTCGCCATCGTTGCGCGGCAACGGCAGCGGGCAGGAAAGGCCACGGCTCGCCAGATGCTGCATCAGGCCGAGGAAAAACGGCAGATCGTTCTTTTCCACGCGCTTTTCATAGAGTGTCAGGATCAGCGGATCGCGCGAGGTGTGCAGCAGGAAATTGGAGTTTTCGACACCCTCGGCAATGCCCTTGTAGGAGAGCAAGGTGCCGACATCATATTCCGTCAGGAACCACTTCAGATCGTCTTCGGTAATATCGGTATAAACGGCCACGAATTATTCCTGGAAAAGGCTTTATGGGGATTTGATTATTCGCCGTTGACGAAAGCCATGTCGGCCGTTGTCAGCTCGATGTTGCGCAGCTCGCGATTGACGAGGAAATTCTCGGTTTCCTTGACCGTCTCGGCCAGCTCCACCACCGCATTGTAGCGGGCGCGGAAGGCTTCGATGATCTCGTTGACGATGACCTCTGGCGCAGATGCGCCAGCCGACAGGCCGACGGTCTTGATGTCGCCGATATCATCCCAATCAATCTCGGCGGCGCGCTGCACGAGCACGGATTTCGTCGCCCCTGCCCTCAGCGCCACTTCGACCAGACGCTTGGAATTGGACGAATTCGGCGCGCCGACGACGATGAAGAGATCGCAGCCGGGGGCCGCCTGCTTCACCACTTCCTGGCGGTTGGTGGTGGCGTAACAGATCGAATCGGCTGAAGGAGCCGTGAGATTCGGAAACCGCTCCTGCAGCCGCGCGATAACGCCGGCGGTGTCGTCGACCGAAAGCGTCGTTTGGGTGACATAGCCGAGATTGTCGGGATCAGCGGGCTCATAGACATCGACATCCTCGACGGTCTCGATCAGCGACACCGTGCCCTCGGGAAGCTGGCCCATGGTGCCGATCACTTCCGGGTGGCCGGCATGGCCGATGAGGACGACGTGGCGGCCGAGGCGATTGTGGCGCATGGCCTGCTTGTGCACCTTGGAAACCAGCGGGCAAGTGGCATCGAGATAGAAGAGATTGCGGGCGTCCGCATCTTCCGGCACGGCCTTCGGCACGCCATGGGCGGAGAAAACTACCGGCTGGGCGCGATGTTCCGCTGGGATTTCGTCCAGCTCCTCGACGAAGATGGCGCCCTTGGCTTCCAGCCCTTCGACCACATAGCGATTGTGCACGATCTCGTGGCGGACATAGACCGGCGCGCCATAGGATTTCAGCGCCAGCACGACGATCTGGATGGCGCGGTCGACGCCGGCGCAAAAGCCCCGCGGGCCGCAGAGCCGAATGGTCAGGTCAGGTTTGGAAACTGCTATGTTCATGTCTCTTCCGAAATCCGGGACGGTGGCAAAGCCATAGATAGGTTCGCCTTGCCGCTTATCCCACTCGTCCGCATGATCTTATCCAAAAACCGCTGCGTACTTTTGGGATCATGCTCTAGCCCAATATCCGATCGAAATGAAGCTATTCTATTGCATGCCTCTATTGCTGAGGCGCGCTCGGATGGCGCTTGCGCCACCAGGAAATGGCGACAATGACCACCAGCGCCGCCGCCAGGCCATACCATGTCACGGCATATTGCAGATGGCTGTTGGGCAGGTCGACGATGGTAACGCCGCCGATCGGCAGGCCGCCGGGGTTCGGAGCCTTGCCGGCATCGACGAAGAAGGGCAGCACCTGATCTTTCGCCAACCCGTCGCTCGCCGCCATGGCGTCAAGATCCTTCCAGTAGAAGATATCCTTGGCGAGATCATTGTCCGGTATGCCGGAGGGCTGGCTAGTGAGTTTGGCGCGGGCAAGGCCGGTGACGGTCTGCTCGCCCGTCAGCTGCCCCTGCATGCGCTTTTCCGGCGCCTTGTCGACATCGGGAACGAAGCCCCGGTTGACGAAGAGGTAGCGCCCGTCGGCAAGCTGCAAGGGCGTATAGACATGATAGCCGGCATCGCCTTCGTAGGTGGTGAAGAAATGCCGCTCCTTGTCGTTGAGGTAATGGCCTGATGCCGTGACGACGCGATATTCGATATCGCCGCCGGACGCGGCCATGGCCTCGATCGCCGACAGCGGCACGGCAGGCGCGGACTGACGCTCGGCGATGTCGGCAAGCAGGCCTTCCTTCCAGTGCAGCCGCTCGACCTGCCAGGTGCCGAGCGCCAGCAGGATGCCGAGCGCTACGAGCAGGATCAGCACCTTGCCGACCTGCCAAAACGGGTTGGCGCGGCGAGCGGGGGCAACGACATCAGTCACGGTCAAGGCGTCCTTCGCTGGCTTTGTTGCGATATTGCAGGGCGATCAGGATGCCCTTGCACCAGCGCAACGACAGAAGCGACAGGATGATGGTCAGCGGCGCGAACAGCAGGATATGCACCCAGATCGGCGGCCCATAATTGGCCTGGAGCCACAGGACCGCACCGATAACGATAAAGCCGACGATGAGGATGACGAAAACCGCTGGCCCGTCGCCGGCATCGGCAAAGGCATAATCAAGATCGCAGGCGGCACAGCGCGGTTTCAGCGACAAGAGCCCATCGAAGAGCTTGCCATTTCCGCAACGCGGGCAACATCCCTGGATGCCGACCTTGAACGGGTCGACCGGCGGAAAGAGGGCGCTGTCGCTGCTTGCCCCATCCGAAGTTTTGTCTTGCTCTGAGCTCAAGGTTCGGTCTCGATCGGTCCATCATCCCGGACGAGCTCCACCTCTCGTCCCTTTCGTCATCAGTAACCGCGATGCGGCCGCCCGTCCAATCCAAAAGCTTGGTGAGCGCGTCGGGCCTGCTACAATAGAGACGCCACGGAGGAGGCTCATGGACACCCATCAAGACCACGAAGCCGGCAGGATCATCATTCTGAACGGCGCGCCACGATCCGGAAAATCCAGCATTGTCGAGGCTATTCAGGCCGGTTTCGACGGCCCCTGGATGAATCTCGGCGTCGACACCTATGTCAGGCACGCCACACCGCGACGCTACTGGCCCGGCATCGGCCTGCGCCCCGGCGGCGAGCGACCGGATCTGGAACCGCTTGTCCCGCGCCTTTATGCCGCGCTCTACGCCTCCATCGCCGCCCATAGCCGGCTAGGACTGAACGTCGTCGCCGAGTTCGGCCATCACGACGCCCATTCGCGTCCGCTGGGCATAGTGAAAGATTGCGCCCGACAACTGGCCGGCCGGCCCGTTCTCTTCGTCGGCGTGCGCTGCCCGATCGAGACCATCATGCAGCGGCGCCTGGCGGAGGGGCCGGAGCGGCATGGCACCTATGTCGGCGTTTCCGCCGACGAGCCGATCCCGGCACCGGTGCTTGCCTGGCAGGAAGAGGTGCATCGGCCCGGCATCTACGATCTGGAGGTCGATACTTCGGTCAGGAGCGCTGATGCTTGCGCCGAAGAGATCAGGCAGCTGATGGACCGGGGCATTCCACGACCGACGGCATTCGAGCGGCTTGCGGCGAGCGGCTGAAGCGGCCTGCTCCAAAAGAAAAAGGCGGGCACATGGCACCCGCCTTCAATAGCAACTCTCCATATCGACGGCTTAGCCGTGTGCGATCGGTGCGCCCCAGCTGCCCCAGATGTAGATGCAGAAAAACAGGAACAGCCAGACGACGTCGACGAAGTGCCAGTACCAGGCGGCCGCTTCGAAGCCGAAATGCTGTTTCGGCGTGAAGTCGCCCTTGATCGCGCGGATCAGGCAGACCAGCAGGAAGATGGTGCCGATCAATACGTGGAAGCCGTGGAAGCCGGTCGCCATGAAGAAGGTCGCGCCGTAGATCGAGTTTTTGAACTCGAAGGGCGCATGGGCATATTCATAAGCCTGCACGCAGGAAAAGAACGCGCCGAGCAGAACTGTGAGCGTCAGGCCCTGGATCATGCTCTTTCGGTCATTATGCAGCAGCGCATGGTGCGCCCAGGTGACCGTCGTGCCCGACAGCAGCAGGATGATGGTGTTGTAGATCGGCAGATGCCAGGGATCGAGGACCTCGACGCCCTTGGGCGGGAACTGCCCGCCGAGAAAGGCCGTTCGCGACGCCTGGATCGCCTCGTTCGGGAAGAGGCTCACATCGAAATAGGCCCAGAACCAGGCAACGAAGAACATCACCTCGGAGGCGATGAACATGATCATGCCGTAGCGCAGATGCAGCGAGACGACGCGGGTATGCGCGCCCTCATGCGCTTCCTTCACCGTGTCCGACCACCAGCCGTACATGACGTAAAGGATCAGCGCCAGACCGATGAAGAACAGCCACGGGTGCGCCCAATCGAGGCCGAACAGGTGCAACGAGCCGCCATTGAGATAGCGCATGAAGCCGACGCCACCGAAGGTGATGATGAAGGCCCCGATGGCTGCCAGTAGCGGCCACGGGCTCGGATCGATGATGTGGTAGTCGTGTTTCTTCTGATGCGCCTCTGCCATGTCAGCAATCCCCGAATGACTTTTTCCCATATTGCTCCCGGCCGCGCCGAAAAGCACTCTCCATCAAAGTTTCTTTTCCGCCGCCTTGGTCGCCGCGCCCTCGTTCGACGCGACCGGCTTTGCGCCATCGCGTGGGTAGAAGGTGTAGGACAGGGTCAGCGCCGTGATCGTCTTCGTCTCTTCCGCCTTGGTGATCTCCGGATCGACGTAGAAGACTACCGGCATCTCGCGCTTTTCCCCCGGCGCGAGATCGGTCTCGTTGAAGCAGAAACATTGCACCTTGTTGAAATAGGCGCCCGCTTCCACCGGCGAGACGTTGAAAATTGCCTGTCCGCGTGTCGGCTGGTCGGACTTGTTTTCGGCCACGAACTTGATCTCGATCGTCTCGCCGATCTTCGGATTGACTTCCTTCTGCATCGGCTTGAAGTCCCAGGGCACGCCCGGAGCAACATTGGCGTCGAAGGTAACCTTGATCGGTCTGTCGAGAATGACGCTGGATGCCTGGTCGACGCGCTGCGTCGTGCCGTTAAAACCCGTGACCTCGCAGAAGATGCGGTAGAGCGGCACGGCGGCGGCGCACATGGCGCTCATGCCGACGACGAAGCTCAGGCACATGGCGACCACCAGGCCGTTGTTGCGGCCTGCCGTCCTCACCTTGTTCGTTGTCCCCTCCTCCATCACGCCTCCTCAAACGTGTCCGGTGCCGACCTTGATGATGGTGATCGCGTAGAACAGGATCACCAGGCCGGCAAGCACCAGGCCGAGCGCGATATTGCGCCCTCGCCGCGATTTCTTTTGCGCGTCCGTAAGCTTGACAAGTTCGATCATAGCCAGCCCCCCACGCCGCCCGACATCAGCACGGCCACGAGCCTGTCGATCAAGAGCGCCGAAAAAATTGCAAAGAGATAGAAGATCGAAAAGGCAAAGAGTTTCTTCGCCGGCGCCATTTTCACATCGTCATCCGACATGCGCCAGACAGAGATGGAACAGTGGACGAAGATCACACCGAGAACGGTGGCGACGACACCGTAGCCGAAGCTGGCAAAGCCCATGAAGGACGGAACCACGCCGATAATGGCGGTCAGCACGGCATAGGCGACGATCTGGTTCTTCGTGGTGGGCACGCCCGCCACATTCGGCAGCATCGGCACGCCGACGGCCTCGTAGTCACCCATCTTGAACAGCGCCAGCGCCCAGAAATGCGCCGGCGTCCAGAGAAAGATGATCAGGAAAAGCACGACGCTCTCGATCGGCACGGTGCCGGTCACGCAGGCCCAGCCAATGACGGGCGGGAAAGCGCCGGCGGCACCGCCGATGACGATGTTCTGCGGCGTCGAGCGCTTCAGCCACATCGTGTAGACGACGGCATAAAAGAAAATGGTGAAGGCGAGAATGCCGGCCGACAGCCAGTTGACGGCAAGGCCGAGGATCGTCACCGAAAAGCCCGACAATACCAGGCCGAAAGCCAGCGCCTCGGACGGCGCCACGCGGCCAGCCGGGATCGGACGTTTCGCCGTGCGGGTCATGATCGCGTCGATATCGGCGTCGTACCACATGTTCAGCGCGCCCGACGCGCCAGCGCCGACGGCGATGCAGAGAATGGCGATCAGACCGAGAACCGGATTGATATGGCCCGGCGCCAGAACCAGACCGGCAAAGGCGGTGAAGACGACCAGCGACATGACACGCGGTTTCAAAAGCTCGAAATAATCGCGCGCACCCGCTTCCGAGAGGCCGTTATCGCCTTCCTTCGCAAGCGCTTCGTGATTGTCGATGACCGTCATTCTTTCATTTCCAATGTCAGTTGAGCCGGACGCCGCTTATCACGGCGTCCGGGAATAGGCTACTTGATGCGCGGCAGCTCTTCCCACTGGTGGAACGGCGGCGGCGATGACAGCTGCCATTCGAGCGTCGTCGCGCCCTCGCCCCAAGGATTGTCGCCGGCGACGCGCTTCTTGGCGAAGGCGTCATAAACGCCATAGAGGAAGATGACCACACCCACGGCTGCGACATAGGAGCCCATGGAGGAGACGAAATTCCAGCCGGCGAACGCATCCGGATAGTCGATGTAGCGGCGCGGCATGCCGGCACGACCGAGGAAGTGCTGCGGGAAGAACACCATGTTGACGCCGATGAAGGTGACCCAGAAATGCAGGTTGCCGATCTTCTCGTTGTACATGTAGCCGGTCATCTTCGGGAACCAGTAGTACCAAGCGGCGAAGATGGCGAAGACGGCGCCGAGCGACAGCACGTAATGGAAGTGCGCCACGACATAGTAGGTGTCGTGCCATACGCGGTCGAGGCCGGCATTGGCGAGCTGTACGCCGGTAACGCCACCGACGGTGAACAGGAAGATGAAGCCGATCGCCCAGATCATCGGCGTACGGAATTCGATCGAGCCGCCCCACATCGTCGCGATCCAGGAGAAGATCTTCACGCCTGTGGGAACAGCGATGACCATCGTCGCGAAGACGAAGTAGCGCTGCGTGTCGAGCGACAGGCCGACCGTGTACATATGGTGAGCCCAGACGACGAAGCCGACAGCACCGATCGCGACCATGGCATAGGCCATGCCGAGATAACCGAAGATCGGCTTGCGCGAGAAGGTCGAGATGATGTGGCTGACCATGCCGAAGCCGGGCAGGATCAGGATGTAGACCTCCGGGTGACCGAAGAACCAGAACAGGTGCTGGTAAAGGATCGGATCGCCGCCGCCTTCAGGCGCGAAGAAGGTCGTGCCGAAGTTGCGGTCGGTCAGCACCATGGTGATGGCGCCCGCCAGAACCGGCAGCGACAGGAGCAGCAGGAATGCGGTGATCAGCACCGACCAGGCAAAGAGCGGCATCTTGTGCAGCGTCATGCCCGGAGCGCGCATGTTGAGGATCGTCGTGATGAAGTTGATCGCGCCGAGGATCGAGGACGCGCCGGCGATATGCAGCGCGAAGATCACCAGGTCGACCGCGGGTCCGGGATGACCGACCACGCCGGATAGCGGCGGATACATCGTCCAGCCGCCGCCCGCACCGTAGGCGCCGGCCGGGCCTTCGACGAACATCGACAGGATCAGAAGCAGGAAGGCCGGAACGATCAGCCAGAAGGAGATGTTGTTCAAGCGCGGAAACGCCATGTCCGGCGCGCCGATCATGATCGGCACCATCCAGTTGGCAAAACCGCCGATCATCGCCGGCATGACCATGAAGAAGATCATGATCAGCGCATGGGCGGTGACGAAGACGTTGTACATCTGCTTGCCGCCATCGATGGAGGCATCGCCCGAATAGCCGTAGACCATGGAGGCCAGACCGCTGAAGATCTGGATCCCAGGCTCCTGCAACTCCATGCGGATGGCAATCGACAGCAGGAAGCCGATAAGGCCGGCGAAGATCGCGAAGATCAGATAGAGGGTGCCGATGTCCTTGTGGTTCGTCGAGAAAAGCCAGCGGTTTGCGAAACTGGGCTTGTGAGCGTGGTGATCGTCATGCGCGTGGGCGTCGTGATGATCGTGCGAGTGATCGTCGTGTGCCGTGGATCCAGCCATTGTCCCTAATCCCTCTTACTTCGCGACGTTTTCAGCAACATTGACGGTAGCCGGCTGATCGACGGCGGCCATCAGGGCCTTGTTCGCCTTGGTCAGATCACCGGCGGCGCTGGTCAGCCACTGCTGGTATTGATCCTGGGAGACGATGCGGATGGCGATCGGCATGAACGCATGGTCCTTGCCGCAGAGCTCGGAACACTGGCCGTAGTACAGACCTTCACGGTCGGCCTTGAACCAGGTCTCGTTCAGACGGCCCGGAACGGCGTCGATCTTGAGGCCGAAGGACGGCATACCGAAGGAATGAATGACATCCGTGGGTGCGGCGGTGACGAGAACGCGCACGACCTTGTTGACGGGCAACACCAGCTCGTTGTCGACGGCGAGAAGCCGCGGATATTTCGACTTGTCTTCCTTGCCGGCCGCCGCGCGATCGGGCTCTTTCAGCATGAAGGAATCGAAAGCCAGCGGGTTATTGCCGCTGTTTTCATACTCATAATTCCACTGCCACTGCGTCGCCGTCGCCTTGACGGTCACGTCAGGATTCTGCGGAAAGGTGAGCTGCTTGGTCAGAAGTTCGAAGGACGGAACGGCCAGGAACAGGAGAACGAGAACCGGGCCTACCGTCCAGATAACCTCGATCACCGTGTTGTGGCTCGTCTTGGAGGGCACCGGATTCTTGGAGGCCCGGAACTTGACCATGACGACGATCAGAAGGACGAGCACCAGCAATGTAACCGGAATGATAAACCAAAGCGTGTATGCTTCGAACCAGCGAATTTCATGCATGTTGCCGGTCGCCGCCTCCTGCAGACCGGTTTCCCATGGTTTTGGCTGATCGGCATAGCTGCCGGTCGCAAAAAGCAGACAGGCGATAGCCGCCAGAGCTGCGTAAGCCCTCTTAATCACGATGTCTCTCCCTCCAGCGTTTGATCCCAGATCAACCTCAAACGCAGTATCCCTACAGTCCTCTGCGCTTCAAACCACAGTTTGGGGCACACCGCAACAACTCCCGACATTTGTCCGTGCGGCATTTTTGCGCGAAATATACTCCCCCGACCCGTCTAAACATGACAAGCATTTCATCATCATACGAAAAATTGCATGACGGTCCATCGTATCGCCGTGACAAAATAGGATAGAGGTCGTATTTCCGCCGTACTCGATTGGAATTCAGCAGGCGGGGCTTTTCATTTGCCGGGCTGGGCTTCAACAATAGCGGCACTGATTCGAATCTAGAGGTTTCCATGGGTTTTCGTTCCCTCGCGCGGCTTTGGTTTGCCACCGCCAGCATCGCTGTCGCGGTTGCCGTGCCCGTTTCAGCGCAGCAGGCACAGCCGGCGCCGCAGGCCCAACAGTTGCAACCGCAGCAGGGTCAGCAGCAGCCGACGCATACCCAGCAGGTCCCCACCACCCAGGTTCCACAACCGCCGGGCACGGTACGCTCGAGCCATGGCGCATGGTCCGTGGTCTGCGACAAGCCGGCAGGTGCCGCCACCGAACAATGTGCGCTGATGCAGAATGTCATCGCCGAGGACCGGCCGGAAGTCGGCCTCTCGGTCGTCGTCTTGAAGACCGCCGATCGCAAATCGAAGATCCTGCGCGTGCTCGCCCCGCTCGGCGTGTTGCTGCCGAACGGCCTTGGCCTCAACATTGATGGCAAGGATATCGGCCGCGCCTACTTCGTGCGCTGCTTCGCCGACGGTTGCTATGCCGAGGTGGTGCTTGAGGATGAACTCTTGAAGACGCTGCGCAGCGGCGCCACGGCGACGTTCATCGTCTTCCAGTCGCCGGAAGAAGGTATCGGCATTCCCGTCGATCTCAAGGGCTTTGCCGACGGCTACGACGCGCTCCCGTAACGCGGCGGGGCTTGCCCTCTTGTCGCGCGACGCCTACATCGGCTCTGAACGGAGCACCTGACCCATGAATACCGATCTGCTTACTTTGTTCGATGCCGACGAAACCAAGCTGCGCGCCATCGTCGCAGCGGCGCTTGCCGGCGCCGACGACGGCGAGCTTTTCGTCGAGCATGTCCAGGCGGAATCGCTGACCTTCGACAATGGTCGGATGAAGGGCGGCAGCTTCAACACCGAACAGGGCTTTGGCCTGCGCGCCGTCGCCGGCGAAGCGGTCGGTTATGCTCATGCGGGCGATCTATCCGAAGCTGCGCTGAAGCGCGCCGCCGATGCGGTGCGCGCGGTTACCTCCGGCTATGCCGGCTCCTATGCCGCAGCGCCCCAGCGCACCAACAAGGTGCTCTATAGCGACGAGAACCCGATCGGAGCGCCGAGCTTCGAGGACAAGGCGAAACTCCTGCAGCAGATCGACAGCTATCTGCGCGACAAGGACGGCAAGGTGCGCCAGGTGACGGCCTCCGTCGCCGCGAGCTGGCAGGTGGTCGACATTCTGCGCGCCGACGGCCATCGCGTCCGTGACATCAGGCCGATGACCCGCATCAACATCTCCGTCATGGTCGGCGATGGCGACCGGCAGGAATCCGGCTCCTTCGGCACCGGCGGCCGCGTCGGCTTCGGCGATTTCGTCACGGAAGAGAACTGGCGTCGTGGCGCCGATGAGGCGCTGCGCCAGGCGCTCGTCAATCTCGAGGCGATTGATGCGCCGGCCGGCACGATGGATGTCGTTCTCGGCTCCGGTTGGCCGGGCGTCATGCTGCACGAAGCCGTCGGCCACGGGCTGGAAGGCGATTTCAACCGCAAGAAGACCTCGGCCTTTGCCGGGCTTTTGGGCCAAATGGTCGCCGCACCCGGCGTCACCGTCGTTGACGATGGCACGATCGAAAACCGTCGCGGCTCGATTACGGTCGACGACGAAGGCACGCCTTCGGCCTACAATGTCCTGATCGAGAACGGCAAGCTGGTCGGCTACATGCAGGACCGACAGAATGCCCGCCTGATGGGCATGAAGGCCACCGGCAACGGCCGGCGTCAGGGTTATGCCCACACGCCGATGCCGCGCATGACCAACACCTACATGCTTGGCGGCGATAAGACTCCGGACGAAATCATCGCCTCGGTGAAGAAGGGCGTCTATGCCGTTTCCTTCGGCGGCGGCCAGGTGGACATCACCTCCGGCAAGTTCGTCTTCGGCTGCACCGAGGCCTATCTGATCGAGAACGGCAAGGTCGGCGCGCCGATCAAGGGCGCCATGCTGATCGGCAACGGCCCGGACGCCATGAAGCGCGTCTCGATGATCGGCAACGACATGAAACTCGACACCGGCATCGGCAATTGCGGCAAGGCCGGTCAATGGGTCCCCGTTGGTGTCGGCCAGCCACATCTCAGAATGGATCAGGTCACGGTCGGCGGGACGAAGACGTAAGACCTATCTGACGCTCACCCCTCCTCCGGCCGAAAGCGCCATTTCCGCTCTACGGCGGCGGCAAGATCCAGGCCGTTGCGGTGAGCGAAGAGCAGGATATGACCGAGTACGTCGGCCGTTTCGTCCGCCAGCGCGGTCGCCAGTTCCTCATCCGTCATGCCCTTGCGCCGGCCACGGCCGGTCGTCTTGTTCCATATCTGGGTGAGCTCGCCCATCTCCTCCTGCAGTTTGAGCACGAACCAATCGTCGTCGCGCTCGACGCCATTGGCGGCGGCGTAAGCGGCGGAGGCTTTTTCGAATTGCTGGATCAGGCCGGAAAGCATCGATATCGTTCCCTTTATGTTCTGGACATCAATGAACGATTCTTCTCCAGATGTCGAGACGGCGGAGCTTGCGCCCCGCCGTCTCGATAGGTCCAGATTTTGATTTTCGATCAGCTCTTGTGCGGCAGAAGCAGGCAGTCGAAATCGTTCCGCTTCAGCGCGGCGCAGGCGGAGTTCGCATCGTCCCGGCTGCCGAAACCGACGAAACGGGCGCGGTAGACGGTTCCGTTGCCCTTGCCGACGGCTTCGGTATAGGGCGAGGCATTGGCGAGCGCATTGCCGGCTTTGGACTGGGCCGCGGAGAGCAGGTCCTTGGCGGCCTGCGCGGTCGGGGTCGCAGCGATCTGCACCTGCCAGCGGCCGGTCGCCGGCTTGCCGGCATTGAGGATCTCATCCATTGCCACCGGGCGATCCATCGGCACGGTGACGTTCGGGACGGCTGCGTAGGCGAGCGGAGTCGGGGTCTGAGCTGGGTTAAACTCGGCGCGTTTGCGCGTTGTCGCTGTCGTCTGCGTATCGACATCAACGGCAACATCATTCGAGGCGGACGCCACTTCGACCTGCTTGACCTTGCCGCCGCCCGTGCTCGCCACGAGGCGTGACGTCGAAACGGAATTGGCCTTCGGCACATAGCGATCGAGAAGCGAAGCCATCAGCGCGTCGCGGCCACGGGCCGTCGCGCCGCCCATGACAACGCCGATGACGCGGCGATTGCCTTGACGCACGGCGCTGACAAGGTTGAAGCCGGACGCATTGGTATAGCCGGTCTTGATGCCGTCCATGCCCTCGTAGCGATACATCAGATTGTTGTGGCCGCGAACGCGCTGGCCGCGATAGCTGAAGCCTGTCTGCGAAAACAGCCGATATTCCTGGGGGTAGTTATTGATGAGCGCAACGGCAAGCGTCGACATATCCCGGGCGGTGGTCACCTGCTGCATGTTCGGAAGGCCCGAAGCGTTCATGAAAACGGTGCGGCGCATGCCGATTTCGCGAGCCTTCTGCGTCATCATGCGGGCAAAGCCGCTTTCGCTGCCACCCAGCGCTTCCGCCATCGCGGCGGCGGCATCGTTGGCGGACTTGATGATCATGCCGTCGACGGCCTCACGCACGGTGACAGTACCGCCGGGCTTCAGGCCGAGTTTGGTCGGGGGCTTGCCGGCTGCGTTGCCCGAAACCGGTATCTTGCTGTTCCAGCTCAGCTTGCCGCGATGAATTGCCTCGAAGGTCATGTAGAGCGTCATCATCTTGGTCAGCGACGCCGGATGATTGAGGTCATCGGCGTTGCTTGAAGCAAGCACCGCGCCGGTCTTCGCGTCCATGATGAAATAGGCGCTGCCCGCAAAGCTTGCCGCAGGGGCACCCAGAAGCACGACGGCCGCAGAGAGGGCCATCAGAAATTTTTTCATATTCGTCCCCAAACGAAACAAATGCCAATACACCGCGTCAACCCGTTGTGCGCTTTTGCGACAGAAGCCTGATATTCGGTGCGATATTGAGGCAACACCCTCAAGAGATTCCCAATTTTGCCTTTGCTGGTAAAATAACGGTTAACATATTGAAAATATGGCGCAGATTCAGCAAGGATTAACGGCGGTCCGGTACAGCATGGGTCTTCATCAACCGGTTCAATCCCCATGCAGCAAGGCATCAGAGACTGTCTCAAGCGCGCCGCAATCTCCGGCGGGCTGGAAACTGCCATAATTCTGAAGAACCTCGGGCTGATGCGCGACGCTGCCGGCCTCGGTGCCATTTTTACGCTGCACCATGTCCGTCCGCCGCAGCCCCGCCGCTTCGCGCCGAATGCCCATCTGGAAATTTCGCCCGAATTCCTCGACCGCGCGCTGACCCGGCTGAAACAGGACGGTTACGATTTCATCGCTCTCGATGCGCTACCCGAGCGGATGGCAAGCAAGGGTGACAGGCAGCCCTTCGCAGCCTTCACCCTCGACGACGGCAATCGCGACAATTTCGACCATGCGCTGCCGGTCTTTGCCCGCCACGGCGTCCCCTTCACGATCTTCGTCGCCCAGGGGCTGTCGGAGCGAACACATAGCCTGTGGTGGGAAACGCTGGCCGAGCTGCTTAACCGGCTGGACCGGCTGACATTCGATTTCGGTGCGGGTCCAGAAAGCTTCGCTCTTAATAGAGACATTCAACGGCGAACCGTATTCGCTCGCTTCGCAGCTTACGTTCATGGCCACAACGAGACGGAAGCCGTAGACCAGATCGATGAATTTTCCCGCCGGAACGTCCTGGAGCCACTCGATCTCGTGCGTGCCACGATCATGGATCGGACCGAATTGAAGCAGCTAGCCACCCATCCCCTCGCCTCGCTCGGCGCCCATACGGTGAGCCATCGGGCGCTTGCCCGGCTGCCGGAGGCGGAAGCGGCGGCGGAAATGTCACTGTCGGCGGATTATGTCGCCGAGATCACCGGCCATCGGCCGGCCGCAATCGCTTATCCCTACGGTACGACTGAGGCGGTCTCACCGCGCGAGGCCCGGCTTGCGGCGGAACTCGGCTTTTCCATCGGCGTCACGACCCGGCCCGGGACGATCGCGGCCGCAAATGCCACCACGACCCTGCTGCCCCGGCTGTCCTTGAACGGCCATTATCAGAAAGAACGCTACGCCTCGGCGCTTGCCTCCGGCATCCCCATGCGGCTGATGGGGCGCCGGGCGCCGGCATAATCCGTTACGGATACATCCGCACCTTTTCCCAGGCGCCTTCCGGCACCTCGCGGCGAAATTCGACGCGGTCGTGCAGACGGAACGGACGATCGTGCCAGAATTCGATCGACAGCGGCCTGATGCGGAAGCCGGACCAATGGGGTGGCCGCGGAATGTCGCCGAGAGCATAGCGCGCGGTATATTCGGCGACCGCCTTTTCCAGTGCAAAACGGCCCTCGAGCGGGCGCGACTGCTTCGAGGCCCAGGCGCCGATACGGCTGCCTCGAGCCCGCGTCTTGTAATATTCGTCGGCTTCCTTGTCGCTCACCACCTCGACCAGACCGCGCAACCGCACCTGCCGTCGCAGCGACTTCCAGTGGAAGCACATGGCCGCTTTCTTCTGGGAAAGAATTTCTTGGCCTTTCTGGCTCTCGAAATTTGTATAGAATACGAATCCCTGACTATCGAAACCTTTTAGAAGGACCATGCGGACATTTGGCAATCCATCCTTATCAACCGTTGCCAGAGCAACCGCATTCGGATCATTCAGCTCAGTGGTTTCCGCTTCGCGCAGCCAGGCGGCAAAAAGCGCGAAGGGTTCGTTCTGTTCGGTGAAGTCACCGCTTGTTAACTCGTTTTCCGACATATTAGCTCAAATGCTCCGCAATTCCTAAAAATCGCCAGCCCCTGACGCTGGCCAAGATACTCGGGTGGAAGTCATAGCAAAGTCGACGGTTCATACAAAGCGCAAGCTTGTAAAAGGCGCGGCGATGGCGGTTGCCATTCTCTCCCTTTTCTCCCTTGGCGGCTGTGTCAGCGGCGGCATGGATATCCTGAGTTCTGCGAAGGTGGATCGAAGCGTGTCCACGGGCACGATACCGACAGCCCCCGTCACCGCCGATAGCGTTTCCGACGAGACCACCGTGCGCAATGCCGTGACCTCGGCGGATCTCCACAAACTCAATGGACAGCCCGTTCCATGGGCAAATGCATCGACGGGTAGCGCCGGCGTCATCGACACGATCGTCGAAAACAATGCCTCGGGCCAAGTCTGCCGCCAGTTCCGCACCACCCGGCATTCCTATCAGGGTATCGCGAATTTTTCCGGCAGGACCTGCCTTCTCGGTCAGGGCGAATGGCAATTGCTGAGCTTCCAGCAGGCCGGCTGACCACTTCGCTCTCCTCGTTCATGCCCATCAAGCGACCCCGCCTGGACCGGTGGGCGCGATGCAATGCGCGCAAGTCGGCAGTGTTGTCCTGCCGCGCCGCGCTGAGGCTTAGCGAACGGCTAACCATTCCGGCAGATCGCCTGAGCAGGGCGCACCCGACGTAACAACTGATTAGCAACTATTCCCGCAGGATCACACCACATGCGCGCCGACCCTCTTCGCGTCCGGGGACCACGGAGGGAGCGCGATCCATTCTATTGTTTCCTTTTGGGCGCCCCAACGAGACCTGGCGCCGTCCAAATCGGTGGTTGAGATGATGCGCGATCCGTACAAGCTACTTGGCGTTAAGAGGGATGCGGGACCAGACGAAATCAAGACGGCGTGGCGCAACCTGGCCAAGGCTGTCCATCCCGACCATAATATTGGCGATCCCACCGCAACGGAGCGCTTTGCCGAAATCGGTCGCGCATACGAAACGCTGAAGGATCCGCAGAAGCGCAGCCGTTACGACCAGGTAGCGCACATGGCCGAAGCCAAGGCGCAGAGCCGCGAGCAGACGATCATGCAGCAGCGCCAGGCGGCGCGCGAGGCCGAGGAGCGCGCCAAGGCAGCGCGTGCCAACGCCGAAAAGATCATGGAAGAACTTGCACGCGCCAATGCCCGCAAGGCACAGGCAGCGGCAACCGCCAATCCGCAGGTTAGCGGCGCGAGCGAATCGCCCGAAGATATGGTCGAGCGCATTTTTGGCGTGAAGGCCGCGCAAATGGCACAGAATCAGGCTGCAGCCGATACCAGCGCCACGGAGACGGCCAAGCAGCGCGACGCGAACAGTGAAGCTTTCGCCGAAGAGGAGCAGCTTGCGACGGGAACCGGCTCGAGCGCCGTGCGCTCCCCTTTGGGTATCCTCGGCTCGCTCGTGCGCCGCATCACCGGCGTCGCTCAAGACAAGCCTCCGGAGAAAACGCCAGAGATCGCCGCCGAGGCGACCATTACGCTCGACGACATGCTCAAGGGACAGTGGATCACCGTTCCGCTCCTCGAAGGGCGGGAAGCGCGCTTCCAAGCAACGACCGATATCGGCAACGGCCAGGTCCTGCACCTGAAGAATCAGGGGCTGAAACTGCCGGGCATGCTGCGCGGTGATGTGGCAATCACCGTCCATCTTTCCACCGACAGCCGCTTCACGCTCGATGGCTTCGACGTCCGCACGACGCTTCCGGTCACCATCGAAAATGCCGTGCTCGGTTATGAGACGGAGGTCGAGGGGTTGAATGGTCAGGTTCGATTGACAGTTCCCGCCTGGTCCGGTTCGGATCAGGTCATCCGAATCTCCGGCGAGGGCCTTCCGGACGGACAGGGCGGAAAAGGCGACCTGGTGGTGGAGTTGCGCCTGATGCTCTGGGAAAAGCCGGATGACAAAGTCACCGATTTGATGCGCAGCATGCGCGAGGGTTTTTTTCTGTGAAATTTCAGTGACAACCGCACCCTTTGTTACGCTCCCTAACAGTTGATGATCTTGACAATGCTTGAACAGGGGATCGGCCTATGCCATAGGCAGGTTCAATTGTAATTCAAGGGAGCATAATATGGCTCAAGCCACTGGCCTCATGGCAGGCAAGCGCGGCGTCATTCTCGGCGTTGCAAACAACCGTTCCATAGCGTGGGGCATTGCCAAGGCCTGTTCGGACGCCGGTGCCGAAATCGCATTGACCTGGCAGGGCGACGCTTTGAAGAAGCGCGTCGAGCCGCTCGCTCAGGAACTCGGCGCCTTCATGGCCGGCCATTGCGACGTCACCGAGCCCGCGACGATCGATGCCGTCATTGATGCGCTCGAAGCCAAGTGGGGCAAGATCGATTTCGTCGTGCATGCCATTGCCTTCTCCGACAAGGATGAACTGACCGGCCGTTACGTCGACACCAGCCGCGATAACTTCGCACGCACGATGGACATCTCGGTCTATTCCTTCACCGCCGTCGCCCAGCGCGCCGAGCGAATCATGAATGACGGCGGCTCGCTGGTCACCCTCACCTATTATGGTGCGGAAAAGGTCATGCCGCATTACAACGTCATGGGCGTTGCCAAGGCTGCTCTCGAAGCGAGCGTTCGCTATCTCGCCGTCGACCTCGGCGGCCGCGGCATTCGCGTCAACGCGATTTCGGCCGGCCCGATCAAGACGCTGGCCGCTTCCGGCATTGGCGATTTCCGCTATATCCTGAAGTGGAACGAATATAACGCGCCGCTGAAGCGTGGTGTTACGATCGATGAGGTCGGCAATTCCGCACTTTATCTGCTCTCCGATCTCTCCACCGCCGTAACCGGCGAAATCCATCATGTCGATTCCGGTTATCACACCGTCGGCATGAAGGCTGTGGATGCGCCCGACATGTCGGTCCTCAAGGACTGAACAACAGGAAGTCTGAACCGTGCCGCCTATCCTTTATGTGATCCGCCACGGTCAGACCGACTGGAATGCCGAGCGCCGACTGCAAGGCCAGAAAGACATTGATCTCAATGCCATCGGTCGCGCGCAGGCGCGGCAGAACGGTCTTGAACTGGCCGAAATTCTCGCCTTCGAAAACCAGCCTTTCGACTTTGTTGTGAGCCCGATGCGGCGCACGCGCGAGACCATGGAGATCGCGCGGGAAGCCATGGGCCTGCCGCCCAAGGACTATCACACCGACGAGCGGCTGGTCGAAGTCTCCTTCGGTGCCTGGGAAGGCTTTACCATCAAGGAATTGAAGGCGACCGAGGCCGAGCGCCTTGCCGAGCGCAATGCCGGCAAATGGGATTTCATCCCGCCCGGCGAGGATGCGGAGAGCTACGAGATTCTCTCCTGGCGCGTCGGCTCATGGCTGGCATCCATCGATAAGCCGACCGTCTGCGTTACCCATGGCGGCGTCATCCGGTCGCTATTCCGGCTGGTCGGCGATGTCTCGAAAGAAGATGCCTCGGAGGCGGAGATCCCACAGGACCGCGTCCTGAAGGTCGATCCGCAGATGAAGATCATCGGCTGGATCTAGCAGCAGCCGGGTGTTCGACTAACGGCCGCCAATTCTCACTGTACGATATCGAGATCGTTGATGACGCGCTTGCCGTCGACTTCGGTGTAGAAAACGTCGACCTTGACGCCGGGTTTCAGGCCGCTGAAATCGAAATCCTCCGGCGCCTGATAGTTCTTGCCGTCATCCAGCGTAATGCTGAAATTCTTCGCGTCGACCTTCTTGATCGTGGACTGGACGTCGGCGCTTTCGGCAAAACCGGCAACAGGGGCAAGAAAACTTGCCGTGGCCAGGAGCGTCGCAACAAAGAAGCGCATTGGAAGGACCCTTTTATTCCATTTCAGTGCCAATTTTTGATCTGACATAGATAATACTTTGAATATGGCGGAAGTTGCCCGCAACAATGGCTTTCGCCGCCCAATTGATGAATGTATCGTCACAATCCACAGCATGGTCTGATCTTTGTTTACCATATCAGGTGCTTGGCGGACTTTCACCTCCCCCTGCGTGCGCCGTCATCATGGAAAGAAAGATTTGCCTCGGCGCTTTTTTGGCCTATGAGTGTGCCGCAATTCCAAAAGACAAGACGCGGCCCGCCGCCGGGCCGCCGCAATCCGGTTGTTCCCATGTCGCATAATAGCTTCGGTCATCTCTTCCGCGTCACCACCTGGGGCGAAAGCCATGGGCCGGCGCTCGGCTGCGTCGTCGACGGCTGCCCTCCCGGCCTGCGCTTCAAGCTGGAAGATATCCAGACCTGGCTCGACAAGCGCAAGCCCGGCCAGTCGCGGTTCGTGACGCAGCGGCGCGAGGATGATCTCGTCAAGGTGCTCTCCGGCGTGATGCTGGACGAGGACGGCGAGACGATGATTTCGACCGGCACGCCGATCTCGATGCTGATCGAAAATACCGACCAGCGCTCCAAGGATTACGGCGAGATCGCCCGCAGCTACCGCCCCGGCCATGCCGACTATACCTATGACGTCAAATACGGCATCCGCGATTATCGCGGCGGCGGTCGTTCCTCTGCCCGCGAGACCGCGGCGCGCGTTGCTGCTGGCGGCATCGCGCGCCTCGTCGTGCCCGGCGTCACCGTGCGCGGCGCGCTGGTGCAGATCGGCAAGCACAAGATCAACCGCGCCAACTGGGATTGGGCGCAGGTCGACCAGAACCCGTTCTTCGCCCCCGATCCGGCGATCGTACCGGTGTGGGAGGAATATCTCGACGGTATCCGCAAGTCCGGCTCCTCGATCGGCGCGGTGGTCGAGGTCATCGCCGAAGGCGTGCCCGCCGGCCTCGGCGCACCGATCTACGCCAAGCTCGACCAGGATATTACCTCGCTGCTGATGTCGATCAACGCCGTCAAGGGCGTCGAGATCGGTGAAGGCTTTGCATCCGCCGAACTGACCGGCGAGGAAAATGCCGATGAGATGCGGATGGGCAATGACGGCAACCGCATTTTCCTGTCCAACCATGCCGGCGGCATTCTGGGCGGCATTTCCACCGGCGAACCCATCATCGCCCGCTTCGCCATCAAGCCGACCTCGTCGATCCTGACCGAGCGTCAGTCGATCGACGCCGACGGCAAGAATGTCGATATCCGCACCAAGGGCCGCCATGACCCCTGCGTCGGCATCCGCGCCGTGCCGATCGGCGAAGCGATGGTTGCATGCGCCATTGCCGATCATTACCTCAGAGACCGTGGCCAAACAGGCCGGCTGAAATAAGGACTTTCTCATGCCCTATGACCAGAAGCGCGTCGTGGAAGCCCTGCGGGCATTCGAAGCCGGCGAGATCGTCGTCGTCATGGACGACAATGACCGCGAAAACGAAGGCGACCTGATCGTCGCCGCCGTTCATTGCACCCCTGAAAAAATGGCCTTCATCGTCCGCCATACGTCTGGCATCGTCTGCACGCCGATGCCGCGCGAGGAGGCCAAGCGCCTGAACCTCAATGCCATGGTGGCGGAAAACGATTCGGCTCATACGACCGCCTTCACCGTCTCCGTCGACTTCAAGCACGGCACGTCCACCGGCATTTCCGCCGACGACCGGACGCTGACGGTGCGCAATCTCGCCAATCCGAATGTCGGCCCGACCGATTTCGTTCGTCCTGGCCATATCTTCCCGCTGATCGCCCGCGAAGGCGGCGTGTTGATGCGCTCCGGCCATACGGAAGCCGCCGTCGACCTTTGCAGGCTCGCCAATCTGCCGCCGATCGGCGTCATCAGCGAGCTCGTCAATGACGACGGCACGGTGACGCGCGGCCCGCAGGTGGTCGAATTCGCCGAGCAGCACGGGCTGAAGCTCGTCTCCGTCGCCGATCTCATCGCCTATCGCCAGCGCAAGGAAACGCTGATCGAACTCGGCACCAGCTTTGACATCGACACGCCGTTCGGCAAGGCACGCGCGCATACCTATTCGCTGCCCTGGGACACGATGCAGCACCTCGCCGTCGTCTTCGGAGATATCCGCGACGGCATCGACATTCCGGTGCGGCTGCATCCAGAAAGCGTCGCCGAAGACCTGTTCGGCAAGCGCCGCCCGGTCGATTTCTACATGAAGAAGATCGCCGACGAAGGCCGCGGGATCATCGTCTATCTGCGCGAAGGTTCCGTCGGCGTCGGCCATTTCGACAACGGCCGCAAAGCGCGCCAGGCCGAGCGCGAAAGCCATGCCGAGGCACAGGCACGCGACAGCGAATGGCTGGAAATCGGCCTCGGCGCCCAGATCCTGAAGGATCTCGGCGTCAGCTCGATCAAGCTGCTCACCAGCCGCGAACGGCATTATGTCGGCCTCGAAGGGTTTGGCATCAAGATCGCCGCGACGGAGATTTGTTGATTTTCACCCTCCCCTTGAGGGCAGGGGAATCGCATATGGTTTCTATTGGATTGAATTGTTGAGGAAAAAGGATTCTCTAAAGGTCTTCTGATTTG
>NZ_JBXAPH010000012.1:0-108092 GCF_058803745.1 Rhizobium sp. GW821-FHT14E12
GGCACCGGCCTGGCCGGCAAGGGGATCGCCGCCAACGGCTCCGAGGGCGGGCGCTTCTTCGCAGGCAGCGGCGGCGACGCCTGGATCGCCGAGCGCATGTTCGGCACCAAGGACAATGGCTGGAGCAAGGCCATACAGGGTCTCGACCTGTCCTATATCGACAGCGAGTATCTCACATCGAGCCTCAAGAAGATGGGGCTTTCCATGTCGGGCCTGATGAAGACGCTGATGCCGGGCACGGATGTGGTTGATCCGATCATCATCGACGGCAAGACGGCCGAGGAAGCGGTCAAGAAGATCATCGCCCCAAGCCTGGATGCGCTGGCGGAAACCCTGTTCAAGGGCAATGCCGAAGCCATGGCACAATACAAGACCAATTTCACGACGATTTTCGCGGCCCTCTGGGCGACGATGCGTCCAGGCGGCAGCATCGAGACCATCAAGGCCGAACTTGGCAATCTGATCGACAAGACCGCCACCTCGACGCCGGCAGGGGTCGATCCAGTCAAATACAAGGCCGCATTATCCTCCGGCGTGATGTCGGTGCTCAATGCCTCCCGCTCCATCTATGCGGGACTTAACATGACCAACTCGACCTGGGACAGCGTCGGCATCGTCGTTCTGCATGCCCTTGGCGCATTGCTCCACATGAGCAATGCGCTAGGCTCAGCGATCAAGGCCTCTAATTTTTCGCTGCTGGACGGCATCGGCTCGCTAGCCGGCTTTTCCGATGAACTGGCGCGGGCACAGCGCAGTGTGCTCTCCGCCTTCTTCAAGAATACCGGGACGACCGTTGGCGCCATTGCCGGCGTCGGCTGGCTTCCGGTGGAATATTACCAATTCCTCCAAGGGCTTACGAGCGGCAAGGGCGACCCGGTTGATCTCGTCTTCATGGGGATTGGAACCGCAGCGGATACGGTTGGCGCAATAGAAGGCTTGGCCGGCGTTGCCAACATGCTGGTGAATTCCACCTTTCTCGGACGCACAGGCGCAACGGTAGCCTTGGTCTCCGGCGGCTTCTCGCTCGCCTTCGCGGTCGCAGGTGCGGTGTCCTGGGCGGCCTGGTCGGGCTTGACCATCTACCAGAGCATCAAGCAGGAAAAAGCCTTCCACAAGCAGACCGGTATGATGGACGACATGCTCAAGCGCACGGTCAACGACACGGTCGGCATCTATGCCAAGACCGGGCCGATCGTCGGCGCCAAGGGCGGTGTCAACCCCGCGCCGCGCCCCCCGGAACAGCGCGAGATGACTCCTGAAAACTGGGACGCAATCATCTCCAGTATCGAGAAGCGTCGCGGCACGCAGGTTACCTGAGGCAGCCCCTCGCTGCCGGAGCACAGCAGTTGAATGATACTAGCAGACATGTGAAGATCATGGTCAACAGCACCGGCCATGTGAGCACTGTAAACTTAACGCTCTGAAAACAAGATCTTGGAGTGAGACCTTGGTTCACGCGGTGTGAAGACGTGCGATTTGGCGCCAAGTACCCAAGGCTGCCGCTCGCAGTTCGCGATGGTGGGCAGATGGAATATCGTGGCGGGAAACGTGAAAGAGGTTGACGATCGGGTCGTGGATGGAAACGAAAAGCTGAAGCTGTCGCGCTGATTTAAAGCGCTTCATGATCCTCTCCCGTCGTCGGATCGGCTGATGAGAGTTTTCCGCCGGATTGTTCAGGCCTTTGTGCGAGCGGTGTTCGACACCGGGCATGATATCGCGTTTTGCTGCGCCATAGGACCGGAGCTTGTCGGTGATCATCACACGCGGCGAACGGCTTTGCCCTTTGAGAGGCTTTCGCACCAAACGTTTTGCAGCCTTGGCATTGCGACGGCTTTGCACCAGCACATCGAGAACAAAGCCGTTCTGATCAACGTCGCGCCAAAGCCAGTGTTTCTTTCCACCGACGGTGATGACAACCTCATCGGGGTGCCATTTGTCGCCGAAGCTGCCGGCTGATCACTTCCGGATATCATTGGCAAAGTGCCTGCCGAACTTCCCAACCCAGAGCCGCAAGGTCTGGTGAGAGACGATGACGCCACGAGCTGCCAGCATATCCTCGACCATCCGCAGGCTGAGCGAAAACCGGAAATAGAGCCAAACGGCCTGGGCGATCACCTCCGCAGGAAATCGGTGGCGACGATAAAGAGGATCACGGATAAATCTGGTCATCCCACCAGATCCCACATTTTGATCGATGCGCGGTTAACGTTGCGATGCCGCTGTCGGCTATTGTGATCAGAACGGACCTCCGCTACCACGGGCACCGGTATTCAGTGTGAGTTTTGAAAGCAGAAACAAACAGAAAAGTGGTTTCGTTGCCAGACGTAATATTGGAAGAACAGCGACAGGCTTTGGCAACTTCTGCGTAATGCATATTCCGTGGTGTCCTGGTGGTGTCTCGGGTGCAAATCATCCGTTCATCCTATTTAGATATTGCTATAACATATTGAATATCATAGGAAAAAATACTGCATTTAAGGAGGTTACAGTCTCGTTCTTATCCTTCAATAGGGCAGGCATCGGGGAGAAAGTAAAAAATGAAAAATAACAAGGATATCCCCGTGGAGGAGCAATCAGGACCCTTGATGGCCGACGTTGCGCGATTGGCCGGGGTGGCGATCTCGACGGTCAGCCGCGCGCTCGCCAATCCGGGGCGGGTAAACGAGAAGACGCGCCTCAAGATCGATGCCGCCGCCAAGCAGCTGGGCTATACGCCGAACGCCATGGCCCGCAGCCTGAGGGTCGGCAAGTCCAACATCATCATGATCATCCTGCCGGGGTCGCTCTATTACGGCGTATCGCAGATCATTCCGCAGGTTCTGCAAAGTATCAATAAGGCCCTGATCCAGAACGGCTACCATCTGATGATCGCCAACCTCGATCGTGACGAGATGTCGGAGCGTCACATCCTGGATCTGGCATTTAGCGGCACCGTTCGCGGCGCCATCATCCTGTCGTCAAAGCTGCCGGAGGTGGACGGGCGGTCTCTTGCCAATGCCGGTCTGCCGATCGTCTCAATGCTGCTCGATATGAGCGAGGCCGGCCTGCCGAGCGTCGTCACGAACGATCGCGAAGCGGTGCGTGAGGTGACGGCTGAGCTGATCCGCCTGGGCCATCGACGCTTTCTCTACATAGCCGGTCCGGAGGGGAATTATCATGACGTGGAACGCTATGCCGGTGTGCTCGAGGCTTTTCGTGCGGCGGGACTTACCGAAGAGGCGGTGACGCGATCGGGCGGTCAGCTCGGCTACCAGGAGGGTTTCGAGATCGGCGTTCAGGCGGCTGCCGACTTCGCGCGCTTGGCGGATAGGCCGACGGCGGTGATTGCAACCAGCGACGACATGGCCATTTCGTTCATCAGCCGCGTGCAGGGGGTGGGCCTGAATGTTCCTGGCGATCTCTCCATTGTCTCGTTCGATGGTTCGCCGGTCTGTGCATTCTCCTCGCCACCGCTATCGACGATCGAGCAGCCGGTGGACGAGATGGGGCAGGCCGCCGTCGATATGCTGATGGAGCGTATCGATGCGACGGACAAAGGCATGGCGCCGCGCCATGTCATCCCGAGCAAACTCATTCGACGGGGGAGCTTCGCTCTCGCTCCGTCGAATTCTGGTTGAGATCCCGCCATATCAGGAAGACGTTGGAGCGGTCTTTGAAACCAGCTCCAACGCTTTTTGCACCGGCGATCTAGCCGAAGGGTCGGATATTCCGAAACAGGAAATTGGGTTGTGCAAACATATCTTCCTTTTCCGGCAGGCCGATATCCCGCAGCTGGTAGTTTGAAAGCTCCGAGATATGCGTGTGCGTTTGATGCCGTCTCCAGGCTACGAGCAACAGCGCACGCGCGGTCCTCCAGGCACCGAATTTTTGGCACAGTTCGTCAACTGCCGAACTCAAGGAGTCGGCAACCAGTAATTGTGAATCTGTCATCTTCATCATCCCGGCGTCTTCCAGACGACCGGGTCCTCTCGCGGGGCGACAAGGCTGACGGATGCGGACGCAAGAATGCGTACGCCCGCTCGATCAGCCGGTCACATCAGTTTCTATGGAAAACGCCAAAAAGGCAGAAAATCTAGGCTACTAGCGCCGAAGATAGCGATGATGCAGTGGTCGGACCAAAGTCATCGCGAACATTCCGCCAGAGGCGCATGTAAATACGGGTGCAATTTGCATTTAACGCCTCCTATGTTTGATTTGCGGATGGCGGTAATGATACGCAACAATGAAGCATAGACAAGCCCGCAATTTCGAATTGCACGCATAACATGCGGTCTGTTGCTGAACGGCAACACTGCTTTCGCTGTGCCTCAATCGGCATTTAAGACGACATCGAGATCCCGGCGAAGCGAAGGGTTGCCGTGAACTTAATCCACTCGAGCTGACATACAGGTGTCAAACTCGGTGATGTATGGGTCGCGCGGCCGCGCCTCGCGGATGATCTGATTGGAAGCCATGAATGACCAAACCCTTCACGATAATGCTCACTGCCGCAATCGTCGCATTCGCTGCGGCGCAGCCGACGCTAGCAGCCGACCGGCTCTATGCATGCGGTGACGATCAGATCCGTGAGTACCGGATCGAGGGCGGGGCTGCCACGGAGACCTGGCGTTGGCGCGCCGCCGATGCCAACGACCTTCCCGAGGCCTATCGCCTCAAACTTCTCCGGCACATTGACGATTGCAAGCCCGTCGATGACGGCCGTTCGATCCTGGCGACGGCGTCGACCGGTGGGGCGGTGCTGATTGACCGCGAGACCGGTCGTGTCTCGTTCCACGCCAAGACACCGATGGCGCATTCGGCCGATCTTCTGCCTGGCGGCTGGGTCGCTGTGGCGCTGTCCATCCATGCGGAAGGCGACCGGCTCGAAATCTACGGCCGCGACCGCAGCGAGGCGCCGCTGCTCAACCTGCCGCTTCCTTCCGGCCATGGTGCGGTCTGGGACGCGGTGCGTGCACGGTTGTTCGTTCTGTCGCACGATCTGATCCAGGCCTATAAGATCGAAGGGACTGAGGCTATGCCGACGCTCACCGAGACGGCGCGATGGACACTTCCCGGTCGTCATGACGGACACGACCTGTCGAGCAGGCCGGGCGGCGGCTATTTCGTGACCACGGATGACGGCGTCTGGACCTTCGATCCGGATGCCGGCAGCTTTTTGCCCTTTTCCGCGCTCAATCCCAAACTACAAGTCAAGGCGGTGAGCGCCCTGGGCGACCGGCTTGCCTGGGTGCAGGCTGAGGAAAGCTGGTGGGCGAACGGCTTCACCGTTGCCGGGGCCGATGGCAGCGATCAGAAACGCATCCCGATCGAAGGCATGCATCTCTACAAGGTTCGCTGGATCCGGTGACGCCGCGCCGGATCTCGGGATGTTGTTATCCGTAGCGCGCGACTGACAGGTCGGCGGTATCGATATCGGCCTTGCGTCCGCTGACGAGATCGCTGATCACGCGTGCCGAGCCGCAGCTCATGGTCCAGCCGAGTGTGCCATGGCCTGTGTTGAGGAAGAGGCCGCGGATTTTCGTCGCGCCGATGACCGGGGTTCCGTCTGGCGTCATCGGGCGCAGGCCGGACCAGAAGGCCGCCTTGCTGACGTCACCGCCGGGGAACAGATCCATGACGGAATGTTCGAGGGTGTTGCGGCGCGCAAGCCCGAGGTCGTTGGTATAGCCGGAGATTTCCGCCATGCCGCCGACGCGAATACGGTCCCCAAGACGGGTAATCGCGATCTTGTAGGTCTCGTCCATCACGGTCGATTCGGGGGCGAGCGCCGGATCGACGATCGGGATCGTCAGCGAATAGCCCTTTACAGGATAGACGGGTAGCCCGATGCCGACCTGCTTGAGGAGGAGCGGCGAATAGCTACCCAAGGCGACGACAACAGCATCGGATAGTATCGATCCTTGATCGGTAACGACACCGCGTATCTGGCCGCCCTCGACCTGAAGTGTCTTGATCGTGTGTCCGTAGAGGAACTGGACGCCGAGCTCCACGGCCTTTGCCGCTAAGGCATTGGTGAACTTGAAGCAGTCGCCGGTTTCGTCCTTCGGGGTCAGCAGGCCGCCGACGATCTTGTGGCGGGCGCGGCTGAGCGCGGGCTCGACACGGATGCATCCGTCGCGATCGAGAACCTCGTAAGGAACGCCGTCAGCGGCCAGCGCCTTCACATCCTTTGCCGAGGCATCGAGCTGCTGTTGGGTTCTGAAGAGCTGCAAAGTGCCCTGCATTCGTTCGTCATAGGCTATGCCGGTTTCGGTTCTGACGTCGGCGAGCGCAATCCGGCTGTAGTCGGCAAGTCGCAGCATCCGGCTCTTGTTGACCGCGTAACGCTCCGAGGTGCAGTTCGATAGCATCTTGACGAGCCAAGACAGCATTGCCGTGTCGATCTTCGGGCGCAGGATCAGGGGAGCGTGCTTCATGAAGAGCCACTTCAGCGCCTTTTGCGGGATCCCCGGGGCGGCCCAGGGCGAGCAATAGCCGAAGGAAACCTCGCCGGCATTTGCGAAGCTGGTTTCAAGCGCAGGTCCTGCCTGCCGGTCGACGACCGTGACCTCGTGTCCCGCCTTGGCAAGCTGATAGGCGGTCGTGACGCCGATAACCCCGGCGCCGAGAATGGTGACTTTCATGGTGTCCTCGATAATGGCGGTGAGAGCGTCAGAGATAGTCGCGGTGGTAGCGGTGGCCGAGGCCGGTCAGGATCTCATACGAGATGGTTCCAGCCGATTTGGCAAGGTCTTCCAGCGTCTGGTGCGGCCCAATTACCTCCACGAGGCTGCCGAGCGTAAGCGTGCCCGGCGGCAGGGCTGTGACATCGACCGTAATGCTGTCCATGGAAACGCGGCCGACGATGGGCAATCGCACGCCGTCGTAGTAGACCGCGCCCCGATCACCGAGGCAGCGCGGAAGTCCGTCCGCATAGCCGGCGGCAAGTGTGGCGAGGCGCATCTCCGCTTTTGCCGCATGGGTGCCGCCATATCCGATGAGGGTTCCCGGCGGCACGGTTCTCGTCTGCACGACGGCGACGTCAAGACGAACGACCGGCCGCATGGGATTGGACTTGCCCGCCGCCAGTGCACCGCCATAGACCGCGATGCCTGCCCGGGTGAGGACGCCGTGATAATCTGGCCCGAGGAATACGCCGCCGGAATTGGCGAAGCTCACGCTGAACTGGGGAAATTCGGCGGCGATCTTTTGCATCTCGGCGAGTTGCTGGGCATTCTGCCCGTTGTCCGTCTCGTCGGCGGAGGCCAGATGGCTCATGATGAAGAGGATCTCGACAGCGCCGGTGTGTGCAAGTTCCGTGGAGAACGTCGCCCGGTCTTCCGGCGGGATCCCCAGCCTCGACATTCCCGTGTCGAATTGCAGGACCGCCGGCAGGATACGACCCTGTGCCAGCGCGGTGGATTTCCACCGCTTGTATTGCTCCATCGAGTTCAGCACCGGAATGATCCCGGCCTCCGCGCAGGCGATCTCGGCGCCCGGCTGCAGGCCGTTCAGCACGTAAATGCGGCTGTCGGCTTCAAGCTGCTGCCGTAAACCCTCTGCTTCCCCGAATTGGGCGACGAAAAAATCGCGACATCCAGAGCGATACAATGCCGGAGCCACTCGATCCGCACCGAGCCCGTAGGCATCGGCCTTGACCACGGCGGCGGCTTTTACCGGCGCCACGGTGGCTGCGATCGCTTCATAGTTCCCGCTTATCGCAGCGAGGTCGATCGTCAGATAGCCCGTTGCCCCGGCTTGCCTTTGCCGTGCCGGAGCAGGGCTCATTCTCGCGACGCCATCCATGGCAAACCAAACCCCTCTTTATTATTCAGAGCAGGATATTGAAATGATCGATGAATTTCTCTTTGATTGCTGCTTGATTATTCGATGAATGCATGATTTTCAGAATAATCAGCGATAAATTGAAAGAATGTGCATGTCGGGAATTGATGCGATCGACCGGAACATCATTCGGCTGCTCCGGCTGAATGCGCGCATGAGCAATGCGAAGCTTGCGGCCGAGGTGGGGCTGTCGCCTTCCGCCTGCCTGAGGCGCATCAATCTTCTGGAAAAGGCCGGCGTGATCCGTGGCTATACGGCGCTGATCGACAGCGTTTCAGGCGAGAGCGCCATCGCTGTGATCATCAACATCACGCTGGAGCGGCAGACCGAGGATCATCTCAATCGCTTCGAGGCGGCCGTTCGAAAACACCCGGAAATCCAGGAGTGCTTCCTGATGACGGGCGGGTCGGATTATCTTTTGAAGGTGGAGGTTGCCGGTGCCGGTGAGTTCGAGCGGATCCACAAGGAGATCCTGTCGACCTTGCCGGGCGTGCTGCGGATCCATTCGAGCTTTTCGATCAGAAACGTGCTTGCAACCCGGGCAAAGGGACGCCGCTGAAGGGGGCTTCGCGCCTTTTGCGAAAGACGAAAAAGCCCGGCATCGGTGACGCCGGGCGAGGTACAGGCCAGCTGTCCGGCCTGGGGGAATCTATATCGAAGATTGCAGGCGCAGATTATGCCGGCAATCTTCAGGGTCGATCGAACGGCCTATGCCGCGCGCTTCAGCGCATCGCCAAGGATCGAGACGATCTTGCCGATCTCGTTCTTCTCGATGATCAGCGGCGGCGACAGGGCGATGACGTCGCCAGTGACCCGGATCAGCAGGCCCTTCTGGAAGCAGTCGACGAAGATGTCGTAGGCGCGCGCGCCGGGCGCGCCGTCGCGCGAGGCAAGCTCGATAGCGCCGACGATGCCCAAGTTACGGATGTCGATGACGTTGGGCAGGCCATTCAGCGAGTGAAGCGCGTCCTGCCAGGTCTCGGCCAGTTCGGCACCGCGGGTCAACAGGCCCTCTTCCTGATAGATTTCCAGGGTGGCAATACCGGCGGCGCAGGCGACGGGGTGGCCGGAATAGGTGTAGCCGTGGAAGAGCTCGATCTGGTTTTCCGGACCGGTCATCAGGCCATCATGCACCTTGCGGCTTGCAAAAACAGCGCCCATCGGGATTGCGCCGTTGGTGATGCCCTTGGCGGTGGTAACGAGGTCGGGCACGACGCCGAAATAATCGGTGGCAAACGGCGTGCCCAGGCGACCGAAGCCGGTGATGACTTCGTCGAAGATCAAGAGGATGCCGTATTTGTCGGCAATGGCGCGCAGGCGCTCCAGATAGCCCTTCGGCGGCATGATGACACCGGCGGAACCGGACATCGGTTCGACGATCACGGCGGCGATCGTTTCCGCGCCGTGCAGCGCCACCAGGCGCTCGAGATCCTCGGCGAGCTCGATGCCGTGCTGCGGCAGGCCCTTGGAGAAGGCATTGCGCTCGACGTCGAGCGTGTGGCGCATATGGTCGGCGGGGATCTGCGGGAAGACGCGGCGGTTGTTGACAAGGCCACCGACGGAAATGCCACCGAAGCCGACGCCATGATAGCCCTTCTCACGGCCGATAATGCGTGACCGGGTGCCCTGGCCGATCGCCCGCTGATAGGCGATGGCGATCTTGAGGGCGGTGTCGACGGATTCGGAGCCGGATCCGGTGAAGAATACGCGGTCGAGCTTCGCAGCTGGTCCGCCTGGCGCGATCGCTGCCAGCTTTTCCGCAAACTCGAATGCAATCGGATGGCCCATCTGGAACGTCGGAGCGAAGTCGAGAGTGCGCAGCTGCCGTTCGACTGCCTGGGTGATACGCTCCCGGCCATGGCCAACGTTGACGCACCAGAGACCGGCTGTCCCGTCGAGAACCTTATTGCCGTCCACGTCGGTGTAATACATGCCCTCTGCCGAGGCCAGCAGGCGAGGAGCCGTCTTGAACTGGCGGTTTGCGGTAAACGGCATCCAGAAGTTTTCGAGGCTGGGGCTGTTCGGCTTGCTGATCTGATCCATGGCTCTCTCCATTGAGGTGATACATCAAATCAGGCATTTTCCGTTTCCGAACAAGTCCTTTTCTCACTCTTGCTAACCCATTGAAAAATAGAATACGAATTGCATGATATTTCCATATATCGAACAACTGAAAACATGAGGAATCCATGTCCGTCGATATTGGCAACCGGCTGCGGCATCTGCGTCTTGCGCATAATCTGTCCCAGCGCGAACTTGCGAAGCGCGCGGGCGTGACGAACTCGACGATTTCGCTGATCGAGTCGAACTCCGCCAATCCATCGGTGGGTGCTCTGAAGCGCATCCTTGACGGCATTCCGATAGGGCTTGCGGAATTCTTCGCGTTCGAGCCTGAGAAATCCCGCAGGGCTTTCTACGCGGCCGAAGAGCTTGTCGAAATTGGCAAGGGGCCGATCTCCTATCGCCAGATCGGCGACAACCTGTTTGGCCGCAGCCTTCAGATCCTGAAGGAATGCTATCAGCCGGGATCAGACACCGGCAAGGTGCCGCTCGTCCATGAAGGCGAGGAGGGAGGGATCGTGCTGTCGGGGCGGCTCGAGGTGACGGTGGACGAGGAGCGGCGGATCCTTGGGCCGGGAGATGCCTATTATTTCGAGAGCCGACGACCGCATCGCTTCCGGTGTGTTGGGCCGGTCCCGTGCGAGGTCATCAGCGCCTGTACGCCGCCAAGCTTCTAGGCCGTGTAAAGAAACACATCTGGTCATAAATAGAAAAAGACCCGGCAGGGAACCGGGTCTTCCTCTTCTCTGATCGGAGGTCAATCAAATCAGATTAGAAGCTGCGCTCGAAACGGAGGATACCAGCCCACTGATCTTCGTTGATCGAATCCCAGTTGGTGTAGGAGACTTCCGGCTCGATCAGGAGGTTCTTGACCGGGTTGAACTTGACGTTCGTGGTCGCGGCAAAAACCTTCGAGTCGGTATAGGCGAGCTGGAGGTTCCACTTCAGCTTTTCGTTGATCGGAACGCCAACGCCGCCCCAGACGGCCCAGTCGCCCCAGCCGATACCAGAAACACTACCCGCGCCAGCATACTTGTTCAGCTTGCTGCCATCGGTGTTGTAGCCGCCCATGACGAAGGCAGAGAGAACACCGAAGTCGGCGTCGACACGAGCCTTGACAGCGCCTTCTTCGACGATGGAGTCATAACCGCCGACGACCTTGAAGGACCATGCGCCAGCCTTGTAGCCAACACCGGCGACAACGTCAGGAGCGTAATGATCGGAGCTGTCTTCGCCGTTGGAGCCCGTTACAGCAATAGTGTTGCCAGCGCTGTCCTTGGTGAAGCCCGAATTGGTGTCTTCGAGCGAGATGACAGCCGTAAAGCCGTTGCCGGCGTCGTAGTTGTAGGTGATCTGGTTGAGTTCGTACGGGCCGTCATAGACAACGTCGTCGTTGATGACGTCGCCGGCGTAGCCGGTGAAGACGTTGTACTGCGAGTCTTCCTTACCGATGGTGAAGCCGCCGAGGCTGATGCTGCCATGCAGGAAATTGGTAGACGTCGAACCGCCTTCCTGCCAATCCCAACGCAGTTCGGTGTTGGTCTTCAGCGGGCCATATTCGGTATCGGTCGCCGTCTGCAGCTGCAGCTCAGCACGGGTGTGCCAGAGTGTGCCGACGCGAGTGTCCGGGCTGTAAGCATCGTACCACTTGCCTTCGGTACGAACCTTGCCGCCGATCTTGAGGCAGGTTTCGCTGCCCGGAATGAAGAAGTAACCGGCGCCGTATGCGTCGCAGATGCGAACGTATTCCAGCGGCTCCGGCTCAGCAGCAACGATAGCGTCAGCGGCGTGAGCACCGGATACTGCTGCAAGCGCAGCAGCGGAGCCGAGAAGAAGGCTCTTGATGTTCATTTTAATTCCAATCCACTAAGTCGAACTGAGAAATCGCGCACGAACGATGTCCGCCGTGCCTCACTCCCCATTTCGAACGTTTCCCCTTTTAGAAGCCATCTGACTTCTCGGAAAAGAGCTAACAGGAACGGAAAAGAGTGAGAACGGCCTCAGTGGATATAAATGGAAATCCCGATAATGAGACGGAGTTGTTGTTGTACAAAAGCAACAAAAAAGGCGTAATTAAAAACGTCTAGCAACATACAGAAATAAAATACACTAAATGATTTATACAGAGAATACTTATTCAATTAATAAATCCGGAATCATTTGATTGTAAGTGAAAATTACTATTAAAGCAAGCTTGTATTACTATTAACACGCTAATTGTCTTTTGCGTCGCCTATCTAGCCTCGGATCTGAGCCGGCCGACACGAAACGAGCTAGAGCGTGACGTTCTCAACGATGCCGACCGGGCGGCGCGGAACATTGATCATCAGTCATCCAGAAGGAGCCGCGATCAGCCAATGGAGGAGATGGCGCTTCGAGTCTCGCCAGTCCGCTCGACCGCAAGTATTATTCCAGATGATCCAGACGTTGGCCGTCCATCCCCCGGCGCCTATACTAGAGATGTCGGAAAAGACGATAGTTCGACAGCTTCGCATCGACCTCATAATAGTCGGTCGAAGAGGGAGTAGGGCAGTCCTGGCTCACCAAGAGAAGGGATGCGTCATCCGCCGTCGACAGCTCGTCGTTTTTCTCTAGGCTGATGTGATAATAGCGTTCGAGATAGGCATGGAGTTGCCAATCTTCCCCACCGCTGCCGCAGGCAGTGACAATTCGCTGACAGTGGCCAGCGGTCGGGCAGATATGTTCCGCGATCTTTTGTGCGTCCTCGATCTTGATCCTGTCCGAGCCCGGTTTTCCAATAGCGAGAGCCACCGAGAGGGTGGCGGCGACCAGACCGGCAAGCAGCGCGAGATTCAGCCGCCGAAGCCAGCCCTCGTTGAGCGAGCGGATCTGAGACTGCAATGCAGGGGCCGAGATCATTGCCGCCGCTGCGGCGAAATAGAGGATCGAAGGGTTGAAATAGAAACTGTTAAGGCGGGGACTGACGAGAAGCGGCAATGAGGCCGAGAGGCCGATGGTGAAAAGGAAGGCGGCATTGCGGTATCGTTGCCGGTGCAGCTTCGGCGAGATGCATCCTGTTGTCGGGCTCCCGCGTCTGCCGTACAGGCGGGCCGAGAGGATGAGCGCCGCAAGAAGCAGCGGAAAGAAATTGACCCGGAAAAGCGACCAGAGCCCATGCACTCCGCCGCTTGTACCGCCGCGATCGCCGGTGAGGCTGGCGAAGAGCTGATAGTGCAGATAGCGATCGGCATATGCGCGTGCCTCGGGATCGAGCAAGAGCAAGGCCAACATGCCGGCCGCGACTGCGACTACAATCGCCGTATCGACGGCGGCGGTCCTGACCGACGGACGACCGAAGCAGATGCTGAAAAGCATGGGAGCGGCGAGCGGGAACAGGCCGACCGGCCCCTTCGTCATGATTGCCAGGAATGTCAGAACGCCTGCTCCGACCATATAGGGCAGCCTCGACGCAAACTTCGAAGCGCTGGGCGAGCTATAGGGCTCGACGACGAGCCAGATCGCGGCCGAGGTGAACACGATCAAGGTGTTTTCGAGCATATTGTTGGCATATGCCCAGCTCAGGCGTCCCGCAATCAGGCTGAAGATGAGAGCAAGGACCCCGGCGCCATGCAGCGTCGGATCCTTCTCGGTCAACCGGCGCCATATGCCGAGCATGATCAGGCCGCTGAGCAGTGCGGTGAGCAGGGAATAACCCTTCTCGACCCAGGCCGTGTCGCCGAATGCACGGAACGCGACAGCCTGGAGCCACATGGTAAGAGGAGGATGTTCAGTGAAGAGCGGAAACAGGGTTTGCGAAAAGGCGGGCCGCCACGGCGATCCGATGCCGTCGGCCATGTTGCGCGCCACGCTCGCGTAGATAAGCCCGTCGAAGAACATGGTCCGCGTGACGATCGGGTGCAGAAGCTTCAGGCAGAGAATGATGGCCAGGATTTTCCACAATATGCCGACACCGGACGTTTGTTCGGAGGGCGGCGCTAGGACTTCCTGTGTCGGTGATCCGGTGCTCATTTCCATACGAGGTGCTTGACCACGACAAATTTCCAGATCGTGTCGATGGCGATGCCGGCAAGCGTGGCCAGCAGGACAACATGCACGATACGCTCATAGGTTATGGCAGCCGCCGAGACACATTGGCGAGGATGCCGACCGAGGAGATGAGCAGAAATTTGACGTACCCGTAAAATTGCGCCCGGCCCCGCAGGCGCTTGTCGCGAAACGTCAGGAAGTTGTTGAGTAGGAAATTGCTGCTGGCCGCCACGAGAGCGGCGGCGACCTGTGCCGCGGTGAACGGCAAGCCACACATCAGGGCACAGTATAGGACGCTCAGATGCACGAGAACGCCCGAGGCGCCGACACAGAGGAATGAAATGAGGTTTGCCGGGAGAATGCCACCCGTCATCTTGCTCATCAGGAAGGTTGCAAACCGCCATAGCACGCAGGCATCGAGCTTGGATTCGCCATTCATCCTGACGCCGAAGTCAAAGGGCACCTCGGCATGCCGGAGCGATTTCTTCGAGTGAAGGATATCGAGTAGCAGCTTGAAGCCGGGATCGCCAAGACGAGGCGCAATTTCCAGGAAGGCATCGCGGCGGATGACGAAGAAGCCTGTCAGGGGATCGCTCATGCGCCGACCGATGACGAAGCTGCTCAACGCATTACCACAGTCTGAGATTCGGCGCCGCAAGGCAGACAGGGCGGCTGGGTTCACACCCTCATCCAACCGTCGTGCCGCGCTGACAACGTCCAGCCGACCGTTTTGCAGTCGTTGCAGCAGCTGCGGAACGACGGCCGGATCGTGCTGCCCGTCGCCGTCCATGATGCATAGCAGATGTCCCTTGGCCGAAAGCATCCCCTGGATGCTTGATTTGGCCAATCCGCGATCGGCCAATCGAAGGATCACGCGGATGCGGGGATCCTGCTGAGAGAGCGTATAGGCTGCGGAAGCGGTTCCGTCCGAGGAGTTGTCATCGACGAAGATCAACTCCCAATCGAAGCTGGAAAGCGCGGTTTTGATCCGCTCCAGAAAGGGAACGATGTTGTCGATCTCGTTGTATGTCGGAACAACGATGGAGAGAGTTTGATGCAAATCTGCACTTCCGGAAATATAATTCGAGGTTCGTCGATCGACATTTCTGGAATGAAGACCATGATCCTGTTTTAGACCGTGCAGTGCGTCTGAATATTTCCGGCGGTGTCCGAAGTAAGAAGAATTCTGGGATTTTTGTTTCCGAATGGATGACGTCCAAGTCTATTTCCATTGGGGCAGGGACCTCACCATTTCACCAGGGAACGGTGCGGCCGAGGTAGTCGAGATATTCCAGACCCGGTTTTCCCTGCTTGGTGAGAAGAACGTTCACCAGGCTCGGAATGCTCTCCTCGATGGTAAGCCGTGCATCCGGTCCGCCCATCTCGGTGCGGACCCAGCCGGGCGCCATTATCACCATGGCGCGCGATGTCCCGGAGTGGCGGGCTGCGAAGCTCCGCATGAACATGTTGAGGGCGACTTTGCTGCCGCGATATACCTCACGTTGGCCGGTCTCGTTGTTGGAGATGCTGCCTTGCCCGGATGACATCACGCCTATCAGGCCGGTCGCCGGGACGTATCGCTCCAGGCTCTCGACAACACGCATCGGGCTCAGCGAATTTGTGACCATGACCCTTATGAACTCGTCGGTCGTCACGTCCGCGATCGTGTCCATGACCTGACGCGGGACGCGCAAGCGGTGCTCCGGCCACAGATCAAGCAGGTCGATGTTACGTCGCTCGAACAGACATTCACCATACGGGTTAGCGAAGCATTCCTGGAATTTCTGTCTGGCCCTGTCGTGGCGGCTGTCATGCAAGCAGCGCCGCGCATCTGCCTTCGTTTTGCTCCCAAGCCCGACAAGGATGCGCGACCGCTGAGGGAAGGGCTGATCGATCTGGAGATCGGCGTGCTTGGAACATCCGCGCCGGAGATACGCACCCAATTGCTGTTTTATGACAGGCTTATCGGCGTCGCTCGGCTTGGGCATCCCCTTCTGGGAAGCGCGGTGGTAACGGCTCAGAGATACGCGGCCTGCGATCATGTCGTGGCGTCCAAGGAAGGGGATGCGATCGAGCCGATCGATATCGCCCTGGAGAGACTCGGGCTTCAACGGACAATAAGGGTTGTCGTGCCCGGATATCCGGATGCGATGCGGATCGTGCGCCAATCGGATCTGATCGCGCTCGTGCCGCGTTCGTGCTTTGTCAACAGCTTGACGACCGATCACGCCGCCACGTCGGGTCTTGCGACCTTCGAACCTCCGGTCTCCACGCCGGAGTTCAAGGTGTCGGCAATATGGCATCCCCGAATGGATGCGGACCCGGCACATCGCTGGCTGCGCGACATGGTGATGTCCGTGTGCCGGGCAGCCTATCCGCGCCGATAAGGTTACGTCGAGGTTGAGAACCTCACCTTTTGTGGCGTGCTCTCGTCTCGGGTCGCGTTCACCGCCAGCAACCGTACGGGGTCTATCGCGCTTATTTCGCCAGAAAGTTTGCGAGCACTTATTGCAATTCAGTCGCAATTGCATAATTAATAACGTGTGGGGTATGAAGGACAATTTTGCAAATGAGTTGCATTTGCAAAATTACGACCAGGTGTTGCGAATAATTCGCAATAGGGGCGGGGCTGATCCGGCAAGTGATTCAAACTTCACCGGCTGCGGATGCCTGCAGCGGAACGGTATTGCGCGCTCTTGAGGTCCGACGGGCAGGCCTGGCTGTCGGGGTGAGGCGAATGTTCAGGTCAGAGCAAAGAAAGAAGGAGAGGCAATTTCATGTTTGATCGCGCCCGACGCAGGGTCCTTGTGGGATTAGCAGGTTTCGCGGTACTCGGCTTGATGGCCGGCGGTGCGGCCGCCGAGGAGGCCGCCAGTCAGAAATTCAAGGCGGTGACGACCTTCACTGTCATCGCCGACATGGCGAAGAATGTGGCAGGCGATGCCGCGATCGTCGAATCGATCACTAAGCCCGGCGCCGAAATCCATGAGTATCAGCCGACGCCCGGCGACATTCAGCGGGCGCAGGGTGCCCAGCTTCTCTTCTCGAACGGCCTCAACCTCGAGCTCTGGTTTCAGAAGTTCTATCAGCACCTAAAGGACGTTCCCGATGTCGTGGTCTCGACCGGCATCGAGCCGATGGGTATCACGGAAGGCCCTTATAACGGCAAGCCCAATCCGCATGCCTGGATGTCGCCGAAGAATGCGATCGTCTATGTCGACAACATCCGCGATGCCTTCGTCAAATATGATCCGAAGAATGCCGAGATCTACAAGGCCAATGCGGAGGCCTACAAAACGAAGATCGAGGCGACCATCGCGCCGATCCGCGAGAAACTTGACACCATTCCGGAAAACAAGCGCTGGCTGGTTTCGAGCGAAGGCGCCTTTTCTTATCTGGCCCGCGATTTCGGTCTGAAGGAACTCTATCTCTGGCCGATCAATGCCGATCAGCAGGGCACCCCGCAGCAGGTGCGCAAGGTGGTTGATGCCGTCCGCGCCAACAAGATCAGCGCGGTCTTCAGCGAAAGCACTATCTCCGACAAGCCGGCCCGGCAGGTCGCACGCGAGACCGGCACCCATTATGGCGGCGTGCTCTATGTCGACTCGTTGAGCGAGGCCGATGGCCCAGTGCCGACCTATGTCGACCTCCTGCGCGTTACCTCCGATACCGTGGCGAAGGGTCTGGCTGAGGGTCTTTCGCAATGAATGCGGTCGTCACCCGCATCTCCCCCGCACCTGCGGATGCGGGGGACGGCATTTTCGTGAAGGATGCCACCGTCACCTATCGCAATGGCCACACGGCGCTGCGCGATGCCAGCTTCAAGGTGCCGGCGGGCACCATCACGGCGCTGGTCGGCGTCAATGGCTCCGGCAAGTCGACGCTCTTTAAGGCGATCATGGGTTTCGTGCGCCTGGCAAAGGGCGAGATCTCGATCTTGGGATTGCCGGTCAAACAGGCGCTGCGGCAAAATCTGGTCGCCTATGTGCCGCAGGCGGAAGAGGTCGATTGGAACTTCCCGGTCCTGGTCGAGGATGTCGTCATGATGGGCCGCTACGGCCATATGGGCATGATGCGGATTGCAAAGGTGGCCGATCATGAAGCCGTATCCAGGGCACTGGCGCGCGTCGACATGAGCGAGTTCCGCAAGCGCCAGATCGGCGAATTGTCCGGCGGGCAGAAGAAGCGCGTTTTCCTGGCCCGAGCTCTGGCGCAGGACAGCCGCGTCATCCTGCTCGACGAGCCCTTTACCGGCGTCGACGTCAAGACCGAGGAGGCCATTGTCAAATTGCTGCGTTCGTTGCGCGACGATGGCCGAGTGATGCTGGTCTCGACGCATAATCTTGGTTCCGTGCCGGAGTTCTGCGATCGCACCGTGCTCATCAAGGGCACCGTGGTCGCCTATGGACCGACCGGCGAGACCTTCACGCAAGAGAACCTCGAAAAGACCTTCGGCGGCGTGCTTCGTCATTTCGTGCTCAACGGCCCGGCCGGCAAGCCACCGGCGCATGCCGCCGCAAACGAACACGGAGAGCATGTCTGATGGCCCCCCTTCTGGAACCCTTCGGCTATAATTACATGCTCAACGCCATGTGGGTTTCGGCGCTTGTGGGTGCGGTCTGCGCGTTTCTCTCCTGCTTCCTGATGCTGAAGGGCTGGTCGCTGATTGGCGATGCGCTGTCTCACTCCATCGTGCCGGGCGTTGCCGGCGCCTATATGCTCGGACTTCCCTTCTCGATCGGCGCCTTCTTCTCCGGCGGGCTTGCGGCGGCGGCCATGCTGTTCCTGAACCAGCGTACGAAACTGAAAGAGGACGCCATTATCGGGCTGATCTTCTCCTCCTTTTTCGGTCTCGGCCTGTTCATCGTTTCGTTGAAACCCGCAGCGGTGAATATTCAGACCATCGTGCTCGGCAATATCCTCGCCATCACGCCGGAAGACACGCTTCAGCTCGCCATTATCGGCTTCGTCTCGCTCGCCATCCTGTTGGTGAAGTGGAAGGATCTGATGGTGACCTTCTTCGACGAGACCCATGCCCGGTCGATCGGTCTTAATCCGACAGCACTCAAGATCCTGTTCTTCACGCTGCTCTCGGCTTCGACGGTCGCGGCACTCCAGACCGTCGGCGCCTTTCTCGTCATCTGCATGGTGGTGACACCCGGAGCGACGGCCTATCTGCTGACGGACCGCTTCCCGCGTCTGCTCGTCATTGCGGTCACGATCGGCGCCGTGACCAGCTTCGTCGGCGCCTATGCGAGCTATTTCCTCGACGGTGCCACCGGCGGCATCATTATCGTGCTCCAGACGCTGGTCTTCCTCGTCGCCTTCTTCCTCGCGCCGAAGCACGGCATGCTGGCGGCCCGGCGCAGGGCGGCGGAAGGGAGGGAGGTGACACCATGAATGCTCTATCCATCCTGCTGGCGCCGTTCCAGTTCGACTTCATGGTCAACGCCTTGATCATCTCGGTGCTGATTGCGGTGCCGACGGCGTTGCTGTCCTGCTTCCTGGTGCTCAAGGGCTGGGCTCTCATGGGGGATGCCATGAGCCATGCGGTGTTTCCGGGCGTGGTCATCGCCTATATCGTCGGCTTTCCCTTGGCGGTCGGCGCTTTTGCCGCGGGCATGGTCTGTGCGCTTGCCACCGGCTTCCTCAAAGACAACAGCCGCATCAAGCAGGATACGGTGATGGGTATCGTCTTCTCGGGCATGTTCGGGTTCGGACTGGTCCTCTATGTGAAAATCCAGTCGGAGGTGCATCTCGACCATATCCTGTTCGGCGACATGCTTGGCATTGGATGGCAGGACATTGTGCAGACTGCGGCCATTGCCGTGCTGGCGGCGGGCGTCATTGCGGTCAAGTGGCGCGACCTGCTGCTGCATGCCTTTGATCCGGCTCAGGCAAGGGCTGTCGGTTTGAAGGTCAACCTGCTGCATTATGGTCTGCTCTGCCTGCTGTCGCTGACGATCGTGGCGACGCTGCAGTCGGTCGGCATCATTCTCGCCATCTCCCTGCTGATCGCGCCGGGTGCCATCGCCTATCTGCTGGCGCGCAAATTCAGCATCATGCTCGTGTTGTCAGTGGTGATTGCGGTGACGGCGGCATTTTCCGGTGTCTATCTGTCCTTCTTCATCGACAGTGCGCCTGCGCCCACCATCGTGCTGCTGCTCGCCATCACTTTCGTCGGCGCCTTCCTCTATGCCTCTCGCAAGGCGGTGCGGACGGAATCGCAAGAAATGGCATAGGGAGATTTTAGCGGAGGTGCCTCGGAGACGGTTTACTAGACCGTCTCCTTGCCCTTCCTCGGCGAGCGCTTCTTGTCGATCGGCTTGACGTAGATTTCCAGCCGGTGGCTGACGATCGTGAAGCCGTGCTGGCGGGCGATCTCTTCCTGCAGCCGCTCGATCTCGTCGGAGCGGAATTCGATCACATCGCCGGTTTCGACGTTGATCAGATGGTCATGGTGCTCCTGATCGGCGCTCTCGAAGCGCGCCCGGCCATCACCGAAGGTATGCTTTTCCAGCACGCCCTTTTCCTGCAGCAAATTGACGGTGCGATAGACGGTGGCGATCGCAATGCCCGGATCAATCTCGCTGACGCGCCGATGCAGTTCCACCGCGTCGGGATGATCCGATGACGCCGACAGAACCTGCATGATGATCTTCCGCGGCCCGGTCAGCCGGAGCCCGTTTTCCTTGCAGAGTGCCGCTATATCTTTCTTGAAGTGCATGAGTATGTCGGCCGGATCAGGTTCGATTGGGGGTGAACCGCTCTATCCCAATTGCGTTGCATTTGCAAAACGACAATGGGACGAGGTGAAAATGGTCGGGTTTGGCCCGCCCTTGCCATACTTTTCGGAGTATCTGCATCCGGAGCGAACCAGTCATTTGAAGCTCTTCGCATGCCAGATCAATATTCCCCGGGTGCCGCTATCGCCAGGGGGAAGTCATGGCGAGCACCGATCGGCAGATCCTCCATCGGGGCACTGGACAGCAAAACAAAATCCCTTTAGGTGCATGTTACTTTATAACATATTGGTGACTCGCATGCTCAAGAAATACCTGGTCGTGACACTCGCAGCCCTATCGATCTCCGGTAGCTCGCCGGTCTTTGCGGCGGAGGACGGCGTGGTGGATATCGCCGCGCCCTTCGAGATCTCCGGTCTCGACCCGGCCAAGTCCGGCGACATCTTCCTGCGAATGGGTATCGTCGAGACCCTGATCGGAGCCGATCGCGACGGCAAGCCGATACCGGGCCTCGCAAAGAGCTGGACCGTCTCGGAAGATGGCAAGACATGGCGCTTCCTGCTGCGATCCAACGTGAAATTTCATGACGGCACGACCCTCAATGCCGAAGCAGTGGCCAGCGCACTGAACATCGCCCGCGCCAAACCGGGCCTGCTAGGCAAGGCGCCGGTGGAGGCCATTGCCGCCGAGGGCGCCGATACGGTGGTCGTGACGCTGAGCAAGCCCTTCGTGCCGTTGCTTGCCTTCCTCGCCGAAAGCCGGACGGAAATCCTTGCGCCCAGCGCCTATGAAGGCGCCGACGTCAAGGCGATCATCGGCAGTGGGCCTTTCAAGCTCACTCGGCTGGAAGCGCCGCAGTCCCTGTCGGTCGAGCGGTTCGCCGATTATTGGGGCGAAAAACCTGCGATTGAAAAAGCACGTTATCTGTCGGTCGGCCGCGCCGAAACCCGCGCCTTGATGGCGGAGAGCGGCGACGCCGACTATGTCCTCAATCTCGATCCGGCAAGCCGCACCCGGTTGGCGAAGAGCGACAAGGTCAAGCTCCTGTCGGTCTCCATTCCGCGCAGCGTACTGATCAAGGTCAATTCCGGCCACGATTTCCTCAAGGACGTAAAGGCGCGCGAAGCCCTGAGCCTTGCCATCGACCGCGACGGTCTGGCGGTTGCCATTCTTCGTTATCCGGCAGCGGCCGGTCAGCTTTTCCCGCCAAGTCTCGGCATCTGGCATGACAAGGATCTGGCGCCTCTCGCCCATGATCCGGAAAAGGCAAAGGCACTTTTGTCCGAACTCGGCTGGAAGCCCGGCGCCGACGGCATTCTGGAAAAGGATGGCAAGCGTTTTGCTCTCACCCTGACCACCTATCCCGACCGGCCCGAACTGCCGCTGGTTGCCGCCGTTCTGCAGGATCAGTTCAAAGAAATCGGCGTTGAACTCTCCATCAACTCGACCAATTCCAGCGAGATCCCGGCCAAGCACCAGGATGGCAGCCTGGAACTCGGGTTGATGGCCCGCAATTTCGCCCTGGTGCCCGATCCGATCGGCACCATGCTCTCGGATTATGGCCCGCAAGGAGGCGATTGGGGCGCGATGAACTGGTCCAACCCGGACTTCAACACGGCGCTCGATGAACTGACCCGGATCACCGACCCCACCGCCAGCGAAGCGTTGCGCCACAAGGCGGTTACGATCATCCAGGCCGAGCTGCCGGTGATCCCGATCGCCTGGTATCAGCAGACCGTAGCCGTTTCGCCAAAGCTCGAAGGCGCGAGCATCGATCCTTTCGAGCGTAGCTTCGGCCTCGAAACCATGCGGTGGGCAAAATGATCAGGGCGATTCTTAGCCGTCTTCTGCAAGCGGTTCTGGTTGCGCTGCTGGTCGGCCTGCTGACCTTCCTGATGACGCGGTCGCTGCCTGGCGACCTTGCCTATCGCATCGCGGCCGGACGCTACGGCTACGATCTGGTCGACAGTGCCGCCGCCGCCAAGGTCAGTGCCGAAATCAACCTCGGCCAATCCGCATTTGCCGCGCTCGGCCCGTGGTTCCTTGATCTCGCGCGGCTGGATCTCGGCACGTCGCTTGTGACCGGAGCGCCGGTCATGGAGGAAATCGGTCATCAGCTCGGCCATACGCTGGAGCTTTCCCTTGCCGCGATCGGCTTGTCGCTGCTCATCGGCCCGCCGCTCGGCATCCTCGCCGGCTTGCGGCCGGGCGGCGTGCTGGATCGCGGCCTGATGCTGGTTTCGACGGCGCTTCGAGCCTTGCCGCAATTCGTGGTAGGCCTCGGCCTGATCATCCTCTTCGCTCTGACGCTGCAGATCTTGCCGACGGCTGGTCATGACCATGGCGGCCATCTGATCCTGCCGGCGCTGACGCTGGCGCTGGGGCTTGCCGCCGTCTCCAACCGGGTGGCGCGGGATACCATGATCGCCGTGTTGCGATCCCCCTATTATACCTTCGGCCGGACTAAGGGACTGAGCGAATGGCAAGTCTTCCTGCGCCATGGCCTGCGCAATGTCAGCGTGCCGATCATCACCTATCTCGGCATCCAGTTCGTTTATCTGGTCGAGGGTGTCGTGGTGGTGGAAACCCTGTTTGCCTGGCCCGGCATCGGCCATGCGCTGGTGCACGCCGTCTTCGGCCGTGACGTGCCGATGATTCAGGGCACGGCACTCGTCATGGGGCTGATGTTCGTTGCGCTGAACGCGTTCGTCGACGCCCTATGTCATGTCGTCGATCCACGGAGGCGCGCTGCATGAGCCTGATAGACTATGCTCGCCCGCGTGAGCGGCATTTCACCCCGCGCCGCGTCATCGGGCTCACGATCCTTGCCGGGCTGCTGGCTTTCGCTTTCCTTCCGCTTGTCGTCGGCGGACCCGATCCGCTCAAGCAGACGCTCCGGTTGACGCTCCAGGCCCCGGGCGCATCGGATTGGTTCGGCTACGACCATCTCGGCCGTTCTATGCATGCGCGGCTGACGGCCGCGCTGCGGCTCTCGCTTGGCCTGGCCGCCCTCTCCGTGATGACGGCGATGATACCGGGCGTCCTGCTCGGCGTGCTTGCCGCATGGCGCGGCGGCCTGACTGATCGGGCCGTTTCCACCCTGTCGGAGGCATTCCTCGCTTTGCCTGGCCTGCTTCTGGTGCTGATGCTGACTGCGATCCTGCCCGACAATGCGGCGATGCTTTACCTCGGCATTTCGCTGGTGCTCTGGGTCGAGTATTTCCGTATCACCCGCGTGCTTGCCCGGCCGCTGCTGGCCTCGCCCGCCGTCGAAGCCTCCCGCATGCTCGGCTTCGGCCCCTTTTATATCATCCGCCGCCATCTCTGGCCGGAGATCGCTCCGATGCTCCTGACTGTGGGTGCCTATGGCGCCGCGACGGTGATCATGGCGATTGCGGCCCTCGGGTTCGTGAGTGTCGGCGTTCGCCCACCGACGCCCGAACTCGGGGCGATGATGATCGAGCTTCTTCCCTATTATGAAGAGGCGCCGCACGCATTGCTTCAGCCGATCGCCGTCATCTTCCTGATGGTGCTGGCCCTGCAACTGGTCGCCGGAACGGACAAGCCATGACGATCCTGTTCTCGGTCGAAAATGCAGCCATTCGAACCTCCACAGGCCAACTGGTCGCGCCGACGTCACTTGCGCTACGGGCTGGCCGGCCCTTTACCATTCTCGGTGAAACCGGTTCGGGCAAAAGCCTGCTCGCCCAGGCTATGATCGGCCTGTTGCCGGAGGGGCTGAAAGCCAACGGCACCGCAACCATCGACGGCGTCTCCATCGACCTTGCAGAACCATCTAGGCACCGGACGCTCTGGGGCCGGCGGGTCGGCGTGCTGCCGCAGGAACCATGGCTGTCGCTGGACCCCACCATGCAAGCTCTGGATCAGGTGGCCGAAGGGCATCTTTACGTGCGCGGCCTGTCCAAAGCCGCAGCGCGGCGGTCGGCCAAGCGCGACTTGACGGAACTGGGGCTGGATGACGCCGGCCGGAAACTGCCGGGCCAGCTTTCCGGCGGCATGGCCCAGCGCGTCGCCTTTGCTGCCGCGCGCGCCGGCGGCGCAAAAATCGTGATCGCCGATGAGCCGACCAAGGGCCTCGATGCCATCAGGCGCGACGAGGTGATCGCATTGCTCATGCGGGAAATCGAGGCCGGCGGAAGCGTGCTGACCATCACCCATGATCTGGCGCTGGCCCGTCAGATGGGCGGCGATCTCGCTATCATGCTCGAGGGCAAGATCATCGAACGCGGCGATGCCGCGCGGATATTCGCCAATCCCCAACAGGATTATACCCGCCGCCTGATCGCTGCCGATCCGGAAAACTGGCCGTCGCGATCGCCTGCGATCCCGACAAACAGCGAAATTGTACTCTCAGCCACGGACCTCTCCAAATCGCGGGGCGGACGGCAACTGTTTTCAAGACAGTCCCTTTGCGTGAAGAGGGGCGAGATCATTGGCGTGACGGGTCCGAGTGGTTCAGGCAAGAGCTCTTTCGGCGACGTGCTGTTGGGGCTTTTGTCCCCCGACAACGGGATGGTCGAACGGGCAAAGTCACTGGCGCGCGTCCGCTATCAGAAACTCTATCAGAACCCGCCATCGGCCTTCCCGCGCAAAATCGCTCTCGGCGCGGCGCTGATGGATCTTGTCCGTCTCCACAAGCTCGATGCCGGCAAGATCGAACCGCTGCTCCGGCGGCTTCGTCTCTCTCCTGATCTGCTGCGGCGCCTGCCGGATGAAGTGTCCGGGGGCGAGTTGCAGCGTTTCGCCCTGTTGCGTGGGCTGCTGCTTGATCCGGTTTTCCTGTTCGCGGATGAACCGACGTCGCGGCTCGATCCTATAACTCAGCAGGAAACCATCGAGCTTCTCGTGGAACTTGCCCGTGAGTGCGACTGCGCCGTCCTGATCGTCAGTCATGACGAGGCCCTGATCGAGAAGACCTGTGACCGGCGGATCAGGATCGCTGACGGGGTTTAGGCGCCCTGATCCCGGCTCATTTTGCTGACCGGTTTGCTGTGGGAACATGCGAAGCACCGAGCGAAGCCGCCAAGGCTTCAAGCTCCTCGTAGAGGGCTTCGGCAAAGCTGCGGAGCACCGTCAGCTCGAAACTGTCCGCACCAATGCGCGTCAGTTGCAGGGTAATATGGCCGAACAGCGTGACGGTCGAGCGTCCCTCCGGAAACGCCGAGGGATGCAGATCGACGGCTGTGCCTTTGGCGAGCAGTTCGGCTGCCTGTGGGCCGGAGAGGCCGATACGGATGCGGCCATGGCTCTGGTCGGAGACGAAGGCGCTTCCCTGCAGGGCCGAGGAGAGGGCTGCGATGCGCGACGATGGAAGCGCATCATCGCCGGCGATGAACCATTGCCGGTATCCGGCCGAACGGATCGTGCTTCCTTCCAGCCCTGCGGTGGAAAGCTGGCTGGCGAGGCCATCGGCGTCGATTGTCCCCATGACATGCAGCAGATGGCCTTCCGGCAGGGCTTCCAGCCGGATGCCCAGACCTTGCAAGATGGTCTTGCCGGCAAGCACCGGTCTATGTTCGGGATGGTCAGGCATGGAGCTTCTCGTTTTCGGGATCGATGAAGACCGGGCTGCAGAGCTGCCCCTCGGTGAATTCGTTTCTAAGGCCGTTCCAGATCATGACCTTTTCGCCGATGCGCTCCGGGCCACGCTTGACCAGCGCTAGGCCGATCGTATGGCCGAGGGTCGGCGAGAAGGCACTGGAGGTGACATAGCCCTGGTCGTTTTCGAGCGTCGCTGCCGCGCCATCCGCCAGGATATGAGCGCCGGTACGGAAGCTTGTCGCCGGATCGAGCGGCTTGACGCCGACGAGGCGGGGACGGTCTGATGACTGCAGGCCTTCGCGGGCGAGCATGGCCTTGCCGATGAAATCCGCCTTGGTCGCCGAGACCATGCGGGCAAAGCCGAGATCGCCAGGCGTTACCGTGCCGTTGATCTCGGCATGGGTGACATGGCCCTTCTCGATGCGCATGACGCCGAGCGCTTCCGCGCCGTAAGGGCAGATGCCGTGTTTCTCGCCGGCCTGCATGATGGCATCGGCCACCCATTCGCCATAGCCAGCGGGCACGGCGAGTTCATAGGCGAGTTCGCCGGAGAAAGAGATGCGGAACAGCCGGCCTTCGAGCTTGCCGCCGAAGAGCGTGACCGGGCGGGCGCTCATGAAGGGGAATGCGGCATCCGACAGATCCTCATCGACGATCTCGGAAAGGATCGCGCGGGATTTCGGGCCGGCGACCGCCATCTGTGCCCATTGATCGGTCGAGGAGGCGAAATAGACATCGAGTTCGGGCCAGAGCGTCTGGGCGCAGAATTCCAGATGGGTGAGCACGCCGGCGGCGAGCGCCGTTGTCGTCGTCATGAAGAAATGCTCTTCGCCAAGCCGGCTGGTGGTGCCGTCGTCATAGATCATACCGTCTTCGCGCAGCATGATGCCGTAGCGTGCCCTGCCGACGGCAAGCTTGGCAAAGCCGTTGCAATAGATGCGGTCGAGGAAGGCTGCTGCATCCTTGCCGTAGATCTCGATCTTGCCGAGCGTCGAGACATCGCAAATGCCGGCATTGCTCCGGATGTTCAGCACTTCCCTATCGACGCTTTCGCGCCATGTCGTCTCGCCTTGGCGAGGGAACCAGGAGGACCGATACCAGAGGCCCGTCTCGACAAAGATTGCGCCGTTCTTGCTTGCCCAGTTGTGCAGCGGTGACTTGCGGGCCGGCTGGAAATGTTTGCCGCGCGAAGCGCCGGTGAGCGCGCCGAAGGAGACCGGCGTGTAGAAGGGCCGGAACGTGGTGGTGCCGACTTCACCCGGGGAGACGCCGCGCGCTTCGGCGAGAATGCCAATGGCGTTGATGTTGGAGAGCTTGCCCTGATCCGTCGCCATGCCGTTGGTCGTATAGCGCTTGGCGAGTTCGACATGCCCATAGCCTTCGCGTACGGCAAGGCCGAGATCTTTCAAGTTCACGTCGTTCTGGTAATCGACGAAAGCCTTGCCCTTGCCGCCCTTGACATACCAGAGCGGGGTGTGGACGGAAGAGGCCTCTTCGGCTACGGCGAAGGCCGGCGTGATCTTGCCGAAACCGATCGCTTCCAGAGCCTCGGCGGCTTTGCGCGCACCATCGCCAAGGCAGGCTTCCGTGGTGGTGATGCCGGCAGCAGAACCGGCGATCAGCAAGCCTTCCTGTCGTTCCGGCGCCAGGAAGGCGGCTTTCTCATCGGACCAGACGGGCCTTGCGCCGCGATGGCAGGCGAGGTGAATGATCGGGCTCCAGCCGCCCGACATGGCCAGCGCGTCGGCCTCGATGTCCTGCATGCCGGACGCCGTTGCAATGGTTACGTGGCGCAATTGCTTGCCGCCATGCGCGTCGATGATGCATCCCCCAGCGAGGACAGGCGCCTTGCCGCTCCAGCTTTCGCCGCCGCTGCTGCGGTTGTCGACAATGGCGGCAACCTCGATGCCGGCCGCTTCAAGATCGGCGGCGGTGTGGTAGCCGGATTGGTTGGTGGTGAAGATGACGGTGCGGGCGCCGGGCGCGACGGCCTGGCGGTTGAGGTAGCTGCGCATGGCGCCGGCCATCATGACGCCGGGAATATCATTGCCGCCGAAGACGAGGGGGCGTTCTTCCGCGCCGGTGGCAAGGATCGCTTGCTTGGCGATGATGCGCCAGAGGCGTTCGACCGGGCGCCGCGGATCGGGTAACGCCACATGTTTCTGCACGCGCTCGACCGCGCCGAAGACGTTGTCGTCGTACCAGCCAATGACGGTGGTGCGCGGCAGGAGCTGCACGTTCGGCAGCGTCGTGAGTTCGTCAAGAATGCTTTGCAGGGCGGAATCGGTCTCGCACAGCAGGCTGCCGCCGAGGGCGAAATTCTCGTCGGCAAGCAGGACGCGGGCGCCGGCACGTCCGGCGGTCAGCGCTGCGGCAAGGCCTGTCGGTCCGGCACCGATCACCAGCAGGTCGCAATGCGCCCAGCATTTCTCATAGGAATCGGGGTCGGCTTCATAGGATGCCCTGCCGAGGCCGGCGGCCTTGCGGATGATCGGCTCGTAGACTTTCTCCCAGAAGGCCGCTGGCCACATGAAGGTCTTGTAGTAGAAACCGGCGCCGAGGAAGGGTGAGAGCAGACTGTTGACTGCGCCGACATCGAAGCCGAGCGAAGGCCAGCGGTTCTGGCTGCGCGCGATCAGCCCATCATAGAGATCGATCATCGTGGCGCGGCTATTGGCTTCCGTCCGGCCGCCGGTGCCGGTGGTCATCAGCGCATTGGGTTCGGCCGCACCCGCCGTCAGGATGCCGCGCGGCCGATGATATTTGAAGCTGCGGCCGACGAGCTGGGTGCCGTTGGCAAGCAGGGCAGATGCCAGCGTATCGCCGGGATGGCCGCTCAGAACCTTGCCGTCGAAGGTGAAGTTGATGGTGTTGGAGCGGTCGATCCGGCCGCCAGAGGGAAGGCGGTAGCTGGTCATGCCTGGCCTCCGAGCTTGGCAAGCGCCGCGTCGCTGACCTCATGAACGGCATGGGTGACGGTATCGCGCTCGACGATCAGCCAGCGGCGGCAGCCGGACGAGTGATGCCAATATTCCTTGTGGACACCCTTCGGATTATCGCGCAAGTAGACATAGTCGTACCACGCATCCGCGCCGGCATCGGGAGCAGGGCGCGTGAGGCTCGCGTCGCCCTTGATGGTGAATTCCTCCTTGGGACGCAGGCCGCAGTGAGGGCAGGTAATCAGGCTTGCCATGTCGTCATGTCCTCAATGCAGGTTCGGCTGGGCGCCGACGCCCTTTTCGTCCAGCTGATAGCCGCGCCGGAAGCGGTCGAGGCGCAGCTCGCGCGCCGTCTCATGCGGCTCGTTGCGGGCGATCAGATGGGCGTAGCAATAGCCGGAGGCCGGCGTTGCCTTGAAGCCGCCGTAACACCAGCCGGCGTTCAGATAGAGATTGTCGACATGGGTGCGGTCGATGATCGGCGAGCCGTCCATGCTCATGTCCATCACGCCGCCCCAGCTGCGCAGGTAGCGCACGCGGGTCAGCGACGGGATCAGCGCGACGCCGGCCTCGGCGACATGCTCGACGGTGGCGAGATTGCCGCGCTGCGCGTAGGAGTTATAGCCGTCGATGTCGCCGCCGAAGACCAGGCCGCCCTTGTCCGATTGCGAGACATAGAAATGGCCGGCGCCGAAGGTGACGACCGTATCTATAAAGGGCTTCAGCCCCTCGGAGACGAAGGCTTGCAGCACATGGCTTTCGATCGGCAGGCGAAGGCCGGCCATATCGGCAACGACTGTGGAATTGCCGGCGGCCGCCAGCGCCAGCTTGCCGCAGCCGATGAAGCCCTTGCTGGTCTCGACGCCGGTCACCCGGCCGTTCTCGGAGCGGATGCCGGTCACTTCACAGCCGGTGATGATATCGACGCCGTGGCTGTCGGCGCCGCGCGCATACCCCCAGGCGACGGCATCGTGGCGCACCGTGCCGCCGCGCGGCTGGAACAGGCCGCCCATGATCGGGAAACGGGCATTGTCGAAATCGAGGAAGGGCAACTTCCGGCGCACCGCCGCCTTGTCGAGGAATTCGGCATCGACGCCATGCAGGCGCATGGCATTGCCGCGCCGCGTATAGGCGTCGCGCTGTGCATCGGAATGAAAGAGATTGAGCACGCCGCGCTGCGAGACCATGGCGTTGAAATTGAAATCCTGCTCCAGTCCTTCCCAGAGCTTCATCGACAGCTCGTAGAAGGGGTTATTGCCTTGTAGCAGGTAGTTCGAACGGATGATCGTCGTGTTGCGGCCGATGTTACCGGAGCCGAGATAGCCCTTTTCCAAGACGGCGACATTGGTGATGCCGAAGGTCTTGGCAAGGTAATAGGCCGTCGCAAGACCATGGCCGCCGCCGCCAACGATGATCACGTCATAATGCGGCTTTGGCTCGGGCTGACGCCAGGCAGGCGCCCAGCCGGCATTGCCGCGTAGGCCGTTGAGGAAAATGGATAAAGCGGAATAGCGCATGAATTACTCCGAAAGAACCGTCTTATGATGACAGAAGGTCCGCTATCCACTTGCCCATTTAGGACCTTTATGAATAGAAAAAGGACATGTCATCGTTTGATGCGAAAAATGTCCAGCACATCGGCTTTATCCTGATCCCGGGATTTGCCCTGATGTCCTATGCCTCTGCGACCGAGCCGCTGCGGGCCGCCAATCTGCTGGCGGGGCGGGAGATCTATCGTCTCTCGAGCTTCTCGCCGGATGGCGCGCCGGCCCTGTCCTCCGGCGGTGTGCCAGTGCCGGCCGATCCGCTTCCGGGCCGCGGGTCCGGGCTCGGCACGGTTTTCGTCTGCGCTGGCGGTTCGCCGCGTGACTGGCATTATCCGGCCGTGTTCGCCTGTCTCAGGCAATTGGCGCGCGAGGGTGTGCGTATCGGCGGCATCTCCGGCGGCCCCTATCTGCTGGCCGAAGCCGGGCTGCTTTCAGAGCGCGACTTCACCATCCACTGGGAGCATGCGCCGGCGCTGCTCGAGGCGTTTCCCGCGCTTTCGCCGCGTCAGGCCCGCTTCGTGGTCGACGGCAATCGCATCACCTGCGGCGGCGGCATCGCGCCGCTCGACATGATGCATGTGTTGATTTCCGAGCGCATGGGACCGGATTTCGCCCGCCGTGTCAGCGACTGGTATCTGCATACAGAGGTCGGTGAGCCGACAGCGCCACAGCGGGGCTCGCTTGCCGAGCGCTACGGGGTGCATCATCCGGGCCTTCTGAGCGTGCTGGAGAAAATGGAGGAGACGATCGAGATGCCGCTTGGCCGCACTGCCATGGCCCGGATCGCCGGGGTTACGCCGCGCCACCTCGACCGGCTGTTTGCGGCACATCTCGGCTCGACCTTTCTCGATCAATATCGCCGAATCCGGCTTCAACATGCCCGGCGACTGCTGGAGCAGAGCCCGCTTTCGATCTCCGAAATCGCCATCGCCACCGGCTTTTCCAGTGGCGCGCATTTCTCCCGCGTCTATCGCAGCGCCTATGGCGCGGCACCCAGCAATATTCGTAAGCCCTGACTTTCTTCATGGTTGAGGAAATTTCACTGCGACGATAGGGTGGCTGCGATGACGCGTTGCAGCAAAGGATCGTGAATGAAGACGAAGCCGGAGAAGACATCGAGTGAGGAGCATCCCCACGGCGCGCGGCCGGCCTTGTTGCAGGACCCGCATGCGGTTCGCGAGCCGAAGGAAAACAATCTGGAGATGGCGATCGGCCATGAGGTGCGCGCCTATCGCAAGAAGCTCGGCATCACGGTGACCGACCTCGCGGCGTCGACCGGGATTTCGCTTGGCATGCTGTCGAAGATTGAAAACGGCAATATCTCGCCGTCGCTGACGACGTTGCAGTCGCTCTCGCGCGCCCTCGGCGTGCCGCTGACAGCCTTCTTCCGCCGCTACGAGGAACCGCGCAACGCCGTCTTCGTCAAGGCGGGACAAGGCATAGAGCTCGAGCGACGCGGCACGCGCGCCGGCCACCAGTATAATCTGCTCGGCCACATCGACAACAATTCGAGCGGCGTCATCGTTGAGCCCTACCTCATCACGCTGACGACCGATTCCGACGTCTTCCCGACCTTCCAGCACGAGGGCATGGAGTTCCTCTATATGCTCGAAGGCGAGGTGGTCTATCGCCACGGTGACCAGCTTTTCCAGATGCAGCCGGGTGATAGCCTGTTCTTCGACGCCGATGCGCCACATGGGCCGGAAGTGCTGGTGAAACTGCCCAGCCGCTATCTCTCGATCATCAGCTATCCACAGCGCGGCAAGAGCGACTGACTTGCTTTAAAAGAAAATATTATTCTTACCAGTTGAAATCCAAAATTGGACCTGCTAGTCATTTTGCAGACGCGAAATGGAGGGTCTGATCATGTGCGGAATTGTGGGTCTCTTCCTGAAGGATAAAAGCCTGGAGCCGGAACTCGGTTCGCTTCTCTCGTCCATGCTGGTGACGATGACGGACCGTGGCCCCGACAGCGCCGGCATCGCGATTTACGGCGGCGCGAACGGCAACAAAGCAAAAATTACCATCCAGTCCGCCCATCCGGCAAAGGACTTCGGCGGCCTCGAGCAGGATCTTCGGCGAGCGCTCGACGCACCGGTGTCGATCGAGGTGAAGAGCACGCATGCCGTTATTGCGCTTGCGAAGGATAAGCTCGACGAGGGCCGCGCCGCGATCGCGTCGCTGCGGCCGGATGTCCGGGTGATGAGCAGTGGCGACGCCATCGAGATCTACAAGGAAACGGGCCTGCCGAAGGACGTTGTCTCCCGTTTCGGCGTTGCCTCCATGTCCGGAACGCACGGCATCGGTCATACCCGCATGGCAACCGAATCCGCCGTAACGACGCTCGGCGCTCATCCGTTTTCGACCGGCTCGGATCAATGCCTGGTCCATAACGGCTCGCTGTCGAACCACAACAATCTGCGCCGCGAGCTGGTGCGCGAAGGCATGACCTTCGAGACCCAGAACGACACGGAGGTTGCCGCCGCCTATCTGACGGCCGAGATGGCCAAGGGCAAGGATCTGGGCGAGGCGCTGACCGGCGCATTGGACGATCTCGACGGTTTCTTCACCTTCGTCGTCGGCACCAAATCCGGCTTCGGCGTCGTGCGTGATCCGATCGCCTGCAAGCCGGCGGTTATGGCCGAGACCGATCGTTATGTCGCTTTCGGCTCCGAGTATCGCGCGCTCGTCAATCTGCCGGGTATCGAGGATGCCCGCATATGGGAGCCGGAGCCGGCCACCGTCTATTTCTGGGATCACGAAAAGGCTGCCTAGTTCTAGGTCGGCGCAATCGAGAGAGTTCTTTTATGCCAGTTTTCGATCTTTCCGTCACGCCGCTGCGTGACCTCAATAGCGCTCTCCACGGCCTTGCGGCAGGCGCCAATGATACTGCCTTCGAAGTTGTCAATCCGCGTGGGCATCATGCCGTTGCTGTCGGTATCGATGCTCCCGTGACTGTCGATGTTAAAGGCTCCGTCGGCTATTATTGTGCTGGCATGAACGATGGCGGCAACGTCACGGTGCATGGCTCGGCCGGCCCCGGCGTTGCCGAGAATATGATGTCCGGCACCGTTGTCATCGAAGGCGATGCGAGCCAGTATGCGGGTGCGACGGGTCAGGGCGGCCTGCTGGTCATCAAGGGCAATGCGGCTTCGCGTTGCGGCATCTCGATGAAGGGTATCGATATCGTCGTGCATGGCAATATCGGCCATATGTCCGCTTTCATGGGACAGTCCGGCCATCTGGTCGTCCTTGGCGATGCCGGCGATGCGCTTGGCGACAGCCTCTACGAAGCCAAGCTTTTCGTCCGCGGTGTAGTCAAGAGCCTCGGCTCGGACTGCATCGAAAAGGAGATGCGCCCGGAGCATCTCGAAAAGCTTTCCGAGCTTCTTGAAAAAGCGGGCGTCAGCGGCGTCAAGCCGGAAGAGTTCAAGCGCTACGGATCGGCGCGCAAGCTCTATAATTTCAACATCGACAATGCCGACGCGTACTGAGGCGAAAGGAATATCATGAGCTATCACAATCCTCTGACGCCGCCGCGCAAGTCCGCCACCTTCGACGACCATACGCTGGCCGAGATCCGCCGTGCGGCGGCGACCGGCATCTACGACATTCGCGGCGCCGGCACGAAGCGCAAGGTTCCGCATTTCGATGACCTTCTGTTTCTCGGCGCGTCGATCTCGCGCTATCCGCTCGAAGGCTACCGCGAGAAGTGCGACACGACGGTCGTTCTCGGTAGCCGCTTCGCCAAGAAGCCCATTACGTTGAAAACCCCGATCACCATCGCCGGCATGAGCTTCGGCGCCCTCTCTGGCAATGCCAAGGAAGCGCTCGGTCGCGGTGCCACGCTTGCGGGCACATCGACCACGACCGGCGACGGCGGCATGACCAATGAGGAACGCGGCCATTCGCAGACCCTCGTCTATCAGTATCTTCCCTCGCGCTACGGCATGAACCCGAAAGACCTGCGTCGCGCGGATGCGATCGAAGTGGTGGTCGGCCAGGGCGCAAAGCCCGGCGGCGGCGGCATGCTGCTCGGCCAGAAGATTTCCGATCGTGTCGCCCATATGCGCAATTTGCCGAAGGGCATCGACCAGCGCTCGGCCTGCCGTCATCCGGATTGGACCGGTCCCGACGATCTTGAAATCAAGATCATGGAGCTGCGTGAGATCACCGATTGGGAAAAGCCGATTTACGTCAAGGTTGGCGGCGCGCGTCCCTATTACGACACGGCCTTGGCCGTGAAGGCCGGCGCCGATGTCGTCGTCCTCGACGGCATGCAGGGTGGCACGGCCGCAACCCAGGACGTCTTCATCGAGAATGTCGGCATGCCGACGCTCGCCTGCATTCGTCCTGCCGTTCAGGCGCTGCAGGATCTCGGGATGCACCGCAAGGTGCAGCTGATCATCTCCGGCGGCATTCGCTCCGGTGCGGATGTGGCTAAGGCGCTTGCGCTTGGTGCCGATGCCGTCGCCATCGGCACGGCGGCGCTGGTCGCGATCGGCGACAATGATCCGCGCTGGGAAGAAGAGTACCAGAAGCTCGGCACCACCGCCGGCGCCTATGACGACTGGCATGAAGGCAAGGATCCGGCTGGCATCACCACCCAGGATCCGGAACTCGCCGCGCGGCTCGACCCGGTTGCGGCCGGCCGTCGTCTCGCCAACTATCTGAAGGTCATGACGCTCGAAGCGCAGACGATCGCGCGCGCCTGCGGCAAAAACCACCTCCACAATCTGGAGCCGGAAGACCTGTGCGCGCTGACGATGGAAGCCGCCGCCATGGCGCAAATCCCGCTTGCCGGCACGAGCTGGTATCCGGGCAAAGGGGGCTACTGAATTTCACCGCCGGGCTAAAGAGCCCGGCGGCATCCCATCCAAATCGAAGTGTCTCTAAGAAATCCAAAGGGGAACGAGAATGACACTGGACCTTGCTGCTTTTGCCAAAGACAAAGGCATCAAATATTTCATGATCAGCTATACGGATCTGTTTTCCGGCCAGCGCGCCAAGCTGGTGCCGGCGCAGGCGATTGCCGCGATGCAGGAAGAGGGCGCCGGTTTTGCCGGTTTCGCCACCTGGCTCGACATGACGCCCGCCCATCCGGACCTGTTTGCCGTACCGGATCCATCCTCCGTCATCCAGCTTCCCTGGAAGAAAGAGGTCGCCTGGGTTGCTGCCGATTTGTGGATGGATGGCAAACTTGTCGCCCAGGCACCGCGCAACGTACTGAAAAAGCTTGTGAAGTCGGCTGAGGCCGAGGGCATGCGGGTGAAGACCGGCGTCGAAGCCGAATTCTTCCTGATCACTGCTGATGGCTCGAAAATCTCGGACGAATACGACACCGCCGAAAAGCCCTGCTACGACCAGCAGGCCGTCATGCGCCGCTATGATGTCATCGCTGAGATCTGCGACTACATGCTGGAACTCGGCTGGGGCGCCTATCAGAACGACCACGAGGATGCCAACGGCCAGTTCGAGATGAACTGGGAGTTCGACGACGCGCTCAAGACCGCCGACAAACACTCCTTCTTCAAGTTCATGGTCAAGTCGATTGCCGAAAAGCACGGGCTGCGCGCGACCTTCATGCCGAAGCCCTTCAAGGGCCTGACCGGCAATGGTTGCCATTGCCATATCTCGGTGTGGAGCAATGACGGCAAGACCAATGTCTTTGCCGACAGGGAAGCGGAATTCGGTCTCTCGGCGCAGGGCAAGCAGTTCCTCGGCGGCATCATGAAACATGCCTCGTCGCTGGCCGCGATCACCAATCCGACTGTCAATTCCTACAAGCGCATCAATGCGCCGCGCACCACTTCGGGCGCCACCTGGTCGCCGAACACGGTGACCTGGACCGGCAACAACCGCACCCATATGGTGCGTGTGCCCGGCCCCGGCCGCTTCGAACTGCGGCTGCCGGACGGTGCCGTCAATCCCTATCTGCTCCAGGCGATCATCATCGCCGCCGGCCTCGACGGCATCCGCAACAAGGCCGATCCCGGCCCGCATCACGATATCGACATGTATGCCGAGGGGCATCTGGTGAAGGACGCGCCGCGCCTGCCGCTCAACCTGCTGGATGCGCTTCGCGCCTATGACGAGGACGAGGGCCTGAAGGAAGCGATCGGCTCGGAATTCTCTGCCGCTTACCTGAAGCTCAAGCATCAAGAGTGGAATTCCTATTGCTCGCACTTCACACAATGGGAACGCGACAGCACGCTCGATATCTGAGCGTAGGCACCGCATTCCATAGGATGAGCGCATGGGCCGGAGCCTGAAACTCCGGCCTGACGTGGATATTCTGCCTGGGACGGCGAAGGAAAATGGACATGGAGAAGTTCGTACTCACGGTATCGTGTCAATCGACACGGGGGATTGTTGCTGCGATCGCCAACTATCTGGCCGACCAGGGCTGCAACATCGTCGACTCCAGCCAGTTCGACGATCTCGATACCGGCAAGTTCTTCATGCGGGTGAGCTTCATCTCCGAGCAAGGGGTCGGACAGGAGGCGCTGGTCGAAGGCTTCAAGCCGATCGCGGGCAAGTTCGAGATGGAGGCCGAGATCCATGACACCCAGAAGCGCATGAAGGTGCTGCTGATGGTGTCGCGCTTCGGCCATTGTCTCAACGACCTGCTCTATCGCTGGAAGATCGGGGCACTGCCGATCGACATCGTCGGTGTCGTCTCCAATCATTTCGAATACCAGAAGGTGGTGGTCAACCACGACATTCCCTTCCACCATATTCCGGTGACCAAGGCCAACAAACCGCAGGCGGAAGCCCGGATCATGGATGTGGTCGAACAGACCGGCACGGAACTGATCGTGCTCGCCCGCTACATGCAGATCCTGTCGGATTCCATGTGCCAAAAAATGTCCGGCCGGATCATCAACATCCACCATTCGTTCCTGCCGAGCTTCAAGGGCGCCAACCCCTACAAACAGGCCTATGAGCGTGGTGTAAAACTGATCGGAGCGACGGCGCATTATGTCACTGCCGATCTGGACGAAGGTCCGATCATCGAGCAGGACACGGCACGCATCACCCATGCGCAGTCGGCCGACGATTACGTCTCGATCGGTCGGGATGTCGAGAGCCAGGTGCTGGCGCGGGCCATCCATGCGCATATCCACTACCGCACCTTCCTCAACGGCAACCGCACCATCGTCTTCCCGGCAAGCCCGGGAAGCTATGCTTCGGAGAGGATGGGGTAAATCATGACTGCGGCAACCGTGATCGACGGCAAGCAGGTGGCGGCTTCGGTGATCGAGGCGGTGAAGACGGCAACGTTAGCTCTGGAGACGGAGACGGGCGTGAAGGCCGGTCTTGCGGTGGTGATCGTCGGTGACGATCCGGCCAGCCATAGCTATGTGACTTCCAAGAGCAGGATGGCCAAGGAATGCGGCTTCAAGTCCATCCAGCACACGCTGCCGGCCGAGACGACGCAGGAAGAGCTGGCAAAGCTCATCCAGTCGCTGAACGAAGACCCATCCATCCACGGCATCCTGGTGCAATTGCCGCTGCCCAAGCACCTGAACTCGGAGCCGATCATCCAGTCGATCTGGCCTCAGAAGGATGTCGACGGTCTGCATGTGGTCAATGCCGGCAAGCTTGCCACTGGCGATCTTGCAACCGGTCTGATCTCCTGCACCCCGGCCGGCGCCCTGCTGCTGGTACGCCGTATCCACGGTGAGGATCTGTCGGGGTTGAATGCGGTTGTGATCGGCCGCTCCAACCTGTTCGGCAAGCCGATGGCGCAATTGCTACTCAACGCCAATGCGACGGTGACGACGGCACACTCGCGCACGAAGGATCTGCCGACCGTTGCTCGCACGGCCGATATTCTGGTGGCGGCCGTCGGCCAACCGCAGATGGTGAAGGCCGACTGGATCAAGCCGGGTGCCACGGTGATCGATGTCGGTGTCAACCGCATTGCGGCACCTGAGCGCGGCGAGGGCAGGACGCGGCTGGTCGGTGATGTCGCCTTTGCCGAGGCTTCCGATGTTGCCGCCGTGATCACGCCGGTTCCGGGCGGTGTCGGGCCGATGACCATCGCCATGCTGATGGCCAATACCGTCATTGCCGCTCATCGGGCTGTGGGGAAGACGGTGCCGAAGTTCTGACTGCGAATGTTGCCGGATAGGCCGACAAAAAACTTGAGGATCGGCTTGCCACGGCGCGAAAGACGAATATAGTCAGGAAATAAATATTCCATAGAAGAAAATGAGGGAACGGAAATGGCATTATCATGGCGTTTCTCCGCCTTGGCGGATCGGCATCGTGCCCTGGGATCGAAACTCGAGGACTGGAGCGGCATGGGAACCGCCTGGACCTATGAGAAGGACATGTCGGAAGAGCATGTCGCGATCCGCACCAAGGCCGGTATCATGGATGTTTCGGGCCTGAAGAAGGTGCATCTGGTCGGCCCGCATGCGATCGCCATCCTTGACGCTATCACCACCCGCGACATGTCGAAGATCTATCCCGGCCGCTCGGTCTATGCCGCGATGCTGAACGATCGCGGCTATTTCACCGACGACTGCATCGTCTACCGCACCGGGCCGAATTCCTGGATGCTGGTTCACGGCTCCGGCTCCGGTCACGAGGAACTCGTCAAGCAGGCAGCGGGCCGCAACTGCGCTATCCTCTTCGATGACGACCTGCATGATCTGTCGCTGCAGGGGCCGGTCGCGGTCGATTATCTCGCCAAATATGTGCCCGGCATCCGCGATCTCAAATATTTCCATCACATGCAGACGACGTTGTTCGGCGCACCGGTGATGATCTCGCGCACCGGCTATACCGGCGAGCGTGGCTACGAGATTTTCGTGCGTGGTCAGGATGCCCCGATGGTCTGGGATCGCATCGTCGCCGAAGGCAAGGAGATGGGCATCATTCCCTGCTGCTTCAGCGTTCTCGACATGCTGCGCGTCGAAAGCTACCTGCTCTTCTATCCCTACGACAATTCGCAGATGTATCCCTTCGCTGACCAGCCGCCTGGCGACAGCCTCTGGGAACTCGGGCTCGATTTCACCGTCAGCCCCGGCAAGACAGGCTTCCGGGGTGCCGAGGAGCATGCCCGTCTCAAGGGCAAGGAACGCTTCAAGATCTTCGGCATGCTGATCGATGCCGATGGCCCGGCCGATCTCGGCGACGAGGTCTTTGCTGACGGCAAAAAGGTCGGCGTCATCACCTGCCCGTGCTATTCTGCGCTGACGAAGAAATCCATGGCCATCGCTCGCCTCGATGTCGACAAGGCGGTGCAGGGCACTAAGCTTGAGGTGCGCGGCAAGACGCTCACGGCAAGTGCGATTGCCCATACGCTGCCCTTCGACGATCCGGAAAAGAAGAAGAGGACGGCCGTGGGTTAAGGAGGCGCGCCTATGCTCGTCGAAGGCATCAAGAGCCGGCCGGTCTACAAGGGCCTCTCCATCCAGCCGCACGCCCGGCGGCATATCTTTGCGCTCGAAGGCGAGGGGGGCAATGCCCTCCTCGACCAGAAGTCCTCACTTGACGATACCGCCCTGTCGCGCAGCGAGATCCTCTATGTCGCGCGTGGCTCGCAGGGCAAGGGTCACGACGAGACCCTGCGCCGGCTCGGCGCCGACATGTTCTTCACGGCGCCAACCATCGCGACGCTGCTCTTTCGCCTGAAGGGGTCGCTTGCAACCGCCCATATGGGCACGCGGCTTTATATCGCCGGCACGGAAGGCTTTATCGGCCAGGCGATGATGGTGGCGCTCGACTACGGCATGGACCATGCCTCGATTATCACCGAACATCGCGGCTCACTGGCGCGCCGCGTGCAGTGCGTCCATTGCAAAGGCATTACCGAGGATGTCACCCACAGTCCCTTTGCCTGTGGCCATTGCGGCCTTCCACTCTTGGTACGAGATCATTATTCGCGTCGCCTCGGTGCCTTCCAGGGTGTCAATATCGATGCGGAAGAGCCCGGTAGCGCGCCTGATCCCGAGGAGTTGTTCCTGTGAGCGGTGGTACTGAAATTCCCGTCCGCGTGGCAAAGGTGACACCCGTCGCCCATCGCATCAAGCGCTTCCGCTTCGAACGCCTCGACGGCAAGCCGATGCCTTATTTTTCCGGCGGCGCCCATGTCATCGTCTCGATGAATGACGCTGGCCATATCAGGCGCAATGCCTATTCGCTGATGTCGCCGCCGCATGATTGTTCGGCCTATGAGATCAGCGTGCTGCATGTCGAGGATTCGCGCGGCGGCTCCACTTTCATGCATGAGAAGGTGAGCGAAGGTGACGAGCTGAAGGTCAGCTATCCGGTCAACCTCTTCCAGCCGGACTGGCGGGGCCGCAAACATCTGCTGATCGCCGGGGGCATCGGCATCACGCCCTTCATCGCCATGATGGAGCAGTTTTCCCGCGAGGGTGCCAATTTCGAGCTGCATTATGCGGTACGCTCGCTCGATCGCGGTGCCTATTGCCAGGATCTCGTCGCGCGTTACGGCCCGCATCGGGTGAAGATCTATTGCGATGCGGAAAAGAACTACATTCCGCTCGCCCGCCTGCTCGAAAGCCAGCCGCTCGGCACGCATCTCTATGTCTGTGGCCCCTCGGGCATGATCGATGGCGTGCTGAAAACAGGTGTGGAGGCCGGCTGGCCGGAGCAAAACCTGCATTCCGAGCGCTTCCTCTCCTCGCAGCCGGGCAAGCCTTTCTCGATCGAGCTGACGCGCTCTGCCAAGACGGTGCATGTCGGCCATCACGAGAGCATGCTGGAGGCGATCGAGGCGGCAGGTGTCGATGCGCCCTTCCTCTGTCGTGGCGGTGCCTGCGGCCAGTGCGAGACAGCGGTTGCCGCCTGCGAGGGCAAGCTTCTGCACCACGACGTCTATCTGACCGACGAAGAAAAAGCTTCCGGCCGCAAGGTGATGATCTGTGTCTCCCGCTTCGAGGGAAACACGCTGCATCTCGACCTCTAGGCACCGAACCGATACCCAGGAGAACGGACATGGCAATCGCCTTCAAGCAGGAAACGTTCCGGGACGATTTCAGCTATCGCAACAGTCCGGAAAACATCCGGCGTTTTCCGTTCCCGTTCGATCGTGACGAGTACATGTATTCCGTCAACATGGAACCGCATGTGAAGGGGCAGGCGGGCTCGGTCTATGAAAGCCTGATCGACGTCGACGAGCATTACGTCGCCGAGATGCGCGACCGGGCGCTGGTGCTGAAGGAGGATCCGCTGCGCTACCAGGCGTTGCCGCATATGATGTCGGCGCAATGGGATACGCTGGAACTGCTGATGGAGGAACAGGCAGCCGGCTACCCCGAGCATTTCACGCTGATCAAGAACGGCGACCAGTGGCGCTGGATCAACCGGCCGCTCGGCATCGACGACAGCTTCACCTTCGGCGACGCATCGACGCTGCCCTATGAGCCCTTCGAATACATCACCCGCCAGGCCCAGGGAGATTTCTGCATCGTCGACCAGCGCGACAACAATCTCTGGATGGACGCCGGCATGGTCACGACCCAGGCCGACTGGTCGCTCGATTTCGATATCGGCATGAATTTCATGGAATGGCATGGGCCTGTGCCGCTCGCCCACCAGATCGGGGTCTTCGACCGCGCGCTAAAATTCCTTCTGAACCTGCAGCAGGGCAAGCCGACGCGCCGTTTCAACTGGACGATGACGATCAATCCTCGCCTCGACACCAGCCCGGAGAACTATCCGAAATGGGGTCCGGACCGCTTGACGGTGACGCCGCAGAATATCGGCGAGAAGGTGCATTTGCGTGTCGAGCTGCAGAGCCTCTGGCGCCTGCCGCGCTCGAACGCCATCCTCTTCGTCATCCGCTGCTATCTGATGAATATGGACGAGCTCGTGACCGTGCCAAAATGGGCGCGTCGCTTCCCGCGCGTGCTGCGCACGCTGCCGCCGGAGCTCATCGACTACAAGGGCCTGACGCGGTTTCGCGAAATGACGATCGACTGGCTTTCAAAGTATGACGATGGGGCGCCGACCAGCCCCGGCACTTTCCCGGATTGACGCCAACGACGCGCCAAGACGACCGCATGCGATAAGAATTCGATACAATCGAAAGGGGAATGCTTCATGACAAGAGTTGCCGTCATCGGCGCCGGTCCTTCCGGCCTGGCCCAGTTGCGGGCCTTCCAGTCGGCGGCCCAGAAGGGCGCCCAGATCCCGGAGGTCGTCTGCTACGAAAAGCAGTCCGACTGGGGCGGGCTTTGGAACTACACCTGGCGCACCGGCCTCGACGAATATGGCGAGCCGGTCCACGGCAGCATGTATCGCTACCTCTGGTCGAACGGCCCAAAGGAATGCCTGGAATTTGCCGACTATACGTTCGAGGAGCATTTCGGCAAGCCGATCGCCTCCTATCCGCCGCGCGCCGTGCTCTGGGACTATATCAAGGGCCGCGTCGAAAAAGCCGATGTGCGCAAATGGGTGCGCTTCAGCACGCCGGTTCGCATGGTGCGCTTCGACGAAGAGACGAAGAAGTTCACGGTGACGGCGCATGATCGTGTCGAGGACCGGATGTATGACGAGGAATTCGACTATGTCGTCGTCGCCAACGGCCACTTCTCGACGCCGAACGTGCCCTATTTTGAGGGTGTGAATACCTTCAACGGCCGTGTGCTGCATGCCCATGACTTTCGCGATGCGCTGGAATTCAAGGACAAGAACGTGTTGATCGTCGGCCGCAGCTATTCGGCCGAGGATATCGGCTCGCAGTGCTGGAAATACGGCGCGAAATCGGTGACGACGAGCTACCGCTCGAAGCCGATGGGCTTCAAATGGCCGGAGAATTTTGAGGAGCGGCCGCTGCTGACCAAGCTTGAAAACAAGACGGCGTACTTCCTCGACGGCTCGAAAAAGGAAGTGGATGCGCTGATCCTGTGCACCGGATACCAGCACCATTTCCCCTTCCTGCCCGACGAACTGCGCCTGAAGACCGCCAACCGTCTCTGGGCCGATCACCTCTACAAGGGCGTGGTCTTCGACACGAACCCGCAGCTCTTCTACATAGGCATGCAGGACCAGTTCTATACCTTCAACATGTTCGATGTGCAGGCCTGGTGGGCGCGCGACGTCATGATGGGACGCATCAAGCTGCCCCCGGAAGACGAGCTGAAGGCGAATTTCGACATGTGGCGCGCCCGCGAGGAGACGCTGGAAGATGCCGAGCAGATGATCTGGTATCAGGGCGACTATGTGAAGGAGCTGCTCGCCGAAACCGACTACCCAAACTTCGATATCGAAGGCACGAACAAGACCTTCATGGAGTGGGAGCATCACAAGGCGGAGAACGTCATGGGCTTCCGCGATCATGCCTATCGCTCGCTGATGACCGGCAACATGTCGCCGACGCATCATACGCCTTGGGTCGAGGCGCTTGACGATTCCATGGAGGAGTATCTGCGCAATTGATGCCTTCCCAAGCGTTGCGTAACTGGCAAGGGTCGCTCATCGCGGCCCCTGCCGGCGTGTTTGAGATGAGACGAAGCAATTTGATCCGCAACTCCTTTTTCTTCGGGCATGGTCGTCATGGATTTCCAAACAAGCATTCTCGGCCGCATGAATGGCTTTCTCTATCGCTGCCGCGCGGATGAAAATTATACGATGCTGGAGATGACCAACGGTATCGAACGCGTCTTCGGTTATCCTGCCGATGAGATCATCGGCAACCGGACACGAACCTTCACCTCCATCATGTGCGAAGACGATGTGCCGGTCATGGACGAGGTCGTCGGCAAGGCGCTGGAAAGCCGTACCGACTGGACGATGGAATATCGCATTCGCCACCACGAAGGCCATTTCATATGGGTGACGGAGACCGGTGGCGGCGTGTGGGACGAGGGTGGAGAACTGCTCTATCTCGAAGGCAGCATCATCAATATCGAGTCGCTCTATCAGCGTATCGACGAACAGACCGCCGACATGCGGGTGACGGCCTCGAAGACTGGCGAGATATTGCAGTCGCTACGCTACCTGAAACTGCTCGCCGTCAATGCCGGCATCGAAGCGGCGAGAGCCGGAACGGCGGGGTCCGGTTTTGCGGTGCTGGCTGCGGAAATGCGGACGCTCGCCAATTCCTCGGAAGAGGCGGCGCGCGCGATCTCGAATGCTCAGCGTAAGGCGGAGTAAGTGATAGATTACGAACGCGGCCGCGTCTTCTGCGGGTCGTAATGCGATAGCGGCACGATCACAGCCGGTAGACGCTTCTGATGGCCATCGAGCTTGCCGATCTCGACTTTAGTGCCGACGCCCGCATGTTGAACGTCGATGCGGGCGAGAGCGATGGTCTTGCCGAGGATCGGCGAGCGCGTGGCACTGGTGATGACGCCGACCTGCGCGCGGCCGATATGGATGCAATCGCCGTGGCCGACCGCTTCATTGGCCTGGACGTCGAGCCCGACCATCAGGTGGCGCGGGTTTTCCTTGCGGCGGATCAGCGCCTCGCGGCCGATGAAATCATCCTGCTTGGATTTCAGCGGCACGGTAAAGCCGATGCCGGCCTCGAAGGGGTCGGTCTGGTCGGTGAACTCGTGGTGGGCAAAGATCAGACCCGCTTCGATGCGGACCATATCCAGCGCCTCCAACCCCATTGGCTTCAGCCCATAGGGCTCCCCGGCCTTCCAGACGGCGTCGAAGACGGTGAGTGCATCCTTCGGATGACAGAAGATTTCATAGCCGAGTTCGCCGGTATAGCCCGTGCGCGAGACGACGACGGGCGCGCCCTCGAAGCCACCGATGCGGCCGACGGCGAAGCGGAACCATTCGAGCTCGCCGATCGTCGGCTGGCGTGGCGCCGTCCAGATGATCTCCTTGAGGATATCGCGGCTTTTCGGCCCCTGAAGAGCGATATTGTGCATCTGATCGGTCGATGAGCGGACCCAGGCCTTGAAGCCCTTCTTCTCCGCCTGTTCGCGCAGCCAGATGCCGCTATAATCATCACCGCCGATCCAGCGGAAATTCTTGTCGCCGAGGCGAAACAGTGTGCCATCGTCGATCATGCCGCCATTCTCGTAACACATGGCGGAATAGACGACCTGGCCGGTCGACAGCTTGCGGACGTCGCGCGTCAGGCAATATTGCAGTAATTCCTCGGCGTCCGGTCCCGTCACCTCGAACTTGCGAAGCGGCGAGAGGTCGATGACGACGGCCTTTTCTCGGCAGGCCCAATATTCCTCGACCGGCCCTTCGGAGGAAAAGCGGTTCGGCAGCCAAAAGCCGCGATATTCGGTGTAGTCCCGCGTGAGGGCAGAGAGGCGAGGGTGGAACGCGGTTTCACGCGTCAGTTCGGCGTCGGCGTCAGGGGTCATGCGATAGGCTACCGCTCGTGTGAATTTCTCTTTTCCGGAAAAGGTGCGGACGTGGATATCCGTCGGGTCCCAGCCGTTCGCCGCGTCGATGTCGTCGGGGCAGGAGGAGGAGACACAGACGAGATCGGTCAGCGCCCGCATCAACACATAGTCACCTGGCCGCGACCAGGGTTCATCGAGATAGAGCTGATTACTGTGGTCGATATTGGTGTTGTAGAAATAGTTGAGCGCTTCCCAGCCCTTGCGGCCGGCTATGCCATAGGGCGCCAGCGCCGCGTTGAAATTGTCGGTGCAGTTCACATGGCCGGGATAGCCCATGTCGTCGTAATAGCGTGAATTGCAGGCGGTCGCGAAGGCGTCGTGGCGTCCGACCGTATCCTGCACGATCTCCACCAGCGGCTCGAAATCGCGGTCGAAGGCTTTCGAGGGCAGGCCGGGCGTGGGATAGCTGCGGCCGAGCAGGGTGCGGGTGACGGTGGAATCGAGCGCGAGATCGAGCCCCTTGTCCACCTTGCGGGCGGCAAAGGCCTGGAAGTCGGTGCATTGCCGGCCATAGACGTCGATGATCTGGATGAATTCTCCGGCGCGGACGAAGTAGGCGGAGGCGGCTCCAGCCCTGATACGGACATCCTCGATCGGATCTGCCAAAGGCTCCGGCAGGGCGGAGGCATAATCGCGAATAAGTTGACTGCGCCGGATCCTGACTTCGATCGGCGTGACGGTCTCCTGTGCCTCCGGCGACATGGCGGCGCCCGGAGCGGCGACAATCAACAGGCCCTTCAGCGCGATGGTGAACTCAGCCGTACTGCCGGGCGTCGATGCAGCTCCGAAGAGGCTGACAGCGCCGGCCTTGGCGAGATCGGCACCACGCCGCTGCAAGGCCGCGCGCGTGCGTTGGACGCCTTCCTCCTTGGAGGACAGAATGGATTTGAGGCCATCCGCATGACCGGTGAATGCCGTCCCGAGGCCTGCCGATTGAAACCGGCCCTTTTCATCAAGGAAGGACAGCTCACAGGCCTGCCCGCCCTCACTGTCGGTCACCGTGACATGGTCGCCCGGCTCGACGCGCACAACCAGCGATCCGCCGCCCTTGCAACGGTAGCGCTCGGTATTCGGCGGCAGCACCGGAATGCCGGGATAGTGAATGATGCTGGCCGAAACGGGCCGCACTCCGGCAGTCGTCGGATGAAGATCTCGCATGCAGCCCTCTCGGGGAGTGATGTGCCTCCCGGCACTCGAATCATGCTGACAAAATGCCTTCCGAAAGTAAAGTGATATTGACTAAAAAGAAAATATCTTCACTATCTATAAAGGGCCTAGACTCGGAAATCCGTGCAGGAAACACGGATCTTCAAAACCACCGGCGGGCCTGAAATGCCATGGGAGGCACGTTCAGGGAGACGTACGACAGATACGTCCGGAACAATAAATGGGGAACTGCACCGATGACGGATATTGTGGACGCCAGCGCTCCTGCTGGCACCGAAGGTAAGCTTATACGCGCGCTCGACTGGAAGGGCGCATTCTGGGTGGCTGCGGGCGTGCCGCCGCTTGTTCTTTTTTCCATCGGCGGTATTGCCGGCACGACGGGTAAGCTTGCTTTCGCCGTCTGGATCATTTCGATGGTCATGGGGTTCCTGCAATCCTTCACCTACGCGGAAATCGCCGGTATGTTCGGCAACAAGTCCGGTGGCGCCTCGGTCTATGGCGCGACCGCGTGGCTGCGTTATTCGAAGTTCATCGCGCCGCTCTCCGTCTGGTGCAACTGGTTTGCCTGGTCGCCGGTGCTCTCGCTTGGCTGCGCCATCGCGGCCGGCTATATTCTCAACGCCTTTTATCCGATCCCGGCGGCGGATTCGCAGGCTGTCGTCGCCTGGATCAGCGCCCATGCCACATCCATCGCGGCCGATAGCCCCCGCGTTGCCGAATATATTGCCGCTCATGCCGGCACGGCTCCGGCGGATGCCGTTACCGCGCTGCTGAGTGCCGACGGCGTTGCCGCACTGACGCCGGCGATCCGCAGCTGGTCGCTCGTCAGCTTCAACATTCCCTTCCTTGCCACCGCCAACGTCAATGCCACCTTCTTCATCGGCGGCATCCTGATGCTGATCATTTTCGCGATCCAGCATCGTGGCATCTCGGAAACGGCAAGCGTCCAGAAATGGCTGGCGATCATCGTCCTCGTGCCGCTGTTGATTATCGGCCTCTATCCGATCGTCAGCGGCCAGATCCTCGCCTCCAACGTCACCGGCCTCGTGCCACCGACAGCCGCCTATGCCGGCTCAGACGGCACCTGGAGCAATGGCGGCTGGACGCTCTTCCTCGGCGGTCTCTATATCGCGGCCTGGTCGACCTACGGCTTTGAAACCGCCGTCTGCTATACGCGCGAGCTTAAGAACCCGAAGACCGACACCTTCAAGGCGATCTTCTATTCCGGCCTCGTTTGCTGCCTGTTCTTCTTCCTCGTGCCCTTCGCCTTCCAAGGCGTGCTTGGCCATGCCGGCATGCTGGCGCCGGGCATCGTTGACGGCACCGGTGTGGCGGAAGCGCTCGGCGGCCTGATCGGTGCTGGCCGCATCGTCACCCAGCTTCTCGTTATCCTGATGATCCTGGCGCTCTTCCTCGCCATCATGACGGCGATGGCCGGTTCCTCGCGCACGCTCTACCAGGGTTCGAAGGACGGCTGGTTGCCGAAATATCTCGACCATGTGAACGAGAACGGCGCCCCAACTAGGGCGATGTGGACGGACTTCGCTTTCAATCTCTGCCTTCTGGCGATCGCCTCGGATGCAAGCGGCTACTTCTTCGTGCTCGCCGTCTCCAACGTCGGCTATATCATCTTCAACTTCCTGAACCTCAACTCCGGCTGGATCCACCGCATGGACTCCGGCCATATCGAGCGTCCGTGGAAGGCGCCGACCTGGCTGATCGGCCTCAACACTATCCTCGCCTTCGTCAACGCCCTCTTCCTCGGTGCCGGCGCCAAGGTCTGGGGCTACGCCAACGCGCTCTGGGTCGGCTTCGCCTTTGCGGCCCTGATCCTGCCGGTCTTCGCCTATCGGCATTATGTCCGCGATGGCGGCAAGTTCCCGGCCGGCGCCATGGACGACCTCGGCCTGGTCGGCCAGGATCTCGGCGTCAAGAAGGCAGGCATCCTGCCCTATCTGGCAATCGCTGGCGGCCTTGCCATCGTGCTGTTCGCCAACTGGTTCTTCCAGCTGCCGGCATAGGGAAGGGTTTGGTGAAATAGTGACAATCCCCGTTGTGGTGAGCCACGGCGGGGATTTCCTTTTTTACTGCTTCCGGGCGACTCTATCGCGAGCCGTACAGGACAGAATTCCAATCATGATGGGTGTAGAATCTGGCTCCCGTCAGGGGACGGTTTCGACGTCGGTTCGCCGGAATTCATCCGCCGTTGCGAGGATCGGAACGCCATAATATTTGGCGCAAGCATAATGCAGGCAATCGCCGAGATTGAGCCCATGACGTCCCGAGCGATAGCGGTGTGCGGCCGAAAGAGCGAGACGGGTCGTTTCCCGTGCCGGCGGCAGATCGCGGATTTCAATGCCGCGCTCGTCGATGAACTCCAGAAGCAGAGCCTCGACCGCTTCCACCGAAAGATCGAATTTATCCGGACGGGCAAGACCGAGCGCTGCTTCCAGAACAGCGACCGGCGAGGTCATCGGGCTTTTCGCCGATGCGATCGCCTTCGAAACTCTCTCCGCCTCTGGCTCGTCAGAGAGAAGGGCGATGATGGCGCAGGCATCGACGAACACTAGCTTTCATCCCACATGGCATCGAATATTTCACGCGGAAGCGGTTTCTGGGTCCGGTTGTTTAGGGCAATCCCGTGCTTTTCGCGGAGCCGCATCGCTGTTTGATGCGGAGTCTCCGCATTACTACGCTTTGCGATGGCTTCTTTCATCGCAATGACAATGGCATCGGAGATACTGACGCCGGCCATATGCGCGAATTTGCGTGTCAGCGCATCTGCTTCACGATTGTTGACATTGATGGCCATGATCACCTCCATGTAGATGGATTTTGATTTTAATGTAGATCATGTGCGCGCTGATTCCAAGAGCGCGCGCCAACGACTGCACCTTATGCGATATTGTTAGTTCTTGTTAGGATTGCTATAAATAGCTGATGAAAACCGAACCCATGAAAACCCTTACCATATCCCTCTCGCCTCAGCAGGTGGCGCGTCTGCAGGGCGCTGTTGAATCCGGAGCCTATGCCTCCAATAGCGAGGTGGTTCGGGATGCCCTGCGTTTATGGGAGCAGCGTGAAGAAATTCGTCTCTTGGAAATCAACCGTCTCAAGAGAGCATATGACGAAGGCATGGCAAGCGGCGAAGGCCGTGAGGTCGATGCCAAAACGCTTCTGGCGGAGTTGAAGGCGGAAATCCGTCGCGGTGGCTAAATACATTCTAAGCCCCAAGGCAGAGGAAGATCTGCGCCAAATATGGCGTACGATCGTGCCGGACAATGAACGGGCAGCGGATGCCCTTCTCACGCGGATTATGGACAAGGCCGAGCTTGCGGCAGGACAACCTCTCATGGGATCTCCTCGGCCGGAATTGAGTCCCACAGCACGAATCCTCATTGAGGGTCGTTATGTCGTCATCTACGAGCCGATGACTTACGGCATCTTTGTCGTTGCGATCGTCTATGGACCGCGTGATATTGAAAACTGGTTGAGCTGAGACGGGCTCGGGGCGTGATTGTCCTGACTAAGAGCAAGTTCGTGCAGCCAGAAAACTCCATCCTACCGATGCGCGGAAAGCACAGCCTCGCGCGACAGATATCCAACCCTATCGCCGCCCTCTATCCTGACGTCCAGCCCCTGCAGATCATCGGCCAGGATCAGCGCCAGGGCGTCATGAAGACTGGCATTCGGCCTGATGGAGACAGCGGAAACCTCAGTTGCAGGCGGCGCCATGACGCTTGCCACTTCGATCAGGCTCAGGCGCTTGATTACCCGGTCCGGCCCAAGGAAGCTTTCGACGAAGTCGTTGGCCGGACGGGAGAGGATCGCTTCCGGCGTATCATATTGCAGCAGGCGCCCGTCGCGCATGATGGCGATGCGGTCGCCCATCTTGATCGCCTCATCGATATCGTGGGTGACGATGACCACGGTCTTGCTGACCTTTTTCAGGATCTGCCGGAATTCGTCCTGCAACCGCACGCGGGTGATGGGATCGATCGCGCCGAAAGGCTCGTCCATCAGCATGATGGCGGGATCGGCGGCCAGCGCCCGGGCAAAGCCGACCCGCTGCCGCTGCCCGCCCGAAAGCTCATGCGGCAGGCGGCGGCGCATGATGGCGGGATCGAGGCCGACCAGGTCGAGAAGCTCGTCGATGCGGCGGTCTATCCTTGCCTTGTCCCAGCCGAGCAGGCGCGGCACCGTCGCGACATTGCGGGCGATCGTCATATGCGGGAAAAGCCCGACCTGCTGGATGACGTAGCCGATGCTGCGGCGAAGCTGCTTCTGATCGGTCTCCGCCACATCCCGTCCATTTACCAGCACGCGACCTCGCGTCGGCGTTTCCAGCCGGTTGATCATCCGCATTGTCGTCGTCTTGCCGCAGCCGGAAGGGCCGATCAGTGCGACGGTCGTGCCCGTTTCGATCTCAAGCTCGAGGGTATCGACGGCGTGGCGCTCGCTTCCCTCATAGTTCTTGGTGACATGGTCGAGTCGTATCATGGCAATGGCCTTCCGCGGTCATCGTCTTTGAGTGAAAAATCGCTCCAGCCAGCCGAAGGTCAGTTCGGCGAGGATGGCGAGAAGGGCGATGGGAAGCGCACCGACCAGCAGGCGCGGCATGTTCATGATGGCGATGCCGGCATTGATGAAGTCGCCGAGCCCGCCGCCGCCGATGAAGGAGGCAAGGGCCGCGCCACCGATCACCTGAATGGCGCTGGTGCGAACGCCGGCAAGGATCGAGGGTACGGAAAGCGGGGCTTCGATCTGCCAGAGGATATCGCGGCGTCCCATGCCCATGCCGCTGGCGGCATCGAGAAGGGCAGGGTCGATTTCGCGGATACCGACGATGGTGTTGAGCAGGAGCGGCGGCACCGCCAGTACGATGAGGGCAATGACCGAGGGCAGGAGGCCGATGCCGAGGAAGGGCATGGCCGCCGAGAGGATCGCCAGGCTTGGAATAGAGCGCAGCGAACCGGCTGTGTTGACGGCGACGAAGGCGGCGCGTGGCATTCTGGCGACGAGAAAGCCAAGCGGGATCGCGATGACCAGCGCAATCCCGAGGGAGATCGCGCACATCAGCATATGGCGGTTGAAGGCGCTGAAGAAGGTGCCGGGATTGCTGGCGATCCAGTGGAAGGCGTCGATCAAGATCATTCTTCTACCTCCCGCTGCGTCGGCGGAGCATCTTTTCGATCGCCGCGAAGAGGTAGTCGGTGAAAAGCGCCAGTGCCGAGGTGAGCAGGCCACCAGCGAGGATCTTTTCTGGGAAGCGTTGGTCGATGCCCTCGAAGATGATCACGCCGAGGCCGCCGGCATTGATGTAGGCGGCGACGGTGGCGATCCCGATTACCGTAACCATGGCAATGCGGATGCCGCCGACAATGAACGGCATGGCGAGCGGTAGCTCGATCTCCCAGATGCGCCGGATGGTCCCGTATCCCATGCCGTGCGCGGCATCCAGCACGTCACGCGGGATGGCCTGGAAGCCAAGCCCGATGTTGCGGATGAGGATCATCAGCGAATAGGCCGCAAGGCCGGTGATGGCGGGTGCCGCGCCGATGCCGAGGGTCGGAATGAGCAGGGCGAAAAGCGCAAGGCTCGGCACGGCGAAGAGGACACCGGCCACGATGACGATGGCGCTGAAGGTGCGGGGCTTGCGCGCCGCCCATATGCCGACGATCAGCGAGATGATCAGCGCGATCCCGACGGACGAGAAGACGAGGTAGAGATGTTCCAGCAGGGCTTCAGCCAGCCGATCGATATTCTTCGGGACCCACTTCATCGACAGGGTCCTTTGCTGGAGCGATGGCGGATCTGTCGCGGTTTCACCATGACGCTCCCAGGGTTTCGTCCGTGTCTTTGGCTCTGGCCGGCATCCGATCGTACGCCGCTACATCTGGCTCCGAGAAAGCGGCGAGACCGAGGGAGGCAAGGATGGTTTGCCCCTCGTCGCTCCGATGCGCGTGAAGAAGCGTATGCTTGAGCGCCAGAACCGTGTCCGACGGCAACTGACGGGAGGCTACGAGCAGCGGGAAGGGTGCGGGCTTGGTCGTCGCGACGATGCGAAGCGGCGCGATCATATCCGGCTCGTGCATGTCCAGCAGTTGATAGGCATAGGCATCGATCGCCCCGACATCGATCGTCCCGCTGCGGATCGCTTCCACGACGCCGCGCGGGTTGAGAAGCGGGCCGACCGTATCGCGCACTTCTTTCGCATAGGGTTGTGTGGCAAGAAATTCTCGCGGCGCATTATAGCCGGACTGCGAATCCCGCACCGTCCAGCCCCATCGCGCCTTTGCAAGGTCGGCACTTTCAAAGGCCGTATTCCTGGCGGCGACGATATGGCTCGCATAGACCGGTTGCTCGCCGGCCCAGTTCGCGAGCGAAATCGGGGCTACGAGCGGTATCGGCCGCAGGTCGGCGGCAAGCTTCGAGAACGGGAAGCCGCACATGAAGACGACGCCCATATCCGGCCGTTCCCAGAGCGTGGAAAGAGGTGCGGGAGCAGCGTGGGGAATCACCTCAAGCCTGACGCCGGATTGCGCACTGAGCCACGTAAAAAAGCCGTCCCAGAGCCCGGTTATCTTCGGGCTGAGATTATACATTCTCGAGCAGGCGATCGGCGCGGAGGCGGTCCTGGTCATGGCCGGTCACGCAAACCGCAGGCGCTGGCCGATATTCATTCGCTTGGCCTTGTCGACCATGGCGGCTCCGAGCGCGACATCGGTCGTGCTGAGGCCGCGATGCCAGAAGAGGATGGTTTCGTCGTCACTCTGGCGGCCGGGCTTCATGCCGGAGACGATTTGACCGATTTCGGCATGAAGCGTTTCTGCCGTCACCTTGCCCTCGTCCACATGCCGGCGCAACGCGCCATAGGGCCGGCCGGGGCCGCATTGGCCCCAATCGTCAACGACGACCTTGTCCATAATGTCGGTGAGGTCGAATTCCAGCGCGCTCATCGTGCCGTAGGGAACGACGAAGGCGCCCTTCTTGACCCAGGAAGTCTTGAAGAGCGGCGTCGGCTCCGGCAGGCGGCTCGCCTCGACCAGAATATCGGCGTCCTTCAGGCAGTCTTCCCAATTGTCCGTGACGATGATCTTCTTGCCGAGATCGTTTTCCAGCTTGGCGGCGAAGGCATCGCGGCTTTCCGGACGGCGGGAATGGATGCGGATTTCCTCGAAGTCGAAGAGATGGTCGAGCAGGCGGACATTCCAGTAGGACGTGCCGCGCGCGCCGATATGGCCGAGCACCTTGCTGTCCTTGCGGGCGAGATGGCGTGCGCCGATGGCGGTAACCGCGCCGGTGCGCATATCGGTGATCGCGGTGGCGTCGACGATCGCCTTCGGCACGCCGGTATGCGGATCGAATAGGTTGAGCACGGCCAGTTCCGACGGCAGGCCCTGCTTGTAGTTGTCGACGAAATCGCCGACCACTTTGACGCCGGCATAGCCGAGCGATTTCACATAGCCGCGCAGCACGTTGAAATGCCCCTTGTCGGAGCTTTCGGGCACGAGATGCACGCGCGGCTCGATTACCGTCTCGCCGCGTCCCTGTGCATCCAGCGCCTTGCTGACGGCATCGAGGATTTCGTCATTGGTCAGCGCCAGTGCCTTGGCATCGATGGCGTTCAGATAGTCGATCCAGATTTCCTGCATTCCCGTTCTCCAGGATACCGCCGCTGGCGGTCACGTCGATTGCTGCACATTGCCGGCGATGGTGCCGGAAGGGAGCGCGGCGGGCATGAGGCCCGTCGCGCTCCAAGACGATCAGGGAAGCAGGCCCTTTTCCTTCAGGAAGGCTTCCGCCACGTCCTTGGGTTCCTCGTGGTCGTTCTCGACCTTGGCATTGAGGACGCGCATCGTCGCATTGTCGAGATGGGAGCCGAGCGCTTCCAGCACGTCCTTCATCTTCGGATTGGCATCCAGCGCCTGTTGGCGGACGACGGGGGCGAGGTAATAGGGCGGGAAGAGCCCCTTGTCGTCGTCAAGGGCGACCAGTCCCTTTGCGCCGATCTGCCAGTCGGTGGCGGCGCCGTTGACGACGTCGATATCTTTCTGGGCAAGCGCATCATAGCGCAGGCCGAGCTTGGCGAACTGCTTGAATTCCTTGAATTCAGCACTGTAGACGCGCTTCAGGCCGGGCAAACCGTCCGCGCGGTCGGGAAATTCCGCGCCGCCGCCGAAGATCAGCGTGCCCGATACCTTGGCCAAGTCGGACAGCGTCTTCAGCTTGTCGGCATCGGCCGTTTCCTGGCGCACGACGATGACATAGCCATTGTTGATGCCGGTGGGCTTCAGCCAGGTAAGGTTGAACTGCTTGGTGTAGAAGTCCTTGACCTCATTGTAGACCTTGTCCGGATCGGTGGACATCGTTCCCTTGACGACGGCGGAAAGCGCCGTGCCGGTATATTCGGGATAAAGGTCGATCGCGCCGGTGGTGAGCGCCTGTTGCGCAATCATCGTACCGCCGAGATTGATCTTGCGCTCGACCTGGAAACCGGCCTTTTCGAGAAGGGCCGCATACATTTCGGCGAGGATATATTGCTCGGTGAAATTCTTGCTGCCGACCTTGATGGGCTCCGCTGCCGCGGCGGGCTGGAAGGCGGAGGTGGCCATCACGGCAGCGGCGATGGCGGACAGGATCGATAATTTCATCTTCATTCCCCTCTGGTTAAATCTGGTGGATCAATATTGATGCCGCTGCAAAATCAGTTTTGGTCTTTTCAATTCCGGCCCCGTCAGGCGGAGTTTCTGATGAGTTCGGATATACGTTGGAAGTCCGGACCCTGGGCGCGATCCTCGCTGAGCGGCGGCACCTGTTCGCGGACACGCCGATAGACCTCCTGCGTACCTGTCCCAAGTTCGTTTTCCACGCCACGCAGCTCCACGGCCTGGGCCGAGGCGATCAGCTCGATGGCGACGAGATAGCGCAGCCGCTCGATGATCGCTTCGGTCTTTGCAAGCACGCTTGGCGCCATTGATGCCTGGTCCTCGACGCCATCGGCCACTGGTATGGGGGTGAGGGAGATCGGTGCGGCGAAATGGCGAATTTCCGCTTCGAGCGCCGAGACGGTCTTCTGGACCGTGGCGAAGCCCGTCCGGCTTTGGCCGAGCGGCGTCAGGAAGCGCGGCAAGTCGGACATGCCGGCCGACATGATCTTCATCGTTCGGTAGGCGGTCCCCGCCGCGCAATGCGCCAGCGCCTGGCCGAGCCGCTCCCACGCCAGCACGAAGGCGGTCATGTCGAAATTGCCGTGCGACAGCATCAGGCCTTCGTCGATCAGCACGACTGGATTGTCGCCGGAGCTGGCGATCTCGATTTCCGTTATCTGACGCGCCTCGCCGATGGCGTGGAGGAGTGCGCCTGAGACCTGCGGCGCGCAGCGGTAGCTCAAGGGATCCTGCAGCCGCCGGGCCGCGCCATCGGCCAGCAAGGAACTGCCAGTGAGCAGGTCGCGAAGTCGTGCGGCCGCCTCGCGCTGACCGAAGGCCGGCCGTGCCGCCAGCGCCCGGTCATCGAAGGCGGTCACATTGGCGCGGAATGCCTCGAAATTCAGGGCGACAGCGGCAAGCGACCAAGTGAAGAGCTGTTCGATATCTTCAAGGCAAAGGCAGGCCTTGCCGACGGACAGGCTGTTGGCAACCACGATCGCGTGCCCGTCCTTCGGCGCAAGCCGAAGCGGTTCGAGCCCGGCTGTCATCAGCGCCTCGCCGGCCGCCATGACAGCGCCGCCGATTTCCGCTTCGCCGTCGCCCAGAAGCGCCCTGCCCATATGCGCCAGCGGTGCAAGGTCAGCCGCCCCGATCGAGCCGAGAGAAGGCACGACCGGATGGAAACCGGCATTCAGCGCCGCGACGAGACCCGAAAACACCGGCAGCGACACGCCGGAACCGCCAGCCGCCATTCCAGCGATCCGGACGGCCATCATCGCGCGCACGACGTCTCGTGGAAGCGGAGCCCCGACGCCAACGGCCCGGGCTTGTGGCACGCGTAGCTGGAAGGCGACGAGATCGTCGGTTGCGAGACGCGTATCGACGCCTGCGCCGAGCCCGGTCGTCAAGCCATATACGGGCACGTCGGATGCTGTGTAGCGATCGACGATGGCGCGCGCTGCTAGGATCTTATGTTCGACATCGGAAGAAATCGTCACCCGGGCATTCCGCCGCGCAATGGCAGCAATGTCGCTCACCGTCGGAGCGGTTCCCATGAAGGAGACGATATTGCCGGCGTTGGTCATCCCTGCCTGCCCTCCAGAAGAGCGAGCGGCTTTGCCCGTCCCTTGCCCGAACGTGCTTCCAGCCGGTACTTGTCGCCGGGATAAGAGAGCAGCGCGCAGGTGACGACGGCGTCGCCGGACCATGTGCGGCGGAAGACCCTGAGGCAAGGCTGATCCGGCTTCATGCCGAGCAATTTCCTGACCGTGGCATCCGGCTTCATCGCCTCGACGAAATGCTCGAATTCGGTAATCGGTGCCACCCGCGTCAGGTATTCGTTTGGGGTGATCTCGTTGAAATCATTGGTGAGATAGTCGGGCGCGACCACCGGATTGACATAGCGTTCCTCAACCTGGATCGGCTGATTGTCTTCCAGATGCACGATCAGCGTATGCATGACCTCGATGCCCGGCTCCAGATCGAGCGACTGGGCGACGCTTGCGTCCGCCTTGATGCGGTCGGCAATCAGCACCTTGGCGGTATGGCGATGACCCCGGCTGGAAATCTCCTCGGCGATGTTCTTGATCTGCAGGAGATCGATATCGTGGCGCTGCGAGGAAACGAAGGTACCGAGGCCGGCGGAGCGGGTCAGTACGCCTTCGAACATCAATTCGCGTAGCGCCCGGTTGGCGGTCATGCGGCTAACGCCGAAGGACGAGACCAGTTCGCTTTCGGAAAAAACGCGATCGCCCGGCTTGAGCTTGCCTTCGGCGATCAAACCCATGATCTTTTCTTTGATGCGCAGATAATGTGGCGCATCGCCCGCCGGTTTGGGTTTCGGTCCAGTCATGCCAACCTCGCAGTTCCATAATCGAGCGCCGTGACAGCACGCGCGGGCACTCGAGCCCGGAAGCGTATGTCGTGGCTTTCTCGCCAAATATCGAATTCCAGCTGGTCGCCGGGAAAGACGACGGCGGTGAAGCGGGCGGCGATGAAGCCGACATCCGCAATTTCGTTTGTACCCAACGTCCGCCCGATCGCGTAGCCGGCATAGCCGAATGTGCACAGGCCGTGCAGGATTGGGCGCGGGAAACCGGCGCGGGCCGCATAGGCAGGATCGGAATGAAGCGGATTGAGATCGCCGTTCAGCCGGTAGAGCAGGGCAGCATCTTCCGGCACCGCGATTGCGAAAACCGTATCCGGCGCGCGATCGGGAACGAGCGGCAGCGGCGCCAGTGGCGTTCCCGCCGATCCGCATCCACCGTCGCCGCGACAGGCATTCGTCTGAAGGATGGTCGCGACAGGTGTTTCATTCGCTTCTGTAACGATCGTTCGCTCGAAGGTCGCAAACATGCCCTTTTCCGTCCCACGGTCCACGACGGAGAGCATGTGGGAGCGCGACAGCAGCGGCGTGTCGAGGGGAAGGGGGCGATGGATCGTCAGGCGATGCTCCGAGTGAACGAGGCGCTGCCAATCGACGCCGGCATCCTTCATCCATGGACCGGCATGGGCGATCACATTCGCCATGGTTGGCGCGGCGCGCAGATCTTCTTCCTGCAGCCGCTGCAGATGCGCCGGATCGAGAGGGGCGGCGCCATAGCCGACGGTCAGCGCGTAGAGAATGGCGTCGCGCGCCGTTACCGTCTGCCGGGCTTCCGGAATGGGAAAGTCCATGAGCGCTTGCAGCGAGACGGTCATGGTCACGCTCCCGACTTGGCGGTAGGTTTGCGCACGCCGCCCGCCAGGCGGATACCGCCATCGACGGAGAGCAATTCGCCGGTGACGAACTCCGCGCCCTCGACCAGCCAGACAACCGCGCCGGCGACATCTTCGGGCGTTGCGACACGTCCGAGCGGTGCTGTGCCGGAAAAGCGAGCGGCAAGCGCATCGTAGGCATCGGTTCCAAGCGTCTGGCGCATCCAGCGGGTATCGATGACGCCGGGGCAGACGGCGTTGACGCGGATCTCGGGGCCACAGGTGCGGGCAAGCGCCATGGTCAGCGCGTTGAGCGCGCCCTTTGAGGCGGTATAGGCGAGCGAGGTGCCGCCGCCGGTAAAGGCGACATTCGAAGAGACGTTGACGATCGCGCCGGCGCCGGTGGCACGCATGGCCGGGATGGCGGCACGGCACATCTGATAGGCGCCGACGACGTTGACGCCGAACACCTTCTGGAAATCCTCAGCTGAAAGCGTTTCGAGATCGAAGGGATCGGATTTGACGGTAACGGCGGCATTGTTGACCAGCGCATCGAGCCGGCCCCAGCGCTCAACGGCCCTGGCCACCATCGCGCGGCAGGCGGCATCGTCGGATACATCTGCCTGAACGAGTTCGACCTCGGCGCCGAGCGCCTCGCAGGCGGCGACGGTCTCTTCCGCCTCGTCGCGGCTGCGGCTATAGTTGACGACGACCCTTGCGCCCTTTTCGGCAAACATGCGGACGCAGGCCGCGCCGACGCCGGTCGCCGATCCCGTGACGATGACGACGGAGCCATCAATCTTCATGGTCGAAATCCTTCATGGCGGATTGACGGAAAAGGCGGATGTCCATCTGCCCGAGCTGGTCGGCGATTGCGACGCCCGACGGCAGGCGATCGATGATATGGGCTTTCACATCGATATCCGGCGCGACTTCCATCAGTGTCAGCCGGCCATCGATGACGCGAAAAACGGCGCGTTCGGTGATGACGATCTGTTTTTGACCTTGCGGAGCGGCGGCGGGATCGGAGCTTACTTGGGCTACCTTGTCGACGATCTTGCAGGAACGGCCGTCCGTGACGATCGAGAGCTTCCCATCCTCGACCCGGATATCGGCGCTGCCATGCGAGAACGAGCCCATATAGACGACGGTGCCGGCGGTCTGGGAAATATTGGTGAAGCCGCCGACGCCGACGATGGACTTGCCGAAGCGGCTGACATTCACCGCCCCGCGCACGTCCACCTCCGCCATCCCAAGGAAAGCGACATCGAGGCCACCGCCGTCGTAGAAGTCGAACTGAGAGGCCTGTGGAATGATGGCGCTCGGATTGATCGCCGCGCCGAAGGAAAGCTCCTCGGCCGGAATGCCGCCGATGACACCGGATTCGATGGTCACGGTATAGTCGTCATAGGCTTCTTCACCGGCGATACGACCGATCCCCGCCGCGATGCCGATGCCGAGATTGATCGTTGCGTTGTTGTGGCCGAGAAGCTCCTGGAATGCGCGGCGCTGGATGATCTTGTCGACGGAAAGCGGTAGCGGTGGCAACTGGCCGGCAGCGGCCCGGAAGCGGCCGGTATAGGCGATATTGTCGGTTTCGCCGAAGCTGACGCCATGCTGGGCGGGATCGTCGCAGATGACGACATAATCCACCAGCATACCCGGAATGCGGACATCGGTGGCTGGCAGCGAGCCGCGTTCGGCGATGCGCTTCACCTGAACGACGACGATGCCGCCGGAATTCCGGCCGGCCTGCGCCATGGCGAGAACGTCGACCGGAAAAGCTTCGTCCTCCATCGTGATATTGCCGTCCTCGTCGGCGGTCGTACCACGCAGAAGGACGCAATCGAGCGGCATCGAGGGATAAAGCAGCCAGTCGCGGCCGCGCAAGGTGACCCGCTCCACCAGTTCGGTCGTCGTGCTTTCGTTCATACGGCCGCCGCCGTGCAGCGGATCCATGAAGGAGCCGAGGCCGATATGGGTGATGACGCCGGGCTGGCCGCTGGCAATGGCGCGATAGAGCTGGGCGATTACGCCCTGCGGCCAGCAATAGGCATCGATCTTTTCCGCAAGTGCCAGTTCGCCGAGCCGGGGAGTGCCGCGCCAGCCGCCGGCGATGACGCGCTTGACAAGACCCTCATATCCGAAATGGCCCATGCCGCGCGTCTTGCGGTCGCCGGCGCTGGCGGCAAACAGAAGCGTGAGATCGCGGGGAGCCCCCTCCGTCAGGTAACGCTCCTCGACGGCGGCCGAAATGGCCTCGGGATGGCAGCATCCTCCGAAAGCGGAGGCGGCGACGGTCATGCCGTCTTTCAAAAGAGCCGCCGCATCATTCGGAGTGATGATCTGCATACACGCATCCATTTAAGGGTTGGCTGTATATACAGGCATAGCGAATGAGCATTTGCAAGGCAATAATCGGTGCTGATTAAAAATCTGGCAGTCGGCCATGAAAGCCGGTGTGGCGCGCTGCTTGCTGGAGCTCGCGGGCCGGGGTTTCGCCCTTGCATACACCGTCACTAATCAAATCGATGGTTTTTATCAAGTTGCGAGGCCGAGGATTTTCAGGTCCGGCGCTGCGGAGCGGTATTCGGTACGCGCTCGCAACGCGAGACATTTAAATGCAGGTTTTTGCATATTAAATGGGCATGCCGCTAGTCCGGCTAAAATTTTTGCCATCCCAGTTGCGCAGCCATTGGTTTCGTGTAACCTGTATATACAGGTGGAACAAGAATGGGTGAGCCAGGTTGATCACTTTCGAAAATGTGACGAAGCGCTATCACGGCGATGTTGTGGCGGTGAACGAACTGTCGTTCACGGCGCCGACCGGTAAATTGACGGTGCTTGTCGGGCCGTCCGGATGCGGCAAGACGACATCGCTGCGCATGATCAATCGTCTCGTGGCTCCGAGTTCCGGCACGATCCGGCTGGGCGACGAACCGACATCGCGGATGGACGAAGCGGTGCTTCGGCGTCGGATCGGCTATGTCATTCAGCATGCCGGTCTCTTCCCGCACCGGACGATCATCGACAATGTCGCGACGACCGCCCGCCTGAACGGCACGCCGAAGAAGCAGGCCCGCGCGATCGCGCTGGAACTGCTCGAGCGTGTCGGTCTCTCGGAAAGCTTTGCGGATCGTTATCCCTGGCAGCTTTCGGGCGGCCAGCAGCAGCGCGTCGGCGTGGCGCGCGCGCTCGCCTCCAATCCCAAATTCATGCTGATGGATGAGCCTTTCAGCGCGGTCGATCCCATCGTCCGCACGCAGCTCCAGGACGAGTTCCTGCGTCTTCAGCGAGAGATGGGCAAGACCATCATCATGGTGACCCACGATATCGACGAGGCGCTGAAGCTTGGCGATCAGGTCGCGGTTCTGCGCGTCGGCGGCGAGCTCGCGCAGATCGCGACGCCGCAGGAGTTGCTGACCAAACCGGCCGATGCCTTCGTCGCCAATTTCGTCGGTCGCGACCGGGGCTATCGTTTCCTGGGCTTCGTCGGTGCCAATGGACGGCTGGCTGTCAAGACCGAGCCGACCGTGCGCCTCGGCGATGCGCCGGAAGCAGCGAGAGGCGCTGCCAAGGATCGCTGGCTGCTGGTGACCAACGAGCGCGGTGAACCTCTCGGCTGGACGGAACCGGCAAGCCTGCAGGGGCCAATCCGGATGGGCGACCTCAATCTCAGCGGTACGCTCGCCTCGGCTGACGGCTCACTTCGACAGCTTCTCGACGCGGCTTTGAGCTCGCCGAGCCGGCGCGGCGTTGTCGTCGACGACAAGGGGCAGCTGATGGGCTCCATTGGGGTCGCGGATCTGGTTGCGCTGCTGGATGGATCGGAAGATCCGGCGGCTCCGGTAAAGGGAGCCGACCATGCGGTTTGACTGGCTGCTGCGTGAGTCCGGGAACATTGCCAACCTGTTCTGGTGGCATGTCGGTCTTTCCGTCATTCCCGTCATTGCCGCTCTCATCCTTTCGCTGCCGCTCGGATGGCTGGCGCATAAAAGCGGGCTGTTCAAGTCGGCGATCCTCGGGGTCGCGGGCTTGCTCTACACCATCCCGTCGCTGGCGCTCTTCGTTCTGCTGCCTCTGGTGCTTCACACGAAAATCCTCGATCCGCTTAATGTGGTCGTGGCGCTGACGGTCTATTCGCTTGCCCTGCTTGTCCGCACCGTCAGCGATGGCCTCGGCGCCGTGCCCCCGGATACGCTGCAGGCCGCGACCGCCATGGGGTACCGGCCTTTGCAGCGGTTCTTCATGGTCGAGCTGCCGATTGCCGTGCCCGTTATTGCCGCGGGTCTGCGCGTGGCGCTCGTCTCCAATGTCAGCATCGTTTCTGTCGCTGCCTTGATCGGGACGCCGCAGCTCGGGCTGCTGTTCACGCAAGGTCTTCAGCTTCGATTCGTCACACCGCTGATCGCCGGCATCGTGCTCTGCCTGTTGCTTGCCGTCGTCCTCGACGGTCTCGTCGTCCTGCTCAATCGCTGGCTGACGCCCTGGCGGCCGAGAAAGGTGTGAGCTCATGATAGAATGGTTTCTCAATCCAGCGCAGTGGCAGGGCTCGGAGGGCATCCCGAACCTTCTTGCCCAGCACCTGCAATATAGTTTCATCTCGCTTTTCATCGCGGCGCTCATCGGCCTGCCTGCCGGCCTCTATGTCGGACATACCGGCAAGGGGACATTCCTGATCGCCGGCCTTGCCAACGCCACGCGCGCTCTGCCGAGCCTCGGCCTGATCGTCCTGCTCGTCATTCTCGTCGGGCCTTATTTCAAATCGGACCTGGCCTATCTGGTGCCGAGCATCGCCGTCCTGGTGCTGATCGCGGTGCCGCCGATCATGATGGGCGCCTATTCCGGGATCACCTCGGTGGATCCGGCCGCCGTCGATGCGGCCAGGGGCATGGGTTACCGACCGCTCGCCTTGCTGCTCACCGTCGAGCTTCCCTGTGCATTGCCGCTGATCTTTTCGGGCTTTCGCAGTGCGGCCTTGCAGGTGATTTCGACAGCGACAATCGCCGCCTACGTCTCGCTTGGCGGCCTCGGCCGGCTCATCATCGATGGCCGCGCCCAAAACGACTACATGCAGATGGCCGCCGGCGCCGTTCTCGTGGGTGTTCTCGCCCTGATCGTCGACCTGTTTTTCGGCCTCGCATCCAGGATCGCAGTCTCGCCCGGCTTGACGCGCCGGACTGTGAAGGGCGCCGCCACCCGGCGCCAGCTTGCAAACGGAAAATAACGGAACAGCTAGGAAGAACGATAATGATAAAGCGAAACATGCTTGCAATCGGCGCTATCGCCATTTCTGCCCTTCTTGCGGTCGCTCCGCTCGCGCGGGCCGAAGACCCCTTGTCCTCGAGCACGCCACGCTCGGATGCGGATACGATCATCGTCGGATCCGCGGACTTCCCGGAAAGCCAGCTCCTCGCCAAGATCTATGCCCTGGCGCTCGCCGCCAAGGGCATGAAGGTGGACACGAAGCTCAATATCGGCAGCCGCGAAGTCTACATGCCGGCGTTGCTCGACGGCTCGATCGACCTTCTTCCCGAATATGCCGGCGCGACGCTGAGCTACCTCGACAAGAACGCGACCGCCCATGCCCCGAAGGATGTCGTCGAGGCGCTCGGCAAGGTGCTGCCGAAGGGCGTGTCTATGCTGACGGCATCCGATGCCCAGGATTCTGACGTGCTTGCCGTCACCGAGGAAACCGCCAAGAAATACTCCCTGACGTCGATCGAGGATCTGAAGCCGGTCGCCGGCGAACTCGTTCTCGGTGGTCCGCCGGAATGGAAGACGCGCAAGGAAGGCGTCGTCGGCCTGAAGGACGTCTACGGCCTGGTATTCAAGGATTTCAAAACCCTTGACGTCGCTGGTCCGCTGACCCTTTCGGCTCTGACCAACGGCCAGGTCCATGCGGCTGATATGACCTCGACCGATCCGGCGATGAAGGCGAGCAAGCTCGTCGCGCTGAAGGACACGAAAAACCTGTTCCCGGCGCAGAACATCCTGCCGATCATCGCCACCAGCAAGGTCAGCGACAAGGTCACCGCGACGCTCAACGCCGTCTCCGCCGCGTTGACAACCGAGGACCTGATCGAGATGAACGGTCGTCTCGCCAATCAGGAAAGCTTCGACACCGTTGCCGGCGATTGGCTGGCGAAGAACAAGCTGAACTAATCGATATCGCGGCGGCCGAGCCCACGTTCGGCCGCCGGCACCTGAATAAAGGGAAGTAGAGAGGCCGCTTGTCTCCAGAAGGAGAAGGCTGGCATCCGTCCAAGGGAGGGCGGAAATGGAACATAGCGATCAATCGTCACACGCCTCCACCACCGTCACGCTCGGCACCGCGCCGACCACGATCGAGGAGATCGCGGCGATCGCCATGGGAGCAAAGGTCGCGCTTTGCCCAGATGCCCTCGAGGGCATGAGCAGGGTCCAGCAACATCTCCTCAAAGCGATCAAGAATAACGTGCCCATCTACGGTCTGACGACCGGGGTCGGCGATCTCTACACGGTCAAGCTCAAGCCCGAAGACATGTCGCAGATGCAGCTCAACACGCTGCTCAGTCATGCGAGCGGTATGGGCACGCCGCTTGATCCGCCGGCCGTGCGCGCCATCATGGCGACGATGATCAAGGCGCTCTTGCAGGGGTGTAGCGGCGTCAGCGCCGGGCTTGTGGAGACCATGAGCGAGATGCTCAACCGTGGCGTCATCCCCTGGTCGCCTGCGAAGGGTTCGGTCGGCTATCTGATCGCCACCTCGCATATCGGTCTCGTCATTTTCGGCGAGGGACGCGCCTGGTACGAAGGCGAGTTGCTTTCCGGACGCGAAGCGATGACCCGCGCCGGCATTGCCATCAAGGCTCCCGGTCCGCGCGAAGGGCATGCGCTGATCAGTGGTACCTATGAAATCACCGGCATCGGCGCGCTCGCCGTCCATCAGGTCGAGCAACTGGTGGCGATCGCCGATGTCGCCGGCGCCATGAGCCTGGAAGCGCTGAAGGGCAACAGCCGAGGCTATGACGAACGCCTGCAGCGGATGCGGCCGCATCCCGGTCAGGTCGCGACGGCAAGCCGGCTGCGAAGCCTGTTGTCGGATAGCGAGGTATTGGCGAAGCATCGCGATCACCGCCTTCAGGATGCGCTCAGCCTGCGCTGCATTCCGCAGGTTCATGGCGGCGTGCGCGACGCGCTTGCCTATTGCCGTGATGTCCTGACCATCGAGATCAACTCCGTGACCGACAATCCCGTTTTCGTCATCGAAGACGAGGAGCTTGTGCCTTTGCCCGGCGGTAACGGGCATGGCGCGCCAGCGGCGCTGGCGCTGGATGTGCTGGCGATTGCCATCGCCCATGTCAGCACCATGTCGCAGGCAAGGTCGGACCGCCTGACCAACGGCCATATCAGCGAGCTGCCGCCTTTCCTCATGGGCGCGAGCGGCGCCAATTCCGGCTTCATGATCCCGCCCTATGCGGCCGCTGCTATCGCCGGCGACAACCGCAGTCTCGCGGCGCCGGCTTCGGTCCATACGGTGACCACCTGCGCCAGCCAGGAAGACCATGTGAGCATGGGCGTTTCCGCTGCAATGCAGGCCCGCACGGCGGCCGACAATCTCGCCGATATTCTGACGATCGAGCTGATCTGTGCCGCCCAGGGGCTGGAATTCCACCAGCCTTTGCGGCCGGGCAGGGGTACGGGTGCGGCCTATGACGCGATCCGGCAGGTCGTTCCGCCGCGCGACAGCGACCGCGCCATGTATCCGGAATTGCAGGCCGTCCGCGACCTTATCGACAACGGCACCATCGCCGGGGCCGTCGACCGTGCCCTCGCAGTCAACGTTTAAGAGCTTGGAGACTTCCGTGACCGAAGCAACGCAGGCCGTACGGCCGCTGGATGGAATAAAGGTGCTGGATCTGGCGCGCGTGCTTGCGGGGCCACTGTGCTCCGCCATGCTCGGCGATCTCGGCGCAACGGTGACCAAGATCGAAATCCCCGATCATGGCGACGATTCCCGCGCCTTTTCCCCGCATGTCGGCGGCGAGAGCAGCTATTTCATGCTGGTCAATCGCGGCAAGAAAAGCGTCACGCTCGACCTGAAATCCGATGAGGGCCGCGAACTGCTGCTCGGATTGATCAAGCAGGCCGATATTCTCGTCGAGAATTTCAGGCCGGGCGTCACGGCGCGTTTGGGCATCGATTACGAAGCCGTAAAAGCGCTCAATCCGCGCCTGATCTATGTCAGCATTTCCGGCTTCGGCCAGGATGGCCCGCTTGCGCACCGCGCCGCCTATGATCACGTCGTCCAGGCGATGGGCGGCATCATGACCGTCACCGGTTGGCCGGACGGCCCGCCGACCCGTGTGGGTGATGCGATCGGCGATGTCGTCGCCGGCATTTATGGTTCCTGGGGCGCGCTTGCGGCGCTGCTTCAGCGCGATCGAACCGGCAATGGCCAGCATGTCGATGTCGCCATGCTCGATTCCATCATGTCCCTGCAGATGGTTTCGCTGTCGCAGATTGCCGGCGGCAGAGGCGCACCCGGCCGCGTCGGCAACGCGCATCCGATCAGCGCGCCGATGGATTCCTATCAGGCGGCCGATGGCTATGTCGTCATCGCCGTTGCTAACGATGCGCTCTTTGCCCGACTGGCGCGGGCGCTCGGCAATCCGGGCTTGACGGATGATCCTCGTTTCAAGACGGATCCCGACCGGCAGGGCCACCAGGAGGAGCTGCGAGCCATCATCGAGAACTGGACACGCACTCGCTCGACGGAGGAGGTGACGCAGCTGCTTGACCAGGCGGGTGTTCCGGCGGCGCCGATCTACGATCTCGCCCAAGCGCTCGCCACGCCGCATGCGCAGCACCGCCAGCTGTTGCATACCGTGCAGCATCGCAACGCCGGCGAATTCCAGGTCATGCCGCAGCCGGTTCGCTTCAGCGGCATTACTTCGGGTGGCGATTATGTTGCGCCGACCCTGGGGCAACATACCGATGCAGTCTTGAGCGACGAACTGGGGCTCAATGGCCCCGATATCGAGAATCTCCGGTTGCGAGGGGTCATCTGATCATGGCGCGAGATATCAACGACAAGACCAGTATCCGGCCGAAGGTCGCCGTTCTCGGCGCGGGCACGATGGGTGCCGGCATCGCCGGCGTGTTTGCAGCACAAGGCTATCCTGTCGCCGTCTATTCCCGCAGCGCGGAGACGCTTGACAAGGCGAGCAGCCGGATCGTCGCCATCGCCGGCGAAGCGGCCGTCACGTACACGACCTCGATCGAGGACTGCGTCGCCGGTGCCGGCATCATCAGTGAGAATCTCGCGGAAGACGTCACGCTGAAGCAGCGCATCTTCGGTGAGATCGAAGCCGCGGCGCCGGACGACTGCCTTCTGACGACGAACACCTCCAGCGTTCCAATCACCCTGATTGCGGCGGGGCTTGCCCGGCCGGAGCGGGTCGTCGGCATTCACTGGTTCAATCCACCGGCCGTCATGCCGCTTGTCGAGATCGTGCGCGGCGAGAAAACCTCGGATGAGGTCGTCCAACGCGCCCGCGCGCTTTGCGCCGATATCGGCAAGGAAGTGATTGAGGTGAAGACCGATATAGCGGGCTTCGTCGTCAATCGGCTGCAATATGCGATCCTGCGCGAGGCGCTTCACCTCGTCGAAGTGGGCGCCGCCTCGATTGAAGACGTCGACCGGGCAGTCGAGACCACGCTCGCGCCGCGCTGGTCGGCGGCGGGGCCGCTGCGGCTGATGGATCTGGCCGGTCTCGACACGGTCGAGAAAGTGTCGCGCATTCTGATGCCGGCGCTCGACCGCAGCGAAGGCATACCCTCCCTGGTGAGCCGGCTGTGCGAGGAAGGTGCTTTCGGAACGAAGAGCGGTCGCGGCTTTTACGATTGGACGGCGGAAGAGATTGCGGCTGTAATCGCGCGCCGCGACGATACCGTCCGCCTGCTGACGGAAAGGCGCGAGCCATGACATCCTCCCTCGTCAAAACCGAGAAGCAAAGCGGCGTCGCGCGCGTCATCCTCGACCGGCCGGCCAAGCGGAATGCGCTCAACATCGAGATGTTGACCGGGCTCGTCGATGCGTTGCGCGACTGCCAGGCGGATACCTCCGTGCGGGCGATCGTCATCAGCGGCAGCGAGCGCGGCTTTGCCGCCGGCGCCGATATCGGATCGCTCGCCGCCGCCAGTCCCATCGAGCTTTATATCAGCGGCTTCAGCGAGAAATGGGACGAGGTGGCGGCCATCACCAAGCCGCTCATCGCCGCGATTTCGAGCTATGCCCTTGGCGGCGGTCTTGAGCTGGCGCTGATCTGCGACATCGTCGTCGCCGACAAGACGGCGCTGTTCGGCCTTCCGGAAACCGCGATCGGCACCATACCCGGCGCCGGCGGAACCCAGCGCCTCGTGCGCGCCGTCGGCAAGTCGATGGCGATGGAGATGGTTCTGGCCGGGCGAAAGCTTGATGCGGAAGAGGCAAGGGCCTGCGGCCTGATCAGCAGCATCGCCGCCGATGGCGAGACGGTGGAAGCGCATGCCTGCACGATTGCCGAACGGATCGCCAAGGCGGCTCCCCTTGCCGTGGCGATGGCCAAGGCCGCGGTGCTCGAAAGCTTCGAAACGCCGCTCTCCGCCGGCATCCGCTACGAACGCTCGCTCTCGGCCCTGATCGCGGCAAGCGACGATCGTGCGGAGGGCATGCGTGCCTTCGCCGCGAAGGAACCGCCACAGTTCAAGGGACGGTGAGGGGCGGCGTTCCCGTCAACTCCTAAAGCTGGCGCCGAATGCGACGGCATCTCTTCCGGATCAAATGGGTCAGGCGTTCGAGTATCTTCGTCGGATCGCCGCCTCGTTCCAGGATCTCTGTTCTGACACTATCGCAGGCACTGTCAACGAGCACCGAAAGGTCCTCGATACGCTTGATCGTCGACGCCGGGCTGAGGCCTACCTCTTCGGCAAATGCTTTCCAATCCTTGCCGTGCAGATCCGAAGCGCTGAATTTTCCCCCGATGCCCTGCGGCAGGCTCTGGTCGACTTGTTCATAGGCCGCCGCGCACATCACGTCGTAGAGCGGCGCTAATTTGGTCGATCCGCCCGCGCCTATCAGGATGGAGTAGTTCTTCGCGTGGGAGTCGGAGTTGCAAATCAGCAGGTTGAAGATGACGGCATCCAGCAGTTTCAGTCGTTCACCCGGCGATATCAGATCATTCACCGCACCGAACATCTGTTTTAGCGTGACGCCTGTGCCGGATGATGAGCGCTCGTACTTTTGCGACGGAAAATGGCCGGTGAGCTGGCAAAGATCTTCCTGATGGAGCCGGCGCATGTCGCCTTGCTCGTCGGCGAAGCGATCATAGCGCTTCACCAGCAGATAGCGACGCTTGCCCGCCTGACGGACAGCCGCCTCGGCGGCGTCCAGGCCGCATGCCCCCGCCAGCGCCAGGCAGAAAGCTTCGTTGTCGACGCTTCCTTTCAAGCGATCCGTGTCCGGTTTGACAATATGGGTCGAAGGGGTGCCGTCGACCGGGATTGAGATCCGTCCATCCTGATCGACAAAGACCGGCAGCTTTTCCTGGACGCCGGCCAGCGACATCGAGACGCCACGTTCGCCGACAAGGAATGGCCTGGCTGGAAGTTCATTCAGAATGCGCTCCAAGGCCGCTTCGTCCGGAACCGGTCTGAGGTGGATGCCGGGTTTCTTTGGCTCACCGATGGAGAGAGCGCCGGCGGTGTCGCGGCCAATATGCCCAAGGAGACCGACGATATCCTGGGGGGATACTTTGAGGCGTTGACCGATTTCCGCAAGATGAAGTTCGGGCAGCAGGTTTGCGAGCCAGGGAAGGAGTTTGTCTGCGGCCACCGATCCTGATCGCAGCGGCATTGTAAGCGAAACCGGAAAAGCGGAGCGGCGTGCTTCCCATGTGGGATCATAGTCGAGGCGCCACTGATCCGTGAACGTCAAGTGCGCAAGGGGAAATCTCTCGTAATAGATGGCCGTCATGTCCCATCACCAAAGGTTGGCAGGAAGCCGAGTTCGTCGTCTTCCGGCCGCGGCGGCTGTGGCGATGCGGATTTGAGATCGGCGATCTCGCAGCCTGCGGCACGAGCAACGATGAGCGCCTTTTCAAGCTGGCAGCTTGGTTTGCCGGCTTCCAGCTCGACAATGAAACGCTCGCCTGTCCCAGACCGGGTTGCGAGTTCAGCCTGGGTCCAGCCGAGCGCTTTTCGCTTGTCTTTGATCAGGGTTCCAAAGTCGCGCGCCGAGCGGATCATTCTTCTCTCCCGTTTGTCTTACCGTACAGGAAGATTATCGCGTCAACAAGAGCAATCTTACCGATCGGGAAGTATGTCATATGGAGATTGAAAAACTTCCCGATCGGTAAGTTTTTATATGGAGAGGCACGCGTTGATGGCGACGAATTCAACAATTCTTGGGATCGTAGTCGACGGGCTGCGCTACAGGTAATGTGCCCATGGTGTCGATAGCCGGCGCGAGATCACATCGTCGCGCCGAGCTGCCAGGGCACGAACTCGTTGCGGCCGTAGCCGAGCAGTTCGGATTTCGAGCGCTTGCCGGAGGCGGTTTCCAGGATGGACTGGAAGATTTCGCGGCCTTTTTCCTCGATCGACACGCCGTTGATGATATCGCCGCAATTGATATCCATGTCCTCTTCCATCCGCGTGAACAGGTCGGAATTGGTGGCGAGCTTGAGGGACGGTGTCGGCTTGCAGCCATAGGCCGATCCGCGGCCGGTGGTGAAGCAGAGCACGTTGGCGCCGCCTGCAACCTGGCCGGTCGCGGCGACCGGATCGTAGCCGGGCGTATCCATATAGACGAAGCCCTTGCGGTCGATGCGCTCGGCATAGCGATAGACGCCGCGCAGGGTGGAACTGCCGCCCTTGGCGACGGCGCCGAGAGACTTTTCCAGAATGGTCGTCAAGCCGCCGGCCTTATTGCCGGGCGAGGGGTTATTGTTCAATTCGCCGCCCGTCTTGGCGGCGTAATCCCGCCACCAGTCGATCAGGTCGACGATCTTCTGGCCGACTTCCGGGCTCTCCGCCCGCCGGGTGAGGAGGTGTTCCGCGCCATAGATCTCCGGAGTTTCCGACAGGATCGCGGTGCCGCCATGGCGCACGAGAATATCAACGGCAGCCCCCAGGGCCGGATTGGCGGTCAGCCCGGAATAGCCGTCCGAGCCGCCGCATTGCAGCGCCAGCATCAGCTCCGAGGCCGGAACCGTCTCGCGTACCGACCTATTGGCAAATGGCAGCATCTCGCGGATTTTCTCGACGCCCATCATCACCGATTTGCGGGTGCCGCCGACGTCCTGGATCGTCAAGCTCTGGAAATGCTCGCCCTCGGCAATCCGGTAGGTCTTTTTCAGGCGCGGGATCTGAAACACCTCGCAGCCGAGCCCGATCAGGAGAATGGCGGAGAAGTTCGGATGGCTCGCATAACCCCATTGGGTCCTTGCCAGCAGATCGTACTCCTCGCCCTTGCTGCCCATGCCGCATCCGGTTCCATGGGTGAAGGGAACGACGCCGTCGACATTGGGATAATCGGCAAGGATGCCGGAGCGCATGATCTCGTCGGCGATGAAGTCGACGACGGTGGCGGAACAGTTCACGGAGCTGAGGATGCCGATATAATTGCGCGTGCCGACGCGGCCGTCAGCGCGCCGGAAGCCCTCGAACGTCGCCGGGCTTTCGCCGGGCAGAAGCCCGCTATCGGGTTTCGCCTCCGAGGCAAAGGCATAGTCGCGCTCGAAATCATGGATCGCGACATTATGCTCATGCACCCAATCGCCCGGCTGGATATCGCTGCTCGCAAAACCGATGATCTGCCCGAATTTGCGGATCGGCTCGCCAGTCCGGATCGGTTGGACGGCGACCTTATGGCCGCGCGGAACGGCTGCCGCGACCGTGACGCCGCCATCGATCACCTTGCCTCGCGACAGGCTTTCGATGGTGATGACGACATTGTCGGCGTCATGGAGACGAAGCGTGCGCGGCGTGACCATGCAATCACACCTCCAGAATGGCTTTGATGACGCCGGCTTCGGGGCGCAGCCATTCGGTGAAGAGCCCCGGAGCGTCCGAAAGCGCGCCGCGATGGGTGTTGAGGGCGGCGGTCGGCACGCGTCCCGCCTCCATCTGCTTTACCACTTCGGCAAAATCATCCGGCTGAGCATTGCGGCTGGCAAAGAGTGTCGTCTCGCGCTTGTGGAATTCCGGATCGGAAAAGGTGATGTCCTGGCGGACGACGCTGACGAGGACGTAGCGGCCGCCATGGGCGACGAAGCCGAAGCCACGCTGCATCGCGCCGGCATTGCCGGTGGCGTCGATGACGACATCGAAGAAATCGCCGTCCGTCAGGCGCTTGGCTTCCGCCTCCGCCTCTTCGTTGGCGAGAAGGGTCCTGTCAGCGCCGAGGGCGCTGGTCGTAAAGGCGAGGCGATCCTCGCGCATGTCCATGACGGTCACATCAGCACCGCGCGCCTTTGCGAAGATGATCGCCGACATGCCGATCGGTCCCGAGCCGACCACAAGAACGCGATCGGAAGCCTGGATGTTGCCGCGCTTGACGCCATGGGCGCCGATCGCCAGGAATTCGATCATCGCGGCGTCGTCGAGCGAGGCTTTGCCGGCCGAGATGACGTTCTGTTCGGGAACGCACAAATATTCGGACATGCCGCCGTCCTTGTGCACGCCGAGCACGGCGATGTTCTGGCAGGCATTGGTCACGCCGCGACGGCAGGCAACGCATTTCCCGCAGGAGAGGTATGGGACGATATAGACATTGTCGCCCTTCTTCAGCCGCGACGATCCCTGTGCGTCCTCGACGATGCCTGAGAGCTCATGGCCCATGACGCGCGGATATTCGAGGAAAGGGTGCTTGCCTTGGAAGATATGAAAATCCGTGCCGCATATGCCGACACGCTTGATGCGGACCAGCACCTCTCCATCCGCGGGAACGGGGATGTCCCGCTCGATCAGAGACAGCCGGCCCGGCTCGTTGCAGATCAATGCTTTCATCGTTCACTCCTTGTCCGCAGGGGCCAGCCCGCTCGAACCGCTTTATGGGATTGCAGGGAGCGCCGACAATGCGGCGCTCCGGTGTTTGTTTTACGTCTTCGGCATTTCGGCCGGAAGCGCTACGCCATTATACTTCTGATAGATCTCGTTGAGCTTGCCGTTGGCAAGGTTCTTGGCGATCCATTCGTTCAGCGTCGCCTTCAGCGCGTCGTCGCCCTTGCGCAGGCCGATGGCGTAAGGGTTGGTCTTCAGCACCAGCTTGACCTCGAGCGGGTCGCTCGTCCGGCGTTGATTGACGGCAGCCATGATCTGCGGAGAAGACGCCATGATGTTGACTTGGCCGGAAACCAGGGCTGTGATCAGAGTCGCGTCATCGTCGTAACGCACCATCTCGGCGCCTTGCGCCTCCGTTGTCGCGACCTTGTCGTTGGTCGAGCCGCGGGTCGTGCCAAGGCGCTGGCCGACAACATCCTGCAGGGTTTTGATGTTTACGCTCTTCGGCGCTGCGACAACGATCTGGATAACGCCATAGGCGTCGGTGAAATCGATGACCTTCTTGCGCTCCTCGTTGACGCTGAAGGAGGCCATGACGATGTCGGCCTTGCTGGTCAGCAGGAAGGGTACGCGGTTCGGGCTGGTGACCGGCACGATTTCCAACGGAAAACCGAGATCGGCGGCCAGCAGCTTGGCGGTCTCGACGTCGGAGCCGGTTGGCTGCATCGCCGCATCGCTCATGCCGAATGGCGGCGAGCCGAGATCGACGGCGATCAGTAGCTTCTTCCGCGTCTTGATGGTCTCCAGCGTATCGGCCAGAGCCTGGCGGGCGTTGACGCCCAAGAGTGTTGCACCGGCCAATGCGCCGGTTATGCCTGCCAGAAAACTTCTACGTTTCATGTTCTCCATCCCTTTGTCCTTCCAACAAAATCTCTTCCCGTTTCGGCCTCAGAGACCGCTGCCCACGAATTCGCGCAATTCCGTCGTCTGAGGATTGTCCAGCATCGCGCCCGGTCCGGTTTCCCAGACCTGGCCCTGATGCATGTAGACGACCTTCGATGCCACCTTGCGGGCAAAGGCCATCTCATGCGTGACGAGGATCATCGTCATCCCGCCACGGGCGAGATCCTCCATGACCTTCAGCACCTCGCCGGTGAGCTGCGGGTCGAGCGCCGATGTCACCTCGTCGAAGAGCATCAGCTTCGGCTTCATCGCCAGGGAGCGGGCGATCGCCACACGCTGCTGCTGGCCGCCGGAGAGCTGTTCCGGAAAATGCTCTGCCTTGGCTTCGAGGCCGACGCGGCTCAGCACTTCGCGCGCCAGATCGCGGGCGGCGGCCTTGCCGAGCTTCTTCACGCAGGTCGGAGCGAGCATGATATTCTGCTCGGCCGTCAGATGAGGAAAGAGATTGTAGCTCTGGAAGACGATGCCGACGTCGCGGCGCAGCGCGCTCTTGTCGAGCTTGGGGTCATGGACCGCGTGGTCGCAGACCTCGATCGTGCCGCTCTCGATGGTCTCGAGCGCATTGATGCAGCGCAGCGCCGTCGACTTGCCCGAACCGGACTGGCCGATCACCGCGGCAACCTCGCCGCGTCCAACCTCGAACGACACGCCGTTCAAAACCTTGACGGCGCCGAAGGCCTTGTGGACGTTCGTGACTTTAACGATGGATGACATTGAGCTTCCTCTCGAGGTTGCGGCTCCACAGAGAGAGCGGAAAGCACATGGCGAAGTAAAATACTGCCACCACGATGAAGACGGTGAAGGGTTCGAAGATCGAATTGTTGATGAGCTTGCCGGCCTGCGACAGCTCGACAAAGCCGACGACCGAGGCGAGCGAGGTGTTCTTGACGATCTGTACCAGGAAGCCGACCGTCGGCGGCGTGGCGATGCGCAGCGCCTGTGGCAGGATGACCTTGACCATACGCTGCCAGCGCGACAGCGCCAGACACTCCGCCGCCTCCCACTGGGTCTTCGGCACGGATTCGATGCAGCCGCGCCAGATCTCGCCGAGAAAGCCGGAGGAATAGATGATGAGGCCGGCTGCCGCCGCGATGATCGCCGGAACCTGATCGAAGCCGAGAATGGCGATGCCGAAGTAGATCAGGAACAGCAGCACCAGCAGCGGTGTGCCCTGAACGATCTGAATGTAGGCCGCCGCCGCCGTTCGCAGTGCGCCCGAGCTACTGACGCGCGCCAGTGCCACCAGAAAGCCGAGAAGCCCGCCGCCAACGAAGGCGATCGCTGAAAGGCCCGCCGTCCACATCGCGGCCCAGGCCAGAAACTCCAGATGAACGAAGCTAAAACTTGGCATTGCCGGGTCCTTTAAAGTGCCGTGCCGAGCTTGCGCCGGCGAACAAAGAGACCGAGGCCCAGCAGCCAGAGGGCGATGCGGACAACGAAGGACAGAAGGAGATAGAGGACACCGACGACGATGTAGGTCTCGAAGCTGCGGAACGTATCCGACTGGATGCGGTTGGCGACGGCGGTCAATTCCTCGGCCGAGATCTGCGAGGTGATCGAGGAGGCCAGCATCAGCAGCACGTATTGGCTGGTCAGCGCCGGATAGACGCGCTCGATGGCAGGGCGGATGATCACATGCCAGTAGGTCTGTTTGCGCGACAGCCCAAGACATTCCGCCGCTTCGAGCTGTGCCTTGTGGATGGATTGCAGGCCGGCGCGGACGATCTCGCAGGTATAGGCGCCGACATTGACGACCAGCGCTACGACGGCAGCCATGTTCGCCGAGACGTGGACGCCGAGGGTGGCGATGCCGAAATAGACGAGGAACACCTGCACCAGCAGCGGCGTGTTGCGGATGACTTCGACATAGGTGGCAATGATACCGCGAAGCCAGGGGCCGCCATCGGCCCGGCCGATGGCGCAGAGGGTGCCGAGGACGAAGCCGATGATGGTGGAGATGACGGAGAGCTGAAGCGTCAGCCAAACGCCCAGCGCGAACTCCTTCCAGTAAGGAAGGAGAGAGGCAAAATCGAACTGGTAGTTCATGCGGCGCCTCCGGATGCCGGATAACGTGACGCTATCGCCCGCAGGATCGGAGCCTCGTACCGCTCGGGCGTCTCTCCGACCCAGTCGAGAAAGGCGGCGATACGGCGCTCGACCTTCTGGGCATGATGTTGCGCGATATCGGCAATGCGGTGATTGAGGAACGGGTTGAGGAAACGATCAAGCGTGGTCGCAACATAGGACCGGGCCTCGTCGCCCATGCCTTTCGAGGCGAAGCCGGGGATGACTTCGCTATCGTAGAGGGCTTCCAGCCGGGCCTTTATGTCGGGATCAGCGAGGATTCCGCCGACAGTCTGACCCTCCGCGTGGCCTTCGGTCTGCCAAATCTCGGCGAGATAGGTGTGCCCGAGGTTGAGGATATGCAGCTTCAGACGCTCATAGGGTTCGAGGTCATCGGTCAGTACGATCTGCTCGTGCGTGCATGGCGGACGGACGCCCGGCGCCCGTTTGATCGCCCAGAGGGCATAGGGTTCCGCAACGGCGCCGATCGGTTCGATCGGCTCGGATACGATCCTGTCGACGAGCGTATCGGCAAAGGCGACATCGCGGTCGAGCCATTCGAAGAACTCGGCCGGCAAACCGTTTCGCCGCGCGCTTTCGATGACGACCTGTTTCAGGGCCTGGCCGTTGCCTGTTACCAGTTCGCACGGCAGCACCACCAGGGGACGCCCCGATGCCTGCCAGCGACGACAGAGAAGCTCTGCCAGTTTCGCCGGGAATGAGTGTGGAGGGCGGTCGCTGGAGGAGAACTCATCTCCATCCGGATCGGTCCGATAGCCGGTGTCGCCGGTATTGGAGACGACGAAATCCGCCTCCTCGACAAAGAGCCTGGTGATCTCGGCCCAGTCGTTTGCCGCCGACAGGCCACGGTCGACACTTCTGACCCGAACCGTACGATCGATCACCTTGCCGTCTGACATGCCGCGAATGACAACGGGATAGCCCTCTGGGCTGCCGAATGCCGCGACGCGGCCGCTTCGGCTGCCTGATCCGGAGACCTGAACGACGGAAATGGGGCCGACCTTCTGGCCGGCTTCGGCCGCTTCGTGGAAGAAGAACGCCACATGTGCTTGCAGGAAGCGGCTCGTTCCGAATTGGATGATGCGGCCGCTCACGCGTCTATCTTCCCGAAGGAGGCGCGGTCCAGAGATGTGTTTGCAAGATGAATTCCAGACAAGCTTCGATCCTCCCTTCGACTGTCTTTTGCATATATAAAACAGGCTGGAATTTTCGAGTCAACTGTTTTTTATATAAATAATCCGACCTATATGATACGGAGCGGTCGCAGCAGGGGGATGGTTTGGAATGAAAGGGAATGCAGTCTACAAGGGCGCGTACAACCGCTGCCTGTCCTATCTCGGCGATGTCGAGGTCGATCAGAAGCTGCCGTCGAATTCGGAATTGGCGTCGAAACTGGCGGTCAGCCGCACGACGGTGCGCTCGGTGCTGTCATCCCTGACGGATGCCGGAATTCTTCGCCTCGACGATGCCATCCACGCTTTGCGGCGACGGCCGGAGCCTGGCGACTATTTCCCCGAAACGCAGACCATGTCCGCTGCCGCCGCCGTCGAGCGCCGGTTCATGGAATGGATTCTGCAGGGGGATTTTCGCGCTGGGCAGCTGCTCAACAGCGCCGAACTTGCGCGGCAGTTCGGCACCTCGACCACCACCATTCGCGAATATCTTACGCATTTTCAGCACTTTGGGTTGATCGAGCGACGACCCAACAGCGCCTGGGTGTTTCTCGGCGTCACCCCGAATTTCGCCGCGGAAATATATGAAGTCCGCGAAATGTTCGAGCTGCGCTCGGCCAGACACCTGCTCAAATTGCCGGATAGCGACCCCTGCTGGAGGGAGCTGCAGGCGATCGAGGCGGAGCATCTTGAGCTGCTGAAGGACATTGATCGGCGCTATCGCGAATTTCCGGCGCTGGACGAACGCCTGCATCGTTGCGTGCATGATGCCTCGAAAAACAGGTACATTATCGAGTTCTACAATGTCGTTTCCGCCTTCTTCCACTACACCTATCAGTGGAATATCGATGACGAGAAACAGCGCAACATCAGGGCACTCACGCAGCATCTCGATTACATCGCAGCCCTTCGCAGCCGGGATCCGGCAGCGGTAGAAGCAAACTTGCTGGCCCATCTGGGCAGTGCCCGCGCAACGTTGCTGCGCTCCATCCAGATGGGACCGTTCAAGGTTCAGTCCTAGAGCGGTTCAACGCAATTCCGGACGAAAAACCGCTGCGCACTTTTCCTGAAATTGCTTTAAGGCGTCTGCACGCCCGTCGTGGCGGTATAGATGCTATAGAGAGACTTGGTGGCGGTGATGAACAGCTGGTTGCGGCGCGGCCCGCCGAAGGTGAGGTTGGAGACCGTCTGAGGCACCTTGATTTTGCCGAGCAATGTTCCATCCGAGGCGAAACAATGTACGCCGTCGCCCGCGCTCGTCCAGACATTGCCAGCGACATCGACGCGGAAGCCGTCCGGAAGTCCGCTGTCGATGTCGCAGAATACCCGGCTATTGGCGAGTGTCCGGCCGTCGATCACGTCGAAGACGCGGATGTGCCGTGGCGCGTTGATGTCATGGCTCGATGCTGAATCGGCGACATAGAGCTTGGTTTCGGCCGGCGAGAAGGCCAGGCCGTTCGGTTGGCCGAAATCGTCGACCACGATCTCCATCTCGCCGGTTTCCGGATCGAGCCGGTAGACGTTGCGCGTAGCCTGCTCGGGCTCGGCTTTATAGCCTTCATAGTCGGACAGGATACCGTAGGTCGGATCGGTGAACCAGACCGATCCATCGGAGCGGACGATCACGTCGTTGGGCGAATTCAGCCGTTTGCCCTGAAAGCTGTCGGCGAGAACAGTGATCGATCCATCGATCTCGGTGCGGGTGACGCGCCTTGCGCCGTGCTCGCAGGAAACGAGCCGTCCCTGGCGGTCGCGCGTGTTGCCGTTGGTGAAGTTCGAGGGTTCGCGAAAGGTCGAGACGCCGCTGTCCGGCACCCAGCGCAGCATGCGCTGGTTCGGAATGTCGCTCCAGATCAGGCAGCCGGAATCGGCGAACCACACCGGACCTTCCGCCCAGCGGCAACCGGAATAGAGTTCGTCCAGAGCGGCGCTCCCGACAACAAGATAGCGAAACCGGGGATCGTGTATTTCGTAGAGGGGGGGCTCGTTCTTGGCCATTACGGTGTTTCCTGTGATGCCTGCATGGATGTCGAAAAGAGTCTCAGCGCCCGCCGAGCGGGCGGCCGCCGGCCATCAGAATGACAGCGATGATGATGAAGCCGGTGAGGATAAGCCGCGAGCCCGCGCCGAAACCGTAGGTGTTCAGCATTGACACGACAAGGAACATGAAGAGCGATGCGCCCCAGATGCCCGGCACGTTCGAATCCCCGCCCGCGACCGCTGTCCCGCCGATGATGACAACGGCAATCGACATGAGCAGATATTCCGAGCCCATGTTGAGGGCGGCGCCGCCGGAGAAGCTGGCGAGGAGGTAGCCGCAGACCGAGGCGAGGATGGCGCAGAGGATATAGGTCGCGAGCCGCGTGCCATCGACAGGAATGCCGGCCATGCGGGCCGCGAACATGCTCTGGCCGATGGCCGAAATCCAGCGGCCATAGATGGTCTTTTCCAGCAGTATCCAGGCAAGTACGGAGAGCAGAAAGGCGACGATGGCGATGTTCGGGATGCCGACGAGGCTGGACATGGTGAAGTCCGCCAGCTGCTCCGGCGGCTTGATGCGCAGGCCCCGGTTGCTCCAGATCGCGCAGGATTGCACGATGAAGCTCATCGACAGCGTCGCGATGATCGGCGGGATGCGCAGGAGCTTGATCAGGGCATAATTGCCGATGCCGATGCCAAAACCGATCAGGATGGAAATCAGAAGGCCGGGCACGATCATGCCGTCCTCGACGTTCATCAGCTTCAGCGCCACGGTTCCGGCCAGCGTCATCGTTGCCGGAACGGAGAGGTCGATATTGCCTGGCCCAAGCGTGATGACGAACATCTGGCCGATGCCGACGATGACGGAAAAGGCAGCGAAGGTGAGCGCTGCCTGCGACAGACCGAGAGAGCTGGCACCGCCCGTGAACAGGACGGTCAGGCTCCACACGACCAGCGTCGCGGCAAAGGACCAGATCCAGGGTTTCCGATGGAGCGCGCGAAGGGCGTTCATGCGCGGTTCCCCCGCTTTTCAAGACGGTTGAGGAAGAGACGCAGGGCAAGCACGACGATGAGGATGGCGCCTTGCGCTCCGATCTGCCAGTCCGGCGAAATCCGAAGGAAAGACAGGAACGATCCGGCCAGCGTCAGCGTCAACGCGCCGATGACGGCGCCGATCGGCGAGATACGGCCGCCGGTGAATTCTCCACCGCCGAGGATGACGCCGGCAATCGACAGCAGCGTATAGCGCAGCGCAATGTTCGCATCCGCCGAGGTGGTGAGGCCGACAAGGGCGATGCCGGAAAGCACCGCAAAGAGACCGGCGAGCCCATAGGCTGCAGCACGAAGGACGAGGATCGACCATCCGGCGCGTTGCACCGAGCGCTGGTTTCCGCCGACGCCGCGGATCAGCACGCCGAAGGCGGAGCGCATGACGACGAAATGCGCGACAAGGGCGATGACGACGCTGGCAACGATCGCCATCGGAACAAGCGGCGGTTTCGAGGTCATCAGCCAGCGTGCCCAGGTGGGTGCCTCGCCGCCGGGGGCCGGTAGCAGCAGCACGGCAAGACCGCCCCAGACGAAGCTCATGCCGAGCGTCACCACGATCGACGGCAGATCCCTGACGTAGATGACCACGCCGATGACGGCATAGGTGGCGATGGCTGCCGCGAGGATCAGAATGCCGAGCAGCGGGGAGGATTGAAGATAGGTCGCCGCAACGCAGGCGGCGAAGCTGACGAAGGTTCCCATCGACAGATCGAGGTCGTTGACGGACATGATCATCATTTGGGCAATGGTCGCGAGCGCAATCGGCACGGCGAGATTGAACAGGAGATTGAGCCCGGTATAGCTCATGGCGCGCGGCTGAAGATAGAAGACCGCGACCAGCAGCACGACGAGCGAGAGTGCCGGGACGAGCAGCCGCACCATACTGGGCGAGATGCGGATCATGCGTCTTCTCCAGAGAATGAGGCTGCCAGCACATTTTCCTCCGTAATGGCGTCGCCGACGAGTTCCGAAACGATGGCGCCGCTGCGAAACACATAGACGCGGTCGCAAAGCCGGATTTCGTCCATCTCGGTCGAATACCAGATGAATGTCCGGCCGCCGGCCGCTTCGTGATTGAGGATGCTATAGACCTCCTGTTTGGTGCCGATATCGACGCCGCGCATCGGATCATCCATCAGCACCAGCGACGACGTTGTCGCCAGCGCGCGGGCAAAGAGAACCTTCTGCTGATTGCCGCCCGAGAGCGACAGGATGCCGTTCGTCATGTCGGGCGTGCGGATTTCGATCCGGCCCTTCCAGTCTGCGCCGAGCCCGTCTTCGCGGGTTCTGTTGACCAGGAATTTCTCCGACAGGTCGGAAAGGGAAGCGATGCTGAGGTTTTTCAAGATGCTCCAGAGGGGGAAGGTTCCGTTCAGGCTGCGGTCGCCGGCGACGAAGGCGATGCGCCCTTGTCTTCCCGGCAGCCAGTCGCTGCTGAGCGTGCGGTAGAGTTCGAGCAGCATGTCCGTCTGGCCATGCCCGCCGAGACCGGCAAGGCCAATCACTTCGCCCTTGTAGGCCGTGAACGGAAGGCCTTTGCCGCCTCTGGCGGGGAGGGAAAGGATGGGCGATGTGTCGGCGGCTCTATTCTTATTGCGGTCGAAATCATGGTCCTTGACCACGCTACCCATCGCCTGGACGAGGCTATGGGTCGAAAATTCTTTTGCCGGGCGGTCGGCGACGACCTTGCCGTCCTTCATGACGACGATGCGGTCGGAGGTCGACAGGATCTCGCCGAGAATATGCGAGATCAGCAGCACGGCACCGCCCGCATCGACATATCTACGCACATAGGCCGTCAGCTGCGCCGCAAGCCCCGCATCGAGCGAGGATGTCGGCTCGTCGAGGATGACCAGCTTGGGCTCGTGTCCGACCGCGCAGAAGACGATGGCGATTTCGACCATCTGCCGCTCGGCGATCGAGAGTTCGCCGACGGTGTGCATCACGTCGATGCCGTGGCCGGCGAAAATCTCGTCAAGCTTGGCGCTGACGATGCCGGCCGCTTGGCTGCGCCAGTTCCATCCGCTGAGGTCGCGATGCATGATCCGCATGTTTTCGACAACGGTCAGGTTCGGCGAAAGGGACAGTTCCTGAAACACGCAGCGGATGCCGTGGCCGCGTGCCGCATTGATGCCGCGCGCGGTCTCGTCGCCATTGTAGGCAATGGTGCCCTCGTGAGGGCTGAGGCTTCCGTTGAGGACGTTGACGATCGTCGATTTCCCGGCGCCGTTATGGCCGACCAGCCCGATGCATTCGCCGGTATCGATGATCAGGTCGGCGCCATCCAGTGCCTTGACGGCACCGAATTGCACCTTGACGCCGCGCGCGGAGACGACCGGCTTTGTCTGTGCATCCTCGTTCATGGGCCTGTTGTCTTTGGCTGCATTCATGGATCGATCCGGCAAGAATTCCTCATCGACCGGCGCCACTTAAGAATGGCACCGGTCTTGAACGGCGGCACGCCTCAGCTCACTTGGCCGCGGCGATGACCTTCTGTGCGTCTTCCAGCGAATATTCGACATTGGCGACGCCACCCTGCTGGGTATTGGCGAGGTTGGTTTCGAGATTGTCCTGGTCGATGCGCAAGAACGGGACGACCAGATCCTTCTTCACCTGCTTGCCGTCGAGAATCTGTTGGGCGACCCAGAAGGCGAGCGTCGAGACGCCGGGGGCGATGGAAACCGACATGGTCTCATAGCCGCTTGCGTCCTTTTCCTTCTTCCACCAGGCCAGTTCGTCCTGACGATTGCCCATGACGATCGTCGGCATTGGACGCTTTGCCGCGGCAAACGCCTGGGCCGCGCCATAGCCGTCGCCGCCCTGTGTCGCGACGGCGGCGATCTCGGGTAGGCTGGGCAGAACGCCTGCGACAGCGCGCTGGGCGACGTCCTGCGCCCAGTCGCCATGCACGGAGCCGACGATCTTGAACTGCGGATATTTCGCGACGGCATCGTGAATGCCGGCCGAAATCTCGTCATCGACGGAGACGCCGGCAAGGCCGCGGATTTCCAGGATGTTGCCGCCCTTGGGCAGCTTCTTGGCCAGATACTCGATCTCGCTTGCGCCCATTCCCTTGAAGTCGACGGCAATGCGCCAGGCGCAGGGTTCGGTGACGATACCGTCGAAGGATACGACGGTGATGCCAGCATCGCAGGCTTCCTTGACGGCGCCGTTGAGAGCCGTTGGCGATGCCGCGTCGATGACGATGGCGTCATAGCCCTGCAGGATCATGTTCTGGATTTGCGCCGCCTGTTCGGTCGCCTGGTTTTCCGCCGTCGTGAATGGATCGGCTGCGGCAACCACGCCGGCTTTCACGGCTTCGCCCGTCACCTTCTGCCAGCTTGTCAGCATGGCCTGACGCCACGAGTTGCCGGCATAATTGTTGGACAGGGCAATTTTCTTGGATGATGTGTCTGCAAGTGCGGCAAACGGCGTCGCAACGGCTGCGATCACGACGGATGCCAGAAGTGTCTTGGCGATATTCATGTTTTTCCTCCCAAAAAGACCTAAATCTCACTCCCAGGTCATGATTTTCGAACGCGCTCCTCAACGATGCTCGAAAATAGTATTTGCGCTGAAGGTTCCCCTGTCAGTAAGAATAGGATGTCCGAGATTCTTTCGGTTGTACAGGCGCTTAACGGGACGGATGTTGCGGGATTCCGCATAAAAATTGCGCCTTTCCGCAAGACGAACGATCCTGATCAGCGCTTAATGACCTTCGGATTTCGCGTTCCGCAACTGGCCTGGGGAGAGGTCGGCGCGTTGCCTGGGAGGGCCGCCTTGCACACGTTGGAGCCTCGGTCGGTCTTCGACCATTATCTCAGCATTTCCAGGCTTTTGGCCGGGCAGCTCGATTTTCATTCGGTCATCCGCTCCGTCGCCGCCGAGATCAGCCATGTCATCCCCTACGACCATTTCGATGTCTGCATCATCATGGTGGATGAGAAATATCACATCGCCTATGAGAGCGGCCTTGAGACCGATTGGGGCAAGCGCCATCCGGCTCCGGTCAGCGACAGCCCCATCCGCACGCTGCTTTGGGGCGAAGTCGACCATCTGTTGACCGATGACGCTTGCAACGATCCGAGGTTTCACTTCGAAGGCGCCTTCTCGCATCCGATCATCAGCCAGTCGCTGAGGGCGCGCCTGCATGTGCCGCTGAAGGTCCAGGGTGCTGTGATCGGGGCTCTGAGCTGCTCCAGTCACCAGGCCGGCTTCTACGGGGCGCAGGACGTGGTGAATGCGCGCGCCATCGCCGATCTGCTGGCGCCGCATTTCTTCGCGATCCGGGCCGCCGAACAGGCGAAGCGATCGGCGATCGTCGAGGCGGAGGCGCGGGCCAGGGAAGAGGGCTTGCGGTTGGGGGCACTGAAGCTGACGGAGGCTCTGGAGACTGAGCGCCAGCGCATCGGCATGGACCTGCACGACCAGACGCTTGCCGACCTCACACGTCTGTCGCGGCGGATGGAGCGGCTGGCGCACATGCCCGATGTCACCGGCGAAGCGCTTGAGCCTTTGTTTCGTGGGTTGCAGCAATGCATGCACGACCTGCGCCAGATCATCGAGGAGGCCAAGCCCTCGGTTCTGCAGCTTTTCGGCTTTGCCCAGGCGGTCGAAAATCATCTGGAGCGCTCGATCCAGGAAAGCGGCGCGGCTGTGGAGTGGAAATTGACCGACGAGACCAACGGCGCCATCGACTGCCTGGAGCAATCCGTCAGCATCGCCTTGTTCCGTATAGCGCAGGAGGCGATCAACAATGCCGTGCGCCATGCGCAGGCAAGCCGCATTCTGGTTCGCCTGGGAGCCACCGGCGGGGCCGTGACCATTGAGATCGATGATGATGGCGTCGGCTTGGCCCATTCCCGCAAGCCATCCGGGGGCGGCATCGAGAATATGAAAACCCGGGCGCGGCTTATTTCTGCGCGTTTCGCCGCGAGACCCGCAGGCCCCAAGGGCGGAACCTGCGTGAGCGTCACCCTGGCTGGCCGTCCTCTCGCGGCGGGAGGCGCGGCATGAAGGTGCTGATCATCGAGGACGATCCGCTTCACCGTTCCTATCTCAACGAAGCGGTCCGGGCGGCTCTTCCCGAATGCGATACCGTGCTGGAGGCGGAAAACGGCAATGCCGGCGAGCGGCTGGCGCGCGATTTCAGATCGGCGCATGTCGTCATGGACTTGCAGATGAGCCCACGAAATGGCATCGAGGCGGCGCGGACCATCTGGAAGGAGCGGCCCGAGACACGCATCCTGTTCTGGTCAAACTATTCCGACGAGGCCTATGTTCGCGGTGTGTCGCGCATCGTGCCGCAGGGCGCGGTCTACGGCTATGTGCTGAAGTCAGCCTCGGATGATCGGCTGAGGCTGGCGTTGCGCAGCATCTTCATCGAGAGCCAATGCGTGATCGACCGCGAAGTGCGCGGCATGCAGCAGAAGAGCCTTGGAAACGCCAATGGCTTTACCGACGCCGAATATGAGATCCTGATCGATATCGCGCTTGGCATGACCGATCGGGCCATCGCCCAGCGGCGCAATCTGTCGGTGCGCAGCGTGCAGAACCGGCTGCAACAGCTCTATGAGAAACTCGATGTCTACCAGTCCATCGGCGGCGAGGCGGATGGTGGCCGGTTCAATCTGCGCGCGCGGGCTGTGGCCGTGGCATTTCTGCGCAAATTGCTGAACCATAGCGCTCTTGAGCGCGCCGAGGCCGATTTGGCCTATTGGCTTGGCCGGCAGAGAACCTCGGCACATCCGGATGTCGGCCGCTCTCCCCGGAATGGATGAGGATATCCGGTTACGGAAACGCCATGGCAGATCAGACTAGATATGCCATGGCGATTGCTAATTCGACGAAGGTCAGATCTCTTCCTGACGGCTGCGGGCCATGACGACCGGGAGCAGCAGATCGCCCCAGTTGCCGTCGCCGCCGTGATGCCGGGCCGAGCGGACCAGCTCGACCGAGACGCCTGCCTCGACGGCCTTCATGACCGAATGGTTCAGGCGGTGCAGATCGTTTGCAAGCATGCGGATTGTGTTCTGCTGATCCGGCGACAGGCTTGACGATTGTTCTTCCGCGCGTTCGCGGACGCGTGCGATGGAAGCCATGTTTTCTCCTCCTTAAGCTCTGGGGTTATTCGGCGGCCGGCCGGAACTGTTCGTGCTCGGTCGATGCCTTCATGGCGGTGGTCGACGAAAGACCGCCGCTGATGGCGAGCGACACGGCATCGAAATAACCGGTGCCGACTTCGCGCTGGTGCTTGGTGGCGGTGTAGCCATTCTTTTCGGCCGCGAACTCCGCCTCTTGCAGCTCGGAATAGGCTGCCATCTGCCGCTCTTTGTAGCCACGCGCCAGCTCGAACATGCCGAAATTGAGCTGGTGGAAGCCGGCAAGCGTGATGAATTGGAACTTGTAGCCCATGGCGCCAAGCTCGCGCTGGAACTTGGCAATCGTCGCCTCGTCCAGGTTTTTCCGCCAGTTGAAGGACGGCGAGCAATTGTAAGCAAGAAGCTTATCCGGATGATGCCTGCGAACGCCTTCGGCAAAGCGCCGTGCCTGCTCCAGATCGGGCTTCGATGTTTCGCACCAGATGAGGTCGCAATGGGGCGCATAGGCGACCGCGCGGGCAATGCAGGGCTCGATGCCGTTGCGCACTTGATAGAAGCCTTCGATCGTGCGCCCCGCATCATAGTCGACGAAAGGCCGGTCGCGTTCGTCGATATCGGAGGTCAGCAGCTTTGCGGCTTCGGCGTCGGTGCGGGCAATGACCAGCGTCGGCACGCCCATGACGTCGGCCGCAAGCCGGGCCGCATTGAGGTTCCGGATATGCGCCGCGGTCGGGATCAGCACCTTGCCGCCGAGATGCCCGCATTTCTTTTCCGAGGCGAGCTGATCCTCGAAATGGACGCCCGCGACGCCGGCTTCGATATAGGCCTTCATGATTTCGAAGGCGTTGAGCGGCCCGCCGAAACCTGCTTCCGCATCGGCGACGATCGGGGCGAACCAGCTGTCGACGGAAAGTCCCTTGTCTTCCGAGGTCTCGATCTGGTCGGCGCGCTGTAATGTGCGGTTGATGCGCTTGGCAAGCTCCGGCCCGGCATTGGCCGGATAGAGCGATTGATCCGGATACATGGCGGACGCCGTGTTGGCGTCGGCCGCGACCTGCCAGCCGGAGAGATAGATCGCCTTCAGGCCGGCGCGGACCATCTGCATGGCCTGGTTGCCGGAGAGCGCGCCAAGCGCATTGACGAAGTCCTCGCCATGCAGAAGCTGCCAAAGCCGGTTCGCGCCCATCTCGGCCAGCGAATAGCGAAGTTCCACGGAGCCGCGCAGCCGCTTCACATCCTCGGCGGAATAGGGGCGCTCGATGCCGTCGAAACGACCGGTCGGGATATTGCGGATCAACTTGTCAAATTCTGTCACGATTTCCTCCATACAGAATGCTCGTCGCTGAGGTGACGCATTGACAAGATCGACAAAGTGACGGCGAAATGCCAGTCAAACCTTTCAAATGACGCTTAGAAAAGGGTCATGTTGCAAATCCTTGACGAAGACGTGCAGTCACTTTGTCAATTTTTGTAAATATGGCTTAGGCAGAGGAGGCCGGATGGTGGAGAGAAAGATTTTCGCAGGCCCGAAGGTCCGGCGCGTACGCAACGGGCTTGGCATGACGCAGATCGCCATGGCGGATGCGCTGGAGATCTCGCCGTCCTATCTCAACCTGATCGAGCGCAATCAGCGCCCATTGACCGTGCAACTGCTGCTCAAGCTGAGCTCCGCCTTCAAGATCGATCTCGACGATCTCAGGAGCGAGGCGGGCAATGGTCTCAGCCAGTTGAAGGAGGTCTTCGCCGATCCTCTTCTTGCCGGCGAGCTGCCGGGCGATCAGGAACTGGTCGAGCTGGTCGACCTTGCGCCCAATGCGGCAAGCGGCATGGTCAAGCTCTATCGTGCCTACCGCGAGCAGGCGGTGCGCCTGTCCGACCTGATGACCTTGACCACGGAGAGTGGAGCAATGCCGCCGATCGGCGGGGCTCGCTTACCGGCCGACGAGGTTCGCGATGTTTTCGAGAGCCATTCGGCTTATTTTCCGCGTCTGGAAGCGGCGGCGGAAGATTTTGCAGTCAGCCTCTCGCCCGAGCATGATCTGCTCGTCGCCTTAAAGGAGTGGCTGCGCGTCGAGCGCGGGATCACTGTCCGTATTCTGCCGGTCCATGTCATGCCCGATCTTCGCCGGCGCTTCGACAGGCATTCGATGCGCCTCTTCATATCGGAACGGCTATCACCCGCCGACCAGGCACATGAAATCGCCATCGAGGTCGCAACGCTTGCCCTGCAGGATGCAATCAGCGAGGAGTTGCAGGCTCTCTCCTTGTCGACGCCGGAGGCGAAGCGCATCGCCCGCTTCGAGCTTGGCCGTCTGGCTGCCCTGGCGCTTGCCATGCCCTATGCGCTTTTTCTGAAAGTGGCCCAAACCACGAAATACGATATCGACATTCTCTGCGCGCGCTTCTCGGTTTCTTTCACGCAGGCGGCGACCCGCCTGACGATGTTGCAGCGGCCGGGCGCATCCGGCGTGCCCTTCTTTCTGATGGAGATCGATTCAGCGGGGCATCGTCTGCGAAAAATCGGCGCGCATGGTTTTCCGAGGTCGGGATTTGGCGGCGGCTGTCCGAAGCTCAACATCCACGCCGCATTCCTGCAGCCGGGCCAGATCCTGTTCGAGACCGTCGAAATGCCGGATGATTCGACATATCTGACCGTCGCCCGCACACAGGAGGGGCCACGGGCACCGTTCGGCGAGCGGGTGAGGCGAACCGCGTTGCTGCTGGGTTGCGATGTCATGGCTGGCGGTAACCTCGTCTACGGCCAGATGGGCGCGCCGGGCCAGCCGCCGATCCCGGTCGGGCCGGCCTGTCGGCTATGCGAGCGCAAGGGTTGTCTTTCTCGCGCCGAGCCGCCGGTCACACGGCCGCTCGGATTGGACGAGATGACGACGGGCCTGAGCATCTTCGATTTCTAGCCGGATAGTGCCCATCGTATGGGGAACAATCGCCGGCGGAATCCGTTTCTGCTGATCGACGCTGTCAGCGGGACATGGCTGCGTTCAAGGACAAGACCGGCGAGGGCGACGGACCATGAACGAGATTTGCTTCCGCCAACCGTTCGTGCCTTCAAGCCTGTCATCGGCTTTTCCTACAGATGGACAATCAAATGCGCTCCATGACCGCCTATTTGCTGCAGCTTCTTGTGTGGCTGGTCTTCATGGCATTCGTGATCCTGTGGCCTGCCGGTACTCTGGCCTTTCCCGGCGGCTGGGCGTTCATCGTTCTGTTCGCGCTCGGCAGTCTGGCGATGATCTTTTGGCTGGCAAGGTACAGTCCAAGTCTGTTGCGTGAGCGCATGGGCTCGCCGCTGCAACGCGGTCAAAAGCCATGGGATCGCGCCTGGCTGATGCTCTTCATCCTGGCCTTCTGCATCTGGATGGGGTTCATGGGCTGGGATGCGGCCCGCACCGGCTTCATGGCTGTCCCGCCCTGGCTCCAGATACTCGGCGGTTTGAGCATGGTGATCTACATGCTGGGGGCCTGGTGGACGTTTCGCGAAAATGCCTTTGCCGCGCCATCGGTGAAAATCCAGCCGGGCCAGAAGGTGATCGATACGGGTCCCTATGCGACAATCCGCCATCCGATGTACGCAAGCGCGCTGCTTCTCTTCCTTGGTACCCCCTTTTTGCTGGGCTCGTGGTGGGGCCTTCTGCTTGCCCCGCTGTTCATTCTCGCAATTGCCTGGCGTGCCGTTCATGAGGAGCGTACTCTTAGTCGGGAGCTGAGCGGTTATGAGGAGTATGCCGGGCGCGTGCGCTATCGGCTCGTTCCATTCATCTGGTAGATGATGCATTCCTGAAGATCTCGTCGACGACTAATTTGCATCCGACAGGGGAATGAAATCCGTCGCGAAGGCCGGATGCGGTTCGAACGCGGCCTTGAGATCATCTCCCGGAAAACGTCACCCAAAGGGCTTTGGAGAGGGATTTACATCCCTCGCGCGAGAAATAATAGCAATGCCCGTTTTGCTATTTTCAATGGACAGCATGCCATCGATCGCGGGGCGTATACGTATGATCAATGCAATTTATGTTGCAGGCATAATGATTTAAAGTATATTCTCAAAATCTAATGCACAAATGTGCTGGGTTTAATCATTGGGGGGTAGTTATGAGTCAGCCTTCGAAATGGTGGTGGGGACTAATCCCCCTGGCGGTTCTTTGGATCCTTGCCACGATCTTTACCGGGCAATCCATAAACAGCGATCTTGGCAGTCGGTCGACATCGGCTTTGGGCACTTCCGTCGAGAATCCCGCCTTCAGCGTGTCGGGACGCGATGTCTCGGTTTCCGGCACCGTGTTCTCCCCGGCCGAAGCCTCACAAATTGCAGGTACGGTGGATCAGGTCTGGGGCGTCCGCAAGGTTCTGATTGATGCCAAGGAGCCGGATGTCGCCAAGCCCTTTAACTGGGGCATAACCCATGAAGGCTCAGGTGTTGTCCTGACCGGCAACGTGCCGAACCCGACGACGCGTGACAAGATCGTTTCCGCCGCGAAGACCGCCTTCTCGGGCGCCGAAATCAAGGACGAGATGCAATATGCCAGCGGCGCACCCGACGCTTACGATGGTGGCGTGCAGTTCGGGCTGGCTCAGCTGGCCCGCCTGGCGAAAGGCAGCGTCTCCCTGTCCGATACGGGGCTGGCGATTTCAGGCACGGCCGCTACGAGTAACGCATACGAGGCGATCACCGCGGCGCTGAAGACATTGCCGCAGGGCCTGACACTCGCAAAATCAGACATAACGGCACCGGCTCCCGTCGCTGCGGCGGCACCCGCGGCAGCGCCCACGCCGGCGGCAACACCGACGACAACGGCTGCGGCAACAGCGGTGACGACGGCTGCAAACACCGTCGCACCTGCGCTTGCGCCGTCCTCCTTTAGCTTCGATGCCTTGAGGGAGGCGGGAAAACTGACGCTTTCGGGCAACTATCCCGACGATGACGCGCACGGCAAGATCATCGACGCCGCCAAGAACCTGTTCTCCAGCGATGAGATCAGCGATGAGCTGAAAGCGGCTCCCGGCGCGCCGAATGGATTTGCGACCGCGGCACTCGGCGGGCTCAATGCCCTGTCGCGTCTTGCCAAGGGCTCATTCTCGCTCTCCGGCACCGATGCCAAGCTCTCCGGCGAGGCGCTTTATAACGGCGCGGTGAAGAGCATTCAGGACAGCTTTGCCGCCGCGATACCCGAGGGCTTCAAGGCGATGCCTGCCGAGATTGCCGTCAGCGCGCCGGCTGCGGCTGTCGATGCTCCGAATTGCCAATCGCTGCTCAACACGATCCTCAGCAAGTCGAAGATCAACTTTGATACAGGCAAGGCGCGGATCTCGCCGGCATCGTCCGGTGTGCTGGACACGATCGTTGCGACAATCGGCCGGTGCCCCGGCAATGCCGTGGAGGTTTCGGGTCACACGGATTCGAGCGGGGACGAGGCGGCAAACGTCGCCCTGTCCGAACAGCGCGCCAAGGCGGTCGTCACCTATCTGACGGACGCAGGCGTGCCGGCAAGCCGGTTGACCGCAGTCGGCCTCGGCTCGTCGCGTCCGGTTGCATCGAACGATACCGATGAGGGCAAGGCGCTCAATCGCCGTATCGAATTCTCTGTCAAATAGGGGAGGCAGCAATGACCTATCTGTTTTCGACTTATTGGCCCTGGATGCTGCTTGCGCTGGTGCTCGGGGGCATTGTCGGTTTCGCGACTTTCCTGCGGTCCGGCAAAGGCTGGTGGCCGGACGCCTGGCCGGGCTGGTTCAAGCTGTTGAGCCTGCTGTTCCTGGTGGGGCTTGTGGTGGCCATCTTCAAATGGCTTCCGGGTCTGCTGGGGCATTACCTGGAAACCGCGCTGCTTTTCGTCGGCAGCTATATTGTCGGCTGCTTCCTCGGTAGCTGGCTGGCAAGCTTCCGCTCGCGGGAGGAGATCGAGACGAACGAGCCTGTTGCGGTTGCCGAGCCTGCGCCGGTACGGGTTACGCCTCCAGCTCCCACACCAGTGCCAACGCCGCCCGCGGCTCGCGTGGTGACGCCGCCTCCGGTCGTTACCCCCATTCCGCCGCCCGCTCCGGTGAGGGAAACTTCTTCGGCACCGGCATCCACTGCTCCCGCGAGCGATCACATCCATCCCGGCCAACGCCCGCCAGCCGTCGCGAAAGGGCTTGCCGCTCTGGACGATCTGAAGCTCATTGATGGTGTCGGCCCCGTCAACGAGGGAAAGCTCCACGAGTTGGGCGTCTGGACCTTCAAGCAGGTCGCGGCCTGGACGCCGGCAAATGCCGAATGGGTCGGCAGCTATATGGCCTTCCCGGGGCGTATCGAGCGCGAGGACTGGATCGGTCAGGCCGCACAATTGGCGAAAGGGCTCGGAACCGATGCCTCGCGCCGGGCCGATCTGGGCGATGCGTCCGCGTCGTCGGGCTTTGTTTCATCGGCGCCCGCCGCTGCTCCCGTCGCCGCCGGCGATCATCCCGGTCAGCGCCCGCCGTCCGCCGCGAAAGGGGTTGCAACTCCGGACAATCTGAAGCGCATCTCCGGCATCGGTCATGTCAACGAGGAAAAGCTGAACGAGCTGGGCATCTGGACCTTCGCGCAGATCGCGGCCTGGACAGAGGCAAATGCCGAATGGGTCGGCAGCTATATGGCCTTCCCGGGGCGCATCGAGCGTGAGGACTGGATCGGGCAGGCCGCCAAGCTGGCAAAGGGGATCGAAACCGAATTCTCGCGCCGGGTCGATCACGGCGACGTGCCTACCTCGTCGTAACGGGGTTTCGACAAGCATGCAGATGGCCGCTCACACCATGAAGAGCGGCATGATCCTCCCCTCCGAATAGGGAATGCTCCGCCGCTGATCGGGCGGCGGAGCAAAGTCATATAATCCCAGACCTCAGTTCTTGACGGTGTCTTCCAGGAAGAAACGGCCGAGCGGATTCTGGTAGAAATTCTCGACGTTCTTGCGCGAGACGTTGATATAGGGGCTGTAATAGAGGTCGATCCAGTTGACGTCGTCCTTCGCCATCTTCTGCAGATCGATATACATCTGCTCGCGCTTCTTCGGATCAAGCTCCAGGCGAGCCTTGGCGACCAGTTCCTTCACCGCTTCGTTCTTGTAATTGGTCGAATAGTTGTTGTTGGAATCGTGACCGAGCACGAAGGTCGTTTTCTGGTCTGGGTCGAGAATGTCGTTGGTCCAGTAGTTGACTGAGATGTCGTAATCGCCGGCGACCGTCATATCCCATTCCTGACTAGGATCGACTTTCTGCAGGTTGGCGGTGATACCGGCCTTCTGCAATTGCTGCTGCACCAGCACGGCCGTCTGCTCGTCGACTTCGTCGCCAGCGCGCAGAAGGTAGGTCAGCGTCAGGTTGGAAACGCCGGCGTCAGCCAGCAGCTTCTTGGCCTTTTCCGGATCGTAGGGGCGCTGCAGGTTGTCTGCGTAGTGATACAGAGCGCCCTTCGGAATGTAGGAATTGGCGACCGTGCCCTGGCCGAAGGTGACGGCATCGACGATTGCCTTCTTGTCGATGGCGAGGTCGAGGGCCTGGCGGACCTCCTTCTTGCCGAGTTCGCCATGCGCGTGGTTGATCAGGAGGTGATCCTCGCGCGTTGAGGCATCGATGTCGACATTGAGGTTCGGGTCCTTCTTCAGTTCTGCCACGCGGGAGAAGGGAACGAAGATCGCGGTATCGAGTTGGCCGGCCTGGACGTTCAGCATGCGGGTATTGTCATCCGGCACGGAGATCCATTCGACGCCGTCGAGCTTCACCCGGTCGGCCTGCCAGAAGTAAGGGTTCTTCTTGAGGATGATGCGGTCGCCGCGCCGCCATTCTTCGACGGAGAAAGCGCCCGATCCGATCGGCTTTTCGGCGTAAGCGTCGGGGCCGAGCGTCTCCATGCCCTTCTTCGAGATGACGGAGGCGTTCGGCAGCGCCAGTGTCGACAGGAACGGTGCTGAGGGATGCTTGAGCTTGATCGTCAGCGTGTGCGGGTCGGTCGCGACCGCCGTGTCAATCACCTTGTAGGAATCGCTCCAGAGCGAAGCGGCGTCGTCACGGATACGCAGCAGGCTGAAGGCGGCATCCTCTGCCGTCAGCGGTGAGCCGTCGGAGAATTTCGCGTCGCGGATCTTGAAGACATAGGTGAGGCCGTCTTCGGACGCGGTCCAGCTTTCGGCAAGGCCAGGCTCCAGCTTGGTGCCGGTCTTGTCGACGCGGATGAGCACGTCATAGACGTTCGAGAACACCCAGTTGTCGATGTTCTGGGCGGTCTTGATCGGATCGAACGTGGTCGAATCCTCGCGACGGCCGATGGTCAGCACGCCGGCTGCCTCGGCATAGGTTGCGGTGAGGGTGAGGCCGGCGACAATGGCCGCGAGCCCGATTGATTTCCATCTGCTGGTCATAAGATCGTTCCCTTGGTTGTTATGGCATGCGTTTGAAGGGCAGGATTTCGGCGACGTTGTTTTCGCCCCGAAGATCTGTGTCGGCAAAGAGCTGCCTGTCCGGATCGATGTCCGGAATGGCGGCGATGAGCGAGGCCGTATAGGGGTGCTTCGGACGCGCGAAGACCTCCTCGGACGGACCTTCCTCAACGATCTCGCCACGATACATCACGACCGTGCGTTCGCAGAGATTGCGAACGATGGCGAGATCATGGGCGATGAAGAGCAGGGTCAGGTTCATCTTCCGCGTCAGCTCGCGAAAGAGCTCGATGATCTGCGCCTGGATGGTGACGTCGAGGGCGGCAACGCACTCGTCGGCGATGATGAGCTGAGGGTCGACGGCAAGCGCACGCGCAATGCCGGCGCGCTGGCACTGGCCGCCGCTCATGCTGCGCGGCTTGCGTTTGGCGAATTCGCGCTCCAGGCCGACGAGATCGAGTAGTTCAGCGACGCGGGCCGGGATGTCGGCGGATGCGACCTTGCCCTGCACTTTGAGCACTTCGGCGAGCATGTCGCCAATCGTCAGCCGCGGATTGAGCGCGTTATAGGGGTCCTGGAACACCATGGCCGCTTCGCGCCTGAGCTTCGCGAGGCCCGCCGTTCTTTGCTGGGCCAGGTCGATGCCATCGAAGGTGATGTGGCCGGAGGAGAGCGGTGTCAGGCCGAGGATGGCGCGGGCAAGCGTGCTCTTGCCGCTGCCGGATTCACCGACGATCCCGACCGTCTCGCCCGGCATCAACCGCAGGCTGACGCCTGAGACGGCGTTGACCGTTCTGGCGCCACTGCCCTTTAAGAAGCCGCCGCCGACATTGAAGCGGACGTGCAGGTCGTCGATTTCGAGGAGCGGCTTGAGGGGCGCATCATCTTTCACCGCTTCCGCGACGGATGCCGTCTCGTCCGGCATCGACGGATGGCTCTTGATCAGGTCGATCGTGTAGGGATGCCGTGGCTGCGACAGCAGCGTCCGTTTCGGACCGTCCTCCAGCAGCTTGCCGCCGCGCATCACGGCGATGCGATCACAGGTCTGGGCGACGATGCCGAGATCATGGGTGATGAGGATGATGGAAAGACCGCGCTGGTCGCGGATGTCCATCAAGAGCTTGAGGATCTGCGCCTGGATGGTGACGTCGAGCGCGGTCGTCGGTTCGTCGGCGATCAGAATCTTGGGGTTGCAGGACAGGGCGACGCCGATCATCGCGCGCTGGCGCATGCCGCCGGAGAATTCGTGCGGATAGCTCTCATATTGCCTGATAGGATCGGGAAAGCCGACCTGGCCGAGGATTTCGATGGCGGCCGCGCGCGCGTCGCGGGCGTTGAGACCCTGATGATAGCGGATACCCTCGGCGATCTGGTTGCCGATGCGCATGACCGGGTCAAGATGGCTCGTCGGGTTCTGGAAGATCATGCCGATCTCGCCGCCGCGTACCTTCAGCATGTCGGCGTCGCTGATTGTCGTCAGATCGCGGCCCTCGAGTATGACACTGCCGCTTTCGATCTTCAGAAGCGAGGAGGGGAGGAGGCGGATCAACGAGCGGCACAGCAGGCTCTTGCCGGAGCCGCTTTCGCCGACGAGGCCGAGGATTTCACCCTTTGCGAGATCGAGCGACACGGCATCAAGCAGTATGCGCTCGCCGCTGTCGAGATGCGCCTTGACGGTGAGGTCGCGGACGGAAAGGACGGAGGCGCTCATTCGTGCACCCCCAGCAGTTCGCCGAGCGCATCGCCCAGCATGCTGAAACCGAAAGCGAGGCAGACGATGGAGAGGCCGGGAAACAGCGTAATCCACCAGGCTGTGGTGATGAAGCTCTGGCCTTCGGCGACCATCACACCCCATTCGGCCAGCGGCGGCTGCACCCCGAGACCGAGATAGCTGACGGCGGCGCCGCTCAGCAGAACGAGCACGGCGTCCGACATGGAAAAGACGATCGAGCCGGCAATGGCGTTCGGTAACAGGTGGCGGAACATGATACGGAAGCGGCTGAAGCCGAGGCTGACGGCGGCAACAGCATAGTCGCTGTTCTTCAGCACCAGCATCTGCGCGCGGATGAGGCGGGCATAGGAGACCCAGCCGACTAGCGCCATGGCGATATAGAAGCTACTCAGCCCCGGCCCGAGAATGGCGATGATCGACAGCATCAGCACCAGGAAGGGAAAAGCGAGGATGATGTCGACGATCCGCATGAAGATCGCATCGATCACGCCGCCGAAGAAGCCGGCGATGGTGCCGATGGTCGTGCCGATCAGGAAGGGAAAGACGACGCCGATCACGGCAATCTGCAGGTCGATGCGCGCGCCCCAGAGGACGCGGGACAGGATATCGCGGCCGAAATTGTCGGTGCCGAAGGGGTGAAACAGGGACGGCGCCTGCAGGCGGGCATCGGCATTCTGCAAGATCGGATCGTAGGGTGCGATTAGTGGAGCGCCGAGCGCCGCCAACAAAAAGAACAGGAGAATGCCGCCGCCGATGACAAGGGGCAGCCGCTTGCCGAGAAAATGGCGCCAGGCGATCGAAGCAGGAATAGCTGCCTGGAGGCTCATATGGTCACCCTCGGGTCTGCGGCGACGGTGACGATGTCGGCCAGGAAGTTGACGAGCACGGTGGCGCAGGCAAAGACCATGGCGACACCCTGGACCACCATGTAATCGCGCGAGAAGATGGCGCGCACCAGAAGCTGGCCCATGCCGGGCAGCGCAAAGACGCTTTCGACGACGACCGTGCCGCCGATCAGCCAGCCGATATTGACCGCCAGCAGGTTGATGGTCGGCACCAGCGAATTCGGCACCACATGCCGCCAGAAAACGATGCTCTCCGGCATGCCGCGTGCCCGCGCCGCCGTCGCCACGTCCGATTTCAGGGATTCGATCATCGCGGCGCGCAGGCTGCGGGTCAGCACTGTCGATAGCGACAATGCGATGGTGAGGCTCGGCAGGATAAGGTGCAGCAGTTTGTCGCCCAGCGTCTCGCCGTAGCCGGAGACGGGAAGCACACCGAGATCGACGCTGAAGAGGATGATCAACATCAAGCCGAGCCAGAAGGGTGGAAAGCCGATGCCGAAGGTGGAAACGATACGCACGATATGGTCCGCCGCGCGGCCATTGTTGCGGGCGGCAATCGCTGCCATCGGCACGGCGATGAGGATCGACAGGATGACGCTGGCCATGACCAGCGCCACCGTCGGCTCGATGCGGGTGGAAATCAGCTTCAGCACATCGATCTTGTAGAGGATGGACTTGCCCATCTCGCCATTGGCGAGGTTCTTCAGAAAGTAGAAGTATTGCAGCCAGATCGGTTGATCGAGGCCGTATTGGGCGCGGATATTGGCCAGCGCCGTCGGCGTCGCGCGCGTGCCGAGAATATTGCGGGCGGGATCGCCGGGAATGAGACGCACGAGGATAAAGGTGATGACGCTGATGCCGAAAATGACGGGCAGGAATTGCAGCGGCCGGCTGAGAACGAACCTATAGCGATGCATGGTGACGCTCGCTCCCTTGCCTTCTTCGGTTTTTGAACACTTCCTGTCGCATCATGCCTGCCTGTGTCTCGCCAGGAAATCGAGAAGTGCGGGATAATAGTCGCCGGGGTTTTCATAGAAGGGCATGTGGCTCGCATTCGCAAACACCTTGAGTTCGGCATTCGGAATGGCGAGTTTCATGCGCAGCGCGCAGGCGGGTGTCAGCTCGTCATGCTCGCCGACGGTGATCAGCGTCGGCACCGTCATGCGCGGCAGGTCCGGGATGCGGTTCCAATCCTTGAGATTGCCGATATAGAGGAATTCATTCGGCCCTTGCATTGTCGCGTAAGGACCCATGTTCCAGTCGTCGAGCGAACGGCGGACGGGCACCGGCCATTCCGGCAGGCGGCAGACATGGCGGTAATTGAGGATCGTCACGGCGGCCATGTATTCCGGATGATCGTAGGTGCCCTGCGCCTCATGCTTCTGCATCATCGCCACCGTTTCCGCACCGAGCGCCGCCCGCAGCCGCTCCAGTTCCAGGATCAGGTGGGGCATGTCGGCGACGGTGTCTTCGAGGATCAGCGTCCGGAGGTTTTCCGGATAGGTCAGCGCATAATCGATCGCGAGCCAACCGCCCCAGGAATGGCCGAGCATATGGACCTTGCCGAGGCCGAGTGTCTTGCGGACGGTTTCGGTTTCCTCGACATAGCGGCCGATGGTCCAGAGCGCCGGATTCGTCGGGCGATCGGAAGCGCCGGTTCCGAGCTGGTCGAAGGCAACGACGCGATAACCCTGGTCGACAAGGCAGGAATGCGCCTCGCGCAGATAGTCGCAGGGAAGACCGGGGCCGCCGTTCAGACAGAAGACGGTCTCCGCGCCGGAGCCGAAGCTATAGGCAATTACCTTGTGCCCATCGACCTCGACTTCCACGCGCTCGTCCGGCTGCATTTCGCGCCACATCAGCTTACTCCGGCAAATATTCTTCTTGCCCAACATTTGGGCATGATTAAATTTTTACCGTAAACCACGATCCACACCAGCTATAAGAAGTGATAGGGTTGGGATTTGGATGTAAGCCGGAGTTCTCCATGCTTGACGAAATCGGAACGATCAGACGCAAGTTTACCGCGCATGATACGCTGGACGGACGGATCGACCAGGCTTTCGAGGCGATGCAACAGCTCGGTTTCGAAGCCCTGGTCTACGACTATACGCCGGTGCCCTTCGACCTCGATGGCGAGATCATGGTTCCTTCGTTTCTGAAGCTGCGCAACATCTCGGACGATATGCTCGAATACTGGCTCGACCGAGGCTATTTCCGCATCGATCCGGTGCAGCAGGTGGCGTTGCGCACCTCGGCGCCGTTCTTCTGGAATTACAATGTCGAGGCCGATACGGCGATCAACCGCTATCTCGGAGAAAATACCGAACCGGTCGCCCGCTACCTCAATGAGCGCGACATGTCGACGGGCGTCACCGTGCCGGTGCACATGCCGCGCGGCGATTATGCGACGGTGACCGGCATCCGCTTCGGCGCGAACAAGGATTTCGAGCGCAATGCGCTGCGCTACATCGCCGATTTCGGCCTGCTTGCGCATGTCTTCCACGAAAGCGCCTATGCGCTTTTCGATTCGAGTGCCCGTAGCGTTGGCAAGATGAGGCTGACGGAGCGGGAGCGGGAGTGTCTGCGCCACTCGGCCGAGGGGCTTTCGGCCAAGGAAATCTCGCGAATCATCAACCGCTCGGTACCGACCGTCGTCATGCACCTCAATGCCGCCGCCAAGAAGCTCGGCGCCAAGAACCGCACGCAGGCGGTGGTGCGGGCCACGCATTACCGGCTGCTGGAAAACGAGCGATCCTATAACTTCTGATAGCTGCCGCAGGCCTTGAGGCCGCGTTATGCTTTTTCCATCCTAGTCAAAGAGATGGAGAAACCCGTGGCCGCCGTCGCATCGAAAGAAGCCTTTCTGCCCTTTCGCGAATACCAGACCTGGTATCGCATCACCGGATTGCTCGATAGCGGCAAGCTGCCTCTCGTCGTCGCCCATGGCGGCCCCGGCTGCACGCACGACTATGTAGACTCCTTCAAGGGTATCACCGAGATCGACGGCCGCGCCGTTATCCATTACGACCAGCTCGGCAATGGCAATTCCACGCGCCTGCCGGAGAAAGGCCCGGATTTCTGGACGCCGGCGCTGTTCCTCGAAGAGCTGGACGCGCTGCTGAAGCATCTCGGCATTCAGGATCGTTATGCTTTCCTCGGCCAGTCCTGGGGTGGCATGCTGGGTGCCGAACATGCGGTGCGCCAGCCGAAGGGACTGAAGGCGCTCGTCATCGCCAATTCGCCGGCGAACATGCACACCTGGGTTTCCGAGGCCAACCGTCTGCGCCGCGAGTTGCCGCAGGATGTGCAGGATACGCTTCTGAGACATGAAGAGGCCGGCACGATTACCGATCCGGAATACATCGCCGCCTCCCGCGTCTTCTACGACCGGCATGTCTGCCGCGTCGTTCCCTGGCCGCCGGAAGTGGCGCGCACCTTCGCGATCATGGACGAAGACAATACCGTCTATCGCAACATGAACGGCCCGACCGAGTTCCACGTCATAGGCACGATGAAGGATTGGACGATCGAAGATCGTCTACCCCTGATCGAAGCCCCGACGCTGCTGATCTCCGGAAAATACGACGAGGCGACGCCTGATGTCGTCAAACCCTATGTCGACCGCGTTGCCGGCTGCAAATGGGTACTCTTCGAGCATTCCAGCCATATGCCGCATGTCGAGGAAAAGGAACTTTGCCTGACAACCGTCTCGGCCTTCCTGTCTGAGTACGATTGATGCCATTGTAACATTTGCCGGCTAAGGGGTTGGCCGCGTCGCATGTCGAAGATAAGTCTCTTTCGAAGAAAATCGTATGTAAAACAAACGAATCAGTGAAAATCTTCCGCAGGCAGCTTCCGGTTCAAACGGATTTGGTGGCGCGCATGATTTCGGAATCGACCGAACAGCTGTTTCCGAGGGGCGTTGGTGAACGCGAGGCTTGTTCTTTTGCCGGTCCGGCTTGGCAACTTAGCCTTTCGCGCGGAAATCCCTGTTGACCTCAACTTAGGTTGGGGTGTGAGAATGCGTTCATTCGCTGGCGAGGGAGGAGCTGATGGCGATCATTCTGGGCGATAGTGATCTGGACCAGCTTCCGGTCATGCGGCTCGCTATCGAGGCGATCGAGGAAGCGATCCTTGCTCGATCCGCGGGGGATCTGGTTTCGCCGCCGAGACACGATGTTTCCTTTGCCGAAAAGGGAGACCTGATTTTCACGATCGGCGGAACGCTCGATGAAGCCTCGATCGCCGGCTTCCGGGTCTATGACACGTTTAGAGGGCCTCGCCACGAGCAGATCGTCGCGGTCTGGTCGACTGAAACGGCGGAGCTTCAGGGCCTCATCATCGGCACACGGCTGGGGGAGGTTCGTACCGGTGCGATCGGCGGCATCGCCATTCGCTATATGTCGCCCCCCGATGCCAGGACAGTCGGCATCGTCGGCAGCGGCCAGCAAGCCCGCACGCAGTTGGAGGCCGCGGCCCTTGTGCGCGAACTGACGCATGTCCGGGTCTATAGCCGCAGCGAACGACGGCGCTGTGTTTTCGCACTGGAGATGGAGCAGCGTCTGGGTATCCCGGTCGAGCCGGTGGACACGCCGCGTCGCGCCGTGAGCGACGCCGATATCGTGATCTGCGCCACGACCAGCCTCACGCCGGTGATTGAAGCCGGCTGGCTGAAGCCCGGAGTTCACATCAATACCGTCGGCCCCAAGACGGTTGACGAACACGAGCTCGGCCTTGATGTCGCCGCTGCCGCCGATCTCGTCGCGACCGACTCTCCCGAGCAGGTCAGGGCCTATAAGGCGCCGTTCTTTCTGCATGGCTCGCCGAGCGCCGAGCGTCTGGTCGATTTGGCGGCGATCGTCAGTGGCAAGGTCATTGCGCGCGAGGCACCCAACCAAACGACATTGTTCTGCTCGGCAGGCCTCAGCGGCACCGAGGTTCTGGTCGCCGCGCATATTCTGGCGGCATTCAAGGCGAAGGCTGCTGCCGGTTTCTAATCTCTCATTGAGCCGTCAGGATTTGATCTGTCCTGCAGCAATTGCCGCGCCGTTGTCCGAAACATCTCCGCCAGCTGCTTCAGAAGCGGGCCAGTCGGCGAGCTTCTGCGCCAGCAAAGGCCGATACGACGCTTCGGGTTGCCGTCGCTGAATTTCAAGAGACGGATCTGGTCCGACGACATGATCGGGCCAATGGTCGCCAGCGCGGGTAGGAGGGTGATGCCGACATTTGCCCCGACCATCAGGCGAAGCGTTTCGAGGCTGGTGGCTTGGAAGGAGGATTTCTGTCCCGCGCCGGAGAGCCGGCAGACGTCGAGCGCGTGTTCGCGCAGGCAATGCCCTTCCTCCAAAAGCATCAGGTCGTAGCCGGAGAGATCTTCCATGCTGATGCTTGCCCGATCGACCAGCGGGTGCTTCTTCGGCACGGCGAGCAGAAAGGGCTCCTCAAACAGGAATTCCACCTGCAGCTGGTCGCTTTCGACCGGCATGGCCAGGAGTGCTGCATCAAGCTCGCCGCTCCGCAGCCGCGAGAGCAGCACGCCGCTTTTCTCCTCGCTCAGAAGAATTTCCAGTTGCGGGAAGCGTTCATGCACCTGCGGCACCACATGCGGCAGGAAATAAGGGCCGAGCGTCGGGAAAGCACCGAGACGGAGCGTTCCGAGTTCCTGGTTCTGGTTCAGCAGCGCGGCATTCTTCAATTGCTGGACATCGACGAGGATCCGTTTTGCCCTCTCGGCAGCATCCTTGCCGAAGGCGGTCAACATGAAGGAGCGCGAGTCGCGTTCCACCAGCGGCGTGCCAAGTTCCGCTTCAAGCTTCCTGATCTGTGCCGACAAAGTCGGCTGGCTGACCAGACAGGCCTCGGCCGCGCGGCCGAAATGGCGATATTTGGCCAGCGCGACGAGATATTCCAGTTCTCTGAGTGTCATGACGCTTCGCCGCTTAGGCGGCCTTGGCTTCCTCTTCCGTGGGAGCAGAGGTGCGGATGAGATGGTCGAAAGCAGCGAGCGATGCCTTGGCGCCTTCACCAACGGCGATGACGATCTGCTTGTAGGGAACGGTCGTGCAATCGCCGGCGGCAAAGACGCCGGGCAGCGATGTCTGGCCGTGATGATCGACGACGATCTCGCCACGGGGAGAAAGCGCGATAGTGCCCTTCAGCCATTCCGTGTTGGGCAGAAGGCCGATCTGCACGAAGATGCCGTCGAGCGCCAGCGTGTGCTTCTCGTCCTTGTTGCGGTCCTCGTAGACAAGACCGGTGACCTTGCTGCCGTCGCCCAGCACTTCCGTGCTCTTGGCCGACAGGATGATCCGGACGTTGGAAAGGCTGCGCAGCTTGCGCTGCAAGACATCGTCTGCGCGCAGCTTGCCGTCGAATTCGATGAGCGTGACATGCTTGACGATGCCGGCGAGGTCGATCGCCGCCTCGACGCCGGAATTGCCGCCGCCGATCACGGCCACATCCTTGCCCTTGAAGAGAGGACCATCGCAATGCGGGCAATAGGCGACACCCTTGTTGCGATATTGCTCCTCACCGGGCACGCCCATCTGCCGCCAACGTGCGCCGGTGGACAGGATGAGGGTGCGGGATTTCAGCGTCGCGCCGCTGGCAAGCTCGACCTCGAACAGGTCGCCCCTAGGTGTCAGCTTTTCAGCCCTCTGCAGGTTCATGATCTCGACGGGATAGTCCTTCACATGCGCCTCGAGAGCGCTGGCGAAGGCGGGGCCTTCGGTGTGCGGGACCGAAATGAAATTCTCGATCGCCATGGTATCGAGCACCTGACCACCGAAGCGTTCGGCGACAACGCCAGTGCGGATGCCCTTGCGGACGGCATAGATCGCCGATGCAGTGCCAGCCGGGCCGCCGCCCACTACCAGCACGTCGAAGGGCTCGAGATTGGCGAGCTTTTCAGCGGCGCGCTTGGCAGCGCCTGTGTCGAGCTTGGCGATGATCTGCTCGACTTCCATCCGGCCCTGGCCGAAAACCTCGCCGTTCAGGTAGACCGTGGGAACCGACATGACTTGCCGATCCGCGACTTCCTGCGGGAACACGGCACCGTCGACGGCGACATGGCTGATCTTCGGATTGAGGATCGACATCAGGTTGAGCGCCTGAACAACGTCAGGGCAATTCTGGCACGACAGCGAGAAATAGGTTTCGAAGCGGAATTCGCCGTCGAGATCGCGGATCTGGTCAAGAATGGCCTGTTCAACGCGCGGCGGATGTCCGCCGGTCTGCAGAAGCGCAAGGACGAGCGAGGTGAATTCGTGGCCGAGCGGAATGCCGGCGAAACGCAGGTTGATATCGTGGCCCGGGCTGGTCAGGGCAAAGGAAGGGGCTCGTTCGCTGGTGTCATGCTGTTGGGCGAAGCTGATCTTGTCGGAGAGGCCAGTAATATCTTCGAGAAGCGCCACCATCTCTTTCGATTTGGCGCTGCCATCGACATTCGCGCGGATTTCTATCGGCCGTACGACTTTTTCCAGATAGGCCTTGAGCTGGCTTTTCAGTGCGTCGTCAAGCATCGATATGTCTCCGGTTCGGAAGGGAAATTAGAACGAGTTGTCCCGTAGGACAAAACGCCATCAGTCTAAACTATGTGTGGGAGACCTTCCCCGTTGCCGGGGAAGGTCATGGCCGAAGCCGAAATCAGATCTTACCGACCAGGTGCAGCGAAGGAGCCAGGGTCTTTTCGCCTTCTTCCCACTTTGCCGGGCAAACTTCGCCGGGATGGGAGCGGACGTACTGGGCAGCCTTGATGCGGCGCAGCAGGTCGGCGGCATTGCGGCCGATGCCTTCGGCGGTGATTTCCACAGCCTGAACGACACCGTCAGGGTCGACGACGAAGGTGCCGCGATCGGCAAGGCCTTCGGCTTCGCGCATGACGTCGAAGTTACGGGTGACGGTACCGGTCGGGTCGCCGATCATCGCATACTGGATCTTGCCGATGGTTTCGGAGCTGTCGTGCCAGGCCTTGTGGGTGAAATGCGTGTCGGTCGAAACCGAGAAGACCTCGACGCCCAGGCGCTGCAATTCGGCATAATTATCCGCGACGTCGCCCAGTTCGGTCGGGCAAACGAAGGTGAAATCGGCCGGATAGAAAAAGAAGACCGCCCATTTGCCGGCGATGTCAGCTTCGGTGACCTCGATGAACTTGCCCTGCTTGAAGGCCTGGGCTTTGAACGGCTTAACGGCGGTATTGAGAACGGACATGATAGCCTTGTATTGTTTGGACAGGAGGAGTTTCGCGCTGCAACATAGTGCGTGCGCCGCAATAAGCAAAATAGATAAATCCGAAAAATTCGATAGGTTTTGTCTATGGAGCCGTTCTATGCGACGGAAAACTGTGTCTTATCAAGCCTGGAAGCCGTTGTGGCGCAAACCCGGCCAGGGTGCGAAGATGGCGGTTCTGAGTGGAAAGGTTTGCAATGAAAGATAATGTGACAACCGCCGCGTCCGAAGCGTTGAGAAGAACGGAAGACGTTCTCGCCAAGCGTTTCCAGGGGTACGCATTCGCATTTGCTGCCGGTTCGATCATGCGTGGCGAAGGGAAAAGCACGTCCGATGTCGATCTGGTGGTCGTCTTCGACAGGCTTGATACGGCATGGCGCGAATCTTTCATGGACGACCATCTGCCTTTTGAGGCTTTTGTCCACGACCCGGAAACGCTGAGCTGGTTCTTTGAAAACGACATGGCGCTCGGCTACCCGATCATCATCCATATGGTGGCTTCGGGCCATATATTGGGTGGGGATGTGGAGGAGGCCAAAGCCTGTCAGGCGCATGCCCGAAAGCTGCTCGACGAGGGCGCGCCAGCGCTGTCTGCTGCCAAGCTGGACGCGCTGCGATATCAGATCACAGATACGCTCGGCGATCTCGTGGACGAGCGAGGTGTCGAGGACATGCGGGCGATCACGGCGCAGCTATATCAGCCGCTCGCCGATCTGATGCTGCTCACCCGTGGCCGATGGTCGGGGAAGGGAAAATGGATTCCGCGGCTTCTAAAAGCATTCGACGAAGAGTTGTTCGACAGCTTTGATCGAAGCTTTGCGCTTGCCCTGGCGGGAAACGTGAAACAATTGATCGAGTTTGCTGGCGCGGAACTTGCGCGAACGGGCGGAGCCTATTTTCACGGCGATCGGCGAGAGGCGTCGCAGACCTCTCGCCGAAGCCGCCGATGGTGAATGGCTTTCTTCAGCCTGCCCCTTGCAATCGGCGTGATGCTGTACTATCTGCGCATCATCACCTGTATCGATAGCCTGCCGGGCCGACCTTTCGAGGCCGAGCCGGTGTCTGCTGTCCAGGGTAACAGCGAGGGCGCTCCCCAGTCATGGGTCGAGCGCCCTTTGCTTTTCGAGCATAGGTCCCGCCATTATGCGTGCAGGCATTATACGTGCAGGGCTCGCCGCGCCGCGCCGACCTCTGAAGTTGATCGAGGGTGTTATTGTAATCGATTGCGTACATTAGCGTGCGCTGACGCCTCGCCTGCATCTAACTGTCATTCTGTGGCGAAAATTTAGGATTAGTGTTCTCCTTGAGCGCACGAATCTGTCATGATCAGCCTGCCGACGAAGACTGGAGCGGCAACCGTAACCAAACGCGTACGTTTCCATATGGGCTTGAAACAGATGTGTTTTGTCGATCCACAGCAGTCCGTGCCACGCTCGCACACAGT
>NZ_JBXAPH010000013.1:0-100022 GCF_058803745.1 Rhizobium sp. GW821-FHT14E12
ACTGTGTGCGAGCGTGGCACGGACTGCTGTGGATCGACAAAACACATCTGTTTCAAGCCCATATGGAAACGTACGCGCTTGGTTACGGTTGCCGCTCCAAATTCCTTGAGTATGACTAATATCGGCATGACATCGTATATCTGGAATTTTTCCCAGATGCAGCGCGCGGTCAAAACAACAAGAATGTCCCAATATTGTTGTGAGCCGCTGCTGATGGTGTGGCTTAGATAAAAGCCGCTCAAAGACTGGAAATTGCCAATTCGCTTCCGAAAAGGACTGCTGTCCAGAAATGAAAAATAACTCTCGCGATTTGCTCATTAGTGTGCCTGGGGGTAGCCCCGGTGGCAGTCGGTTGCTGCTATGTGCTCCGGCTGGCGGCGGTGCTTCAATATGGAAGCGATTAGGACCTTCGCTTACGGCCGGATGGTCCGAGGTGATCTCGATCTGCATGCCAGGTCGGGAACAGCGATTTTCAGAGGTACCGTTTCCTACACTCGGAGACGCAATTGGTGCCATAGCGGATGCATTGCCCGAAGGTAACGAAGACGATCTTGTTATATTTGGTCACAGCTTTGGCGCTCTCATCGGCTTCGGAATCGCTTTAGCGCTTGAGCAGGCTGGCAGGAAGCCAATCAAACATCTGTTTGTTTCGGGCCGCGTCGCCCCATCGCAGTCCACTCGCAAAGATCTCCATTGCTCTTCCGACAAAGATCTTCGAGAAATGACGAAGCAACTTGGCGGAACGCCTGCTGAAGTACTTGCCAATGATGAGATATGGCGCCTCTATTCTGTGGCGCTTCGCGAGGATCTCAAGCTTGGACAAGACTGGATACCGGATCGGATCGAGCAAATTGCCGCTCCTATCACGGCTCTGGCCGGATCATTCGACCCGCTAACCGATGACAATGGATTGTCGGCCTGGGCGCAATACACCAGAGGACCGTTTTCAAGATCGGCATTTCCGTACGGACATTTCTTTCCGTTTGAGAATCCGTCGGCCGTGTTCGAGGTGGTCAGGACCCAAGCCGACAATCCATTGTCAACAGCAAGCGGCCGAACTCAAACCGGACTATTCCAAGATTCTCATATCACTCCACTTATGCCCCCCAAATTCCAAAATATCCTTCGCAGCGGTGAACCCAGTCGCTCCGCACTGAATACAGCTTCGCTACGCGCGGTACATCAGCTGCTTGATGAACCGATCGTGTTGTCTGATCCAATTGCTCTAAGAATCCTTGGGCCCGAAACAGAGACCGCCTTGCGGCAAGATCCATTTAGCATGAATGACCCCATATCTCGCGGGTCCAGGGCGTTTCTTGTTGCACGCAGCTGCTTCGCTGAGGATGAACTGGCTCGTGCGGTGGCTCAAGGAATACGCCAATATGTGGTGCTGGGTGCTGGCTTGGATACATTTGCTTATCGCAACCCTCATGCAGAAGCCGGCCTACGAGTATTCGAGGTGGACCATGCATCCACTCAGCAATGGAAGCGGCAATGCTTGGAAACCGCCGGAATTATTTTGCCTGACTCTGTGACCTTCGTATCTGTAGATTTCGAGCACGACAGGCTCGCAGAGAGGCTTACTGACGCAGGGTTTCGTGCAGACCAACCAGCATGTTTTTGCTGGATGGGCGTTACCGTCTACCTGACGCCTCAGGCTGTACTCGATACGCTTTCGTTCGTGGCGTCGCAACCTGCCGGGAGCAGCATCACCTTCGACTATCGTGTGCCGGCATCGCATCTCGGCCCAGTCGAGCGCTTCGTCGTCGACCTTGCCGAAAAGGAGATCGCCGCGTTGGGCGAACCGTGGCTTTCGAGCTTTGAACCGGAACATTTGCGGCAACGACTCAAGGGACTCGGCTTCAGACATATTGACGACCCCGGGCCGGAAGCAATCAACTCGCGTTATCTTTCGCGCCGCAAGGACGGTCTGCAAAGTGGGTCCCTTTGGCGGTGCATATGCGCACGAGTGTGAAGTCGTTGGACGATGGTTCTACACAGGAGGCTCCGATCGCCTCTGCCATTAGCCACGGTCTAGGTGAAGAAATGTCTTTCGAACGCCGTGGTCAAGACATTGAAAATTACTTCGCAACCGAGTCCTGATTGTTCTCTACAAATCCGATGCCGCTCGCCGCGCATATCCAGAAAATCAGCCGAAACATGACGATCGACGATTGGTGATCCCACCTGACGCAGCTAAGAGGATGCCCGCAAATGAATACTGCAGTTAGGCTCAACTATTCACATCCGCCGGCGCGCCCTGATGATCTGCCAGATTTTTCAAGGATCGAGATTCCGGAGGCGGGCAGTTACGACGTACCACCACATGATTTGAACGCAGATGATTCACGACCTTATGCGGAGGGTTTGATCCGCATAATGGACAGCGAAAGCCGAGCTGTCGGCCCCTGGGCTAAGCGCATTGAAGATGTCACCCCGGATCAGCTGCGCCTTGGCCTGCGAGATATGCTTCGGATACGCACGGTCGACAAACGGCTGCTCAATGCACAGCGCCAAGGCAAAACGTCGTTTTATATGCAAGGCACCGGCGAAGAGGCAATCGGATGCGGCTTTCAAAGGCAGTTGCAGCCCGGTGATATGAATTTTCCGACCTATCGCCAGCAATCATTGCTCGTAGCCGCCGACTATCCGTTGGAAAATCTGATGGGGCAGATCTATTGCAACCATGCTGATCCCATCCAGGGTCGCCAGCTGCCTAACATGCATTCAGCGCGAGACTTTGGCTATTTCACCATATCCGGGAACCTCGGCACACAGTTTGTTCAATCCGTCGGTTGGGCAATGGCGTGCGCACTTAGGAAATGCGGCAAGATCGCCGCCGGGTGGATTGGCGATGGCGCTACTGCCACCAATGATTTCCATAGCGGCATGCTGAGCGCATCGGTCTATCAGCCCCCCGTCATTTTGAACGTCGTGAACAATCAGTGGGCAATCTCGACCTATACCGCCGTTGCTTCGGGTGCGGGTAAAACCTACGCCACCCGCGCATTGGGCTATGGCATTCCGGCGCTTCGCGTGGATGGAAATGATTATCTTGCTGTCCTTGCGGTGTCTCGCTGGGCTATCGAGCGGGCTCGATCAGGATTTGGTCCGGTTCTCATAGAGTGGTTCACTTATCGCGTGGCTGCCCACTCCACATCCGACGATCCGTCCGCCTATCGGCCCAAAGATGAGGCCAAGGCGTGGCCACTCGGCGATCCGATTGAACGACTGAAGAGCTACCTGATCAGACATGGCCACTGGAGTGAGGAACGCCATGTTCAGACAGAAGCTGAGATTTTGGAAGAGGTCATTCAGATCCAGAAAGCAGTCGAGGCACAGGGGACTTTCGTCAATCCGAAACCGTTCTCCCCCTCCGCCTTCTTCCGCGGCGTTTACGCCGACGTACCGGAACACCTGCGTCGCCAACGCCAAGAGATGGGATACTGACATGCCCGCCATGACGATGATCGAAGCACTTCGCGACGCCATGGACGTGATGCTTGGAAAAGATCCTAACGTCATCGTCTTCGGCGAGGACGTTGGTTATTTCGGTGGCGTCTTTCGCTGCACGTCCGGCTTGCAGGCGAAATATGGCGAAGAACGGGTATTCGATACGCCCATCAACGAAAGCGCGATTGTCGGGCTCGCAGTTGGAATGGCTGCCCAAGGCATGAAGCCGTGCGTCGAGATCCAGTTCGCAGACTACGTCTATCCTGCCTACGACCAGATCACGCAAGAAGCCGCGAGAATCCGGCATCGATCCAACGAACAGTTTACATGTCCGCTCGTCATACGGATGCCGACCGGTGGCGGCATTTTTGGCGGGCAGACGCATAGTCAGAGCCCGGAAGCTCTCTTCACCCATGTCGCCGGTCTCAAAGTTGTCATTCCGTCCACACCTTATGACGCAAAGGGGCTGCTAATCTCGGCCATCGAAGATCCGGATCCCGTTATCTTCCTGGAACCCAAGCGTCTGTACAACGGGCCGTTTTACGGCAACCACTCCGGTTCATCGGTCGTCTGGTCATCACATCCGGCAAGCAACGTTCCCGAAGGGCGCTACAGCATCGAAATCGGTAAGGCCGTTGTCCGTCGTCCGGGGACGGACATTACGATACTTGCCTATGGAACCATGGTTTTCGTCGCCGAAGCCGCAGTCAAAGCAACGGAGATTGATGCCGAGATTATCGACCTCAGATCGCTGCTTCCGCTCGATCTCGAAACCATCGAGGCATCCGTCAAGAAGACCGGACGCTGCTTGGTGGTGCATGAGGCAACCCGGACCAGCGGTTTTGGCGCCGAAGTGATTGCGGAAATCCAGCAAACCTGCTTCTGGCACCTCAAGGCACCCATCCTTCGCGTGACTGGTTGGGATACTCCATATCCAATGGCGCAGGAATGGGATTACTTCCCCAGCCCCGAACGGATCGCGCGCGCCATCACGAAAACGATGGAGGAGGCGTAAATGACCATCCTTTCAGTGAAGCTTCCGGATATCGGAGAAGGCATCACCGAGGTCGAGCTCTTGGAGTGGAACGTCGCGGTCGGTGTAACTGTTCGAGAAGACGACATTATCGCCAGCGTGATGACTGAAAAGGCAACGGTCGAGATCCCCTCCCTTTATGAAGGCAGAATTCTCGCGTTGGCTTGCCGACCGGGAGAATCCGTCGCCGTTGGTGCCAGCCTTGTCAGTATCGAAGTCGTTGACGACATAGCGGCATCCCTGACAGCGCCGCGGTTGGCGGCTGCGCCCGAGGTTGCGGGTACTTCCAAACCGGGAAATGCGACATGCACGGCTGCAGTCGACGACAACAGGTCGCACCACAAAGCGAATGATCCGGCCTCAAAAAAATCCGCAGTTGTGCCTGCCTATGCTTCAGCGCCAAGACCGGAAGGGGAGCCTCCGCTCGCGTCACCATCCGTTCGGGCCCGTGCAAGAGATGCCGGCATCGATCTCCGTGGTGTTGCAGGCACAGGTCCAGCCGGGCGTATTTCGCATGACGATCTCGACCGCGTTTTTCAGTCGACCGGCTCATGCGTGAGGGAAGCATTTCCAATTCAAGAACGCAGACGACGCGGCGAGGAGAAAATAAAGGTCATTGGCCTGCGCCGCAGGATCGCGGACCGTATGTCTCTCGCCAACAGCCGCATTGCACACATTACCATCGTCGAAGAAGTAGACGTGACATCGCTCGAAGCGCTTCGCTCAAAACTGAACGCGGATAAAGGCGGCAAGCCAAAGTTGACGATGCTTCCGTTCATCACAGCGGCCTTATCAAAGGCGCTGGCGGAACATCCGGAAATGAATGCCCACTTCGATGACGATGCCGGTTATATCACGCGGTTTTCGGCGCTGCATGTCGGTATCGCCACAATGACGGAAGCCGGTCTTGTCGTGCCTGTACTGCGCCACGCCGAAGCCCTCGATCCGTACGAGACGGCGACGGAAATAACCCGCCTTGCCGAAGCGGCGCGGACAGGAAAATCCACACGAGAAGAACTCAGCGGATCGACCTTTACGATCACTTCGCTTGGCGCCCTCGGCGCCATTGCCACCACCCCCATCATCAATCACCCTGAGGTTGCCATTCTCGGCATAAACAAGATGGCAGTTCGTCCGATGTGGGACGGCAAACAATTCATCCCGAGAACGATGATGAATATTTCGGCGAGCTTCGATCACCGTGTAATCGATGGCTGGGATGCCGCGCGGTTTGTGCAGCGGATGAAGTCCCTGCTCGAGGTCCCGGCGATTATCTTCATGGGGCGGTAGAGGCAATGAAGCTGGAAAGAACAAACGTCCTGATCATCGGCGCCGGCCCAGGTGGATATGTCTGCGCCATACGTTGCGGGCAGATGGGCCTTGATACGATCGTCGTTGAGGCGAAAGCTCTGGGCGGCACTTGCCTGAACGTGGGCTGCATCCCTTCAAAGGCACTCATCCATGCTGCGGATGAGTTCCACAAGATCTGCGATGCACCGGCGGGACCACTCGGCATTTCCACGAGCGGGGCAAACATCGACCTTCTAAGGACAGTCGCCTGGAAGGATGGCATCATCCGGAAGCTGACGGATGGTGTTGGAGGCCTTCTCAAGAAGGCGAATGTCCGAACCGTCCAGGGGCACGCTAGTATCATCGACGGCAAGACGGTAGAAATTGCCACCGAGGCGGAAGTCCTCAGGATCACATGTGAAAATCTCGTCATCGCCACGGGCTCCCGACCGTCTGAACTTCCCAATCTGCCGTTTGGCGGACGTGTGATCTCGTCCACGCAGGCACTTGAGTTGACGGAACGACCAGAACACCTCGTTATCGTCGGAGGCGGCTATATCGGCCTGGAAATCGGAACCGCTTTTGCGAAGCTGGGTTCCAAGGTTACGATCGTCGAGGCCGAAGATAGAATTCTTCCGCACTATGATGCTGAACTCTCCAAGCCGGTCGCGGCACGGCTGAGCAGGCTCGGCGTTACAGTTCATACCAATGCCAAAGCGAAACGGCAGTCCGAAGACGGATTCGTTATCGAGACCGCAAACGGCGAACGGAACATTCCCTGCGACAAGATCTTGGTAACGGTGGGCCGTCAGCCTGCTCTCGACATGACTGGCCTCGAAGCACTGGGGCTCGACATGCAGGGGCGCTACCTCAAAATTGACTCGAAATGCGCAACGTCCATGCGTGGCGTCTATGCTATCGGGGATGTGAGCGGCGAGCCTATGCTTGCGCACAGAGCAATGGCTCAGGGCCAGCTGGTCGCGGCACGTCTGGCAGGCAAAAATGCGAGCTGGGACAAGCGATCGATCCCCGCGGTCTGCTTTACGGATCCGGAAATAGTTTCCGTCGGGCTCATACCCCAAGCAGCCCCAAGTGCAAAAGTCTCGGTTTTCCCTTTTTCTGGAAACGGTCGATCGATGACACTTGAACGAAGCGACGGCTTTGTTCGCTTTGTTACCGACGTTGAAAGCGAACTTGTCCTGGGAATTCAGGCTGTCGGCGCAGGTGTTTCGGAGCTGGCTGGCCAACTCAGCCTTGCAATCGAAATGGGCGCGACGCTGACGGATATCGCAACAACCATCCACGCACATCCCACCTTGGGTGAGAACATCCAGGAAGCCGCATTGAAAGGTTTGAGACAAGCCCTGCACGGATAGAAGCAACGTCGGGCGCAGCCCTAGACATACCAGCGCCTCGATCTATTCATGGGCGCCTCCAGCAGGATGGATGCACATGGTAGAGATCAATAGACTTTACGCAATGCAGTCAGATTCTGCTGGTCCTGCCCGTAGGGCGTCAAGATCGTATGCATCGTAGATTTGCCGCTTGGGGAGACGATGTATTTCGCGAACGTCGCCATCACACCGGAGGGGCCGACGTCGATGTAACGGCAGGGACCATGCTTCTCCAGTTTCGTTATTGTATCACGTAGGCGAATAGGAGCGCGCACCACGCGCCAGAAAAAATCGTTGGGTAGGATGTCCAGTATCGCGGCCTGCTCGCAACAAACGACCGGCAACTCACCCCGCTTGCGCGGTATCGAACGCATGAAAGCCTCGAAGGGGAATTGAGCCGGCTCGGACCATTGCGAATGAAAGGCGAAAGACACGGGTAGCCGTTGATAGGCAACATCGCGAGAACGCAACTCGGCCTCGATATCGCCGAGCCTCGCATCTGGCGCTGCGATTGCGAAATGAGTGGCGAAATTGTCCGCAGCGAATTCAGCCAGATCAAAAACTACGCTTTGCTTAAGTAATTCTCGCCCAGCAAGGACGGCAATCATGCCACCGCGTGCACAGGTGTTTTCGAACGCAATGGCCTGCTGGATGACGGCCGCCAAGGCATCCTCAAAATCCAGGTGGCCGGCCAGAGCCGCGGCAGCAAACGAACCGAGGCTGGCACCCAACGTGAGATCTGGCTCGATCCCCTCGCTGAGCAAACATTGCGACAGCGCGTACTCGACCATGAAGATGGCCGGATGTGTGAATAATGTGCGATCGAGTATCTCATGCTTGCCTGCGGAATAGATCGTCTCAAGTATGGATCGGCCGACCAGCCCGCGGGCTGGGCGATCCAGCCTCTCCATCCAATGACGAAAGACCTTGTGGTTGTCGAACAACTGCCTTCCCATTTGAGGATATTGCGATCCTTGCCCTGGAAACATGAATACCGTTTTGACTTTTTGCATGAAAGGCTCCCATTTCAGGCAAGCTGATAGGCTTCGAATATCGGCGATTAAAGAGCGAGGACTGAAGGCCCGGATATCCAGGCTTGCGAGCGATAAAGGGAGGCTTCTGGTTCCGAAGATCGCAGCGGACGCAATGCCAGTATCTGATCGCCAGTCGTGGGCACGCATCTGCGTATGCGCAACTCCATCACCACGCCGTCAAGGCGCTCAGCGCAAATCGCGAGCAGGTAGGATACGGCCGGACGGTAGTGCCAGAAGGCCCAGCGCGCAGGATCATCGGCAAGCTCCGGGCCGATGGCGATGCGAACGGTCTCCGGCTGAGGGTAGCAAAAGCTGAACTGGTTCAATGGTATCGACAAACCCATGCCACGCGCCTTGATGTAGGCTTCCTTGAGCGTCCAGTATTCGAAGAATTTTTCCTGCCTGCGTCCACACTCGGTCCGTTTGAGTTCAGTCACCTCCTCTGGCGTGAACCAGCGCTCTGCCAAGCCCGCGGGAATGTCTCGCACCGTCAGATGCTCGACATCGATCCCCACGTCCCTGTCACGCGCCACGCCCAGCGCGATCAGGCCTCGGGTGTGAGATACATTGAAACGCAGCCCTTGAGCTTCATCGTCATGCGTGGGGGCGATCTGCGGACGTCCGTAGGCATTGACGCAGAATTCCCAGGACGCAGGGTGCACCGGCGCATAACGGGAGAGCACGCTACGCACCAAAGCTCGCGTAACCAGGTAGCGCTTCCGGTCATCGGCGAAGTGAAAACGCGCCTCCTGCAGCAACTCCTTCTCGCTCAGCAAACTGCGCAGGTGTGCCAGTAGCGCGTCATCGGTAATCTCGTCGTAGAATGACAACCAGATGTCGACGTAGCGGGTACCAAGCTCTCCGATGGTGATGACAGGTTCCGAAAACATCTATTGTAACTCAGAGCACCGCCAGCTCGTCCAGATCGAAATAGCCGTTATAGCCCTTCATGTAGACGGCAGCCCGATGACCAAACAGCAAGATTGCCTCCGTGCGTGTTTCCAGAGCCGGATAGTTCACCACCTTGGACCTCACCTTGGTGCCGATCATATAGCGCCTGTTCCACGCCTCGACCTTCTCCGCCGCGCTCGCGAGTCCGGCCGATCTCCCCTCGGTATCCGTGACGGGTGCGGCAGCCGTGACCGTCGGCGGCCTCGTGGCCTCAGTCGGAACGACGATTTCCGATAGCTCCGATGGCGAGGTCTGCTGTTTGACGGTATGCACGAGGCGGGAAAGCACATCGCCATGTCCCATCTCTTCGAACACGGCGCTATCGCCGCGTTCCGCTGCCAGCGCAAGCAGGTATTGTACGCTTTCTGACCAACGCACCGTGCTGGCGATCTGATCGGCCAGGCCCTCGGCGATCCCAGCGCCGTCATAGAGACGCGCTGAAACATTCGAAATCACCGGGATCTTCGGCGTGGCAAAGCTGAACGTTTTCAGGAAGCCGGAAAACTCCTCTTTCACAGGCCGCATGAACCTGGAATGAAAAGCACCGCTCGTATTGAGTGGATAGTAGCGCATCCGACCCTGCGTAAACAAAGGCTCGGCCTTAGCGACCTCGGCGGCCAGACCCGAGATGACGATCTGCGAGGGTGTGTTGTAGTTGGCCAAGTCCACATTGATCAGGCCATTTTCCCTCAGGATGCGCTCGATGTCTTCTTTGCTTGCATTCAAAATCGCGGCCATGGCTCCATTGGAGACCTGTGCCATCAACTCGCCACGGCGCTTGACCAATTTCAGGCCCGTGATGAAATCAAAGCATCCGGCCGCAAGCAGCGCGTTGTACTCTCCCAAGCTGTGGCCGGCCAAATAGTCTGGTGCAGAAGCCTTCCCCTCCAAATGCTTGTAGTAGGAAAGCGCGTTGACGACATAGAGCGCCGGCTGGGTAAAACCTGTGTTGTTCAGTTCTCCGCGCGGATCTTCCAGGCAAAGCTCCCTGATGGAATAACCAAGGACGTCGCTTGCGCGCTCCGTCAGCTCCTTGAAGTGGTCGAACAGCTCCTTGCCCATGCCCTGGGCTTGGGAACCTTGGCCGGGGAATATGACTACCTTCATAACATCACCTCCAGGAATGAATGGATGACTAATATTTGCTCAAGCACACGGCAGTGTTGACGCCCCCAAAACCCATGCTGAGGTTCAGGGCGTTTTCGATCGGATGCGATACAGCCCGTTGTCGCACCCAGTTGAAGTCCGGTTCGATGGGACACTCGAGATTGCGCGTCGGATGCAACCGCCCAGCGCGCATCTGCAGCAGCACGGCCACCAGTTCCACCACGCCAGCGGCGCTCAATCCATGCCCGATCACAGACTTGGTGGCGTTGATATAGGCATGGCCAAGACCGCATGCGCGCAACGCTTGCAGCTCGATGGGATCGCCGATTGTCGAGCCGGTACCATGTGGATTGATGTAATCGATGTCGTCTGCCGTTAGAGCAGCGCGCTCGAGTGCGCCTCTAATAACCGCAATCTCGCCTTCCAGCGAGGGATTGGGATTTCTGTTGCCGTCCATACCCATCGCCCATCCCGACAACCGCGCATAAGGCGCAACGTCGGAGCACCGGGGGGTATCGGCACGCTCGATGACCACCGCGGCGGAGGATTCGCCGTAGATGAAGCCATCGCTGCCGGCGTCGAAAGGTCGACAGGCCAGCGCGGGCTCGTCAGCATAGCGGTCCGACCCCATCGCACCAATCGAACGGAAGCCCTGGCACTCCCAATAGGAAATATCCATCAAAGCGCCCATCGCTATGCAGACATCTACGCGCCCGCTTTGCACCGCCTCCAGCGCCTGCAGGACAGCCATTTGCCCACTGGCGGACGCGCCACCCAGGGTGTAGGCAAAACCGCGAATCCCGAAAGCTTCCGTGCATAGACCGCACAGATCACTGTCCATGAACGACATCGCGTAAGTTGGACGCAAGAACCTCACCCGCTCCCGGTAGGCATCGTGGATCTGCGTCAGCTCACGCTGCTGGACATTGGAGCCGCCGATCACAAGACCAATACGGTCCGGCTCGACCTCATCGAGGCAAGCGTCATGCCAAGCCTCGTGCAAAACCGCCAGCGCTGCCTGCCCGGAAAGCGAGGCCGTCCGCAGCAAGGCCGAGGGTATAGTCTCGGGCATCATCAATTGCTTGATCTCCGCACCGAGAAATGAAGCCGCCGGCGCATCGTCGCTTTGCGGTAACCGCCGCCCGGGGCGTTGCATGAGGTCAAAGCCGTGACACCCCTCCAGCAAAGCCGTGGCGAATGCTGTCTGGCCTTGCCCGATGGCCGAGGCGACACCGAGGCCGCTGACGATCAATCCGGGTCGCTCAGGACTTCGCATGGATGATGCCGGCGAGTTCACCGATGCTCTGGGCTCTCGCTATCTCGACAAGAGGGAAATCCAGCGATAGCGACTCCAACGTCATCATGATGATGTCGGCGCGATCGATCGAATTGGCACCTAGATCGCGCAGCGAATCGGTGGATTTGAACACGTACTCGTCCAAATCGGGAAGGACTTCGCGCGTGTGACGAACGATAATCTCGAAGATCTGGTCCTGGCTCATAATATCAGCTCCAATTGTCCGTTAACTGATGAAGGCATCTTTGTTGCCCCTGCTAAACATTCTCGGACACGCAGGCCTGTTCGCATGGAATGCCTGATGCCATGCCGATGATTTGCTCGAGCATCACGCCACCTCCCAGGGAAACCTACCGGTGTCCACGAAACGTTCGATGTTTTTGAGGTTGTCCAAGTTTCCAAACACCTCGATGTTTGCGGCGATGGCCGGCATACGAGACGTGATCAACTTATCGTCAAGAGCAACGGCGTAGCGCTTGTAGCGCGCGACTGCGTCCTTGCTCAGGCGACGCAAGCGCAACAGATGCTTGCGCAGCAGATTTGCGCTGTCTTCCTCGCACGCATCCACTAGGCCCCATTCGAGCGCTCGTCGCGCCGGAATCGGTTGGGTCATCAGCGTCAAATAATGCGCTCGGGCAAAACCGATGCGCCGGACGAGAAACGGAAATACGCAGGCGGGCATCAGGCCGAAGAGCAATTCAGACAGGCTGAAACTGGCTTTATCCTCGCTCAGCACCACATCGCAGGCAGCGATAAAGCCCACGCCGCCGGCGTTGACGCGGCCACGCACATGCGCGACGGTGACATACGGATCGGTGGCCAACCGATACCACAGATCATAAAGCGGTCCGGGATTCTGCGGGGTTGGAGTGTCGCCAAACTGTAGTTGCTTGAAGTCGGCGCCTAGGCAAAACGCCTCCGGCAACCCTTCCAGCACCAGTATCTTCACCGCAGTCTCGCATTGATCCAGAACGTCGATAATCTCAATAACTAGATGGTCATCGATCGCATTGCTGGTGTCCGGACGATAAATCTGCACGAAGCAAACATCGTCCTCAAAACGGACGCGAAGGTTCCGGTAAGTTTCCGTCATAATACCCACTCGTATTCCCGGTGAAATTCCTTGACGCTCTTGAGAAACAGAACTGGCTTCCCGAGAGCGCTTCGAGCGTCGGGAATGAAGCTGGTATCCGCAACAAGGTCACGGGTTCCGAATTTGATCTCCCGACTCCGCCGCAGCAAATTTTCATATTGCTCCATGGTGAGTTCGTGGCGGCGCCCCAGATTTTCGCCGATTTTCAGCTCCTGAAGACGGCGCTTCCCTTCTGGCCGAGTTACACCGCTAAAGAACTCGGAACAGCAGCCTGAGCCGTAGGAGAATACTCCGATCCTCTTGGGGATGGTGAAGTCGCCGTTACAAATCGTGCTGATGAGAGACAGGGGAGCCATTCCACCCATGATGTTGCCGACGCGCTGGCAGTATGTCACACCCGGCATGACGCGTTGCTGGAAATCGGCTTCAATGTCGGCTAGCGCGGCCTTAGCTAATTTCCGCATCATGTTTCGGTGCGCGCCCTTGACCATGCCGCCGAATGGCGTGTGATAAGCAAGGTACGCGAAAGTTCCCACGAAATCGGCATCGGTGACGCGCATTTGATAGTCTAGGAAAGCGTTCTCGCAGCAGTTGAGATACGACAGCAACGACAAGTCTGCATCGCCGCTGTCGGTGTCCGTAGATGGCCGGCAGGTATCCATCACTTCATGGCCATAATAGCCGTTCGCGCCGACGTCGATCTGAAATATGTGAGGTTGATCGCTCACTAGCATGGCAACAGCCCCGGAACCGCCGCTGGGTTCGGCAAATGACCAGTCGGCCGATGGCGCTTCATCGCCCTCCTCCGCCATGAAGCGTGAGACATCCGTGGCAAGAACCAGCACTTTTCCACCGGGCCGAGTCTGCGACAGCACGAAGTTGATCGCCGTCTGCAAGCCGGCAATGCCCGAGTAACACGCACCCTTGATCTCAAAGAGACGGCAATTGCGGCTTAGCCCAAGCAGGTCGTGACAATAGGTACTCATCGACTTGCTGAAATCGATTCCCGATTCCGTGCAGGTGATGACCATCCGGATCTGGTCTCTTTCCTCAGGCGTCAATGAATCCAACAACGGCTTGGCCGCATTGACGGCGAAGGTTACCGGATCCTCATAGGGCAATGCGACGGTTTTCTCCCGCATCAACAGGTTCTCAAACCGTCTCATGTCCAAGCCGCGGTGTCTGGCCAACTTAGCCACGTCTAAGCAGGCAGTGCCAGCAAAGACATTCATAGCTTCGATTCCAACTGTGTTCACGTTCTTTATCTCGCAACCTGAAGGAGTTGTGGTGGCAACGGTATTGTTCGGCCGATACTACCGGATGGCTAATGCATGTGATCGTCATCGGACGAGATGCGAGAACCGCTTTGCGCTGGCAAAAACCACCGATGAGCCCTCGAGGAAGGGATGGCTGTCATCGCTCTTCGCCCATCCCGCAAAACGGGAAAACCAGTCTGGGAAAAGACCTAAACCGTCACCATGGGTCACAACTTATTCAATTTGAGTTCGATGTCTCCGGATACCGACCCCAACGGCGCGAGCTTATGCCTGGCATCGTAAGGGTGTTGCAATTCTATTCTGTAGCGCTTCAAAATAGCGATGCATAACAACTTCATTTCCATCGATGAAAGTTGAGCACTTGTGCATCGATCAAGGTCATGCCCAAGCGGCATGTAGATATATTCATGCCCCCGATCCTCCGCTCTCTGCGGGGAAAATCTCTCCGGATCGAAACGCTTGGGATGCTCCCAGTACTCCGGCAAAAAACCCAGCTGACCAATGGATAGAGTGACGAGAGTGGCGGCAGGAATCTTGTGATCGGCCAAGGTTTGCGTCTTCAGCGACGTCCGCTGCGCGACCGGTGAAACGGGATAGAGGCGTAACGTTTCCTTCCACGCCCACTCGGTAACCTCCATCTTCTGGAGATCGTCCAGATTGAGATCGTCGGGTAGTGACCATACTTCCGACCGCACACGCTCTTGCCACTCCGGGTGTGTCGCGAGCAGATAGAACATGCTGGAAAGGCCAAGCGCCGTTGTATCGAAGGACGGAAATATGACGCCGAACAGAAGGTCTATAAGGTGCTCGTCGTCCCGCTCCCCAGGCTGTTCATCCAGATTGCATAAGTAGCTCAGGACATCAGTGCCCGGCCTCTTTCGCCTGATGGGAATCAACGAAAGAATCTGGCTGCGCAAAGCTCTCTTGAGCTCAACAGCTCTTCTACGTTTGGGGTTGAGGACCGGACTTTTAATGATCGACGTGAACGCCTTCCAATGGGCGTCCGTCGTATCCCGTATCCTGTTCGATTCACTCTTGTCATCGACGCCAAGGAATAGTCTGGCTGACAGCTTTGAAAGGATGTGATGTACCTCTTTCTTGAAGCCGATCGTTTTATGAATGCGCCAATTTTGAATATCTTCGTTGAAGCTCTTTTGAATTGTCGAAAGGTAGCCGTGGAGAGCAATTCTACTGAAAGCATGCCGCACTAGTTTTACCGCGCTGTCATGATGCTCAAGATCCAAACCAAACGAGTTTCCAAGCCTGCAGGCAGGAATATGCGAACTTAAACCCTCGGTTGTCTTGCCAACGGTTATCCCCGTAGACCAGGCCCGGTCCTCGTTGCGCAGAATACTGCCGATGATATCGGGACTCGTCACCACTACCACGTGGTCCGGGCCTAACCAATCGCGATAGATGTCACCGTAATTTTCCCGCTGCTTGACAAAGTAGTCGACACCGTCACGTCGTATCGCCATCGCCGTCGAAATGGCGGAGAAAAATCCACTCTTTCCCGGTATTTGAGATAATCGTGTCGAGACATCGGGATAAGCCCCGCGGCGATCGCTACCGGCATCCAAAGAAACATTCTGTACAGCAGCACTTATTTTCATAATCTTTGCTCCCGCAAGAATTGTTCATCCAATCAATCGACGATCGGTCTCGCATCGTCGACAACTTCGAATCTCGTTGTCGATGCCTATCGTCGGCAGCGGAACAGAGATCTCATTGGGCTCATTCTTATTGTTTTGACCGCATCCAGCATCTGGGAAAAGTTCCAGAGGTACCGCACCGAGTTATTCACACCCAGAGATAGGATTAACGCGAAGAACACGGAAATTGATTTGAGGAGTTGGTGCCACGTTGCTCCGATTGCTGTAATCTATGATAGGCTTTCCATGGACGAACAAAGGGCACTTCTCCACGGAAACTACGTTGGAGGTTCTCACAAACGGCAAACCGAACATGGGGGCATCGCCATCGGAAATTTATATATCTTGGTAGTACCCACTCATCTGTTGCTCCTCTCCACCTTCGTGCTGGCAGCTTCCAATTTGCCGTAGGTGCCTCATGCCCGGGTCGGGGACGGCTGATGGAGCAGCAGGCTTCTTCGAGGTATATCTGCTCCTGTGAAGCAGAAACTCACGCGACTTTCAGGTTGCACAAAATGCTCCTGGCCAAATCAAGCGCCATCTTCGTGACCTCCAGTGTAGACGACCACGTCACTACTCCAGAATTTCAAGTTGGAAACCGACGCAAATAATATGAGCGCGACCGAGCAGTCTTGTTCGGCTACTCATGTTGATAAGCTGCGGGCGTCCGTGAAGCCGAGCGCATCGCACCCGTTTATAACGCGAGCTCGGGAATTCTTTTCCCGAAATTACGGGTTCACCTTGGTTCTCTATCCAAATCTAACATGCTGGCCCTGATCAATCACCGTCGTCGCTACGCTCACGCCCTCGCGCAAGCTGATGCTTCGAATCTCCACCGACCAAATGCTGTTCCAGGCATCGATTGAGCCAATCCGCATGTGTCACGGGAAGATAATGCCCCCCATCGTCCAACAGGTGGAAGGACGCCTTGCTTAACCGCAAATACAACCGTCTGGAGGCATCGGACGTGATGACCCGGTCTTCTTCCCCCGCGATAACAAGTGCTGGAAAGACGAATTTATCAAGCGCATTCGACGTCTGCGTCTGCTTCACGAGCTGGAGATAGGCATCGAACACCGTTAGGTCGTAGCAGGCCTTTATCGCCTTGAAATCACCGTTGAAATACTCGTCTATGGCTGGTTTCAACGTGATTGCAACTTCGTTGACCAGCTCACGCGTTGCGTCATTGACCCCCCTTTGATCATTGTCGATCGAGGGCGCCACGGAGTTCACCAGCGTCAAAGTCGCGACTCGTCCGGGTTGCTCCATCGCCATGCATTGCCCTATCAACCCGCCCATCGACCACCCCACCAAATGCGCGGGAGAATGCAAGCGGTAGTGATCCAACAGCGCCCAGATCAGCTTGGCAATACTTTGTACACCCTGCTCGCTATCTTCCAATGTATCTAAACCGCTGCTAAGCCCATGACCAGGGTAATGGCAGATGATGACGGAATATCGCTTGGCGAAATATTGTACCTGACGTAGCCATATCGTGCCGAGGCAGGCCATTGGCGGCAGGAGAACCAAAAGCGGCTTCCGCTTGTCGATATTGTGCAGCACCTCAAGCCGCACATTCCCCGCAAGCTCGACAAGCTCGCTCTTAAACGCTTTGACGGAGCCGAATGCCATCCGATAGTAGTCGTTGAAATTAGCCGCGCTGACGGGATCGGAAACAGGATAATCCCTGACCGGCTCCTTATCCTGCCGTCGCAGTAGCCCGCGCACGCCGAAGCACAAATCTCCCACTGTCGAATGCTGATAAAACGATCCAAGTGTCATGCTTAGACCAAACAGCTCGTTTATCCGTCGTATGCACTCGATCGCGTTGGAAGCGTCGAGCTTCAATGTTGACAAAGGAGTGAGGTCGTTCAGATCCATGCCCCGCGCCGGCAGCACCTCAGCTAATAGTCGGCGCACACGCTCATTCACGGCATCACCGATTGGCTTCTGATTGAATACGGCATCGCTGGTATCCTTCGGCGCATCATCCGTTTCCGCAAGGGGGAGGCTACTGCCTTCATCGCCACCGTCGAGCCAAAATGACCTCCTGGTAAAGGGATACAAGGGCAAATCCACGAATGCGGCTGGCCGGTTCCGATAGAGCATGTCCCAATCAACCGGGGCTCCATCCATCCAGAGCATCAACAATTTATCCACTCTGCCTTTGGCGAGCCACCGCCCCGCCAGCGCCTGCATGTCCTCATCGTCGGTAAAATACCGATTAACGTGAAGGACCTTGGAAACTCCGTAATTGCCGGACTCAACGTCCGCTAGTCCTAACCCTTTCGCAAAGATTTGAAGCTGCTGCTGTAGTTCCCTCAGCGATCCCACAATAACGCCGAAACGCCAGATCAAGGCTTCGCGACGGCCCTGCAGGGTGTAGGCAATATTGTGCAGCCATTCCCGTTCGGTAACGGCGGCGACAATACCATTTGCCAATGCATCCTCAATATAGCTCATCAGAGCAAGAGCTTGAGCGACCAGTGCTTTCTTGCTTTTGGCGGACAGGACGATGGCATGTTCTGTGAGCCGAACCTCATCGCGACTACCTACCTTCTCTTCAGCGGGAAGATATTCCTGCAGAATAGCATGCGCGTTGACGCCTCCGCGACCAAAGCTGCTGACGCCTGCTCGCAACGGCAATACTCTGCCTTGCTCATCGACGACGGGCCACCACTCCGCTGCCTCACGCACCAGGTAAAATGGACTACCGTCCAATTCCGGACGGTGATTGGTTTCCTGCAAATGCAGATTGCCCGGGATCTTCCGATGCCGGAGCATCAGGACCACCTTGATTACGCCGGCGATACCGCCTGCTGCTTCCAAGTCGCCGATGTTACTCTTTACCGAGCCTAGAGCGCAGTTTGCCGGGTCCGGCGCTCCAGCCTGTTGTCCATGCAAATCCGTGAAAGCCTGGCATAGCGCCTCGCATTCAATCGTATCGCCGATCAGCGTACCGATGCCATGGGTTTCGATATAGCCGACCTGGCTAGGCTGCACCCCGGCTTCCCGATAGGCCTTTACCAACACCGATTTTTGCGCGCCGGAACTCGGCGAAGTGGGAGACAAAGTGTGCCCGCCGTGATTTTGCTCTGTGCCTAGGATCACGGCGTGAATACGGTTGCCGTCGCGTTCTGCATCCTCGAGCCGCTTCAGCAACAGCATTCCCACCCCTTCGCCACGGCCATAACCGTCCGCGTCTGCATCGAAGGACTTGCAAGAACCGTCCTCGCTCAGCGAACCGGAACCGCTCGCGTTGGGAACGGTTTCCGCCAAGGCGATGACATTGACCCCGCCAATGACTGCCAGTTGGCACTGCCCTTGCCGCAGGTTCTCCACCCCCCTGCGCAGAGCGACCAAGGAACTCGAGCATGCAGTATCGATAACCTCGCTGGGGCCGCGAAGATCGAAGGCGTAGGAGAGTCTGTTGGCAATCATGTAAGGGAGTTGTTCTTCCCTGCCAGGATCATCGAGACCCTTTTCGCGTAACCACAATGTCCTGTAATCCGTGGAGGAAACCGCCATATAGACCGCGGTATCGCTGCCGCGCAGCCGGCTAGCCGGGATACCAGCATCCTCCAGCAAATGCCAGGCGGTCTCAAGGGATAGCCTCAGTTGCGGGTCCATACGGCACGCTTCTGGAGCCTGGATATCGAAAAACTCCGCATCAAATCCGGTGATGTCCGAAAGGAACCCCGCGCGGCCTATTTTTTCCTCGCTCCCTCGCTCGCCGCTGCGAAGTCTTAGCTGATCTCGGCGGAGCGGAGGGGCTTCACCGACCAAATTACGGTTATCGGCCAGGTTTTTCCAGAAGTCCTCAAGATTGTCGGCTCCCGGGAAACGCCCGGCCATGCCGATGATGGCAATGGCGTCCGTGTCACGCTTAGGCGTGTGGACGGGCTTTCTAGGTGGTGACTCCGCATCCTGTACGGATGTCCTCACACCATCCCGCTTTCCTGCAAGGGGACTGAAAACGGTTGGCGGAACATCCGATCGGGTTTCCTCCAGCTTCTTCCTGGCACCGATATCGAGCTCAGGATACTGACGTAACAAACCCTCTACCAATGAACGCAGGTTCCCATGCTCGAAGAACACGGTCGGCATCGTATTGATGCCGAGCTGTTGGTTCATACGATTGGATAGCTCGGTGAAGCTGAACGAATCCAGCCCGAAAAGCGTGAGATCGTCATCCAAGCCAATACTATCAGGCGGAATCCTCTGCAATTTACCGATAAGATCTCGTATCTGTTGATGCAAGACTTGCGCTACGCCGTTGTCGACGTCCACGATGGACGGAATGGCAACCGGCGACCAAGACTGTCCGGCATCCGCTTGGTTCTCCAGCAACACCATGACCAAGCCGGTGATCTGCATGATGAGTACCCCGGCCATATCTGTGACGCAGATGTCGTACCGGCGGTATCTTGATCCCTTTGCTTGATTTGCCTCGATGATGGCGACCTTTACCCGCTTCGGAACCGCTCGATAGAGCAAGCAATCTTCCATGCTATAGGGAACAGCGAGCCCCTGCGGGCCGTACTTTTCACCACATATCTTGACTATACTTAGGAGGAAACCGAAGGTCGTCACAGTCAATGCAGGCGCTATCCCTGTGTTTTTACCAGGGCTCGCAAGCGTTAGCCACATGGCACGTTCATCTCGGGAGCATTCGACAACTTCGATAGCCCTCAAGAGCGACGCCTCCTCCTCAGCTTCGGTCATTGGCGCGGTCAGCAGCAGGCGCGATCGTTCCTCCGCCCTCAGATATGTGCGCCCTTCCGCTTCCGCGGCCATCGATGCGTGCAGGCGCGGTTCGACTTCGGTCCAAGCCAGTTCGCATTGCGCATATGCCACCGCGTCCGATGCATCGTGGACTATTGTATCGGCACTATCGCTTTCTAACGCCAGCGTCCACGCATCCCCCTGTTCGCTGAGCCGCAGCGCGGCCCAGCGACCTTGCTTTTCCACGAAGAAAGGTCTGTGCCAAGTCGCGCGGCTGATACGCAACGCCGTTGCGTCCGGCTTGGCAGGCAGTGTATGCGCTACTCGTCGGGCAAGATCGATCAAGGCCATCGCGGGCAGAAGGAACTTTCCATCGATCTGGTGATCGAGCAAATAGACGTCGCTCTGCTGGAAGCTGCACGGAAAAAGATGCTCTCCGCTTCCGGCACGCGAAGGCGCAAGTGAGGTTGCTTCTGAACCGACCCCGCCGCCGTATGGAGCCGCGCGCTTGGGAACACGAAAAGTGCTGACTTTTCCTTGACGCGCGCTGTACCCTTCAAGACTGACGCAGATCGCACCGTCGCCGTCGAGCAGATCAATATCGAGCTTCATCACCGGGCTAGCGTGCATCCCTTTCTGCCTGCGTAAGCGTACCCATCGAATATCCTGGGTGACGCGTTCAGTGCGATAATTACGCAAACGCTCCAGCCCGAACGGGATCGGAGAATCGGCGGAAATACCGCCCCCTCTTTCCAGAGCTGCAACACTGAATCCGATGGATGCCTGCAACGCTCCGTCGAGCAAGCCCGGATGCAAGATAAATTCCTGCGCCTCCTGCTCAAACACACCCTGCAGCTGCAAGCGCGCCAGCACCTCGTCCTCATTGTAGAAAAGTTCACCGAGGCATTGATGGCTCGGGCCGTAAGCGAAACCCAGATCGCGGAACCAGCTGTAGAGCTTGGCGCCGTCGACTCGAATCCCGTCTGTATAGACGGGCAACCGCTTGATCGTGACGAGAGCTGGTCGCGTTATCGCACCCCTGGCTTCCGGATAGGCCATCCCCTGGGCATGCGACAACACCTCGCCCGAACCATCCTGGATACTTTTTATCGAAAAACGAAATGCATCGTGCCCATCCACGCCGACAGCGCCTATCGGCGCGCTTTTTGACAGGCTTTCCCGCTCCATGATGAAGCTGACCTGAACCGACCGGTCCGAGATGGTGAGCGGCTTGGTCCAGACGATATTCTCCAGTCGATAGCCAATGGATCGACGGACAGATTCAGGCGTTACCGACGCGACGGCAGCCAGTGCCATCTCGCAATAGGCGGCTCCCGGCAGCGTTTTCAGATCCTGGACGCGGTGGTCCTGGAAGAAGCTTTCATCACCATGGAAGGTGCTTGAAAACTGTATCTTCTGGTCGGTGTCGACGTTGCTGTGCAACAGGGGATGCAGGACCGGCGGCGATGGTATCCGCGCCGCGTCAGGTTTGCTTCCCACCGTCGAGATCACCCAGTGACGGGTGGGAGCGAATGGATAGGAAGGCAGGCTCAACCTTGCCGGACGCGCATCGACGTAGCAACTTGCCCAGTCAATCCACGCTCCTTCCACCCACCGTTCGGCGAGCCTTGCCGGATGATCCTGTCTGCCGCTCCCCGCGCGATCGTCCTTCGCCGCCGGATTGGAGGAAGAAATCACGCCGTGCCACATGCTCTCGCCCAATTGCCCCTGGTCTAGCCAGGCTTGCAGGCGCGCCTGTATGGGACCTGCTTCATCCAATGCCCGCTGGTCGGACAGCGCTTCATCCACCGTCAACGCCAGACGATGCGCCATCGCCTGGCGGCCGATCTGAAGCGTATAGGCAATCTGCTCGATATTGGGGCGATGCTGACCGTAAAGCCGATGCCCGCCCTCGGTAAGATAGCGGCAGAAACGTGCAACCGTCTGTTTGAGCTGTTCGGCGGTGCGCGCCGAAAAGACCCAAACTCTGGCCGCAGCGGGCCAATCATTGGACTGATGACGAGGCTTCAGAAACTCACGGACGAGCATATGGCCGTTGACGCCGCCATAGCCGAAATTATGCAGCCCCGCCATTCGTGGCACCGTCTCTCCGGCAATGATCTTCGGCCGCCATTCCTCCCCTGATGTCAGCAAGCGTCCCGCAAAAGGATCGACCTCCTGCCAATTCAACTGCCGATGATGAAGGATCGGCAGGAGACGGTTGTGGTTGAGGCACAACAGCACCTTGATCAAAGCGGTCACCCCGGAGGCCGCCCCCAAATGGCCGGTATGCCCCTTGATGCTGCCGATCGGAAGGGGCTTGGAGCGGGAACGGCCGCTAAGCAGGGAGTGATACGTAGCTAACTCCATGCGATCGGTGACCTGGTCCCCGCTGCCCTGCGCTTCGAGATAGTCGAGCTCTTCCAATGTCGTATCGGCCCGCTCGAGGACCTGGCGGATCAAGGCCTCGTGAGATGGCGCATGGGGCGTGGTCAGAAACCGACCACGCCCGCCATGCGCAACGTCCATGGCCTTGATGACACCATGGACTGGATCGCCGTCTTCGATGGCCCGTTTCAGAGGTTTCAGCAACACAAGCCCAAGTCCCTCGCCGAACAGATGCCCGGAAGCGTCCTTGTCAAAAGGCTTAATATGATCATCGGCGGTGAGCATGCCCATCTTACGATTGAGCACGAACAACCCCGGACTGAGCAAGATATTGGCGCCGCCCGCCAATGCCATCTCGCTCTCGCCATTGTGCAGACTGGAGATGGCAGCATGAATGGCTGCGAACGAACTGGAGCACGCCGTATTCAACGTCACGCTCGGCCCTGTCAAACCATAGAAATAAGAGACCCTGTTGGCAAGCATGACAAGGGCATTACCCGTGTTGATATACGGATCCATATCGACCTTCGCATCGACGATCAGCGACAGGTAATCACTCTTCTCCGCACCGAAAAACATGCCCACCTTTTGTCCCCGCACGGAACCTGGATCGATGGCTGCGTTTTCGAAAACCTCCCAGGCACACTCCAGCAGCAGACGCTGCTGTGGGTCCATTAACTCCGCTTCACGGGGGGAAATGTTGAAATGGGGAGCATCGAATTTATCGATGCCTGTCAGGAACGATGCGTGATGGCAATCCGTCTTGCCTTGTTCCTGGCGAGGGTCGCCAGCATAATCCTGCCAGCGCCAGCGATTCGGCGGAATGGATGTCACCGCCTCGCGATCTTCGATCAGGTTCTGCCAGAATTCGGAGAGATCGGCCGCAGCAGGAAAACGTCCCGCGATACCGATGATCGCGACTTCCAACGTATCGCCCTCGGCTTCAACCCTTGTGGAATCGATTGCGCGAACAGGAGCAACGCAGACATGTTTCGGCTGAGCAGGCGGTTCAAGAGGCCTGACCCTGATATCCGGAATGGGTTCGTGCCTGTCCAGTATTTCGACCAGTTCTGCCAGGGTCGTACAGGACAGAAACAGATCGGCACCAATCGGAATTGTCGGGAATACGCGGCCGATTTCCGCGGCGAATTCGTTTAGATTGATGGAATCGAAACCGAAATTCGACCAAGGCGTATGCGCGTCGAGTTCCTCAAGAGGCAGCTTCAGTATCTTGGAAGCCAGTTCCCGCAGCTTGGCCAGCAGGGCATCGCTTACATCGTCAACAGCTGTTAGCATCTCGGTTGCAGCGGCATCAAAAGCATCGCCTTGTTCGCCGTCATGCCCTTCGGTGAGCCGGATCCGCATCCAATCGGCAAATTCCCGTAAGGTGGGGTGATCCAAAAACACCCCTACGTCCAGGGTGATTTGAGGATAGCGGCGATTGATGGCCGATGCCAACTCGGTCAGAAGAATGGAATCGAAGCCATAGCTGTTAAAGCTTTCGTCGTCGAAAATGGAAGCCTCATCCATTTTCAAGGTCTTCGCAATCAATTCGCGCAGCACCCGTTCCAGATCCGCCACACCGATCGCACCCGCGCCGTCGGTCACTGGAGGCAATTCAAGCCGGTCAACCGGCGCGCGCCGTGTTTCTTCAATCGCCTGCGACGACAGGAAAACTTGCCGCAGCTTTACATGGTCACCAGGCAGGACCACAGCTTGCGGCTCCGGACGTGCCATTACGCGTAGCAAGCTTTCCCAACCACTTGATATGTCCAGGCTTTCCAGGCCGCTATGCGCGGTCAATCGGCTGAGCCGCTCGGCGTCCGCGCGCATCCCGCCCTCGTGCCAATATGGCCAATTGATGCTCACATACCTGCAACCGTCATGATCGTCGTCCACGCCTAGCGCCGTCGACGACTGCCTGATCCGGCAAAATTCGTCCATGAAGCCGTTGGCACTTGCATAATCCGCTTGGCCGGCGCTACCCATCAAAGACGCAGTGGATGAAAAGCAGACGAAGTAACGAACATCCATCGCCGCTGCGTAATAGTCGAGCCAGTAGCTTCCCAACACCTTCGGCGATAGGACAGCACGCGCGGAGACAAGTGTTTTATGAACGAACGGCGCATCGTCCACACTACCAGCGGCATGGAAAATCGCCGCGAGCGTCTTGTGGGAACGGCGCAAATCCGCCATCAACTCACCAACCTGCCGGGGATCGCTTACGTCGACGCAAAAGTAGCGCACCGTGGAATGCCGAGCCAACCAATCACGCTCGTTGATGTCCAGTTCTTCGCTGCGACGACGCCCGCAGAGCACCACCTGAACGCCGAATTCGCTTGTCAAACGCTCGGCGATCGCCCTGCCCAAAGCACCGACACCGCCCGTGATCAGTACTCTGTCATTCGCGTCCAACAGATCACCTGCAACCGGAAGATCAGAGCGAGCGCTCTCTTTCAGCATCCGCGTGTGACGTCGGCCATCGAGCCAGGCTATATCTTGATAACGGCCGGGTTCGAACTCCCGCAGTTCCTGCGCCACCAGTTTGGCTAGAGTTTGAACACTGTCGGATTCCGACAACCAAACCGTGCCGGTAGCCATGCGAGAGCTCTCAAGGACGAGGGTCTTCAATAGCCCTTGCAGTCCTGCGGCCAAGGGAAAAGCGTGACGAAGCGAAACCAGATTCAAGACACGGCAATGCTCCAGAGAGCGCCTTTTGAGCAAGTTCTGCATGAGCGCAAAAGTCCACAACAGCCTGCCCAGATATAGATGGCGCCCCTCCACGATCGAGGGCTCACCACGTGCATCGACCTGAGGATATATATCGTCCAATAAGAGAACAGCGACATTGCTTCCTCCGCCGATGGCATCCAGGGTTCTAAAAGTATTTCCGTGCCCAGCCAGGGCTTCGTCCGGATTATCCGCAAGTGCCAGTCTGGACAGGAGGAACTCCGACGCATGAAGCTGCACCACGCGTGGTACACGCCCTGGAGCAGTAAGCGCCGCGGCCCATTCCGCGGATTTCCGGGCATCGCTACAAACCAGCACCACTGCATCGAGAGCCCCGAAATCCGTCGCGTCGGCCGGTGCAGTTGAAGGCTGCGCCTGCCAATCCAAGGTTGCGAGCAATGGTTGCCGGGTGGCCCCGGCTGCGGCATGTTGCAGCCTTTGACGCAGATCCGCCAAAAGCCCAATTGCTTCGACTTCATCGAATTCACTATTTCGCAGTTGGTCAAACAAGGTTTTGAAATCGTCGGTCATATCAATACTCCTATATCGCCAGCGCTTTCAGCAGGCCTTGATTGTCCAATTCGCCAGTCTTCAGCTGCCTCAACAGCTTCCGGTAATAATCCCCTTCATCGGCACGGTTACTCGGAGCGTCATGCGGGGGGGTCGGATCGGATCGGGCGGCGGCGTCCCCGCGCATGACGTATTGAGATTGCCAGTCGAAAACGATCGGTCGCGTCGCATATCCGCCGGCGCTCTGGTAATCGCGTTCCTCAATTTCGCCACGCCTCAACAGATCCCGCAGAATAACGTCATCGAAGCCAGCGAGGATGCGATGCTTGACCGCTTCAAGCGCGGCGGTCTGCTTTCCATTGGTCAAGCTAAGCTTCCGTAATTCCTGCAAACGGTTCGCAGCCTCGGGATCGGAATGCTCGCCCCGCAGGCGGTAGATTTGAGGAAAGGATGGCAGGTTCAGGAGTTGCCAAAATGCCTTGAACTCACGTTTGGGATCGGGCAACAGTCCTAGCTTCAGGCCAAACACGAGGCTGGCGATAGGCCCCATAACGGCGCCGTGGCGGCGGTCGAGATGGTAGTTCAGCTCGCCGTCTTGCAAGCGATAGCTTCCGGACATCACCCGTGCGTACCAGCGAGCCACCATTTCGGGGAAAAAGAAGGTACCGGAATAGGCGATCCCCAGCGGACATGATGTGGATACCAAGCTCGGATTATCTCTGTGGAAGATACCCATGGCGAAATCGTCTTGCATGGACACGCCGGGTAGCGAATCCAAATATTCGCCGTTAGCGTATCCGGTACAGAATATCACGATATCGAAGTCAAGCTCGCGTTGGCTGTGCTTGAAGCGGCATCCCTGGGGTTGAAACTCGTCGATTTCATCGATGATGGCTTCCACCTGACCATTCGCGACCATCTGGACAATCCCGTCATTGATCTGGACGACCGGCTGTTCCCGGAACTCATCCAGATTGGGAAGTAATCCGCTCTTCTGATATTGACGATAGTAGTCGGGCATCGAATGTCGGATGCGCTCCAGCATTTGCGCCGGATCACCGTCCGCGAGAAGGCTGGCGGGCGATTGAAAATCGTTCGGCACGAAACCGGCCATTCGCGGCATGATGAGTTTCGGGCGGCGCATGGCCCAATAGACCTTGCTGGCGCTTTTCGTTGCATCTTCCGCAATGTCCATGCCACTGATGCCGTTTCCGACGACCAGCACGCGCTTGCCGCGCAGGCACTCCTCGTCGAAGTAGGAACCAGAGTGCATGACCTGCCCCCGGAAGCTCGACAATCCGGCAAAATCTGGTTGCCAAGGCTTCCAGAACAAGCCTTGGCAAAGAGCAACTCCATCATAAATATCCGTGCGGATTTCGCCATCTCGCTTGACCGTCACCTGCCATCGGTCGGCGCAGGCGACGATCTTCGTCACCTCGGTGCGGTAGCGTATATGCGGAGACAAGTTGAAATGTTCTGCATAGGCTCTCAGATAGCGCTGCATGTCCGAAACGCCATAAAAATGCCCGCCGCCGGAAGGCCCGCTGAAGTCCGAAAAGACACTCGTATATTTTGAAGTCTGGAAACGGACCCTCTTATAGGCGCCCGCCTGCTTGTTTTCCGAGCGAAGCAACCAGACACCGCCCAGATCGGGCTGCCTATCGAAAACTTCCGGCCTATGCCCCTCTTCGAGCAGGGACTTCGCCATTACTAGACCCGCTGGTCCGGCCCCGACAACGGCTATTCTTTTTCCCGTCTTTTCGGCTAATTCCTTCGGCCTCTCGATATGTTTGACCAAGGGGGGGGCATGAACATTCGGCTTCGCCTGCGCGCCAATCCCGGCAATAGGCGTCTCGCGACCAAACCAGTGACGATGCCTTGCGAAGGCATAGCCCGGCAGAGCAATACGATGTGGGTGCAGGCTCCCGAAAGCATTGGTATCTGCATCGAAGTCGCCTCCGGCAACCCAGAGCGAAGCGGCGCGATCATGGCTGCCGCCAATCAGCGCCTCTCGAATCTGCGCAGACCGCTCGGGGTCGCTCGATAGAGATGCTATGCCTTCATAAACCCCCTTCTGACCCAGCGTATTGTGGTTGTCGATAGCCTTTTGGCGCTCTTGCCATTGATCGAGACAATCGACCAGATTCCCTATGGAAGAAGCCACAATGGCGAGACGATGCTTGAAACCCACCCTCCCCGTCTGCAACGTATAGGCGACATCCACCAAATCCGGCGGATCTCCCGTCTCCTTGCGGGCAACCAGATGGTCGCGCAGACGGCTCGCATTGGCCTTCAGCTGCTCGGGTCGTCTTGCCGACAGGACAACAAGCTGCGGACCATCCCCACGGACTTCCATGTTCGGAAGTGTCTTTGGACGATATTCCTCCACCACCAGATGGGCGTTGGTGCCGCTGAAACCGAAGGAGCTGACACACGCCATGCGTTTCTCACCGCGCGTATCCCACTCGCGCGCCTCTCGCGGAATATAGAAGGGCGACCTATCGAGGTCGATATGCTCGTTGACGGTGTCGCAATGAAGCGTTGGTGGAATTTGCCGATGTTGCAGGCTTAGCAGCACCTTGATAAGCCCGGCGACCCCCGCCGCGAGGGCCAGATGGCCGATATTGCTTTTAACGGAGCCAAGCGCGCAGTAGCCGGTCCCTGCCCCGAACTCGTTGAATGCCTCGCTCAGCGCTCCGACTTCGATCGGGTCACCCAGCTTGGTTCCGGTGCCATGGGCTTCCACGAGGCTTATCTGTTTGGGATCGATGTCGAAACGGCGATAAATTTCGCTGGTAAGCCGCCGTTGCGCTTCAGGATTCGGTGCGGTGATGCCGTTGGTCTTACCGTCCTGGTTGGTTCCCCATCCACGGATGACGCCGTAGATCGTATCTCCTTGCGCCACCGCGTCTTCCAGACGCCGGAGGACGACCGTGCCGACTCCTTCACCAGGGACAAAACCATTTGCCGCATTGTCAAAGGTGCGGCAACGCCCTTGGGGGGATAACATGCCAGCCTTGCTGGACAGGATATGCAATGTCGGGCTAGCCATTACGCACACACCGCCTGCGATGGCCATATCGCTATTGCCGAGCAACAGACTGTTGCATGCCTCGTTGACTGCGACCAATGCCGAAGAGCAGGCCGTGTCGATGGCCAAACAAGGCCCATCGAGATTCAGGAAATAAGGCATTCTGGCGGAAAGAATCGAGCTCGAACCACCGGTGAACACCTGGGCGCCAGCTTCCTCGCTGGGGCATAGGCTGGCGTAATCTCCAGTCGCGCAACCAACGAAAACGCCACAACGCTGGTTTGCCAAGCCGAAAGGATTGTATCCGGCGTGCTCTATGGCATGCCAGCAGTTTTCCATGAACACCCGCTGCTGCGGATCCATGCATTCGGCTTCGCGCGGCGAGATGCTGAAAAACTCCGCGTCGAACGCATCGACCTCCTCTAACAATCCCATCCAGCGGCAGGTCGTCTTGCCCTTGGCTTGAGGGTCGGGATCGTAGAATTTCTCCGTTGACCATCGGCTCTCGGGAATCTCGCTGATGCAATCGATGCCTTCTATGAGGTTGCGCCAGAAGGCATCAATGTCGGCTGCCTTGGGAAAGCGGCCAGCCATGCCGATAACCGCGATATCCGTGCTGCTCCGGGGAAAATCGCTTTTCGTGGATTCGACATTGCCGCAGGGCACCTCCGTCTCAAACGAAGCGGCGGCCTCGGTCCGATGCAGGGCGGGTTCAGGCAAAGCACTGAGTTCCGCTGTGCCATCGGTCGTATTGTCTTGTGACGACACACCGCCGGACAGCAGCTCCGGGGAACCCGCTCCGACATAGACCGTCGAAAGATAGGCCGTCAGCGCTTTCACGTTCGGAAACTGGTAGAGATGGCTGGCACGCAGCTCGACCCCATAGGCCGCCGCCAGTGTCTTCGACCAAGTTATGGCCGTCACCGAATCCAAGCCCAGATCGACGAAACTGCTATGGGGATCGATGTCCACCGCATCGAGCAGCAGTTCCTTGGCCAAGCTTCGAACGACGCCCGCACTATCAAAAGACCGGACCGTCTCCTTTGCGACACCCACGGCGATCAGTGGTGAGGACAAATCGGGCTTTCCCGTATCCATTGATGACGCACCGTCTTCTATCCGTATCGCATCGGCCGGCACGTGGTCGAAAGAAGCTGCCACAGGCGCCGCGCCACCTTCCAGATATCGCGTGAGCGCCGCGACGGTGGAATGCTGGTAAAGTTGCGTTGGAGACAGTGTCGTCGACAGATGGACGTTCAGCTTTCTGGTCCAGATGACAGCCGTGACGGAGTCCAGCCCCAGATCGATGAAACTCGCCTGGGTATCCATGTCGTGCTCATCGAGTTGGAGCTCATTCGCCAAGCTTTGCACGACGATCTGGGCGATTGCGGGCAAGCGAGACGACGTCGGAGCGACGGTGCTGATCTTCTCCACGACAGGCGATTGCACTATCGCCGACTCCCCGACGGATTCCGCAGATAGGGACGTCTGTCCGAGAAGATACTCCAGAAGCTTCGCCAGACTCGGATACTGATAGATCTGTGACGGTGAAAGCTCTAGGGACAATTGCTGCCGGAGATTTCTGGTCCAGGTGACCGCGGTGACAGAATCCAATCCGAGATCCGCGAAACTTGCCTGCTCGTCTAGCTCATCCACCGCCAGCTGAATTTCAGATGCGAGGGTTGTTTTCAGCACCGAATCCAAACGTCGCCTGGTTTCGTTCGCAGCACTCACCACAGGGATCTGCTCTCCTGCCGCCCCTTCAACACCCAGGCCGAATTCACTATCGATCAGGACGGCGACGGCCGGGTTGTGGTAGAATGTTTTTTCATGCATCGCGAGCTCGCCAGCGACCACCGCCGACAATTGCTGCACCAATGGCGCAAGCCTTTGCTGCTTCTTGCTAATTAAAACTTCGCGTGACCCCTGTGCTGCCCATTGCTCAGCCAGGCCATGAGCCTGCGCCAGAACTTGCTTGCGGGGAAATACCGCTAATCCCGGCAGTCGCTGACGTAGCTGTAGTCCCTTGTATGGCATGGCGCTCAGGAGGATCTCCCGCCCCAGATCGAGGCCAAACCGCATCGGGAAAGCCAAGGTCGATCCCGCGCCCGGCGAGAAACCATAGGAAATATACGGGGAGTGATAGACGCTTTCCTCAGCAAAGAGCGTGGCGTCGCAAAAGAGCCCCATCGACCAGCCTATTCCGATGGCATGACCCTGCATGGCCGCAATGATCGGGATCGAGCACTTCAAAGGCAGCTCATACAATTTGGCATCGGTGAATTTCGCCTTGCCCTGCTGAATGGCATGCAGCCCTTCCCGTGTACCGCCGGTGCAAAAATAGGTGTCATAGCCGGTGATGATCAGAACCTTACATGCCGGCGTATTCTCCGCCCAAGCCATGACCTCTTTCATGGCTGATATCAGCTCCCCGGTTAGGGCATTCTTTGTCGTCCGGTCTTGTAGTCGAAGGGTCGCAATCCCCCTGCCGTTGATGGAAAGTTTAAAGGAGTGATATGGCAGCGGCACAGGCTGACCGAGGTCCAAAGCACTCGAGACGGCAACGGGCTCGGAAGAGAGGTTGGGCAGGCTCGGCCAGACTGGATAGCGCGAGACATCGCCGCCAGGAGAGAAAACCCGCTTCCAATGCGCCTTGAGTAAGTTTCCGGTATCCCCTGCTTTCAGCAAAGCTTCCGCAATAAGGGAAACCTGCTCCGATATTTCGGACTCTGGAACGGCATGCAGGCCAATGCTCTTCGACTGCCACTGCCTTCCCTTCAGCACGTCTCCCGCCAGCATCCTTAAGGTGGCAGGGCGATCGCGGAAACGTATTTTCAGGAGTTGCCGGACGAATGCGGACAGTCCGGCTATATCAACTCCGTAGCCGTAATGGCTAGCGGCATCCACGACCAGCAGGTCGCTCGCTGTTGCAAGCAACCAGCCCAGGCCGACGGCATCCCCATGCAATGCCGAGAAGATTACCCACGGTGAATTTTGCATGGCCGCGACCAGACCATCCATTTCATCCGCGGCAAGGTCGGACAGGTGATGGCGCAGTCCTGATTCGGGGCCGTGCAGGATCACGGCTTTGACAGCGCCTTCAGCACTCCCCGGGACGGCGTTCAGAGAACGCTGGAATATGTCGGTAAGCACTGTAACCAGCTCGGATGCGCTGCCCTGCGAGGCCAGGTGTACATGCGCTATCGCGTTGTTCTCGCCTTGCATCGTCAATCTGACCGTGCCGGGCGAAACTAGGTGGCTTGCGAGATGATCTCCCGCCGCCACTGAATGCGCTTCGGCAACAAACAGGCTGGAAGCCGGGTCCGACAAGCTTATCATCCTCGATACTGTCTCGCTCTTGGCTAGTGCCATCTCTCCCGCAGGCTGCAGCCGAATTTTGCCGGCATCCGCCTTGCTCCGATCGTTCACCGCAAGAGTGTGTCTAGGGCTCGAGAGCGCAGCCGTTGACGCTGGCGGCAGTCGTTCCGCCCCTTTCTCGGATACCAAGGAAGACCCAAGGGCCATGTGAGAGGGCAACGTATCCAGCCAGAAGCGTTGCTGTTTGAAGGGATAATTAGGTAGGCGCATCTTGCGCGGACGCTCTGCCGGTGAAAGCGACGAATAGAAATCCTGCCATGGGATCTCGGCGCCCTGTACCCAGGACTGCACGATCTGTTGGAAATCCCGTTGCGCATACGACGTCTGCCAATCGCCTGCGGGAATGGTTTCCCCGACACGCTGCCGGTAGAGCCTGGCAACCTGCATCCCTTGCCGGTGGGACCGCAAGGCCTCGAGCAGTTCTTCCGTCGAATGAGCGATGAAACCGCAACGTTCAGGCATCGCGCTACGTCCCGTTTGCAGAACGAAGCAGAGGTCGGCGATCTCGCAATCGCCATGGGACAGGAACTCGATCAACCGATCAAGATATGCATCGAGGCGATCCGCGGTCCTGGCCGACAAAACAAACATACTTGGTGCGGCCGGCCTGGACGAACCGGCCGCCATAGTGCGCGTATCGACATACTCCTCGACAATGAGGTGAGCATTCACGCCACCGGCGCCAAAAGACGAAATGGCTGCACGGCGCGGAGATTGTGTAGCCGGATCCACCTGCCAGTCTTGAAGCTCATGGGGCAGAAAGAAAGCCGAGCCTGCCAGATCGATCTCGGGATTGGTCTCCCGGCTATGCAAAGTCGGCACCAGTTTTCGATGGCGGAGTTGCAAGACGACCTTGGTCAAGGCTGCAATGCCAGCCGCGGCCTCCAGGTGTCCAATATTCGACTTTACGGAGCCCAGCGCATAACGCTTGTCCTCGACCCCGTTTGCACCAAACGCACGCGTTATGCCGCGAAACTCGATGGGGTCTCCCAGTGCCGTGCCCGTACCATGGGCTTCGATGTAACTTATCGAATCGGCATCGCATCCCGCTTTCGCCAATGTCTCGCTGATCAAGGCGTATTGAGCGGTGGGGCTGGGCACCATGTAGCCATGTGTTTTTCCCGTGTGATTGATGCCGCTACCGCGAATGATCGCATAGATGCTATCGCCATCCCGCTGCGCCCGCGCCAGCGGCTTGAGGATCACCGCGCCGACGCCCTCTCCCGGAACAAATCCGTCTCCGCCAGCACCGAAGCTCTTGCAGCGACCTTCGCTCGACAACATGTGTGCAGAGCACAGCACAACGTAGTTGGACGGATGCAGATATAAGTTTACGCCTCCGGCAATAGCGAGGTCACAACTGCCGCGTTGCAGATGGCCGCAAGCCTCATGGAGAGCGACCAACGAACTTGCGCACATCGTATCTATCGCAAGGCTTGGCCCCGTCAGATCCAGGCAAAAGGACACCCTGTTGGCAATGGAGCTGAACGACGTCCTCGGCAAGAACACCTTGTCCTGGCGCCAGAATTCAGGGCCGTATAGTTCAAAGCCTGTCTTCGTCGCACCGACAAATACGCCGACGCGCTTGCCGTAATCCCGAACTAGGGCCTCCTTGCTGCAGCCCGCATCCTCCAGCGCCTCCCATGCACATTGAAGGAAAAGACGTTCCTGGGGATCAGTCAGATAGCTTTCACGGGGAGAAATGGAAAAGAACTGCGGGTCGAAGTCCGCGAAACCATCGATAAATCCTCCCCACTTGCTATAGCTCTTGCCCTCACGCGCGGCCTCCTCCTTGCCCGGCAGAAAAAAACCATCCAGAGACCAGCGATCGAGGGGAATGGTATCGATGCAATCCCTACCGGCGGCTAGGTTCCGCCAGTATTCGTCGATATTGGCAGCCTTCGGATATCTCCCCGCGATACCGACGATGGCGATAGGGCCATTGTCACCGCCCTCATCCAGCATGGCCGCGGCCGCGGCGGGGTTGATTTGCGGAGTGATCGGGAGCGCAGAGATGCTGATGGTGGGCTTTGCAATTACGACTGGCTGCTTCGCTTTTTTGGGTGACGGCGCCGCTTTGCTTCTGGCCCAACCACGGCTTTCATCCGGGTACTCTGTCACCAGATATTCCGCCAGGCTCGCAAGAGTCGCGTGCTCGTACAGCATGGCAGAGCTAACCTCGGCGAAGAATTCGCTGAGCCCTTGCTGCAGATGAATGATTTTCACCGAGTCCACACCGTAATTTTCGAGTGGAGCACGCGGGTCGATACGCTGCGGCGACAGTTTGCAAAGGCGCCCTAGCAACTCGCGCAGCCTGTCGGTGATGGTCGTCAACAGGGGAACTTGGCTGTCGTTGACCGTTTCGGTGTCGACCTCATCCGACGCATTGGTTTCGGACCCTTGGTCGTCGTGCGATCCGATGGCGATCGCCCTGTGCATTTTCTCGACATCGCCGTAGATTACCATGAGCTGCTCGCTGCCGCACGCCAGCGCCACTTTCAACGCGCGCATGCCCTCACCGATCTCCAACGGCTGCATACCGATCTGCTCTCGCAACACGCGCTGAGCGTGCTCATTGAGAAACATCCCCTCTGCCTTCCACCAGGGCCAGTTAATGGAGATCGTCCGGCCATGGCACGCAGCACCAGCGCACTTCTGATTTCGATAGGCGGCGTAGCCATCCATGAAGGCATTGGCCACCGCGTAGTCACTTTGGCCGGCATTGCCCATCGCGCCGGCCAAGGAGGAATAAAGTACGAAAAAGTCTAGGTTCAAATGACGGGTCGCCAGATCCAGATTCACCGTGCCTGCCACCTTAGGGTCCAGGACATCGGTGAATTCCTCGGAGGTTTTGCGCAGCGCGGTAGCGTCACGCGTTACGCCGGCGGCGTGAAATATACCGTGAATGACACCGTGTTCCTGCTCGACCGCAGCAATAAGCTCTTCGCAGGCAGCGAGCTGGGTGATATCTGCCGAACGGTATTCGATATCGACGCCCCGGTCCTGCATCCGTGTCAGGATGGCCCCCGCAGAACTATCCGCAAACTCGGAGCCGGAACGGCGACCGATCAGTATCAGCTTGAGGGATGGAGCATCATCGCCCAACTGTTGCGCCAGAAGCGAGCCCAGCGCACCGCTTCCGCCGGTAATGAGATAAACACCGTTCTCACGCCAGGGCATGTCCGCAGCGGTCGTATCCGGCATATCCCTCCACACGCGTCGCATAAGCCGGCGGTCGCGATAACGGACCAACGACACGTCGGCGTGATTCCGGCTGCGATAAACCTGCTTATACAGATCGGATACGTCGTCTTTCGTCAGGTCGCATTCCAGCTCCACCACCTGCCCGACAAATGCCGGATGCTCCATGGCAATGCTGCGCAACATGGCTTCGAGAGCTGACAACAATCCGCAATGATGGGCAGGTACGACCACCTGCACGCGCACGGACGACCTGGCATCGCCTACCAACAAAGCTTTCAAGCCGACGAATAATTGCAACGCGATGTCGACAAATGACCTATCGATCTGCAATGCAGCGGACGCTATGATCTGGCAAGGCTCATCCGTCCATTGAAGGGAAAGTCGTTTGGCGTCGTCGGCGGCCCAACCGCAAAGAAACACATGGGTGCTGCAACGAGCAATCCCGTCGACGGTTTGCAATTGCGGCAAATTTTCCCATTCGGGAACCATGAAGGCCAACCTGGAGTCGGCGGGAGCGTCTACATTCGTCGCCTGTTGGAAGACCTCACCGGCGTCGGAGCTGGCCTCGGCTCGAAGCTGGTTTTCCCGCGCTGGAAGCCAATAGCGTTCGTCGGCAAATGGATAGGTGGGCAGACTGGTCTTGCGAGGTTTGCACCACCCACGCCCCGCCTCGGCATATAGACGAGTCCAGTCCAGATCCACACCCTCTGTCCAGACCGTCAGCAACTCGATGTATTTCTGCTTGGCAAACCAGCTATCGATTAGTTCGTGAATATCTTGATCGTTCGTAAGCAACGGCAGCAGCCTGCTTCCCGCCGCCCTGCCGCCGGAAAAGACCTTCAGCTCGTTCGGTTTCCTCGCGAGATATCCTTCCAACAACGCGCGAAGCTCTTCACGGGAATGCGCGATCACCGCCAGGCGCTCTTCCCAGGGCTCACGTCCAACTTGCAGCGTATGGGCAATGCTTGCGAGATCGGCGGGCGGGCGCATCCAATACCTTGCCGTTTCGCGCTTATCGCCGCCGGCCTCCTCGCAATGTTCAAGATAGTCGATCAGTTGGCGAACCTGCAGGATCAACTGTTCCGGGGTGCGCGCCGAGAGTGGAATAAGAAAAGGGCCATTCACGTCAGCCGGCTCAACCGGAGGCACATCCGCCCGTGGAGTATAATCCTGCAAAAGGATATGAGCGTTCGATCCGCCGGCACCGAAGGAAGAGATGCCGGCGATACGCTTTTGCTCCCATCCTTGCCAGTCCTGCCGCGCGCGCACGACGGAAAATGGGCCGCTCGCAAAATCGATATGGGAATTCAGCTGCTCGGCATGTAGCGATGGGAACAATTGCCCCGCTTGCATCTGGCCGATCACCTTGGTGACTCCCGCAATGCCCGCCGCCGCTTCGCAATGCCCAACATTAGACTTGACCGATCCAATGGCGCAAAATTGCTTTTCCCGCGTGTCCTTGGAGAAGGCTTGGCTTAGCCCGGAAATCTCAATGGGGTCGCCGAGCGAGGTTCCGGTTCCATGCGCTTCTAGATAGCTCACTGCGCGGGCATCGAGCTGCGCCTGCTTCAATGCCTGACGAATGACATCCCCTTGGCGTTGCGGTTGCGGCACGCTGTAGCCTTGACTCTTGCCACCATGGTTGATGGCGCTCCCCTTGATGACCGCATAAATATGATCGCCATCGCGCTCGGCATCAGCCACGCGCTTCAGGCACAGCACGCCAACGCCCTCCGATGGAATATAGCCATCGCCCTCCGCGCCGAAACTATGGCAGCGACCGCGCACCGAGATGAAGTGACCGCGGCTCAGCAGATGGTACTTATTGGGGTGCAGATTCAGATTGACACCACCTGCCAGCGCCATATCGATGCCGCCGGACGCCAGTTCCTGGCAGGCAAGATGCAGGCAGGTCAGCGAACTGGAACACATCGTATCAACAGTCATGCTGGGGCCGCGCAGATCAAGCACATACGATACGCGGTTGGCGATACCGGCGAAGCTGCTGCCAACCAACTGCTCGGGATCGTTGTTCGTGCAATGGATGTACTCGCTGCTCGTGACGCCCGCGTAAACCCCGACGTCCCCGCTGCCGGGTTCGCCACCGGCAGCTTCGCTTTGCCGACGCGCCTGGGCAAGCGAACTTCGGCAGTAACCCGCGTCTTCCAGCGCCATCCAGGCGTGTTGCAGGAACAACCGCTCCTGCGGGTCCATCATTTCCGCTTCACTGGGGGCTATGTTGAAGAATAATGGGTCGAATTCATCCATTCCGGCAATGAAACCGCCCCATTTGCTTGCATGTGCGCCCGGACGATCGCCGCCCTCCGATCGGAAAAATGCCTTCCAATCCCAGCGATCTTCCGGAATCTCGGTTATCGCATCCACACCATTGGCCACATTGTCCCAGAACTCGATGATATCCCTTGCCATGGGATAACGCCCCGACAGACCGATGATCGCTATGTCCTCGCGGTGTCCGACGAGGCCGTTCGACGACGCGGAGATGCTCGGTGACTTGGGTTGCGCGATCTCCTTGGGAGACGGTATTGAAGTACCACCATCTCGCCCGACCTCGACTGGCGGCGTGCGCTTCTGTGCTGTGGGCGACGTCTGCTGCAGAAGCATTTCAACTTGGGGCGCATAACTGGCCGCAAAATATCCGGCCAGCTCATCCACGGTGGGATATTGAAAGAACAGAGTCTTCGGAAGCGTTCCGAAGATCTTCTCGAGCTCCCGCGTCATTTTCATCGTATCGACGGAATCGACACCGTACTGACCGAGCGGTTGATCGGTGCGAAGCTGCTGCATCGAGAGCTTTAAGGTGCTGGCGACGATTAATTGAAGATGGCGCCTGACGGTATTGAGAAGCGCAGCGTCGTCTCGGTGCTGTTGCGCGGAATTGTCGATCGGCAGTATCGGATCGTCGCCCGGTTCGGCATGCGGCTGGACATCGCCCCCACCCCGTTCCTGCGTGAGCTGTTGTGCCAGCCTGTGCCTATCGCCGGCGGCGACCAGCAGCTCGGTGCTACCCGCCATTAAACCTTGATGAAACCCCTCGACGCCCTGCGCTGCCTGCATCGAACTCATCCCGGTCTCGCGATACATGCGCTCAGCCCGGCTGGCAGACACTCCCATGCCGCCATCCCAAAGTGGCCAATGGATGCAGAGTGACGTACCGCGCGCGTGCCCGTGCACCACTTCGATTTGCCGCTGCGCCGCGTATTCCGACATGAAGGCGTTGGCGGCGGCATAGTCGCCTTGGCCGGTATTTCCAAACACGGCGGTACCTGATGAAAACAGGACAAAGAAATCGAGCGGCATATGCCGGGTCGCTTTGTCGAGGTTTACAGTGCCATGGACCTTCGGACGCATGATGCGCTTCCAGCTGTCCGCGGCCTTCTCCGCAAACAATGCATCCTCGATCACACCTGCTGCATGCAAAACGCCATGCAATGGGCCGTGATCCTGCTCGATCCCGGCAATCAGATTTTGGACGGCCTGCTCGTCGCCGATATCGACGCTGTAGTAGAAAACCTTGGCTCCGGATGCCCGCAGCGACCGGATGGCCTCTTTCTGGGCGTCCTCCGCAGCACTCAGCGGGCGCCTTCCCAGGAGGATGATGCAGGGTGAGTCCACGGTCTGTGCAATGTCCCGCGCAAAGGTCAGCCCGACATGACCCATGCCGCCGGTTATGAGATAGCGACCCGCATCTCGCCAGCTATGCGCCGGCTTGCCTTCCGAGATAGCCAATGCTTCCCAGTGCTTGCCGGCACGCTCGGGAGCGTAGCGCACATAATCCATGTCGCCGTGTATAGCCTCGTCGGCCAAAACCCTGGCCATCTCCGTGACGGACAACCCGGCATCCCACGAGACAATCCGAGGTGTCAGCGTCGGATACTCCTTCGCGACACATAACAACATCGCATGCGCGCCTCGTGCAAAGAGCGATGCTCCGTCGACAACCACATGGAGAACAGTCGACGTCTGCGGTGACGCTGACAAATAATCTTGCAGGTAAGTCTTCAGGCGAAGACTCCCGTCGGTGAAGCGATCGGTCAACCCTTCACCCTCAAGCCCGAGCGACTCTATCTCTGGCAAAGCGATATCGACGGGCCAACATGCTTTCAACGCATGCACCAGGTCCGCGGTCTGATGCGTGACGCCGCTGGAACCGAAGTCCCCGAACAGAACAATGCGATGGTGGCTCGACTGGTCTTCGACCGGTCTTCCGGTTTTCATCGACGCCGAACGCCAGACGGGACGAGCCAGCAGCAATTCGTTCTTCCGCGCTGCTTCAAGAACCTCGGGGCAATATCCGCCCGTGTAATGGACGGTCAGCTCCGATGGCCAAGACAGTGATTGGCCTCGTAGCAGCTCGTCATTCTCGATTTTTCGCGCGATGTCAGCGAGCGATAGAGATGTCGAGGCCAGTGTGAAGCCAACCGCATCGCCCTCCTCCGCCGTCAGCGCTACCACCAGAAGACGCTCGTCCTCTTCTTCCAGGAAAAGCGGCTGTTCAAGGCTGATGTTTTTCAGTTCGAAGCCCGGCCGGTCCGTTCCTGATATATGAACGGCGGCTCGGATCAATTCCAGGCAATCGGCCGTCTGTAGAATCCGCGTGCCGTTGGCCGTTCGATCGGCAATGAGGCCTTCACGTCCCGTCAAAACACAATAGAGCAACATTCTGCCCGTCTGGTTTGGCCCATGCTGCCGCACCCACCGGACGTCTCCGGTCTCCGCAACACAACCAGAGGACTGATAGTCACGCAGAAGCGCGAGCGCCTCTTCGCGCGTCAGGAGCTCTTGTTCCACTTGCCAGAAGATGTCGGAGTAAAAACGTGCCATGAAAAACACCTTTGTAATTGTGTTGGATTGCGGATTGGGGTCGATTGCCTCAACCGTCGACGACAACGCTGCTAAGTGGTTCTATTCTTTTGCCGATTCCGACAAGCTGCGTGGCAGCTTGCGTGTCAAAATCCTTGTTCAGAAGACCGTCGATGATCGACGCATAGAGATCATGGTCGAAGATTCTCTGCGGGGCTTCCTGCTCGCCCTTACTTCCGGATTGCGCACCCGTCGAACGCCAATAGGATTCGCCCTTGAAGGGATAGGTTGGAAGATGCCGCCGTCTGGGTATCCTGGAAAGACCGCCGTAAAGCTCGGACCAATCGACGGTCGCACCGGCGAGCCAGGCTTGGACAAGCGCCGGGTAATTCCTGTCGTCGAGCAAATCCCTAATCGCCGGCCCGTCATACTTGAGGTGCGATCTGATCTCCGCGCGGGTATCGGGCAGGCTCGCCAGCCAAGACTGCATCTGCTCCACGGCATCTCTCACTCCGCCGACCAGCCAGGCGGCCCTGTGGTTCATCGCTTCGCGGCCCGTCTGCAACGTGAATGCGACGTCGAGAAGCGATGTCTCCACGCCGTGCCCATCGAGATGGCTTTTGAGATCCGTCACCTTTTGACGCAGACGGTCTGCGCTCTTGGCCGAAAGTACGAGGATAACGGGTGGCGGCTCTCGTCCCTCGAGGGGCGAAATGTCCTCACCCGGATCGTCGGGCGCCTCCGCGATGATGACATGCGCGTTGGCTCCTCCTGCCCCAAAGGACGAGATACCTGCGATCCGGGGTGTCCCGTTCGCAGACGACCCAGAGCCGGATGCAAACGATGTCCACTCCCCCATCTGCTGTTGCACACGAAATGGCGTGTGACCGAAATCTATCTCGGGATTGCTAGCTCGCGCATGCAATGACGGTACCAGCTGCCGGTGTCGCAATTGCAGCAGTACCTTCGTGATGCCGGCAATCCCCGCCGCGCCTTCAAGGTGGCCGATATTGGATTTGACGGAGCCGATGGCGCAACGGACGGTATTCTTATCCGGTCCATTTCCGAAATCGCCGAACACATCGCTAAGCGCTTGGATTTCGATGGGGTCGCCCAGCACGGTACCCGTGCCATGGGCCTCGACATAGCTGATATCCGCCGGCGTCACCCCGGCGCGGGCCATGGCGCGCCGCACGGTTTCAGATTGTTTGACGGGATTGGGTACGGTGTAACCGTGCGTCTTGCCTCCGGCGGTTATCGCCGTTCCTTTGATAACACCGTAGATCGCGTCACCATCGTCAAGCGCCTTTGCCAACGGCTTGACGATCATGGCTCCGACACCTTCGCCGTCGACAAAGCCGTCGGCACCTTCTCCAAAAGCTTTGCACTGATTGCCAGGAGACAACATCGTCATAGCGCAAAGTGCCTGGAAATGGACTGGATCCACCATCAGGCTGACACCACCGACGACGGCGACCTCGCAGGAACCGCAGCAAATGCTTTCCACTGCCGTGTGCAGGGCAGTCAGTGAAGACGAGCAAGCCGTGTCGACGGTCAAGCTTGGGCCGAAAAAGTCCAAGCAATAAGATACCCGATTGGCAATCGACCACAAACTGGGCTCTCCCTTGTTGTAGGAAGCATTGTTGGCCCCAACAAATACACCGACATTGCCGACCTCGCTCAATCCGCGGGGCGTATATCCTGCGTCCTCGATTGCGCGATATGCTTCCTCCAGGAACAAGCGCTCCTGGGGATCCATCCTTTCTGCGTCTTTCGGAGAAATATGAAAAAACAGGGGGTCGAAGCGATCGATCTCCTCCAGGAAACCGCCCCATTTCGTGTAGATCTTGCCGTCCTTGCCAGGCTCCGGATCGTAATAGTCCTGCCACCGCCAGCGTGACGCTGGAACTTCGCTTATGCAATTCGCACCAGCGCTCAGATTGCGCCAGAAGCTCGCTAGATCGGGGGATCGGGGAAAACGGCAGCTCAATCCGATGATCGCAATGTCATTGGTGGAGACGTCGACGGGGACCTTCTTCTGGCCGGCCAACTGCTTTTCATGTCTGTCGCCAGAATGCTCCGACCCCAAGGCCATGCTCGTTGCGACAGTTTCGATTGTCCGTGCCGCCGCCGGCGCGTCGGCCCGCGCAACGGCATCCTCGGCGGCGATATGTTCTTGTAAGCGCTGTCGCTGGCTTTTGAGAAGATGCTCGGCTAGCGCCCGCACGGTTTGAACCTTGAACAGTAGCGGGCTCGTTATGTTGTCGAAGTAACGGCGCAGTTGGTTGGTGAGTTGCACGACGAGGATGGAGTCCAGGCCCAGCGCCTGAAAATGCTCGTCGACGGCAAGCTCCTCCGGTTCCAGTTTCAGCGTGTCGGCGACCAGCCGTTGGACGAATGCTATCGCGCGGTTCGAAAGATCCTCGTCGGAAAGGGAGACGACCATAGCAGCGGCCTTTACGGGCGCCGGTTTTAATTCGGTCGGCGTATCGGCATCGCCCTTCGCCTGCCGGGACGCACCCAGAACGCTGCGATTGAGACCATCGCTTTCCAGCACAAAGATCTGCTGACCAAGCCCATGCTGCTGCCGCGCCGGAAAGGCAAGTGCTTCCAACCCTTCGCTGGAGCCGATGGCCGCCCAGGCCTCGGGAGCCAGAGCCGGACCTCCTGGAAGGCGCAGTTCCGCATCCGAACTCAGCCACCAGCCTGGCAACAGTCCGAAAGTAATGTGGCCGAGCAGATTGATGTCACTTACTTCGTTGACGACGACGATCCCAGAGTGTCGCAAGGTGGCTTTGATATTACGCAATGTCTCGCGTATGGACGGCGTCGCATGCAGGACGTTGGTCGCCAGCAGGACATCATAGTGGTTTTCAGCTATTCCTTGATCCGCCGGCGGCCTCGTAGCATCGAAAAGCCGAGTTCGGACAAAAGGATAACGTTCTCCGTAGTGGGTCTGTCCATGAATGAGAAACGCCTTGGAGATATCGGTATAGCAATATTCGGCGATGTTCTCCTGCCAAGGTTCCAGCCTTTTCAGCAGTCCAGATGAAGTGCCCCCCGTACCGGCCCCGACCTCCAGAAGCCGCAGCTGGACATCGGGCTGGAGACGTATCCGCGCCTGGACATAGGCAACGATCCGCTCGATTTGCACAGCGTTGAAATAGTCGGATACGGCATTGTCCTTGTAGATACCCTCGACAAATTCCATACTCCCGTCAGGGAAGATGATATCCGTGGCGGCGCTCTGTCCCAACAGGATGTCTTTCAATCCTCGCAGGCAATGCTCCAGCAATTGAAGCTGCGCGACATATCCCGGCTCTTGGTCGTATTCGCGTAAAAGTTGTGACCATTGCTGCCATAAGACAGCTTTGGCGACGCCTGACTTCCGGCAGGAAAGATCGTCGCCTGTTCCCACGAGATAGTCCGCAGCAAGGAGCATGCGATGGCTCTGTTCCAGCCATTTCACATAGATGGAATCCTGCTCCGGGTGATAGCGTCGCAACTGATCGATCAATGCGTGCATGCTCACCGCGACGCCCATCTTCGGCGCCAGACCGATATCTTGCAGGATCGCGAGCAGCAACTGCCCAGCCAAGTCGCCGGCACGGCGCCGGAACCTCATGGTCGCCTGCGTCAATGCCTCCACGTCGATCGGAACAACGGACAAAGGATCGGCGGACATTTCATCAGCAAGGCTCGGAATGGATCTGGAATACTGTCTGATCAGACCGGTGCCGTCATAATGGGCAAATGCAATCGGCTTCAGGGTCTTCAAATATGCCAATTGCGAGCCAGGATAGGTAAGCAGGCGGTCTATCGCCCGCAGACCGTCTTCCGCACTGATGGAGTCCAGTCCAGCTGCCCGTGCCCGCGCACGATGCTGCTCGCTTGCGACGATGCCGACATCTCCCCAGTAGCCCCAATTGATAACCTTGGCCTGACACTTCAATGAGGCCGAGAGCTTCCTTGCGAAAACGTCAGAGAAAGCACAGCCAGAAGCGTAATTGCTTTGCCCGGCGGATCTCGTAAACGCGTTCAGGGACGAGAAGAACAGGACGAAATCCAAAGGCTGACGATTGAGGAGCGGCAACAGGTTGACGCATGTCTTCAGCTTGGTTTCATAACCCAGGCGGAATTCGGTCTCCCCCATCCCGGCGAGGCTTCGATCGGCCAAAGCAATGGCCGTATGCACGAGGCCGTGGATCGCCCCAAAACGATGCATGATCTGTGTGGAGGCGCGTTCGATATCCGCCGGTTCACTGGCATCCGCTTGAATATAGGTGACGCTCCCCTTGCCGATGGCGGCAAGCTCGTCCAGATGCGCCTGTATCTCGTCATTCAGAGGGCGCCGTCCCAGCCAGACGATTTGTGCGTCGAAGTGTTCGATAAGATGTCGCGACCACGTACGCCCCAGCCCTCCGGCACCGCCAATCACCAGATATACGCCGCCTTCGCGATAGACAGGAGCGCTGGCTTCGTTCCCATCGGCAACACTCAGGAGACGCTGCCGATACCAGTGGCCGTCACGATAGACACGAACGTCACCATTGCTATCAATGGTTGTCGCAAGATGCCTTGGCAAATCGCCGAGGAAACCGCTATACGCGTGACCCGAGCCCTCGACATCCCAGAGGCGAACAGTCCAGTGCGGATATTCACGAGCCAGGCAACCGGTCAAACCGACGATGCCAGCATCGGAGACATCATTTTGATCACACTGGTTCAGTGCATACGTATTCCGCGTCACCACCGTAAGCACCAGCGGCACCGCTTCGAAGCCGGCATCCAGCAGCAGTTTGACCAACCTGAACAGAGGTATGATCCCCCGCTCCTGGCGGTCGATGATATAATCGGCAGCCAAGTCGGGATTATCGTTCTTAGTACCCATCCACAGCAGGTGTAACGGTCTGCCACCGTCTGTCGCTCGCGAACGAAGTGCAGTGGCGAATGTCTCCGTCAGGCCGTCAAAATGTTGCAAGTCCGGATGCTTATGCTGCAATTCGTGGAGCTCTTCCTCACTGGCTCCCAGTACCCACAAAGCATCGTGCACGGCTTGCTCGGCAGTCCTCGCCGCGATCTGCTCCCATGCCGGAGCCAGCGTGACTTCACCCACCGGCAAGAGATGCTCTCGCGCATCCACATCATAGTCGCCCGCCGGGGCCTTTTTATCTGCGTCAACCGGCTCCTCCCTAAGCACCACAGCGGACAACAGCTTCGCCGCCATCAAAGGCTCGGACGAGATTTTCGGGGTCGAGTTGACCGTCGCCAAGGCGGCCTGCGGGCCGGGCAACCAATATGCTTTGCCGGCAAAGGGGTAGGCGGGCAGGCTCATTCGTTTGCCGGAGGTGGCCGATAATTGACCCCAGCTGTCGGAGCTTCCCCGCCCCCAAGCGATCAGATCCGTCAACGCGTTCTCGGTCAGCGGATAATTGTTATAAGCACGGATAAGTACGTCAAGAAGCGGCGCCTGCCTGCCGTCGCCTGCCTCACGATCGTCCTGACTGATGACAATTCCATGCTCGGTCAGCGCGACGGCGGAACCTTCCGTCAAGACAAGCTGCAGCTTGTCTCGAACTTCGGCAAGATTAGAGGCCAGAAATGCCAACCTTTGCGGAAACACTTCACGGCCGTGGCATAAAGTATACGCCAGGTCCTGTAGGCATAACTGCGCGTGCGCGCCGGCATTCGCCGATGACAAGAGTTTCAGCAGATTGTCGGCCATCTTTTTAAGTTCCGCCGGGCGGCGGGCCGACAGTCCGATGGCAAAGGTTCGCTCGTCGGACGCAATGGCGACATTCTCAGAACTGAAGGTATCGGAAGGCGACTGTTCCAAGACGACGTGAGCGTTGGAACCTCCAAGCCCGAAGCTGCTGATACCGGCGCGTCTATGCGGCGCTGTCCAGTCGCTGGTTTGCGTTGGAAGGTAGAATGGGCCTCCAGCCAGTTCGAGATAGGGGTTGAGCTGCTTCAGATGGACGTTGCCCGGAATTTTCCGGTGCTTCAGCATCAATACAGCCTTAATGAGCGCTGAAATGCCCGCCGCGGCCTCGAGATGCCCGATATTCGCCTTAACGGAGCCCAGTGCGCAGTGAGGCTCGGATGGCCGCTCCCCTTCGCTCAACTCGGAGAAAGCCCTGACCAGTGCCTTTACTTCGATCGGGTCCCCAAGGACCGTTCCAGTCCCGTGAGCCTCCATGTAGCTGATGCTCGAAGGAGCGATAACGGCTCGCCGATAGGTATCGACGATCAATTGACGCTGGGCGTCGGGATTGGGCGCGGAAGGAGAGCTGGAGCGCCCCCCGTGGTTTTCCCCACTGGCGGCGATGACCGCCTCCACGTGGTCGCCGTCCGCGATAGCCCGCGAAAGCGGCTTCAATACCACGACGCCGACGCCTTCCCCTCGACCAAAACCATCGGCGGAGCTGTCGAAGGTCTTGCAACGCCCGTCGGCGCTCAACATGCCGGCGTCCCTGGCCGAGGCGGTGACCGCCGGATTGGCAATCAGGTTGACGCCGCCAACGATCGCCATCTCGCAATTGCCGCTTACCAGGCTCTCACAGGCCCGATGTATCGCTACAAGAGAACTGGAACATGCCGTATCGATAACTTCGCTGGGACCTCTCAAATCGAACAGATAAGAGGTGCGATTGGCGATCATGAAATGCGCCAGGCCCAGATGCGCTGCCGCTTCGGCTCCCGGCTGCTTCAGCCAGAGATCCCTGTAGTCAGCGGTCGTGACGCCGACGAAGACGCCCACGCGACGTCGCGCCAGATCGCTGACCTTGTATCCCGCATCTTCCAGAGCATGCCAGGCGCTCTGAAGAAACATGCGGAACTGCGGATCCATGAATTCGGCTTCCATTGGCGTCAGTCCGAAGAACTGCGGGTCGAACAGCTCGATGTCATTGACAAAGCCGCCCGGTAGCAACGCCGCGTCATCCACACCATCTTCCGCCTGACGCTGCTCCCAGAGCAAACGCCGCCGTCCGGACACGAGACCGATCAGATCGCGATTGTCCGCCAGGTTTCTCCAGAACTCCTCGGGATTTTCCGAGCCTGGAAAGCGGCAGTCCATGCCGATAATCGCAATCCCGTCCCTCGCCACCGGCAGGCCCTCGGGTTGGCCGGGCTTCGTTGGAGAAGCCCCCTGTGGCTCATCCGACGTCAAGGCTTCCGGCTTGGAAGCACTCTCGCCGGCCAGCAAGACCGACAGCGCTTCCGCATGCGCTTCCGCAAGATACGAACTCAACTCACCCAGAACAGGATATTCAAAGAACAAGGTCGGCTGCAGGGCGAGGCCAAGACGGGTTCCGAGATCCCTCGCCAGGCTGATGAGGCTGATCGAGTCATATCCAAGATCGAGAAACAATGCGCCCGCATCCATTTTCTCGACGGCGATCGTCTGCTGTTCGGCGACGACGGCCTTCAACACGGCAAGGACGTAGGCTCCAGCGTCCTCGGCCCCTAATGCAACATCGGCGCCAGATGCCTGCACGCTTTCGCAATCGCGCTCACCGACCAGCGCGGCCAACAGCGCGTCACCGTGCTCCTCCGCGAGATAACGGCTCAATTCACCAAGTACAGGATATTCAAAGAATAATGTCGGCTGCAGGGTCAGCCCGAGACGGGTCCCGAGATCCCTCGCCAGGCCGATGAGGCTGATGGAATCATATCCAAGATCGAGAAACAATGCACCTGCATCCATCTTCTCGATGGCGATCGTCTGCTGTTTCGCAATGATGGCCTTCAATACGGCGAGGACATGAGTTTCCACGTTTTCGGCCTCCTTTTGCGGGGTGTTGACGGCTTGGACCAGACGTTCGTGCACCTGTGCAATCTGCCGCAGTCCCTGGTTTCTCTCGAATGGCGCTTGCCCGGCAAAACGGGTGATCAATGAATGGACGATCCGGTCCCGCTCTTCGCCCGGCGCCACGAGCAATACGCTGTCTTCGGGCTCGGGAATGGAATAGCCAGACACAACTGTGGCAACAATTTCGATGCCTTGCTGGACGGTGAGCGCCTCAAGCCCCGTTTGTTCCAGCATCATGCGCCGGCGCTCCGGTGCCATGGCCATCCCGCCGTCCAGCCACAGCGGCCAGGCGATAGCCAACGTCCCTCCCTGGCGCACTCCTTCCTTGACCTGCCTGTTTCGCTGGACGGAAAACTGATGGAGAAATGCGTTGGCAACCGCATAGGCCGCTTGTCCCGGACTGCCCAAGGCCGAAAGGGACGAAAACACCACGAAGAATTTGAGGTTCAATGCCCGGGTGGCCTGATCCAGGTGCAGACTGCCATGGATCTTTGAAGCGAACATCGGCGATGCGTCTTTGGCTGCGCCATGGCGCATATAGCCGTCCTCGACCACGCCCGCGCTATGAATGATGCCGTCGAGACGACCGTACGTGGCCAGGATATGGGCCACGGACCGCTCCACATCCTGTGCGTTGGCGATATCGACCGGGAGGTAGTCGAGAACGGCACCAGCACCCTGTGCAATCCGCTGCAATTCCGACAGGCCGGCTGGCTCGGAATTGCGACCGCTGACGACGAGGGTGGCTCCGCCGTTGACGAGATGGCGGGCGACGTGTCGTCCGATCCCACCCATTCCCCCGACCAGCCAGACAACATCGCCCGGTGCGACGGAGCGAATGCCGACACCCTCGTCGACAAGCGCGGCACCTGTCTTCGTTGACGGATCACGCGGGTTGAAACGCCGCACCCGCCGCTGCCCTTCGATCGACAACAGCACCTCGGATTCGGCGATATCGAGGCTCAGCACCTCCTGCCAGAGATGCCGGGGATAGGCGGACGTCAGCCCACTGGTCATCCCCTCGGGAGCATAGAAAATCGTCTTAGCAGACAAGCGGCTATATTCGATTGCGGCGGTTGCCAGCAGCGCCTGCAGGCTGACCGTGACACTCTCGACGTGAGTGTCAGGCAAGAGCATCAACACATGCTTGGAGCGGGTTCCCCCTGTCTCGACAAATTCTCTAATCGCGTCGAACACCTGCCCGTAGGCTTGTTCCAAGTGCTTGGCGCCGCTTTCGCCGATAAGCGATAGTTTGCAGAAGCGAGCAGCGGGATCATGGCTGCGCAGCGTTTTCTGCAGGCCAACATCATGCTCCGGAAGAACAAAAAGCCGGTCGACGCTGGCGTCATTTGACAGGTAGGCAAGTGCAGGCGCCTTACCCCAGTTCAAGCTGCCCGTCACCAACCCTTTGGTGGTCGCGGGCTGAGTTGCTCCATGATTGAAGTCCTTCCGTCCTTTGTCTGACCATGGTCGGACAGCATATTCCTTTAAGACCGTGGCGATGCGGCCACGCTCATCCAACAGATGAATATCGTAGACGGCGAATTCCGAAGCCTTGCCGGATGCGTGCCGCTTTACCCATATGTAGCCGCGGTCCTCCGGCCTTGCATGATCGACCAAGGAGCCAATGCCATAGGGCAAGCGATGTCCGTCCTGTTCCCCTTGGGCCGCGATCCACAACTCGACCGCGCCAAAGGAGGCGCTGAGGATCCCCGGATGCCAGTAGAACGGCTCGCTAAGCCCGGCCGGCAGCTCGTAATAGGCGAGCGCTTCATCCTGGTTGAACTGTAACCAGTTGATGACCTGGAACTGCTCGTCGAAATTTGAGCCCGCCTCCACGAGGCCAGTCAAGGACGTCTGGTCGAGGCGTCCGGATGTCCGCTGCTGGATTGCTGCGACGTCTATGACATTGTCGGAAACTGGCGCGCCATGATGGCCCCAGCGGCCGCTGAAATGCAGGACGCCGTCGCCTTCAGCATTGCCGCTGCTGATCCGGCAAGCCTGCTCCGGAGCATCCGAAATCCGGATCGTCATGGGAGCGGGGTGGGCCGCCGCCTGATAGGGGGTCAGCCAGACGATATCCCGCAAGACACTCGTGCCAGGCGCGCCTTGAACGCCGCCTGCAAAGCGCGCCATTTCAAGGTAGCATGCAGCAGGGAGTATTTTCGCATTGGCGATCTGATGCCCCTGGAGAAAAAACTCCTGGCCCTGGAACAGGTTGGTGAAGCACCCTGTGCCTTCGCCTATCTGCTCGTGAACCAGCGGATGCAGATGTCGGCGCGCCTTTGCCTGGGCTGATCGACCGCCGCGCACCATCAGCAGCAGACGCCCGCTGTCATCGAAAACCTCAATGTCATAGCTCCGGCTCGACGAAAGCGGCCGCGCTTCATTCCGCTCGTCCGGGCTCGGATAAATCCAGGCCCAGATAGTGTCAGGCAAGGCATCCAATATGGTCAGGCTGTCCATCGCATAAGGGACTGGCAGCTGCTCGTTCCCAAAGCCGATGATGTTGCCGATATTGGCCTGCAGGACACCATCAGCCAGGGTCGGGGATAGCTGGTAGCCGGCATCCACGCCCTTCATGCCCTCGGGACGCTCGATTTGCGCCAGGACCTGGCCGCGCCAACGGAACAGCTTCTTCAGCCCCTGTTGGCTCGGGCCGAACTCGATGCCGAGTTCCTTGAATTTCCGATAGCAATCAGAGACAGCAATCTCCTCCGCCTGCTTGCAGAATGCCGAAGGATTAAGGACGCTGAAGGACGCGGAGCCATCTGCCCGTACGAGTTCCACCTGTCCGCTGCAATGTCTCTCGCAAGCCGTGACCTGGGCCGACAGATCAGCCGGCCGGCTTTCGATGACGAATTTGAAACGCTGGAGCGGTGTATCACCGTCTTGCGGCGGCTTCTCGTCACGATCCAGATGCAGGAAAACCTCTCTCTGCCCTGCGCCAAGGGTGAGCGCCCGTTGCCAGATGACGTTCCGCAGCACCACATGGGTGTCTCCGGAGAGAGCCTGCGCGGTTTGCAAAACCGACCAGCGCAGCATTTCCCAATAGACGACGGCCGGCAACCAGGGCTCGCCGTGGACCCTATGGTCCCTCAGAAATGGCTCCCGTCCGGTCAGTCGTTGAGCAAAACTGAAATCATGTCCCTGTCCATCAACGACCGGCTTCAAAGGCGGCCAAGGGTTTGACGGCCCAGCGACCGTTTTCGGCTGCGTGTCAACCCAATAGGATTCCCGCGCAAAGGGATAGGTGGGCAAACTGACTCTATGGCACGGCTGGCCTTCCCATATGCAAGCATCGAGCTGGCCGCCCGCCACGTAGCGACGCGCCCAATCCGCCAGATCCAGCGGACGGCTCTCGAACGCATCCTTCTTCTGTCCAGCGACCGGCTTCGATCCGTCGCCGTACATGACCCTTGTCGGGGATGTTTCGGTAGCGTCCGTAGCCGTCTCCGGCACGCCAAGCCGGCAATAGGCCTCAAATTCCTCGATGCTGCCGGCGACGCAGGCCCAACGGTAGCGCATATGGCGGCGCCCTTGGGCCAGCGTAAAGCCGATATCTGTCACAGACACATTGCGCTGTTCCGCACCCGACAGGAAAGTCGCCATCTGGGCCAGATGTTCGTTCAACTGCTCCCGGGTCTGTGCCGACAGGACAAGCAATACCTTGCCCTGCTCATGCGCCACGGAATCAGCCGGGGGACCCTCGGCGATCACCGCGTGCGCGTTGGTACCGCTGAAGCCGAAGGAACTGACCGCTGCCATGCGACGCTTCCCGGCCTCCACATGCCAGGGACGAAGCTGCGTGTTGACGTAGAACGGACTGCTGTCGAAATCGATTTCCCCGTTGCCTTGCTCGAAATTGCATGACGGCGGCAATTGGCGGTGACGCAGGGCCAACAAGATCTTCAATACGCCCGCGATACCTGCGGCGGTCGTCGTATGGCCGATGTTGGTTTTCACCGAACCGATCGAGCAAAAGTGGCGATCGGACGTGTATTGGCCGAAAGCATTGGTCAAGGCGCTGAACTCGATCGGATCGCCAAGGGAGGTGCCGGTACCGTGAGCTTCGACCATTTGCAGGTCGCGAGGATTTATCTTGAAGCGATCGTAGACCTCGCGCTCCAGACGCTCCTGCGACTTGGCGCTGGGAGCGGTGATGCCGTTGGTATTTCCGTCCTGATTGATGCCGGACGCCAGAATGACACCGTCAATATGGTCGCCATCCGCCAAGGCGTCCTTCAGGCGCTTCAACACCACGACGCCCACGCCTTCTCCCGGGACGAAGCCATCCGCTCTGGCGTCGAAAGTATAGCAGTTGCCAGTGGTCGAGAGCATGCCTGCGCGTTGCGCCTGCTGGTAGAACCCGGCCGTGCATTGGACAAACACCCCACCGCACAGCGCCATGGAAACCTCGTCATTGCGTAGTGCCGAGCAGGCCATGTGCAGTGCCACCAGTGAACTGGAGCATGCCGTATCGATGGCCACCGCGGGCCCATGGAGATCAAGGAAGTATGAGATGCGAGCCGGGATGATCGATACGGCGTTCCCCCAGTAGGACTGGATAGGAGGCGGCCGTCGATTGTCGCCTGTCTGTTCTCCGGGGCCAGGGAAGCACAGCTGGTAGTCACCGCCAGCGCAGCCCACATATACGCCGCAGCGCTGCTGTCTTACCTGGTCTCCGGCATAGCCAGCATCTTCGAGAGCCTTCCAAGCCTCCTCTAGAAACAGACGCTGTTGCGGGTCCATGTAGCGGGCTTCGGTGCCCGAAATCTTGAAAAAGAACGGATCGAACAAGGAAAGATCATCAAGGAAGCTGCCCGCACTGCAACGCTCCGCTTCAGTGCCGTCATTGCCACTCTGCAGATCCCAACGCGTCACCGGCGTGATCAGACTGGTGCCGGAGGCCAGATGCGTCCAGAAAGCTTCCAGATCAGGCGAGCGCGCAAAGCGGCCGCTCATGCCGATGATGGCAATGTCATCCTCGTGAACCGAGGGGCCGCTGCGCGGCACGGAAGGTTCGGACCGGGCCGGACTGGGCAATGAAGGCAGTTTTTCGCTGGCCTCCTTTTCCCGGAGATCGAAGCGCGTGAATGCTCGGCCTGCTGGCTCATCAACCCGGACGACAACCTTGCCGATGTTCCCACGATCGGCGAGCTGACGATAGGCGCTGCGGAAGTTGTCGAAATCGACGACATGGGAAATCGTGGCCTGAATGATGCCGCCGTCCCTGAGACGGACCAGCTCATCCCAATATTGTGTGATCTTTTCAGGTGTTCGGGCGCCCAGGCGCGCCAAGTCCACGCTGTAGAAAATCTGGTTGTCGGACAGCAATGAGAGGTCGATGCTCTTGGCCGACTTCAGGGATGTCATGGCTATTTCGACATAGCGTCCGCCCGGCGCGAGACTACGCAGCCCTTTTTGCAGGGCGTCGCCACCCAGCGTGTTGATGACCGTATCCACGCCTCCGGGGCTAAGACGGGCGATTTCCTGGGAGAAGTCCTGGGTACGGTAGTTGATCAGGTGCTCAACGCCGAGGCCGCGCAGATATTGCAGCTTTTCGTCGCTGCCGGCGGTGGCGACGATTTCTGCTCCATAATGCTTGGCAAGTTGCAGGGCGATGAGCCCGGTGCCCCCGGTCGCGGTTTGAATCAGGATCTTCTCGCCACGCTTCAGTGCGGCCTTACGGAAGGCATCGATCATGGTGATACCGACGATCGGAAGCGCGCAGGCCTCCTCAAACGACCAATGATCGGGCTTGGCGAAGACTTGGCTCTCTGAGCAGACGACCTGCGTTGCATGGCAGCCATGGCTGAGGCAAACAACGGCATCGCCGACCTTGAACGAGACCACGTCCGACCCGACCTCGACCACCACGCCGCTCGCTTCATTTCCGGGAACGAAGGGGTAAGGCGGCATATTCGGATAGAGGCCACGGGCGCAAAGCAGATCGGAGAAGTTCAACGAGAAGGCGCGGACCGCGATGCGCACCTGATGGGGCGCCAATCCAGGCGGTGCGACGGTCGTTATCTTAAGGTCGTCCACATCTCCTGGACCTTCGATCAGCACGGCCCTGACGAGCTCGCGCTCCTCCACTGGCACAGCCGGATTATTCCACCCGATGCTATCCACACCCTCATCTCGGATGGACGTTGCCAGGAAAGCGGGTTGGCTCTCATCGACGGATTGCACCTGAGACCCACCCACGGACGAGGCAACTTCAGCACCGTGCTCGGCATTCAGGTAAACCGCCAGCCTGTCCACCGTATTGTGATCGAAAATGACAGTCGTCGGGATACGCAGGCCCAGGCGCTTGTTGACCCTATTGACCAGTTGCACGCCAATGATCGAATCCACGCCGTAATCGGCAAAGCTCTTGTGAGCATCGATGTCATCCGGCCGCAGGCGCAGGACGCCAGCCACCTGCTCCAAAAGCACTCCCTGGACGTCGATCGACACCTGTCCGGGCAGGGTTTGCAAGAACGAGGCCGTCTGCGCTACCGGAAGGATATTGACCTGGCGCTGAAGTTCTCTTGGACCTTTCAGCACTATCTCGTTTCCATGCGTCGCATACAGATAGGCAGCCAGCTTCTCCGCAGTGTTGAAGTCGAAAATGACGGTCGTGGCGAGGCGCAGACCGAGGCGCTTATTGATCCTGTTGACCAGTTGCACGCCAATGATCGAATCTACGCCGTAGTCCGCAAAACTCCTCTGCAGGTCTATGGCCTCTGCTTTCAGACGCAGGACCTCGGCCACCTGCTCCAGCAGCTCTCCGCTGATCTGCTCTAGTCCGACGCAGACGTCGGCGAATTGCCGGGGCGTTTCTGGCGCAAGGGCTGCCGGTTGCTCGGTCACCTTTGCCGAGGGGGCAGGGGCAGAGACACGATGCCGATCTATCAGATGGGCACTCAGGCGAACCGGCGTATTGTGATCAAACAACTCAATGGTGCTCAACTTGATGCCAAATCGCTCGTTCAGGCGATTGGTGAGCTGGATCGCCAGAATGGAATCCAGGCCGATATCTGAAAAGCTCTTTTCACTATCAATACTTGCCGCATCCACTCGCAGTACCTGTGCGAGAAGACCGATCACGGTGGCCATGAGGCTTTCGCTAGATGCGGGGGAACTCTCGCCGTGCCCGCCATCCCGCTGATCCAGAGATGATCCGCAAGAACGCTCTGCCGGCGATGGAAAGCTCTCACCGCGTAGCGCGACGATGATCTGCTGCCCGAGAGGCAGCGCACCGTCCAGTGGATAGTGCACATCCGTGAAGCCGCTGCGTAGCAGCTCCTCTTTCCATTGTTCCGGGAACAGCCCCGGGCAGCCGGGAATCCGCACGTTTTCGTCGTCATACAGCCACCATCCCTCCAGCAAGCCGAAAGTTAGGTGAGAGAACGCACCGTTCTGGCTCATCTCATTGAGAACCAACGCCCCATCCGTGCGCATGAACGCATAGACGTTTCGCATGGTCTGCAGGATGTTTCGGGTGGCATGCAGGACATTGGCGGCGATGACAATGTCGTAGGAGCCGAGCTTGTCGGCATGGGGATGGCTTGCTGTAACCGGTTCCTCGATATTGAGGATTTCGGTTCTCAGGAAAGGCGCATCCGGTCCATACGTATCCTGGGCATAGAATAGGAAGGACTTTGAAAGGTCAGTGTAGCAGTACTCCTCGATATTGTCTTTCCAAGGCAGAAGCTGCGGCAACACCTTGGAGCTCGTGCCGCCCGTGCCTGCGCCAATCTCGAGTATGCGCAGAGGCCTGCCGCCTTTCGAGGCAACCCTGTAGCGAACGTAGTCCACGACTGCTTCCGCGACCCCTTCGTTGAAATAGTCGGCGATGGGATGGTTGCGATGGACGTTTTCCACCAGGCGCATGGAGGACTCGGGGAACATGACGGTAGTGGCCGCCGTCTCTCCCCGCAGAATGGAAGGCAGATGCTGCAGGCAGACATCCATCAGGTCGATGCCGGCGCGCACACTCGGCGTTGACTGACGGATATCGCGGACCCGCTCCCACTCGCCGACACCGCCGCTACCCGCTGGCGAACGCTGGCTGTCGGTGTCATCCAGCAGGCCGTAGCTTTGCAGCTGGCGGCACGTCTCCTGATACCAGCGCTGATAGTTCGCGCTCAGCCGGCTGCCCGGACCGGTGACATACCGACCATCATGGTTGCGACCGAGGGGCAGCACATCGAGATCGCTGAGTACCTGTCGAACCTTCAGTAGAGCAGCACGCTCAACTACCGGATCGCGCAGGCCGTTATATTCCCGCAAGCCGTCCACCCGCAGCAGCAAAGAACTGGGCGCCATCTTCCAATGTGGCCCATAGCCGGCGGCAGGGACCTGATCTGCGTAGCCCGTTAACGGCTGAGGCTTTCCAGCTGTCGCTGATACCTTCACGAATTTCTCGCCAATCGCAGGCAATTTTCCTTCGACGGCCATTTGCTGAATGCCGTTGTCTTGCATGAAGGTCGCGAGGCGGGCCAATGCTGGCTCCGGTTCCAATGAACCGATGCCGGCCGACATCATGCGATCCCGATAGTGGGGCTTCGCGACAATTCCGATACTCCCCCAGTAGCCCCATTGCATGAGCTTGACCGTGCAGCTCCATTGCTGCGCCATGGCCATGACGAAGGCGTCCTGGAAACTACTGCCGGCAGCGTAGTTGGATTGCCCAGGCGCTTTGACAAAGGAAATCGTTCCGGAGAAAAACAGCGCAAAATCCAGGTCGTAGCTTCCGAATACACTTGCCAGATGCACCGATGTGCTCACCTTGGCATCTAGCGCCTTAGCGAACTGAGCCTCGGACATATTGGCGATGCTCTGGTCTTCGAGCACCAGGGCCGAATGAACGATACCGTGCAGCTGCCGGATCCCCCGACTGCCCAGTGCCTGCCGCACCTGCTGCAATGATGCGAGATCGGTCGCGTCCGCCTGCAGATAGATGGGCTCGGGGCCAAGTGCGCCCAAACGCCGGATCGCATCGCCGATCTGCCCATCCTGGGGTTTGCGACCCAACCAGATCACCTTTGCTCGATAATGCCTGATCATGTATTCGGTCCAGGCTTGGCCGATACCACCGGCGCCACCGAGTACGAGATAATATCCTCCATGCCTGTATAATGTCGGGCGGGGTTCTGGAGCGCTCACCTCGACAAGCTGGCGGCTGTACCATTGCCGCTGACGCCACGCGAAGAGCACCTCGTCCTCGTCCTCCGCCTCCGGCCAGAAGGCCGGTGCTGGAAGTTTGGCCAGCGCCTCGACATCCAGTACCCTCACTCGCCAGTGTCCGTATTCGCCGGCCAAGCTCTGTGCGAAACCGATGAGGCTGGCATGGGCAGGACTGACCGTTTCGCCATTCAGAACGTTCTGGGTTCTCTCGACAAGGAACGTGCAATTCAGGTCCCTCTGCTCGAATCCATGACTGATGAGGGCCTTGATCCACCGGAATACCGCAGTCACGCCCACCTGCTGCGCCGTGATAAGATCCAGGCCCTCCACCCGGTCGGAGGTGGTTGCGGGCAGAGCGAATATGACGTCCGAATTTGCCGGAAGCGCCGACAGGTCCTGCCCGGCGGGATCTTGCCGGAGGGAGAAGTATCGAGCGACGCGACCAGCCAAAAGCGCGTCCAGATCCGGTGAAGACGTATCAGCGAGGCCGATCAGAATGACTGGAGTGGACGAGCTAGGTGACTGGCGGCCACTCTCCAGTGGCGTCCATCTGGCCGAAAGCGTCTTAACGTGATCTCCCGCCGTCAGCCCCGTTCCGGCAGTGCTCCCGCTGGCGGGAATGATGGACGGCGTTCCGGTGATTACATCCGAATGCAAAGCCTGCAGCGCGGCCGGTCTCTGCACGCCTGACTTATGTGGGAAGGCGCGGGTTACAAAGCCACTGATAGCAACGAGCAATGATCCGGATCGGCCATAGATATGAATGTCATAGCGTGCCTCCCGTGAGGTCTCAGCCACCTCGCTGCCGCGTACCCAAAGCCACACCTCCGGTTCGAGCGGGGCCAAGACCTCCAGTTGCTCCACGCAGAACGGAAGCTTTTGCTGCACTTGCGCGGCCGATGGCCATCCGGCGGGATTCCCGCCGCACTGCCTGGCAGTCTCAAGAATGACACTCGCCTGCAATGCGCAGTCGAGAAGGGCTGGATGCAACGGAAAATCGGTCAGGGACTGTGACGTGGAATTTGGAAGGCGCACATGCGCGTAGAGCTCGCGGCTGGTCCACCCCGCCTCTACAAGACCCTTATAAGCCGGGCCATATTGCACGCGACCCGCCTCGAGCCAGCGATAGAATTGCGGCCCGTCGATGCGATTGCCGGCCAAGCGCTGTTGCAACTCCACCGGGGATACGGAATGTTCGCCGCTTTGCTGGTATGCAAGCCGCATCTGCTCGGTCGGCTTGAATGCGATGTGGCCTTCGCTGAAAACCACCTGCTCGCCGGTTTCGGGGTCAGCTCCGCTGACAGAAAAAGCGCCGGATGGCTGCAATTCCTGACCGAATCGATGAGACGGCAGATCGATGGTCAGAGAAACCGCCGCATCTCTGCAAATCACCGGACGCAACCACGCCACGCGTTCAAAGCACAAGGAATGCCTCTCAGGCGAGAACGCGGTGGACATGGCCGCTGCCCGCGCGAGTTCGAACGTCATAACCGCAGGCAACACCGCGGCTCCATCAACGAGGTGATCTCGCAGATAGAAATCCTTGCCGGACAACTGAAATTGAACTTGCTGGACACTCTCGTTCTGAACCTGGGCCAGCAGCTTTGGAGGCTTTCCGCCGTCAACGCTCGACAAACCGGCTTTAGTGCTCTTCGGACGATAGCCACTCTCGCTTTTATCAATGGAGAACCGGCGTCGCGAGAAAGGATAGGTGGGCAGGCTCACTCGGCGTATCGATTGCCCGCAATAGAGTTTCTGCCACGGTATATCCTGCCCATCGACCCAGCGCTCGGCGAGACCCATCAGGTCACGATCCGCCAAATAAGCTTCGATCTGCGCGGGAGAACCACCGAGGGCCGTCTCGGCGCGATCCTCCGGCCTCGAGAGATACAAGCCGTTGGGTAGGGTGACATTGCCTGCGTCACTTCCCTTTTCGACGTAATGGCTCAACAGCGCACATGCCGCTTCCACATCAGACCCAACGACCGCCAGGCGATGGCGCATGGCCTTCCGGCCAAGGTGAAGAGTATGAGCGACGGAACTCAGCGGCAGATGCGGCTGATCGTTCAGGAAGGACAATAGGCTGTGCGCCATGGCCGGGAGCAGATGCGGCTCCCTGGACGACAGGACGAGCATGCTCTTGGGCGGTTCACCCCGTTCCAAAGTCGCAGCACCGGGTACGGGAAGTACCGCCGAATAAGCTTCCATGATCGCGTGCGCGTTCGTTCCGCCCAGGCCAAAGGAGCTGAGTGCGGCTCGCGGCGGCTGGGTGTGTTCGGGCCATTGCGAAGCGTTCTGAGGGACATAGAAACACGACCCCTTCCAGTCGATGGACGGATTGGGAGTCTCCACGTTGATCGATGGTGGAATCGTCCGGTGCTTGAGCGCCATGGCCAACTTGATGCATCCGGCAAGTCCGGCCGCCGTGTCCAGGTGACCGACATTGGGCTTCACCGATCCAATGGCACAGAATTGCTTCGCATCGGCATGGCGGCTGTAAACCTCGTTTATGGCCATGACCTCCGCGGGATCTCCCAGGCGAGTGCCGGTTCCGTGGGCCTCGACGTAGGCAATGGAGTCCGCGCTTACCCCCGGCGCTCTATCCAGCGCCAACTGGATGACCTTGCTCTGCCCCTGCACGCTTGGCGCATAGAACCCGCTCTTCTGGCGCCCATCATTGTTGACCGCCACGCTGCGCAGCACGGCGTAAATCGAGTCGCCATCCTCCACGGCCTGCCGTGCGTTCTTCAGGACCACCACTGCCACGCCTTCGCCGGCCATCATGCCGTCAGCTTCGGCATCAAAGGTGCGGCAACGGCCGGTGCTGGAGAAATTGAGGCCGGGTTGATAGAGAAAGCCCGCATTGGGATGAGGGAAGAGGGTCGATGCTCCGACCAGGGCATAGCGGCATTCACCCGACCGCAAGCTCTTGAACGCAGCATCCATCGCCACAAGCGAGGATGAGCAGTTCGTGCCGATATGCATGCTGGGGCCGGTCAATCCCAGGTGATAGGAAATCAATGCAGCCGTGGAGCCCCCTTGGGACATCACATAGGCCAGATAGCGGTCGTTCTGCTCGATATCCTCGGCAGTATCCAGCAATGTCTGATAGCCGCTGTTGCCGGTGGCAACAAAGACACCCGCGCTCTCCAACTGCTCAGGGGCGTAGCCTGCATCCTCGATGGCTTTCCACGCATGCATCAGCAACTGACGCGACTGCGGATCGGCAAACTCGGCAACCTTGGCGGAAAGCCCGAAGAACTCGGCATCGAAGGCATATTTGTCGGGGATAGTGAAGCGCACCGGCACATAGTCCGGATGTGCCGCCAATGATGGCTCGACCCCTGCTTCTTCCAGCGCCCGTCCAGACAAATGCTCGGCGCTTTCCTCGCCGGCCAGTATGTTTTCCCAGAATTGACGGTGATCTTTTGCGCCTGGAAATTCACAGGAAATGCCGACAATGGCGAGACTGTCTTCGTAGTAGTTCGGAATGATGGGGGATACCGGCCCGCTCTCCCGCTCGTCCACAGGCGGAACCGCCGTGGGCAGTTGCGCCTTTTCGCCGTCCGCGAGTGTCTGGATGTAATCGCCGATCTCGCGAACACTGGCGTATTTGAACAGATTGACCGCCGGAAACTGGCACCGGAATTCCTGCTCGAGGGCTCGGGCCAGAAGAACGACCGAGATCGAGTCTCCACCCGCCTCGAAAAATCCCTGGTCGATATGGGCGGGAGCAATCTTCAGCACCCGCTGCCAAAGGCACAGAATTCGTTCCTGCGTTTCTGTCAAAGCTGCCGCAGCGGCACTTGGTTCGGACGGTACAGCGATCGACCTCAGGCTCAATTGCCGGCGATCGACCTTGCCGTTACCGGTGATGGGCAGTTCATCCAGCTCGACGAAAAAAGCCGGCACCATGTAGTCGGGGAGCCGCTGCTTGATGAACTGACGCAACGCGTCCAAATCGACCGAAGTGTCAGGCGGGGACGGCCTGGTGCAACAATAGGCAACAAGATGCTTGTTGCCACCCTCATGTTCGTGCGCCACCACGGCGCAATTGGCCACCTGCGGGTGTTGGTTCAAACACGCTTCGATTTCGCCCAGTTCAATGCGAAAGCCGCGTATTTTCACCTGGCTGTCGTTGCGTCCTATGTATTCCAGTTCGCCGTTCGCGCTATAGCGTGCCAGATCTCCAGTCTTGTACAGTCTTTCCGCGTTATTACGGGGATGCGAAATGAAACGCTGCTGCGTAAGTTCTGGCTTATTAAGATAGCCTCGAGCCACCCCGGCGCCGCCAACGTAGATCTCTCCGGTCTCACCGTTTTTGACCTGCTCCATGCGTTCGTCGAACAGATGGATTTCCAGGTCGGGTATGGGATTTCCAATGAGAGACGCACTTGCGTTCCGGCACCTCTCCTGGGTCACCGGGCAATAGGTCACATGCACGGTCGTTTCGGTGATGCCGTACATATTGATGAGCCGGGGGCTCTGGTCGCCGTAGAGATCCATCCAAGGCGTCAGCTGGGAAAAATCGAGCTTCTCTCCGCCGAAGATGATGTAGCGCAGATGCAATATCCGCTCGGCGGCATTCTCTGTCGCCGCCCGCACGACCGAATAGAAAGCCGCTGGCGTCTGATTGAAGACAGTGACCTTTTCATCGATCAGCAAGTCCAGCAGCGCGTCCGTGTCCCGCCGCTGCTCCGCATCCAGAATGACCAGCCGTCCGCCATAGAGCAGCGCGCCCCATATCTCCCATACGGAGAAGTCGAAGGCGGGCGAATGGAACAGAGTCCAAACGTCGTTGCCGTCGAATGCGAACCAGTGGTTGGTCTGGTCGAAAAGGCGCAGGACATTGCCATGCTCGACCATGACGCCCTTGGGATGCCCCGTGGTGCCGGAGGTATAGATGACGTAGGCGAGATCTTCCGGCTTCGCCCTTGGTAACGGGAGTACATGAGCTCGCTCCGCCTTTGCGATCGCGCGCCAATCACGGTCCACCACAACGCAATTTTCGACCTGCGCGACCAGCCCCTCGTATTCTGAATTGGTCACCGCGAAGCGGGCTCCACAATCCTCGCGGATATAATCGAGACGCTGTTGAGGAGACGAAGGATCGAGCGGCACATAGGCTGCGCCCGCTTTCAGTATGCCGAGGATTCCCTTGATGAGATCCGGAGACGGCCCCATGCACAAAAGCACCAGATCTCCGGGCTTGACCCCACGGGCTACCAGGCATGATGCAAGTATGCTGCTGTCACGCTCCAGCTCCGAATAGCTCACGTCACGAGATTTGTAGGTCAGCGCGGTCGATGTTGTCGCAAGAGCGCATTGCCGTGAAAAACGCTGGTCCAAACTGTCGTATTGATGGACCGTAGCCGACGAGATCTTCGGTGAGGTATCCGATGAGATTCCATCGGAGGCAGGAGCGGTCGTCTGCTCATCCTCAATATCCTGCGCGACAGGAAGCAGAGAGCCGAGGGTAGCCTCCGGATGGAGCAGCACATTGTCGAGAACGGACACCAGGGCTCTTCGCAATGACAGCGCGTCTTGCTTGTCAATGATGCCGGTCTTATACTTGATGTTGACCTTCCAGGCGCCCTCCAGCTCGAATACCTCGCAGGTTACGGGGTATTCGTCCCTCTGATAGATCTCGTCCAGGAACGAGATCTCGATGACATCTGCGACTTTTTCCGGCAGGCCCTGTATGTCCACGGCCGCGTCAAATTTTTGATACGTAAAGACAGCCTGCAGCCCCGCGCGCCGGCCATTGTCCTGCGCGATCGCACGCAGCAAGCTGGCGAAGGGATAGGAATGATCGAGCCCCTGGTAGACATAGCGATGACACGCCTTGAGCCACTTGGAGAAGGGCAGCGCTGGATCGATGTCACAGGCGACCGGCATCATATTGACGAAGTTGCCGAGGGTTAGCTGAAACTCTTTTCTAGGCCGCCCCAACGTCGGCAATCCGATGGTGAAACGTTGCTTGCCGCGCCATGCCGAAAGAGCCAGCATGAACGTCGCCATGAGCACCGTGGAGGCCCTGTATTTCTTGGTTTCCCGGAAATTGAGCAATCGATCGGCAAGATCGCCTTTTATCTCAAAACTGATCTTGTCGGTGGCGAAAACCGACGCATCCTCTGACCCGAGGGCCAGCTCGAGCCGCTCGTCCAACGGCAGCAGGCCGTCGGCGCATTGGTTTTTCCAAAAGGATAGGCTTTTGTGCCCTGCCGGCGAATTCATGTATTCGGATTCGAATTTCACGAAATCAAAGAAATTCGAATGCGTCTCCTGCCACGGCAATGACCGGCCCTGCAGAAGAGAACGATAATCCTGCCAGATCGTCGACAGCCACAGGCTGATCGAACTGCCGTCGCAGATGATATGATGAGCGGCCAGCAGCACGACATATCGGCCGGAGTTCAGTGAATAGACATTGATGCGATAAAGAGCGCCGTCATCGATTGAAAATGGGGTTTGCGCGTCTTGCTTGATCTGATCCAGGCATTCCGGCAACTCGCCGTCCAGATCAATTTCCTGCCATGGCATCTCCTGGCGGGCATTGATCCGCTGCAATACTTCACCACCACCAAAGGAAATATGGGTGTTCAGTACCTGATTGCTGTTCAAGAAGCGCTGACACGCGCGACGGAAGCAGTGTTTGTCGAAATTGTCTCCGACAACGCAGGCAACGGTCACATTGTACAAGGGATCCGCGGGAAACAACGCCTGTCGGGACCAGATGCCTTGCTGATTTTGCGAGAGAGGAGCGTCGGCCGCAACGGAATAATATTGCAGAAGCATTTTTTCGGCATCGGCTTGAGTAAGTTGCCCCTTCTCATAGCCGCGCTGAATATGTTCGGGCGTCATCGGCTTATTCACCACATTCATTGGACTGCTCCGTTCTCATGCCCATTAAGCAACCTTTAATTTTGTCACTTAATATTAAAACAATCTATACGAGTATATCGGCATGCGATTACTCACGCGCCGACTAGCGCGGCGAAATAAGATGCCAGTTAAGCTTCCTTGCTATCTCGGCAGGTATCCGGTCTGCCTGCCGACGCTTTCCTCGACGTCACTCCACCGGAGCTGTAATCGAGGGAGATTCCGTCAGGTCACTACACCCAGCTGTGCAGCTGACCGATGGAGATGTCGCCACGATTGAGCCGTTCCAGCAAATCGATAATGCCCCTCTGCCGCCCATCTGTGATCTGGGAATTATCCGGGGGCTCGCTAACATCAGGCGCGATCTCAGCGGCCCGCTGTTCAAATTCCGTGACCAGATCGGACACCGGCCTGTTCAGGTCCCGCAGCATCGCATCGGCAAAGTCCACGATCAGATGTAGAAACTTCTGCATGGTTTCATGTTCGAACGACGCCTGATCGTAGGAATGGAAGATGTACAGGCGGCCATCGAGCTTCAGGAACTGAAAGAATATCGAGGCAAGAGACTGCTCGAGAAAATGGATTTTGCGCTGCTCCAACACGGCGTCCATATAGGCTGAGGCGCCATGTTCGCCGGCGATATTCACATTAGCGGTGTCTATGTCGGCACTGTCCAGGATGATGTCGCCGCGCATATCGCAAAACTCCGGATAGCCATCGAGACCGGCGATTTCCATCAGCTGTTTGAATTGCACCTTGGAATTCTGCAAGGCATCCAACAATGTCTTGCGTACGTCGCTCAGGAACTCGATCACGCTCTGATGTTCTTTCAGCTGGAACGGTATGAGGGCGATGTTCGAGAAATCCCCCAGGCACGCAGCGAGCGAAGCCCGATCCCTGTGATTGTGAACGACCTGAAGAACCGGCCTGCGATTGCCGAGGAACCTCTGAAGGATGACGACGATGACGGCAGCGAACAATTGTGTGTAGGAAATTCCGTGCTGCCTGTTCAGATTTGCAATGCTGTCGTTGAGGGACTTGGAAACCGGACTGATGTGATTGGCCGCCAGCTTGCGTGATGATGGCGCGGCTTCGGAGTGCTCCCGATAGGGGAGCCGCATTGCCACATCCACGCCGTCTAGCTTGTCGCGCCAGTATTCCTCTTGCTCCTTGGCGCCAAAGACCGAAGTGTCGTACTGCTGCAGTGCGTAAAGCCAGTATTGCTCCAGTTCGCGCTCCGGATCTGCCTGTGTATCGGATTGTTCCGTGAGCGCCTGATAGATCTCCATCAGTTGCGAGAAAAGCAGACCGGACGTGAATGCGTCTGCATGAGCATGGTGGGCTACCAGACCAAGATAGAAAGTTCCGTCTGTCTCGGTCAGCCACATTTTGATCGGAGTGCTGCCGTCCGCCTCCAGCAGTTGATGGGAGCGTTGACCTTGGATGAACTGATAGAAAGCCTCGGAACCGGGCATGGATATATAATCCAGGGACACGCAAACCAGCTCGGAAATGCATTGCGAATGGACATCGCCAAACTTGCAGTAGCGCGTCCGCAACAGGTCCTGCCGCCTTGCCAGCAGGGTCAATGCATGTTGGAGACGCGGAAGGTCGACATCGACAGCCTGCAAGCGGAAGATATGAAAGACGTTCCAGGCGGTACTCTTCATCTCTTCCGTGATGTACAAATTCCGTTCCTGTTCCTGGGAAATCGGCACCCAAAGGCGACCGGGGATCAGGGAATTGAAGCTGGCGTTCAGGACTTCCTTTGAGGACCATCCCAATTGGTCATCGATATCGACAGTTTGTGGAGCAATCAGCACCACCTTGTCGATATCGCGGAAGATCGCGATGCCGCTGGCAAGCACGTCGGATATGACATACTGCCGTTCCTCTTGATCCAGATCAGATGCCGAAGCCTCCAGGGCAAAGCTGGTGACACCGATGGTGCGCGGCAGACTGCCCAAGCGGCTCTCGAACCAAGGATATTGTATAGAAGGCAGCAGCTGCGATGTTGCTTCCTCTGATTTCTGCAATGCATGCTCTGGCCGGGAGAACGCCTCCAACTCAGTCAGATAATCGAGCAATTCCCCCGGTGTCTCCCTATCGAGCAGGTCCACCAATTGGACATTGGCTTCGGTCTGCTCGTTGATCAGCGACACAAATCGGATACTCATTAACGAGTCGAAACCCATCGCATTCCAGCCCGTATCCAGGCGCAATTCTTGCCAACGATTGCCAGTGATCTTCGCGACCTGTTGCAACAGCCAGTCCCTCGGTCCTTCAACGGTCGGGGAAGCCTGCTCGGTGGAAGCAGCCGCCACGTCAGGGAGCAACCAGCTGCGCGTATCGGTAAACGGATAGCCGGGGAGCGAGAGCGGCACGAGTTCCTCGGCGCGGAAGAAGCCTCTCGCGTCAAATTCGATCCCATGAACGAACCACAGTGCCGCCTGGTCGAAGGGGACTGTCTGCCAATCGGCAGCACCCTTTCGCGCCGCCTGCCGAAATCTCGACCGATCCGATTCATCGAGCGTGATCGTTCGTGCATCGGCCTCACCCCCGCTTGTTGCCGGGGCAATATTGCAAAGGATATTCGGATCCGCTTTTTGCGAAAGAATGCATTCGAGCAACTCCGCGAAATGTGCTTTGTCGCGAGCCAACACGGCATAGCGGTAGCGCTGATGATGGCGCCGCGAGAGCAGGTTGGCCGACAACTGCCTGAGGGAGAGCGGCTTGTCGGCCTTGCCGGTCAAGTACGCGAGAAGATCGTGGCAGCGCTGATACAGAGCTTCAGGCGTGTGCGCCGAGATCGCCATGAGCACCGGTCCCGCCGATCCCTGATCGATCGTAGAAGACAGTGGTGGTAACCAGTCCGAGATCACGAGATGGGTATTGATGCCGGTGGCGCTGTAGGAGCTTACCCCGGCTCGGCGCACTTCGGGTCGCCGCGGCCAAGGCTGTGCTTGGCTATTGATGTAGAAGGGACCCGGCTCCTTCCCCAAGATCGAGTTGTCGGGGTCGACATTTGGAGTTGCGGGGATGACTTCATGATGCAGTGCCAGGATGGTTTTCAGCAGATGAGCCATGCCGGATGCGGCAAAGGAGTGTCCGACATTGTTCTCGACCGTGCCCAGGGCAATGCTCCGCTCCGGGCGCTGATTGAACACTTTCTTCAATCCCTGCAACTCGACCTTATCGCCCAGCGGTGATCCGCTGGCATTGGCCTCGAAGAAATCCAATGAATTGGCGTCTATACCGAACTGCCGGTAGGTCGACGACAGCAACTCGGCCTGCGCCGCCCCGCTGGGTGCCGCGATACCCTGCGTCCGGCCGTTATGATTGCTGCCCCAGGCGTCAATGACGGCATATATGCGATCGTCATCTCGCACCGCCTCCTTCAGAGACTTGAGAACGACCGCAGCGACGGCCTCCCCGGGCAACATGCCGCGCGCCTCGGCGCCGAGACCGTTGACCCGGCTTCCCTTACTTAACAGCCGATAGTAGTGGCTGGTGGAGATCAGATTCCGGGTGGAATACACCATCGCACCACCAGCGATCGCGACGTTGCATTGGCGGAGTTTCAGGCTGTCGCAGGCATGCTTGACCGCCATCAACGAGGAGGCGCAGCCGGCGTCTATGGAAACCGTCGGGCCGTTCAGATTGAGGTGATAGGCAACACGCCCGGGAAGCGTCGACTGCGACACATGCGGCGCTATTCCAAGAACATTTTGTACATGCAGACTATAGTCGCCGCCGCTGCCGGCAAACACGCCCCAATGGGAACCCGCAAGCCTGTCCGGCACCAGGCCTGCATCTTCCACCGCACGCCAGGCTTCCTGCAGGAACAGCCGCTCGCTGGGCTCCATCAGTTGCGCTTCGTTCGGACTTATGTGGAAGAACGCATGGTCGAAACCGTCGATCCGTTCGAACAAGCAGCCATATTCAGGCGCCTCGTCCTCCGGGTTCGGTGCCACGAAACGGTCGGTGGGATAAGGTTGCAGTAGGCTCCTTCCGGCCGACAATTCGCGCCAGAACGCGTCGACGTTTTCCGCACCGGGGAAACGAGCAGACATGCCGATGACGGCAACCTTAAAGCCATCGTCCGGAGTGGTTGACCTGATGGCGGGGCCAGGTTCGGCAATCGAGATTACCGGTGCGAAATCGGCTCCCCCCGAACTGACCCGCTCCTTCGAGATCTTTGCAGGCAGTGCCTCTTGCACATCCCGCTTCAATTTGGCTTGGCGATTCATGGAAGCCAGTATTGGGCCGATGACTTGCTCGCTACCGATGCTGTGATTGCACAGTTCAAAATGATCCTTGCCGTCCGCAATCACGGTTTTTACCTGGGGCATTTTCTCCGTCCAGGTGTCCAGCAATGGGATCATCGAACCGAGGTCCAGTTGCAGCTTATGAAGATAGTTGGGATTATAGACCTCGTCGGACGTGGCCTTGGCGGATTCCGTTCGGAACATCAGGATCTCCACCTCGTCTGGCCGAGACAGAGGCTGCCAGCGATATTCCCGCATGCAGCGCAGGTTATTCCGGTGCGTTTCCGACATGGAGCGCAGCCGCAGGCGCAGGATATCCGGCGACTGCCGGACCCCTCGATGGACGATCCGTTCGACCAGACGATCTTCGATCGTGCCGAGGTCGATGTCTTCGCTATCGGTTGCCGTCAACTCGGGCGTGGTGATGACAAGATCCGCCCATTTCACCTCGCCCGCCTTCTTGCGTTGCCGAAAGGCCGGATCGAGATGAAGCATGGCGATCATCAGGAAATTGGCATTTGTCAGCCAATTCTGCACCTCGTCCAGCGAGAAGATATCCTGATCCTTCTCCCGCGTTATGAGGGGTGTTTCGAGCATGAAGACCGACTTCACATGCTTGCCGGCTTGCTGCAGCACTCTTGCAACTGCGTAAGCGGCCACCCCTCCCATCGATGCGCCCATCAAGTGATAGGGACCGACAGGATCCACTGCCTGGATGATCTCGGCATAATACCGCGCCATCTCTTCCGCATCGTCACAAAGTGGCTTCTTCGTCAGAAAGCCTCTGGCCTTGATCCCGACAATACGGCACTTGGCTCCTACGCCGGTCACCAACTTGCTGAACATCGCGACATCACCGGAGGCGGGGTGGAGGCAAAACAGGATCGGCCCATCTCCCTCGCACTGAAGCGGCACAATTTCCTCGTAAGCTCCCCGCCCATGGCGCAGTACATTTTCCTGCAACTCGGCACTGCTGAGTGGAGATGGCCGCGAGCTGTCCGACAATTTCACATCTGCCGTATTGCTGACACCCCCTGCTCCAAGGCCCTCGACCAAGTGTTTGGCAAGACCGATAATCGAGGGGTGGTCGAAAAGCACCATTTCTTCCAGCTCCAGCTCCAGCCTTTCCGAAAGCTGATTAATGAAGCTCACCATACGGATCGAGTCCACGCCCAGTTCGAAGAACGTAACGTCGTCATCGAGGATCTCCGAAGTCGGATAATGGAGGATCTCCTTTACAGTGTCCTTCAGCCGCCTTGTGATCTCTGCAAGCCCTTCCTGACAAATGGAAACTTCCGACTCTTTCTGCGGGACAGAATGGGGTTGAATCGGCGGGCTTGCTAAGCGATCTTTTTCGCTAACATCTATGACGGCAACAGGATGGCCACTCACCAGCCGATAGATATGCTGGCAGAACTGCATTACGGTCGGATGGTCGAACAGCACGGTTTCTTCCAGACTGAGAGCAAGCTTCTTTGCCATGCCGTCCACGAAATCCACCATGCGAATGGAATCTATGCCCAACTCGAAGAATGTGGCGTTGTCGTCGATCTCGTCCGTCTTCTGGAAATGCAGCAGCTCCCTGACGGCATCCTTGACCTGATGGTCAATCGTTGACCGCGTAACGAGACCCTGCGTCCGTTCGCCTAGCCCCGATGCATGTGGTTCACGCGAGCCTTGATCATGCATGTCCATGGAAATAGCCTCAACTTCGGGCACCATGCCAACGGAAGTTGCTACAGCCGTATCTGGATGGCACGAGGTTTGATGGGGGTTTTCCTGCACGGGAGCGGGGTGCCGCCAGTACTCCCTGTCGTCAAAGGGATAGGCAGGTAGAGCCAGCAGCCTGGGGTGCTCATCAGGCCCCCTGTTTGGGTAGAGATCGAGCCAGTTGACCGCTCCGCCCTTCACCCATTCGCGGACAACGGATTCAAGCCCGGAACGCTCCGGCGAAAAAGCCGCTTCACCGGGATCATCGGAACCGTCAGCGTCGCCGCCGCCGATAAACATGCTCGCAACATCTGCCGAGCGGGCCAAAGCAATGGCTCGAAGCTTGCGCATGAGTTCCTGCCGGCTCGCGACCACAAACCCAGTGCGGATCTTCATCGCCTCACGCCCAACATGCAGGGTGTAGGCGATGTCTTCGATTCCATATTCGAAGTGAGCTGCCAGGTGATCGGACAAATTCCCGGCAATGCATTTCAGTGCATCTGCCGTCCGGGCCGAGAGCGTGATGGCGACGAGCGGTTCGCATGCTGCCTTTCCGTGGTCCGCGTCGCTTGGCGCCTGCTCCACCACCATGGCCGCATAGGTGCCGCCAGCGCCGGCAGCGGTAACAAGGCACTTATGCGGACTGTCGGAACTCGGCCAGGGACGGCTGTCGTTGACCAATTGCAGGCCGCTATCGGCCAATAAATCATGATCCAGGCGCCTCTCATCAATCAGGGTCGGCGCCAGAGCCTGATGCTTCATCTGGGCCACGACCTTGCTCAACTGCGCCATCCCGGCCGCAGCCTCAAGGTGACCGGTGTTTGGCTTGACGCTGCCGATCAAACCAGGCGTCTGCCGGGAGCGAAAGACGTTTTTCAGTGCACCCCATTCGATCGCATCGCCCATGCTCGAGCCATTGGCGGCAGACTCGACATATGAGATATCCTCGACATTATTGCCCGACTTTTCGATGACCTCGCGGATCAACTGCTCCTGCTGGGCAAGACTGGGTGCCGTATAGCCGTGTGTCCGCCCGCTATGGCTTAGAGCGGTCGCGGAAATTATCCCTTCTATTCTGTCGCCATCGGCAATGGCCGCGTCCAACCGTTTCAGGATGATCGCGCCCACCCCTTCGCCGGGGATGAAACCGGTTCCTTCGGCGGCGAAACAATGCACCTGCGCCTCACCACTCAGCATCCCGAGTTTCTGCAAGGCCAGGTAATCGTTAGGATGGAGATAGAGGTTGACGGCCGCGGCAATCGCCAGCTCGCAATCCCCATGCTGCAGGTATTGGCAAGCATGGTGGATCGCCGTGATGGAGGAGGTGCACATCGTGTCAAACGCGATGCTCGGGCCTTTGACATCGAGGAAATACGACACGCGATTGGCCATGCCGGAAAACGAGGTCGAATTGACCTGACCGGCAACGCCCGCTTCGGCGGAGAAATAATTGAAGCCGCTTTTTGTCGCTCCCACGCATACCGCAACTCTCTGGCCGTGCTGCTCCTTCAGGCGCTGGCGAGTGTAGCCACTATTTTCGAGCGCCTCCCAGCACGTCATCAGAACCTGTCGTTCCTGAGGATCGATGGAGTAGGCGTCTATCGGGGCGATTTGAAAAAATGACGGATCGAATTGGGCAAAGCCTTCGAGGAAAGCCCCTTTCTTGTCTTGCAAACCTGCGTGGATGTTTCTTTGCTCTGTTTCACCGTACCAGCGCCGGACGGGGATCTCGCCAATCTGGCTGGCCCCGGCCTGAATTTGCTGCCAGAAGAGATCCAGTGACTGAGCATTCGAATAACGCCCGGCCATGCCGACAATCGCGATCGATTGTTGACGACGTCTGGCCACATCCGTCAGCGCTTCGGATATGGCTTCACCGGACCGATGCGTAAGCGCAGACGAACGATATCCACTTGCCGAAATCGACCTGCCAACCGGCGCTCGATTGACCGACACAAGCTTTTCTGCGGGAGCTTTCCGTATGCGGACCTGCCCGACCAGATATCTAGCCAGCGCCTCCAGCGTCGAATATTCGTAGAACAACGTCCGTGGCAGTTGTCGGAAATCCTCGGCCAGGGCCTTGTTCAGCTTGGCAATCATGACCGAATCCAAACCGAAATCCGGCAGGGCTTTGCGCTCATCGATGTCAGCGACATCCAGTTTGGTCACATCGCTGAGTATCTGCTTCAAATAAGGATAGAGGTCCTTGGCGCTTGACCTCTCCTCACCTGTCCCGAATAGCTCGCCTATGGCCCCCGTTTCAGGCAATGGCGTCTCGTTACCCCCTTGTTCTGGTCGAAGCCGCTCAGACGCACGCAGCGTATTCGCGGCCGCCGCATTACTACCCGTACCCACGAACACTTGAGGTTTCGCCGAGGCGAGAATGCCATGCAGCATCTGCCTGCCCTGTTCATTCGAGATGGAGGCGAGCCCGTGCTGTTGCTCCAGCATGCCCGCAAGTTCAGGATCCAGCGCCATCCCGCCCTCGCTCCACAACGGCCAGTTGATGGATACGCTACGCCCCGAACGTTTTTGGTCGAGCGACAGTCGGTTTCGATAATGGGCGAACTCGTCCATAAACGCGTTCGCCACCGAATAATCCCCTTGGCCCGGATTGCCCAGTACCGCGCTGATCGAGGAAAAGAGGACAAAGAAGTCCAGAGGCTGGTCCCGGGTGGCGTGGTCGAGATTGACCGTTCCCGCGACCTTGGCCGACAGAACCTCCCGAAACTCGATCGGGGATTTGCGCAAGAGATAAGCATCCCGGATGACCCCGGCGCAGTGAATCACACCACTTATGTCGCCATGCATGGCGCGGATATCATCGACACAATTGGCTAGAGCCGGCCCGTCGGAAACGTCAACCTGACGATATTCGATCTGCAGCCCCTGCTTCCTGAGGCTTTCAATTTCCCGACCGCGCTCTGAGCCCGCAATGCTCGAATAATCGCTGCGCGCAAGCAGAAATATCGTCGCGCTGTCATCGATCATGCCGACCCACTTGGCGCAGACCAGGGCCAGTGCTCCCGAACCGCCGGTAATCAGATAGTTCCGCGGACCATCGGATTTTCGCACATTTGAAAACGACGGTGGCTGTGGCGGCAGCGGTAAAGCCCGCCAGGTCCGCACCTGCCGTTTAGGGCGGTAACGTACGACCACGTCTTTCCCATGCTGCATTTCGTCCTGAAGCAAAGCGAGCCAATTCTTTGCCTCGTGCTCCGCGTCTAGCTCGACAAACTGGCCGGACAGTAGCGGGTTCTCTTGCGTCGCCGTCTTCAGCAGAGCTGCGAGACCTGTCCAGGACTCATGCTGATCACCGTATACCACCGCCACCTGCAACAACATGCTCTTGCGCAGACCACTCTTCAGGAGATCCTGTATGTAGATGAACAGGGCAACCGCACCATCTGCAAAGGCACCCTCCCCTGTGTGAGGCAGAAAGCAGTGGGTCACCTCGGAGTTTCTCAGCTCGCCTTCCAGCTTGGCCCGCTGCTCATCATCAAGACCACAGAAAACAATGCGGCGATCCTCGAAGAGACAAGGCATTGAGGAAGACTTGGCGATATCCGTCTCGATCCAAACGGGCTCGAAGAAGTTCGCCACATCATTTACGGGATTTTCTTCTTCACCCGATTGAGGGATGGCAGCGATCGGCGACTGCCCGAAACCAGCCTGCCGCGGGATATAGGCATGCTCAAGCCAGTGTGACCGCCCCCTGAACGGATAGGTCGGCAGGCTGATTTTGGACGGAGGAGCGTCTGCGTACAACTCCGCCCAAGGCATGCTGAAACCATGCAGCCACAAGCGGGCAATGCGATGGTAATCCTGCTCGCCCACCCATTTCTTCAGCAGTTCCTGCATATCCCCCTGCTGGTCGAGGTAGCTGCCCAATGTATCCCGAGCGGCGGTCCTGCCGCTGAGCCAGACAGGACTTTCGCCAACACCGGAACTGAATTCCTCCAGCGCCTTCAGCAGCTCGTCCATGTCGCTGACGACAAAGATCACCCGATGGTCCATAGACTGCCGACCGATCTGCAGCGTGTAGGCAATCGAGGCAAGGTCCGTGGCAGTAAGATCGCTTCCCTTCAGAATGTCGTGCAAGCGTCGGCACATCAAAGGCAATTGTTCCTGCTTGTTAGCAGAAAGTGGCACCAAGTAGCGTGCGATGCTTCCGCCATCCCGAGCGGCGACTTTTTCCTGGCGGAACTCCTGCAAGACCACGTGCACGTTGGATCCACCCGCACCGAAATTGCTGATGCAGGCGGCAACTGGGGGCGCGACTTCCGGTAACCCGGCACCGGCAGGTTGGACGTCCCAATCGCTGAGCACACGCTGGACTTCAAATCCCGCGGTGGAAAAATCTATTGCCTTGTTGGCCTCGTCAGAGGTCAGCGTCGGCGCCCACTGCCTGTGCTTGAACTGCAGCAATATCTTGCTCAGACCCGCGATGAAGGCATTGGATTCCGTATGGCCGATATTTGCCTTGATCGAACCGATCTTTCGAGAACCGCCGTCGCCCAGACTACGAAACGCACGACTGAGAGCACTGACCTCGATGGGATCCCCCAAGGAGGTTCCGGTGCCATGCGCTTCGACATAGGCAATGCTTTGGATGGACAAATCCGCCTCTTGCAGCGCCTGCTGGATTAGCTCGGCTTGTGCAATGGGGTTGGGGACGGTGAAGCCGTTGGTCTTGCCGCCGCTATTGATCCAGGAGGACTTGATGACGGCATAGATGTTGTCTCCGTCCAGCCGTGCCTGCGACAGCGGTTTCAGCAGAACGGCGCCGACTCCCTCGCCCAGCAAAGTGCCATCAGCCCCGTGCCCAAATGGCTGGCAACGCCCGTTGATCGAGAGCATCCCCGTCTGCGTGTACTGTATCAGGCGGCTCGGATGCAGGATGAGGTTCACGCCGCCGACGATGGCGGTGTTGCAATTGCCCGCACGGATTGCCTGGCAAGCGAGGTGAAACGCAGTGCCTGAAGAGGCACAGGCGGCATCAACCGCAATGCTCGGCCCATGCAGGTCGAAGTGATAGGAAACGCGATTGGCGATCTGATAATAGTCGGTATGACGATATTGTTCGGCATGCTGCAGCGCATGCAGATTGGCATACATCGCGTAGTCATTGGAAAGCACGCCGACGAACACGCCGGTCGATCTGTCCAACGTCTGCTTTGTATAGCCGGCATCCTCGAGGAGCCCCCACACCACTTGCAGGAACAGACGCTGCTGTGGGTCCATCAGCTCTGCTTCTTTCGGGGTGATGCCGAAAATTTCCGCGTCAAACCGGTCAATATCGTCAATGTAGCCTGCGTGATCCATGCTCCCGCGCAGCGATGACGAAATCCCCGGGAAGGATCGTTCCATAAGCTGTCGCCGGGCCTCCGGCAATGGAGCGATCCGGCACTCTCCCACTCGCAATATCCGCCAAAGATCATCCATGCTCTCGGCGCCGGGATAGTTTCCGTGCAGACCGATAATCGCAATGTCTTCATCTAGCGCAACATCGTCTCTCGATATTGAGGACGGCACGGTGATGTTCCGTTGCGAATCCGGCGCTTCGGACACCAGGGCGTCAACCGGCAGACCCGAGAGCACGGCGAGACCGTAGTCCCGTTGCAGGCTCTGCACGATGCTGTGCAGAGTGCGATGTTCAAACAAGAAAGTGGGAGACAGGCTGGGAACGATCTTGCTGATCGCGACCGTAATATTGACGATATCGATCGACTCCAGACCATATTTCTCAAGCTCTTCATACTCGGAAATCTGGTCGGGACTGATCGCCAAGGCTTTGGCGAACAAGGTCTTGACCATCAGCACAAGCTCTGTCGGACGGCCTTGGTAGTTGCCGTTCCGCGCATCGGCACTTCGCTCTCGCCCTGCAGCCTTCGCTGCCGGCGTTTTCCTCGAAGAGTCTTCAAGATCGCCGAAGGCAACGCTCGATTGTTCGGCAATTCTTACATAGTCCACGTCGAATTGCGCATCATCCGTCGCCAGCACGAACGGTGCCTTCGGTGCCTCCTTGGCGACCGTCTTCTCTTCCATATAGACCTGATTGTCGAGCAGCAGCTGGAGTGAGCGCCGGTCGTAGACATAACGGCTTATCCCCTTCGAGGTGCCATTGCCGGGTAGGATTTTCGCAGGCGAAAGCTTGTCCAGGAATTGCAGGAAGGGCGTGTTCTTCTTGGAGGAAACGAAGCCGATGTGAAGCTCGTCCAGCCGCGCGTCTTCGGCAATCGCCAGGAGCCGTTGAAGGATCCGATCCTCGACGGCACGCCCGAGCACGCGGCAACTCAAAAGGAAGGACTCGACGAAAAGGCAATTCTCTTCGAGCCGATATGTTACGAGGCCCACGGTTCCGTAGTCGCCGAAACGATCGGTGACTTGGATGACCAGCGGACGCAACCCCTCGCTCTCTGAAAGAGAGGCAATTTCGGATTGATCCCTGCGGATCGTCGTATTGTTGAACTGATTGGTGCGCAACGTCATTTGTGACGCCCGGTCCACCAGATCGGCCGTCAGCGGGTTGATCGCAACCTCTAGACCCAGCCCCTCCAGGAACTCCCTGAACGATACCGCCGATTTCTTGAATTGCTCCCGCTGGGACTGCTCCCTGTACATCTGCGTTCGGGAGCTATCCTCGCTCGTATGGGTCAGCTGATCGAACGCCCACAACAATCGCGCCCAGCGCGAGAAGCGAAGATTGCTCTCGGTCAGGCAGATCGTGACAACGTCCGGGCAGCCGGCGCGCACTTCCGCGCACTCCATCGGATTGTCGTCAAAAAACACAAAGCTGTTCAGGCCAAGATTGAGCTCGTCTGCCAATGCCTGGATGTTTTCCGACTTCGGCTGCCAGTTGATCTTCGAAGCAGCAATGTCTTCCCGTCTCAGCACCATGCCCGGATGCTGGTCGAATACCTTCCAGACATCCTCCTCTCTGTTCTTGCTGCACAGGCAGAGGATGTAGCCCTTCTCCAGCAAGCCTTTCATCGACCGCTGGAATTCCGAAAATTCGTAATCGATAATCAGATTATTGACGTCGTCCTCCTCACCGCAAACCCCCTTCCACAGGGTATTGTCGCAGTCGAGAACGACAACTTTGTAAGGTTTCTGTATCTTCGCATTCAGCGTCCTGACGCAGAGCAGCGCTAGGAACCGATAATAGTCCTGAACAAAGGGAATATGCGCGATCCGGTCCCGCGATGCGTCGCCAATCAGATGGCTATCGATGTCATAGACGGCATGATGGTCGCGAGCGATCACCGTGGTCAGATTTGGAGTATCCTTATCGAGCGCCAGCAGCTGCGCCTGTATTTCCTCGATAAGGGCGGCGCCGCGACGATCCTCCGGATCGAGGCCGGGCTCCGGGCAAACCACCAGCAATTGCCAGGCGCGGCTTCGCCGGCAAAACTCACCGAGCGCGGTCGCAAATTCCCCTGCGACTTGCCGGATAAAATCTTCTGCCTTGGAGAGATTAAGGCCAGCCGGACCCCAGTAGTCTTTGCGCTCATGGACCCAATCGCCGATACGCATGAAAACGATATTGACGGTGCCAGCATCCGTATTCAGCAGGCTGACGGGGTTAAGCAGATCAGGCATGATCTGGCTGTAGCCGGTCTGTTGAACCACGTAGTCACGAGGCAAGAAGTCCAGCCACTCCTTGAATTCCTCGACAATGGGATCCAGGGTAAAGCTTCCGGTTAACATGATAGCCGGCGCGGTGCTCTTGGCTTTGCCCGTGCCAAACTCCGTTATCAGCTTCGTACGATCCGTCGTCGTCACCAGCGCATTGACGACCTGCATGGCAACATCGTCGGGAGAAATGGCATTGAAGATCCGGGCGGGAGTGTTGCTCATTTCCGTGAGCAGGTTTGCCGGCCTGGCAATGAGGGTTCTGATGGACGGATGGTCCTCGGCAAGTTTCGCAAGCATTGCCTCGACCTGCTGCTTCAGCTCGACATAATGAGAAAAACCCTTGGGCTTGCTGTCGACCATGGTCGACGAGATGGCAGCACACACTCCGCTGCTTGATTCAAGCAGATCGGAAAACGTCGCGATCGGAGCCTCTGCCATCGCGCGATTGTAAGCGACGTATTCGGCTCGACGGGAAGCGGTGGACTCCTCCTCTTCCGTGCGCAAGGGGGGCTGGCAGGCATTGCAAACGAGAATGTCCAGCCGCCCATGCTTCTCCAGCAGTTCGGCCTTCAGACCGTTACACCAATCAGTATTGCTGGCATCTCCCTGGCACAGAGTTACCGGCAAGCCATTGCCTTCAAGGTCCTCCGCAATTGCCCGAGCCTGTGCTTCGCTACTCAGGAAATTCAGGTAGACATGGCAGCCAAGTGCTGCAAGGCTCTTGACCATGGAGGCACCAAGACCGCGCGCACCACCAGTGACAAGCGCGACCTTGCCGGCCAGAAGCCCCCGTTCTCCGCTGGGTATCTTAGCAAGGTAATTGGCAACGGGCCTGTCATCAAACTCTTTTCGGACAAAGGATGTCAGCTGGCCGTGTGCAACAACGGACTGCGCCGAGTACACGCTGAGCTCGGTTTCCAGCAATCCGTATCCTGGATTGTAGAATTGCGTCTTATGGGCATAAGCCAAGTCACCGTTGGTCCCGCGCCCCTCGAACGTCAGCTGCATGGATGAGAATAGCGCTCTTTTCCCGGGGAGCTTCATCCCCACAAGGAAGCTGCAAAGCGAAACCACCTCCAGGGCCGCCCTTCCGAAAATCCGATATGCAATCGGATAATGGTCTTGCAGGCCTTTCGGCGAATAGGTCCCACTAAGCTCAATGCCCGCGAGTAAAGCATCTTCCGCATAGTCGCAGGCTTCGCGCGGTGTTTCATCGCTTTCGCTTTCAGGCGGCATCATGACCTCGGCAAGCTCAAACGCGGCAGATTGCGTCAGCAGCCCCCATGACATACTCAACTGCATGAGCACGGTCGCACCATCCCGCAAGGAGACGATGCAGCTATCTTTACCGTCCCGGTCCAGCTCATAGGTATATTTCTGGTCACAGAAAATCGGGTTCTTGAAGCTAACCGATAGTTCCCTGACGCGCACGGGTTCAGAAATTCCGGTTTTCTCCAAAGCCGCCAAGACCGCAATCGCGCCATGGACGATGCACCCTCCAAAAGGCGAATGTCTGGCGTAGTTTCGATCCATGTGCAGAGGGTTAAAATCCTTGCTAAGACCCGCAAACGCAGAAACATCAGAGTTCGTAAATGTATGAACACGGGCGACAGAGTTTGCATTTTCTCCGAAGAATGATGTTGTCGTCATGAAATGATCTTTCATCAATGACCAGCGTCTATATCAGCGCACTGATGCGCCTGATTCATCGCGAATCTTATCCAAGCTCACATTCGCGATCAGAAACATCCGCTTGCGGCTTCTATTCCGAAGTGGCGCAGCTCGCGCTACCTCAATGCAGTCAGCCCCAAGAAGGTTTAGAGCCACAAATTTGTAGGTTCATTTTTGCCGCTTTAATATCGTCTAGCATCTGGGAAAATTTCTAGAGCATGACAGCGTTGGCATTAGACGGGCGTTGATGGTGTAGACGCCCGCGACGACCCCAGTGTGTGGCAAAGTGGGATTGTTTAAACCGCCGGAGCGAACTCAAAACTGGATAAAACTTGGGGGCAAGGTCAGCTCCACTAGATAGCGCAATGGTGCCATCTAGTAAAAATGCCATTCCGATAATTGACGCACCTTGCCGACGCGGCTGAGAGCCTCTGTCTCTCCGGCGGGACCATTCTTGGGTACGTTTCACAGCGAGCAAATACTCGCCATTTAGCGATGTACTCGGATCAATGCTCTCTGCCAGCCGCTCCAAAATAATAGACAAAGACTATTGTCATAAAAATGAAATAGGTATTTCCTATAATTCTGCTCACCGTAGCCCTTCTTAAAGGGATCTCCCAAGCACGAGAGCAGGGCCGGAAAGATCGCGAACCCACGGCAGGGTGCGCGCAATTCAACAAGAGGGAAAGATCATGACAGCAAGATCTATATTGTTGGCTGCTGGCGTTGTGGCGGCAGCGGCGCTGCCGGCGATGGCGGCGGCTAATGTCGTCACCATCTACAGCGCGGACGGACTTCATGACGGAACGCCGAGCTGGTTTGGCAACGAGTTCGACGCCTTCACGAAGGCGACCGGCATCAAGGTGCAATATGTCGAAGGCGGCTCGAGCGGCGTTGTCGATCGCTTGGCGAAGGAAAAGTCCAACACGCAGGCGGATGTTCTCGTGACCCTCCCGCCCTTCGTGCAAAAGGCAGCTGCCGACGGCCTGCTTCAGGCCTATACGCCAGCCGGCGCCGACAAAATCGATGCTCGCGACAAGGATCCGAAGGGCTTCTACGTCGCGCTCGTCAATAACTATCCCAATTTCATCTACAATGCCTCGATCCTGAAGACCGCTCCCACGGCCTATAGCGATCTGCTCGATCCGAAATTCAAGCAGAAAGTCCAGTATTCGACACCCGGCCAGGCCGGCGACGGCACGGCGCTCATGCTGCAGGCGTTCCACGCTTTTGGCGGCAAGGACGATGGCCTTGCCTATTTGAAGAAGCTTCAGGTGAACAATCTCGGCCCTTCGGCCTCGACCGGCAAGCTCACGGCGCTCGTCAACAAGGGCGAACTCTATGTTGCCAACGGCGATCTCCAGATGAACCTGGCGCAACAGGCTGACAATCCGAACATCAAGATATTCTTCCCGACCGGTCCGGACGGCAAGAAGACGGCATTCTCCCTTCCTTATTATATCGCGCTGGTCGCCGGCGCCCCGGACAGCGATAATGGCAAAAAACTGATCGACTTCCTGCTGACGGCGGAAGCCCAGAAGGACGTAAGCGCTGTCGCGCAAGGCCTGCCGGTGCGTACCGATATCCATCCAACCGACGAGAATTTCGCCAAGCTCCATGCCATCATGGAAGGCGTGGAGATCTGGTCGCCGGATTGGACCAAGGTTCTGACCGATCTGAAGCAGGACATCGCCGACTATAAGCAAGCGGTATCGGGGAGCTGATATGTCCGCGACCACGGTATTGACAGGAAAGAAGGGTGCAGCCACCACGGCTGCACCCGAGACACAAGGCGGCAGTCGGATCGGTTTCGAGAACGTATCGGTTGCCTATGGCGGCCTCGTGGTGCTCGATTCCCTGACCTTGACCGTCAATCCGGGCGAAATAGTCGCGTTGATCGGTCCCTCGGGATCGGGCAAAACGACGGCTTTGAGGACGGTCGCCGGTTTTGTGCGCCCGTCCACCGGACGCATCACCATCGGCGACCGCGACGTCACACATCTGGCGCCCTATGACCGCAATATCGGCATGGTGGTCCAGAACTACGCCCTATTCCCTCATTTGCGCGTGGAGGAGAACGTGGCGTTCGGGCTTCGTGCCCGCCGCGTGCCGGAGGACATCATTCGGTCGCGCGTGCCTGAATCCCTGGCCATGGTCGGCATGGCGGCCTACGCCAAGCGCTACCCGCGCGAGCTGTCCGGCGGCCAGCAGCAACGCGTCGCCATTGCCCGGGCGATTGCGATCCGGCCGCAGGTGTTGCTTCTCGACGAGCCCCTTTCGGCGCTCGACGCACAGATCCGCCGTTCGATGGTCGACGAGATCGCCAAGCTGCATCGCGATCTGCCGGCGCTGACCGTTCTCTATGTGACACACGATCAGTCCGAGGCGCTGACGCTCGCCAACCACATCGGCATCATGCGCGACGGCAAGCTCAGGGCCTTCGGCGACACGCAGTCGCTGTTTCGCCACCCCCCGAACCGCTTCGCTGCCGAATTTCTGGGACGAGCCAATCTGCTTCCGGTGAGTGGGTTGAAAACGATTGACAGCAATCGGGCGCGGGTCGGGTTCGGCAATGCTGCATTGTCGGCACAAAATCATCATGGCGTGCCCCAGGGCAGTGATTGCCTGCTCTGCGTTCGTCCGCACGATTTCAAGCTTCGACGAACTCACGACGATTCAAATTCGCTGACGGGCATCGTACGCAGCGTCCAGTGGCAGGGCGACGTGCACAACATTACCTTCGACGCCGGCGGTCACGAATTGCGGATGACCTCCATGCCAATGAGCGAACCTCCCCAGCCCGGCGCCTCGATCGAAGTGCATTTTTCCGCCGCTGACGTGACGCTCGTGCCGGAGGACAGCAGACATGGCTGATCTCGCTGCCACGGTGCCCGCGCCCAAAATGAAATGGGGTCGGTTCTGGATCGCACCGCCGCTATTGATACTGGCGTTGCTGTTCCTCTATCCCCTAGGACTGATCGTGCGCCAATCCCTTGGCGACGGCGATGTTCTGTCATCGGCCGCCTTCGCCGAGGTGCTCGGTTCGCACGAGTTTCGTGACGGGCTCCTTCACACCATCGTCATCGCCATCGGCGCCACGGCCGGTTGCCTTCTCCTCGGCTTCGTCTTCTCGCTCGTAATCGCCTTCGTTCCGTTTCCCGGCGCGAAATTGGCGAGCCGGCTGATCGATACCTTCGTCGCCCTGCCGACCTTCCTCGTCACGCTCGCCTTCACCTTCATCTACGGATCGGCGGGGCTTCTCAATGAATCGCTGATGAGGCTGACGCATACCGATCTGCCGCCGCTTGATTTTCTTTATTCGCAATGGGGTGTCATCCTTGCGGAAGCGACGGTCTATACGCCTTTCGTCATGCGCCCGCTCCTGGCGTCGTTCTCGCTGATCGATCAGGCACAAATCGAAGTGGCGAGCAGTCTCGGCGCAAGGCCCTGGCGCATCGTCCGGCAGATCATTTTACCCGCAGCACTTCCGGCACTCGTCGCCGGGGGCAGCCTTTGTCTGCTCCTGACGGTCAACGAGTTCGGCATCGTGCTCTTCATCGGCGCCAAGGGCGTGATCACCCTGCCGCTGCTGATCTATGGGAAAGCCATCCAGGAATTCGATTATACGACCGCCTGCGTCATCGCCGTCGTCAATATCGTTCTCTCGCTGGGTCTTTATAGTCTCTATCGCGTCGCAATAGCGCATTTGGGAGCTGGCCGTGCTGGTGTGGTCTAAAACAGGGCGATTTGCCGTCTGGGCGGTGGCTGTACCGCTGTTCCTGGTCATCTACGGCCTTCCGGTCGCCGTGATCGCGCTTGCAAGCATCAGCGGCCAGTGGAACGATATACTGCCCAGCCATCTTACGCTGGCGCACTATGCAAATGCTTTCAGGAGCGATTCTTTCACAAACCTGAAATCCAGCATCTGGACCGGCATCATCGCGAGCGCCGCGGCGCTGGTGAGCGGTACATGGGCGGCACTTGCCTTGCGCGAACTTAAGCCGCTGCCGAAGCGATTGCTGGATCTGTTCTTCTTCATTCCGAGTGCGGTACCGTCCGTGTCGGTCGGACTGGGGATGCTTGTTGCCTTCAGTCATCGGCCTTTGCTGCTGAACGGCACATGGCTGATCGTGCTGATCGCGCATTTCGTGCTGATATCCGCATTTACCTACGGCAATGTGACGGCGGGTCTGTCGCGCCTGCCGAATGATTGCGAGCAGATCGCCGAAAGCCTCGGCGCGCGGCCCTTTTATAAGCTTCGCCGGGTTACCCTGCCACTCCTCATGCCCTATCTGGTTGCCGCCTTCAGCCTTAGTTTCGCGATGTCGATGGGCGAGCTTGGCGCAACGGTGATGGTCTATCCGCCAGGCTGGGTGACGCTGCCAGTCAATATCTTTGCGCTCTCCGATCGCGGAGCGATCTTCGATGCAGCGACACTGACGATGATCCTCGGTGCGGCGACATTGATCGTGCTTCTCGCGCTGTCGCGACTGTCGACAAAGGCGATGTTGCGCTGAGACAAGACGCTGATGATCCAGGGCTATGGCAAAGCCCTGGACACGGATTGTTTGCTTAGGCTAAGCGGCTCATCTAAGAGGTGTGTTGCGGCGAAGCGAACGATGGAGAATATCGAGCATGGCGTCCCCGACCCTTTCTCAAATGAGAGCCGTTGACGCTCTTGCGCGAACGGGCAAGTTTTCCCGGGCCGCCGAAGCCCTGGGAATCAGTCAGCCGTCGGTTTCCACGCAAATCCAGTCGTTCGAGGAGCTTTGCGGGACGCGCGTCTTTATTCGCGACGGACATACCATTCATGTCGCCCCGGCAGCCGTCGATCTCATCGCCAAGATCAAGATTGCGCTAAAATGCGTCGACGAGGTCGAAATGGCCATAACGGACAAGACGGCCCTGAAGAGCGGGCTTCTTTCGGTTGGCTTCAGTGCACACCGCCTTATCATGCCGACGCTGACAGCGTTCGTGCGCAAATATCCCGGGCTGCGCCTGACGACGCATGGCGGGCCATCGCTGGAACTGGCGGACGCGGTTTTGTCGGGCGAACTGGACGTCGCCACGATTTCCCAGGCCGTACCGGACAAGCGGTTTGCATCGTTCAAACTGTTTGACTCGCGTGTCGCCATTTATGGCCGCAAAGATCACCCGCTTTTGAAGAAGGGGCAGTTGAAGCTCACGGATCTGGATGGACAGGATATGGTCCTCTGGAATCGCGCTTCCGGAACCCGGACGGTGATCGAGGAAGCGGCCAATAAATACGGTGTAGAATTGAAACCGGTTCTGGAAGTCGCAACCCTCGACGTTGCTTACGCTGCGGCAGCGGCGGGGATAGGCCTTGCCATTTCCATCGAGGGCGAGGTTCGCGCCGACGAACATATCGACGTAGCACCGCTTGTCGAGCCTGAGTTGGCAATCGGACATTATCTGATCGCCTTACCGGAGTGCCGTAACCATTCCACCGTCAATGCCTTCTTCGAGGTGGCGAAGGAATCCGGTTCTTCGGCAGATGGTCCAATCCCGAGATAGGCTACCTGCAAATTTATAGTTTTTGCCTATAAATTTAAAATATTCATATCATTGTAATATATAATGAGCTATGGTCACCCCATAGCGCAATCGACTGCGGCCGATTTACTTGTCGTCCCCGACAGTGATCGCGGCGGATGGTTTTCTGCAGCGAGATGTGGCCGGACGAGAATGCCTGTGCCGCAAGTTGTAAGGATTTAAAATATGACGGTTGAGTATGATTTAGCGGTCGTCGGTGCGGGCATTGTCGGCCTCGGTGTCGCATTGGCGGCGTCTCGGCAGGGTAAGAAAGTCGTCGTTATCGAGCGCAACGCCAAGGCGGTCGGTGCCTCCATTCGCAATTTCGGCTTCATCACCGTGAGTGGCCAAAAGGCTGGCGATCACTGGGCGCGCGCCATGCGAAGCCGGGATATTTGGGCAGAGGTGGTCGAGGAGGCGGGTATTGCCGTTCACCATCGCGGAACGCTGCTGCCGGCAAGGCGCGACGAGGCGGCCGAAGTTCTGGAGGCTTTCCTGAAGGGGCCGATGGCTGCAGGCTGCCGGATGATCAGCAAGAAAGAGGCGGCAGACATCGTTCCCGCGCTGCGGCTTTCCGAGGTCAGATCGGTCCTTTACAGCCCGCACGAGCTGCGGGTCGAATCCATGGATGCGCTGCCGAAACTCGCTCTTTGGCTTGCCGCGAAACACAACGTCGAATTCCGTTGGAACACGGCGGTGCGCGCCATCGAAGGATCGCGCATCGAAACCAGCCGCGGCATCGTCCATGCCGGCGCCACCATCGTCTGCCCCGGCGACGATTTCTCGGCACTCTATCCGGAACGGATCGCCCCGCATGCCCTCTCCGTCTGCACCCTGCAGATGCTGCGTGTCGCGCCTGCCACGCCGACCCCCTTCGGCGCTGCCGTCATGTCGGATATGAGCCTTGCCCGTTATGAAGGCTTCGCCGTGCTGCCGGAAGCCGAAGCTTTGGCAAAGCGGCTGGACGCCGAGGAGGCCGAAAGCCGCGCCGCCGGCATTCATCTGATTGCCGTGCAATCCGGCGATGGTTCGCTGGTCGTCGGTGACAGCCATGTCTATGGCGACGCTCAGGCGCCCTTCGCGGAAATACGCCTCGACGATCTTATCCTCGCCGAATTCGACCGGGTGTTCGATCTGCCGGGCCGGCAGGTGATCAACCGCTGGATCGGCACCTACGCCTCTTCCAAGGAGCACACCGTCCTCGTGGATCGGCCGGCGGAGAACGTCAGGATCGTAATGGTGACGGGCGGAACGGGTGCATCGACGGGCTTTGCCCTTGGCGAACAAGTTATTGGCGATCTCTTCGGATCGCATTCAGTTTTTCAGGAGATTTCACAATGAGCGGCTTGAAGGCAGTTGTGTTCGATTGGGCGGGCACGGTTATCGACTTTGGATCCTTCGCCCCGATGGGCGTGTTCGTCGAGGTGTTCGACCGGTTCGGCATCGAGGTGACGATTGCCGAGGCCCGTCAGCCGATGGGACGGCCGAAATGGGATCATATCGATGCCATGCTCAAGCAGCCGCGCATTCATGATGCCTGGACGTCCCGCCATGGCAAGACGCCGACATCGGCGGATGTCGACGCGATCTACAAGGTCTTCGTGCCAATGAACGAAGAGATCGTCCATAAATTTGCCGACCTCGTGCCCGGAACGCCGGAAATGGCCAGGGCACTGCGCGCACGCGGCTTGAAGATTGGCTCTACGACCGGATACACCCGCTCGATCATAGAGCGGCTCCTGCCGCTGGCGAAGGCGCAAGGATATGAAGCCGACAACCTCGTCTGCGCCGGCGACATGCCAGAGGGCCGGCCGACGCCGATGAACATGTACAAATGCTTTCTCGATCTTAACGTTTGGCCCGCGCATGCGGTCGTCAAGGTCGACGACACCGATGTTGGCATCGATGAAGGGGTCGCCGCCGGCTGCTGGACGGTCGGCGTCGCACTCAGCGGCAATGAAGCCGGCATGACGCAACAGGAGATCGCAGCACTTGCCCCGGACGCACTCGACCGCGTCCGCCAACGCGCCGCAGGCGTGCTGCGCGCACGCGGCGCGCACTACATCATCGATACCGTCGCGGATTTGCTGCCGGTGATTGACGATATCGAGTCCAGGCTCGTTGCGGGTCAACGGCCTTAAAAACGGCGGTTGAAAGATAATTCCTGAAGGTAGTTGGCGAATACTACGAACCAAATTCTGCCTAAACATCGCAGGATCATTCCATCGCCGCGAGTATTGGTTCTGTCGCAAATCGTGCCTTTGGTCACAATGGGAGCATTTCCCCGACGAAAACCGTAAACCGTGCCCTTGATAGGATTCTAACTGTCGATATGCAAGCCAGGCGACCAATTTGCGAGAGATTTCAAATGCCGCCAAATCGCTCAAGCATCTTTCGAAGCTGCATGTTCTGTTGACGCAGATGTTCTGCCAGAAAGCCCTTCAATCGTCGATTCTCCTCCCCAAGTACGACCAACTCATCGGAGGGTACTTCGAGTTGAACCGCTGTCGATCGCACAATGGCTGCGCCTTTTGCACCCTTGGTGCGATGAACGGCGCCTGCGTCACGCCGACGCCGCGGCGCTTTCGGATATCCCTGCTCTGGAAGGTTCTCTTTCGATTCCGAAATCGGATTGAAGGCTGCAATATCGTTTTGCTGCGGCGGACAATTTTGCTCCGTCTCAGCCAATGAAGCCGAAATCTTTTTGTCGTCGAGGGTCCCGATCCTGTCGTCGCAATGAGTTGCCGGCTCCAAATTCGGCGACATCACGCCATCCTGGTCCTCAGTTGCTGAAACCGTGCTGGGCTTGAACAGATGAGGCGCTTCCGCCTCCGCCTCACGCGCAAGAGCCTTGAGATCCATGCTGCCCCAAATTGCATCTTGCTTCAGGCTTGAACGTCGACGCCCCGATTTGAATTCGACGACGAAGCTTCGTTGCTGTGTTTTCATATGTGTCCGATCTTTGAGATTTTAAGGCAAGCTCACGATGGGTCGAATCGCTGAAGCAGCTTTTTAAGCTGAACATTCTGCAAGTGCAGCTTTTGAGCCAACTGGCCTCTCAGTTGCTTGATTTCTTCATCAAGGCTGATCGCCTCATCGAAGAAAGTTCCCAGGGGCGACGGGGATTGCGCACTTTGATTCTGACTTGTGGCAACGATGCTTGCCGCATCCAAATTGGTGCGAACTTTCTTGACGTGTGTTGGCGGCCTTGTCTGTGGCGTTCGCGGAGACTGTTTGCTTGTCGCGTTTTCCCGCACCAACGCATGTGCTTCAACACTCGATTGGCGAACTTCCTCACGCGCCGATGCCCGGACCTCTTCAATATCGCCTGGCAGCGAGACCGCCGGCGTCGCATCGAGATCGCTTCCAGTTTCATTTGACGGCGACGTCGCCGCGAGATCTGCAGGTGGGGTATGATCGTGGTCAGGTCTATCGGATGCTTCCGTGGAACTTAACGGAAGTATCGACGTCCGTTCTGCTTTGCTTTCGATTGCCGTAGCTTCAGCATCATGCTCAATCGAAACCACCGGCGTGTCGGTCGCTCGTCCCCGCAACGTCAATTGAACAAGAAATTTCCATGGTGATTTCATCGTGCTTCAACCTCGAGCAAACTGCACCACGACGTTGCCGCAGCTCTGGATCTGGTTCGCGAGACGAGCCCGGGAATATCTCTCCTACCAACAATGCAGTGGTCGAGAGCGATCCCGTAACCACTGCATTGTTGCGCAGTGATCAATCGAGCCCGAGTCTTTTGCGCAAATCGGCATTTTCCGCGCGCAACTTCTCTGCCAGAGTCTTGCGAAGCCGCTTGTTCTCTTCTTCAAGCTGAAGAAGATCCGCGAATTCATCGATTGCCGGAACAGACGTCTGGGCCGCCTGCCCGGTTTGCTTTATCGCGCTATTTTTTCTGGGACCCTTGTTGGGGCCTCTCGTCTTGCGCTGCTTGGCGACTGGCGTTTCGACCAGTGTCGCTTCACCGGCTTGCTCGACACGCTTCCTGCGCCCCCTCGGCACTTTCACAGTCTCCGCAGTTGAGGCAGCTGTTGCTTCGGCGGCTATCTTCTGACGTCGTGGTGCGCGTTGCTTCTTAGGAGCCGGCGTCTTTGCCGGTGTATCCGTCTCTACGCCCCCGACAATAGAGCCTGTATTGTTCTCGTCAGCCATGAATTATCTCCCCTGTGTTGCCGCAAGTTCTTTTCGGCTCAGTGAAGGACGGAGTCAATAAGAGCGCAATGGACAGCCCGCCGTTTTGGAGCACATCGTTCACCATCCATGTTGGAAGATTGGCGGAGGTGAGGTTCACTCGCTCGCCTTGAGGGACTTGGAACCCTTGATCCTGCGGTCGGCTTAAGTCAACAGCCTACAACAGCAAGCATCAAATTCCAGATAGATAGCAGTACCATCGGCTATGAAGGGCCCCGATGCCGTTAACGCGAAATTTCGCGCGCTACCGTCAATAACATCTCGGTCATCACAGCCGCCAGAAACAGAGCCATCAAAGTTCCCGACGTTATCTATACCAAGTGGCGTCCTTCAGATTGCGGTACCAAGCCTCAGGTCTCAATAACCGTCGTATTGGTGACAGACCGACCTTCAGCTATCCACGCCTCTGCGACGAAAAGTGGATCAGCTGAGGGTGTTATGGCTGTCATTCCAGCGGATACTGTATCTAAACGTTGTTCAACCCTCCAAAGATTTCGGCGATATCCGTCTCCCGAACGCTATCACCGACGTACCAGCTCAACGTGTCGTAGAAGCCGAGGAAGGAGCCTTTGGTTTTCGCAAGAAGCGCCGTGGCTTCCGCGCCGGTGATCGAAAGCTTGGTGACAAAGAAGGTGACGAGAGCGGCTTCGGTCTTCGGATGGGCAAACACCTGCGCCGTCGGTGAATTGGGCAAAAGCACAGGCAGTGCCGGACGTTCCGGCCGGCACGGTATAGTGACCTCCAGACGGATATCACGCGATGATGCCCCCGCTTCTATGACGAAAGCCTCCGCATCCAGCACCCACGCGGAGCGGGCGGCGTCGAAATATTGGAAGTCGCGCTCAACGAGCGCAAGTGTCACCGTCTTCGCTTCACCGGGTTCCAGATGCAGTTTGACGAAGGCTTTGAGTTCACGGATCGGCCGTTTCAAACCGGGTTTGACCGGACGGACGTAGAGCTGAACGATTTCCTTGCCCGCGACCGATCCCGTGTTGCGGATGGTGACGCTCACGGTACAAGCCGCGCCCGGCGCGATCTCCTGTATATTGATCGCGAGATCCTCATAGGCAAATGTCGTGTAGCTGAGGCCATGCCCGAACGGGAATGCCGGGGCAATGGCCTTGAGATCGTAGAAGCGGTATCCGACGAAAATGCTTTCGCTGTAGAGATGACGCCCCTGCTCGCCGGGATAGGTGTGCCAGCCGGGAATATCCTGTATCCGCGCGGGCATGCTGGCAGACAGCTTGCCACATGGGTTCTGCTCGCCGAACAGAATGCGGGCAATCGCTTCGCCACCGCCCTGCCCGGCATAGAAGCCGGCCAGCACCGCATCGACCTCGTCGAGCCAGGGCATTTCGACGGCATCCGGCATGGAGAGTACGACGACAACCTTGCAGCCGGCCGCAGCCAGCGCATGGACGAGGGCATTGTGGCTCGCGGCCAGTTTGAGCGTATCGCGATCGTTGCCCTCGCCATGCCGGCTCTTCTCGTTTTCCACAAACACCACTGTCGTATCCGCTTTTGATGCCGCGTCGACGATCGCGTTGATCGACGCCTCCATCTCGACGTTGGCTGTAGATGCGAATGGCAGGTGCTGTACCTTGAAGTCCGCACCTGCTCGTCGAGCAATCTGGGCGAAGGGACTATCGACGCGATAGGGGTTGGTCGTGGCGGAACCGGAGCCCTGGATAACGGGCAAAATGGCACCATCGCCCACGACAAGAAGCCGCCCCGGGCTTTTTGGGTCGATCGGCAACGCTTTACGTTCGTTGCGCAACAATACGATAGATTCCGCTGCGATCACCCGTGACAGGGCATGGTGTTCCTCCAAATCGGTGGCGGTGTGAAGCCGCTCGCGGGCCGTGCACTTGCGCAAGAGCTCCAGCACCTTCACGCAGGCTGTGTCCACCGCCTCCGGGGCGACATCGCCGGCCTCGATCGCGGCTTGGAGCCGCGTCTTGCGCGGTTGGCTCTCCGGCATATCGAGATCCGTCCCGGCAAGAAGTGCCGTGCCACGGTCTTTGATCGCGTGCCAGTCCGAGACGACAAGTCCGTCATAACCCCATTCTTCGCGCAGAACAGTGGTGAGGAGCCACCGGTTTTCGGCAGCCTGGACGCCGTTCAGCAGGTTATAGGAGCTCATGACGGTCCACGGCGCGCTCTTTTCTATCGCGCGCTCGAAGCCAGCCAGATAGATTTCGCGGAGCGCCCGTTCATCGACATCGGAGCTGGTCGTGGTCCGCTCCATCTCGGAATTGTTGCAGGCAAAATGCTTCAGTGAGGCACCGACGCCATTGTCCTGCAGACCCGAGATAACAGCTGCCGCCAGATCGCCGCTGATCACGGGATCTTCGGAAAAATATTCATAAGCGCGGCCGGCCAGCGGGGTACGCCTGATGTTGATGCCGGGGCCAAGCAGCAGATGAACACCGAAATTCCGGCATTCCGCCGCCAACGCCGCCCCCATGCGATAGGCAAGATCGACGTCCCAGGAACAGCCGAGCAGGTTGCCGTTTGGAAAGCACGTCGCCGGTCGGGTCGCACCGAACATGCCGCCCGATGCGTCAGCCTGTTGGTCGACGAGCTGCAGGAATGCCTGCAGGCTGTCCTCGTCGCTGTCGCCGGCGTCGATCTGTGTGGTCGAATAGCGAACGCCATAAGCGCCGTCGGTCATGATGATCGACGGAATCCCAAGTCTTGCGATCGCTGTTGTTTTCCAAAGGCCGCGTCCGCTAAGGAGATCGACCTTCTCGGCAACCGTCATTCGGCCGATGAGCGACTTGATTTCGTCTTCGCTGGGCTGAAACATGAATAGTCTTTCGGGTTCGAAGCTGCAGCCGACGGCCGCTCAGCAGATCTTCTGAAGCAGTTCCATCAACATCATCCGCTCGGCGAGCGTCAGGGTGCTCATCGTTTCCTGCGAAATCTCAAGCGCGATCGACAAATTGCGCGCCACCGTCGCCTCGCCTTCGGCCGTCAGCCGCAAGACCAGACGCCGTGCATCGGCCGCATCCGGCGCAGTGTGAACAAGCCCGCGCTTGACGAGGCGATCGACGACGCCTTTGATGGTCGCCATATCCATCGCCGTCTCGCGGCCAAGATTGCCCTGCGAACAGGGCTGAAGATCCTTGAGCTTGACCAGGGCTGCCCATTGGGTGGTGGTCAGTTTCTCCGCCATCAGGTTTGCGAAGATGGCCACATGGCGCTGGTTGGCCTGACGCAGGTAAAACCCGATCTGCTCGTCAAGAGCGTATTCGACTTGCTGGCCTTTCTCATTGGTCGTCGATGAAGATGTAGCTGTCGGCAAGCCGGCTTTGTCTTTGAACGGAACGTCCATCGGATCTCCCAAATTTCGCTGTTCGCCTCTCCGAGCAGCACCGCCGCAAGATTTATGATCGCCACAGATTCAGGATGGCCTCGGTCGACAAGATTTCAATCTGCTCGGAAAGCCTTGGCGCCAAATTTTCCAGAATGACTGAATGCGCAGTCCTGTCGCCGCTTGCCAATGCGTCTTTTGCGAGAATGACGCGATAGCCGGCATCGACGGCATCGAGAACGCTTGCGTAGACGCAGACGTCCGTCTCCACGCCCGAAAAGATCAGTGTATCGATACCTGCTGCTTGCAATCGCTCCGCAAAACCGGGCGCTCCGAAGACCGAATAGGTCTCCTTGTCGATGATGGAGCCGGGGCCAGCGATCGCCGCAAGCTCCGCGACGAGATCGAGCATCGCAATGTCCAGTTCATCGACCGTCACAGCCGCCCAGCGACGATAGTAATTCTTCCACCGGCCCTTGGCGCTCTCCGCGTTTTGCGGAACGATAAAGCGCGCAAAGACCGTATCGGATGGCCTCGTTTTACAGAGCGCCAGCACGTTCGGAAGTATCTCCGCAAGCGCCGGCGTGTGCCACGCCGTTTCTTCGGCAAAGAGGCGCTGCATGTCGATGACGACATGCAGCGTGTTGTTCGAGAAAGGCGCCGTTGCCATGATCAGTTCGCCACCGGAACCGAATGTTCCGGAGACCAACTCAAGGTAATGGTGTCGCCATCGCTCAAAACCTTACCGTCGCGGTTCTGCGCAAACAGCTTGAGCGGCAGGCCATCCGGGGTCTCCAAGAGGTAGGACAACACCGGCCCGGCATAGATGACGGTAGTGATGCGGGCGGTCAGGCTGTTGCCATCCGTCGGTCCGGATGCAATCGACATCTTTTCCGGGCGGACGGCCAGCGTGACCTTCGAGCCATTGGCGGGCAGCGTGCCCGTGGTCCTGACGAGCGCGCCATCGCTGAGGCGGACGGCGCCATTATCGACCGTCCCGTTGAGGAAATTCGAATCGCCGAGGAATTCCGCCGCAAAGCGCGTCAGCGGCCGCTCGTACACCGTTTCCGGTTCGCCTATCTGGACGATACGGCCTTTGTCGAGGATGGCCACCTTGTCGGACAGCGTCAGTGCTTCTTCCTGGTCGTGGGTCACGAAGATCGTGGTCAGCCCGCTTTCGCGCTGGATGCGCAGCAATTCGACCTGCATTTCCTGACGGAGCCGGCGATCAAGCGCCGACAGCGGCTCATCGAGGAGCAGCACGCTCGGTTTGATGACGATGGCGCGCGCAAGCGCCACGCGTTGCTGCTGGCCGCCGGAAAGCTGCTTGGGCGTACGCTCGCCAAAGCCCGGAAGACGCACCATCTCCAGGGCGCGGTCGACTTCCTTGCGGGCTGCCGCACCCTTGATGCCGCGCCGCTCGAGGCCGAACGCGACGTTCTGGGCGATCGTCATATGCGGAAACAGCGCGTAGGACTGGAACATCATGCCAATGTTGCGGCCCCAGACCGGAATGTCTGTGACATCGTTGTTGCCGATCGTAACCACGCCCTGATCCGGCTTGATGAAACCCGCGATGATACGAAGCAGCGTGGTCTTGCCGGAACCCGACGGTCCGAGAAGGCTGGTGAAAGAGCCTTCCGGAAACTCGGCGGTGATGTCGGCGAGGACGGGCGTGGCGCCATAGGTCTTGGCAACGGATTCGACTTTAACGTTTGTCACGGGTGTCTCCGGGCTTGGCGAAGCGCGCAAAAATCAGGATGACCGTCATCGAGCCGAGCAGAAGCACGGTCGAGATTGCATTGATTTCTGGGGTGAAGCCCTTGCGGATCGAGGAGTAGATCTGCACCGGCAGAGTGGTATAGCCGGGCGTTGCGAGAAAGTAGGAAATCACGAACTGGTCGAGCGATACCGCGAAGGCGAACAGGGCGGCACCCAGGATGCTCGGATAGAGCAGCGGCAGCGTCACCGAGAAGAAGGCGTGCACTGGGGTAGAGCCAAGGCTCATCGCTGCTTCTTCCAGGTCGGAACGAATGGTCCGGAAACCGGTGCCGACCACCAGAACCACATAGGGGATGGCGAGTGCGACATGTCCGATCAGCAAGGCGTGCATGCCGCGCCCGATGCCGCTCCAGTAGAAGAAGATCAGCATTGCCGTGCCGGTGATCAGCCAGGGGATGGCGATTGGCGGTAGCAGCATCAGTTGCAGCAGGCTCTTGCCGCGGAATGTCCTGCGCGACAGCGCCACCGAGGCCATGGTCCCGAGTGTCGTCGCCAGCACGGCCGTGATCGTGGCAATGATGATGCTGTTGAGGCCGGCAGTCAGAAGCACGGTGTTGCTCCACAGCGCCTGATACCACTGCAGCGAAAAGCTGAATGGCAGTTCGTAGAGCGGCGATGCGTTGAACCCCATCGCCATCATCACGAGAATAGGCGTGTAGAGGAAGATCAGAATAGCGATGAGATAGATACGTCCGAGCGGTTTCATGATCCTCTCCTCAAGCTGCCGCGCCGCGGCGCAGGACGCCGGAAAAGGTTGCGAAAATAGCGAGCACGACGGCCAGCAGTGTAAAGGACAGCGATGCGCCCAGAGGCCAGTTGAAGGCCTGGGTGAACTGGTCCTCGATCACCGTCCCCATGGTGACGCCGACGCGACCACCCAGGATGCGCGGCTCCATGAACGAACCAATGACAGGGATGAAGATCAGGACGGACCCGGAAATCAGGCCGGGAGCCGCGAGTGGCACCAAAATCTTGAACAGAATGGTCCACCAGCGCGCGCCGAGGCTCGATGCAGCCTCTATGATCGCGTCGTCGATAGCCACAAGGGCGATGTAACAGGTCAGGATCATGTAGGGCAGATAGCCGTGAACGAGACCGACCACGATTGCATAGCGCGTGTAGAGAAAGCCGATCGAGCCGGCGTCAGGCGCAATCATATGCAGCAGATTGTCGAGGAAGCCGTTTTCCCTGAGCACCATCGTCCAGGAAAAGACGCGCACGAGGCCGTTGGTCCAGAAGGGCAAAAGGACCAGGATCAGCAGCATCTCACGCGTCTTGCCGAAGGTTGAGCGAACCAGCGCAACGGCGGCGAGAAAGCCGAGTACGGCGCAGAACAACGTTGTCCAGAAGCCGATCAGCAGCGATGTGATACCAATACCGACCAGATAGGGCTGATCGATGAAGGCGCGGTACTGCTTCAGCGTAAAGACGATGGGGGCCTTGCCCATCGGTGTTGCCGACATGAAGCTGAACACCAGCATGGTCAGCAGCGGTAGGAAAACTGCAAGCGTCAACCACCCGTACGTCGGAAGCAGCAGGGCGGTCGTTGAAATCCATGACGGAAGCGTCCGCCGGCTGCGCGGACCCGAAGGTCCGCGCTCTGACGCCGATGTCAGTTGATCATTCTGCATAGAAGGCTTTCACTTCCTGCCATGTATTGTTGAAGGCTTCGCGGCGATCGTCCGGCAGAGCCGACATGATGCCCATCGTCTTCAGGTATTCCGGCTTGTGCACCTGGCGGCTGAGATCGTCGGCCGGCAGCGCTGCGAGAGCGGCCGAGTTCGACGAAGCCGGTGCACCCACCTTCGTTGCCCATTCAACGTAGAATACCGGATCGATCAGCCAGTTGGCGAAAGCAAGGGCGCCTTCTGCATTCGGAGCCGATGCCGGGATACCGAGGCCGTCAACCCAACCGATGCCGCCTTCCTTGGGAACGACGAACTGAACCGGAAGCTTCGAATTACGCTTGGAGCGCACCGAACCGCCAGACCAGAAGAGCGAGAGATCGAATTCCTTGGCGGCGAACGACTTGTTCCACTGGTCTTCCGTGGACCATAACAGCTTGACGTTCGGCTTGATCGACTTCAGCGCAGCCGTTACAGCGGCAAGATCCTTCGGATCGTTGATGTCCTGGCCGCTCATCAGGGCGCCGACGCCGACGTTGATGATGGGGTCGTCGTCCATGGCAACGCGGCCCTTGTAGGCGGGATCAGCCAGAACGGCGTAACTGTCTGGAACAGGCATACCCTCGCGGATGGCGAGGGAGGTCATGCCCCAAACCCACGGCACTGCGAAGCCCTTGCCGTCCTTGCTGAAGTTCGGATTGGAACGCAGGGCTTCATCGACGGTTGCAGCGTTCGGAACCTTGCTGAAATCGATCGGCTGAAGCAGGTCCTCGGCAGCGGCCTGGGCGCAACGTGCGGCGTTGAGAACAACAAGGTCGTAAGTGCCTGGATTGGTGCGCAGCTTGGTCAGCATTTCCGATTCGGAGCTGTAGTAGTCGTGAACGACTGCAATACCGGTCTTTTCGGTGAAAGCCTTGATGGACCACGCTTCGTCCGTGCCGTAGCCCTGCCAGTTCAGCACCGTGATGGAGCCAGCGGAAAATGCCTTGCGCGGCAGGCTGGAGAAGCCGACGCCGGCGACAAACGCCGCGGACATCAACTTCATCGTGTTGCGTCTGGTGAGTTCAGTCATTGTGGTACCCCTCTGGAACATACACAGTTATGGATGATCGTGACCGCAGTCAGCGACCTCAACGGATCGGCCAGGCCGAAAACAGATGACGTGTCGCAAGCACATCAAATTGTTTGTATGCAAACTATAATCAGAGGTGATCCAGCATTTGAAATACGCTTTTTTGGGCGAGCAAAAGCCTGCACCGCACAAGGCGGGACATCATTTAACAACAAAAAGTGGCGCATAACTCCAATAACCTCCCACCTACATCACTTGATCGTAGGCAAGCCTCCAGTTCAACCCTCTGATTTTAGCATCAGTCTTGTAGTTTTTTTATTTGTACACAAACTATTATTGAGGAAGCGATACCTGTCAAGCGATACCTTGCATCACAAGAGGGTCGCACGGGGAGAAAGAGACTTCGAGCTGGCGATCCCGGGCGCTTTCAGCAACCGTGATACGTATACCTTCCTCAGATGCAACGAAGCCGGCATTCTCTCCATCCAGACGGGCGGCAAAAATGCTCTGAACATTGACGCCCGGCAGCTCGATGTAGCCACTTCCGGAGGTTGGCGCGACAGTGCAGGCAAACCGCCCCTCTGCGATCGCGATGCGAGAGAGCGTGGTCCGCAGATCAGTCTTCAGCGTCACGCGCTCGTTTAGCGTCATCACAAGGTTTCCGGCTTCGACGCTCAGACGCAGCGCTCCCGAGGGCGACACCATCGGTCCGAGAGCAACATCTTGTCCGGTGTTGCATATGGTCCAGCCCGTCCAAGGATCGAACTCCACAATCTCGCCCGTCGCCATCAGCGGCAACATGGCGGCCCAGATATAGAACGGGTCGGTATCGCCTTGGTCCATCGCTTCGCCGGTCACCGCGTTGTAGTTTTCAGAGGCGATGCGATCCTTCCGCCAGGACTGCATGAAGAGGTCGTAGCTCTGGCGGGCAAGCTTGCTCGCTTCCGCAATAAAGCCGTAACGGCGCAGGCCGAGCCAGACCATGTAGTTGACATTCGGCCAGATGCGTCCGCGCCAATAGACATTGTCGGCGAAGGCGGGATCGTCTCGTGTTGCATTCGGAAGCACGTAGTCACCGCCGAAGGTGCTCGCATCGCTCAGATGCTCAAGCAGGCGAGCTGCCTGCGCTGATGTCGCCGCGCCGCAGAGCAGCGGATAGAAGCTGGTCGGAGACAGCGACCGCACGAAGCCACCACGACGCTGGCGGTTGGCGAAGATGCCACGGCTTTCGTCCCACAACGTTTCCGAGATGAGTGTGCGGCTGCGCTCGGCCAGCGCTGCGAATTCGCGCGCATCATCATGCTTGCCGATCACGGCGGCCATTTTCGACAGCATTTCGGCGTCGAGAGCCGCTGCGCAGTTGAGGCCCAAATCGAAGGTCGACAGCGTACGAGTGACGGGATCATAGACCGCCTCGTCGTGAGTAGCGGAGTTGTCCATGCCGGTTTCGTTGCGAGCGGCAAACGCAGTTCCCTTGTAAAGGCCTTCGCCAACATCCGACGTGCCACAGGAGAGCAGGCCAAAGCCGTCAGGATCCCGATTTTCCTGCCACCAGCGACGATTGCGCACCAGCGCATCATAGCTCGCCTGGATCATCGAACGTTCGCCCGTTCGCTGGTAGAGCTGCCAGACAACAAGCGCGCCAAACGGCAACTGGCTGCGATCAACCCATGCATCGTTGGAGGTGACGATGCAGGCAATGTTGCCCTGCGGCGTCGCGCCCGCCATTGCCGTCGCCATGTTTTCGCGCGCCAGATCCGCATCGAACACGCCGGCGAGAAGTGCCGCGAAAATCTGGTCGTTGAACCAGACGGCAAATTTCCCGAGGTTCCAGATCCGCGTCACCGCCGTGTACGGACGCGCGTTGGTTTCGTCCCAGATGGTGTTCCAGGCCACCACATCACGCATCGCGTCGAGTGCGCCTTCGAACAAACCGGCCTGCGCATCGGAGATATCGGCGGGTGCTCCGGCGGCGAGGCAGGCCTTTGCCTTCGCAATCGCAAGCTCCGCACTATCGGCAACACCGGCGGCATAGGCGCCCCTGCGCATCATTTCGAGGTTGAAGCGCAAGGCGATGACCGGCGCCTCGTTTTTGCGGGTGGCGGTGTAGAAGTAGCCGTTCTCCTCGAAATCCGCGCGCAAGGCTTCGATCGTGTCATGCCCGGTTACATGCACCGGCGCTTCAGCGGTCGCGACCGCCACGAACCGGGTACCGATCTTCACGAGGGTGACGTTTCTCCCTGCATCGTGGGTAGTGATCTCACCGCCATCGGAAGAGATCGCGAGCGTCAGCCAGAAGCGCAGCCCCCATTCGGCCGACACCTTCCCGTCCCAACTGCCGCGAACGGCAAAGGGATCGGTCTTCGTCGTCGAAAAAGCCACGGTCGTGCCGCTGTGATCTGTCTCCAGCTCGATCAACGAGCCGTCGATCGTGTGGCGCCCCAGCCGAACGGTATCGCGGCGCGGCTCGATCGCGGAGGTCGTCTTGCTGCGGGTAGAATAGAGGATCGGCGTGATCCGAACGCCGAGCGGCAGGAAAACCATTTCGGCCGGTCTGTTGGACCAGCTGTTCCAGGCGCGCATGAGGGGAATCGTCGAATGTTGTGGCATGGCTCTATGGTTTCCGTTCAGTTTAGCAACGGTATAAGCTTCGGTGCGGCAGTCAATCCGCTCTTGTCGAGACCGTCGCCAAGAAAGGGAGTGTTGGTGTAATAGCGATTTGCAGCCGTGTTGGCGACGCGCAGTTCCAGCGAATGGACGCCAGGCACCAGCCGCCCCCAGGCAGACCGGTATGGCCGCCAGCCTCGGCGATCGTTTTAAGCGTCGTCCAGCCGCGCGGCGACCACGGTATTGGCTCCAGACGACGTTGGTGCACGGATCGTTTATCGATGATGGGATAATCGGCTGCGATCGCCTCAGCCTCGTGCCACCACTATGCCCT
>NZ_JBXAPH010000014.1:0-81567 GCF_058803745.1 Rhizobium sp. GW821-FHT14E12
CAGAACTTAGTCAACACTCCATCTGTAAAAATTCTGACATTTTTATAAGGTATTGATTTTACTAATGGATTTGTCGATCAATAAGGAGGTTGTTCGCTTGCCTTGGTCGAGGCGTCGAAAAATCTTGTCCAACTGGTCAAAATTTTCGATTTGCAGCAGCGGAAGGACCGTTCGCAGCCTCTGGAATAAAGGCGCATCCGCTTCTCACCGCCAAAACATGGCAATCAACCCCTATAAGTGCCAGGGGCGCGTTGGACGACCTAGCCACCGCAAGGGCTTGTAAAAAAGCGGTATTCCATAAGGAATTTCTGTTATATAAGGAGGATGGGAGGACATCATGGATACAACAAGCTCAAAGAGCATCGTCGAAGTCAGTGTCGATAGCGCCGCCGGACGGAAGGCGCTCGGTATCATGAATATGCGTCAGGCATTGGACCTGCCTGACCTGCCGAGCTTCACCTATACCCATCCGGATCCGCGCAAGGCCGCCGCAGGCGTCGTCGTCAGCCGTCGGGAATTGGAACGCTTCCTGACCTGCCATTGAGCATATACGCATCGATGGCCTAAGTCGCGCGTCAGCGCGACCCTTTTGGTGCGCCCAGCTTCAAGCGGCAATCCGATCACTCACCGCAAGCGGCAGCAATATAATGGCGTCAAGCCCGCCGCCATTGCGATCCTCCAGGCACAACGCACCATTATGCGTATCGAGGATCTGCCGGACGATCGTCAATCCGAGACCACTCCCCCCAAGATCGCGATTGCGCGACTCCTCAAGCCGGATAAAGGGCTCGAGCACATCCTTGCGCCGCTCCATCGGAATTCCCGGTCCACGGTCGCCGATGACGACGGCGGCATGATCACCACGACGCTCAATACAGACATCGGCACGGGCGCCATAGCGCAGCGCATTGTCGATGAGATTGTCCACCACTCTTGCCAGCGCCGTCTGCGGTATCGACACCGCCAGTTCCCGTCCGAGCGGTGAGAACGAGACAAGACCTTGCGCATCCTGGCGCTCGACGACGAGAGAGCGAACCGCGTCGTCGAGATCGGTGATATCTCTGCCCGTGGAGACAACGGTGCTGCGGGCAAAGCCCAGCGCTTCCTCGACGAGGCGCTGCATGGCCTCGACATCGGCAATCGCCCGCTCGCGATGCGGCGTATCCGGCATCATCTCCATACGCAGGCGGAAACGGGTCAGATAGGTCCTCAGATCATGGGAGATCGCGCCGAGGATCAGGGTGCGGTTGTTGACCAGCGCGGCGATGCGCAGCTGCATGCCGTTGATGGCGCGGATCAGCAAACGCAACTCGCAGGCGCCGCGCTCGGGAATATTGATCGGCTGCAGGCCCTTGCCAATGGAATTGACCGTGCGCGACAGGCGTGTCAGCGGCCGGGTCTCGCGCGCCACGGCGACGATGGCGATCACCGCCACCAGAACGCCGAGAAGTCCGGCCATGAAGCCCACGGGCATTCCGTACAATCGCACGGTCGGCGTGTCTGCCAGGCTGAAGACGGCGACCTTACCGCTGGCAAGGCCGATCGAGACTTCGATGGTGCGATCGGACGCACCGACCGAAAACCAGCCCCCTTGTGGCCGTTCGGGAAGCGCGCGCAGGCGGAAATAACGGTTGCCGAGCGCCATGCTGGCATAGTCCCGGGCCAATTTGCGGTCGAGAGCGGGGTCGGTGGCCGCATCGTTTGGCGCGGGGGTGACGACATCGGCCAGGCGCAGATCCAGACCGGCGGCATTCAGCGCGCGCACGGCCTGTTCCTGCGTGTCCGGCGGGATGGCATCGAGAAGGCGCAGCGTCGACTTGATCTGTGTCGCCGGGGAAAACTCGTGGCTGAGCGGCGTGTCCGGCTTCAGGCTGGCGGCAACGAAGGCGGCGAGCTGGATAATGAACAGCGCCACGGCGACGATCATGATGATACGCGAAACGAGACCGAGTTTCAGCATGGCTCAGACATCCCTCACTTCAGCGGTCAGCAGGTAACCGGCATTGCGCACCGTGGTGATCAGCTGCGCACCATCCGGCAGATACTGCGCCAGCTTGGTGCGCAGCCGCGAGACGGTGACATCGATGGTGCGATCGAAGGGGTCGGCACCGCGACCCCGCGTCCAGTCAAGCAGCTGGTCGCGCGACAGTACCCGGCGCGGCCGCTCAAGGAAGCAGATGAGCAGATCGAACTCGGCCGTCGTCAGGCGCAGCGGGCCTTCGCCCTCCATCTCGATCGCCCTGCCGTCGAGATCGACGATCAGGCCGGCGAAGCTCTTGCGCCGCCGCTGGCCACTCGTCTCTTCCGTGCGCTCCGGCCCGGCACGGCGCAGAATGGCGCGGATGCGCGCCAGGAGCTCGCGCGGATTGAAGGGCTTGCCGAGATAATCGTCGGCGCCCATCTCCAGGCCGAGAATACGGTCGATATCCTCCGACTTCGCCGTCAGCATCAGGATCGGCACGCGGCTGCGCGCCCGAATGCGGCGGCAGGCCGACAGACCGTCCTCGCCCGGCAGCATCAGATCGAGAATGATGAGATCGGGAAAACCCCTGGCAAGCGCGCGATCCATGGCGGCAGCGCTTTCAACCGCCTCGACGGCAAAATCCTCGCGGCTGAGGAACTCCTCGAGGAGGGCTCTTATTTCACGGTCGTCCTCGACCAATAGCAGCGATGCGGAAGCCATGACACATCCATGCGAGGCAAAGGGCGTCTTTGACAACAGGGAAACGACCGGCGTTACAAACTGTAACAAATTTTCGCCTTTCTGAAAAATCCAGGAAACAGACGTCAGGCAGGTTTGTCGCCGTCCCTCCGGAGCGAGGGGCGGCATCGGCCCCGGTGTCGCCCTACCCGACCCTATCGCCGCTCCGGACCCTCGGCAGGGCTCGTGTCGACAAGGCGCGAGCCCTCGCCTGCCCTCACGTATTTCCCCGTTCCGGGATTTGCGTCGTGGCGATCCTCATGCGAAAGGATTGGCATCGTCAGGCCGGCGCGCCTGACCATGGCGACACAAGGACGAGGCAAGGGTGAGCCAAAGGCATTCTCCGCAAAGATCGGGCAAGCCGGCAAAGGGCCGGCAGGAGAGCGACGGCAAACGTGTGACCTTGCCGCGCGCGCTATCGAAGCTCGGCTATTGTTCACGCACGCAGGCGGAAGCGCTGATAGCAGCCGGCCGCGTGACGGTCGGCGGCCGGGAGATCACCGATCCCACCGCCTGGATCGATCTCGACCGCGCAAGAATCGCTGTCGACGGCGAGGCGATATCCGCGGAAAAGAAGCTCTATTTCATGCTGAACAAGCCGCGCGGGCTGGTGACGACCCGCGACGATCCCGAGGGACGGCCGACGGTCTATGATTGTCTTCGGGATATCGACGCCCGGCATCTGGCGCCGGTCGGGCGGCTGGACAAGGCAAGCGAAGGGCTGCTTCTCTTTACCAATGATACCGTTCTGGCGCAGGCGCTGCTCGATCCCATCAGCCATGTGGGCAAGATCTACCATGTGCAGGTCAACACCATCATGGAGCAAGAGATGCTGGATCGGATGGAGCGCGGTATCGTCGACGACGGCGAGCTTCTGACCGCGACCGCCGTCCGCCTCTTGCGCAGCGGCGAGCGCAACGGCTGGATCGAGGTCGAGCTCAAGGAGGGCCGCAACCGGCAGATACGCCGGATGCTGGAGGTGCTCGGCATCGAGTGCCTGCGGCTGGTGCGCGTTGCCTTTGGCGACATTGCACTCGGCGACCTTCCAAAGGGCGCGGTGAGGCCGCTGACAGAAGCGGAGGTTCTCGGGCTGCGCCGGCGCGCCGGCATGGAAAAGACCGGACGCAACGAAACGAAGGCGAGACGCAATGCAGCCCCATGATTTCTGGCAGGAGCTTCATCCGCCGCAGAGCTTTCCGACATCGGGCGAATTCCGCGATGTCTACGTGGCGGAACTTCCCGACGGGCGGCAATTGCGCCTACCGATCCGCATGCTCGCCGATGGCGAGCATGCGCTGGCGTCGTTGATCATCAACCAGGCAGGCTTTTCGGTGCAGGAGGCACTGGCGCAAGCGCTGGCGGAACGCATCGCGGCTTATGATATCGATGTTGTCGCCGGACTGCCGACGCTCGGACTGACATTGGCAAGCGCGGTCGCCCGGGCGCTTGACCACGAGCGCTATGTGCCGCTCGGCACCTCGCGCAAATTCTGGTATCGCGAGGAGCTGTCGGTGTCGCTGTCCTCGATCACCACGCCCAACCAGGAGAAACGTCTTTATATAGACCCGCGCATGCTGCCGCTTCTTGAGGGCAAGCGGGTGGCACTGATCGACGACGTGATCTCGAGCGGCGCCTCGATCGTCTCAGGCCTGGAGCTTTTGAGCGCATGCGCGATCGAACCCGTAGTCATCGGCGCGGCGATGCTGCAATCCGAGCGCTGGCGGGAGCGGGTCGATGCATCCGGCAAGCCATGGAGCGAGCGGATCGTCGGCGTGTTTTCGACACCGATCCTCGACAGAACCGGAAACGGCGGCTGGCGCCTGCCCTGATCGGCTGGTTCCGGATTTGAGGCCGCGCTTTACTTGACATCGGCGGAGCACAAATTAAGGGTCCAGTGATGAAGCGTCCGCGGGGCGGATGCATGAGCCCGCTGGTGACCGTGTTGCGAATTCTCTCCGAAGCCCATTTTCCGGAACTGCCCAATTACTACCGCGGCAAGGTGCGTGAGAATTACGACCTGCCGGACGGCAGCCGCATCATCATCAGCACCGACCGGCTGAGCGCCTTCGACCGCATCCTCACCTGCATTCCCTATAAGGGCCAGGTGCTGACGCAGACGGCACGCTACTGGTTCGAGGCGACCAAGGATATCTGCCCGAACCATGTCATCGCCTATCCCGACCCGAACGTGGTCGTCGGCAAGCGGCTGGACATCCTGCCGGTGGAGGTCGTCGTGCGCGGCTATCTCGCCGGCACCACCGGTACCTCGATCCTGACACTCTATAAGAAGGGTCAGCGCGAGATGTACGGCATCACGCTGCCGGACGGCATGCGCGACAATCAGATCCTGCCGACCCCGATCATCACGCCGACCAGCAAGGAATTCGACGGCGGCCATGACGAACCGCTGACGCCGGCGCAGATTGTCGAGGGCGGGCTTCTGACAAGTGAGCAATGGCAGACGCTGTCGGACTATGCGCTGGCCCTGTTCGCGCGCGGCCAGGAGATCGCCAGCAAGCAAGGGCTGATCCTCGTCGACACCAAATATGAATTCGGCACCGATGAAAACGGCACCATCATCCTCGCCGACGAAATTCATACGCCGGACAGCAGCCGTTACTGGCTGGCCGACAGCTACCAGGACAGTTTCGACAAAGGCGCCCGCCCCGCAAGCTTCGACAAGGATTTCGTCCGCGCCTGGGTGGCTGAACGCTGCGATCCCTACAAGGACGAGATCCCGGAGATCCCGCTCGACCTCGTCGAGCAGACCTCGAAAGTGTATATCCGCGCTTACGAAGCGATCACGGGCACGCCGTTCGTTCCAGACGATCGCGGCGCAACGCCGCGCGACCGGGTTCGCGCAAGCCTCGAGCGCTATTTCCCGTAAGAGCCGGTCGATCGTCGCCGCGACCGTGTTTCAGGGCGGGGAGCCGCCCTGAAGTTGCATATTGCGTCATGTTATAGGCTTCCCACCGCTCTAGGTAGCGGCGGAAAGGGTATGCTTTTTGCAACACTTTAAAATTTTTTTACCAAAAGCCTGATATTTGTCACGATCCCACATATGTTCGCCGACGAGAAATGGCAAAAGGCACTGTGCTATTGCAAAACTCGTTGCTAGATTGGCGCCGAACTGCTTCGGACCATTTGTTGTATTGCGTAGGCAGGAGCGCCGACACATATGGGGTCACGTCGACCCCGTTAAATAGTGATCATGTAAATTGAATTGTGGGATAATGTGATGGTATCCATTCGTACTGCCGCCCCCGCCCTGCTTCTTTTTCTAGCAGGTTGCGTCAGCGGCCCCGATCATAAGCCACCGGAAATGCCTCTCCCGGCCAAATTCTCGGAGGGTGGTACGAAGATCAACGGCGATCTGGCCGGGTCTCAATGGTGGACCGCCTTCGGTGACTCGAAGCTGAACTCGTTCGCAGCACAGGGACTTGCTGAAAACCTCAACATCCAGCAGGCGCTGGAACGCATCAATCAGGCGCAGGCCGCGGTCATTACCGCCGGCGCTGGCGGACTGCCGAGCCTTACGGCCTCCGGCGACCATACGACCAACGGCCAGAAGGGCAGCCTGCGTACGCAGAGCGAAACGCAGAACTCCACCACTGGCGGAGCTTCGGTTTCGTGGCTGCTCGACCTATGGGGTCAGTACCGTCGCGCCAAGGAAGGCGCCGTCGCATCGCTCGACGCGGCCTATTCCAGTGTCGACACCGCTCGTCTGACCTATCTGCAGGATCTGGCCAACAGCTACGTCAACGCCCGTTACTACCAGGCCCGCATCTCGATCGCGCAGGACAACTTGAAGTCCCGTCGCGAGACGCTGGCCCTGACCAAGTTCCAGCTCGAAGCCGGTGCCGCTTCTCGCCTCGACGTCGTCCAGGCCGAAGGTCTCGTCAATTCGACGCTTTCCGAAGTTCCGGGCCTCGAAATCAGCTATCGTCAGGCCGTGCATCATATCGCAACCCTGCTCAACGTGTCGTCGGCAACCGTTATCGCCCAGATGCAGGGCGGCGGCAGGCAGCCGGTATTCCGCGGTCGTGTCAATTCGGGTATTCCAGCCGACCTGATCCGCAACCGGCCTGACATCCGCGTCGCCGAGCGTAACCTCGCCGCCGCAACCGCCCAGATCGGTGTAGCGGAAGCGCAGCTCTTCCCAACAATCACCCTCAGCGGCGCTATCTCGCCGTCCTACGTCCACACGTCGTCCAGAAGCGGCAGCCTGACGACCTGGTCGTTCGGCCCGACCCTGACGCTGCCGATCTTCGACGGCGGCGCGCTGCGCGCCAATGTCAAGACTGCCGAATCGTCGAGCCGTGAACTGTATATCGTCTGGCAGCAGACGGTGCGGTCGGCTGTCGAAGACGTCGAAAACGCCCTGTCGGCCGTCAGCCGCGATGCACAGACTGTTTCGGCGCTGCGTGCGCAGGTAAAGTCCTACCAGGAAGCCCTCTCACTCTCGACGGCTAGCTATAAGGACGGCGCCTCCTCGCTGCTCGACGTTCTTGATGCACAGCGCAACGTTTCGACCGCGCAGGAAAGCCTTGCAACGGCTATCCAGCAGAGCGCCATCGACTACATCTCGCTGAACGTCAACATCGGCGCCGGCTATGTTCCGGCCGAAAAGGGACCGGTCGCCACAAAATCGGCCAAGGTCGTCAAGGTCGCCGACAAGAAGGCCGTCAACTAAAGCATATCGCCCGGCTCTGCCGGGCGTTTCTTCCCATGAAACCGCCGCGGGCAACCGCGGCGGTTTTTCTTTGGCCGGAAAAGGACAAAATAAAATGGCGCGCTCCGCTTCCGCAAAGCACGCCACCAGACAGTCAATAAACAAAAAGGCCGGAACTAACCGGCCTTTCGTCATCCATCCTCACACCAGTGCCAGTACATCCGTGGTCAAAGGGAAAGACGGAACCGCAGCCAGATTGATCGCGAAAGGTTAACACATGGTCAACGCCACTTTCGCAACATCAGGAATGCAAGGGGCTCGCTTTGAAGCGCGCCACGCATTCATCGGCTGCATGACTGAAGCCTATATCGGGTGGGAATACGGTGATTTCAAGGTCGATAGAACGAAAGTCCCGATGCCACGCGAAATAATAAGCAAACCTTCCTAAATATTCCCAGAGATTTTGGCGGCTTTGCGCATACCCGTTCAAGCTGCATTCATACGAAATCTCCTAAAACCTCGGAAAAGATTGAAAGAATGGCGTTGGATCTTCCAAAATCCCGTGAATGCGCCAGCTTTGATCTTCTCGAAACTGGAAACGGCGTGCCGGATCCTGTAACCACATCGAACGCCTCTTGCCGGACGTGCGACGCAGGCAGGCAACAACAATTGGCGCAGCCGCTGGGCAATCCATTAAGCCGGCGGCGCGCAGGGGGAGAGCATTCATGAGACATAAGCTTCTCGCAGCCATCACGCTGACCGCACTCGTCGCGCTACCGGCGCTCGCGCAAGCCGCGGAAGGTTTTGCCACAGCCAATGTCAACATGCGGTCCGGCCCGAGCACGCAATATCCAGCGGTGACCATGATCCCCGCCGGCGTACCGCTGGAGATCAACGGCTGCCTTAACGAAACGCCCTGGTGCGACGTCTCCTTCGTCGGCGGACGCGGCTGGGTCGCCGGCCGCTACATCCAGGCAACCTATCAATCGCGCCGCATCTATGTCGGCCCGCAATATTACCGCCCGCTCGGCATCCCGACCATCACCTTCAATGTCGACGATTACTGGGGCCGCTATTATCGCGGCCGCGACTTCTATCGCGATCGCGACCGTTGGCGTCGGGGTCCGGGCTGGAGCGACCGCCGCCCCGATTCAGGCTGGGATCGCCGCCCCGACCGCAATCCCGGCTGGGATAATGATTCGGGCCGCAACTGGGATCGTCGCCCGGACCGGAACCGCGACTGGGGCAACCAGCAGGACGATAACGGGGATTGGGGCCGGCAACGCCAGGATCGCAATCGTGATTGGGGCAACCAACAGGACAACAATCAGGACTCGGGCCAGCCGCGCCGGGATCGCAACCGCGATTGGAACCGGCAGCCGGACGACAATCAGGGTTGGGGCGGCAACCGGCAGGACCGCCGGCGTGACGACAACCGCCAGGACAATCAGCAGCGCCGTCCAGAACCCCAGCCGCAGCAGGCACAGCCGCAACCCCAAGCGCAGCCGCAACGGCAGGATAATCAACGGCCGAGTGGCCGCCCGCCAGGGCAGTATAGCCAGGACAATGTCGCTCCCTGCCCAACGTCGCAGCCCGATTGCCGCATGACGCCAAGAGGCTTCAATCGATAGTCGCCTCAAGGCGACAAACAACAAAGGTCAGCGACCCACGTCGCTGGCCTTTTTATTGGTCTGCACGATGGTCAAAAGAAACGGAAACGGAAGATTTCGGCAGGGAAAGCGCGCGCTCGCAGGTTGCGCGACAACGCCCGGCATCCGCCGGTCCAGAAGGCTTGAGCGATCAGGCGGCGTTAAGGCGCCGCACTGCCTCAATGAGTTTTCAAATGCGCCTCGCGCATCGCTGAAATGAATATTTCCCGGGCCTCCTCAGCGGATTTCCGCCCATCGATCGCGGCACGGCAGACGCTTCGGGCGGCCACATAAAACGGGCCACGTCGATCCGGCCAGAGATTGGCCATGCAATTCAGCGCCTCGGAAGGGCCAGTGACTGTTTGGAAACTGCCTTGAGTAAAGCCGATCTCGATCGGATTGCTCCATTTGATGTGTCGCATGAATACTCCTCCTCACGCGCTATCAATTGCTTGAGACCATCCGGCAAGACGGCCACAAGCGGTTACTATAGCCTCAATCAGAGCATTCGAAAATATGGAACTTGGCGAGCGCGGCGCATAAAGAAGAAAGGAATCCGGAGAGGTTAATTTGATGTCGTATGCTGGGATTGGGTCCGTCATATTTCACGCCAAGATACCGCTTTATGGCGTGAAAATTTGCGAGAAGACGGCGTTAGAACCTGGGTGTTCCCGCCTACTTCTCCCGCGCGATGCGCTTCGCGTCATCGGCTGAAAAGCCGGCACGGCGGGCAAGTTCTTCCAGCCCGAATACTCGGTCCAACAGATCAACCAGCCATAATTCAAAGCGTTTCCACATGGTAAGCCTCCACCGCAGTAGACCTTGTCGTTGTAACGATCCCGCGATGAACATCCCATGAACACCGCTCCGGCCTACCGAACAGGTTCAGCGAAACAGAGGTGGTCGCTGGGCGTTCGATAGCAATTCCTGCTTGGTGGCGAAGTCGCCGAACAGCTTTTTCAGCCGGACTTCCTCGTCCTTGCAGATCCGGTGCCGCCGCGCGAAATCCTCGATACTCCAGACTTCCCGCAGCTTGGTCTCGCCAACCTTCTCTATCGCAATATGTGAACTCATTGCGCTCGCCCTCTTGTTTTTATGAGAAGAGAATGCCCGAGAAGCGGAAAAGTTCCTTGCACGATCCCGTCATGAAAGGACAGAAGCCGCCGCCATGACGGGCGGTTGAGGATTCTTAATCCCTCCTTAAATCGCCGCATTTACAGTTCAACTCGGGCTTCGACATTTTCACGATCATTTCGTGGGCGAATGCCGGCGGCGCATAAGCTTGAAAATCATGGTCGATTTTCAAGCTTATGCGCCGGTAAAAGCGCTGGCTGCGTCTCTTGCGCGTCCGAACGGATGCGCGGCACGCGGTTATGGCGACGCCGGCATCAGATATCGATCCATAGAACCATCAGGGGTACGACCAGTCCGCAATGGCAGGCAAAAGCAGATCAGGCCAGAGGATAGAACCATCCTTTTCAAGCGGTAAGGAACGTAGCGATGATGGTTTCAGCGCCGGCGAACGTATTGCCGGCGGTGGACGCTCATCGGGACGGGAAAGCTCCAAGCGCGACAACTCCCCTGAACCCGACAAGCCACGCCGATCGAGCCGCCGGCGCAAGCAGCCAAAACGGCGCTCCGGCGGCGGTTTCTTCGGTTTCCTCCGCTCCGCGATCTATTGGGGCATCGTGCTCAGCATCTGGGCCGGCATCGGGCTTGCCGGTCTGGTGGTCTACTACGGATCGCGCATGCCGAGCGCCAGCACCTGGTCCATTCCCGAGCGACCGCCGAACGTCAAGATCGCCGATCTCGACGGCAGCATCATCGCCAATCGCGGCACGACCGGCGGCGAGGCCTTGGCGCTGAGCGACATGTCGCCCTACATTCCCGAGGCGCTGATCGCCATCGAGGACCGCCGCTTCTATTCCCATTTCGGCTTCGATCCGATCGGGCTTGGCCGCGCGGTGGTGACAAACGTGATCACCGGCCATGCCGTTCAGGGCGGTTCGACGCTGACGCAGCAGCTCGCCAAGAACCTCTTCCTATCGCCAGAGCGCACGCTGGAGCGCAAGGTGCAGGAGGTGCTGCTCGCCATCTGGCTGGAGCACAAGTTCACCAAGGACCAGATCCTGGCGATGTATCTGAACCGCGTCTATTTCGGCTCGAACGCCTATGGCGTCGAGGCGGCCTCGCGGCGCTATTTCAACAAATCGGCGCGCGACGTGAACCTCGGCGAAGCAGCCATGCTCGCCGGCCTCGTCAAGGCGCCGTCGAAACTGTCGCCGGCGCGCGATCCCGCCGCCGCCGAAGCCCGCGCGCAACTGGTGCTTCAGGCGATGCGCGACCAGGGCTTCATCAGCGAGGCCGATATCAAGACGGCGATGTCGCAGCCGCCGACGCGCGCCAAAAGCTATTGGAGCGGGGCTGAAAACTACGTGGCCGACATGGTCATGGGCCAGCTTCCCGGCCTGATTGGCGGCGATATCAAGGAAGACTTGACCGTCGACACCACCATCGACATGTCGCTGGAAGAAAAGGCCGAACAGGCATTGAACGACGTACTCGCCAAGGACGGCAAGAAGCTCAGCGCCTCGCAGGCCTCGCTCGTTTCCGTCGACTCGACGGGTGCGATCCGCGCATTGGTCGGCGGCCGGGATTATGCGCAGAGCCAGTTCAACCGCGCCGTCACCGCCAAGCGCCAGCCGGGCTCGGCCTTCAAGCCCTTCGTCTATACCGCAGCACTTGAAATGGGCTTGACGCCGAACTCGATCCGCAACGATGCACCGGTGAAGATCGGCAACTGGGCGCCGGAGAATTACGAGCAGAAATATAGCGGGCCGGTCACGCTCGCCACCGCTGTGGCACACTCGCTGAACACGGTCGCCGCCCAGCTTGCGACCGAAGTCGGGCCGGATCAAGTGATCAAGGTCGCCCACAGGCTCGGCATCGAATCCGATCTGCAGGCCAATGCCTCGATCGCGCTCGGCACGTCGGAAGTGTCGCTACTGGAACTGACCTCGGCCTATGCCTCCTTCATGAACGGCGGCTTCAAGGCGACGCCGCATGTGATCACCAAGGTGACGACGGCTTCCGGCAAGGTGCTTTACCAGGCGAATTTCGACAATCCGCCGCGGGTTCTCAACCCCGATGTCGTCACCAACATGAATGCGATGATGGCCGGCGTCATCAATTTCGGCACCGGCAAGGCCGCTCGCATCCCCGGCTGGCAGGCCGCCGGCAAGAGCGGCACGACGCAATCCTTCCGCGATGCGCTGTTCGTCGGCTTCACCAGCCATCTGACGACAGGCGTCTGGTTCGGCAATGACGACGGCAAATCCATGAAGAAGGTGACGGGCGGCGGATTGCCGGCCAAGGCCTGGAAGGAATTCATGATCGCCGCCCATAAGGGCCTGACGCCGACCCCGATCTTCGGCGGCGGCCAGATCATCGACAACAGCGTGCCGATGGCGCAATCCGCACCTGGCACCAATCAGCCGGCGACGATCGACGGTATTATTTCCGGCACGCTCGGCGACGGCGGCCAGGTCGCGCATCAGGGCCAACCGACACTCCAGCAGCGCCCAGTGCAGCAGCAGATCCCGCAGCAGGGCAATCAAACCGCCGCGAACGACGAGCTGGAAGACCTGCCGCCCGCAAATCTTGCCAATGACAACAATCCGTACAGCTCCAATTCCTACGATACCGGCGATATCCCGCCGGCCGACATCGGCGATACCGCTCCGACGACGGCAACGGCGAGGCCGCATCGCACCTCACTGCTGGACGTTATTCTGGGGCGATAAGACAACGATTCCCGCGATTGTCGCTTGCATGGTCAAAGCAAGGCTGATCTGATAGATGGTCGCGCCAATTCTCCAGCTCCGCAGGCGCAATGCGGGACTGTGGAATTTGAGCGACAAACCATTCGTTTTGCTGGATTCCGGGTGATTTCCCGCCTTGCAGTCAGTAAAACCGCTACTTATATACGCGGCATCACCGCAGTCATGGCTGCGCAATCCTCAAGACCATCCCGTAAGGGGCTGTCAATGGAATGCCTGACAGGGGTTCCGATAGCTTGCTTCAAGGAGAGAATGACATGGCAAAAGTAATTGGTATCGACCTTGGAACGACAAATTCCTGCGTCGCCGTCATGGACGGCAAGGACGCGAAAGTCATCGAGAATGCCGAAGGCGCCCGCACTACCCCCTCAATGGTAGCCTTCACTGAAGACGGCGAACGTCTCGTCGGCCAGCCGGCCAAGCGCCAGGCGGTCACCAACCCCACCAATACCCTCTTCGCTGTCAAGCGCCTTATCGGCCGCCGCTACGAAGATCCGACCGTTGAAAAGGACAAGCACCTTGTTCCTTTCAATATCGTCAAGGGCGACAATGGCGACGCCTGGGTCGAAGCCCACGGCAAGGGCTATTCGCCCGCGCAGGTTTCCGCAATGATCCTTCAGAAGATGAAGGAAACCGCAGAAGCCTATCTCGGTGAAAAGGTCGAAAAGGCCGTCATCACCGTTCCGGCCTACTTCAACGACGCACAGCGCCAGGCAACCAAGGATGCCGGCCGCATCGCCGGTCTTGAAGTCCTGCGTATCATCAACGAGCCGACCGCTGCGGCTCTCGCTTACGGCCTCGACAAGAAGGACGGCAAGACCATCGCCGTTTACGACCTTGGCGGCGGCACCTTCGATATCTCGATCCTGGAAATCGGCGACGGCGTCTTCGAAGTGAAGTCGACCAACGGCGATACCTTCCTGGGCGGTGAAGACTTCGACATGCGTCTCGTCGAGTATCTCGTTGCCGAGTTCAAGAAGGACAATGGTATCGACCTCAAGGGCGACAAGCTCGCTCTGCAGCGCCTCAAGGAAGCTGCCGAAAAGGCGAAGATCGAACTGTCTTCCGCGCAGCAGACCGAAATCAACCTGCCCTTCATCACCGCTGACGCCACCGGCCCGAAGCACCTGACGCTGAAGCTGACCCGCGCCAAGCTGGAAAGCCTGGTCGACGACCTCGTGCAGCGCACCATCGCGCCCTGCAAGGCCGCCCTCAAGGATGCCGGCGTCACGGCTGCCGAGATCGACGAAGTCGTTCTCGTCGGCGGCATGAGCCGCATGCCGAAGGTACAGGAAGTCGTCAAGCAGCTGTTCGGCAAGGAGCCGCACAAGGGCGTCAACCCGGATGAAGTCGTCGCTCTTGGCGCCGCCATCCAGGCCGGCGTTCTGCAGGGCGACGTCAAGGACGTTCTGCTCCTCGACGTCACCCCGCTGTCTCTCGGCATCGAAACGCTGGGCGGCGTCTTCACCCGTCTGATCGAGCGCAACACGACGATCCCGACGAAGAAGTCGCAGACCTTCTCGACCGCCGACGACAACCAGTCGGCCGTGACCATCCGCGTCTCGCAGGGCGAGCGCGAAATGGCCGCCGACAACAAGCTGCTCGGCCAGTTCGACCTCGTCGGCCTGCCGCCGGCACCGCGCGGCATGCCGCAGATCGAAGTCACCTTCGACATCGACGCCAACGGCATCGTCCAGGTTTCGGCCAAGGACAAGGGCACCGGCAAGGAACAGCAGATCCGCATCCAGGCTTCGGGCGGTCTCTCCGACGCCGACATCGAGAAGATGGTCAAGGATGCCGAATCGCATGCTGCCGAAGACAAGAAGCGCCGCGAAGGCGTGGAAGCCAAGAACCAGGCCGAAAGCCTGATCCACTCCAGCGAGAAGTCGCTGAAGGACTTTGGCGACAAGGTGACCGAAGCCGATCGCAACGCGATCTCCGAGGCGATCGCAGCGCTGAAGACGGCAACCGAAGCATCCGAGCCGGATGCTGAAGACATCAAGGCCAAGACCCAGACGCTCATGGAAGTGTCCATGAAGCTCGGCCAGGCTATCTATGAGGCCCAGCAGTCGGAAGCTCCTTCCGCTGATGCCTCGGCAGGCGGCCATCACGACGACGTCGTCGATGCCGACTACGAGGAAATCAAGGACGAGGACGACCGCAAGCGGTCTGCATAAGCGCGAACCGAAAGGTTCTCGAGGAAACTTAGCTCCGGCTGCCTTTTGGCAGCCGGAAATCCATTTCCGGGGTCTAATCCTTAATGGCAAAAGCGGACTACTACGAGACATTGGGCGTCTCCAGGACAGCGGACGAAAAAGAGCTCAAGAGCGCTTTTCGCAAGCTGGCAATGCAATTTCATCCGGACAAGAACCCCGATGACAATGACGCCGAACGCAAGTTCAAGGAAATCAACGAAGCCTACGAAACGCTCAAGGACCCGAACAAGCGTGCGGCCTATGATCGTTACGGCCACGCCGCCTTCGAGCATGGCGGCATGGGCGGCGGCGGTTTTGGTGGCGGCGGCTTCGGCGGCGGTGGCGGTTTCTCCGACATTTTCGAGGATATCTTCGGCGAGATGATGGGTGGCGGCCGAGGCCGCGCACGCTCCTCCGGCGGTCGCGAACGCGGCGCCGATCTTCGCTACAACATGGAAATCTCGCTCGAGGAAGCCTTTACCGGCAAGACGGCACAAATCCGCGTGCCCACCTCGATCACCTGCGACGTCTGCTCCGGTTCCGGCGCCAAGCCGGGCACCCAGCCGAAGACCTGCGGCACCTGCCAGGGCTCGGGCCGCGTGCGCGCCGCGCAAGGCTTTTTCTCGGTCGAACGCACCTGTCCAACCTGCCACGGCCGCGGCCAGACCATTCCCGATCCCTGCGGCAAGTGCCACGGCCAGGGCCGAATCACCGAAGAGCGTTCGCTCTCGGTCAACATCCCCTCGGGCATCGAGGACGGCACCCGCATCCGCCTGCAGGGCGAAGGCGAAGCCGGCACACGCGGCGGTCCATCGGGCGATCTCTACATCTTCCTCTCCGTCAAGCCGCATGAATTCTTCCAGCGCGACGGCGCCGATCTCTATTGCGCGGTGCCGATCTCGATGACGACGGCAGCGCTTGGCGGCACCTTCGACGTCGCGACGCTCGACGGCACGAAATCACGCGTCACCGTTCCAGAGGGCACGCAGGTCGGCAAGCAATTCCGCCTGAAGGCCAAGGGCATGCCGGTGCTGCGCTCCAGCCAGATCGGTGATCTCTACATCCAGATCCAGATCGAAACGCCGCAGAAGCTCACCAAGCGCCAGCGCGAGCTGCTGCAGGAATTCGAACAGATCTCCTCGAAAGACAACAATCCCGAATCAACCGGCTTCTTCGCCCGGATGAAGGATTTCTTCGACACGTTCAGCGATTAAGCAGCGAATCAAATTGTTTCACATGAATCCGGCCGAATCATCGGCCGGATTTTTTTGTTTTGGCGGGCTAATCTTTTCGCCCAGCCGCACTACGGGTTCATCGCTCATCTCTGTTTTGTCGTGGCAACGAGCCTGCTCCGCCTCATCCTGAGGAGCGGAGGCCAAAGGCCGGAGCCTCGAAGGACGAGGCGGCCCGACCGCGCTTCATCCAATCGGCAAAATCCTTGCACTTGGCCAATGTTCGGCATACCCCTCGGCCATCGACACGAATCCGGATGACCGATGCCGCATAAGGTTTTCATCTCGCGCCTGAAGCTGACCGACTTTCGCAATTATGCGACGGCGGCGCTGGCGCTTGACGAGCGGCATGTGGTGCTAACCGGCGACAATGGCGCCGGCAAGACCAATCTGATGGAGGCGGTCTCTCTGCTTTCACCCGGGCGCGGCCTGCGGCGTGCGGCCTATGCGGATGTCGTCCGCGTCGATGCGCCAAACGGCTTTTCGATCTTTGCCGAGCTTGAGGGTATGGAGGACAGTGTCGAGATCGGCACCGGCGTCGACGCCTCCGACGAGACGACGGCGCGCAAGCTCCGTATCAACGGCACACCGGCCAGGACCGTCGACGAGTTGACCGACCATCTGCGCGTGCTCTGGTTGACGCCGGCCATGGATGGGCTTTTCACCGGCGGTTCCTCCGAGCGCCGCCGGTTCCTCGACCGGCTGGTGCTGTCGCTCGATCCGGCGCATGGCCGCCGCGCCAGCGACTTCGAACGCGCCATGCGCAGCCGCAACAAGCTGCTTTCCGAAAGCCGCTTCGACCCCTCCTGGCTTGCCGGCATCGAGGAGCAGATGGCGAGCCTCGGCATTGCCATGGCGCTTGCCCGGCAGGAAATGCTCGGCCTTCTCACCCGGCTGATCGCCGAGACGCGCGAGGCGACGCCCTTTCCCTCGGCCGTACTCGAACTCTCCGGCTTTCTTGACGGGCAGTTCGACCGCCCCGCCCTCGATCTCGAGGATCATTATGCCGGGATGCTGCGCGAGGGACGCTATCGTGACGCGGCCGCCGGGCGCACGTTGGACGGGCCGCACCGGACCGATCTTCTGGTGCGTCATCGCGAGAAGGACATGGAGGCGGAGCGCTGCTCGACGGGCGAGCAGAAAGCGCTGCTGGTTGGCCTCATCCTTGCGCACGCCCGCCTCGTCGGCAATCTGACCGGCCATGCGCCGATCCTTCTGCTCGACGAAATCGCCGCACATCTGGACGAAGGCCGGCGCGCCGCTCTTTTTGACCTGATCGACGGGCTTGGCGGCCAGGCCTTCATGACCGGCACCGACAAGGCGATGTTCTCCGCACTCGGCGAACGGGCGCAATTCTTCACCGTCGCGCATGGCGGCATTACGAAATCGTAGCGGCGAATTTTCCGCAGAGCGTGATATTATCTTGCCATGGACCCTTTGACCCCAGACGAAATCGCCCGTTATCAGCGCCACATCCTGCTTCCCGAAGTGGGCGGCGCGGGGCAACAGAAATTGAAGACGGCGCGCGTTCTGGTGATCGGCGCCGGCGGGCTTGGTGCACCGGTGCTGCAATATCTCGCCGCCGCCGGCGTCGGTACCATCGGCATTGCCGATGATGACCGCGTCTCGCTCTCCAACCTGCAACGGCAGGTGATCCACGATACCGGCACGATCGGCGAATTGAAGACGCAAAGCGCTGCCGACGCCATCGCGCGGCTGAACCCGCATGTCCGCACGATCCGCTTCGAGGAGCGTTTTTCGACGCAGACCGCCGCGCGGCACCTCGCCGGCTTCCATCTCGTCGTCGACGGCTCCGACAATTTCGACACGCGCTATGCCGCTGCCGACGCGGCTGAACTGGCCCGCCTGCCGCTGGTGACCGGTGCGGTTGGCCGGTTCGACGGATCGGTGACGACGCTGAAGCCCTACGAGGCCGATGCGGACGGCACGCTGAACCCCGGTTATCGCGACCTCTTTCCAACGCGACCGCCCGAGGGCCTCATTCCCGCCTGCGCGGAGACCGGCATCATTGGCGCGCTCACCGGCGTCATCGGCACGCTGATGGCGATGGAAGCGATCAAGATCATCACCGGCACCGGCGAACCGCTGATCGGCCGGCTGCTGCTCTATGACGGACTTGCCGCCCGCTTCGACACCATCCGCTACCGCCGCAAGCGCGCGAGGACCGCCGCCGAATGAGCGAAATCATCTTGCAACGCCTCGACGGCAGCTTCGAGCGCTGGGACGAGCTGCTCGCGCTCATCCTCGCCTCCTTCGCCTATATGAACGGCCGGATCGACCCGCCCTCCTCGGCGCTGTCGCTGACGCCGCAATCGCTGAAGGAAAAGGCGAGGACAGAAATCGGCTATGTCGCGCTCGATGGCAATCGAGTAGCCGGCTGCATATTCTGCCGCCCGGAGGCTGAGAGCCTCTATATCGGCAAGCTCGCCATCCTGCCGTCCGAGCAGGGCAAAGGCATCGGCCGACGGCTGCTGGCGCTCGCGGAGGCAACGGCGCGAGAGCTTGGGCTCGATACGCTGCGGCTGGAAACCCGAATCGAGCTGACCGGCAATCATGCCACCTTCGCCGCCTGGGGATTCCGGAAAACCGCCGAGAACCGACATGCTGGATTCGATCGCACGACGTCGATCGAGATGCGGAAAGCTCTGATTTAAGCAACGGCCACGATGACGTGCGCCTGAATTTTGGCGGCAATCTCGCCGCCACCATGCCTATCTGCAATCACGGATGCAGCGTAGTCGGTCGCGGCGTCCAGTTTTCCCGCCTCCCTCGCCTCGATCTCGTTGCGAAGAAGAGTTCCCTGACAGTAAGCAACGGCCGGAATGCGCGGCGAGGATGCACTGCTTTGTTCGGCTCTCGTCTCGATCACCACGCTGGAGAAGCCTGCCGCCTCCAGCTCACTGCGGATCAATGCCGTATCGTGATAGCCGTGCGGCGTGCGTGCCAGAAAACGCGGTGGATCGTTCGGAAACATCTCAGCGAGAGCATTCGTCACGTCATTCGCAAAGAGATTCTCCTCAATGCGATCCCATACGTTGAACAGAAAATGCCCTCCGGGCTTCAGGACCCGCTTTGCTTCGCGGTAGGCAGACACGCGGTCGGGAAAGAACATCGCGCCGAACTGACAACAAACGAGATCGAAGGCCGCATCTTTGAATGGTAATGCCATAGCATCCGCCTGATGCCATTGGATGCGACTGTCGGGACCTTGTTGCGAAGCGGCGTAGTTGAGCATCGGCTGGTTGAGGTCGGTGACGATATAGCTTGAGTCGGCAGACAGTTTTGGCGCCAGCATGCGGGTAACAACACCGGTGCCCGCGGCAATCTCCAAGACGGCGCCCGGCGCCAGGGACGCTGCCCGTCCTGCAAGATCCACGGCGAAGGGCTCGAAAATCAACGGCACCATATAGCGGTCGTAGTTTTCCGGGATAGAACCGGCGAATACCTTGTCCGTTTCCAGCATTGCCATCACCCGCCGTCCGTTTGATAGCCCGCAAGTATAGCACATCGTTTTCCGCTCTGGTCGTTTTCGACCGAGAGGCCCGTAAACATATGTGTCTGCGGTCTAGCTCAGCGGAACGGCAGAACGCGATTCGGCGGCCGGTGGCCGTCGATGAAAGTGCGGATGTTGATGATCACCTTGTCGCCCATGTCGATACGGCTTTCGAGGGTGGCCGAGCTCATATGCGGTAGCAGCACCACCTTGCCCTCGTTGGCGAGCTTCACCAGCTTCGGATTGACAGCCGGTTCGTTCTCGAAGACGTCGAGGCCGGCGCCGGCGATCTTGCCCTCGCGCAGGATTTTGATCAGCGCCGTCTCGTCGATGACGTCGCCGCGCGACGTGTTGACGATATAGCTGGTCGGCTGCAGCAGCGCCAGACGCCGCGCCGAGATCAGGTGGAAAGTCGCTGGCGTCGACGGGCAATTGACGGAAACGATGTCGACGCGGGCGAGCATCTGGTCGAGGCTGTCCCAATAGGTCGCCTCCAGCTCATCTTCCGTTGCCGCGCTGACGCGCTTGCGGTTGTGATAATGGATCGATAGGCCGAAAGCCTTGGCGCGACGGGCGACGGCGGTGCCGATGCGGCCCATGCCGACAATGCCGATACGCTTGCCGTGAATGCGGCGGCCGAGCATCCAGGTCGGCGACCAACCGGCCCATTCGCCGGGATTGTCCGTCAGCACCCGCGCACCTTCGGCAAGCCGACGTGGCACGGCAAGGATCAGCGCCATGGTCATGTCGGCCGTGTCTTCGGTCAGCACATTCGGCGTATTGGTGACCGTGATTCCCTTGCGGGCGGCGGCTTCGACGTCGATATGGTCGGTGCCGTTGGAAAAGCTGGCAATCAGCTTCATCTGCGGTCCGGCTTCCTCGATCAACGCGGCGTCGATGCGGTCGGTAACCGTCGGCACCAGCACATCGACCGTCCGCACGGCTTCGGCGAGCTCCGCCTGCGTGCGCGGCACGTCGTCAATGTTGAGTTCGGCATCGAACAGCTCACGCATCCGCGTCTCGACCGCATCGGGCAGTTTGCGCGTGACGTAGACCTTCGGTTTTTTCTTCGTCGTCATGGCGAGCGGCGATGCCTTGTTCAGATGTTTTTAACCAAGAAGCAGGATAATTTTCCCGTTCCGGGCATTTCTACCAGACCCGCAGGCGAAGACAAACAAAACTCGCTGGCGGCGCCGAGGATTTGCCGATGGTCGGAGCAAATAGGCAGCCTGACAGCGCCTTGATCATGATGAACGAACGGAAACCCCTATGCGTGGCAAAGTATTGAAGTCCTGCGCTGTTTTCGCGATCGGCCTGATGATGGCCGGCGCCACCGCCGATCTTGCCGCGGCCCAGGCCGCCAAGGGACCGAGCGGATTGCCGCTGCCACGCTTCGTCACGCTGAAGTCGAAGCGTGTCAACCTGCGCGTCGGACCGAGCGCGGACTATGCCGTCTCGTGGCTCTATCTCAAGCAGGGCCTGCCGGTCGAAATCATTCAAGAATACGACAATTGGCGGCGCGTGCGTGACGCCGACGGCACCGAGGGTTGGGTCAACCAGTCGCTGCTCTCCGGCCAGCGCTCCGCGCTTGCAGCCCCGTGGATGAAGGGCAAGGGCAAGGCGGTATTCGTCAACATGCGCCGTGATGCCCAACCATCCGGCACCGTCATCGCCAAGCTTCAGCCGGGCGTAATGATGAACGTCCGCGAATGCACCGGCGACTGGTGCCTTGCGACCGCCGACGGCACCGAGGGCTGGGTGGCGCAGTCCGAGATCTGGGGCGCCTATCCCGGCGAAGCCTTCAAGTAATAGAAGCAGCCTTCATGCCCCATGGGAGCCACGATCGCGTGACTATTCCGACGCAATGATGCACCTGGCATCGGAAGAGATCTGATCGTGGAATACTTGCCCGGAATTCTCGGCGTCGCCGTCGTCATGTTCGTATCGACGAATGTGGACGACATCTTCGTATTGCTCGGATTTTTCGTGGATCCGAAATTCCGCGCCCGGCAGATTGTCATCGGCCAGTATCTCGGCATTACCATTCTTTTTGCCGTCAGCCTCCTCGCTTCCTTCATCTCTCTCGTCATTCCCGCCGCCTATATCGGCCTGCTGGGCCTGGCGCCGATCTTTATCGGGCTGAAAAAACTGTGGGAGGTATGGAAAGGCACCGATGCCGACGACGATCCCGAAAATCATGAGAAAGCGTCAGCCGGACACGGCAAGATCGCGGCCGTCGCGATGGTGACGATGGCGAACGGCGGCGACAATATCAGCATCTACACGCCGATATTTGCGACGCGCACCATATATGAGGTTGCGACGATCGCCGTCATCTTCGTTTTCCTGACGGCCATGTGGATCGGCTCCGCCCACTACCTGGTCAATCACCGCACGATCGGCGCGCCGATCAGGCGGTATGGAAACCGAGTGGTGCCCTTCGTGCTCGTGGCACTTGGGTTACTGATTCTCCACGAGGCCGGAACCATTGAGTTGCTGCACCGGTAGTGCTCACTTCGAAGTCTGTTCAATTTCGCCAATTGGATCAGATCATCCGGCAGTTCTTTCGACGACATATTTTGCCAACCTTGCCAGTACGTCCGGAAAATCCGCGCTCACCGCTTCTCCAATGGCCTGAGCGTCAAACCCTTGCGAGTTGACGGCGTAGATGACCCGGCACTGATCGTCGGCCACGGCTTCGATGCTATGCTCAACCTGAATCAGCGTTTCGCCAACCAAAGTCTCGTCGATGAAACGCTGTGGCGCGCTCACATCGGTAAGTCTGCTACGGATAATTTCGCCGTCAGGCAGCTCCATCGAAAACCAGGTTCCCGTGACGAAATTCCCATCCAGCTGGACTGATTTCACGCCCGGATTCCACAGCTTCCAACTGCCGGCGTCAGCGAGTGCCTGCCAGATTGCCCGCTGCGAAGCATCGACGTCGCAGCTGTAAGACTTGCTCCAAGATGCATCGCTGTTCATGGGAAACCCATTTTTGAGGCGTTCACTCATGATGTGTGAACTTGGGAAATAGTCAACAGACCGCATTCGCCTCGAAAGCTCGACAAAAAACCGCCCGCAACGATCTGTTGCGGACGGTTTCGATTCGAACGGAAGTACGAACGGGCGTTTAGATAAGCCCAAATTCCTTGGCGGCTTCCGACAGTGATTTCATCGGCCGAGGGCCGATCTGCTCGATGACGATCGCCGCCGCGAGATTGCCGAGCTTGCCGCAATCTTCGAGGCTGCGGCCCTGGGTATAACCGAACAGGAAACCGGCGGCGAAGAGATCGCCGGCGCCGGTCGTATCGACGCGCTCCTCGATCGGGTGGGCATCGACGACGTAGCGCTCATTGCCGCGCACGACGACGGCTCCATCCTTGCCGGTGGTGACGGCGGCGATCTTGCAGTCGGCGGCGATGAGCGTCAGCGCCTTGTCGAAATCTTCGGTCTCGTAGAGCGACAGCGCTTCGTCACGATTGGCAAAGACAATGTCGACGGTACCGGAGCGCATCAGGTCGAGGAATTCGCCGCGATAACGGCCGACGCAAAAGCTGTCGGAGAGCGTCATCGACATTTCCCGGCCATGGGCATGGGCGATGCGGGCGCATTCGCGGATCGCTTCCTTGGCGCGCGGCGGATCCCAGAGATAGCCTTCGAAATAGGTGACCTTGGCATCGGCGACGACATCTGGCTCGACATCTTCCGGGCCAAACTCGACGCAGGCACCGAGATAGGTATTCATCGAGCGCTCGCCATCTTCGGTCACAAAGATCATCGAGCGGGCGGTCGGCGGAAACGTGCCCTTCGGCCTGGTCTCGTAATGCACGCCCTGGGCGCGGATGTCGTGCTCGAAGATTTCCCCGAGCTGGTCTTCCGCGACCTTGCCGAAATAGGCGGCCCTGCCGCCGAAATTCGCCACGCCCGCCGCCGTGTTGCCGGCGCTGCCGCCGGAGGCTTCGAGCGCCGGACCCATGCGCGAATAGAGAAGTTCGGCACGCTCGGCATCGATGAGATTCATCGCGGCCTTGGTGATCTTGTTGTCGATCAGAAATTGATCGTCGCAGCGTGCAATAATATCGACGATAGCATTGCCAACGGTCAGTACATCGAAACGAGTCATCGAGAAAGTGCCCCGGTATTGGTGATAGCCGTTAATCGGTATTATCGGTTTTTCGGAAGTTTGGAAGAAGAATCCGCAATCTACCGGATAACTACCAGATAACTAAATTCCGATCAGTCATTTGCCTGTCACTTTCCATCTGTAAATTTCTATCAAGCGGCTGGCATGGGATGCGGACAAGGCATCCAAGGCCAGTCTGGGAGGGTATGATACCTTCCGCCTCACCGGTACGCGCGCTGACCACGGATGAACTGGCGGCTTGTATACCGGGAGGACTCCGGCGAGAACCGGACGCTGAAAAGCGGGCTCAGCCCGCTTTTTTTGTGCCCGCCTGCTTTTCGGCTTTCCACGATGCGGCAAGCTGTTACAACTCTGGGATCATATCCCTCGATCCCACCCCACACTCCTTGCCAGCATGTCCGAAATCTTTTCCGATGTTCTCCCGGTCTTCCTGCTGATTCTTGTCGGCTGGGTGATCGTGCGTACCGGCATCCTGACGGCCAGCGTCGGCGAGGCGATGAGCGAGTTCGTCTTCAAGATCGCCGTGCCGCTGCTGCTGTTTCAGACCATTGCGGAAGCGGATTTTCGCGGCGCTTCGCCGTTCCGACTGTGGGCCGCCTATTTCGCCGGCGTTGCGGTCACCTGGACGGCCGGCCATCTGGTGGCGACGCGGCTGTTCGGGCGGGATGCTCGCATCGGCGTGCTCGCCGGCGTCTCCTCCGCCTTCGCCAACACGATTTTCATCGGCCTGCCCCTGGTGGGACGCACGGTCGGTCCTGACGGCATCATGGCGATGTCGATCCTGATTGCCGTGCATTTGCCAACCATGATGATCGCCGGCACGCTGCTGATGGAGCAGGCTGAGCGCAGGGAAAATGGCGGTGCCGGACGCAGCATGCTCGAGCTTCTGCAACAGGTCGGCCGCAACCTCGTCCGCAATCCGCTGGTCATCGGGCTTCTCGGCGGGCTTGTCGTGCACCTCATCGGCATTCCCTTGCCGGCAACGCTCGGCACCGTCGTCGACAACATCGCCAATATCGCCGGTCCGGCGGCGCTGATTTCGCTCGGCATGGCGCTTCGGCAATATGGGGTTTCCGGCAATCTCGGCATAGCCAGCGTCACCGCGGCCTTCAAGCTCGTGCTCTTGCCGGCCTGCGTGCTTGCGGCAAGCTACCTTCTCGGTCTCAGCCCGGAATGGCGAGCCGCACTCGTGCTGACCGCGGCAGTTCCGACCGGCGTGAACGCCTGGCTGATTGCCAATCGCTTCGGCGTCGGCCACAGTCTCGCTGCATCGACGATCACACTGACGACCGCGCTCGGCGCCTTCTCAGTGTCACTTTGGGCCTATTTGCTCGGCTAGGGCATGCAGCAGGCTTGTGCGGATTCATCTCCGCCTCAATGCTGCGACGATATATCTCCACCTTTGGAGAAGCAGGCAGGAAAATGGTCATATATTTGCGCATCGCCACCGCTAAGGATGGAGCGCAGCAAAGGATGGAACCATGAATATTGCAGCGCCACTCACCACCAATCCGGCTTCGGCCTATGCGCAGAAGGTTTTCGTGCTGCAGGGCGGCGGCGCGCTCGGCTCCTACCAGGCGGGCGCTTTCGAGGCGTTGCGGGAACAGAATATCGAGCCGGACTGGATCGCCGGCATCTCGATCGGCGCGATCAACGCCGCGATCATGGCGGGCAACGTGCCGGGCGAGCGGCTGGAGAAGCTGCGATCCTTCTGGAACAAGGTCAGCGTGCAGATGCCGGTCGACCTCCTGATGGAGAAGCAGCGCGGCACCAATCCCTTTTACCGCACCGTCAGCAGCTGGTGGGTCTCGACCTTCGGCGTGCCCGGCTTTTTCTCGCCCTGGCAGATCCCATCCTGGTTTCAGGCGCGCGGTTCGGCGGGTGCAACCAGCATTTATGATACCGAGCAACTGCGCCAGACGCTGCTCGACCATGTCGACTTCGACCGCATCAACCACGGCCCGGTGCGGCTCAGCCTCGGCGCCGTCAACGTCCGCACCGGCAATTTCGCCTTCTTCGACAACCGGGACGTCCAGATCAAGCCCGAACACGTCATGGCGAGCGGCGCGCTGCCGCCCGGCTTCCCGGCCATCAAGATCGGCAACGACTATTACTGGGATGGCGGCCTGGTCTCCAACACGCCGCTAACCTACGTGCTGCGCAATGGCGCCGACGTCGACACCGTGGTCTTCCAGGTCGATCTTTTCAGCGCCGCCGGCCCGCAGCCGCAGGATCTCGAAGAGGTGGAAGAGCGGCGCAAGGACATCACCTATTCCAGCCGCACCCGGCTCAACACCGACCTTTTCCTCGAACGCCATCGCCTGCGCCGCACGATCTCGGAGCTTTACGCACGCCTGCCGGAAGAAGCCAAGGCCGACCCCGAGGTCCAGAAGCTGAAGGCGCAATGCTCGGACTACGGCGTCACCATCATCCATCTGATCTACCGCAATAAGCAGTTCCGCTCGCATTCGAAGGACTACGAATTCTCGGCGCTGTCGATGCACGAGCATTGGGAGACGGGCCTGCGCGACGCGCGCAAGGCGCTGATGGCGGAGGACTGGCGCGTGCCGCCGAGCGCCGAGGACGGGCTCAAGGTCTATGACATCGACCAGAGAACACGGTCGCGCCGGCATTCAGCCTGAAGAGCCGCCGAAACGGCCAAAAGCCCGATCGAAGCGACCGGGTTTTTGGCAATCATTCGCCTGGACTTTCTCTAGTTCGTCGCGGCAGGCGCCGGCGCTGCATTCGGATCCGGCAGCGGCACCGGCGTATCGGCCAGCGTGCGCAGATAGGCGATGAGGTCGGCCCGATCCTTTTCCTTCGGCAAGCCGGCAAAGCCCATCGCCGTTCCGGAAATGAACTTTTTCGGTGCCGCTACGAAGTGATAAAGATGATCGTAGGTCCACTTCTCCGCGCCATCCTTGGAAAAGCCCTTGATGGCGGCGGAATAGGCAAAGCCCTCATGTTCGGCGACCGGACGGTCGACAATACCCCAGAGATCCGGGCCAACCTTGTTTGGCCCTCCCTTTTCCCCGGAATGACAGGCCTGACACTTCTTGAAAATCGTTTCGCCGACCTTGGCGTCTGCCGTCTGCAGCAATTGCGCGATCGGTGTTTCCTTTGCCTCGGCAGCCTTGCCGCCGGCATCCCCGGCCGGTGCTTCGGCGGCGACAATTTCAAAGCCGGGCTTTTCCGGCACCTCTGAATGGAAAATAAATCCTGACGCGAGCGACACGGACTTCAGCACGAAAAGTGTTGCCAGAAGTGCCCCGACACCCATGTTCACGTAGGATGAATTCATCTGCTATGCTCCCCTCGCCTCCGGCAGTGACTGCCGGCCCATCTTGAATTCGCGCGAAACCTATGTCTTTTGGCTGTTTCTTGCAACTCTGTAAACGGTCTCCACCATGAGACGTTTTGACACTTTTACGGCGGGAATAGAAGGCCCAACGATGACAGATTCCAACTTAGACAAGACGCTGGTGCTCATTCCGGCCCGAATGGCCTCCACACGCCTGCCGGGCAAACCGCTCGCCGATATTTGCGGCCTGCCCATGATCGTACAGGTTGCCAAGCGCGCGCGCGAGGCGGCGATCGGTCGCATCGTCGTTGCCGTCGATCATGACGACACCTATGCCGCCGTCGCCAATGCCGGTTTCGATGTCGTCATGACGGGCATGGATCATCAATCCGGCTCCGATCGCATCCATGAAGCGCTGCGGGCCGTGGATCCGGATGGCCGCGCCGAGTTTATCGTCAATGTCCAGGGCGACCTGCCGACCATCGATCCCGAAACCATCCGCGCCTCGCTGCGCCCGCTCGAAAACCCTGTCGTCGACATCGCGACGCTGACCGTCGAGATCAAGGACGAGGAAGAAAAGACCCTGCCGAGCGTCGTCAAGGTCGTCGGCTCGGCTCTTTCCGAAAGCCGGCTGCGCGCGCTCTACTTTACCCGCGCCACCGCCCCTTACGGCAAGGGGCCGCTCTATCATCACATCGGCCTCTATACCTATCGCCGCGCCGCGCTGGAAAAGTTCGTCAGCCTCGGCCCTTCACCGCTGGAAAAGCGCGAATCGCTGGAGCAATTGCGGGCTCTGGAAGCCGGCATGCGTATCGATGTCGAGATCGTTGACACGATCCCGCTCGGTGTCGATACTGCCGCCGACCTCGAAAAGGCCCGACGCATCCTTTCCGGCGCCTCTCGCTGACCCCCCCCTTAAAGGCAGTCCCATGACCACCAAGACCAACAAGATCTCGTTCCAGGGCGAGTACGGCGCCAATTCCGACATGGCATGCCGCGACATGTTCCCGACCATGGCGCCGCTGCCCTGCCAGACCTTCGAGGATGCCTTCGCCGCCGTCGATAATGGCGAGGCCGATCTCGGCATGATCCCGATCGAGAACACGATCGCCGGCCGCGTTGCCGACATCCATCACATGCTGCCTGAATCGCACCTGCATATCGTCGGCGAATATTTCATGCCGATCCGCTTCCAGTTGATGGTGCTGCCGGGCGTCAAGAAGGAAGAGATCCGCACGGTCCACAGCCATATCCACGCGCTCGGCCAGTGCCGCAAGATCGTGCGCGCCAATGGCTGGAAGCCGGTCGTCGCCGGCGATACGGCAGGTGCCGCCAAGCTGGTGCAGGAAACCGGCGACCGTACGATGGCAGCCCTTGCGCCGCGGCTGGCGGCCGACCTCTACAAGCTCGATATCATCGCCGAAAACGTCGAGGATACCGAGGACAACGTGACGCGCTTCGTCATCCTGTCGCGTGAGGAGAAATGGGCGGAGCGCAGCTCGCCGGAGGAAAAGATCGTCACCACCTTCGTCTTCAACGTCCGCAACATTCCGGCAGCGCTCTACAAGGCACTCGGCGGCTTCGCCACCAACGGCATCAACATGACGAAGCTGGAAAGCTACCAGCTCGGCGGCCGTTTCGTAGCGACGCAGTTCTACGCCGACATCGAGGGCCATCCGACCGACGCGAATGTGCAACGCGCACTGGAGGAACTGCGGTTCTTCTCCGAGAAGGTCCGGATATTGGGGGTCTATAAGGGGCACCCGATGCGCGGGCAGCTTTAGGGCTTCATAGCTGCTGGAAAGCCCTTCATCCGGCCTATCGGCCACCTTCTCCCTGCCTGCGGGGAGAAGGGGACAGACGCACCCACAGCCTTCCATCCAGCCAACTCCCTAGACGGATACAGAGGTCGTCCCCTCTCCCCGTCAAAACGGGAGAGGGCTAGGGTGAGGGGCAAAACGGCATACTCTACAGCTCACTTATCCGGCTCACAAACCCTCAAGCGATGACCGTCCGGGTCCAACACGACGAAGGTCGGGCCGAAGTCGAGCGTCGTCAGTTCCTGGGCGACCGGCAGGCCGCGCGCCTTCCAGTCCTTGTAGTGTTCCGCCACCGCCCCTTCACCCTCGACCATGAAGGCGAGTTCGCCGCGGCTGCCGATCGCGGACGGCTGCGGTTCGACGCTGCTGCGGCGCCAGAGGCCCAGGGTGAAACCATTGTCGAGCGGGAAGGCCGCGAAATTCGGCGCGGCAACGGCCGGCTCGCGGCCGAGCAGATCGCGATAGAAGGGTATGCTTTCGGCCGGGTCCTTGACGTAGAAGATGATGAGGTTCGGGCTGGTCATTGGGATATTCCTCTTGGTGCTGGGGATATGACGGCAATATCTGTCCCGGCCGACAGGTCATGACGGACCTTGCCGGAGCAGATGTTTGTCGATGGGTAGTTGGGATGCGTCTCAGAAGCGCCTATCGCAGGCGAACGTCCTCGCGATACGGGGCGCAGCCGTCGAGAAAACCGAGATCGCGTTTCATAACATCGGGCGCTTCGTCGAGATCGAGGCGAGAACGCTGCCGCGCGAAACGGCCAAGCGTCGCCTGCGCAAGACGTTGCAGCCAAGCCTGCGCCAACGGCGCACGAGCCGCAGAACGATGCGTGTCCTCTCGGGCGATGAAAGCGGGGCTTTCCATGATCGGTCCTCCTTCCTGTGTGGAATAGGAGCGATAATAACCGTCCATACTGACAGTTTCTGGCAGTAGTCTATTGCTTGGGGATCAATCGTGGACCATGCCCTGCTGCTTGTGCCATTCCTTCGCAAGCACGACGCGGCGTCGCGGGTAGCGGGTCTCCAGCACGGCGAAATCGACGATGCGATCGGCGCGGAAATGACGAAAATCCTGGCGCAATTCGCACCAGCCCATAACCATGCGCACCTCGTCGAAATAGCCGAGCGCAAAGGGCCAGATGCGCCGGGTCGAAATGGCCCCGTTCACATCACCATAGGTGAGCTGCACGATGCGTTCGGAGCGGATCGCCTTGCGCATGAGAGAGAGGTCGGCCTTATCCTCCAGCGCACGGCGGGTGGCGACGACCAGCGTCGCCTGCTCGACGGTCTCGCGCATATCATTGGGCAGCACGGCGGCTATTTTGGCAAGCGCATCCGCGCCGGCGGCGGCCAGACGCTCGTCGGCGGCGCGCGCCACCCAACGGGAGCCGAGCACCAGGGCTTCGATCTCGTCCTGGGAAAACATCATCGGCGGCAGCATGAAGCCGGGTTTCAGGACATAGCCGATGCCCGGCTCGCCCTCGATCATCGCGCCCTGTGACTGAAGGCTGGCGATATCGCGATAGAGCGTGCGCAGGCTGACGCCGGTTTCGCCCGCCAGAACCGCGCCGCTGACCGGACGGCGATAGCGCCTCAGCGTCTGCAACAGGGTCAGCAAGCGTTCCGAGCGCGCCATGGCAAACGAGGACCTATCGTTTCCATTCCACCCAGTCGCGCATCAGGCGATGGGCGATGGCGCCCTTGGGCGGGGAGGTGTTGCCGGAAGCCGAGACGCGATCGAGCATTTCGAGTGTCTCTTCCGGCGTGAACCAGCGGCAATCGTCGAGCTCGGTGGCGTCGATATGGATCTCCGTCGACTTCGCCTCGGCATAGCAGCCGATCATCAGGGAATGCGGCATCGGCCAGGGCTGCGAGGCGTGGTAACGCACGCGGCCGGTCTGGATGCCCGACTCCTCATGCGTCTCGCGGCGCACGGCATTCTCGATGGTTTCGCCCGGTTCGACGAAACCGGCGAGACAGGAATACATGCCCGGCGCGAAATGATGGCTGCGGCCGAGCAGGCAGAGATTTTTCTCCTCGTCGACCGTCAGCATGATGACGACAGGATCGGTGCGCGGGAAGATCATGTGTTCGCAGGCGGTGCAGACCCGCTTGTAGCCGCCGATGCGGCTTTCCATCACCGAGCCGCATCGGCCGCAGAAGCGATTGTCGCTGTTCCAGCGGATGAGGCTCATGCCCTGCGCCGCCTCGCCGAGGATTTCGCCTTCAAGCAGGAAATCTCGCCAGAGGGAACGCATATCGGCGGGCTTGTAGTGGCTGGCAAGTTCATCGGCATTGATCCGCACCGGCACGGCCAGCCGCGGCTCGCCGGTCTTGCGGTAGCCGAGCAGCACGGCCGCCTCCCAATCCGGATCGAGTTCCTGCAGCTCGTAGCGCGCAAACAGCGGATCGAGCACCTGACCGTCATGCTTCAGAACCAGCTTGTCCCTGGCGAACGCCAGGATATGCGTGCCTTCCTTCGAAAGTGCGCGCTGGATCGTTTCCTCGTCACGATGCTCGGCGTCCCGGTTGAGCTGGTTTTCCGCAAAGGCGGTGAGGCTGCTGGCTTCCGGGTGAGGCGCATCCGAAGAGAAGATCGAGTGGTTCATTGTGAAAGCGTGTCCCGCAACTTGGCTATGAAGCTGTTCATGTCTTCGTCCGTATGGGGTTCCGCCTTGCCGTGGCCCCAGATCGGACCGGGCCAGTTCGCGTCCCCTTCGAACCGTGCAATCACATGAACATGAAGCTGTCGGACGATATTTCCAAGAGCCCCGACGTTGATTTTTGTCGCCCCGGTCACCGTCTTCAGGGCAGCGGCCACCTTGTTGGTCTCGAAGGTCAGCAGAACCTGGTCCAGCGGGGTCAGCTCGAATATTTCCGATATGCCGGGCCGGCGGGGCACCAGCACCAGCCACGGCCAGCGGCTATCCTTCGACAGGCGCACGTCGCAGAGGCCAGTGATCGTCACGGAAACGCTGTCATTCGCCAGACGATCGTCGAGCGTAAATTCCTTCAATGGGTGATCCTCCGGTGTTTTTTCAAATGTTTAGCAGTTTTTTTTGACCTTGGCTTGCTTTTGATGACGATATTGCCGATATGTGCCTCTGGGAGGTTGGTGGTGGACGAGCCACTCGCCAACTGGGTCAGGTCCGGAAGGAAGCAGCCCCAACGAGCCCGGCACGGGTCATCGTGCCAGCCTCCCACCCTTTTTGAAAGCAAGGCCCGGCTTTCTGCGGGCAATAAGCAGGGCCATGAGCGACACCGAGCGACAAGCAAAAGATGCCGCTTCGACCGGCACCGGTTACCGGGTTCTAGCCCGCAAATATCGTCCCAAGGATTTCACAGACCTGATGGTCGGCCAGGAGCCGATGGTTCGCACGCTGACCAACGCGTTCGAAACCGGTCGTATCGCCCAGGCCTATATGCTGACCGGCGTGCGCGGTGTCGGCAAGACGACGACGGCCCGCATTCTGGCGCGCGCGCTCAACTACAGAACCCCCGAGATCGACCGCCCGACCATCGACCTGCGCGAGCCCGGCGAACATTGTCAGGCGATCATGGAAGGCCGGCATGTCGATGTCATCGAGATGGACGCCGCCTCCCATACCGGCATCGACGATATCCGCGAGATCATCGAGCAGGTGCGCTACCGCCCGGTTTCGGCGCGTTACAAAGTTTACATCATCGACGAAGTGCACATGCTGTCGACGGCCGCCTTCAACGGATTGTTGAAGACGCTGGAAGAGCCGCCGGAGCATGTGAAGTTCATCTTCGCCACCACCGAAATCCGCAAGGTGCCGATCACGGTCTTGTCGCGCTGCCAGCGCTTCGACCTGCGCCGCATCAGCGCCTCGGATCTCGTCGGACTGTTCACCACCATCGCTGGCAAAGAAGGCATCGAGGCGGAGCCGGAAGCGCTCGCCATGATCGCCCGCGCCGCCGAGGGATCTGCCCGCGACGGCCTGTCGCTGCTCGACCAGGCAATCGCCCATGGCAGCGGTGTGGTCGTGGCCGACGCCGTCCGCTCGATGCTGGGTCTTGCCGACCGCGCCCGCATCGTCGATCTCTTCCATCACATCATCAAGGGCGATGTCGCCGCCGCGCTCGCGGAATTCAACAGCCAGTATGAGGCAGGCGCCAATCCCGTCGTCGTACTGACTGACCTTGCCGATTTCACCCATCTCGTCACCCGCCTGAAATATGTGCCCGATGCCGCCAATGATCCATCGCTGAGCGAAGTCGAGCGCAACAAGGCGGCGGAATTCGCGCAGGGCGTGGCCGTGACGACTTTGTCGCGTATCTGGCAGATGCTCCTGAAGGGCATACCGGAAACCGAAAGCGCGGCGCGCACCGCCGGTGCCGCCGAAATGGTGCTGATCCGCTTGGCGCATGCCGCCCATCTGCCGGCGCCGGAAGATGCGGCGCGGCGGCTTGCCGAATTCTCCGACAGCAATGGCAACGGCGGCGCACGTCCCTCGCCCGCTTCGCCCAACGGCAATGGAGGCGGCGGAACGCAGGTCTCCTATCAGGGCAATGTGATGGCGCGCGCGGTCGAGACAGCCCCACCGCGGCCCGCACCAAAGGCTCCAGTTGCCATGCTGCGCGCGGTTCCGAATACACAGCCGGACTCTGCTCCGGTCGGCCGTATCGAACAGAGGCCTGCCGAAGCGCCGAAGCCGCTGGTTGCCATCAATTCGATGACCGATATCGCCGAACTCGCCGGCCAGAAGCGCGATCCGAAGCTGAAGGCGATGGTGCGCAGCTTCGTCCGCCCGGTGCGGCTGGAGCCCGGCCGGCTCGACGTCAGCCTGACGCCGGGCGCGCCGGGAACGCTCTTGAACGAGCTTGCCGTCAAGCTGAAGGAATGGACCGGCATTCACTGGATCGTCAGCCTCAGCCGCGACGAAGGCGAGCCGACGGTGGTGGAAGCCGAGGCGAATGCGCAGCGGCAGCGGGTCGCCGATGCACGCCAGGATCCCGATGTCGCGGCGATCCTGGCGCAATTTCCGGGCGCAAAGATCATCGACGTGCGCGTGCGTGCGCCCGATATCGAAGAAGAGGAACAGACCGCCGCTCCGGCGACCGCCGAATCCGACGAAGGCGATATCCTGCCGGGCGATGACATCGAATTCTAAGGATACGATGCCGAACCGGACAGCCACGCAGCAAAATCTGCTGGGTGGCATTCGAAACATATTGTACTAAACTATAATGAATGACGCGGAAGAAGGACGAGCAACGATGCGCGACATCATGGGCATGATGGGCAAAGTGAAGGAAATGCAGGCCAAGATGGAGAAGATGCAGGCGGAGATCGCCGACATCCGCGTCGAAGGCAAGGCAGGCGGCGGCCTCGTCACCGTCACCGTCAACGGCAAGGGCCTGATGCTGGGCATCAAGATCGACCCGTCGCTCTTCAAGGAAGACGACGTCGAGATCCTCGAGGACCTGATCGTCGCGGCCAACAAGGACGCCCAGGACAAGGCCGAGGCGATCACCGCCGAAAAGACCCGCGAACTCACCGCCGGCCTGCCGATCCCGCCCGGCTTCAAGATGCCTTTCTGATAGGCGCCCTCCTGAAAAGATTCAGCGCACCGTCTTGCGGATGAGTTCGCGGCCGATCGGTTTCGCCGGCTCGTTCCGCAGCACCAGCGATGTCGTCACAGCGCCATGCCGGGCGATGGAATCGACGATGGTTTCAAGGTCGGCCGGCGACGGCACCAGCACCTTGAGCAGGAAGCAATCCTCGCCGGTCAACCGCAGCACCTCGATGATCTCCGGCATGTCCGAAAATTGCTTGAGGTAGGGACGGATATGCTCGTGCGTCGTCCGCAGCCGGATCACGGCCATCATGCCGAGGCCGACGGCGGCGGGATCGACGATCGCACGATAGCCGGCAATGATGCCGCGCTCCTCCAGCCGTTTCAGGCGCTCGGACGCGGCCGGCTGAGACAGGCCGACGCGGCGGCCGAGTTCGGAGACGGAAATCCGCCCATCCGCTTGCAGGATCTCGATCATCGACAGATCGGTCGGATCCAGATCTCTCTCGAAACTTTCCATGTCTGAACCTTCAATTCATCGTCAGTGCCAAACTTTATCCGATGGATTGCAATGTCAATGATGGAAGCGGTATGCCAGTTTCTCTCCGTCATCAGACAGCGAGAGGAAAGATATGAGCGATATCATCGTGCTCCCCGGCCTTGGCGGGTCCGGAGAAGGCCATTGGCAAACCCTGTGGGAACAACAGGACCCGCGACTGCGCCGGTTTCAGCCGGCGAGCTGGGACAGGCCGGAGCTTACTGACTGGATCGCCGCGCTCGATCGCGAGATTGGCCGGGCAAAGACGCCGCCGATCCTTGTCGGCCATAGCCTCGCCTGCCAGTTCATCGCACATTGGGCGGTTTCCGCGAAAACTAGAGTCCTCGGCGCCTTCCTCGTTGCGGTACCGGATCCGACCGGCGAGGTCTATCTGAGTGGAGCCCCCAGCTTCGCCAATCCGCCGCGCCGAAAGCTACCGTTTCCATCGCTTCTCGTCACCAGCACCGACGATCCCTACGGCCCGTTCGACTATGCCAAGGAAAGCGCCTCCGTCTGGGGCAGCGAACTCGTCGATGTCGGTCCGCTCGGCCACATCAATGCCGCCTCGGGGATCGGTGATTGGCCGGAGGGCCTAGCTCTTTTCCGGCGGTTCTCGGCCGGGCTCGGCTGAAAGACCAAAGCCGGAAGCGTCCTTGAAATTGCCGCCGGAGATCTCCGTGCGGCAAGCCTAGGAACCGACGGCTTCGCTTTCGAGCATCGCCCGCAGCTTGTGGTGAATGGGTGCGGAGAGATAGCGCGCCCGGTCCTGCGGCGACAATCGCTGGCCGTGGGTGGCGATCATCTCCGGCATGGTGACCCTGGCCCCCGCATAGGGGATATGGGTCACTGCCATTCCGGCGGCGACTGTTCCGGCCGTCATGACGCGGCAATAAATGCCGGGACGACGCGCCTGGAAATAACGTTTGACGAATTTTGGATCGCCCATCTTTGCCGCGAAGGTGGCGCAAGGAATGCGGGCCGAGGTGACTTCCAGAACCAGATCGCCGGCTATGAATCTGTCGCCGACGGCGATCTCGCAATTGTCCAGCCCGTCGATGACGAGATTTTCACCGAACGCGCCAGGCTCCAGCCGACGTCCCAGCTCGCGCGACCACCAGTCCAGCGTCAGGGATCCCTCGACATAAACGGCCTGGTCGCATCCACCGTGATGCTTGCGATTGCAGATGGCGTCGCCAATGAGACCTTCGGCGTCGATCATGACGGCACCGCCAAGCACATGCTTGTTGATACCAGTCCGGTATTTCTTGCCGGGCAGGATTTCGGCGGCGCCGATGCAGACGGCCAGAATTTTCATGGGGCGATCATCCCTTCGGCGATTCCGTTCCGCAAGCATATGGGCTAAAAGCCTCCCATGGCAAAGCGAGTCACCGGCCCCGAAATCGAGAAACTCATCCAGCTCCTGGCAAAGGTGCCGGGCCTTGGTCCGCGCTCGGCGCGTCGCGCCGCCTTGCACCTGATCAAGAAGAAGGACCAGCTTCTCGGTCCCCTCTCCCATGCCATGGGCGAGGCCTATGACAAGGTGAAAATCTGCTCGCGCTGCGGCAATGTCGATACCGTCGACCCCTGCACCGTCTGCACCGACGACCGCCGTGACCAGTCGGTCATCATCGTCGTCGAGGATGTCGCAGACCTCTGGGCGCTCGAGCGCGCCGCCGCGATGAACGTCGCCTATCATGTGCTCGGCGGCGTTCTCTCCCCACTCGACGGCGTCGGCCCCGACGATCTCAACATTCGCGGCCTGATTCAGCGCGTCGGCGAAGGCGGCATCCGCGAAATCATCATCGCCGTCAACGCCACCGTCGAAGGACAGACCACAGCACACTATATAACAGACCAGCTCGCCGGCCTTGAGGTGAAGATCACCCGATTGGCCCACGGCGTACCCGTCGGCGGCGAACTCGACTATCTCGACGAGGGCACGCTGACGGCGGCGCTGCGAGCACGGACGGCGATTTGAGGGAGGGACGAAATATGAGGAGAGTAACAAAGGGGGGTATCTCACGGCATATTCTGGGCCTCCTTATCCTCCTCCTAGCCCTCCCCGCCCTCGCCGCCTCCAAGGCCGATGTCGAAGCCCAGTTCCAGACTTGGATCCAAAGGGATCTCTGGCCCGAGGCAAAAAAGGATGGCATTTCCGAAAAGACCTTTCATGCCGCCTTTGCCGGCGTGACGCTGAACTGGAGCCTGCCCGATCTCGCCCCGCCCGGCTTTCCGAAACCCAAGGAGCAGAAGCAGACCCAGGCGGAGTTCTCCTCGCCCGCACCCTATTTCAACGAGGGGCGCCTGCAGAGGCTGGCGGTGACCGGGCGCAGCTTCGCCTCGCAATACGCCCCGGCGCTGAAGCGGATCGAGAAGGTCTATGGCGTGCCCGGCCCGATCCTGCTTGCCATATGGGGCCGCGAGACTGGCTTTGGGGCTGCAAAACTGCCGAATTCGGCGGTGCAGGTGCTGGCGACCAAGGCCTTCATGTCGACCCGCAAGGACATGTTCCGCACAGAGCTGATTGCCGGCTTGCAAATTCTCGAGCATGGCGACGTCACCCCTGATCAATTCATGGGATCCTGGGCCGGCGCGCTTGGCCAGCCGCAATTCATGCCGACCAGCTATCTGAAATATGCCGTCGATTTCGATGGCGACGGCCATCGCAACATCTGGACCTCCGTACCGGATACGCTTGCCTCCATCGCCAACTATCTTGTGCAGAAGGGCTGGCAGCGCGGCCGTGGCTGGGGTTACGAAGTGACGATCCCGGAGAGTGTCTCCTGCGCGCAGGAAGGGCCGGATCTCGCCAAGCCGATTTCGCAATGGACGTCGCTCGGGATCGCCAGGATCGCCGGCAAGTCGTTTCCCTCCGATGAGCTGCGCGCCAGTGGCATGATGCTGGTGCCGGCCGGCCGCGACGGACCGGAATTCATCGTCACGCCGAATTTCTACACCATCAAGGAATACAACAATTCCGACCTCTACGGTCTCTATATCGGCAATCTCGCCGACCGCATCGCCTATGGCTCCGGCGCTTTCCAGGGCCAATGGGGCGATGTCGGCAAGATGCTGCGCTCCGATGTCGCCGGCATGCAGAAGACTTTGGAGCGTAAGGGCTACGACGTCGGCGGCACCGACGGATTGCCGGGTTACAAGACAAGGCGGTCGATCGGTCAGTGGCAGGCAAAAAGTGGTATGAAGCCGACCTGCTATCCCGACAGCTCCATGCTCGGCGTGCTGAAATAAGCGGCAGAGCGGGGTTCGGGCGCGAATGCCTTGCAATTTGGCGGGAACGGGATTATATCCGCTTCAAATTCTTGATCGTGTGATGAAGAGTGGGCCGCAAGGACCCGCTCTTTTTTATTACCTCGATCTCCCAATTGCAGCACCCTGCAGGAGTGAACGCTTGTCGGAAGTGACAAACGCAGACAATATCAATGAACCGCGGCTGATCGTCGAAACCGGCCTTGACCAGCGCATCGCCGCCATCATCGAGCCCGTGATCGTCGGCATGGACTATCGCCTGGTGCGTGTTCGCCTCATGAACCAGAACGGCCTGACATTGCAGGTCATGGCTGAGCGCAACGACGGCTCCATGAACGTCCAGGGCTGCGAAGAGATCTCAACAGCGATTTCGCCGGTGCTGGATGTGGAAGATCCGGTCGATAAGGCGTATCATCTGGAAGTGTCTTCGCCCGGCATCGACCGCCCGATGGTCCGCAAGTCGGATTTCGTCCGCTGGAACGGCCACATCGTCAAGTGCGAAACCTCGATCCTGGTGGATAACCGCAAGCGGTTCCGCGGCAAGATCACCGACGTCAATGACGATGGTTTTACGATCGAGCGCGATCAGGTCGCTTATGGCGAAGAACCGAAAGTCACCATTCCGTTCAGCACGCTGGCCGAGGCCAAGCTGATCCTGACGGACGATCTTATCCGCGATGCTTTGCGCGCCGACAAGCAGGCCAAGGCCGAGGCTGCGAACCAGAACGAAGCGGACGAAGAAGAATAAACCGATCAACGAACCGCCTAACGGGACGGGAACCCCAGGGCAGGAAGACGGAGACTAAACATGGCAGTCAGTGCGAACCGGCTAGAACTTCTGCAGATTGCAGATGCAGTGGCGCGCGAAAAGGTCATCGACCGCGAGATCGTGCTTGCCGCGATGGCGGACGCGATTCAGAAGGCCGCGCGCTCGCGTTACGGCACGGAATCGAACATCCGCGCCGACATCAATCCGAAGACCGGCGAAATCCGTCTGCAGCGCCTGCTCGAAGTTGTCGAAAAGGCCGAGGACTATTCCACGCAGATCCCGCTGGAACTGGCCCGCGACCGCAACCCGGATGCAGCCCTTGGCGACTTCATCGCCGATCCGCTGCCGCCGATGGATTTCGGCCGTATCGCCGCACAGTCGGCCAAGCAGGTCATCGTGCAGAAGGTGCGCGAAGCCGAGCGTGACCGTCAGTTCGACGAATTCAAGGACCGCGTCGGCGAAATCGTCAACGGCACCGTCAAGCGCGTCGAATATGGCAACGTCATCGTCGATCTCGGCCGTGGCGAAGGCATCATCCGCCGCGACGAAATGATCCCGCGCGAAAACTTCCGCTATGGCGACCGCGTTCGCGCTTACGTTTACGACGTGCGCCGCGAACAGCGCGGTCCGCAGATCTTCCTGTCGCGCACGCATCCGCAGTTCATGGTCAAGCTCTTCACCATGGAAGTGCCGGAAATCTACGACGGCATCATCCAGGTGAAGTCGGTTGCCCGCGACCCGGGCTCGCGCGCCAAGATCGCCGTCATTTCGAACGACTCGTCGATCGATCCGGTCGGTGCCTGCGTCGGTATGCGCGGTTCGCGCGTTCAGGCCGTCGTCGGCGAATTGCAAGGCGAAAAGATCGACATCATTCCGTGGTCCAACGAGCCGGCGAACTTCGTCGTCAACGCGTTGCAGCCGGCGGAAGTCTCCAAGGTCGTTCTCGATGAGGATGCCGAGCGCATCGAAGTCGTGGTTCCGGACGAACAGCTGTCGCTGGCCATCGGCCGCCGCGGCCAGAACGTCCGCCTCGCTTCGCAGCTGACCGGCTGGGACATCGACATCATGACGGAAGCGGAAGAGTCTGAGCGCCGTCAGAAGGAATTCAACGAGCGCACCAACCTGTTCATGGACGCGCTCGACGTCGACGAGATGGTCGGCCAGGTTCTGGCCTCGGAAGGCTTTGCCGCCGTCGAGGAACTGGCCTATGTCGAACTCGACGAAATCGCTTCCATCGACGGTTTCGACGAAGAGACCGCCCAGGAAATCCAGCAGCGCGCCCGCGAATATCTGGAGCGCCTGGAAGCTGAAATGGACGAGAAGCGCAAGGCGCTCGGCGTTGCCGACGAACTGCGTCAGATCAACGGCATGACCGCACAGATGATGGTCGCCCTCGGTGAGGACGGCATCAAGACGATCGAGGACTTCGCCGGCTGCGCCGCCGACGATCTCGTCGGCTGGAGCGAGCGCAAGAACGGCGAGACGAAGAAGTTCGAAGGCCTGTTCTCCAAGCTTGAAATCTCGCGCGTCGAAGCCGAACAGATGATCGTACAGGCTCGCCTGTCGGCCGGCTGGATCACCGAAGCCGATCTCGCCACCGAGGCCGAAGAGGTCGCGGAGGATGAGACCGAGCAAGAAGCATGACGAGCACCACTGAGCCGAATACGCCACCTGAGGACGACGATCTCGGGAGTGACGTGAACGGACGCATGTGCATCGTAACACGCGAAAGCGGATCGCCGGATGAGCTGATCCGCTTCGTGGCCGCTCCGGACGGGACCATCGTTCCCGATCTGAAGCGGCAGCTGCCGGGACGCGGCTGCTGGGTCAAGCTCGACCGGGCGCTGGTGGACAAGGCAGTGGCGAAGAAATTGTTTGCCCGCGCCCTGAAGGCGGAGGTGACGGCACCGAGCGATCTCGGGGCCACCGTCGACCGCCTTCTTGTGGCGCAGCTTGCCGGGATGATGCACATGGCGCGCAAAGCGAGCCAGTTCGTCAATGGCTCGTCGAAGGTTGATGGCTCCGTTCGCAACGGTTCGGCACTTGCCGTGTTCCATGCGATCAATGCCGCCGACGACGGCGTTCGCAAGATCGACCAGGCAAGAAAGGCCTGGCATCTCGGGATGGAGACCGAAGAGGAAATACCGTCATTCCGTGTCTTCACGGAGGCGGAAATGGAAGAACTGATGGGCCAGAACGCTTTTATCCATGCCGCAGCGCTTGCAGGGCGGGCGGGTCAGGGTGTAGTGAAGCGCGCAAACCTGCTCGAACGGTACCGCAACGGCGGTCAGTCCCGGGCAACGGGCGGCGCTGGCCGGCGAAAACAATGACGCGGTCACCGGTCGATACCGGACGCCTCATTAAGGTACATGCATTGAACGACAGGGTCTAACGGACGTTTCCGAGCCCTGTCCGAAGGAACGGGAACGGAATGACCGACAATCAAGACGACAAGACGCTGAGTGCATCGGGTAAGAAGACCCTCACCCTGAAGCCTTCAGGCGTGAACCAGGGCACCGTGCGCCAGGACATGGGCCGCGGTCGCACCAAGGCGGTCGTGGTTGAAACCCGCAAGCGCCGCCCGCTACGCCCAGAAGACGAAAAGCCGATCGTTGCTACGACGACCGCTGCCGCGGCGCCGTCCGTGACGCGCGTTGCAGAACCGACGCCGCAGCCGCCGCGCCCGCCGCAGCCGGCTCCGCGCATTCATCAGCCGGGTGGCCAGCAGCAGCGGCCGCAGCAATCCAACCAGAACAACCAGCAGCGCCCGCAGCAGGAACGTTCGTCGCGCCCGGTGGTTCTGAACCATCTGTCGGCTGGCGAAATGGATGCACGCCGCCGCGCGCTTGCCGAAGCCCAGATCCGTGATGCCGCCGACGCGGTTCGTCGCGCCGAGGAAGAAGCACGCCGCGCTGAGGAAGAGGCCGCCCGCCGCATCGTCGAGCAGGCTGAAGCTGCCCGTCGCGCCGAGGAAGAGGCCGCTCGTGCCCTCGAACCCAAGGTAGAAACGCCTGAACCGGTGGAAGCAGCCAAGCCAGCAGTCCAGGCGACTGCGGCTCCAGTTGTTGCCCGTCGTCCGGATGCGGCTCCGCAGCCGGCGCGCCCAGGCGCTCCTGCCGCTGAAGCACCGGCCAATCGCCGCCGGGTCAATGAAGAAGAAACCGATCGCGGCCCGCCGCGTGGCGGCGCCCCCGCGCGTGGCAAGGTCGTGCGTCCGGAACCGGCAAAGCCGGTCACCACTCGTCCGAAGACGGACGAAGAGCGCCGCCGCGGCAAGCTGACGGTCACGACCGCCAATGTCGATGAAGACGGCAGCGCCCGTGGTCGCTCGCTGTCGGCCATGCGCCGTCGCCAGGAAAAGTTCCGCCGCAGCCAGATGCAGGAAACGCGCGAGAAAATCACGCGTGAAGTCGTGCTGCCGGAAACCATCACCATCCAGGAACTGTCGCAGCGCATGTCCGAACGTGCCGTCGACGTCATCAAGTTCCTGATGAAGGAAGGCCAGATGATGAAGCCGGGCGACGTCATCGACGCCGATCTGGCCGAACTCATCGCCGGTGAATTTGGCCACACGGTCAAGCGCGTTTCGGAATCCGACGTCGAACTCGGCATCTTCAATGTTGGCGACGAAGACGGCGAACTGGTTTCCCGTCCGCCGGTCGTCACCATCATGGGTCACGTCGACCACGGCAAGACCTCGCTGCTCGACGCCATCCGCCACGCCAACGTGGTGGCCGGTGAAGCCGGTGGCATCACCCAGCATATCGGCGCCTACCAGGTCGAGCAGAACGGTCACAAGATCACCTTCATCGACACCCCCGGCCACGCCGCCTTCACGGCGATGCGTGCCCGTGGCGCCCAGGCGACCGATATCGCCATTCTGGTGGTTGCCGCAGACGACAGCGTGATGCCGCAGACGATCGAATCGATCAACCATGCCAAGGCTGCCGGCGTTCCGATCATCGTTGCGATCAACAAGATCGACAAGCCGTCCGCCGATCCGCAGAAGGTTCGCAATCAGCTGCTGCAGCACGAAGTCTTCGTCGAAACCATGGGCGGTGAAGTGCTCGACGTGGAAGTTTCCGCGAAGAACCGCACCAACCTCGACAAGCTGCTCGAAGCCATCCTGTTGCAGGCGGAAATCCTTGATCTCAAGGCCAATCCGAACCGCACCGCGGAAGGCACCGTCATCGAAGCCCAGCTCGATCGCGGCCGTGGCTCTGTTGCCACCGTCCTTATCCAGAAGGGTACGTTGCGTCCCGGCCAGATCGTCGTTGCCGGCGATCAGTGGGGCCGCGTGCGCGCTCTGGTCAACGACAAGGGCGAGCATGTAAAGGAAGCCGGTCCAGCGACCCCGGTCGAGGTTCTCGGTCTTTCGGGTGCACCGCAGGCTGGCGACAAGTTCGCCGTCGTCGAAAACGAAAGCCGTGCCCGCGAAATCTCGGAATATCGTCAGCGCCTGACCCGCGACAAGGCGGCTGCTCGTCAGTCCGTCCAGCGCGGTTCGCTGGAACAGATGATGATGACGCTGCAGACCACGGGCACCAAGGAATTCCCGCTGGTCATCAAGGGCGACGTACAGGGCTCGATCGAAGCCATTGCCGGCGCGCTGGATAAACTCGGCACCGACGAAGTTCGTGCCCGCATCGTACATTCCGGCGTCGGCGGCGTGACCGAATCCGATATCTCGCTCGCCGGAGCATCCGACGCGGCGATCATCGGCTTCAACGTCCGCGCCAACTCGCAGGCTCGTACGCTCGCAGAGCGTGAAGGCATCGAAATCCGCTACTACAACATCATCTACGACCTGGTGGATGACGTGAAGGCGGCTATGTCGGGCCTGCTCTCTCCGGAACGTCGCGAAACCTTCCTTGGCAACGCCGAAATCCTCGAGGTGTTCAACATCACGAAGGTCGGCAAGGTCGCGGGTTGCCGCGTCACCGAAGGCAAGGTCGAGCGTGGCGTCGGCGTCCGCCTGGTGCGCGACAACGTCGTCATCCACGAAGGCAAGCTCAAGACGCTCAAGCGCTTCAAGGACGAAGTCTCGGAAGTCAACATGGGCCAGGAGTGCGGTATGGCCTTCGAGAACTACGAAGACATCCGCGCCGGCGATACGATCGAATGCTTCCGCGTCGAGCATATCACCCGCACGCTGTAAAAGCGCGAAGTTGAAACAATGGGACGGGCGCCGGAACATCCAGTCCGGCGCCCGAATCTTTTGGGACCAAAGCAAATGGCAACAAGACCAACTACTTCCGCGCCTTCGCAGCGCATGCTTCGCGTCGGTGAACAGGTGCGTGCCGCGATCACCCAGGTCCTGCAGCGCGGCGAAGTGCGCGACGACCTGATCGAACGCACCGTGATCTCCATTTCCGAAGTGCGTATGTCGCCGGACCTGAAGATCGCCACCGCTTTCGTGACGCCGCTCGGCGTCGCCGACCACGACCTCATCATCGATACGCTCAATCGCCACACGAAATACATCCGTGGCCGTCTCGGGCAGCATCTCCGGCAGATGAAATACATGCCGGAAATCCGCTTCCGCGACGATACCAGCTTCGATAATTACAAGAAGATCGATGCGCTGCTGCGTTCGCCGGAGGTCCAGCGCGACCTCAAGGACGACGACACCGATACCGACGAAAACCGATAACAGAGACAGAGAATGTCCAAACCACGCAAGCCCAAGGGCCGCCCGATTTCGGGCTGGCTGATCCTCGACAAGCCGGTTGATTTCGGCTCGACCGAGGCCGTTTCCAAGATCAAATGGCTGTTCAAGGCGCAAAAGGCGGGCCATGCCGGCACGCTCGATCCGCTTGCCTCCGGCATGCTGCCGATCGCGCTCGGCGACGCCACTAAGACCGTTCCCTACGTCATGGACGGCCGCAAGATTTACGAATTCACCGTCAGCTGGGGCGAGGAACGCGCCACGGACGACCTTGAAGGCGAGGTGACGCAGTCCTCGGACAAGCGCCCAAGCGAAGACGAGATCCGCGCGCTGCTGCCAAACTATACGGGTGTCATCAACCAGATCCCGCCGCAGTTTTCCGCGATCAAGATCGCCGGCGAGCGTGCCTACGACCTCGCCCGCGAGGGTGAAACGGTCGAAATCCCGTCGCGCGAAGTCGAGATTTTCCGCCTGACGCTGCTCGCCTGCCCGGATGCCGACACGGCGCATTTCGAAGTGGAATGCGGCAAGGGCACCTATGTGCGGGCGCTCGCGCGTGATTTCGGCCGCGATCTCGGCTGCTACGGCCATATTTCCGGCCTGCGCCGCAGCTTTGTCGCTCCCTTCGCCGAGGAGGCCATGGTGCCGCTCGCCGATCTCGTGGCGCTCGAGGAGATCGAGGACGCGGATGAGCGGCTCGCTGCCCTCGACGCGCTGCTGATCGACACCGCCGAAGCGCTGTCATCCCTACCGCATCTGGTCATCAACGACGACCAGGCGCATCGCCTGAAGATGGGCAATCCCATTCTCGTGCGCGGCCGCGATGCCCCGGTTGCCGAAACCGAGGCCTATGCCACGGCGCGCGGCAAGCTGATCGCCATCGGCGAAATCGGCGAAGGCGAATTCCGCCCGAAGCGGGTTTTTGGCTGATCTACCCCAAAAGGGCTGCTGAAGAGGCGTTCCCGAACGCCTCTTCCCTTTGCACCCCAAATGGTCTATAGGCAGCGCCAGCATCGGGCCTGCTCGATTGCATTCGCGGCCAATGCTGGACGACATCCCGGCGTTTGGCGACTTATTTCCTCCTCATAGAAAGGACCATCCGATGTCGATTACTGCTGAGCGCAAAGCTGCGCTGATCAAGGAATACGCCACCGTCGAAGGCGATACCGGTTCTCCGGAAGTCCAGGTTGCTATCCTGACCGAGCGCATCAACAACCTCACGGACCATTTCAAGGACCACAAGAAGGACAACCACTCCCGTCGTGGCCTCCTGACCATGGTCTCCAGCCGCCGTTCGCTTCTTGACTACCTCAAGAAGAAGGATGAAGGCCGCTATTCCAAGCTGATCGGTAGCCTCGGCATCCGTCGCTAATGAATTTTCCGGCGGGCGTTCACCTGAACGTCCGCCGGATGCTTTTGGGGCATACCTGCTCCGCCCGAACATGATCTCGAAGAATGCGAAGCAATTTTCGGACGAGATCGTGGTACAATGGAAGACCTGTTTGTGCGGCGCGCTCCGTTTGCGCCAGATAAAACAGACCCGGCAGCCCGGATGGGCCGGTGCTGCCAACAACAACCGTTGACCTGTCATGGGGCAGGATTGCCGGATGCTTTCAGCCGAAGCCGCAAGCTTCGGCCGATCCTTGAAAGCCTCTCGTTGTCTTGCCCGTGATGCGTCACATTCGTGCGGTTGAAGATGCGCCTTGCCGACCCCCGGCGACGGCGCCTTTTCCCGCATCACGCAAGGACAAGATATGTTCGATATCCATACCGTCGAAATCGAGTGGGCAGGCCGCCCGCTGAAGCTCGAAACCGGCAAGATCGCCCGCCAGGCCGATGGCGCCGTCATGGCGACCTACGGCGAGACCGTGGTTCTTGCCACCGTCGTTTCGGCCAAGTCGCCGAAGCCGGGCCAGGACTTCTTCCCGCTCACCGTCAACTACCAGGAAAAGACCTATGCAGCCGGCAAGATTCCCGGCGGCTACTTCAAGCGCGAAGGTCGTCCGAGCGAAAAGGAAACCCTGGTTTCCCGCCTGATCGACCGCCCGATCCGCCCGCTCTTCCCGGAAGGCTACAAGAACGACACCCAGGTCGTCGTCACCGTTATCCAGCATGACCTGGAAAACGATCCGGACATCCTGTCGATGGTTGCCACTTCGGCTGCCCTGACGCTGTCGGGCGTTCCGTTCATGGGCCCGATCGGCGGCGCCCGCGTCGGCTACATCAACGGCGAATACGTGCTCAACCCGCATCTCGACGAGATGGACGAATCGAGCCTCGACCTCGTCGTCGCCGGCACGCAGGAAGCCGTGCTGATGGTTGAATCCGAAGCCAAGGAACTCTCCGAAGACGTCATGCTCGGCGCGGTCATGTTCGGTCATCGCGGTTTCCAGCCGGTCATCGACGCGATCATCAAGCTCGCCGAAGTTGCCGCCAAGGAGCCCCGCGACTTCCAGCCGGAAGATCATTCCGCTCTCGAAGCCGAAATGCTGTCGATCGCCGAAACCGAACTGCGCGCTGCCTACCTCAACACGCAGAAGGCTGAGCGCTACGCTGCCGTCGACGCCGTCAAGGCGAAGGTCAAGGCACACTTCTTCCCGGAAGGCGTCGAGCCCAAGTATTCCGCCGAAGTCATCGGCGCCGTCTTCAAGCACCTGCAGGCCAAGATCGTTCGTTGGAACATTCTCGACACCAAGGGCCGCATCGACGGCCGTGACCTGTCGACCGTTCGCCCGATCGTCTCGGAAGTCGGCGTCCTGCCGCGCACGCACGGTTCGTCGCTGTTCACCCGCGGTGAAACGCAGGCGATCGTCGTTGCCACGCTCGGCACCGGCGAAGACGAGCAGTATGTCGACAGCCTGACCGGCATGTACAAGGAACGCTTCCTTCTGCATTACAACTTCCCGCCCTACTCTGTCGGCGAAACCGGCCGCATGGGCTCCCCGGGCCGCCGCGAAATCGGCCATGGCAAGCTCGCATGGCGCGCTGTTCGCCCGATGCTGCCGACGGCGGAACAGTTCCCCTACACGCTGCGCGTCGTATCCGAAATCACCGAGTCCAATGGCTCGTCCTCGATGGCAACCGTCTGCGGCACCTCGCTGGCGCTGATGGATGCCGGCGTACCGCTCGCAAAGCCGGTTGCCGGTATCGCCATGGGCCTGATCAAGGAAGACGAACGCTTCGCCGTTCTCTCCGACATCCTGGGTGACGAAGATCATCTCGGCGACATGGACTTCAAGGTTGCCGGCACCGACGGCGGCATCACTGCCCTGCAGATGGACATCAAGATCGAAGGTATCACCGAAGAGATCATGAATGTCGCCCTGAACCAGGCCAAGGGCGGCCGTCTGCACATCCTCGGCGAAATGGCCAAGGCCATCTCCGAAAGCCGTGGCCAGCTCGGCGAATTCGCACCGCGCATCGAAGTCATGAACATCCCGGTCGACAAGATCCGTGAAGTCATCGGCTCCGGCGGCAAGGTCATCCGCGAAATCGTCGAAAAGACCGGCGCCAAGATCAACATCGAAGACGACGGCACCGTCAAGATCGCCTCGTCCTCCGGCAAGGAAATCGAAGCGGCCCGCAAGTGGATCCATTCGATCGTTGCTGAGCCGGAAGTCGGCCAGATCTACGAAGGCACTGTTGTCAAGACCGCCGACTTCGGCGCTTTCGTCAACTTCTTCGGCGCCCGCGACGGCCTCGTGCATATCTCGCAGCTCGCTTCCGAGCGCGTTGCCAAGACCCAGGACGTCGTCAAGGAAGGCGACAAGGTCTGGGTCAAGCTGCTCGGCTTCGACGAGCGCGGCAAGGTCCGCCTGTCCATGAAGGTTGTCGACCAGGCAACCGGCCAGGAACTCGCCGCCAAGAAGGACGACGCGGCCGAATAAGCTGCGCCTTCACTTAAGTTCCGGGGCGCGGAATTCGTTTCCGCGCCCTTTTTCTATCCGCTGACCGCACGAGATCACGCCCATGAGCCGCGACGCCCTGAAGACCCTGTTCCATCCCTTTGCCTCCGGCACCGTCGTCACGCCTGGCGAAGGCGAGCGCATCCTGTTTCTCGGCGCGGAAGCGGGCTTCTCCCTGCCAGCCGACTTTGCAGCGGAACTTTCCGCCGTCCAGGGCTTCCGGCCCTTCTACCGCCAGCTGCAGGCGCAGCGGGTCGAGGTGACGCCGGAGATCGAGGGCAAGGATTATGACGGCGCGCTGGTGCTCTGCACCAAGCACAAGGGCGAGAACGAGGCCGCTATCGCCACGGCGCTATCGCGCGTGAAGGCCGGCGGGTTGATCGTCGTTGCCGGCGGCAAGGAAGACGGCATCCAGCCGCTGCGCAAGCGCGTCGAAGGCTTCGGCCTCGAGGTCAACCATATGCCGAAATATCACGGCGTCGCCTTCTGGTTCGCGCGCCCGGCCGATATCAGTGCGCCGACCGCACAGCTGGTGAAGCCCGCCACGCGTGTCGACGGCCGCTTCACCACGACGGCTGGCATGTTCTCGCATGACCGCATCGACGCCGGCTCGGAGCTGCTTGCTTCGCGCCTGCCGACCGATTTTTCCGGCGACGCCGCCGACTTCGGCGCCGGCTGGGGCTATCTCTCGGTGGAGCTGGCGACCAAGTCGCCACGGATCGCGCGTATTGACCTCTACGAGGCCCACTACGACGCGCTGGAGGCCGCGAGGGCCAATCTCCTTGCAAACTGCCCGAAGGTCGCCCAGCGCTTCTTCTGGCACGATCTGGCCGGCGAGCCGGTCAAGGACAAGTACGACCTGATCATCATGAACCCGCCCTTCCACGAAGGCCACGCCGCCGAGCCTTCACTCGGCCAAGCGATGATCAAGACCGCATCCTCGGCGCTGCGCAGCGGCGGCCGCCTGATGCTGGTCGCCAATCGCGGCCTGCCCTATGAGCCGGTGCTGACCGAGAACTTCAAGGAAAGCGGCGAGACCTGCCGCAATGCGCGCTTCAAGGTGCTGTGGGCGAAGAAGTAAGCGGGAACGAATTTCTGCTGGCAGCGTAGCGGGTGGACGTCCGCTACGCGCCTTATTTACTCGCCCATTCGCGGCTCAAAACCGCATAGATATATTCATCGCCCCAGACGCCATTAAAGCAGCCGTTCTCGATCAGATGCGCCTCCCGGCGCAGGCCGAGCCGTTCGACGACGCCGACGGAAGCGGTGTTTTGCGCGTCCAGGCGGGCAAATATCCGATGAAGGCCGAATGTGCCGAAGCCCAGATCGATGACGGTCCGCACCGCCTCGGTCGCATAGCCTTTGCCGGCATAGGCCGGATTGAAGATATAACCGACCTCGGCCTGGAGCGCGGCCTTGCTCGTAAGCTTCAGGCTGACATCACCCAACAGGGCACCATCCTCTCGCCGAAGCACCGCCCAGCGCAAGGAACTGCCATCGTCCGAGAGACATGAATTCAAGCTGGCATCGAAACGCTCCCGCAACGCCTCTGCCGACGGCGGGTCGCGGTAGAGGAAACGGTAGATAGCAGGCAGGGAGCGATAAGCGCTGTAGGCCTCAAAATCCTCAGGCAGGAAGCCGCGAAGGATGAGACGTTCGGTGGATGCGAAGGGTTCGGCGTTCGTGAACGTCATCGGGAAGCCCGGCGGGATCATCCGAGGATGATTACCCCTCACGGCACTTGGCCGCGAGGGGTATCCAATTGCGATTTACTCGCTGTCGGCGCTCGACAGCGTTTCCAGCGTCGGCATCGAGGTGATGTTGTAGCCGGCGTCGACAAAATGGATTTCGCCGGTAACGCCTGCGGACAGATCCGACAGGAGATAGAGCGACGAAGAGCCGACCTGATCGATGGTGACCGACTTGCGCAGCGGTGCGTTGCGCTGGTTCCACGACAGGATGGCGCGGGCGTCGGAAATGCCGGCGCCGGCGAGTGTGCGGATCGGGCCGGCGGAGATGGCGTTGACGCGGATGTCGCGCGGGCCGTAATCGGCGGCGAGATAGCGCACGGAGGCTTCCAGAGCCGCCTTGGCGACGCCCATGACGTTGTAGTTCGGGATGACCCGCGTCGAGCCGTTATAGGTCAGCGTTAGCATGCTGCCGCCTTCCGTCATCAGCTCGGCGGCGCGCTTGGCGATCTCGGTGAAGGAGAAACAGGAAATCACCATCGTGCGGGTGAAATTGTCGCGCGTGGTGTTGGCGTAGAGGCCCTTCAGCTCGTTCTTGTCGGAAAAACCGATGGCGTGGACGATGAAGTCCAGCTTGCCCCAGCGCGCCTTGATCTCGTCGAAGACGGCATCGACGGAGGCCAGATCCTCGACGTCGCAAGGCAGAAGGAAATCCGAGCCGACTTCAGCCGCCAGCGGCTTGACGCGCTTGCCGAGCGCTTCGCCCTGGAAGGTGAATGCCAGTTCCGCGCCTTGGGCCGCCAGCGCCTTCGAAATGCCCCAGGCAATCGAATGATTGTTTGCGACGCCCATGATGAGGCCGCGCTTACCCTGCATGATTCCCGTCATTGCTTTATCCGTTGTAGCGCTGGAATACGAGCGTGGCATTGGTGCCGCCGAAACCGAAGGAATTCGAAAGAGCGATGTCGATCTTGGCATTGTCGATGCGCTTGCGCACGACCGGCACGCCTTCGAATTCCGGGTCGAGTTCGGTGATATGGGCGCTTTCGCCGATGAAGCGTTCCTGCATCATCAGGATCGAGTAGATCGATTCCTGGACGCCGGCAGCGCCGAGCGAATGGCCCGTCAGCGACTTGGTCGACTGGATCGGCGGGATCTTGGTTCCGAAAACTTCGCGAATAGCGCCGATTTCCTTGCTGTCGCCGACCGGGGTCGAGGTGCCGTGGGTGTTGATGTAGTCGACATCGCCCTTCACGGTGGCGAGCGCCTGGCGCATGCAGCGCACCGCGCCCTCGCCCGACGGAGCGACCATGTCGTAACCGTCGGAGGTGGCGCCGTAGCCGACGATCTCGGCATAGATCTTGGCGCCGCGCGCCTTGGCGTGCTCCAGTTCCTCGAGCACCAGCACACCGGCGCCGCCGGCGATGACGAAGCCGTCACGGCTGGCATCATAGGCGCGCGAGGCAGTTTCCGGGTGATCCTCGTTGAACTTGGAAGACATGGCGCCCATGGCGTCGAAGAGGTTCGACATGGTCCAGTCGAGATCCTCGTGGCCGCCGGCGAACATCACATCCTGCTTGCCCCACTGGATCATTTCGGCGGCGTTGCCGATGCAATGCGCCGAGGTCGAGCATGCCGACGAGATGGAATAGTTGACCCCGTAGATCTTGAACCAGGTGGCGAGCGTCGCCGAGGCCGTCGACGACATCGCCTTCGGCACGGCGAAGGGGCCGACGCGCTTCGGGCTGTTGTTCTTGCGGGTGATGTCGGCAGCTTCGATCAGCGTGCGTGTCGACGGGCCGCCAGAGCCCATGATGATGCCGGTGCGCTCGTTGGAGATATCGCTCTCTTCGAGGCCGCTATCGGCAAGCGCCTGCTTCATGGCGACATGGTTCCAGGCACCACCCTGCGACAGGAAGCGCATGGCGCGGCGGTCCACCAGATCGGTCGTGTCGATCTTGGGCGAGCCCCAGACCTGGCACTTGAAACCATGTTCGGCGAAATCGTTCGAAAACGAGATACCGGACTTGGCTTCGCGCAACGACGCGGTAACTTCCTGCGCATCGTTCCCAATGGATGAAACGATACCCAGACCCGTGACAACAACCCGTCTCATGTCAATGACCTTTTCTAAAACGTCTGTCTTTGTGGAGGCGGCAGGGCCGCGGTTCAGGCAGCCTTGTCCTTTGACAGGCCGACGCGCAGGTCCGATGCCTGATAAATAACTTCGCCATCAGCCTTCAAGTAACCGTCGGCAGTACCGAGGACGAGGCGGCCGCGCATGACGCGCTTGAAGTCGATGCCGTATTCGAGGAGCTTCGTGTCGGGACGAACCATGCCCTTGAATTTCACTTCGCCGGTGGATAGCGCCATGCCACGGCCGGGCTCGCCGAGCCAGCCAAGGAAGAAGCCGGTCAGCTGCCACATGCCATCAAGGCCGAGGCAGCCCGGCATGATCGGATTGCCGGCAAAATGGCAGGGAAAATACCAGTCGTCGGGGCGCACGTCATATTCGGCGCGGATGTAGCCCTTGTCGAAGGCACCACCGGTTTCGGAGATATCTGTAATGCGATGGACCATCAGCATCGGTGGCAGGGGAAGCTGCGCATTGCCAGGGCCGAACAATTCGCCGCGGCCGCAGGACAGGATTTCCTCATAGTTGAAGCTGGATTGTCTCGTCGTCATAAAAATTCCGTTCCCCCGCATGGATGCCGTGGATGTGAAGCTTTAGTGCAAGATCGAGGGAAAATGAAGCGTAAGCATGACACGCCCATTTCGCCGCCCGATGGCCGCACTTCGCTATATGTGGTCGTCGCATACAGGAACGCTAGGGCTGCTGCCAGTGGCAAATGCGGCAAGAGCCCTATTTTTCCGGCGATTGATAGCCTTCCCACCCCATCGAAACTATTGAAAGCAATCCGTGCAAAAGTTATATGGCTTAATCAAGAATTACAGAGATCAGGAATCCGGAGCTCCCTGAATGGCGGAAGAAGCCGAAATCGCGATCGAAACCAGGCTGCGCAACGCCGGCCTGAGGCCGACCCGACAGCGCATAGCGCTCGGCGATCTGCTTTTTGCCAAGGGCGACCGCCACCTGACCGTCGAGGAACTTCACGAGGAAGCCGTCACCGCCGGCGTTCCCGTCTCGCTTGCCACCGTCTACAACACGCTGCATCAGTTCACCGAGGCCGGCCTCATTCGCGTGCTGGCCGTCGAAAGCGCCAAGACCTATTTCGACACCAACGTCTCCGACCACCACCACTTTTTCGTCGAAGGCCACAATGAAGTGCTGGATATTCCGATCAGCAATCTGACGATCGCAAACCTGCCGGAGCCACCGGTGGGCATGGAAATCGCCCATGTCGACGTCGTCATCCGCCTGCGCCGCAAGCAGCGGTAAGTCATAAGTTAGCTCACATCACATCGTCGGGATGCCGGCCGGGCCTATGATGATAGGTCGGGAAGGTCCAGCCGAACCAGAGCGCGCCGCCGCGCACGGCAAAGGCGGCGGCAACGCCGAGCCCCGCCGAAGCATAGAGCGGCATCATCGTCGCGTTGGCGGCGGTGAAGACGCCGGCGCCGACGAGGGCGGCGGTGACGTAGATTTCCGGTCGTAGCAGCACCGAGGGCTCGTTTGCGAGCAGATCGCGCAGGATGCCGCCGAAGGTCGCCGTCAGCGCACCGGTGACGATGGCAACCGTCGGCGAGCCCGTCGCCGCCATGCCCTTGGCAGCCCCCATGACGCAATAGGCCGACAGGCCGATCGCATCGAGCCAGATCAGCAGCCGATAGCGCGATTCGAACAGATGCGCGGTGAAGAAGACCAGCACGCCGACCAGGGCGCAGATGATGATATAGGTCGGGTTCAGCACCCAGAAGACCGGCAGGCGACCGAGAATGATATCCCTGAGCGTGCCGCCGCCGATGCCGGTGACCGCCGCAAAGAACAGAAAGCCGATCAAATCAAGCTGCTTGCGCGAGGCCGCCAGCGCGCCGGTCGCCGCGAAAAGGGCGACGCCGGCATAGTCAAGAAACGAGAGAAGCGACATCGGGAACTCCAACAGAATGCCGGCGGCGATTTTGATGGAGTGAATCACGGTGGCAAGGGCCGCGCAAGCAGGCAGGTGTAAAGATGCCGAAGCGGACGCGACAACCCCAGCGGCCGTGCCGTGCTTTGGAGAGGAAACCCCGTTGAAATCCCTGCTGATCGTGATCCTCAATCTCGTCGCACTCGTCATCATGCCCGTCGCGGCGCAAGCGCAACAATCGCTGCTGCAGGACCCGGTGGCCTATGAGAGGGATCACTTCACCAAACGCTGCGAGGGCCAGGCAAGCTTCGGCGACGGCTTTGCCACCGAGCGGGATTTCAACAACGACAGACTGATGGACATCGTCGTCAACGAGGGCGAGATCACCTGCAAGGGCGAAAAAGGCCCCGACTGCACCGACGAGGGCTGCCCCTATAATTTCTACGTCCATGTCGTTGAGGGCGGCTATATCCTCGTCGCGACGGCGCGGATCTACGGCTACGATTTCATCCAGCGCTTCGGCAACATGGTGCTGGTCATGAAGATGCACCCACGCTTCTGCGACCGCACCGATGGCGACCCCTGCGAGATCACCGTCCGTGTCCGCGGCGTCAAGTTCGTCACTGTCTCGAAAAAATAGAGGCTACGACCAAACACGTAGTGATGATCGAAATCAGCAACTACAGCCTGACACGTCGTTACGATCCAGACACGTAGTTACGGTCCAGGATAAAACGCCGAGGTACGGCCGACGGCGTAGTAGCCGACGAGGCCGATCCATTCGCGTACACCAGTCGACAGCAGCTGCGCATTCAGCGACGGCTGGGTGAAATCGAGGCCGAGCATCTCCTTGCCGGTGCTGCGGTAATCCACGGGCCAGGGCACGACATCGATGCCCTGCTTGCGGAAGATGCCCATGGAGCGCGGCATGTGGAAGCCGGAGGTAATCAGCAGGCAGCCGGACAGGCCGTTCTGCGCCAACAGCTCCTTGGTATTGACGGCATTCTCGAAGGTGGTGCGCGAGGTCTTGTCCTCGACCAGGCGGTCCCTGCCGATGCCGAGCGCCGTGAAGAAGCGCTCGGAGATGACAGCATCGCCCTCGTAATCGCCGCCAATCGAGCCATCGCCGCCGGAGACGACGATGCGCGCCTGCGGGTATTTCTGCGCCAACCGCAGGGCCTCGATCAGGCGGTCGCCGGCCGAATCGAGCTCATAGCCGCCGCGCACCGTCGTCACCTGGTTCTGCGTGGCGCCGCCGAGAACGATCATGCATTTCAGATCCGCCGGATCGGCCGCGACATGCGGAAAGCGCTCCTCCAACCCCTGGACGACATAGGCGCCAGCCGTCGTATAAAGCGCCACGAACAGGATCAGGATCGACAGCAGCGACGAGGCGAGCGCGATCCCGCGCCGGCGCAAGAGGACGCTGACGAAGGCCAGCACGCCGAAGAAAAAAGCCAGGGACAGCGGCTGACCCAAAATCCAGACAAGTTTGGAAAAAACGAACAAGAAGTATCCTCGCGCTTGTCGAGCCGAAGCTCCAATGGGCGTTGGCGGAAAACGATTCGTCTTTTCCTAGCAGATTTTTGTGCACTGCAATGTGGCTATTTCGATCTCTTCGCCATCGACGCCGTCACCATCAGGCGCTGGTTGAACCGGCGCTGCAGCGGTCGCGGGATGAAAAGCGTTGTGAATGCGAGGGCAAGCGCGATCATCGACACCAGCCAGAGCGCATGCGAGCCAAAGGCACCGGCCAGAAGCGCGCCGAGGATGGCGCCGATAATCATGCCGCTCCAGGGCACGATCTGCACCGTCCAGACGAAATCGCGGTCGCCGAGGATAAAGCGGCCGATCCCGCGCCCGAAGCGCGACAGCGCGCCGGTGACATAGGTCAGCCCAATCGGCAGGCCCTCGATATGCTCGACCGTGGCATTGACCATGCCCATGGCCAGCACGACCAGATAGAACTGCACGAGGATCAGCGACGGTGCCTCAAAACCGGCTGCCAGCGCCAGCAGGATGCTGACGCAGGCCAACACGACAAAGGCCCGCCGGTCGGCGGCATGGGCAACGACAATCCCCAGCGCATTGCCGCCGATAAAGGTGACGATCGCCGCAAACAGCACCGCCGCATGGCTAAAATCCCCCGTCCCAAGCGCAATCGCCGCGCGCGTCGTATTGCCGGTCATGAAGGACACGAAGTTCCCGGTCAGCATCAACCCCACCGCATCGGTCATCCCGGCGATAAAAGAAATCGAGGCGACGAGAAGAAACCCCGTCACCGTACGACGGGTCTTGATGAGGCGACGGCGACGCTGTCTGGTCATGGCCGAATCGGGTGAGTTGGTGGGAAGACGGAGGCTAGCATGAAGTGGGTGGGATGCGGAGGGCTTGATCGGGGCGAGTAAGCCGGTGGTGGTGGAGAATGAAGACAGGCTACAGCCTCTTCTTCGCGAAGGCCCGCCCTGAACCGGATTTCAGATACTTCCCGAATACGAAGGCCTGCGCCTCATCGGAAAAAGCGATGTAGGTCTTGAGCAACCATGGGGCATATTTTGAGGTATGCGGGACCTCCTTGGCATTATGCTTTGCCAAGCGAGCTTTCAGGTCGCCCGTCACCCCGACATAGTGATGGTCGGGGAGCTCTGTGCTCGTGAGAATGTAGACATACTTCATGTGGAGACATGATAGTGCGCCTGAGTAAGCATGCAACCGTAGATACATTCAAAAATGAGAGAAGAGCTCACGTCGACTGGAGAAAGCCCGCTTACGTTGCTTCGCAACTTCAGCGCGGCAGCCTTCGCTGCCTTCTCGCCTTCAGCCCATCAAGCCCTCCGGGCTTGCCGAGCCGAAGCTCGCAGAGCGAAGGCTGGTGGAGCTAAGCGGGATCGAACCGCTGACCTCTTGCATGCCATGCAAGCGCTCTCCCAGCTGAGCTATAGCCCCATCAAGATGGTGCCGGTTGAACCGGCCCTGGGTCCCTTCGAAGCGTTTCGCCCGTCGGGGTGGCGGCTTATTACTTCTGGTTTTTACAGATAGCAAGCCGAAATTTTCGGCCCGGAAAACTTTTCTTGTTTTACCGGGCCGACTGTCCGCAAATCAAACGTCGTCGTCGTCGCCGGTGACGCCGATGATGTCGCTCATGTCGTCATCATCTTCGTCTTCGTCGGCTTCGAGGAAGGTGTCGTCGTCATCGTCGCCGATTTCGACATCGTCATCGCCGATATCCGGGATCTCGTCGCCGGCAACCGCCTCATCGGCGTCCTCCAGCGAGACCAGCTCGACTTCGGTGTTTTCGGTATCGACTTCAGCCACTTCCTCTTCTTCCGGAACCTCCTTGGCAGCGGAGGTTTCCTCGAAGTAGGACAGGGGCCAGGACTTGCCGGTATAGGGCGAGACGACCGGGTCCCGGTTCAGATCATAGAATTTCTTGCCGTTGTCCGGATCGGTACGTTTTGTTCCAAGTTCCGCTTTCGCCACTGTCAAAGCCTCATGAATGGCCGAATCAATATTCGGCAAGCCGGGAAAGCCGGCCTTTTAAGGGAAATTATCAGCCGGTCCCCTTAATCGTTACCGCAGGCCCTGTCAAAGCCAAACTTTATATACGGTAAGATGGGTTTTCCCCGCATACCGGGATGACCCGGCAACATCTCTGTGATATCGAGCCCGCGTGAACCGCAGGGCAGCTGGCGCAACCGGACCGAAGTCAGCGATAATGCGGCGTAAATAACGGCATCGCAAAGGAATTGCCCATGCCGCACGACACTCATTCGCGGCCCGCGACAGCGCGCCGCTCGACCAATCTTTCCGGCACCATCCGCGTTCCCGGCGACAAATCCATTTCGCACCGCGCCTTCATGTTCGGGGGCCTGGCCTCCGGCGAGACCCGCATCAGCGGCCTGCTCGAGGGCGAGGATGTGCTCAACACCGGCAAGGCCATGCAGGCCATGGGCGCCAAAATCGAGAAGATCGGCGGCGAATGGATCATCAGGGGCGTCGGCAACGGCGCGCTGCTGGCCCCGCAAGCCCCGCTCGACTTCGGCAATGCCGGCACCGGCAGCCGCCTGACCATGGGCCTTGTCGGCGTCTATCATTTCGAATCCACCTTCATCGGCGATGCCTCGCTCACCAAACGGCCAATGGGCCGCATCCTCGATCTGCTCCGGCAGATGGGCGTGCAGGTCAAATCGAGCGACGGCGACCGGCTGCCGGTGACGCTGCACGGGCCGGAGACCGCCAATCCGATCACCTACCGCGTGCCGATGGCCTCGGCACAGGTGAAATCCGCCGTGCTGCTCGCCGGCCTCAATGCGCCGGGGATCACCACCGTCATCGAGCCGGTCATGACCCGCGATCATACGGAAAAGATGCTGGCCGGCTTCGGCGCCGAACTTTCGGTCGAGACCGGTCGCGATGGCGTCCGCATCATCCGCCTTCAGGGTCAGGGCAAGCTCTCCGGCCAGACCATCGACGTTCCCGGCGACCCCTCCTCGACTGCCTTTCCGCTGGTCGCGGCACTGATCGTTCCCGGATCCGACATCACCATCCGCAACGTGCTGATGAACCCGACCCGCACCGGCCTGATCCTGACGCTGCAGGAGATGGGCGCCGATATCGAAATCCTCGACAAGCGCCTTGCCGGCGGCGAGGATGTCGCCGATCTGCGCGTGCGGTCCTCGGCGCTCAAGGGCGTCACGGTGCCGGCTGAACGGGCGCCGTCGATGATCGACGAATATCCGGTGCTCGCGGTTGCCGCCGCCTTTGCCGAGGGCACGACGGTCATGCTTGGCCTGGAGGAATTGCGCGTCAAGGAATCCGACCGTCTCTCTGCGGTTGCCGAGGGACTGACGCTCAACGGCGCCGATTGCACGGAAGGCGAGGCTTCGCTAACTGTGCGGGGCCGGCCGGATGGGAAAGGTCTCGGCAATGCCGGAGGCGAGGTCAAGACCCATCTCGACCACCGCATCGCCATGAGTTTCCTGGTGATGGGGCTCGCTTCGGAGCATCCGGTCAGGGTCGACGACAGCGCGATGATCGCCACCAGCTTTCCGGAGTTTTTCGATCTGATGGCGAAACTTGGCGCCGATATGGACGTGGAAGGAAGCATATCTCCGTGACGACACCGTTTACGATCGCCATCGACGGACCGGCCGCGGCCGGCAAGGGAACCTTGTCGCGCCGGATTGCCGACCAGTATGGTTTCCACCATCTCGATACCGGCCTGATCTATCGAGCGACCGCCAAGGCGCTCCTCGACGCCGGTCTGCCCCTCGATGACGAGGCCATGGCGGAGGCGATGGCGCGCAAGGTCGACCTTGGCGGGCTCGACCGAGCCGTGCTCTCGAAACATGAGATCGGCGAGGCGGCGTCGAAGGTCGCCGTCATGCCGGCGGTGCGCCGGGTACTGGTCGAGGCGCAGCGCGCCTTTTCACGCAAAGAGCCGGGCACGGTTCTCGACGGGCGCGACATCGGCACCGTCATCCGCCCGGATGCGCCGGTGAAAATCTATGTCACGGCCTCGGCCGAGGTCCGTGCGAAGCGGCGTTACGACGAAATTACCGATGCCGGCGGCAGCGCCGATTATCAGGCGATTTTCGAGGACGTGAAACGCCGCGACGAGCGCGATATGGGCCGGACCGACAGCCCCTTGCGGCCGGCGGAAGACGCGCACTTGCTTGATACCTCGGAAATGAGTATAGAAGCGGCGTTTCAGGCGGCAAAGTCGATCATCGACGCTGCTCTGAGCCGAAATGCCTAACATGCGAGCGGCTTTCGCGTGCCTTGCGCACGAAGCCGCCGATTTTTAGAAGCCTGACATTCCGTCCAAGCGCCGGATAGCTTTCCCAAAGGGAAGGCGGACTGGATGCAGGCCTGTTCAACACAAACCACCGGCGCATCAGTGTCCAAAATGCATAATAAGGACACGCCAGGAGATTTTATGTCTGTAGCTACCCCCTCTCGCGAAGATTTCGCAGCTCTTCTCGAAGAGTCCTTTGCCAAGAACGACCTGGCCGAAGGCTATGTCACCAAGGGCATCGTCACCGGCATCGAGAAGGATGTCGCCGTTGTCGACGTCGGCCTCAAGGTCGAAGGCCGCATCGCACTGAAGGAATTCGGTGCACGCGCCAAGGACGGCACGCTCAAGGTTGGCGATGAAGTCGAAGTCTACGTCGAGCGTATCGAAAACGCGCTGGGCGAAGCCGTTCTGTCGCGCGAAAAGGCTCGCCGCGAAGAAAGCTGGATCAAGCTTGAAGCCAAGTTCGAAGCTGGCGAACGCGTTGAAGGCGTCATCTTCAACCAGGTCAAGGGCGGCTTCACCGTCGATCTCGACGGCGCTATCGCCTTCCTGCCGCGCTCGCAGGTCGACATCCGTCCGATCCGCGACGTGACCCCGCTGATGCACAACCCGCAGCCCTTCGAAATCCTCAAGATGGACAAGCGCCGCGGCAACATCGTGGTTTCCCGCCGTACGGTTCTGGAAGAATCCCGTGCCGAGCAGCGTTCTGAAATCGTTCAGAACCTCGAAGAAGGCCAGGTTGTTGACGGCGTCGTCAAGAACATCACCGATTACGGTGCGTTCGTTGACCTCGGCGGCATCGACGGCCTGCTGCACGTCACCGACATGGCATGGCGCCGTGTGAACCATCCGTCGGAAATCCTGTCCATCGGCCAGCAGGTCAAGGTACAGATCATCCGCATCAACCAGGAAACCCACCGTATCTCGCTCGGCATGAAGCAGCTCGAGAGCGATCCGTGGGATGGCATCCAGGCCAAGTATCCGGAAGGCAAGAAGATTTCCGGTACCGTTACGAACATCACCGACTACGGTGCGTTCGTCGAGCTGGAGCCGGGCATCGAAGGCCTGATCCACATCTCGGAAATGTCCTGGACCAAGAAGAACGTACACCCCGGCAAGATCCTGTCCACGAGCCAGGAAGTCGAAGTGGTCGTTCTCGAAGTCGATCCGACCAAGCGCCGTATCTCGCTTGGCCTGAAGCAGACGCTCGAAAATCCGTGGGCTGCATTCGCCCGCAACCATCCGGCCGGCACTGAAGTCGAAGGCGAAGTCAAGAACAAGACCGAATTCGGCCTGTTCATCGGCCTCGACGGCGACGTTGACGGCATGGTGCACCTCTCCGACCTCGACTGGAACCGTCCGGGCGAACAGGTCATCGAGGAGTTCAACAAGGGTGATGTCGTCAAGGCCGTCGTTCTCGACGTCGATGTCGACAAGGAACGCATCTCGCTCGGCATCAAGCAGCTCGGCAAGGATGCAGTCGGCGAAGCCGCTGCTTCTGGCGACCTGCGCAAGAATGCAGTCGTTTCCTGCGAAGTTATCGCAGTCAACGACGGCGGCATCGAAGTGAAGCTCGTCAGCCACGACGACATCACCTCGTTCATCCGCCGCGCCGATCTGTCGCGTGACCGTGACGAACAGCGTCCGGAGCGTTTCTCGGTCGGTCAGGTTGTCGACGCTCGCGTCACCAACTTCTCCAAGAAGGACCGCAAGATCATGCTGTCCATCAAGGCTCTGGAAATCGCGGAAGAGAAGGAAGCAGTTGCTCAGTTCGGTTCGTCCGACTCCGGCGCTTCGCTCGGCGACATCCTGGGCGCGGCTCTGAAGAACCGCGGCGCCGAATAATCCTCGGCAAGCCTGATAGAAATAGAAAACCCGCCGGAGCGATCCGGCGGGTTTTTGTTTGAGCTTCTTGTAGCCCGGCTATCTCATTCCCAGCCGACCATGCGCCGATAGAAATCGAAGGCGTGATCGGACAAGGGATCGACCGGCGCGGGGGCCGACAGCGCCGCCATTTTCGGCGCAGCAGGCACGGCCGAAGCGGAAGCGGCCTCAGCGTCGCCTTCCTCGGTGAGTGGATCAGAGTCGGCTGCCGGTTGGTCCGTATCCTCGGGCTGCGGTTCGTCTTCGCTGTCGTCGCGCGCCGTCTCTCCGCCCTGCCCCTGTTCGCGCTCCTCGTCGACCAGATCGACGCGATCGACCCGTTTCGGATCGTCCTCGCCAGGGACCTCGGCGGGAAGATAGTGCGCAATCGCGAAGGGAATGCCGAGCAGCGGAGCGATCGTCGTTCCCGTCTGCGCCACGGCCTCCGACATATCCATGACCGTCATCGCCGGCGCATTGCCCTGCGGTTTTACAGAAAGTGTGGCGGTAGGCGCATTCTGTGCCTCCTCGGCGGAAGCCGCAGTCTGGCCCGCCAAGGTGGCGGTGAGGGTCCTGACGCTCTCGTCACGGACCATTTGCGGCAATGGTTGCGGATCCTGCTGATCGGCGGCAAGCGCCTGCGCAATGACCCGCTCAGCCAGCGGCATATCGCTCCGGGTGACCTGCGGAAGATCGGGGCCAGTTACATCGATCGCCGGGCTGATGACGACCTGCAGCCCTTGCTTGATGTAAGCCTGCAGCTGCTGGATGTCGCGTGGCACCGGCGGCGGCGTGAGGGGGGATCTGATCAAGGCGATTTCGGTCGGAATCTTGCTTTCACCGGACGCCAATAGCGGCAGCGACGCGACGGGAAGCGCCTTGTCTTCGACGATAACGGCAATCTGCGGAAGGGCACCCCTTTCAGCGGCTGACACGTTTACGGCTTGCGGCGTCGCGCTGCCCTGGGGATTTGGCGCAGTTTGCGGCATCACGGCGGCTTCCGGGTCAAGCATCACCTCCAGAACCGGGATCGCTACGGCGGCGGCAATGGTCTGGACGATAGTCGTCGCTGCCTGTCGCGGAGCCTGAGCGGAAGGCGTCGAGGGCAAGGCGGCGACAGGAGTGGGAAATGGCGCCGCCATCTTCTCGGGCAAGGCCGTCGGGGCTGCCGTGGCCGTATTGACAGCCGCCTCAGAGGTCTTCGGCATCGCCTGCGCCGGGACCGGGGTCTGCTGCGGCCCGACCGCATCCGGTTCTCCGGCATTCTGGCCATAGGAATTGACCACCGCCCGGATGATTGCATCGGGCTCCTGCGTCAGGGATGCATCCAGTCTGACGGCGATCTGCACCGCTTGCGGGCTATCGGGATTGTCGAGGGCTTCGGCGAGCAGGGGCAGAGGAACCGGCGTTTTCGTCTGTGCATTCAACTGCTGCTGGGCGGTGGCGAGTTGCTGGGGTGGCAGGCTGCGAATTGCGTCGACCAGCCGCTGCGCCAGGGCAGCATTACTCTCGCCGGGTTCGCGCGGAACGTTCAGCGCCACGCTGGCGGCGTCGATGGCCGACAGCAGGCTTTCGAACATACGCTCGCGTGCCGCGGCCAGCAGCATGTTCAGCTTGCCGCCGGCGCTGGCGTTCACCGCACTCGACAGAACCGCAAGCGGCGTCGCCGCAGCCTGGGCGCTGGATGTTTCGGCGGTGGCGACCACCGGCTTCTCAATGGACGCACCCACAACGGAAACTGCGGCAACGGGAGGCAACATGACATGCTCCTCTGTCTGGCAAGACGGTGTTGGAAGCGGGAGGCAGGTTCAATCAAGGTCCGCTCATGCGGCCGGTCGCTATTCGATCACCGGAAGCCGGCAAGGCAACGCAAGAAGGCGCCGATCGAATGCATGCAATCAGAGGCAGAATAGCAGCGCGTTTCTTAACAGATCGCTAAAGAAAAGCCGGCGCAGCGGAGGCGGCACCGGCTTTTCCAATCATTTCTGAAGCGGCTGATCAGCTATGCGCGAAAATATCGGTCTCTTCCCAGCCGAGGAGGTCAAGCTTGGCGCGGGTCGGCAGGAAGGTGAAGCAGGCTTCCGCATGCTCCATGCGACCATCGCGCACAAGGCGTGCCGTCAGCTTGTCGCGCAGCGCATGCAGGTAGAGTACGTCGGAGGCCGCATATTCGAGCTGCGCCGGCGACAACTTCTCCGCCGCCCAGTCGGAGGACTGCTGTGCCTTGGAAATATCGACCTCGAGCAGCTCCTTGAGATTGTCCTTCAGGCCGTGGCGGTCGGTATAGGTTCGGCAGAGGCGCGAGGCGATCTTGGTGCAGAAGACCGGCGTGGCGGTGACGCCGAAGGTATGGAACAGCACGGCGATATCGAAGCGGCCGTAGTGAAAGATCTTCTGGCGCGCGGGATCGGCGAGCATGGAGACGAGATTGGGCGCCTGCTTCTGGCCCGAGGCGATGCGGATCACATCGGCACTGCCATCGCCCGGCGAAAGCTGCACGACACAGAGCCGGTCACGCCGAGGAATGAGGCCGAGGGTTTCGGTGTCGATCGCTATGGTGCCGGTATAGCGGGCGGCATCGGCGGCGGAAATATCGCCTTCGTGATAGCGGATGGTGGCGGCCATGAAACTCTCCGGGCTTACTATCGTCTGAAACTTGTTATTGCCCTGTTTTATAGAACAGACAGGGACATAGCGATACCGCGCGGGGCCTAGAATGTCGGCGGCGTATTGATCCAGAGCAATATGGTCTCGCCGTCGTGACGGTTGCGCCAGGAGTGATCGCGGCGGCTTTCGAAATAGAGCGAATCGCCCGGCATCAGATCGAAAAACTGGTCGCTGTCGAGCACCAGCTCCAACCGGCCGGCGAGAACATGGATGAACTCCTCGCCGTCATGACGATAGGCGCCCTCGCTGGTGGCACCCGGCGCCAGGACGAAACGGTGGCAGTCCATCATCGTCCGCCCCTCGGCGAGCAGCTGGACGGTGACGCCCGGCGTCGTTTCCGGCCAGGCACGCCACTCGCCCGATCGGATCAGCACCGGGACATCCTCGCGCTCCTCGCCCGACAGCCGCGAGACCGTCGTGCCGTAATAATCGGCGAGATCGTGCAAGGTCTTGAAGCTCACGCCCTGCGAGGTGCGCTCCAGCGTCGATAGGGTCGAGGATGTCACGCTCATGTCGGCGGCGACCTGATCCAGCGTCTTGCCGGCCGCATGGCGGAGCGCCCGCAGCTTGCGGCCGATGCCGGAGGACGCCGCCTGCTCGCCATTCTCCGCACCCGGCAGGGTCGCGTCTTCCGTCTCCAGGGCTTCGCGGATCGCGGCGGGATTGAGCCCGCGCTCGGCGCGGAACCAGGAAATCCGCTTCAGCCGCGCCACGTCCTCGGCGCTATATTGACGGTGCCCGGTGTCGGAGCGGCTGGGCACGACCAGGCCCTGACTCTCCCAAAGCCTGAGCGTCGAAGCCGACACGCCCGCCAGACGCGCAGCCTCCGCCACCTTGTAGCGCACGGGCTCGATGCTGTTCATTTGCCAATGATTCCTGCTCTTAGTCTTTTGATTTGCTTAGCACGGATGGCCGGCTTGCGTGAGCCTTGACCGCTTTCTTGTCACCCCTACAAAATGCCGCTTGATATCTTGCAGGAAAAATGTAGGAATTTTTCTAAAGAACTTGCAGAAGTTCTGCAAGATAATTCGAACTTTCTTATCCCTGGAGAACAGCGCGATGACCCTGACAGACCGGAAGAACGCCGCCATTTCCCGCGGCGTCGGCATGACCACGCAGATCTATGCCGACCGGGCTGAAAATTCGGAGATCTGGGACAAGGAAGGTCGCCGCTACATCGACTTTGCCTCCGGCATCGCCGTCGTCAATACCGGCCATCGCCACCCTCGCGTCATCGCCGCCGTCAAGGAACAGCTCGACCGCTTCACCCATACCTGCCACCAGGTCGTGCCCTATGAAAGCTATGTCCATCTTGCCGAGCGCCTCAACGCGCTGACGCCGGGCGATTTCGCCAAGAAGACCATCTTCGTCACCACTGGCGCCGAAGCGGTCGAGAATGCCGTGAAGATCGCCCGCGCCGCCACCGGCCGCTCGGCCGTCATCGCCTTCGGCGGCGGGTTCCACGGCCGCACCTTCATGGGCATGGCGCTGACCGGCAAGGTCGTGCCCTACAAGGTCGGCTTCGGCTCGATGCCGGGCGATGTCTTCCACGCGCCCTTCCCGGTTCCGCTGCACGGCGTCACCGTCGAGCAGTCGCTCGCCGCGCTGAAGAAACTGTTTGCCGCCGATGTCGATCCGCAGCGCGTCGCTGCCATCATCATCGAGCCGGTGCAGGGCGAAGGCGGCTTCTACCCCGCGCCCGCTTCCTTCATGAAGGCATTGCGGGAACTTTGCGACCAGCACGGCATTCTGCTTATTGCCGATGAAGTGCAGACGGGCTTTGCCCGTACCGGCAAGATGTTCGCCATGGACCACCACGAGGTCGCGCCCGATCTCATGACGATGGCCAAGAGCCTCGCCGGCGGCTTCCCGCTGGCCGCCGTCACCGGCCGGGCCGAAATCATGGATGCGCCGGGACCGGGTGGCCTCGGCGGCACCTATGGCGGCAATCCGATTGGCATCGCCGCCGCCCATGCCGTGCTCGACGTCATCGTCGACGAAGACCTCTGCAATCGCGCCAACCAGCTTGGCTCGCGGCTGAAGCAACGGCTGGAATCGCTGCGCGACAAGGTGCCGGAGATCGTTGACATTCGCGGTCCCGGCTTCATGAACGCCGTCGAGTTCAACGATGCGACGACAAAGCTGCCGAGCGCCGACTTCGCCAACAAAGTGCGGCTGATCGCCCTCGACAAGGGCCTGATCCTGCTCACCTGCGGCGTCCACGGCAATGTCATCCGCTTCCTCTCGCCGATCACCATTCAGGACGGCGTGTTCAGCGAGGCGCTCGACATTCTGGAAGCCTCGATGCTGGAAGCCAGCGCCGGCAAATAACGGCGCTCGCCTCAAAACCATTCTTAGAACGCCCGGCGCGATGGCCGGGCAATATCCTCTCCGGAGAGCATATCATGACCTTCACGACCGCAATGACCAAGCATGTTCCCTTCTCCTCGCCCTTCCTGCGCGATGCCGGCTATATCAACGGCGTCTGGACGGCCGGCGGCGCGACGAAGACCTTCGATGTCATCAACCCGGCAACCGGCGAAGTGCTGGCGAGCCTGCCCGACATGGGTGCTGCCGAGACCACGGCGGCGATCGACGCCGCCTATGCCGCGCAAGCCGCCTGGGCCGCACGCCCGGCCAAGGAACGCAGCGCCATCCTGCGCAAGTGGTTCGACCTGATGGTTGCCAATGCCGACGAGCTGGGCGCCATCCTGACGGCCGAAATGGGCAAGCCGCTCCCCGAGGCCAGAGGCGAGATCCTTTACGCCGCCTCCTATGTCGAATGGTATGCGGAAGAGGCCAAGCGCATCTATGGCGAGACCATTCCGGCCCCATCCAACGACAAGCGCATGCTAGTCATCCGGCAGCCGGTCGGCGTCGTCGGCACGATTACCCCCTGGAACTTTCCGGCGGCGATGATTGCCCGCAAGGTTGCGCCGGCGCTTGCCGTCGGCTGCACGGTGGTCTCCAAGCCCGCCGAGCAGACGCCACTATCGGCAATCGCGCTGGCGGTGCTGGCCGAACAGGCCGGCATTCCCGCCGGTGTGTTCAACGTCATTGTCGGCGTCGATGGCCCGGCGATCGGTCGCGAGCTTTGCGGCAATGCCAAGGTGCGCAAGATCAGCTTCACCGGCTCCACCGAAGTCGGCCGCATCCTGATGCGCCAGTGCTCCGACCAGATCAAGAAAGTCAGCCTGGAACTCGGCGGCAACGCGCCGTTCATCGTCTTCGACGATGCCGATCTCGACGCCGCCGTCGAAGGGGCGATCGCCTCCAAGTATCGCAATGCTGGCCAGACTTGCGTCTGCGCCAACCGCATCTATGTCCAGTCGAACGTCTATGATGCCTTCGCGGCCAAGCTCGCCGCCAAGGTGGCCGAGCTTGCGGTCGGCGACGGCTTCACGCCCGGCGTTGCCATCGGTCCGCTGATCGACGAACAGGGCATCGCCAAGGTCGAGGATCATGTCCGCGATGCCGTCTCGAAGGGCGCAAAGGTGCTCACCGGCGGCAAGCGTATCGAGGGCGCCGGCACCTTCTTCACGCCGACCATCCTCACCGGCATCGATCGCACCATGAAGGTCGCCCGCGAGGAGACCTTCGGCCCGGTCGCACCGCTCTTCCGCTTCGAGACGGTGGACGACGTGATCGCGCAGGCGAACGACACCGAATTTGGCCTCGCCGCCTATTTCTTTGCCGGCGACCTGAAGAAGGTCTGGCGGGTCGCCGAAGCGCTGGAATACGGCATGGTCGGCATCAACACCGGCCTGATGTCGGCGGAGACCGCCCCCTTTGGCGGCATCAAGCAATCCGGTCTCGGCCGCGAAGGCTCGCGCCACGGTGCCGACGACTATCTCGAAATGAAGTATCTCTGCATCGGAAACCTATAATTATAGCCGGCTAATCATGTCGTCGTGATGAGGACGCGGCCCTGCCATAGCCGGGCCGCCGTCAGCTTTCCGGAATAGAAAGCGCCGGTATCGATGTTGAGCCGGAGCCCATCCGCGTCGGCGTCCTTCACCGGTGTGTGGCCGTGAATGATCAGTTTCGGCAGCGGCTGCGCGCTATCGTAGAAGCGAGAGCGGATGTAGACGAGATCGTCATCCGCCTGCTCCGCGATCGGCCGGTCCGGATCGATGCCGGCGTGGACGAACAGCACCTCCGGCGTGTCGAGCAGGATCGGCAGGCTGCGGAGGAAATTGATATGGTCGTCGGGCAGCCAGGTCCGGATGAAGGTGTCGAGTTTCTTCTGCTGGGGATATTGCTGACGCAAAACCTGGATATCCGCACCATAGGATTTCAGCGTTGCATCGCCGCCGAGCGCCACCCAGTCATCCAGGGATATGTCTCCATCGATATATTCGAGCATCGCCATTTCGTGATTGCCGGTGAGGCAGATCCGGTCGAAGCCGTTCGGTGGCGGCGCCATCAGCCGGCTCACGACCTGCGCCGAGGCCGGGCCGCGGTCGATATAATCACCGAGCATGATGATCAACTTGCGGCCGGGCAGCGTGGCGGCATCGGTGAAAATCTTGCGCTCCAGCGCGCTCAGGAGATCGTAGCGTCCATGCACGTCGCCGATCACATAGGTGGGTGTATTCAGGACATCGAGCCGCTCACGCCGCCGCTGCTGGCCGAAGCCACGCGTCACTTTTTCGCGTATCGTATTTGCCACCATGAAACTCTCTCATCGAAGTGTCAGCATCCCCAGCGCTCCAACCCAGATCAGCAAGAATGATCGAAAAACGACGATTCTTTGCCGAGTCATGGACATAAACGCTTCTGTCAGCCCTCTACCTCGCCTCAAGCCGTCAAGAAAACGTTACCTTGCCGCAAAGCGTCCTTAATGTGTTCATTTCAGATAGCAAAGTTGACATGATGAACCCACAATCCTATCGCGCTCGATAAGCCAAGGGGAGGACTTTTCATCGCTACGATCATTACCAAGCTCGGCCTTGCCGCCGTTCTCGCCCTCGGCCTTGCCGGGCAGGCCTTTGCGCATGCGCATCTGAAATCGGCGGCACCCGCCGACAAAAGCACGATCACAAGTTCACCCAGTGAACTGAACCTGACCTTCACCGAGAGCCTGAACCTCAAATTCTCCGGTGTCAAAGTGACCGGTCCGGACAAGGCAGCCGTCAAACTTGGCGATCCCGGGCTCACGCGGAACGGCATGGGTCTGACGATTCCCGTTTCCGTACTCCTTGGGGCGGGCGCCTATACCGTCGAATGGCATGTCCTTTCCACCGATGGCCATAAGACCAATGGCAGCTACACCTTCACCGTAAAACCTTGATCGACCCGGATACAGCGCTGGCGGCATGCCGTTTCCTCCACGATGCATCACTGATGCTTCTGTGGGGCACCTCGGCCTATCTTTGCCTTATGGTGCCGAAAGCGCTGGCGGACAGGGTCTGGCAGATGCTCGCCGGCGCATCTGTCGTCACAGCTTTGATAGCCGTCCTCGCCACCCTCATGTCGCTGCCACTTGCAGCCGCCGGAATCGGCAATGGCTGGAGCGACGCCATCGATGCCGGCACGCTCCACGCGGTCTTGTTCGAGACGACAGTGGGACAAGCCTGGTTCGCACAGGCGGCGGCGGCCCTCATCCTCCTTCTCGCCTTGTTGCTGCCGGGTCATCCGCGTCATCGGGGCATTGCGCTGGGCTCCGGCCTCGGTCTTGCCGCGCTCGTGCTGACCGGGCATGCCTCGATGCATCAGGGATGGCTGAGAATGGCGCATCGCGCCAACGATATGCTGCACGTTCTGGCCGGCGGCGGCTGGCTGGGCGCGCTGGTGCCGCTGATCCCCATTCTCCGGCTTCTCAGCCAGTCCGAATACCGGGTTGAGGCGCTGCTGGCGCTTCGGCGCTTCTCGACGGCTGGACACATCGCCGTGGCATTGGTGATCGTCTCCGGCATCGTCAATACGATGCTGGTCCTGAAGCATTTGCCGACGGACTGGTCGTCGCCCTATCAGGTAATGCTTGGCCTCAAAATCGCGCTCGTCGCCGGCATGAGCCTGCTGGCGATTGTCAATCGCTATGTCCTCGTGCCCCGCATCGGGCATGATCAGGCACGGGCGCTGAATGCCATCCGCCTCGGGAGCATCGCCGAGATCGTCCTCGGTATCGTCGTCATCGCTCTGGTCGCCGTCTTCGGAATGCTCGAGCCAGTCTGACCGTCAGGCCGACAGTAGCTTCACCACCGCCCGGATCGCTTCGGGATCACCCGACTTCGGCCTGTATTCGAGCCCCACCCTGCCCTCGTAACCATGGGCGAACAGCCAGTTCAGCCGGTCAACGAGATCAATCTCACCCGTGCCCGGATCGTTACGGCCGGGATGATCGGCGATATGGACATGGACGATGCGATCGACGCGTCCATTGACGACCTCTTCCGTGCGCTCACCCATCACCGCCGAATGATAGATATCGTAGACGATACCCACTTCCAGCCGACCGACCTCGTCGACAATATCGAGGCCTTCCACCGTCGAGGACAGATAATAGCCGGCATGATCCACCAAAGTGTTCAGCGGTTCAAGGCCGAGGCGCACGCCCGACCCTTTGAGGATATCGGTACCGGCATGCAGGGCGGAGACCAAGGCGGCACGCTGCTCGGCGCGCGAAAATTCCGGCAGATCGTCGCCCGCCTGCGCGATCAGAATCGGAGCGCCAAGGCGCTGGGCCACCTTGACGGATTTCCACAATCCCTCCAGCCACGCTTCCTTGTTAGCCGGATTCGTCAGCGCGATCATCGGTTCGGCGACGATGCCCGCGACGGCGATGCCGGTCTCCGCGACGGCCGATGCAATCGCATCCAGATCCTTGTTCGTCCAGCGCCAGAACTCGACCGCGCTGAGGCCGGCCGCGTGCGCCAGCCGGATACGATCGGCGAAATCATCACCATCGCGGGCAAACAGCCATTCGATGCACGCCGAAAATTGCCGCATGAAAATCTCCTCTCCAAACAAGCCCGCAGCATAAATCCTTAAATCGGTTCCGATTTAAGGGCAAATTTATGCAGCAATCGTAGAGTGTTACAGCGTCCTTTACGTGTCAGTTTGACGCGCGGCGCTGTAGAGGAGTGCGACAGATCGACAGCGGCGGCAAGGGGCTGCGGCTAGAATTGTGGAGCCGGTCGCCGCATCGGGGGTCGAACGGCCTCCACGTTCATCGCAGTCAGGACCCGCATGTCGCGGCGGAAGTCCGAAGGCGTCATGCCGGCGATATGGCGGAAGGACTTGTTGAAGGCGCTGATCGAGCCGAAGCCGCTGTCCATCGCCACCTGCAGCACATTGGCGCCGTCGCGCATCAGCATTGCCTGGGCGCGCGACAGGCGCAGCAGGTTCACATATTTGCCGAGCGTCATGCCCGTGCACTTCTTGAAGAGGTTCATCGCATATTTCGGATGCAGGTCCGCCGCCTTGGCGATATCGACCGTATCGATATCATGCAGGAAATTGCCGGCAATGAAATCGCACATCCGTGCCAAGCTGCGAGACGATTGCGGATGCACCTGCCCAGCCATCTCGGGCTCGCGTTTTTCCGGCAGCATGAGATAGGGCTCGAAGGCGATGCGCTCCAGGCGCAGCAGAAGTTCGGCAACCGCATGGCCGGCCTTGGCCGGATCGCCGGAGACCGCATAGCGATACCAACGCGCGAAATTCTCGTTGTCGGCGGCATCGGTCGCCGAGGTCACCAGGATCTGGCCCCGCATCAGTCGGCCGGAAATATCGAGCGGCAGGCGCATGCGGAAAAAATGCACCAGCGGCAGATGCGCGCCGGCATAGATCGAATCCTCCGACGAATCATCCATCTGATGCGGCTGCCCGCCCCAGAACAGACAGATATCGCCGGCCCGGAGCTGAACTTCATGATCGTTCATGCGGTAATGCACGGTGCCACGCATGATATAGTTGATCTCGACCTGCGCATGCCAATGCGGCTTTGCCATCAGGGGAGGATGGGTATGAAACATCTGCAGGGTGGTCGGCAGCCCTTCGATGCTGCTCGCACCCGGCTGATAGACCGCTCGATCACCCACCTTACTTTTCGCCAAGTCAATGTTCCCTTTTTAGGAGACAGAAGCGTACCGACAGATAGTTTAAGCGTGTTCGTTAGAGGACGGCAATTGAAAAGGGAGGATTTTCAATGCGTTTAAAACTTCTTGGCGCGACTACGCTCGCCGCCATGCTTGCTTCTGGCTCCGCATTCGCCGAGCAAACCACCATTACCGTCTGGAGCTGGAACGTCGCCGCATCGGCGCTGAAATCCACGCTTGAGGGCTTCAACAAAAAATATCCGGATATCAAGGTCGATGTGCAGGACATCGGCAACCCGCAGGTCTTCGACAAGATGCTGCCCGCTTGCGCCGCCGGTGGTGATGGCCTGCCCGACATCATGTCGATCGAAAACCACAAGGCCTCGATCTTCTGGAACCGTTTCCCGGACTGCCTGACCGATCTGACGAAACTCGGCTACACGGACGAGCTCAAGAAGCAGTTCCCGGATTTCAAGCGCGCCGAACTCGAAGTCGGCGATGCCGCCTACGCCATGCCTTGGGATTCCGGTCCGGTCGCGGTGTTCTACCGCCGTGATCTCTACGAGAAGGCCGGTGTCGATCCGGCAACGATCAAGACCTGGGACGATTTCATTGCCGCCGGCAAGAAGATATCGGCCGCCAATCCGGGTGTGATCATGGCGCAGGCCGATCTCAACGGCGACAGCGAATGGTTCCGCATGCTCGCCAACGAGCAGGGCTGCGGCTATTTCTCGGATGACAGCCAAAGCATTGCCGTTAGCCAGCCCGGCTGCATCAAGGCCCTGGACAAGGTCAAGGAGATCAAAGACGCAGGCCTGCTGAGCGCAGCGAACTGGGACGAAAAAATCCAGTCGAACAATGCCGGCAAGGTCGCATCGCAGCTGTATGGCGGTTGGTATGAAGGCACTATCCGTTCCACCTCGCCGGATCTCGCCGGCAAATGGGGCGTCTACCCGATGCCAAGCATGACGGCCGACGGCCAGCATGCAGCCAATCTCGGCGGTTCGTCGCTGGCGATTGCCAGCAGCTCGAAGAACAAGGAAGCCGCCTGGAAGTTCCTGGAGTATACGCTTGGCACCAATGAAGGCCAGGTCACGATGCTGAAATCCTTCGGTCTCGTGCCGTCGCTGCTGACGGCGGTCAAGGACCCCTTCGTCAACGAACCACTGCCATACTGGGGCGGCCAGAAGGTCTGGGCTGATATTCTCGCGACCCTGCCGAAAATCCGTCCGAGCCCCGGCACCCAGTATTTCAGCGACGCCGATGCAATCATCAAGGCGGTGCAGACCAAGTACCTTGCGGGCGGCTATCCGGACGGCAAGGCTGCGCTCGACGATGCAGCCCAGCAGATCGCCTCGGCGACCGGATTGCCGATCGCAAAGTGAGTGACACAGCCGAGCGCGCCTCCCAAGCCGCGCCCGGCATCCCCGCCGCCCTTGAGGCGGCGGGGATGTGCCTTGCACGTCACCTCATTGAGTACAAAAGGAGAAGGCTTTCATGCGGTTGCGAAACCGGAGCGCTTACGCGTTCCTTGCGCCCTATCTTCTGGTGTTCGCCACCTTCTGGATCTGGCCGATCATCAATTCATTCCTGATCTCGTTCCAGAATACGCGCGTCAATCCCTGGGTCTTCAGCGCTTCGGTCAATTGGGGACGCCTGTTCGGCGACCCGGCCTTCTACAACGCGCTTACCAATACGCTGATCATCCTGGTGATTCAGGTTCCGGTAATGATCTCGCTCGCCACCGTCATGGCGGTGCTGTTGAATTCGCCGCTGCTGAAAGCGCGCGGCCTCTTCCGCTTTGCCTTCTTCGCACCGGTCGTGGTCGGCGAGGTGGCCTATGCTGCCGTCTTCCGGTTGATGTTCAACCTCGATTTCGGGATCATCAACAAGCTTCTCAGCGGTGTCGGCATCGGGCCGGTTTCGTGGTTCGCCGATTCGCATTCCGCCATGCTGCTGATCATCATCGCCGTGACCTGGCGCTGGGCCGGCTATAATGCCATCATCATCCTCTCCGGGCTGCAATCGATCCCCGAGGACGTCTATGAGGCCGCCACGCTCGACCGCGTCGGCCCCATCCAGCAATTCATCCACATCACCCTGCCGCTCCTGAAGCCGATTATCCTCTTCTGCGTGGTGCTGTCGGTCATTGGCACGATGCAGCTCTTCACCGAACCGTATCTGATCACCAACCGCGGCGGCCCCGGCGGCGCGACTGAAACGCTCGGCCTGCTGCTCTATCGCCAAGGCTTCCAGTCGACCAACTTCGGCTATGCCTCCGCAATCGCTTACACCATGGCGGCACTCGCGGTAGCGATCTCTCTCCTCAATCTCTGGGTGGGGCGCGAACAAAAATGAAATCGAAATCAAAATCCACTCTGAAGCGTTCGATCGCGCTCCACGCGCTGTTGGTGCCGCTCGCGCTTATCTGGCTGTTTCCGCTCTGGATGATGTTCATCTTCTCGACCATGCCAGACGAGGGCATCTTCAGCCCATCCATCATCCTGACACCGTCGACGAGCTTCCTCGACAATGTCAAAAACCTGCAGGCCGACACCAACTTCTTCGGCGCGTTGACAATCTCCATTGTCGTCGCGATCGTCTATACCATCCTGTCGGTTTTCCTGACATCGATGGCCGGATGGGCGCTGGCCCGCTACCGCTTCCTCGGCCAGTCCCTCGTCATCGGCATCATCCTCGGAACGATCACGCTGCCCTATTCGGTCGTCATCATTCCGCAGTTCATCATGGTGGCGCGCAATTTCGGGCTGGCGAACACCTGGGTCGCGCTGATCGTGCCGCCGCTGTTCAATTCGCTCGGTGTGCTTTTCATGCGCCAGGCCTTCTCGATGATGCCGGCTGAGCTTTTCGACGCCGCCCGCGTCGAGGGCGTCAAGGAGTGGCAGATCTTCCTGCGTATCGCCCTGCCGCTTGCAAGGCCGACCATGGCCGCGCTCGCCATCATCCTGTTCCTCGCTTCCTGGAACAACTACCTCTGGCCGCTACTGATCAACTCCCGGCCGGGCATGATGACGGCGCCGGTGGCACTGGGAACGCTGATCGGCCTCACCAAGGTCTCCTGGGGCGGCATCATGGCCGGCGCGGTGATGCTGACGGCACCGATCCTCGTCATCTTCGTTCTCCTGCAACGTCATTTCATCGCCGGCATCGCCGCTGGCGCAATCAAGTAATTCCGGGAGATCCCGTATGGCAGAACTGTCCCTTACCAATATCGTCAAGCGCTACGGTTCGCTGGAAATCATCCACGGCGCCAATCTCGAGGTGAAGGACGGCGAATTCGTCGTCTTCGTCGGCCCGTCAGGCTGCGGCAAGTCCACACTGCTGCGCATGATCGCCGGGCTGGAGGATATTACCAGCGGCGAGCTCAGCATCGGCGGCCGCGTCGTCAACGATGTCGAACCGGCCGATCGCGGCATCGCCATGGTCTTCCAGTCCTATGCGCTTTATCCGCACCTGACCGTCGAGCAGAACCTCAATTTCGGCCTGCGCATGAACGGCAATCCGAAGGCCGATACCGATCGCCGCGTCAAACAGGCCTCCGAGATCCTGCAGATCACCGAGCTGATGCAGCGCCGGCCGAAGCAGCTCTCCGGCGGCCAACGCCAGCGCGTCGCCATCGGCCGTGCCATCGTGCGCGAACCGCAGATCTTTCTGTTCGACGAGCCGCTCTCCAACCTCGACGCCGAGTTGCGCGTGCAGATGCGCGTCGAAATCTCGCGCCTCCACAAGAAGCTCGGCACAACGATGATCTACGTAACGCACGACCAAACGGAGGCGATGACGCTCGCCGACAAGATCGTCGTGCTGCGCGGCGGCAATATCGAGCAGATCGGCGCGCCCCTCGATCTCTATGACGATCCGGTCAACCAGTTCGTCGCTGGCTTCGTCGGCTCTCCGAAGATGAATTTCCTGCTGGCCGAGGTCGTCGACAATCAACCGGGTCGCGTCGCGGTGGTCCTGCGCAATCAGCGCAATGTCCGCCTGTCGCTGCCGACCACGACCGCGCGGGTCGAAATCGGCGAGCAGGTGACGCTCGGCGTTCGTCCCGAACACTTCCTCGAGGCCGGACGCGGCGATGTCGACATGACCGTCGATGTCGACGTCGCCGAGCACCTCGGCAATACCAGCTACATCTATGCCAATGTCGCCGACGGCGAGCAGATCGTGATCGAGCGTGAAGAATCTCGCAATGCCAGCAATCGGGACACGCTGACCGTCGCCCTCTCCGCGGCCAAGACATTTCTGTTCGACAGCGCCGGCAACCGATTGCGATAGGCGCCCATTCCAGCCCCTCCCAAGACAGCATGAAGATTGAGGAAAGGATTAGTTCCATGAGTACAGACGCACCCATCCGCTGGGGAATCATCGGCCCCGGCACGATCGCCAAAACATTTGCCGACGGCGTTGCGCATTCGCGCGGCGGAAAGCTTGTGGCGATCGCCAGCCGCAATCCCGACAAGCCGGGCCTCGGCGACAAGTTTCCCGGCGCACGCATCGTCAATGGCTATGAAGCACTGCTCGCTGATAAAGACGTCGACGCCATCTATATCGCCACACCCCACACCGGCCATGCCGAATGGGCCATCAAGGCGATCCGCGCCGGCAAGCATGTGCTCGTCGAAAAGCCGATCGCGCTGTCGGCCTATGATGCCGAGGCTATCTATTATGAAGCCAAGAAGGCAGGCGTCTTCGCCGGTGAAGCCTTCATGTACCGCGTGCATCCGCAGACGGCAAAGCTGATCGAACTGGTGAAAAGCGGCGTGATCGGCGATATCCGCATCATCCGCTCCTCCTTCGGCTTCAACATGGGTAGCGTCAAGCCGGAGCACCGGCTGTTTGCCAACGAAACCGCCGGTGGCGGCATTCTCGATGTCGGTGGCTATCCGGTATCGATGGCGCGGCTGATTGCCGGTGCCGCCGACGGCAAGCCGTTCCTGGACCCGGAAAAGGTCTCCGGCGTCGCCCATCTCGGCCAGACCGGCGTTGACGAATGGGCGTCAGCAGTGCTGAAATTCCCGAACAACATCATCGCCGAAGTCTCCTGTTCGATCATGGCGAACCAGGACAATACGCTGCGCATCATCGGCTCCGAAGGCCGTCTCGAAGTCAAGGATTTCTGGTTCGCTTCCGGCCACAAGGGCGGTGTCGGCACGATCGAGCTCATCAAGGGCGGCGAGACGCAAGTCATCGAAGTCAAGGAAGAGCGCTGGCTCTATTCCTTCGAAGTCGACGCCGCCGGCGACGCCATTCGTGCCGGAGCCAAGGAATTCGCCTATCCGGGCATCGGCTGGGCCGATTCGATCGGCAACCTGCGTGTTCTCGACCAGTGGCGCGCCACCATCGGCCTCGAATATGAGGTCGAGAAGGCAACACGGCGGACGACCAACATCGTCGGTGCGCCCGTCACCAAGGGTAACAGCGTTCCGAAACGCAGCATCCCGGGCATCGCCAAGCCGGCATCGATCGTCACGCTCGGCTTCGAATTCTTCCCGAATTTCGCGGCGGCATCGCTGACGCTCGACGCCTTCTATGAGGCCGGAGGCAACGCCTTCGACACCGCCTATGTCTATGGCGGCGGCAAGACCGAGAGCATTTTCGGCGATTGGCACACCAGCCGGAAGGTTCCGCGCGAGGAGATCGTGCTGATCGGCAAGGGCGCGCATTCGCCGCTCTGCTACCCTGACATGATCGGCAAGCAGCTCGACCAGTCGCTCAACCGGCTTAAGACCGACTATGTCGACATCTACTTCATGCATCGCGACAACACGGCCGTTCCGGTCGGCGAATTCGTCGATGCCATGGATGCCGAGATCAAGGCCGGCCGTATTCGCGGCATTTTCGGCGGCTCCAACTGGACCCGTGCCCGCTTCGACGAGGCAATCGCCTATGCCGAGAAGAATGGCAAGACGGCACCATCAGCCCTTTCCAACAACTTCTCGCTGGCGGAAATGCTCGACCCGATCTGGGCCGGATGCGTCGCTGCCTCCGACGACGAGTGGAAGAGCTGGCTGAATGCCAAGCAGATCCCGAACTTCGCCTGGTCGAGCCAGGGCCGCGGCTTCTTCACCGACCGCGCCGGCCGCGACAAGCAGAGTGATGAGGAACTGGTGCGCGTCTGGTATTCCGAGCGCAACTTCGGCCGCCGCGACCGCGCGATCGAACTGGCGCAGAAGCTCGGCCGCAACCCGATCCATATCGCGCTCGCCTATGTCGTCGCCCAGCCCTTCCCGGTCATCCCGCTGATCGGCCCACGCACGATCGCCGAACTGGAAGACAGCCTCTCGGCGCTGGACATCAAGCTGACGCCGGAACAGGTGAAGTGGCTGGAAGGCTGATATCAGCTGATGATCGGCCCGGGAAACCGGGCCGGTTGCAGCGTATAGGGTGAAACGCAAACGGCCCGCTCCTCCATGGAGCGGGCCGTTTTGTTATTGTCGCCGCGTTGGATCAAGCCGCGAAATCGAATGCCTTGGTTTCGCAGCCTTCGAAGCCGAGAAGATAGGTCTTACGCTCGAGACCGCCGGCAAACCCTCGCAAATCCCCGGCCGCACCAATGACACGATGGCACGGCGCGATGATGGAGATCGGGTTCCGGCCATTGGCGGCGCCGACGGCGCGGATTGCCTTGGGCGCACCGATCTGCTCGGCAATCTGCGTGTAGGAACGCGTCTCGCCGAAGGGAATGGTGAGCAGCGCCTGCCAAACCTTCTTCTGAAACTCCGTGCCTGAAAAATCGAGCGGAAGATCGAAGACCCGTCGCTCGCCGGCAAAATATTGCCGCAGCTGCCGCTCCGTTTCCAGCAGGACTGGATGGCTGTCATCCTCGGCAATGATGGTCAGGGGCACGCGACCCGGGCGGTCATTGTCCCAGAGGATTGCCGCCAGACCTTCATGGCTGGCGACAAGCTTCAGCTGGCCGACCGGTGACATCATCCGTTTGAAAACATACTCTTGTCGCGCATCGTGCGCTGTCTTTGCCATATCGATATCCTCCTGCTCGAGACTGGAACGAGTGAGCCGGACGGCATTCTTCCCGTCCTCAGCCCGATAGTGCTGATTCGGCTACGTCGTCGTCGATACCAATATGATCAGAGCGACCTGTAACCGCCCACCCGAAAAGCGTTCCCGTAAGACGAAAGCGCAATATTGTGAGGCAAGATTCTCACCGGCACGCTCATGCTATCGTCTTCGCGATGGCCTCCGCGGCGGCCGCCCCTGTTTCATAAGCACCATGGGCCGTGGAATAGCGCATCAGCGAGCAGGCTTCACCGGCAAAGAAGAGACGCTGATCGTGAGGCGCGGCAAGGACCTGCCGCAGATCGGAAGCGCCAGGCACCGCATAGGAGTAGGATCCGCCGACAAAGGGCTCGCTTGCCCATGCGGACATCACTGCTGGCGACAGCATGCCTTCAATGCTCGAACCGAAGAAGCGCTTCAGCTGTTCCACGGAGAAATCGAATGCCGCGTCGGTCCCTTCCCGCTCCAGATCATGGGCAAGATCGCCCGCGAAATAGGCCTCTATGACGGGGGCTCCAAAAGGCCTCAGCTGATAAGCTCCGGTTCTACCACTATGACAGGAGCCAAGAATATGGGAATCAGCCGGAAAGGCCTCCGGCGTCCGCAGCTGCAAGAAAAGCTTGTTCGCCAGACCCAGCGGCAGCTGCGATGCCGCCTCGATCTTGTCCGGAAGCGGTGGCCAGAAGGTGATCCTTTCGGCCGCGAGAATATTCGTGGAGACGGCGATGATAACGGCTTTCGCTCTCAAATCGCCCTTCGCTGTCGATAGAATAATATGATCGACAGCGCTGTGATCGATGCGGTGGACTTCCGCTTCGGTATGAACCGTAACAGGCGCCGCATAGGTCGCAACCAGCGTCCCATAACCCTGCCGCACCCGCCAATCGGGACCCTGACCGGGATCGTAGCGGCTCTGATCGATAACAGAAGATCGGTCTAACTCCGCGCCGGTGAGGAAGGTGCCAAGCGCCTGAATATACCCGCTCCAGGGATTGTCCGCCGTAAGCAGCGCCGAGAGCGCTGCGTCCTCTTCGCCGTCATAGGCATAAATCCGCTCAAAGAATTCGTTGGCCGCGATGCGCGCCGCCTTGGCATCGCTATCATCCCTTTGCAATTGCAGCCCGCCCTCGCTCCAGGGCGCCGGCGTGCGATCGACCGTCAGGCCGATCTCCTCGGCGATCCTCGTCCAGGCATTCGTTCTCGCGCCATGCAGCCAGCCGCAACCGAGATCGAACGCAAAACCGCCGACTCCGGCCGGGTGCACCGTCCGCGCCCGGCCGCCGATGCGATCGGAAGCTTCGAGCAGCACAAGCGACAGATCGGGCCGTAGCGCCTGCAGCCGCCGCGCGGCGCCAACGCCGGCAGCTCCCGCGCCGATAATAGCGACATCGACACTGTCGCCCGCCAAAACTTCACCAGACATTCCGTTTCCTCGAGGAGAAGTCGCCTACCTTGCGATCAACCATGTTGATCCTATAGCAGGCACCTGCCCAGGGGATTAAGGGGGAAAATCGATATGAGGTCATGATCGGTATTCATGGATCAGTCGCTATGCTTGGGAATTAAAACGCCGACGTCCCGCTACTCGCGAGTTTTGGTATATTTGAAGTTTGGGAAGGTTTTGGTTTCGGGGTCAGGATTTGAACCTGCGGCCTTGAGGTTATGGTCGGCAGGACGACGCGCTAGCA
>NZ_JBXAPH010000015.1:0-73868 GCF_058803745.1 Rhizobium sp. GW821-FHT14E12
CGTGGCACGGGTCACCGCTGCTCGCATGGATCTGTCCTTCGAAAGCGTCGATGACATGTGGCGTCGATCCGGAGTACCCGCCGCGTCTCTGGTCGAGCTTGCCGAAGCCGACGCCTTCTTGCCGTCGTTCAAACTCCAGCGGCGTGATGCGCTATGGGCCATCAAGGCGCTCCGAGATGAGCCGTTACCGCTCTTCGCCGCTGCGTCGGAGCGGGAGACAAGAGCAATCGCCGAGCAGAACGAGCCCGAAGTCGCCCTAAGGCAGATGACCGAGGGACACAACGTCGTCGAGGACTACGGGCACACGGGTCTGACGCTGCGTGAGCATCCCATTGCCTTCCTCCGTAGGGACCTGACCGAACGCAGTATCGTCACCTGTGCGGAGGCGATGAAATCCCGTGATGGGCGTTGGCTGATGACGGCTGGGCTTGTTCTGGTGAGACAGCGCCCCGGCAGTGCCAAAGGTGTGATGTTCCTTACGATCGAAGACGAGTCCGGTCCAGCAAACGTCGTCGTCTGGCCCACATTGTTCGAACGGCGTCGCCGGGTTCTTCTCGGATCCTCGCTGATGGCTATCAATGGTCGCATCCAGCGAGAGGGCGAGGTCGTGCATCTCGTTGCCCAGCAGCTATTCGATCTTTCTGCGGACCTATCCGGCCTGGCCGACCGGGACCAGTCCTTCACGCTGCCCTTTTCCAAGGCGGACCATTTCACACATGGAGGTGGGCCGGATCCGAGGGAAAGTCCGAAGCGTGCCGTCAAGTCGGGGGATATCTACATTCCGGATGACACGCTCAAGGTGAAGAGCCGGAATTTTCACTGAACTCGTCCACTGTCGGTCCGAAGCGGCTTTTGTTTACAGTCGCATGACGCGACAGCTCACACCGATACACCCCTTTCTTCGAAAGTGATCTGCTACCGACGAGTTTCGATGACGCCAATGGGTGTGGCAAGGCCTATTTAACAGAGAAATTGACGACAACAAGCTACGAATTTCAGTAAACACTTAAACGCGTCCCCTGTCACGTTCAGACGTCGACACAGCAAAAACATAGAATTAAGATCGCCATAACTTAACCCGATAGGTACCGAATTCCCTACAATCGAATATTGCCGTAGATGAAAAAGGCAGCATGACCGACGTCGACAGAAGAAAAAAATTCGCAATCTTCGGACTTGCAACTAGCCAAAGGTTTGAGAGTTCCAAGCCTGAATTGAGCCCACAACAAAAGCAAGCGGCTCAGCGATACTCCGAATTTGCAGGTATTATCGACTTGGCCCAATCAATGAGTGGGCCAGGATTTCCGGTAGACAAGAAACTGCGAGAGTTCGTTAGAGAATACAACAACCGAGTAATGATGGGTCGAGGCGATGTCCAGCCTCAGTCGTTTGACGTCCTGCAGGCGTTTGTGGAGCCTGATGAGCGGGCGTTGTTGCTCAAAATATTGCCTGAAATATTCCATTCACTCGATGTGACTTACGTACTCGAAAAGCTAACCGATCCCAATAGAACCTTAGGATCGGAAAAGCTGATGACGCTCCACGAGGGCGTGATTTACCACATGCACATTCCCGGCTCATACCAAGACTTACAGTTCGTCGGGAATGATCGTTTGGCATTTTACGGGGCGGCTTTCGTGCGGCATGACGAAGAGCTATCAATTTTAGGTATTGCAGCGAAGGACGGGCGGGAAATCGGCCTACAACCGATCGACTTAACGGATCACCCTCTCGATCCAGAGCGGGAGTTTCTACGCTCTGGCCGAGACAAATTCGACCAAGATCACGAGGAGTTCTACGGTGATGAAAATCTACATCCCCTAATATTCTTAACTCGTATCGACCTACTTCGAAAAACTTCGATGGTGCGATGCATTCTCGAGGAAAGAAAAGATAGTTTTTCAGTATATTCGGATAGTCGCCACATTTATACGTCCATGACGAAAGAACAAAACTTACCGATTGAATCTGTTTCCGAAATTTTTGAGCGTTCAAATGAGCAATTTATCAAATATTCTCAGGTATTTACTATGCTTCGGGATATCCCGTTTTCCATTCTCGATGTGGAGGATGACGATGACCTAACCATCAATCGATATCCGACCGAGCTGAACTTATCAAAAAGCAGTACGAATACTCGAAAGATACGGAAATCTTTATCTTCTAACGAAGCTCCCAATTATGTTGATGTAAAGTCGATTATCAAAGCAGCGCCTCATAGTAAAACCTATAACTGGGAAACCGAGGCCTTCAAAGTGGAGCAGACCGGATATTGGAAGACGCTCGAACCCGGAAAAATTGGAGTCGGCAAGAACGGTGACAAAGTTCATGGTCGATCCTGGGTAACAGTCAACGAAACCTGGGTAGAGTCGCTGGGTTTCGAGCCAACGGAGAACGGCGACGCGCTCCACATCAAGACCACTACCGACACAACAGATGTCGGCGTGGTCTACGTGATGCGATCGGCAAGTCATCCGCGCGATCAATACAAGATCGGCTTCACCATCAAGGATGCCTACGAGCGAGCTAACCAGCTCTATTCAACATCCGGTCAATCTGATCAATTCAATGTTGTACAGCAATGGAGTGTACGCTCACCTCGTCGGGTGGAGGCGCTGGTTCATGAAAAGCTGGCTGCGTTCCGCGTAAACCCAAAACGGGAGTTCTTCATTGCGAAATACGATAGAATCCGAAAGACGATAGAAGAAGCCATCCACGACCTTGCGGCGGGCGCGAACGGAAAGACGTGAAAGTCCGTGTAGCCATCAGCGCCACCGCCATAGACGGTCGCGGAGAAATCAGTAGAGTTTCGCTACCCGTGGCCCGTTGGACCGCCCGCCCACAATCATTTCCAAGACCGGACGTCGAGCGCCGCGTTCCTCGATCGTGCGCTGCTTCGGCGGCACCCAACCGTTCACGACATCGGCAATGTCGGCAAGCCGGACACGGCGATTGGCAAGGGCCATCCTCAAGGCTTGTCTGATCGCGATTCCGGCTTCGGAATTATCGATCAACCCTTGGCACATGACCTGCAGCTGCTCCCGAGTGCGATCGCCCATTCCGGTCCTGGCGATCGGATTGGAGATGCCATTTCGGACGAGAGTGGTGAACTCCATCAGATCGGCCCTCCATTCGAGCCGTTCGGCCCCGGCGGCGTTCCTGAACATGCGGCGTTCAAGAACCGCCTCTCGGCGCAGAAGCGCGACCTGGGCCTCCATGTGATCGTGGTCGATGCCCACGGGAACCTGCCGCCCCAAAATGACCAGCGCCTCCATTGCGACCAGTTGCGTGATGCCTACCTTACTAAGTCCGCTCATCTGTTTCCTCCCCCGTGAGCATGGAAACCAAGGGTCGGGGCGAGGGCTGCAAGGAACAAAGAAAACCCCGCTCTGTGGTCCAGCCACTACCCAAGCGTGGAATCCAAAGCGAACTCGGGAACCTGAAACCATTTAATCAGGCTAATGTCGGACACCCGGTTTCCCGATGATTTTTTGGGTGCAGCAAGCCCCATCGCGGCCTATCGAGTACCGCTCGTTACCTGCACGGTATTCACCTATATATGTGAATTGAACAGAGGGCTGAGGCATGTTGAAAAACACGACCATGAATCTGCCAGAGGATCTGGTTGCAAGAGTACGAGCGTACGCTGCGCAAAATCGAACAACTATGACCGCGATTGTGCGTGAGCATTTTGAGGCGATTACCGAGCCGGAGAGAGAAATTTCCGACGAAGACCCCCTCCTGGCTTACTCGAAGGGGTTGCTTTCGCGACGAGAGACAATTCACCGCCTTGGTTTGAGAGACTATGCAGACCTGCTCGTCACGCTAGGAGATGCCGACCTTCCCATGCCGCTTCCCCCGGCACACGAGGTCGAAAACCAGGCGGCCATCTTTGCCAAGCTCTGGAGGATGGGGTGAGAAGGTGTACGCTCATCCTGCCAGAAGTAGGTCCGCTCAACAGCCTGTGGGTGGCCGATCGGCTAGATCTCCTGCTTGAACTGGACATGCGGATTGTAATTGTTGATGCGGTGTACGACGAACTGACCAGCGACCTGTCCTACCTCAAAGATGCCGAAGTTAAGGATTTTATCGACGGTAACTCTCCGCCTTTCGTAATACAGCGAACCGACATAGGCGAGATTGAAAGAGAAAAGCGACGGCTCGGACAAAAGCTCAAAAAGAACGCCGTGGAACTGGCGATGGTCGATTTTGTCTCCTCCGACGGAGGCCTTAAGCGTTACCTCCAGGCTTCAGAACCTGTAGCAATTTTGTTCGAGGACGCTGGTCCGAGGGTTTTCAACAGACCACCAAACCTCCATCTCATTTCAACCGTGGGACTGCTCCGTGGCTTGGAGGATATGGGCGTCATCGCCTCCGCGGACGATGTAATCGGCGAAATGCGTCACCCAAGCAAGCCAGGCAGAAGGCCTGAGGATGCCAGAAGGTTTACAGATCTGCCGGAAGTGACCGATGGGGCTGCCGCCATTGGCAATTCGTGGAAACCCTGATTTAGAGCGCACCCATCACTCGGCTTGTCCAGCAAAGAAACGTTCGTCACGCCGCATGCGTTTTCACATTGAGGTTAGTGGCTGGGCTCTATGGCGGATTCCCTTTTGTTCGATCAGCGTCCCAATTCGGGGCTATTGATTGGGCGCTGCGGCTGGACCTGTGGTTCGCCAGCGTAACCTTCCAGCCTTGCCTTCCCGAGTGCTTCCATAGTTTTGGGAGTAGGGCGAGAAATGCCTCGTAACTTGTCGTTCGAATCCTTGAACTGCGCCTCGGGGCGACGGTCCTCGATCTTCGCCCCTGCACATGCCAACGTGATCGCTTCAACGATCTTTGCGCCGTGAATTTCATCCATGATCAGCCCCTCGTTGGTCGGGGTGTCGTTCTGGCGAACATGGACCCATTCAACCTCAGTCTGACGATCCTTAGAGATCGCATAGATGACCGATAGCGCCTTCTCCGACGCGCTGCCTGCGAGGGCAACAATAGCCGACTTCGGACCACCACGCACAATTCCATCCATCTGTGCTTCGCTAAGCCCGTCGATCGGGGCTTCGCAAACGTAGATGCGCTTGGCCATCTTGGCATCGCCCAGGATGACCGCATGGCGCTCAGAGCCATAGCCCATCTTGTTGTAGGGAACAACATCGCCATGCTTGTCGATCATCGTCGTCGGGCCACGGCGAACAGTGCCGTAAAGATTGCCTGCATAATCCGTCATCCTGAACATGAGGCCGCCCTTATTCTGGCCGTCGTGAGGATTCGCGGATTCACAGCGGAGACCATTGCGGAAGCAGGCCTGCGTCTCTTTGGTGATGCCACGGCGATGGATAAGGTAGCCGCTCGCTACCTGACCAGCCTTCTCCCAGATCTCGCGGATCGCGGTGAACTTCTCCGGCTGATACGGCGTGCTCGAAAGGCGCTCGTAAGTCTCCTGCTTGGTTTCCTCGGGGCGCAGCTCCGGTGCTTTCCGAACGACGCCCTTGCCGCCGTTGTTTGCCGCCCGATCCTTTGTAGTGCCGTAGTATTCACGCAGGTAGATACAGGCGTTATGGAAGCCGCTCATCGTGACATTCCTGTCCACGAAGTTGCGGATGTCGCCCTTGTTGCTGTCGTCTCCAATGGTCCAATAGCCCCATCCACCATTGGACTTCGCGAAGACGAGAAATTTCGACGAGCCATTGGTAACAGTGTATTGAAGCGATTGACCGCCCTTCGGGTCTTTCGCCTTCTCTACCTTTTTGCTGACAACGTTACAGCCGTGCTTCGTCATGAAATCCAGCAAGCTGGACCGCATAATGATATTCTTCTCGTTGTCATCGAGAGGCGGGGCTTTTTTCACAGCCGATTGCACAGCGGCTTTCTTATCCTGTACAGCCGCGCGATTGTCGGTTGCCGAGACAGTCTGAAGCGTCTTCCGGGTTTTATCCGCATGCGCCCGCAATCCTGCTCCGCCTGCGCTTCCGCCGCGATGGATATACGGCTTCTTAATGGCCGCGTCTTCGGTTTCGTTCTTAGCTTGCTCGGCCACGCGATCCTGAAATGCCATGATGTCTTTTCCGTTGTTATCGAGCAGTCCCTGCCCCACCTTTTCAAGGTATTCTTTGGGACCGCCTAGAAAGTCACAAGCATTCCTCTTGCCGCCGATCTTCGAGCATTCCTTGACGAAGTGCTTCATGATCTCGTCGCGCGACGTAACGACTTCGGGCTCCTGATCCTCCTGCTTGGTTTTGCCGCTTCCAGACATCTGCAGGATGACGCCCTTCTTTACGCCGAGCGAGCTGCCGATGCGCGAGCCATCAATGATCATCTCGAAGTGTTCCTTGTGCCGAGTTCCGGCGACATAGGTCTCTTCGGCCGACATGGAGTGCGTAGCAAGGTTGATGAAGGAATGGCACGTCATCCCTTGGGTCGCGTAGTAGGTCATGGCATAGGCCGCAGCGAACTTTGGCGTAACCTTGTTCTCGTCATCTTTGCGGAAGCCGATGAACTCGTGCGGCATGAAACGGCATGTCCGGCCGTCATCCCATTTGACGGTGATATAAGGCTGATCCTTGTGATCCGACGGTTCGATCTTGGTGATCGTTCCGAACGAGTTGTTCGCGTAGCGCTCGTTTCCGAACTTCACGTTTTCGCCCGTGATGATCCGCATCCCCTGCATGATCGCAAGCGTGCTCACGCTGGCTTTCTGCCCTCGCCCAATAGCTTGGATTTCAGTGATACCACCGACAATCTCACCTCTAGCGCGAAGCTCTTCCGTGATCATGTCATTGACCTTGCGCACAATAGCGTTACGCGGGTTTCCGATGACAGGTGCGACGCCATACTTCTTGCGGAGCTCAAAGTATTTCTGAACGGTCCTGTTGACCGCCGTGTCGAAGTCTCCCACGACATCGATCGCGCCGTGTTCGTCGTATGCCTTGATGCCTTCCTCGATCTTCATGTTGGCGAAGTTCAAGGACGCTTCCAGCATCCAGTCGTAGTTCTGACGATTGATCTTCTCCAGGCGGACGCCACCGATTAGCGCCAGGTTGGCCTTGAAGGGCGCGCCAGCGTTTACCGGAGGGAGCTGTCCGTCGTCTCCGATGAAGGCGAGGGCGCGGGTAGCCTGCGCTGCCTTCTGCAAGCGGACGAAGTCCTTGCTTCCGACCATCCCGCTTTCGTCGACGATGAGGATGTCCTTGGGACCGAGCTTGGCCTTGTCTTGCTCCACTGCAAGCGCCATCCCCTGAACGGAGAACGCCCGCGAAGGGTCGATCCCGATTTCCTGACGAAGGACATCGACGGCTCGGTTGGTGGGCGCTGCGATCCAGACGTTGTAGCCAAGGCGCTCGGCAATGTCGTTGACGGCGCGCATGGCGGTGGTCTTGCCCGTTCCGGCCAGTCCCTTGCCAATCGTCATCTGGTTCCGACCGAAGATCGAATAGATGAGGTCTTTCTGCTCGTCGGTGAATTCCCAAGCCTCGCCCGATCCGTCGTTCTTCGCCATGCCCTCCGCGATCCGCTCTGCGATCACATGGAGCTTGTCTAGCTCCCTATTACCTTGCATCGAGAGCGTCAGGTTGAGGCTCGCGTATTCGTCCTTGAGGATTTCGAGCGACGAATACACCGGGCTCTTCGAGCGGCCGATGGTGCCGATCTGAATGAGCGCGCTTTCCTCTTTCGCCTGCTCATACAATTCGAGCGCTTCTTCCGCGTCCATGTGGATTTGAACTTCTTCCAAGAAGGCTGTCAGATAGCTGCGCTCTTCGAATGCACTCTCCGTTTCAAGCACGCTAAGAAGTGCTTTCTCTTTGATTTCCTCCAGATTGTATTTTGGACGTTTTTCGGGGATCACAAATCCCTTGCGCTCGGCTTCATCGAGTTGCAGACGATATTCCCTCTGACGCTCTCGCTCGTTGACCCTGGCCGTCATGTCGATGCCTTCGATCAGGCTTGCGAAGTCGACGCCGATGGCGCGCCCCTCTGTTTCCCAAAGCTGATACAGGACCTCGATCGGCGGCAAGTCCTTCTTGTCGTCGCGGGTTGCATAGGCAGCCCACTGCGCGATCTCACGGTGCTTCGCAGTGCCTTCGATCCCGTAGTGCTCCTTCACCCACTCAAGGACTTCCTTACGACGCTTGCAGAACGTATCGGTCGTAGCTTCCCCGATGCCCTCGATCTTGATGTTGCGCTCGTCGCGGGAGATTTCGACCTGGTGTCCAAGCGCCGCCATCTTCTGCTTGAAGAGGCTTGCCAGCTTTGCACGATAGAGGGCAGACGCGGGGGCGCGCCAAAGCGTGTAGCCATGACAGTCGATAGCGCCATAGGAGTCATCCTGCCGGACGGCGAGGTTGATAAGAACGTTGTGCGTATGCACCTGCATGTCGCCCTTACGGCTCGTGAAGTGGCCGAACTTCATGAAGGCCATGGCGGCCGGAATTTCTCGAATCTTGCTGCCAGTGCCGCTGCGAGTTTCGAACGCACCCTGTTCGCAGAGCCAGTTGAGCGAGAAGTCGTTTGCCTCTTCCTGACTCTCGTCGACGGCGTTAGCGATCGCCAGAGCGTGAGGATTTCCGGTCCGATGGTACTCAGCCATTGCGAAGGCCTTGACGACAGAAAACGGCTTGGGAGCCGAGTTTGTGCAGTCGAACGCGACGTAGGCATTCATGCCATTGCGCGTGAAATACAGCTCGTCGGTGTCGGGATCGCGAGCCAGCGACAGCTTGTCGGCCGTGTCGAAATTCACGTAGTCGCCATGGACAACAGACTGGTGGATTGTCGACGAGCAGACGTTCGGAATGAAGTATTTGCCACGGCTCTCGCCGTTGTGCTTCTCGACGTCAGTGCCGCCGTAATAGCCAAGCTCACGCCGACTGTCGGCGTCCTGATCACGGAAATATTGGAGGGTGGTAACAGCTACCGGGCGACGATCCCACATTAGCGAGCATCCTCATCAAACGGTAGATCATCGAACTCGTTGAAATCCTCATCGGCTTCGTTGGTCGATCCGAACACTGCCTCCGCGACGTCTCGATTGCCGTCGGCAAGAGCCGTCTTCAAATCCCTGGACTGCTGCGCGATAAAGAGGGTGATCACGTCGATGCTCGAAAGGATTTCCTTGTGAAGGTCGCGAACGTCCTTCATGTCGGCTTCGACTTTCTCAAGTCGATCACCGATAGCCAGGTGCGTTTCCACCGCGCGACGGACAAGACGGCCGATAGGCATGTTTGTAGCCAATGCCTGCGCCTCCAAGAAAGCTCTTGTCTCATTCGGCACTGTGATCTTAATCTCGGACGTGCCTGCTGGATTGATTATTTTCTTGGGTCTGCCTGCCACTCTGGTATCCCTGTATTTATCCGACTGCAAACCCCTTGTGGTGCAGTGCATTCCGCCATTTATGGGGGACACTAATTGCCGCTCGCAGAGCCAATTGTGTCCCGAGAAGAATTGATGATGGCTATCGGCGTAGCCAGGGTCAATGGGGAGGAAGAAACTCGGATCGCCATTTGCATGATTTGAGCAATCTTCGAAAATCCATGCTTGATAACTGATTAACGCCCACACGAAAGCATGATGCAAACGTCGTGGGTGTCGTCATGCAATTATCTTCGGCTATCTTTTGCTACATTAAATGGGAATCCAGTTGTTACATGAATTGGGATTTCTGAACGTTGTTTCTGCGGAGAGTGTCGCAAGACGCTCGGAGCAGGCATGGCGGAAATCCACGGATAGGAATTAGAAACCAAATATCCCGTCGGCGGATTGACAGCGTGGGACCCAATGGGGCACCGTTTAAATAACTGGAATGAAATCGTGGATTGGAGATGAGATCACATGGCGCAAGGATTGAATGCGTCGAAGCTGGCGGCGGCCTTGAATAAGGCAGCTGAAGACTTCGTGCCAAAGAGCCGGGGGACCCTAGCGGCAAGCCTTGAGGAACCCGATGTGAAAGAGGCAATCCTCAATATGCGCCGCAGAGGTATGACGGCCGTTGAGATAGTTGAAGTACTAAGGGCGAATGGCATTGAAACAACTCCATCTTCTTTCAACTCAACATTCGGTCGTATTCTTCGGAAGAGCAAAGGTGCGAACGACACGAAGTCGAAAAGGGACCGGAAAGCGGACGCCCCAACTGCGAGCATAGGATCGCCGGAAGGGAAGATAGCCGGAAAGCCGAAATCCCCAGAAAGTAAACCTGCCGATACCAGTAGTGCGAAGCAGGAAAATCAGGCACCGGGAAAGCCCGCTGTCAACGCAGCTTATCGAGACCCTAAGTCTCTCTGAAACGAAATTATGAAGGAGTAATGCGTATCATGGCAGCGACGAGCGCAGCAAAGAAAGAAGCCCGCGTAGAGGTCTGCATTCACGCAGCGACGGCATCCGACAAAGGTGGCGTAGGCAAGTCATTTTGGGATCGTTTCAAGATCGAGTTTCTGCGGAAGCTCGGCAAGGAGGTCGCAGCCTTCGATACGGACGGGGGTACTGGATCGGTCGCCCGCATCCTCGGGCAGCGTGATCAGAACGGCTATCTTCTGCCTCCCGAAGAGCAGGACCCCCTGATTGGTGTGAAGTCCTTCAACATCCGCAAGCAGCGCACCCGTGATGAATTCCTCAACACGGCGGCCCTCCCCGCTGCAATCGTCCAGCTCGATCTGCCGGGCGGCGGCTTCGATGCGATTTCTGAAATTGCGGACGGCGGCGGCGAGAGCCTGCAGGGTGTCTTCCAAGCGGTAATCGACGAGGGCCGCACGGCAGTCATCGATCACGTCATTCATCACGAAGACGAAAGCACGGAATCGGTCGCCCGTTATCTCGATGCCACGGAAGGCCTCCCAATCATCCACTGCGCCATCCTCAACATGCGGGATGCGGACAGCAAGGCGGACTTCGAAATGTGGTACGGCTTCACCGACGAGAATGGTGAGAAGGTCGGCGGGCGCACCCGGGAACGTCTTCTCGCCAACGGCGGCTTCGAGATCGTAATGCCGAAGCTGGCCTCCGGTGCAGCGTCGCGTATCAAGCGCTACAATCTGACCTTCGAGGCGGCGGGCGACGACAAGCGGTTGACGGTCGCGCAGCGCGCACAGGTCAAGCGTTGGTATCAGGACATGACTAAGTCGCTCGTGGACAACCAGCCTTTCCGCAAGCTCTACGGCATCTAACCACAACACACACACGAAAGGAGGTGCGGCGATGACGTCCCATTTGAAATCCCTGACTGAATTTTCTGCGGCGGTCGCCGCCCTTGGACTGACGGAAAGAGAGAAGGAAGTCGCCTTCGCATTGCTTGCCAAGGCGGAAGTTAGCCTCACCGATCCGACTTCGCTAAACTATGTTGCCATCGTGAAGATGGAAAGCGTGGTCAACCAGCTCCACACGAACTTCATCAATGATGGCAAGGCGCTCATCGCGAAGCTGAAATCGGTAACTGCTGAGGAGCTAAAAACGCAGCTCGCCTCGGTGCCCGAAAGCCTTTCGAAGCAAATCGAAGGGACACTGGAAAACGCTCTTCGTGATCTGGTGTCCAACGTCGACCTAGCCATCACGAACGAAGCACGGCGTCGTCAAACGTTCCGGATTGCGGGCCTCGGCCTTGGGGCGGCAATGTTGACAATTCTGGCGGTCAGCGGCGGCTATGCCGTCGGAAAGACCGTCCTCACTTCCGAAGCCGCCGCATGGTCGGCGCTGGTCTCCCTCCCCCAGGGAAAGACCTGGCTCTCCCTTGCTCGATGGAATGACATCGACAAAGTGATGGCGCAGTCCTGCGGACCAGCTGACGGTCGGGTTATCTCTGGAGGCAAAACTTGCACCATGGACCTCTTCACTAGTCAGCCCGTTGCCACCTCCAAGGGGACCGACTACGTGCGTCTTTCCCTGAACGAGTATGCTGTCAAGCTCGGGTGGCTCGGATACGGCCTGATGGCCGCTCTAGGCGGTCTGGCAGGCTACTTCGCGCGTGGTCGTCGGTCAGCAGGTTGAGAGTGGTCACCAATTTGATTGCTCAACCAACGGCGACCTGGACGACGTAGATCGGAATCGTCTTTATAGGATCGTTGACCTTTTCAACCTCAAACGCCGAACATAGGCAGGCTTCGGACACGAAGGTCAGCGGCGTTCCCGCAGCCAGTAACACCTCAAGCTCATGGCCAAGGTTTGTCCCACTCGACTTGAACACAAAGGCATTAGTTTTCGAAGTGGTGGTTTTCAATACAATCAAGTCAAGACGACCGTCGTTATATGCCTTGCCACCGTGCAGTGCGTTCTGAATGGCCGCGATTGGGCTCAGCGACGTCGAAAGCGGAGTCTGCGTCGTTGCAGAACCAGGGCCTCCCCACCACAGTCCGCCGTGAAACAAGCATTGGCCGACGCCGAGAGGCTTACCGTACTGGGCGATTTCGCCGTTGACCTTAACGGGGTCACTCTTCGCGGAATTCTTTTGATATTCAGCAATCGCATTCGGTGTTTTTGAAGGCATCGCGTTCTGCCATGCCTTGTAGTCGGCGCTATTCTTCAGGAAGTCAGTGATGTGACCGTCTAGCCGATTCTTGAGCGTAATCTCTCCTGCGTTGGTCGCCGTGTAGTTCGCGGCCCCGAGCGCGCTGAAAACCGTCCCGAGCAGCTGGTCCTTAACTGGGAGCCAATTTCCATTGGCATTCATTTCCTCGAGTGTGGGATTTCTTTTTTGCCATACCTCGTATGGCGGATTGAACGGGTCAACGATCGGAAGCGTCACCAAAACATCCTATTCAGTTGCTGAGATCAAAGCGAAGCGAGAAAGGCTTAGTCGTCCACCTGCATCATGGCTTCCTTACCCACAGGTTCGATGCCCTTCTCCACGCAAGCCATCAGGAAACCGATGTAAGGTGGCAGCTTCCGGGCCTTACGCTCCCACTTCTTGACCGTTGGCAGGCTGACGAATATTCGCTCGGCAAGCTGCTCTTGCGTGAGGCCTTGTCGCTTTCTCCAGGCGACAAAATATTCGATGTCCATTGTCAGCGTCATGCTTCGATCATCCAAAGAAAAGGGCGGTCTGTAACCGCCCGTGATAATCGAAAATCGTTGTCTTGTCGTTATTAAGCGAACTTGGCCCTGAAGGCGGCTGACGGCCGCGGCGGTTCATAGGTGTACTTGGGTTCAGCCTTGGGTGCTGCGCTGAGTTCCTGCTGGATCGCGCGTGCTTCCTGCGAGCGCAGCTCCTGTGCCACGGCCTTCAAACCACGCGCCTGGAATACCGTACTGGCGATCGGCATCTCGATCGATGGGGTGGAGCGCAGCGTATTCTCGTTCGCGGCCTTGGGCATCGGCCCGAGATCCTCGAAGCCGCGCATTCGAAATCCGGGTTGCGGCGCGCGATCATAGCTTGCACCTCGGCCGACGGCGACAACGCCATCGATCGGGACGATCCCCATAATGTGATTGGCGATCTCCCACGGCTGGCGCTGCATTACAATCGCCCGATCGTTATCGGAGAGCTTTCGGACCCAACGCTTGATTTCGGACATGAAATCGGCCTCGTGTTTCCGCTCCTGCGCGCTCATGGCGTAAAATGGCACCCGGTTGAAATCCGAGACCCTTTTGACGAGTGTCTGCATTTGGGGATCGAGGTCGCCGTGATCGAATTGGAGTTCCGAATCCAGCTCGCCGCCTGGTGTTTTGAACAGGGCAGACATCGCCCGTGAAAAGATGTTCTTCTTAGCCATGTTCTGACCTCCCGACCTGGCTGTTGCAGCCCAAGTCTTGCTGTCGGCCACGCCTGCAACAAGGGGTTTTCGGACTGCCGGAGATCGGCATTTCGAAAGTGGAATTGAGCGCGCTTGCAATTGCGGAAGATGTAAGCAAATTTTCTAACAGCAACTGGCCTATCCCTCCCCTTCCCCGGCAGTGACCGAAGGGAAGGGATGCAAAGGGATTTCGGGCCACCTAGCGAGTGATCGAGTCTAAAAGAACGTGCGGGAAGGAAAGCCCAGATGACCAGTTATAACGAGCTGAGGAAGACCATTGCTTATGCCCTGATCAAAGCCGGGTACCTCGATAGTGAGTCGTCCGTCGGGCAAGGCAGCAGCGGCGAACTCTATGTTCGACTTCGCGATCAGGTATTCAAGATTGGCGTTGAAGAAGTCGACCAGATCAGCAGCCATCCGAACGCCTTCACGGAGGCCGGGAGGTTCATGGCTACCTTGCCGACCCTCTATGACAAAGATGAAATTCGATCTCGCTAAACTTGTAACCGATCCCGTTACTCGCGTTTAGCCCACCTTGCGTATGATGGCGATGCGAGATTTGGGGGCAAGCTTGCTGAACGAGATCGAGATTACACAATTCAGAAACCGGATAGACGACATCCTTCGGAATGGGCAGCCAACTGCATGGCAGCGCCAGTTCCTGTACGATGTACAGCAGAAGTTCGCCCGCTATGGAACCCGAACTCGGCTTTCCGAAAAGCAGCTGGCGACGCTGAAGCGGTTGACGCAATCCACGGGCGCTTCAGTCGTCCAGCTTGCGGACAGGCGTGCGGGCACCCAATTCTCGGTCCCTCGGCATTCGACGCGTAGGAAATCCTACCGCTATAGCCGCTTTCAAGTGAGGCTAGCCATTTTCGTGATCGTTCTATTGGTCGTCCTCGTCGCGCGCGCCTTTCATGGCGGCATAAGCTACCTGTGGCCTTCGTCCGGTTTGGAAACCGCGGCGGTACCGACGGCCTCGCAATTCACCACACAGAACTTCACGATAACTGACGGCGACACCATACGCATGAGCGATGGCACAGCTGTGCGGCTGGTCGGTTTCAACGCGCCTGAGGTTTTTCATCCACGATGCTCGAGTGAGGCCGCCCTGGGCAACAGGGCGACCGAGCGGGTGAAGCAGCTCGTTGCGACTGGATCCACGACGGTGACCAAGGTCGCATGTTCCTGCAAACCTGGGACTGAAGGAACCGACAGATGTAACTATGGCCGAAGCTGCGGCATCCTCAGAGTTGACGGAAAAGATGTCGGGCAGACTCTGATAGCCGAAGGGCTCGCCGTATCGTTCGTTTGCGGCGGGACTCGATGTCCTCCGACGCCGAGTCCGTGGTGCGGATGATCAACCGGAAACTTCGTCTGTCACGGTTCGATGCACCTAAGGAGGGTGTAGCGTCGGATTCCCGCTGAACACCGCTATACCCTCCGGAAGGGCCGCCCGGCTTCTTGAAGAGACCCGCAGGTGGGGACCACCGCAGCGCAACTGGTCGGAGTTGCGAAGCCTTGGTCGCCCTAGATCGGACGCGAACTATTGGTCAGACTCGGGTTCTGCGGCGCAAAACGATCGTGTATCAATCTTAGGCTAAAAGGGAGAGGTCGATTGGGTAAGCTCGACTGGGAGGTTGACGCCGTGTTCGCAGATATGGCCGTGCCGCAGCATCCCGGTGCGGCGCTGCTCGTTATCGACCGAGACGAGATTGTCTACAGCAAGTGTTATGGTATCGCCGATCTGGAGAGCTTGCGGCCGATTACAACGGATACCTCGTTCTACCTGGCCTCGCTCTCCAAGCAATTCACCGCAATGGCCGCCATGTTGCTGGCGGAGCAAGAGAGATTGAGCTTCGACGATCGCCTGCCTGTCTATTTTCCACAGCTTCCCTCATGGGGCTCGGAAATTTCGCTTCGCCATTTACTGCACCACACGTCGGGTCTGCCCGATTATTTTCAGCTGTTCAGCTCTAGTACGACAGTCTCTGAATGGACCCGTGACATGAGGGACGTTACCAACGAGGCCGTGCTCGATCGGCTCGTGACGGCTGAACTGGATTTCGCTGCGGGGACAAAACACGCCTACACCAACACGGGTTATGTGATGCTCTCATTGATCGTCGGGATGGTCTCCGGACAATCCTTCGCCGACTTCCTGAAAGCCAATGTTTTCGACCCGCTCGGCATGGCGCGCACTCTCGTCTTCGACGCCTCCCGTCCTGCACGCCACAAGCTGGCTCATGGGTATTGGGGAGAAAACGCTCAGTTCGAGCGCTGGGATTATCCTCTGCTCACAACAGGCGACGGCGGCCTCTTCTCGACGCTCGACGATTTGTCACTTTGGGACCGAGCATTGAATACCGAAAGCCTCGTCTCGAAAGCCACAATGGAGGAAGCCTTCACCTCCGGCGCAACTCATGACGGTCAGTCTGTCGGTTACGGCTTCGGCTGGATGACAGATGTCTCGTCATATTTGACGGAAGCCGAAGCCGAACAACTTCCCACGCTTGGCGGACCTGGTCTCCGCTATGTCGCACATGGGGGAAACTTAGGTGCCTATAACAACTACATTGTCCGCTTCCTCGATACTGGGCGCACAATCATTGTGCTGACCAATCACCTCGGCGCTCCAGGCCCGCGCACCCGGGCGCACCAGGTTGGACAAATTCTCTTTAGCGAATGAGATAACGCGCGCGGAATCCCTTGACCAAATGGGAGCCAAGGAGCAACAATGTTCCCTTATTGTTCTACCAACCAACGATAGAAACTTGTGCTGTTTAGTCAGGGCAACCACGAAATGCAGTCTGAAAAACCAAGCGATCTGTTTACAACCTTTGTGAAGATAGGGGATCTCGTTAGCCAGCTCTACAAAGCGGCCGACGCCTGGCTGAAGAAGCCCGAAACCCAAGCAGCGCTTTCGTTGATGGTCGAATTACCTGCCGCGATAGGTCACAGGGTGAGGACGCAACGCAAGTTCCTACGCCGTGGAATTCTGCCCTCGGATCCAATAGTTGCATTGAGCTCAGACAAACGGGTGCTTACTGCCGCCGTTGTCGCTCAAGAGTACGCAACGGCACTGGGCCGCAATGAGCATTTTGAAGACGCGAGAATGTTCGGAGAGATCGCAAGGTTGGCGGAGCTTGGGAATGCCACGCATACCCTCCGGGTCATATTTCCCGAAATCGAAGCCGCCGCTCGACGGTACATGTATGAAGCAGAGGTAAAAACAGGGATTACTAGCCTCGTTGAGATGAGGGTCGCCATCGGCGAACTCCAAAACGAGTCGTTAGGGGTCACAGCCGAACTGCTTGCAACCGAAACCTTCACCTTCGTAAATCTGTCTGCGATCGACTTTGCTTACAAGACTTCATATGAAAAAAGCGCGCGGGGTCGAAGGGTGTTCGCGAAAGTAGCCAACCGCCACCAGGTCTGCCACGGCATCTCTTCTGACTTCGACGAGATGCACGTAATCAATGCCCTGACCCTTCTCTACATCGCTGTGATTGTCGGCCAATTCATGGTGAAAGAAGGAACGCGCCTTGCAACGACGGACAACAAAATCCAGCAAACATTAATCCAGCAACGGAGCGAGTTGAAAGGAATCAATCGGGAAATGCTGTCACTCATCCTGTCTCTCCAGTCGGCAAGCTCTGAGGGCAAAGCGGACAAGTAAGCAGTTGAGCGAACAGGTTGAGTACTTCGCGTTTGGTCTGGGGGATAGGGGGTATAGTTGACTACCGCGGGGGGATATCGTTTGCAGCAACATCATGATCCGTAAGCACTTCCGATCGGTCGAGGGCCACGAGATCATAGAAATCAATCAAAAATTCTCTCAGCCTCGACGTCCATTCAGTTGAGGCGAGGCTGTTCAGCTGGAACGTCCTAGAAATGCTCTCTTTGAGGATCGGACCAACATACTCTCCGTTTTGATATTGGATACTGGGGATGCCGAGATGCTGATCCTTCAGGCCCACCGCCCCAAATTCGACCGTAAAGGGTGGGCGAAGTTTGAGTACTTGCTCGTAAATAAGACGGTAATTCTCCAAGGTAATAGCGAACGCCTTTTCAACGCCAATCGATGGTATGAATGGCGGGTTCCCTGTCCGGAATGGCTCCTCGCTAACTCCCCAAAGCTCGCCCGTCTCGAAAATCTGCGTAAAGCTGGTTATGCCGTCGCCATGCGGTCTTAGGCTAATTGCACCCCAGTTGTTTCGAGTGTTAAGGGAGTCGAACACTCGCAACATTGGCAATAATCGCTGCGCAGCTTTGACCGCGCCGCTTGACCCTACACGAGGCTGGTCGGCATAAGTCGGGTAGAGCCGAAGGAAGATTGCCTGACTTCGTTTGAAGCGTTTTTCTTGCTCGCCTGGATTACCGAAGTTCACAAGCACATCGTCGGGCTGAAAGAAAAATGCGGGTGGCCTCACCGCCCCCACGGGCAGGAATGGCTTGTCCGATCGCGGTTTGCTGAGAATATGCTCGACCATCAGTCTGAGAATACCTTCGAGCTTTACAGATAATGCTGCCCTCGCTTGACGACGCGTCCCGTCCGGACTACTCGGCGACAGGCTGTACTGTGTTGGATGCCGAACGTGCCCAAGGTCAAACGGTAGCTCCTTCGGTTCGCCGTAGAATGTATTCATCACAGGCATCATTGCCTCGAACGTCAGCGAGCGAAGCGCGTAGCCGTATTCGACCATGACATTCGGGTTGGGAACGAGCTTCCCGCCTTCGGTCTCCGCAACGAAAGTGAGATCGGGGACGAAGATGTCGGCCGTGCGGATCTTCCCAAGAATCGTTTCCGTGACTGCTGGGGTCCCAACAACTCCCTCAGTATCCGCATCGATTTTGATCTCGACGCCAAGAGTGCCATCGTCATTTATGCGGTTCGCTGCCTCGTCGAGAGCCTGACGGATGAGGTTCCGATTTGCCTTCTGATCTCGGTCGCTCTGCCAAGCATAGAAAACTGTAATTGTTCGCATCGACATCTTAGTCCTGCCAGCCATTAGTCGGCCTCATCTTAAATCACACGCATTAGCCAAGCGCCACGGATCGGTGAACTTGCCTCCCACTTTCCTGCTCCAGCATCCACCTATGAGACCTTGCCTATCGGAGTACCATTGAGACGCATCAGCGCCATCAACATCGGCCCCATTGAAAACTCGCCTCGCTCGGCCTTCCGACTGAGATCGCGGATATAACCCCCAGGCGAAGTGATGTGCCCTGCCCTCTCGAGGATGCAGGCCATGACTGCCGCGGCGTTCTCAGGACCAAGCGCATCGCAGGCATCCTGATAGGCGCTCGCACTGACGCCGAGCATCGATCGCACGACAACCGCAGCCGACATCAGGTCCCGCCAGCTGCCGATAGCGCCTCCAGGACCATAGTTCGAGATCTCCGGGCAAGCCTGAAGTACCATGCCAATCGGGAATGCCTTTATCGGCTCCCTCCCCCGTTTGATGGCTGGGCTCGATTTCGCCCCCTGCTCCTTTTCAGAGCTAGGTTCAAATTCATAAGTGGATTCGGTATTTGAATTCTGTTTGTGGCATCCATTCTGGCCGTCATTGCCAGCCATATTTTCGGTATTTTCCTGAATTTCCAGCATGTTGATGATTTCCTCGCGGAGCATCTCCATCTCTTCGAGGATTGATCGCAGGATTGCCTCGACGGGCGACCGAGGAATCTGAGCTACCAAGCCCACATACAGTCCTTCGATGTAGCTCCAGTTGCCGGGAGCGCCCTCTTCCACGGCGGCCGTTATCAGCTTGCGGACGTCGCGACGGCAAATCGTCAGAGCTTCCTTGGCTACGCGGAGGCGCTTGCGCTCTTCAATGACCTGCATCGCCGTAATGGCTAGCTCGTCTGCGCGGGCCAACAACGGAGCCAGGTTGAAGCCGAACGCATCCTCGATCGCGCCAGAACCATTCTTGCGAGCGTATCGCTTTCCGTTCGCGCTGTCCTTTCGCTGGATTAGTCCGGCGTCGACGAGAGCGGCAAGGTGGCGGCGCAACGACGTACCCGCGATCCCGTTCGCACGCATGGAAATCTGTTCGTTCGACGGGAAGACCACGAGGCCGTTCTCTTCCGACAGCTCGTTGTCCGGATAGAACGTCAACAGCGCATTCAGAACGGCCAGCGCACGATCCTGAAGGCCGAGGATTTCACGCGCCATACAGGCATCCCGAAACACCTTCCACTTGTCGACCGACTTGCCTGATTTGATTTCAGCCGTTTTCCGCTGCCATCTGAGTTGGGCAAGCGTCATCGCCCGCCGCCCAAAGGGCGTCGTCACACTTCCACTCTCCATTTCCTTCACCTTTCAAAAGGCAAAAGAAATCCGCTCACCAAAACGATGCCAAAGACTCTTGACTGCGATTCGTGGAAATGCGATTCTCTATCTTGTCACGGAATATGAGGAAGGCTTCCACGCTTGGTCGTTTGGGGGCCTTTTTCTTTTGCGGTCTACTCTCCTCGTTGATCTTTCAGGCTCCGATAGGCGTGATACAGGTCGGCCAAGCTACCAGCGATGAAATCGCCAAAGCCCGTCGCGTCCTTTGCCTTCAAAGCGAGCGTGTAAGTTTTGCCGTCGTTCTTCAGCTCGGCGGACACCGACTTATCTTCCGATATCCACTTCTGAGCTTTCGACGCTTTCGGCCTAGTCTGTCGCGCGACCGATTTCACATGAGCCAGCAGGACATTGAAACGTTCGTCACCGACCTTCGCCTTGAAATCGTCGGTGTCGATGAATGTGAAGGCCTTCTCGAGATTCGATGGCTTCTCCAGAAGGTTCTTCAGATCATACCAGCGATCCCGGCCGATGCCCTTGGCTGCGCCGATGGCGACTAGAATCTCCCTTGGTATCGTTGCGACTGCCAGCATTTTTGACAGTGTTGCTCGATCAATTGAAAGCGCCGACAGCACGATCGAGTTATCGCCATCGAACTGGCGGTGTGAGATTTCGCTGGCGAACATCGCCTTCTCAAGAAACGATAGATTGGCGCGAGCTGAGTTCTCTTGGCCTTGGGCAACGAGGTGGTCGCTGTCTTTCAAGTCCTTGACGACCGCACGGACCTTCCGCTCGAGGGTCCTGGCCGCTCGGAGTCGGCGATGTCCGAAGACGACCATATATCGCCCACTGGCGGTCGGGTGTGGCCTTACCAAGATCGGGCTGTCCTGGCCGCGATCTCGGATTGCCGTCAGGAGTTCTGTGAAATCTCCTTCGTCGTCCTCTAGGCGGTCCCTGATAAATGATGCGTCGATGATGCCCGGATCGAGCTCGACAACCGCCTCCCCTTCCAATAGCCGATCCGCCCTGGCAGCAACTTCGTCGATGGAATTCATCATCGACTTTCCAGCACCCTTGAGCGTGTAATCAAGGATCGGTTTGACGCTGTCTGGCGCTTCATCGCCCATGACATTCATAAAGGGGTTCTTTCGAGCCATATCGCTATCCTCGAGACCACGTTAGAAAGTTGATTTGTTTGATGTATCGGTCAGTTTTGACGGCGGTCAACTTGATCACAGCCTCCCCCACGCGCGATGGATCAGGGCTTGTATCTCGAAATTCACTGCGTCCATGCAGTCGATGGCCCGATCATATGTTTCCCGGGTGAAGTTTGACCGATCCAGCTCATAGAGCGTTCGCTTGGTCAGGCCTGCGTCGGAGATTGCTGTGGTCTTGACCATCGGTGTCTTGAGGATCTCCTCGGCCAACATGCTCTGCATGAATCCGAGCATTTGAACCTGCGGGACATCCGTTGGTTCGAAGCGCGTAATCAAATAGCGAAGCCAGTCCATCCGGACATCAGCGCCAGCTTTCTTGATCGTCTTCGTGATGTTGCCGAGCATAAGCAGAAACTGCGACATCGACATAAGGTCCAGCATCTGCGGATGGACTGTGATCAACACCGATGTCGCGGCAGTCAGTGCCGTCAGGGTGAGATATCCGAGCTGGGGCGGGCAATCGACAACCACCACGTCGTAGCGGCTATCAACATCCACGAGGGCCTTGCCCAGTCGCGTAAAAAATCTTTTGCCCTCGCTCCCGGACTGCATCGCCAGTGGAGTGTCGTATTCGTATTCCTGCAGCTCAAGATTTGCAGGGATGATGTCGAGGCCCGGAAAGTTAGTCGGCAGAATAACATCCGAGATCGGTGTGCGATCTTCCTCATAACGGATTGCGTCATAGAGCGACGGGTTCTTGTCGAGCTCTGGCTGAAAACCATGGAGAGCCGAGAGCGAGGCCTGAGGATCAAGATCGATCGCTAGAACGCGATGTCCCGTGAGCGCAAGATGCTGCGCGAGATGGGCGGCCGTCGTCGTTTTGCCGGAACCGCCTTTAAAATTGACGACGGCGATAACTTGCAGTTTGTCGCCCGGCTTACGGTATGGGACATACCGCTTGGCTTCCGTTTTTCCTGTCCTATCGAGATAGTGCCGGAGTTCCAGCATCTGCTCGGCGGTATAGTATTTTCGATTGCCTGACTTCGTAGTCGGAGTCGGTCCTTTGTCCTCGAGGTAGAGGCGCTTTAGATTGCTTGGCGTGACGCCGAGATAGTGGGCAACCTCAGCGACGGAAAACTCGCGAAGTGTCTTGCGGGCGTTCGGTGGGAAGTTCTCTAGGCGCAATTGATTGAGCCTGCGCGAGATCTCCGCGCCCTGCATCAAAATCTTGTCGTCGAATTCAAACGACGGTAGCGAACTGAACGCGTTCATTGTGCCTCGGGCCATTATGCCGATAGAATTGCCGAAATCAGCGAAATGCCGTCATTATCGCCGATTCTCTCATTCTGGCAAGGAAAAGAGAGTTAACGAAAGGTTAACAGCTATTCACTGTTACAAGAGGCCGATTCTCAGATCAGGGGAATAGGGAAGGCAGGTTATTCACATCATGATTGACTGCCGTCAAAACGTAGAAATTCTGCAGTGTCTGCAGTAGGTTGAGACCGAAGTACCTTTGGTAGCCTACTCGCCTTTGCTGCCACCACTCTCCACGTAGACAGTTCCGCGTACTGACCTTACGACTGTCGCAGGGCAGTGCAGGGGTAGTAGGGGGAAGGGGCATGATCAAACGTGTCGGAATCTACATCGCCATAGCGGCGGCGTGGGGGTTGGCTTACGCCGCCAAAGAGACATTCGGAATCCCAGATTTCTGGATGTGGATTGGCTTGATAGCGATCTTTGGTGTTGTGACGAGCTTCAACCTCGAGACACGCCTCCAAAAGGTCGAAGGGACGGTGACCCACAAGGATTACTCCGGTGTCATCGCTCGACTCGAAGGCGAGCGGCACAAGCCGGAACATAATCAGCCAGAGAGCCTCGCTGCTGGCGGAGCAATCGTCTCCTGGATACGACCAGAGCACGAAATCCTATTCGAGGACTTCAGGTGGTTTGCCGCAGTCCTCAACCAACACCTCCCAGATCCGTGGTCAATTGAAGAGCTAAATGACACGAGCTTACGTGGCTACGAAGGGCCGGAGATCGGTCGCAAGTACGACGTCTGGTACAATGCCTGCCAAGTCGGGGAGCTTCAGGTAACCACCGGGTTCACCTATCTTTCGCAAGGGGGCAAATCCGAGGAAGCACGCGCGGCGAGAGTGAATCTCAACCTTAGTGTTTTACGCTTCATCCCATACCGTGATGCCCGCGCCATTCTTTATGAGATGGCCCTGATGATCGGCTCATTTGATTTCAATGATGGCGACGCCTCACGCGCGAAGGCGGGCATGATCGCGGCTGAGGCACTCGGCGGCCATCTATGGGAAGCTGTCCGGAATCCGGACTTCGATCCGATGTTCGAGTTCACGATCGAGGGTCCGTATGACCTTATGCGCGACACGGTCGACCATTGGAAGGCCCAAGGGATCGACCCGATGTTGCAGTGGGGCGGCGATAGACGCAGGGGGAGGGGCTGAGCCATGACACCAGAACTAGATAACCATCTGGCAGACGTGAAAGCAGAAGCGAAGAAGCGGACCCGCGACAACGTGTTGAACACAACTGCCACCGCATTGATTGGAGCTGCACTCGGCTACTGGGCATATTCAACCGTTGCGCACGCAATCCTGTCGTTCTCCTTGTTCTTCACGATCTCGGCCGTAGGCAATCGGGTGTCTTACGAACTTTTCCAGATCAGGGCTCAGCAGAAGGCGAACCAGATCATGGATAGGGCAGGGATGTAAAGATCACCTATCTCGACGCTGCCCGTAAGATAACTGCGATAGACGAGAAGAAGAAATTCGACGAGAAGAATAGCTTTGCAATAAAACCATAACGATTTATCTTGGCGCTACAACTATACCAATGGGGGAGAAGTGTATGCGTCGATCAGCTTTTCTGTTTGCGATCGTAGCCTTGTCTGCGACACAAGCTCACAGCGACTGCTTGGAAGGAGTGTTCGGGCGAGGTTGCTTTCGAAACAAGGACGATTTCTTGCAAGGCGCGATTGACGACGCGCAGAACGCCGGAAAGCTGATCAAGCCCATGGACGTGATCAGGGTCGCATTCCCGCTCGCGGAACCAATGATACAGGCAGTCGGCAATTCAAGTATCCCATACCTGAACTCTGCAGCCCAAAACGTTGCTGCAATTGGGACTAAGTTGGATAAAGAAACGCAGACTGCTATCTCAAACGCTTTGACGAACCCGTCCAAGGGCGTTCGCGATTTGGCACAGACAACTCTCAAGGCGGCAAACGATACCATTGACGCTGCAAACGCTGCGGAACGCTACGGCGAGCGCACGATTAGCGGAAACGCAGATATCCTCGATGAAGCCCAGGTGAGGCTCCGCGAAGGCAAGGTCGTTGACGCGGTTTGGCATCTCAGCACAGACCGGGTGAGACTCGAAAACGACAATTCCGCGAAGCTCATGCAGGAGAGTGAGGCCGCTCATCAAATCGCGCAACAAGCCGCCGCCGCATACGGAGGGCCAGCAGGGGCCGCCGCCTTTGCTGCTTGGTACACCTACAATTCTTCCAAAGGGGACGTTCAGAAAGCGCTCCTCTCGGGGATGTACACATACGCGGTGAGCAGCGGAAACGCTGCCACCAATAAAATGCCGACCGGAACCGTCGAAGAAGTAGTAAAAAAGGCCGCGACCGTTGCGGCTGTACGAGGACTCGCAGTCGCGGCCTCCGGAGGAACTCAGCAGGAGATTCTTGATTCTATCGCTCAGAGCGGCGGTGCGGTTATCGTCCAATCGGGCCAAGCCTACGTAACCAAGAAATATTTGGACCCTGCGAAAGCAAAGGCTGACTCGTACTGCATGGACCAGGTCAACGAGACCTGCGCTGACGCAATGCAGTGGGTCGATGACACCAAGCAGCAGGTGGAGAAATACCAGAAAATCGCCTCTGCGACGCCGACCGTCGTCGTCACCGAAGATGGCCAATGGGCTATCAGCTGGGACAAGGAAACACTGGTAAACCGTTCGGCAAAAGCTCCGGGCGTGGCCCTCACCTATATTGGCGCAGGTTCTCCGTATCGCCAAGCCATACTGCGCTTGAAGGACGTAGGGCAGGGAATAATCATGCCGCCTGATCAACAGCCCCCCAAGCCAAATCAATTGCCAATCGTCAAACCAGCTGCGCCGAAAACCTACGACGTGACGATAGCCGGAGACGGCCTCTGGATCGACGATAGAGGTTTTCCTCTCGGTCGAAGTTCTACGAACAACATCGAGTTTTACATTGATGACGAATATCAGGCGAAGCAATATCTGAACGAGCCGATGGATTCCCTCACAGCGAACCTCTCGGAAGGACGACACATCTTCACGTATAGAGTCCGTGTACGATCTGCGGACGGCGGCCGGATCAGAGAGGATTGCGTGATACCGTTTGATGTATCGAGAGTTGACGTTTTCCATCCCTCTATAAAGTTTGACAGGGTCGATCAGTATCGCGGGAACGTGTCCAAGTGCTCTTTGACACGAGGGTAGTGAGGAATGCCCCAATAGCCCTTTGCCACCCCCAATCGCGGTGGCGAAGGGTTGGCCATCGCTTCAAGCAGTTTAGATGACGGAAGCAATGAGTCATATTACTTCCATTCAGGATTTATTTACCATAAAAACAACGCATTATGCCGAGACAAAACTGGTAGTCTCCTGGTTAGTTTCGGTAACGCCGCAGGCCAAGATCACGCCTTGCCACTACCTCCGCATTGTCCCTATTGAAGTATAGTCTATTTTGGACAACAATCGACCCTTACAAATCAGGGCCTTCCGGCACCAAAATTCACGAGGGTTCAATTGGGACAGCGCGCCGCCATCTATTGCCGCGTTTCGACAGCCGACCAGTCCTGTGAACGACAGGAGCGGGATCTGACCGCTTTTGCTACCCGTGCAGACTACGAGGTTGTGGCAACATTCAAGGAAACGGGCTCGGGTACAAAGCTCGATCGCGCTGAACGAAAGAAAGTCATGGCACTTGCGCAAGCCCGACAGATCGATGTGGTCGTCGTCACGGAGCTTTCGCGCTGGGGCCGCTCGACCATCGACTTGCTCAATACGCTCCGCGAGCTAGAAGGCTGGAAGGTATCGGTCATCGCGATGAACGGAATGGCGTTCGATCTGTCTTCGCCTCACGGTCGGATGCTGGCTACCTTCCTATCTGGCATTGCCGAGTTCGAGCGCGACCTGATCAGCGAGCGTGTGAAATCCGGTTTGGCCGCCGCCAAGGCCCGCGGCAAAAAACTGGGTCGCCAAACTGGCGAGCGTCCCAAGTCAGACCGCCTCGCATCAAAAATACTCGCGCTAACTGCCGACGGCCGTAGCTATAGATGGATTGCGCATGATCTCGGCATCAGCAAAAACACCGTTGCAGACGTCGTAAAACGCGCTCGCTTAGATAAATGATTGAGCGCCAGCCGTCCTATTTGTAATGCTGGGCGGTCTCCCCGATGAACTGCGGGTAATGATGAAATGGCACATGACCCGGAGCAAGATGGACCGAAGAGGCGCAGCGTGCTTTTGGCTGGGTTGGCATTGTCCGCAATTGCTACCTACGCGAAGGCTCAAAGTACGTTTTCCGAACCCAATGGACAATCCCCGATGCTCGCACCTGACAATGATATTGAGACGCGCGTTCAGAAGGTCATCGGGGGGCTTCGGCCTCCTGTTGCGATCGCTGGCCAACCTCACGCCATGCTGCAAGATCGGATGGATGCTCTCCACGTGCCCGGCGTCAGCATCGCAGTAGTGCGTAACGGTGCAATCGAATGGGCGCGCGGCTTCGGTGTTGCAACGAAACGTGGTGCTTCGGTTTCGTCAGAAACACTCTTTCAGGCAGGGTCGATCAGCAAACCAGTTGCCGCCGTAGCGGTGTTGGCATTGGTTCAAGCAGGCCGACTTGACCTCGACGCGGATGTAAATCTGTACTTGAAAAGCTGGAAGATTCCGGCCAGTTCGTACACCGATAAAGCGAAGGTCACTCTTCGGGAATTGCTCAATCACTCCGCCGGGACAACGGTGCATGGGTTTGCAGGATATCAGGCAGGAACATCAGTCCCGTCTCTACTCGATATTTTGGATGGCGCTCCACCCGCGAACAGTCCTCCCATTGTCGTCAATCAACAGCCAGGTAAGCGTTTTCGATATTCTGGTGGCGGCTATACGATTCTGCAGCAGCTGCTCATTGATGTGACTGGCAAGCCGTTTGCGGAACTGCTGGACGAGATTGTGTTTCGTCCGTTGGGAATGAACCGTAGCAGCTATCAACAACCATTGCCTCCCAACGACCTTCTCAACGCCGCAATGCCATACACCGCAGACGGCGATCCGGTGGCGGGTGGTCCACACACCTATCCCGAATTGGCAGCGGCGGGACTGTGGACGACACCCAGCGATCTGGCTCGCTTTGATCTAGCTCTGTTTCGCGCGTGGGTAGGTCGAGCAACGCCTGTGCTTTCCCAGTCGACCGTGCTCCAGATGCTCACCCCAGGGCGCGGGCATTATGGCTTGGGGCTAGTCGTCAATGGCAAGCCGCCATACCGCCGCTTTAGCCATGACGGCGTGAACGCTGGTTTTGTAAGCTCTATGGTGACCTATGAGACGGGCGATGGCGCAGTGGTAATGACAAATGGCGATCGGGGGTATGTCTTGGCTGCGGAAATCATGCAGAGCATCGCCGCCGAATACCAATGGCCGAGCTGGCCGCACAAAGAGCGAAACTTGGCATCGATTGAAGCCAAGCTCTTGGATCGATTGGTCGGAAATTACCAGCTTACCCGGACCATGGTCATTCATATTTCGAATGAGCGTGGAAACCTGTTCTTGCAGGCAACAGGGCAGGAGAAATACGAGCTATTCCCACAAAGTGACCGGGAATTCTTCACAACTGCTTTCGATTCTGTCCTGACATTCGAAACAAGCGGCTTAACGAACGCCCACCGATTGATCTTCCATCAAAATGGCAAAGATCACACCGCTGACCGCATTCCATGATGTCGGTAGCATTGGCGACGAAAATGAATGTTCCGGGGTCGTGCGCCTGACCTATCGTCTCGACCACAGATGATTTGCATGTCCCACGATTTCGCGACCCAGAAATCCAGTTACCATTCTCGCGAATTCCCGGGTGTGGAATGGGACGTCGTCATCCATCACCGCGAAGCGGGCCAGCGCGGAATTCTGGAAGAAGCAGAGGGCGAACTGCACGAATGCATCCGCGATCTGCTCGGCGGGTGGCAGTTCCGGTTCAAGCCTGCTGACGTCCTGATCCTCTCGAAGGGAAGCATAGACACGGGTGCTCCAAGAGGGGAACTCGTCGTCACCCGGCCAGATGCGGTCGGCTTCCGCGATTGTCCAGAAAGCGCTCTGCCGAAATACCTGCTCTTCCCCAATAAGGTTCGTAACCGGGCGCTTGTGACTGTCGATGAGCTGACCAGACGACGGCAACCTTTTAGGTGTCAGCATCGTTGAAATCAGGATGATCGGGTTACGGGTGATATAGTCAGATCCAGGCACCTGTCTGCGGGCATAGTGTAGATGCGATGGCCGAGAGGAGAAGTGTCTCCCCGCCTTGTGGATCATGATTCTCGGGCCGCCGATCAGGTCGCATGGAGGCGCTATGGTTCGCACGATCTCAGCGTACCAGCGCATGAACGACGGTGCTTCCGGATGGTCGTCTCCGGGCAGCACATGAAACTTGTTCTCGAACATCGGGAGCACGATGACGTCACACTCGGTTGAAACCGGATGCTCCAAATCCGACTGGCCCGTCATGTGAAAGGCGAACGACATTCCTTCAGTCTTGGCGACTTGATTGATAAGCATGTCCATAATCATATTCCTCCCTGGTCCCCAGTACTCGGGCGCATCACCCGCTCGCGCCGCTGCAGACAATCTTCAGCGTCGGTCGCTCGATCCGTCGGCCGTCAAATGTCGGCAATGCGATCCCGTGGCGGTGAAAGATGGCCGTAAGTCGTTTGACATGCCGATCGGTGTCTCGGAGTTGCCCGCGCTCACGGGCGACCATGATGTCGTATGCTCCCATCTCGTCCCCAGGCAGGCCGCGCCCATCGAGGATCTCGAGCAGCTGCACAAGATGGCCGCGATAGTACGGCTCCGCGATCCGGGCGAGGTCGATCTCGTCGTTGCCACTCCTGCGGCCCATGCACCTCGCCACCTGCGCCTGTTCATGCTCGGAAAGCTCAACGGTGGCGAGGAAAGCTTCGTTGAACGCCATACGGCAGGCGCGGGCGACGTCGATTTCCGAACTTGTGTTGTAGGCCATCGGTTCCTCCCATGGCTGGCTGCTCGCGATGAATGGGAATAGGGGAGGGAGCACTTGGCCTCCTCTCGTCGGTCGTTAGGCTGGCGTCGGGAGCCACCTAGCGAGGCTGGTGCGATCGCTGACTGGCTCAGACTCCCGCAGCAGTGCGATCCGCCTTGTCTTCAAGCCGATCTTCACGCCATGCTTTGCGACGATCTCGCTCATGTCATCCCACATCAAGCCGACGCTCTCGCCATAATGAACGCGAGCGGGGAGGCTGTCAGCCGTATCGAGTGCCCGCTCTTCGGATCGTGTAAGTGGCAGGTCGCGAATTGCGTCCGCCATTTGCTGGATATCTCCGTGCTTGTATGGCGCAGCGATCCTTTCCAACAACCGTTCGTCGTTGCGCGACATGGACCTCATCAGCTTGGTAATCCGGGCCTTCTCGATCGGCTGGATTTCCTTGCTTGCAAGATAGGTTACACAGCGTCGCATCCGGTTTTCGCGCTGGATAGTTTCAGCCATCGACGTGAGAACTTTCGTCTCAATCTCGCCCGTCTCCGTGGCTGTATCGACGATCGCCTGAAGTAAGCCGACGTTGGCAGTGCTAATCGGGAATTTCTTGTTCATGTGGGCTCCTCTGCTCGGCAACTCGTTGATCTCACCGTCTGACTTTAGGATCCCACGCAGATTCGTCGGCTTCAACGAAAAATGCGTCAACTATCTTGTGTAAACAGATACTTGCAGAAGTTGTCCGCGCCGTACCGCACGATGTAAACAAACTTTCTTCTGTCGACGGACTAAGAAAAACCCCGCGTCGTCGGCGGGGTTGATACGGTCACTGAAATCCCTTGCTGCCCCATTACCCGCAAGCGAGGGCGGGGCCAGCCTCAGGGGTTTCCCAGTTCAGCCAAAGGCCGCGCTCCCAATCGGCAAGAGCGAGTTCGTCCATTTGCTCTGGGTTCTTCGGCTCCCATACGTCGAGGTAGCCATTGAGGCCACCGACGACATCAATGCCCTCAAGGAGCTCGATTCCGATCGTATCGAAACCGTTTGCTCGGTATTGCTGGCCCCTTTCATCGGTCTGGATGACTTCCTCGTAGGGAAAGAAAATGCCTTCACAGTCCAGTCCACCGTTGCGCAGCACCTTGAGATCGGCAAGGGGCAGGCCAACTCTGATACGTTCGAGGTCGGCATCATTCTCGGTCGGAATCCGCTTTACGGGGCAGGTGTCGATCAGCTTCCAATTCTCGCCCGAGATGGTGCTGTCGTCCGCATCGGCGAAGCGGCGGACTGTAATGGCGACGAACTCCCCCGGAATGCGAGTATCGGAGATGGTGTTGCGGATGGGCAGCAGCCAAGTCGCGATAGCTCCGTCACGACGGCTCGGGGGGACGAAGTTGCCGATAAGGCGCAGCTCGGCGGTGTCCATCCCTTCGATCAATTCATGGACAAAGGGGATATTGGAAAGCTCGTTGGCAGCGCGAACGATCGCGGCCGCGAGACGGCCCTTACGGTCGATTCCATTCATGTAGTGGGGCATTGGGGTGTGTTCCTCTCTGGTTTTCTTTGCAGCGGGCCGTCTGCGGCCTCACTCGATGCGTTTGGATGATTTTATGGCCTTCGGTAGCGGCTTGGATCGAAAACCGTACCTGCGAGCGGGGTCGTCGGATTGCGCGGGCGAGGGGCGACATTACAGAGGATGTTGTGCGTGAGCAGCGAAGGCTCGGCTCGCTTCAGAGCTTCGGCCTTCGCCATTCCCCATATGAAGGCATGAGACACGAAATGCTCATATAGCGGCTCGAAGACGACGGTTGGGGCATCGAAATCTGGAACCGGAACGACGATGCGGTATCCCTGTCCGTCTACATCGTAGTACGCGATCTTCTCGATCGCGATTGGTCTGCTGGTGAACATGTTTTATCTCCCTGTACGGTTCACTTGGCATCTTCAGCTTCAAAGAGGATGAGTAGCCTCTCCAGCTCGCTTCTCTCCCGGGTTTTCCGGTAACGAACTCGGGCGAGCTTGATGTCTTCAAGGGCAATGGCCGCGGCCCTCACGATACGATCCAAGCCGTCATAGGTTGCTTGGTGCGCTTTGAATTCCATCCCGGCCAGCGCGAACTTCCTCTTGTCCGCCTCGCTCTTGCGTTCCATCACGGCGGCTGCTCGGTCGAAAGCCTCCACCCCCGCGAAGTCGGCCGATTGCATCCGGCCCCGCAGTTCGGCCACACTGGATTCCAATTTGATCTCCACCGCTCTCACGGCGATCTCAACGTGATCCCTTGGCTTCAACGCCTCATTGGTCATCTCGTCCTCTCGGCAGGCAATAGTTGATCTCTTTGCCTGATCTAAGAGTCGCATGAGGGTTTGTCGGCCACAATGACTTCGCGGGAGGAAAATTAAGCGTATTTCGATACTTAGCGCGATCTTCCGCGCCAAATCTGGCCATGTAAACAAACTTTTTCTGCCAGCTAGGGAGGCACCTCGCCACCAAATTAGAAATTGACCATCAGCTGCAACGTATTGGCAAACATTCTGTGATGTCCTGGCTCGCAGTAGTTGAAACGAGGACTAAACATGAAGACCGTCGGCTTCACCATAATCGCGCTCCTCGGAGCGAATGTTGCTGTTGCGCAGGCTGGCGACGTTTTTACCTGCCGGAAGATTTCCAACGATTCCGCAAGATTGCAATGTTACGATGGCTTGTTCGGAATGACCGCAGGAGCATCTACCGGAGCAAACGCGGTGAAAGCCTCCAAAATGCAGTGGTCTGATCTTCAGACAGATTACCAAGACCTCGTCGGCCAAACCGTTACTACGACGGGCAGCTTCACATTTTTCGGAGAGAACGCGCTGCTGACAGACGACAGGGGCGGGATGGCAGCAATGCTCGTGAACATCGAAAAGCTGCCTCGCGACCAACGTAGAGCGCTCTATAAATCCTGCACAATGCCTTGCACGGTGAATATCACCGGAACGGTTGGCGATGTGATGATGCAGAGAGGGCTTACTGCCACAAACGTGACACTGGATTAGGCTACGCCAAGAAAGCAAAGGCTAGGCCGATGCGAACTCGATATTGAGGAGACCGTATCGGTAGCCTTCTCCGTATTCGCCATCGATCCCTTCAGCATCGCTTTCCAGTAGACTGAACCGGGCGCTCCCGAACGCCTCGGCTCCGTCACGGACGCCATTTAGGTATCCAGTGAAGAACCTGAACGCGTCGGTCCGCTTGGCCTTCGAAGCCTCGACTTCTGCCGCCGCGATGACGGCCGCAAAGCGATCCGGGAGTAGGGAAGAAGAGTTAGTAGGCATACGCCGCCGCCCGGTTTGCAGTCGACGGACCTGCTGCCAACGCACGCTCAACGTTCTGTCGCCTGGTGTTTGCAGGCGGCGGAATGAGGGTCTTGCAAGCCTCGACAATCTGGCCGACTTGTCCAAATCGGAAAGCCATGCCTGGTAGATCAGGGGAGGCGCTATATCTCTTATCCAGCTGCCCTTTCTCATCGAGCGCGAAACAGAAATACATCGGCGAGTTGGTTACGCCGTCGGGCTGCGGCGGGATCTTGTCGAAAGACATCTTACCGTTTTCATAGTACGGATTAGCGCGAAAGTTCGATGTATAGAGTGCGAAACTCGTCGTCGTGCCATCGTCGTTCGTGCGGCGCATTGTACCGATCTTCGAAAATCCGAGATGCGGGTATTTCGTAAGGCTCCGTCCGTTCGGCTCAGCGGGAATCAACCTAATGTGTGTCGGGAGTGCCTTGGCGACTTGATTGTACGTCGCTCCACCGACGGCAGCCATGCCGCGCTCAGTTTTCATACCGACGATTTGCGGAGCCATATATGGCTTTGCTGCGGCCCGGGCGGCGGCCTGCTTGGCCTCGTGGGCCTTACGATCTTCGCCCGAGAACCACGCGCTTGGCCCGGATTTGCCGGAAATAGCGTTTTGGCGAGCTGCCAGTGCGGCATCGTAGTATTCCTTGATTGGTTGGTATGATCGAGCGGCAACTGCTGACATGATTTTGACCTCCTGTTTCCAAGATTCTGCTTGTCGGCGGAACCAGGAACAAAGGAAAAATCGAGCCTACTCAGCTACTTAGTTGACATCCGCAGGTGTGACCGAACCCTGTCAGCAAAAGAATTTTCAGAAGCCCACGAACTTGGTCTTCGCCTCCGAAGGGCTGCCACTCGAGTCCGACTTTACGGGCCGCTGTTTGGCGATCCGCTTCGGGACGTCCTCGATCATCTGGGAGAGGGTTACGGCGTCGTGGATTGGGTCCGCGATATTCGCGAATGCATCCAGGCGGCCGAGGGCATGAAGAGCCATCGCAAAGGTGTTCAGCGAAATCCCCGGGTCGCCGTTCTCTAAACGGTGCAGCGTCCCACGGGATACTCCGATCCGCTTGGCGAAGTCGTCGGCAGTCATCCTTCGGACACGGCGGGCGAGGGAGATGTCAGCTCCGATCTTCGCAATGACACGATCGATCTGCAGGTGGACTACCGCACCGCCCTTTGTCGTCTTCACTATGTTTCTCATGTCTCGTATCTGATACAGGACAATGTTTTACGTTCTATATATCATACCTAAAGGTGCCTGCGAATACCAGGCATTTTCAGCTGTTGCCCTAGTCCCACGCGGAGAACGACAAAAGCCCGCCGAAGGCGGGCCGCGTCGGTAATCCAAACCGATACTTCGTTATTCGTAGCAATCTCCGGTGAGCCGAGCCCGGATTGCGTAGGCGTTCCGTGCGGCCTGATCATTTCGAAGTTCAATCTGTTCTGGGGTGAGAGTGAGAAAGCCCCTGTCCTTGCCGCCACCCAACTTGCGGCGCTCGGCCGACACGAGCTGCCAACAGGATTCTGTCCGCTTCCAGAATGCGACAACACCATAAGTCGCCCAGGAAGCTCGAGGCCAATTAGGACCGCCACAGCGGGTTTCGAGGATCGCCTTCACGCGTTGTTCTGGCGGAATTCCGAGGCGTTCCAGTTGAGCTTCACCGTCTCGCTCGATGACTACGAGATGATCGACCGTCTTCGGAAAGTCCTCGAAGCGCGATGCTCCCCGGAGGGTCCTTAGGTAGCCTGAGATATTCTGCGGCCTCGATGTGCAAACGCCGCAGTCCATAAGCATCTGTTGAGTGAAATTGAGGACCATCGATCGGCTCCCGAGGGATGAGGGGAGGGCTTCTGGTCCTCCCGGGGTATCGGATCTAGGCGGCTCGTCTTGGCCGAGCGCCACCTTCGACGCGTTGGTTGATGATTTCTAGGCAATTGCCCACGATGGACGAGCCTGCTCTGTGGCGGGTGACCAGGTCGAAGAACGTCTGGTCGCCCAGTGGCTCTCCGTTCTTCCCATCGGACATGAACTTGATGCCGATCTCTGAGAAGGCGATGTGGTGAGCCTCGATTTTCATCATGCGCTCGGCCGCGATGATTGCGAGAGTGAGCCCCTTCGCGGTATCAGGGAACCGTTGCCTAACTGCGTAGACGAAATCCTTCTTGCTTCCGTCATAGGTAGCGATTTCGATTGCAATGTGGTCCAATTTGTTTGTCTCCCGTTGAGGCAACTCGTTGATCTCCTTGCCTATTCTTAGAGTCTCACGGGAACTGATCGGCCACAACGGGCCGACGTGAAAAAACGACATGTAATCAGATAGTTGAAGGAATATCGGCCGTAGAATCAGGCTTCGTACACAAACTTTTTTCCGGGTCGTCCTGTGGCGATTGCCACGCTGTCAGACCGTTCCCCTTGCTGGCCAAGCTCGTCATTCCTTCTTTGTGTGCTTCCTCCGGACAGCGTCCATGCCCGCGATATATGACTCGAGCAATCCATAACGGTCTAGAATTCGAAATGGATTTCGAGATGCGACATGATGTCTAAGTTCATCATCAATCTCGCACCAAGAACACCTGTCAACACCAGCTGTGGGTTCTCGGCATTTCTCACAATAGTGGGTGCTTAGACCGATATCAGAGCCATCGAATAGGAAAGGTTGTCCACCCTTGGTGGTTAAATAGGGTGTAGCTGAGCTCCTACCAACACGTAGTTCATGGTAGTCACAGCCGACTTCTTCCGCCAATCCAGCTAGTTTGGCCTTCGCCTCGTCGGATGCCCTTGCGCCACATATGATGTTTGTGATGGAACTGCGCGGGACATCCAAGAGCATCATCGAGCCAGCGGCGCGGGTGTCTGATTTCTCTACGATCATCCGTCTCTCCTGCTCGTAGCTCCAGCAGGTCATTTTAGTAAAATACGCGGAGTGGAGAACGGCATTACGCAGCCAATGGGTGTGGCGATATTTTCCTACGCGATAGGCCCGGGTAAGGAAATCGGAAAGCTCAGGCCGCGGCGTATCTGAGTATTTTACATCTCCAAAGACCGCATCAGGGAAACTCTCTAATAGTTGTTCTTCCGAAAATTCGATGACGAAGCCTTGGTGGTTTTGCGCATAGTGAGCCCACATTGGGATAACGATGGGCGATCATGAGAAGCATGTAACGGGAAATTGGGTATTTTCGCCCATAATATCGAGGTAAAACGCCAATTCTTCCGCGTTGTTATCATAATCAACGGTAAGAAATAGCTCGTATGGATCGTTGAAATCCTTCGGAAGCGAGAATTTCATAGTAGCTCTATCGGTAACATTGAAAACATTACCTATGAATTCCGAGGAAATATATTTGTAAAGCTTCTTTGGCTTATCAGTCATCGCCTGGCCAATCTTGTTCCTGTCGTGAGGCAGCAGAGCATAGGAAGCGTGTCAAGGGCAGGACCCTGCCACGACCATGTTTTAAGTGCAACTCTAACAAGACGCTGTAGCGCTGGTTGTGTCGGGAGCACCCTGCAAAGTTCGGCGTTAGCCCCCCGGCGCAACCCTTCCCTATGGTGTCGCGCTCTTTTGAATTCCGGGGAGGGGTTCTCACCGCTCCCCATTTAGTGTTGACGACTAGGCTGTCGGCAGTGATGCCGCTGCGCCTGCCTTATGCAGATGGATAGCGGCCTCGGTAATCGCCCCGTTTGCCTCTCGAAGATGGCGAGCCGCATCGATCAACGCCTGCAGGTGATCGAGAGCAACCTTCGCCTCTGCCGATAAGAGGTTGAAAACCTCATCGTTCTGAATCCGAGTATTCGGGCCAGCAAGGGTGCGGAACTTTCGGAATGCCTTGTCGATCTCTCCCTCGATCTCTTGGATGATAGCCCGACGGTCTCTATTCATCTCTGCGACACGGGCCTTGAAACGGAAGGGATTGTCGGCGCGGTCTCGCATTCGGGGGTTCTTCCATCGCTGTTCCTCCTTGCATGCCCGCGTTGCCTCCTCGACCACATTCCGCGGGGTCGGCACTAAGGAGATAACCCGCGCTCCCGTAATTGGGTCGGTGCGAAGCGTCTCGGCGTTGGCTGCCATAACCTTGTCGGCAGGCAGAGTTGCCGATACCAGGGCGGACTTCGCTGCGCAACCTTTCGTCTTCTTTTGCTGGCGGGGGAAGCCGTTCTTTCGCACATTGCGAGCCAGCGCTGACGGGCTGACACCGAGGATTTTTGCGATCTCGGCGTTAGGAATTTTTCGGTTTCGAAGGTCGGCAATTATTGCCATGTTCTCCGGCGTGAATGCTTTGGTCGTATTGGTCATTTTGTTCCTCTCTGGAAGGCAACTCGTTGATCTCCTTGCCTGTTTTAATAGTCCCATGAGGAATGATCGGCCGCAAACGGAAAAGCGACGAAAACCTTTTATAATCATATAGTTGAACTACTGTTGACCGCCCCATCAGGCTTTGTAAACGAACTTTCTCGTTGATGGACGGTCGACCGCGAGCTTTGTCGTCTTGACGTCACGGCATGGATAGCCATTTGATCATATAGAATACGAGAAGTTGCGATCAGCGATTCTCCTCTACACCTGGGCAGTGACAAAATGAACGACGAAGACGACAAGGACAGCGGGGAGCTCCCGGTCGATAAGCACGCGAAGACCGCGCGTGATGAGGACCTGCCTGCCGCTGCAGACCTCGAAAACGTCCAGCGTCAATTCGATGCAGCTAAGCTCGCCCGCGACTCTGCCCACTTTTCGACACTGCAGGCTATCAAACAAGGTACCGCAGATATCGCTTACTCGGAGTCGCTGCGGTTAGCCTTGAAGCCGCTCGCTGACCTCAAAGCCAACCTCGCCGCTACCCGTGTGACGGCAATTGATCCGGCTAACCTTTCGCCGCTCGGCGCAGTCACATCGTCATTCCTTCCCCAGGTCATCACCAAGCAGATTGCCGCCGACAACGCATACTCCGAGATGATGCGTAACGCATTGCATCCACTCGCGAGCCTGACCCCTAATCTCACAGCGACCTACCCCATGGCGAGTGAGCTGACCAAGGTTCCCTCGTTCGGCGCGAGCGTGTCTCCGATCGAGTCCTTGGCGGCGAAGGCGATGCTGGGCATCCAACCGTTCAAGTACGATGTGGGGTTCGAGGTAAGGAAGTCGTGGGAGGACGCCCTTCAGCCGCTCAGCGGCATTCAGTCGGCCATCGGAAAAATCGAGGCACAACAAAGCACAGAGAGGAAGTCGTTACTGGCGTCACTGGTTGGCCCGATGGGCGACCTTGTGAAGGTCGGACAGTGGGCCAGCGCAATAAACGGTATTAGCAGCACCAATGTTGCCGGGTTGTTTGGCCGAAGCCTCGCGCCTGCGGTGGACGACGCTCGCTCGGCACTCATGCGTACGCTCACTGGACCGATTGTCGCCGATCAAGTGAGGATGACCGCGTTACTTGGTCTCGAAAGCCGATTTGGTCCCGAGCTTGAGACCACCCGGCTCAGGATGTCGATGATGGCCGCGATCGGAGAGATGTCCGATTCACGCAGCAGGCTCAATGCGGACGCCTATCGCTCTTTGTTCGGTGCGTGGCGTAGCCGCCCTGGCCTCCCCGAGAACTTCTTCCGCGACAACCGTGTGCGTGAGCGCATGTATCGTGAGGCCGAGGTCGATGATGGGCTGATTACAGCGACACCGAGTGTAGCGCTCGAAATCATGATCGAGAGCGGTCTTACGCCCGGATTGCGAGATGACACGAACGCGGTGGCGGTCTTCATCCTCGGCGAAGTGTCCATGACGATCCATTCGAGCGATACGCAGAAGGACGCTTACGCAGCGCTCAAGCGATTCGAACAGGAAATGCGTGCCTACATCACCCGCAAGCTTGAAGAACGATCGGGAGACGAATGGTTCAAAGAGCGAGCATCGCATCTGATGGGTAAGGCGAAGGAAACTCGGAAGGCCGCGATGCAGCGAGGTGAGAAATTGGCCCCCTTGATCGAGTTCACCGATCTGGGAGATCTCAACAACGTCATACTCAGCAAGGCGAACTGGGAAGAGGTTTTCGGCGACGTATTTGTCAACCGCACAGCGTTCGATCACGACATGCAAAAGCTCGTCGCGGTACGGCGTCCGACGATGCACGGCCGCCCGATCGACGGAGTGCGCCTGGTCGAGATGATGTGTGTCATGCAGCGATTGTCGGAACAGATGGCCGACGACGGTGCGTGGAAGATCGCCGCCGAATCCGATCGCTGACCCAAATTCGTCGCCGATCAAGGTAGGAACCCCGCGTGGTTGGCGGAATTCCCGATCTTCGTCCGACTGCTGGCAACTAGGCGGCGACAATCAAGCCATGCAAAGCTCGCTTGGTGATGATCTCGGCCTGCGGCTTTGTGACGATTAGACGGGTTCCGCCGCTGTGTCCGGCGCGAATACTGACACGGCTGACGGCTACTAGGTGCCATCCCCCCGCTCCACGCTCAATACGAAGCCATGTGGTCGTCATCGCGTACTTGTAGGCACGGGCAGGACCGCTGGGTGTGTAGACTGCTACGGCTCCTTTTCTCTTGTTCTTGGGAATGCCGCGGGCCTCAAGCATCTGTTCGGCCTCCTTGGCCACCTCGTATGCGGCGAAAGCTCGAAGCGTGTTCGCCTGGGCTTTCCCGTTCGCTTGAGAGAATTCCGTTTCGACCTTTTTCCGGTTCTTGTCGGTGAGGCTGACTTTCATGTTCGTTTTCCTATCCCTTCTGGTGGTTCTCTTATGGATTAGGGGGAGGGGGCAATGCCCTCCCCGGAGTAAGCACTCAGCGGCGCTTACGCGGCAGAGCGTCGAACTGTGCCTCCGCTGCCCTGATGATCTTCGCTTTGAGGTCAACGGCCTTGCCTATTTCCTCGACGGTCATCTCGGCCCAGAAGAACCATTTTCGATGATTTTCTTTGCCCTCGCCAAGCACCTGGGCGCTTTCGAAATCGGCCCATCCGCTAGTGATCTGGAGTTCGCGGGTCTTTTCGTTCGCCGAAACCATGGCTTCGTAAGCCGTGCCGTCCAGCATGTAGACGACGGCGGCGGTGTTGCTTGCCTTGCCCTTAGTAAGGGTGATGTGCGCGGCCAAGATGATAACGCCGCAATCGATAGCTTCGGTGGTCTTCGCGGCCTCAATGTTTAACTTAGTGAGGCGCTTCGCTTCGATGTCTGCATATGCCTGGTCGTATCCCTTTATGCTCCGTGCAACGCGCTCCTGATAACTCGCAACCTGACGGCGGACAGATTCGATGCTGTCGTTAACGTCGTAGGCAAGGTCTCTGTTGGCGTACATCGCAGATGAATTGTAGTCGGCCTTCCAATTCTTGTCGGCCGCCTCATAGGCAGCTCCCGTGCGCGTCTCGATCTCGGCGAGGTCCGCGAGGAAGGTGGCAAACTTGCCATCTACTTCGGCGGCGAGGGCACTTAGGACGGTGGCGTTGATCAGATTTTCCATGGTGATTTCTTTCCCCGGTGTTTTGTTCTTCTCAGCGTTAAGTCGTTGATCTCCTTAACTGTTCTTAGTGTCTCATGCCGTTCGATCGGCCTCAACAAAAAATTGGTCAACAATCTTTGATAATCAAAGACTTAGAAGAGTTAGCCCCACCAAATTGAGCATTGTAAACAAACTTTTTTCTCGGTTGTCAGAGTGATCGGCGGACAAAGAAAAACCCGCTCGGCGGCGGGTTTTTCATATTCGAAATCCTTGGTCCCTAGTCCCTCACGCGGTCTTTTTCAGGCCGAGCCACGCGGTCGGTGGGTACGCGAAAAGTATCTGACCGAACACAGTATCCGGATTTTGGCGATGGATCGTCGCGCAGTCCAGCCACCAGTCGCCGTCAACCCTTTTGAGGCCGAGCCACAAGGTCATGTCGCCCTCGATCGCAAGTGGCCAGCTTGCGCTCACGCCGACCCGGTCCTCTGGTTTCCTCCCCTTGCGGTCCAGGCGGCCTTCCATAGAGCCTATCGTGCTGGCAATGTTGTCAACGATCGCAGCCGTCCGCTTTCGGATTTTGGCGGCGGTCGTCATGTCACCCTTGGAAAGAGTGGCTATCTCTTCGGCGGTCAATGTACGAATCGTCTGGGCGTGAACGGTGATGATGATCACGGAATCGAATGATGTCGTCGTTGCGCTCAGGGCGGCCGCACAAAGGTTCTCGGCGGACAGATCGAACATACGATCGATGAATTTTGGGTTGCGAATGATGATGCGGGCTTTGATTGGCATGTGGATTTCCTCTCTGGGATTTTTGTTCTCGGCAGGGGCGGAGATGGGTTGGTGTCCTCCCCGGGTGTCGGCGGCTACTGGCGTTCCAGCTTGGCCCTTATCTGGAGCGCGGCGGCTCTCTGCGTTTCCGGGTTCCTCAAGGCTTCATGCTCGACGCGGGTTACGCGATAGATGAGGATTCCGGCCTGGCGGATTTGGACGTCCGCCGCTCCGGGTTCGGCGGACATGGCGGCATTGTAAAGCGCCTTCTGGTTTTCCAGCTTCGAGCTGAAGGACCACTGGTTCTCACCGTTGGGAACGACGGTAACCGAACGTGGCGTGTGAAGTCTCTTGGGCTTCTTGGTCGCTTCGTAGGCGGCGATCGATGCACTATTAGCGGCGACCCTCTGGATCATTTCCATCTGGAAAAGAATAGTATTCACTGCGGCCTCCTCGATAGTCAGGTCTTTGTTTTCCTTACATTTTTAGTATCCCACGCCGCCCAATCGGCCACAACATGAATGTGGTCAACAATGTTGTGTAATCAAAGACTTGAAGGATTTGGTGAGGTCCTGTTGAGGTCTGTAAACAAACTTTCATTCAAGCGGTCCTGGGGGGGCACGTCTCGACCACCTCCGGGCTCGGCTTCAGAAATTGAACGCAGATGATACCGAACGGGAGAAGCCCTCGGCGAGCGGGGTCCCGCGTCCTAGCTTCGAAATTGTGAGGCTTTAGCCGAACGAAGGAAGCGGCCCCGATCTTGGGCCTGTGGCTCCGGCGCGGCCGGATCGGCTGAGATTAGGGAAGAAAGGCGGCAACCCGTGCGCATGCGTAGGGGCAGAACCTCCACCAATCCCCGAGGCCTTGCCCTACTACCCCACTAAAACAACGCCGAACGAGCGACGATACGCCTAATCTTTGTCGGCGCTTGGTCGCCAGGTTTAGCAAAATGCCAACCGCTTTCGTTGTCGTCTGTCTGCAGATAGTCGCGCAGATGGATACGCAATTCCGGCCACCCAGCTTTACTTATATGTTCGTGCAGGTTCAGAAATTCGTCTAGGCTGAGATAGAAGGTCGGGTCTCTTCCCAGCGCCTGCTTGTAAGCCGAGTAAGCACCCTCGATGATAGCTCTACCCGGGTTCATTTTTCCAGACATTATGTCCGCCCGTGCAGTATAGATGGTATAATGGTAGGCTCGAACGCCCTCGGCCGCGAGATGTTTCAAGAACCAATCAAAATGTTCCTGAGCTTCGGACACCCACCGATCAACTGACGCAATAGACGATCCCGGTAACAATACGTCTCCATAAATTCGTCGTCTGACCTGTTCAAACTTGTGAGCGCGGTGTGCGCGGTTTTTTGGCACGGGCGTGAAGTTCGCCTTACACCAATGGCAACGGAACCGCTGATCACCGCGAGGTTTCCCGTTTTTCACGCAATCGCCGCTGCCACAATCGGGACAGTGAACCAGCTCACGGGCCATCGGTATTCTCATTTGGAATTCCGATCAGTCACGTCGCGATCACGTTGCTCTTTCCATGAACGCAACTCCCTGAGTAACGCCGTCACTGCGCCGATAACGGCGGCGAGCGCGGCAAGCGCGGTTGTGAGAATTGTTACAGATGTTATGTCCATGTGGGCCTCTCAACGACGTTTGTTGATAAGCCAAAATATAATCTGCGCAGGGTTGCTCAAAAAGTCTAAATCCATGCGAATCAATGGATTCTACTTTCAGATAGATTTTTGATCCAACCGAATATTTGATTTGTCAATGAAAGATTGTGAACTTCGCGGATAAAAGATCGACGCGATCTCAGCAAAAGAAGCCTACTCTTTCAAGCTCAATGCGTCAAACCGTAGAGATAAGGCTCACTTGCAAGCGCGTTAAGCGGCCTTGAGGTCCAACACCTACGCCTGCGACTTGGAAAGTTCACGACCGAGCACAACGAGATTCCAAGCGAAGTCGTGAGCGCCGACCAGATGGGATTGGAGGGGATCTGCAAACAAGCTGTAGACATGCCCCTGCTCGGCCGTCAGTGCGTGTTTGGCATCAAGGGCGGCTCTAATCGCATCCATACGTCCCTGCGCTTCCTTGGCCTTGTCCAGCAGTTGCGCGATTTCGTCGGCCTGCTGAGTAAGCAACAAAGAAAGCTCGCCTCCATCCAATCGGGCAAGCCCCTTGTCGCCGTGCTTCCAAATCTCCATGTCGATGATGTTCTCTGTCATGGCATCAGGGCTCCTACGCGGGTAAGTCTGGACGCCCGAGCACCACGAGGTTGTCGAAGCTGCGATCCTCGTTGAAGGAGGCATGGTCGAGGGCGCAGGTAGCCTCAGACAGCAAGGTCGCGACCTGGCGCAGCTTATCGACCGCGTTCGTCATATGTCGGAGCGTATCGGGCTTCATGTGGCCACACCGCAAGATGGTGAACATGTTGATGTCATCAGCTGACAGATAAAAATCGTGAGATCCTCTGCGAACATCCGCAAGAAAGCATTCGATCTCGGTATCGATAGGCGGGATACTGCGATCCGGTGCGCTTTCCATTCGAGCCAGCCTGCGCTCTGCTAAGTCGATGACGTTGCTCTGCATGGATCACAAACTCCGTTATGTCAACGCGAACAAGATAGGACCCAAAGGGTTACTCCGTCAAGGCGGAGAATACTGGCTAACTGGCTGGTAAAGATCACAAATCAGGGCTTCATTAACTCCAGTTGCAGATACCCCACAAAATTGAATCCCGAACGTAAAATTCGCTTGCTAGGTTGAATCGAGCCCGGCATGGTGAAGCCCATTTATAGGCTCTTGCCCTCGCCTGATCCCGGTGGTTGGCGGAGCATACTGGAAGGAGACGATGCATGGCCGGATTTCGCAATACTTTCGTTCTTGGCTTCTTTGTAGTTGTCCTCGGCCCGGTTATCGGCGGTGGCTACATCGCAAATCGTAATCTCCAGAACCGCGCCGTCGCGGAAGTTCGAGAACAGATCTATCCGACCGCCTGCGCCTACTACAAGGGGATGACGACGTGGCAGCGCTGGACCACGCCGCTCGGCTGGCAGGATGGCTGGTGCGACGACTATCTGGACCGGATGTAAGGATATCGACATGAGAACCATCGCCAGCGTCGCCGCCCTCGGCATCCTGCTCCTGAACCCGCTCACGCTCTCCGTAGCGGGTGGCATTGCATGGAATCAGGACTTCCAGCGTTCTACGCTGAGGGACTTCTACGAGGCGAACTATGCCGAGGTCTGCCCGATCTATCGGGACGCCTCTTCATGGGATCGCTGGTTTGATAGTCGGATCCGCAACAAGAGCTGGTGCAAGGACTACCTCAACCGCATCTAAGCGTCTGAACAGGCAGAATGAAAGAACCCGCCCGACGACGGCGGGTTTTTCTTTAGGCATTCGACGGTTCATTGTCCGATGGTCTTCTTGATCTCGGCATTGATGAGGGCGATTGCCTCGTCCGCCGAAATCTCGCCTATGATCCAACGGACGCGAATGTCAGCAATCTCTGGCGTAGTGAGCAAACCCTTGGACGACTGGGTTCGATCAACCACTTCGGACAGTGGCCGTCGCTTTTTGCGTTCAGCGTTTTCCGCAGCGAGTACCTGCTCGGCCGTGATTTCAGTCTTCCCTCGCGGCGTCAGCGCAAGGCCGCCGTGTTGAACACCATAACCGATCGTTTCAAGCTCCTTCGCAATTCGCTCTCGACCGTCCGGACGAGGCTGCAAGGCGCTGACGAAATGGTCCGACGTGCGAGCGGTGTATCCGGCTTTCGCGAACGCTCTGCCGATTTCTCCGATTTCGGAGGTCCGGAAGCCGATCGTGGGCAATAGGAAACCGATGCCTTCATTGTCCGACCATTCGAGATAAACGGTTTTCATTGGCCTTCAAGTTCCCGGTAGTGTGCGTAGCGAATGACGCGGCAAAGTTGTTTGCGGACACAATCGCCATAGATCCGACCTTCCGGCAAGTGAGATTTTCGAGAGGGACTTGATCAGAGGTAGCTCCAAGGACACGCCACGATAGGCTGTCATGCCAGTTTACAGTCGCAAGGGTATTTGCGCATATGCTCGGGCGCAAGCGACGGGGGGAACGCATGGGGCAGCGCTGGAATTCCATGAAGGAAGACGTTTGGACCGTCGTGGGTAGCGGCCTAATCGCCTGCCTGGTGGGTAGCGTTCTTTTGACCTTCGTGGCCATCGTCGCCTTTGTTGCGAGGTCCATCTATTTCTTGAAGACGGGCCTCTGGCCGCAAAATTTGTGTAGCGCTCTTCAGATCTTCATTCCTCACCCAACGTGTTCGATAACAACGGATTGGATCGGGTTGGACAGGATTGTGGCTTACCTGATGGTGGAAATCGATATGTCGCTTTCCTGCCTCATCGCCGCGGGCATTCTCCTTGTCTGCCCTCTGGTCTACGGCATCCTGCTTTTCGGCATGGCCGCTTCGGATCGCACTCGGTAGCGTTGGCGCAAGAGAAGCACGCTACGCAAGGCTATCCCCGTAAGTGTAGTAGCTTGATCGCCGACACGCATGAGGTAGTCTGGGCGCAGTGCTTCGGGGGCGGCAATGGGCGGCAGGCAAGTTACGAATATTCTGCTGGCAATCATCGCGGCGGTCCTGCTGTTTGGAAGCGCAGCGGTTACAGGCGCGCTGAAATGGGTCGCCATCGTCTGCGGGTCTCTCCTGCTCCTCTTCGCTCCCCTCGCGTTCGCGATCTATTTGTTCAAGGAAAGCGTGAAAGCAATTCAGGAGGCCAAGGGGCAAGGCCGCGACACACTGGTGATGACGATTTTCGGCTTGGTGCTGTTGGGTTTCCTTCCGATCGTCTGCGGCTATGCCTTGCTAGTGTGGTACGATGGCGTCCCCGATCCGCTCGGCGTAGTAACGGAGTCGTGGGTTGGAAGAACCTGGCTCGGAATCCTGGTTGTGGGCGGCTTATCAGCTGCGGCTTCCTTTCTCCACACTCGTCGGGCGAACATAATCCCCACGCTCCGATATGGTCTTTCGCTGCTGATCCGGTCGCCTCTAGCGCCCTTCTTTTTGTCGAGCTACGGATGGCGGAAAGCCCGAACGGCAGGCGATGGTGTTCTCTCCAGCGCGGCTTCCGCATTCCTCGGATTGCTTTTTGGTCTTATGTTCTGGCTGATACTCTTGATGATTGCAGTGCCTTTGTTCAGCCTGTAAGTCCTTTCCATTTATGATGATCTATATTCTTTAGCGAAGGCTTCAGCGATCGCATCGGGCGAGTTCGAACCTTGAAAGTCCATAAGGTGTCCCAGCGAATACGCGGTCGCCATATAGCCCTCGCTCTTTGTGCTAGGCGTAGGCGCGGTGTGCACGAGACCATGCAAAACAAGAATATGAATAGCGCTCTTGATTTGCGTTCGGGGAACTCTGGCGTAGTTCACGATCTGCTCATAATTGAGAAACGTCCGGCCGCGTTTTTCTCGGCGTGAGACGATCAATAGATAGATTTTTAGTGCATGAAGCTCCGTCGGCCGTCGAAGATGGAAATCGCGGAAGGCTGTCATCACGCCGTCGACATATAACCCCCTCGCTGGGAGTTTAGCCCAGCCACGTTCCGGGTCGAAATCAGCCAAAGTGTAGACACTTTGTTTTGTGGCATCTCGCTCGATCAGCTTGAACGACACCAGAACATCGATACCAGCTGCAATCTTTGTTCGACTGAGCGATGTTGCTCGTTGCAGCTCGTCGTAAGTGATTTTGGCGACGCCCTCCTCATTGATCCTATGAGCGATAGCGAGGAACGCCAGGAGCGCGGCGGTGTGGTTCGACTTCCCAGCCGTCCAGCTGAATCGAGAAAGCCCTTTGTTCTCGATCCATGCGCTCGGCAGTTTGATCCACGGCCAGTATCTATGTTGAACCATCACCGATCCCTCTTTGTCGCAATGTAGACGACATAAATCGCGAAGGCGGCAAGGCCAATTGCAGCAAGCGCAATGACGCCCTGCATGCGATCGGGCGGTGCGGCAAATACAAGATTGAAAGCGGTAGTAAGAAGATTGGCCATTTTTAAAACTCCATCGATTTTTTTCCGATGAATTTTTTTACGCAGCCCACAAGATATAATCTAGATATGCGTACTCGGATATAGCCTTCCAGAAACCCGATATTCTACAGTTAAATCAAATGGATATATGCCAGTTGCTACAGTCGTTATAACAGTCCAATATAGTCCATGAGCGAGGGTTTTTGTGAAAATTGAGGCGTTCCTGACGTCCTCCAGCGCTCAAATCGCCCCTTATCCCTACCAAGAATTCTCGGCTACCCAAAACAGAAAACCCGCCCCGGAGATCAATACAGGGCGGGTTTCAGCGAGTACAATGCACTCAAGCTGGATGTGATACATGGTCCGAGAAAACCTGCTCACAATCAAACTGTGCTCATCGGCTTTGTCGGCCGCAAGTGAATTCTTGAGATCTCTCGGTTACCCACTCCGGGGTGGTGGCGAGCGCGAGAAGCAGGGACGGTGGCAGCACTGCCATGTCCACCTCCAGTGGAAAGCCTGCCTCCTGCAATAGCTGCCACATGATGACGGGCGCGGACAAATCGTCCGGGGTCAACCATTTGCCTTGGCCTACCGAGGTGAAGCCGCTTTCATGAATGAGCCGCTCGATCTCCTCGCTGTAGCCCCGCGAGACTCCGTCGGGGAAGGTGACAGAAAGTAGGTATTTCTCGCCGCCCTGCTCAACCCACGAAAGCTCGACGAAGTTCATTCGGAAGTCTTTCGAATTTCCACCGCCTGCTGGGCTTCCCATTCGGCGATCTCGGCCTCGGTCCAGCGCACGCTTGAGGGCATCGCACTGCACACAACCGAGTTTCGTGTAAAGTGTGGTCATCTTCAGCTCCTTACCTTTCCCGTCGCTCCCCAATTTAGGACCCATTGGGTTCCCTCATCAACGGTTTTGGATGCGCATGAGACTATCTTCGATCGCGTGGTTAACAGGGTAGTTAACGCATGGGTTGCTAGGCTAATTGGCTATTGACGGGGGGAATCGAGCCCGGCACTTCTTGTCCCTAGCACCAAGTGTCCAGGAGTCAGTGGATGGATTTCACAGCGAAGTCGTACATGGCCGATCCGCACTTCAAGCAACTGATTAAGGGATTGGAGCAATGATGGATGCGAGCGTACTGAGAGCGAAATATCCTCGCCTGATCCCTGAGCGGTTCGGCTTTGAATTCCATGAGGATGGGGGCTGGCTGGGGCTGCTCGATGACTTCTTTGCAGTCGTAGATCGCGTGCTTCCGACCGATGCCCCGTTCCAGCTTCTACAAGTCAAGGAGAAGTTCGGCGGCCTTCGGATCTACTATCACATCGACGGCGTTGTTCCTGACGCGGTCTCGAACGAAATCAGGGATGCTTTAGTGCGAGCCGATGCTCGCAGCGAGCATACCTGCGAGGTCTGCGGAAAGCGCGGAAGCACCCATAGATTGGGCACCTACATCCTGACCGTCTGCGAGGAACACGCGGAAGTCAACGGTCGTGTGGCGATCCCGGAGACTGGCCGCACGAGTATTATCAGAACCAATTCCACTGGCTTTCAGCGCTATGACTTCGACATGGACGCTTTCGTTCCGTGCGATCCGCCGGAGGGTTGGTGATCATGATCGGAATCAAAGAAGCAGCCGAACGTCTCGGGGTATCGATTCTGTACCTCATGAAAATCATCGAGGTCGGCGATGTGGTGCCCACGACCGTGAATCGACACGACGGCGAGCTATGGCGGGAGGAAACGGAAATTCTGTTTTCGGATTCCGATCTCGAAGTGTTTGCGGCCGAAATCCGGGAGCGACGTTTCGAGCACGTCTTTGTGCAACATGGCTACGTCTTGGACAAGGATGCAAGCTTTGCCTTCGGAAAGGGATGGGAACGCATTGTCCGCGAACTGGCAACGGCTCTTGGCGCGCTGGATGGGCCGCCTCGCATCACTGGCGGCAAGGAGAAGTTCGGCTCGCTCATCGTTCGTATTGCCTACCAGCGAACCCAGATGAAGGCCGTCGAGGTGCTGAAAGAAGCTGCGCGCAAGAAGTCGGTCACGATCTGCGAGGAATGCGGGCAACCCGGCCGCCTGCGAATGGGCGTTTCTATCTGCAAGACGACTTGTGATCGGCATGCCCATCTTGCGGCCCCTTTCCGCGATGATGACGGAGAAATCATCGATCTGCCTCCGTCGGACGGGCCTATCTACAACGACGGCCGATAGGGAGTGTGTGGGTTGGACAGATGAAGGCGGAAGACGCAAACGCGCTGGCCGCCGAATTCGAAAACATATGGCGCGACGAATTCGCCGCCCTTCCCGATGACCTCGCGCCGCTTGTTCGCGATCTCTTCGTGGCAATGGATGAACTCAACCATCTCAGACCCGCAGATCGTCGCCTGACCTGGGTCGATGTCAGCTTCCGTCGTGACGGCAAGGTCTGGAAGGCATATGCCACCCCGCGCGTCGCGCGCCAGAAGTGGAATGCCATGCAGGCGCTCCACCTGATGCAAGCGCTCAAAGGCTTCAATCAAAGGACGGAAGGCCAGACGTGGGCATATATCGCTCCTCGTTGGTCGATGGATGAAATCATGGACTTGGCGCACAAGGAACTCGATGCGATCCGCGATAGCAGAAGCTTCTGTGATGGCGAGACAGCCATGAAGGTCGAAGGCTTTTGCCAGCGTTGGCAGGATTTCGCCAAGGAACTGACGAACGCAGGAAGCTAATCGCGAGCGCCTTTTGACGACTCGGCAGGTCTGCGAACGTTTCTGAACGAGTGCGAACGAAATTCGATGATGGTTCGATGCCTCGTGGATTGCACGATGCGGCGGGCATCACTTCTTGGGACTTCATCAACTCCAAGCCAAGCTCAACGCCAAAACCCTTCAAAATCGAACAATGCAAGAACATTTCCAGTGGAGAGCACTACTACCCGGCTCGCACGCGACCAAACATCTATAGTATATATGGCCGAGTTAGAAACAGAGGGGACAATTCGAAAGGCGTAGAAAATAACAAGAAGATCCCACTTCATTAACCGCAAGCCCGCAGCCAATCTCTTACACGCAGTCAACGTTGCAGAAATCGAAGGGCGCAGCCTGAACTACTTTGTGACGCTGAACTTTCTTCACACCGCCTGTCCACCCAACGAGGTGAGCGCACGGTTTGAGAAGCTGCGCGATAACTATTTCAATCCGTGGCTTCGACGTTGCTCGCAGGACCGCAAGAAAGAAGGACCCCCGACATTCGTTTGGACGCTCGAGAATGCGAACGGATGTCTAAACGCACACTGGCTCGTTTTCCTTCCTGCCAGACGTGTCGGAGATTTTAAAGCCCGGCTCCCCGTTTGGTTGTCAAACGTGGCTGGCGAGATCATCGATCCAAAAGGCGCAATCCACGTTCGAAAGGCCCCCACGCCTCGTGGTGCGATTAAATACATGATCAAGGGAATCGACCCGTTCTATGCTGAGGTCTACCGCATTCGGCCAAGCGACCAGGGCGAGGTCATCGGAAATCGTTCTGGGTTCTCCCGATCGCTCGGACCCAAGGTCAAAAAGGCATTGCAGGCTGAGGGACGCATGAAGCCCACACGCCGAATCGGACCGCCGCGCAAAGGGGCCGCCGTACAAATGGGTGCAAACCAATGAGCCGCAAAAGTCGGAATCGGAGAGGGCCGAGCGAAGCCCGCCGTAGCAACAAAGAAGATCTACCACAGCCGCCGTCGGTCGTGGTGATCCCATCGCCAACGGGAGAACTATCGGGCGACGCTTACGCGATAGCCGCAAGAGGCCTGCCCTTGACGGAAGCGGAGATTAGAAACAGAGCCGAGGCGTTGCGTCTAGCTAAGGGCGACTAGACCCTTTTGCCCAACTTGGCTTCGACCCTCCTGCGAAGGCTCCCACGTCTTTGGGTTATGAGTGCTTCGCGATCTGCTCGATGACATAGGCGGGCGTCCCGATCGATGCAAGGTCGTCAACGATCTGCATCTCATCGGCCGCCTGATTATACCAAAGGAAACCCTTGGTCGTCTCTCGGCCGAGCGTCCATGCTGGCCGGGGTGGCTGTTCGCGTTCTTCAGGCGTCGAATGCTCATCGCAACGACAACGCTTCCAGCCGTTCGTCGACCGCATGTGGCCAGGCAGCCCGCACTCTTCACAGGTTACCCGTGAGCGGAACTCGGCAAGCATCAGCATCGGCCGGAACGTGTCCGCGTAAATACCGACATATCCAGTCTCGATCCGCAGCGCTCCCATATCCTGCCGAACAGAGAGGATACGAAACTGGCTCATCTCCGCAAGGCCGGGTTCCGCAGTGATCGGGTCCAATAACTTCTCGACGATCCCGGCCCACCCTTCCCCGCAATCAACGCGGGCTGTTTCGGGGAATAGGGACGAATGGGAGGCTTTGACCTCGGCAAAAGTAATCATGTTTCCCTCTTTGTGACCGGGATTTCGACAATCTTCGCGCGGTCGAAGTTGAAGTTCTCATAGCGACGGCTACCCATATAGCCGCCTTCGACATAGCCGAGTGGGTTGCAGACTACACGAGTGCGGGTGCCTGGTACCACATAGTCGAACCCCGTATGTGTATGACCGTGAACCCAAAGCTCGGGCTGGAGCTCCTCGATCACGGCCGAAAGGTCCGATACGAAGGCAGGCGTGAGGCCGTCTGTGGCATACTCCGCGGCGATTGACATGCGATGCGGTGCTGTATGCGTCACCACGACCGTCGGACCATCATGAGGGATTGCTAGTGCGCCGTGCAGCCACTCACGGCTCTGGGCATGAAGCGCTTTGGTCTGCGTCGGACGGAAGCGGTAAAACTTGCCGTCCTTGGTCGTCTGGATGACCTTGTAGTCGTTCATCAGCTCGAACGCCTGGATCATCGCAGCCGACGGATCTCCGAACAGCTCGAAGTCCGTCCAGAGGCTTGCGCCGAGGAACCTGACGCCCTGGATGACCACGGCCTCATTCTCGAGGAAGTGGATGTGCGGATACTTGGCTCTTGCCGCCATGCCTCCCGCCATGCTCTCTTCGTAGACCTCACTATAGTGTTCGTGGTTTCCGGCTACGAAAACAATCTCCCGACCCTCGGCCGAAAGGTTCTCGTCAAGCCAACGTAGGCTCTCGGATACAGGGGCGGAAACATCGCCCGCGACAATGACCACACCGACGTCATCAGGCAGCTCGAATTCGAAGTCGAGCGCCCGATTATATCGTAGATGGAGGTCGGAAAAGACGGCTGCTTTCAAGGTGTCCATGTCAGTATCCCAAAAAACCGATCACATCGTCGCCAGAGTATTCGCCGTCGTCATCGAGGGGGGCAAACGCGTCGCCCGTATCGGTCTCGATGAGTGCTCGATCCCCTTCCCTCACATGGGCGGCGATCTCGTGTCTTTGGCATTCAGCAATCGCATCGTCTGCCGTTACCGTGGCTTCGATTGCTTCCCAATAACGCATTGATCTCTCCTAGCGTGTGATGTCTTCCCAAGCGACGGCAAGGAAATCGAATTTCTCCAGCTCGGCCCCGATGTTGAGTTTGATGTCGTCGGTGATCGGCCCGCGCATAAACCACTGCGGCCCGTTCTCGCCGTCCAAGCGGTGGCGTTGGAAGCCGTGGCTGCGCAGGATCAAGGCGAGGAGCGCCATGTCGGCGTCGCTATACTCGATGTGGCGGCAAATCCCGGCAGAGCTTACCGAAATGACGGTGGTGCCGTCCCGGTTGTCGAAGGTCTGGAAGTCGACCGCCTTGTGGGCTGCGCCGACATAGGCATCCATCCAATCGGGATTGACCGCCTTCTGCTCGGGGAAGGCATGCAACAGCGTTAAGGACAGGCGGCTTCTTGCCCTCTGGATCAGCGTCTCTGCCTGCCTGATCTCTTCGTACGCGGCATTGTACTGCTCGGCCCAAAACGGACGCTCCACGTCGTTCGGCAGATCGTCGCGTCCGGGCATGGCCTCAAAAAGAAGGTCGGAGTGCTTCTCGATGAGGCTGCCGCACTCGATCTCGCCCAGCCCGGTGATCATTGCCGCCAACTGATCTTCGGCGCGCGGATATACTACCGCTTTGATCTCTCGAACGAGCTCGGCAACATCGACCACATCCGAGGTGGGCTGCTGGAAGATCGGAAACTGCAGGATGTTCGACATGATACTCTCCATGGACGAAATGGGATCAATGGGTGGTGGACTTGCGCTCGCCACCAGCTCTGAGGAAGGCCAAGCCGTGCTCGATCGTCATCCGGGTTTCGATTGGGCCACCCTTGATTGCGTCCGCGATATTGGCCTCCCACTCTGCCACCATGGCAGCCTTGCGGGTCTGATGCTTGGCGATGAAGCGCTGGCGGATCGCCTCTTTACGGGCCTTGTCGTGCTGGCTCATGACGGCTCCTTTGGCTCAAGGCGATCCTCGGTGGCGAAGTGAGCGAGGGGATCGTATTCGACGAATGCAAAGCCTTTGGTCATCAGGCGGTTCCCTCCTGCCGAGCAATCCGCAGCTCTTCGAGGTGGTTCTTTTCTTCCACCTCTTCGAGATGGAGGGCGAACAATCGCGGAATCAGGCAGATCGCACCCTCGTAATCCAACTTGCCGAAAGCGAGGGCTTCAAGCCAATTGCGTAGCAGCATGAACACCTCCTTAGAAATCGCGCTTACGGGCAAGACGCATTGCCTCTTCGTCCGTCAGGCTACCCACGGGCGGCTTGCGAGGGATGCGGAACTCATCAGCCCTTCCTCGCACCCGATCCCACACCAGATCCATGAACACAGAAAAGAGGATCACGAGGATCGTCGCGGCCACCAGGAGCGCAAAGAAAACCACCCCCCCGATCAGAGACAGCACCGCCAAGACGACAAACCATGGTCCCCACAACCAACTCGGCTTATGGAACTTCGGATATAGCGGCAGGGGCAGGTTGCGATCTGAGAGTACCATTTTATGGATCATCTCGGCGCTAGCCCACAGGCCATCGCTCTCACGCTTGAGGCCCTGCATGACGAGGGTCGGAAAAAGGATCGGAATAGTCTTCACGGTCTGCTCGACATAAACGTAGCGCTCACCGCCATGCTCGATCACGCTGTCTGCTCCCATCTTGAAAAGGTCGGCTGCGATTGTGGTGTCTTCCCCGACCCGATAGTCGGACACGGCGAAAAACATGCGCTGACAAGCGTCCGTCAGGCAGCGGCGCTGGAGCCATGAAAGGTGACTAAATTTCTTACCGCCGGACATACGCAGGAACTCCTTGTTGGCTCCCTATAATATAGGACCCACTGGGTCACCATGTCAATGAATTGCTATTGAATCTCAAGGCTTTTCGTGAATTATCGAGGCTTCTATTCCGGGCAATTTTATCGATCTTCTGGCCCTAGTCCCAATTCACCGGGCGCGCCTATGGCGAGCGCCTGTCTGACCGTGAACACAAGAGGTCCAGATGGTGAAACGCCAGAAACATGTTTCCAAAAGCGGGCACAACTGTTCCAAAATAGGGAGAACAGAGTAAGGCTGCGACCATGGAAAAGGCGGCCCGAAAGCCGCCTTGCCATCCGCGGAATGTCGGTCTTAGAGATCGAGCTTTTTGGGCTTCTTCTTGACTGGAGCCTCCTCGACTGGCTTGGGGGCTTCGGGCGTAGGCTCAATGGCAGCAGTCTTCCCCTCGTCGATCCCATCCTTCCCCGTCCCGACGGAAGGGGCCGCGGCGGTTTGGCTCTCCGCTGCGGGTGCGGCGAAACCATCCGAGGGCTCCGATGCCAGGATGTCGCCAAGAGCCTGTTGGTTCGCCACTGCTTGCCCTCGGTTATGCAGCTCAGTTGCGGCCTGCTGCTTTCGAGCCTCGGCAGCCGCCTGATAGGCCAGCTCCTCAGAGGTCGGTGCTTTGTTGGCCTCGTTGTAAAGCTGCGTAAAGTTCATGGTCGCCAATCTCGCATCCTTCCCGATGAGGTAAGCGATCTCGCCTTCCAGCAGCTTGCATTCCGCGAAGCGCTGCTCACTCGTCGTGGGATCGAGGCGCTTGTCAATGCAGGTCGCGAGTTGCGCGTCCCCCCTTGCCATTTGGGCGGCTTTATCCTTGCGGTAGGCTACCTCCATCTGGGCTTCGTACGGGCGGCATTCGGTCCACTTCGTTCCCGGAATGGTGATTGCCTTCTTGATGCAGCTCTCAAGTGTTTTCTCGTCGAGTGCCTTGGCAGCATCGGCTTCCGCCAGGGCCTTCGCCTTGGCAACATCCGGATCTTGCAGTTTCGTGATCGCACGGATCGCTTCGGACGGCTTCATCCCCAAGTCTACGGCCTTCCAGACGCGGTCGGCTGTTTCCATGGGAACGTTGCCCCAGAGACGGCCATCCTCATCGATTAGATCGCGTCCGGTGGGCTCGACTGGTACCTCGATCGGTCCCTTGAGGCCGATAGCACGGTAGGCATCCGCCGCCTTCATTCCGAGCCGACCCAAGGCGACCGCCTTGTCCCGCTGCGCCGGGGTAACCTTACCCCACGATTTGTTTTCGTTGTCGATCAGTTCGACAGTCGCTTCCTCGGCTGGCGCTGGCATGGGCTGTTGCTGCGCAGTGGAGGCGGTTGTACTCATGTCGAGGGGATCCGCCGCCTGGGCTTGCGCCTCCCGTTCCGGAGCTGCTGCATTCCATGCCACCATGTCCTCGGCCGACGGCCTACTCTCGGGGATCGGGACTACAGCTGGGAAAGGGAGAAAGGCGACAGCGTTGTCACGGGTCGGCCGCCCCTTGTTCCTTGCCGCCTGGTTTGATTTTCCCTGACCGCGAATGGGACTACCGTCGACGCGCCCGATCAGCGTGTCTCCTCTTCCCGGGTCCCTGTTACTTGGACGATGGCCGCTGTTTTTCGCAGCCTCACCAAGAAGCAGTGCTGCTCCGCCGACGATCATGCGGGCCACATCGTTGGCGCTTGCGGGACCTGCAAGAGATGACGCGATAAGAAGGGCTACTACAGTAGAGGTGATGGTCTTCTTCATGGTTACATCTCCCGCTCTGCGGTAGTGGCCTTTGCAGCTTGATTGTTGACTTGCCCTGCGGCGCGAAAATCAGCAGCCATGCTTTTGAGGCCGTGTGCTTTCGCGGGCTGCACCAACTGCATTGGCTGCGTGGTCTGCTTAGGTTGTTTATTCGGCGCGGGCATCATGGCTTCGATCTCCCGAACTCGGACCATGAAGCGCCGCTGCGTATTGGCAAGCGGTTCCTTTCTCATCGAACCGTCATCAGCCTTGCGGACGAAGAAACCGTTCTTCACCGAGTAGGTGGCATCGCCCTGACGGAGGGAGAATTTGGGATCGGTCGCCATCATGTTGATGGCAATCAATGCGTTCGTATTGAGCTGGGCAAGCTCTGCGATCTCATGACGCTTGGCCTGTTCGAACGACATTTCGAATTTCCTGCCGTTGTAGTCGGTGTGAATGACATTGCCTGCCTTGTTCATCTCGTAGCTGGCGACGATCTCCTTGCCATCGAGACGATAGGCAATGCGCTCGATGGAGACGCCTGCGCCGCGCTTGATGATCTCGTCGGATGCAAGCTTCACCTTAGTGTCGTAGTCGCTGAGACGGACAATCGGGCTTTCGCTCGTCAGCTTGGTGGTCGCAGCTGCTTCCAGCTGCTTAGCCTTAGGCCGCGTCGAGAAATCGGGACCGCGGGGTTTCAAGAACGCTGGAGCTTCCTTGGCGGACTGCGCGGGGCCGTCCACCAACGCGGTGCCATCGGCAATCGGCGTGGCTGTTGCGGCCATCGTAGCCGTGAGATCGAAGTGATTGCTCGAGGCAACTTGCTGCACAGCAACGGCGGGCCTCGCCTGCCCGATCACTGCAACGCGGACATCAAAGGTGAGATCATCCACGCGATCGTCCATATTTTCCGCCTGGGCGCGATCTGGCATAGCCTCGAAGCGAAGTACCTTGCTCTCGTCAGCCTTGGGAAGCTCGGCAACCTGGCCTTCCGTCGGGGTTTCCATCGACGACGTGATTGTCGGGTTTGCCCACCAGTATTCGCGGGCCTGGTGCAGCGTGTGGCTCAAGTCGTTCAGCTCGGAGAACAACTCGCCTTCGGGTTCGAAGCCGTTCTCGATCTCGTCCGCGATTTGCAACATCTTCTCGTCTTCTGATTTCTGGCTGGAAAACAGAAGATCCACCTGTTCGGTTGAAAGCGCCGGGGTCTCGCCGCGCTTGTCCAAATCATGGACGGAACGCATGTGCGCATCCGCGAACTTCTCGAAGACCTCATCGAGTTCGGCATCGGAAATGGGCTGGGCTGGGCCAGATTGATGGGCGACGATCTCGGTCGTGAGGTCTTCGGCCCTCCACTGCGAGATCACCACGTCTTCGAAGTCCGCATAGGTCAGAATATCGCCGTCAAGCGTCCAGACACCATCACGATAGAGCTCACGGATACCCGCAACGGTGCCAACCTCTTCGCCCTGCAATTGCTCAAGGGCATACTCCCGAAACGAAAGTTGCGCGGCAGCCCGCTCCTCTGGAGTGAAGTCCTCCTCTGGAAAATGCCCATACTCGCCGTGTTCGCGGCTATAGGCAGGCGTGCCGGGAACGAACTCGTCTGGCGTGTTCTCAATCGTCATTCGGTGGAAGTAGGCACGCTCGGCCGCCTTCCATGCCTCTTCGGAGACATCTGCGGGGCGCTCCTCACCTGCGTCGATCATATCATCGAGGGACCTCTTTGGCCCCAGACCCTCGTTTATGTCCCCGAGAAGATTATCGATCTCGACGGAAGTGCGGTTCGTAGTCATGTGCATTCTCCTGCTACGCATTACGGGAAATAGGGAATGAACGGATCTCACTGGCGGGAGCCGTCATCACGAATAATTCGCCGTCATGGCGTGAGCGGGTGTTCTAACCATCTACATTGATGGTCATGGCCGAATCAAAAACGGCGGCATTTGCTGCCACGGCAGAAATCGTCGGGGCAATGATAGCGGCCAAGCTCGATGATCGGCACGCGGTCGTCACGCAGCTTGTAGGCCTGGTCCCGAGGGCATTCGAGCAGTGTCGTCACTATTGCTGCATTCCCCTCGACTGATCCGATCCCAAGCCCTTCGACTTAAAATGATCGGCTTGCTGGCGATGGGCTTCTTCGGCATTCATGCTGTGAATGCCATTGCCGTCACGATCTGAGATAACGAGTTTGTCATCCTTCAGACGATACTGATTGCCGTTGCGATCCGTGATCGGCTGCTGGTTGCCGTTGGCCTGACGCTCACGCAGCGCTTCGACAACCGTCTGCCCCTGCTTCGGCTGGCTACCCGCCGCCTTGAATGCAACGGCCTCATCTTTGAGCGTTGGCTTTGCCTGCGAATTTGCGTCCCGTGATTGACGCCAGCCATCAAGCGAGGCCATACCCTTGAGTGGGCCATTCAGCGCCTGATCGACTTCGTTCGAATGGGCGACGGCGTGCGAGCGGAATTTGTCGCGAACAGCCTGCATGTCCTCGCTCATCTGGCGGGGCTGCTCCTCTTGAGGCGGTTGGCGGTGGGCAGCGCGATCCTGCTCCTCGAGGCCGCGAGCCTCTGCCTGCACCCGCTCACGTCCTTCGCGAGCCTGACGGCTCTCCTTGGGCATCGTCTGGTCGCCATAGGCGATGATGTATTCCCGCTGCTCTTCTTCCTCCCGGGACTGTCCACCCATGTAGGTCCCAGGCTTGTCAAGGCTCGGAGTGAAAGCGCCACGGCCTGCCGCCGCCGACCTCCTTTGATCGTCGTCCAGGTCGCTGTCGTCGTCGTAGGTAAAGCCTCCAATCTCCGCGTCAATTTCTCCCATCGGAGGCTGATGGTTGTCATTGCGATCATCATCGTCGTCGTAGGTGAAGCCACCTCCGCCAAAGCCAGGTCCAGGCATTCGATTAGTCTCCCTTGTTTTTACTCATTACTACTAGAGGGATGCAAAGGCCGAGCTAACGCAAAAGGTGAATGAAACCTTTGCGCGATTAGCGGCGAGGCTCTGGGCCACGGATAAAACGATCGGGATCATATTTTCCATCGCCGTAGCATGCGAAGGTAACCCCGTATTTCTTCCAGCAATTCTGGAGATTACGGTTCGCCTGCTGCGAAGCCACAAAGGTGGCAAAGATCGGCACGAGGATGATGGCGAAGGCGATAGCACGCATTAATTTTGCCCTCCAGAACGGCCAAAATTCAACGGCTACAATGTATAACCCATCGGGTTCCAATAGCAACAAAATAATGTAGTAATATCAATAATTTCGCTACACTCGCAAACCTTTAAGCCGCAATAATTTCAGCCCTAAAATGCCAACATTTTGGAAGGTGATTTGTTAATATTTTCCGCCTCTCCGAGTCTTGTTTCGGCCCTACTCCCGGCGCAAAAAAGGGGGCCGTTAAGCCCCCTTTCCGGTCGTCTTCATCGATCGCCGCTTAGGCTGCAATGTCGAGGTCGATGATGTCCATGCGGTCACCGCCAGCTCGCTGAATGATTGCAAAGGCCATGCCAGAGCCGACAAGGAGTTCGTCCGTGTCGATCTTCGGACGGATTTGCAGTGATCCCGTATAAGTCGCACGGTTCTGATCTTCTTCACGCATTGCCATCGACTGTGCGTTCTGGCTAGCCCCGCCGTCCCCGGTGTCAACCGTTCCGTGGCCAACCGGATTCGAAGCCCGCTGCCACATCGCCGCAAGATGGCTTGCACTATAGGGCGCTGCCTGCTCGGTCGAGGCCGTAAAGGTTTGCGGGAACAATCCTTGGAATCCGTTGACCGAGATACGGGGCTGGCCGCCATTGCCGATCTCGAACTGTCTGGTCGCTTGCGTGGCATAGAAGTTTGGTTCGTATTCCCAACCACGGGCGACCTCGCCTGCCAGCTGTTTCACGTATTGCAGCGTTTCGACTTCCTCGGTCTTCAAGATGATCTTGGAGCGCAGGAGGTTCATCAGATTAGCGGTCGCCTCCTTACCGATAGCCTGATTTAGAGCGGCCACCGATTGCGTAGCCGCAACCAAAAATACACCTGTCTCGCGAGCTATATTCCAGAAGGTTGTATCGGTGTCAGGACCGACGGTTGCAAGCATCTGGAATTCATCCGCGAACAGAGCGCAAGACGTATTCTGACAACCTTCCGGATCTGTCTGGAGGCGGCGCTTGGCTAGGATATACAGGCGGGTCTTGAGCCAGCAATTCACGACTTTGCCTGCCATACCATGCTCAGTTTCCCCGATAGCGACGAAAAGGATACCGCCTTTGAGTGCATGATCCACGTCTACCATGTTCTCGAAGGCTCCTGAGCAGAAGCGCTTGGATACGTCAGGCGCACCGGAAAGCTTGCCGAGAACGGACGAGACGTTCGCGACGATCGAGCCCTTGGTAGTGTCTGCGAGTTTGAAATGGGAATTCGCAAGCCAGTCTCTCGAGTCCGAAGCGGCACGGAGGACTTCTCGCTCCTCGGTCGTGAGGCTGTCTTCGTCGAGGTCATCGAGGAACGCGCCGATCAGTTCGAATGCACCCTCCATGGAAGACTGCTCAGATGCCAGACGCGCAATGCCGATAAGAGAGTACGGCGCGTGTCCACGACGGCGCTTCCACTCGTCCAGCGTCGGTTTATGCAGGTGGAGTGCACGTGCAACAGCGGCCGAGTGCATGAGCAACAGCGACGCGCTTTCCGGCCAGAAGCTGTCTTTCGTCTCGCCGTTGATTTGGCCAGCCACCGCTTTGAACGTGGTCGAGATCTCGAGCGGGCTCATGCCTTGGCAGAGATCAAGGCCGAACTGTCCTTCACCCGTGCCAAGGATCGCGGTATCCGTACGGTCGGCGACAACAGGCGCGAGGTCCTTCCACAAGGTTCCCTTGCCGTCCGTTACATAGGCTCCAATCCTATGGGACGGACCCCAATTGGCCTTCATGATGCGTTTGAACAACGGGCGCATGATCAAGCGGGTCTTGCCCGAACCAGTGCCACCGCCGACCAGCGTGTGTTGCCGAATGCTCTCGCCGTCAAAGGACACGATTGTCCCGCGATCCGGCGCTTCCATGTCGCCGCGGCCTCGGATCAAACCCGTAGCTTCGCCGACTGCGATGATCGGCTGGTCCTTGAGGCGATGGCAGGCGTTGTCCACCTCTCGGCAATAGGCGAGATATTGGTTTTGGCGGGTAAGGAAATTCGATTTCCAGAACACTTCGGAGTCTCGCGTTGCCACCCGGTAGTTGGCGGACGCGGTATTCCAGGCGCTATTCATGGCAGCCCCGAAGGCAAACAACCAGAAGAGCGGGAATGCGATAAGGCCAAGGCCCGACATTATGGCAACCTGCAGCAGAAACGCGAGGCGTTCGATCACCGTCAGAATCGACCAGGCGGCGATAGGCAAGTAAGCGCCGTTGTCCCACGCCCACGTAGGGAAGGGGGTGTGCGGACCGAGCAAGGCAGAAAGCCCGCGGCCAGCGTCTACTGCAACAAAGAACATCGGGATCGCCACGATCAGCAGTGTGAGCGAAAGCGCATGAACTCCCGAGCGGACAAGCGCATTGCCGACCACTTCGTCGGTGATCTTTGCTTTCGCAAGTTCGGCAACTCTGCGGCCATTGAGCAGGCGGCCATCCCAAACAAGTTCATGTCGAACGTCGTCGGGTATGTCTTCCCAAGCGGTCGGGAAGATGTCGCGGGGATATTCGTTCTCGGCGTGAGCTAGCAGATCGCCGCGAAGCAGCGGATCTCGATGCGTGGCGAAGAAACCATCCGAGCGGCGGATCAGCCATCCGGACATTTTAGAGACAAGTCTGTCGAGCCGCAGTAGGCGCGCAACAAACCAAGATGCGGAATTCACGACCCGTCTGATCGTTCGATAGATTAGCAGGAACGGGTACGTGAAAAAGAATGCGATGAGCCCAAGTAATTCCTGCATGGTCTTACTCCTTCGGCTTGAGGGTTTTGATCGTTGCGACGGTCACATCACTCCACCGTCCGGCCTCACGGGTCTGATTGCTGCACTGCTTAACGGCAGGGCCAACCAATGAGGCGCAATTGCCACCGCGAATGATGGTGAAGGCCCAACGACCTTCGACGTAGGCGGACACGATGATGTCGTGGCCGTTTTCGGGGATCGCGATGACACCGTTCCGCAGCTCGGCTGACTTCTCAGCGAAGGCCTTCGCGGGACGGGTTATCATCGGTTGAGTTTTCAGCAAGGCAACCTGCTCCCATGCTGCACCATCGGCCCCATACTTGGCGCTGTCAGCGACGACAGCCGCGATCAGCGCCTCATGATCGGCAACAGACAGGCTCTCGGGAGTAGGGGCATAGCGGCCGAGCCAAGCCAGATCGGGGCCAGTTCGAAGACCCCCGCCAATGTCGAAGTAGGTGTCTGGATTGAAGGTCAGCATCTGCTGGAATATGCCACGTTCGTCAAAATACATGAGACGAGGGCCGAAGGCGGCGATCTTGCCGTTGAACATCAACAAGGTGAGGACGATCAATAGCAGCCACAACCAGATGGCAGGAAACTTGGTCTTCTCGAAGATGTATTCCAGGCGGCCAATAAGGACATGCCCACGAGTAGCGATCTGGGTAACATCCCAACGGGGATTGATGCCGTCGGGATATTCCTCGGGCTTCGCCTGGCTATCCCGTGTCGTGGGCGACCCTGCGTTGGTTGGCGAGCCATCGATCGCTGGCACTTCATCGGCAGCTATTACATTTCGCTGGTGTTCGGTCATACGGTTTGCTCCCTTGCGATCTCTGCCCGCAAAGCTTCTTCATTTTCGGTTATGAGCTGCCGGATGACTTCCGATACCGATGCTTGTTGCATCGACCCCCGCATCATACGGGCTGCGGCCACTTGCTTTAGAAGGCGGGCTTGATCGGGGGGCAAAACAAGGCTTGTCGTCATGTTTTTGCTTCCCGTTGGTAAGATATTGCCTCGCCAACATAGGGACCCATCGGGTTACTTGTGAAGTAGCCTGATATCCACAATCGCACTTGAGCCCGAACGCGGTAACCGACACCTTAACACGCCTAATCCGGGTTGATTCAAAGTGAAACAACCGTAAAGATATCCAGCGGATTTGGATTGCAGTGAGGCTGTAGCCAGGCAAGTCCTCGGGGCGTGGGATCACGTCCGAAGTCCGCACAAGCGACCAAGGAGCCAAGATGTGGTGGAAGAAAAAGAAGGAAAACCAGTTTCTTGCTCTACTGGCGCTTGATGACCTTTCATTCGCAAGAGCAGTGTCCAAATTCTATACTGAGATCGATGCTGCAACGCGGGCGCATAGTTTGGTCGCTTATGTAAACCTCCTATCGACCCTCTCCGGGGTTGCAATGGCCGCGAAGCATCACCAGCTGGAACCAACCACGATTGAAGATTTCATCCGGGTAGCAGTCGAACAGCTCGAGAAGAATAAGAGCGATGAGATAAACTCGCGAAGATGGGCGTGGTTTGTCTTTGCGGCTCTGTTGGCCCGCGTTGAAAAGCGCGCGCAACAGAAGGTGGAGATCACTGAGATTGGCGCTGCCATCTGGTGCCAACTCGCGGAAGACGCACCTCGCCTGAAAGTTCTTCTGCCCGACAACGTTGTCTGGACACCCCATGAGAAGGAATGGTTCGACCTCAGCCTTTCGGACCGGGAGCTATCGCAAAGCGTAATCAACAACACCATCCCGAGACCTTTTGTAGCTGGCGATTTCGTCGCTAATTTTTGTGCGGAAAAGAACTGGCTATTTTGGCCGTCGAAAGCGAGAATCGGAGTTGTCCCTTGAACATCGATCCCAAGACGGCCGTGGCTGCGGTCAAATGGGAGTATACTAGGTAAAATTACTTTACTTACCCTTGGGATAGTGGACACTCGTGGAAGAGGTGCACAATGGCGAAAGATAAATCAATAATTGAGGGACGCCTCCTAAGTTTGACCACATTGGATGCGGCTGAGCTTTCTAAACTTTTGGAAGAGAAATGGGGAGTTTCCGCCTCCGCACCAGTAGCGAAAGCGGGGGAAGAAGGGTCTTCTGGGGTTGCCGCAGGAGGGGAGGCCGAATTCGACGTAATCCTGACTGAAGCGGGGCCGAATCGGATCAATGTTATCAAAGAACTCCGCGCCATCACTGGCCTGGGTCTCAAGGAAGCAAAGGACCTTGTCGAAAGGGCCCCGCGGGCCGTTAAGGAAGCAATCTCGAAAGCGGAAGCAGCCGAGATCAAAACCAAGCTCGAACAATCCGGTGCCCAACTTGTAGTCCACGGATCGAGAGTTGCTGTCATTGAGGTTTTGCCCGCTGAAGAGAACGCTCCAGAAGTCATGAGTGAAGAGGACTGGACGGCTGCCCGCAATCTTGCGCTCGAAATGCTAGGCGCAAATGAACTGGAACCAGTCGGAAAGCAGACTGAATTCATACGCGAGGCGATGAAACGGGCGGTGGCACGAGATGATGTTTAAGAAAAAGGTAGCGGACGCCGCACGAGAGATTGCTGATACCCTGCAGATCGTTGAACAGGTCAAGGAATTGAAAGCAATTCAGAAAGAAATGGCGGCGACGATAGAGGCTTTAGGCCAAGACGTTCGCGATTTGAGACATGAAATGAAAATGATGGGTATCGAGAACAAATTAGATATAGTGAAGGAAACCCACGCGATCTTGCATGCCGCTGCAGGTGATTTGAATTCTCGAATTGAGCGCGTCACCTCGGATGTAGCTGTCATGCGGTCGGATTTTGGCAAGCGTCAGATAGATCTATCGCCGAACACCAAATTGCTCCCAGATCAGGATGGAAATTGAACTGCTTCCATGCGAGCTAGTCCGATCCTAGTGCCCAATAAGGAATACTAACGATTGGATTAGAAGTTGTTCGGGATAAAATCATCAAGGTCCATGCGTATATGGCAAATGAAATCATTCGCCGGATGGCGATCTGCAGTTTCATAAATGTTGAAGCATTGAGAGGAACCGGGCGCATGCGTAGCGCCGAACCAACGCAAGTGATGTTTATCGCCCCTTTGTGTTACATAATCTTTCGTGGTGACGAATATACCTATTTCATCATACAGTGTTCGTGCTTCATCGCCACTACACCAAAGAGTAATTTCTGGAGATGTACTACCGTCTATTGTAGTTTTATTTACCCCATGGCTAATTGCTACTTCTAAGCACGCCTGTAGAGCCGCTCCAATGGCTGTTTTGCTAGCCGCGACATGCGGCTGACTACACAATCCGAAACCCATTACTACAACCGCCACAACTGTTCGCTTCATAAGGAGCCTCCGTAATAGCAGAGTTACTTTTCCTCATTTCAAATTAATTGTCGAGCTTAGATAAAGATTAACAATTTAATTCATAACGTCCGATAAGGAATGTTATCGGAGGCCAAGGCGCGAAATTTCCATTTGAGCGATCTGCACCTAAGGGAACTTAGCTACCACAGCAGGCTGGTAACTCTTGTTCTACGGGGGTTCAGTAGGATCGCTGCAATACATGCTAAGCACTGCAAGCGAACACGCCAAGGTTCGCAAAACTAGACTGAGAATAGAGCGCTGTGACAGCGTGGTCTGAAAAGTCCAGTACGAAATTCGAAAAAAGTTCTTGACAGGCTTTACGGCTAGCGGTATGTTCGGACCATAGGATAATTCCGTAACCCACAGTTGACTACCCCGGTGATATGCGCTATATATAGGCATGTCAACGGTTTTTGGCGTTTGCCTCAAACAATCCCAAACACCGACAGACTTAGGATCCGCTAGCTACCGCAAGCGGGAAAGAGAGGTGCTATGTGAGACTGAGAGGTAAATTTTGGAAAAGCTACAACTGGGGTTCGTGAATAGTTCTGCTGAAAAGTCACTCAAGAAACTTCCAAAGGAGATCGGCCTTCAGTTCGGCGTCGATCTGCAGAGGGTGCAAGAGGGCAAAAACCCCCTATCAGATTTCAAGTATCTTACTGGAATCGGACCTGGGGTGATCGAGCTAATCGAAAACGGAAGTCCCGCATTTCGGTGCGTCTACTGCGCCAAGCACGGAGACAAAGTCTTCGTACTGCATGCCTTCACGAAGACCACGAATGGGGTCGACAGGGCGGCGATGGAAACGGTGAAAGAGCGCTACAAAGCGATGATGGCATTGGTAGCGGAAGACGAAAGGAAGAAGAGGAAAAAGTAGAAAGACATCTGAGGCCGCGTCAAGCGGCCTCTGTCATTTCAACAGCGCAAACAACCTTGTGCTGGTCGAAAGATGGTTTGAAACGGACGCCCAGGCGCGCGAGGTAACCTATGAGCCTGTCTGCGGAGAACAAGTGAATTTTCCCGCGCATTAGCTCGCTAACTCGGGGCTGTGGGATACCTAATGCCTCTGCCAAATCGGCCTGTTTCCAGCCGCGATCCTCAACTAGATCGACGAGCGCGGAAATCAAACCAGCTCGGAAGCTCAGGTCGGCCGCTTCATCCTTATCGTCGACGAGAGCCTCGAAGACGTTATCGTAGATTAAGCGTTCCATATCATTTTCCCTATATACTGAAACCAGTATGTAGTTCAACTTGACCGTAGCGTCAAGTTCAATCTCTAAATTCTTTCAATGTAATATAAGGCGCTCTTTAAGACGAGGCGGCCACCCGTTCAGGGGACCGCCAGCAATTTCTCAGTCACATCGACAACATCACTCATGCTCCAGACAGCGTCTCTCGCCATGAATCGATAGCTGTTGGTATGTTCGATATAGGTCGCCCCTGCCCTGATCGTGGCTGCGGATATCAACGCCGCCCGGGTGATTTTGTAATCATCATCAAAGAGGACGACAGCCAGTATATCGAAACCGTTCAGATCACGGATTGCAGAGAGCTGGCGAGACTTATTGCGCTGATGAATGCGGCGGCCTTTGATCTGATATTTGATGCCCGCGGCGTCGATGGCGTCGTAGCTTTTGACCGAATTTGCCGCCTGCTGCCAGCCAAATGCAGCACAGAAGAGGTATTCCGCCAGGTCTCCCGTGGGATTGTTGGCACTCCTGACAATATTCCGACTGCGCAGCTCTTCCATGATCGCCGCGTGCGTCGTCAATAGCTCCGCTGTCGTCTTACCTGTGAAATCGTCCATCATCTGACTTCTACATCCGGCTCAACCATTAGCGGAAATCTCGTCCGTCGGCTCCCGAAGCTCCTCAACAAATAAGTGCCCCGCATCACTTGACGTGAAAGCAACCCAACTCCGCAGCCGTTGTCAACGGCCAGGCTTTCGTACGACATCCTAGCAATCTTCTTTGCGCAACTATCGCAAACAGCTTGTTCACTTTTTGTTCATATGTTATTTAGAGAAAATCTGAGGCGGCGAGGCTGGTTTCATGTCCAGACTGTTTGCAGTCGCGCGGACGGCCGAGGAGATCGCGAAGCATTTCGATGTCGATGTGTCATCTTCGGTCTCCGTCCCGAGCGAGACAATCGAAGGAACACCGGGCTTGATCGTCCTCGAAAAGGACGGCCTTCGACTGCTGAAATCGGTGTCTTGGGGCTTTCCACGCCAGACGCGGGATATGCAATTGAATGGTGAGCCGCCGGGTCGCATCGGTCTGGTTGCTGACCTGACAAATCCTCTCTGGGACCACATCGTCGTCGATCCTCGATATCGTTGTCTCATCCCGATTACCCATTTTGCCAATCCGGATGGGCCAAAGGGGCGAAAGACCAGAGCGTGGTTCACGAACTCGAAGGAGCCTTTGCTGGCTTGGGCGGGGTTCTGCCGGAACACTCAAGAATTCGGTCCCGTGTTTGCGGGTATGACGATGACGGCCAACGAGCTGGTGCGGCCGTTCAACGACCGCATGCCAGTTCTCCTTAAGAAGTCGGAATGGGATCTCTGGCTGCACGGGAACATAAAAGACGTCATCGCATTCCAGTTCCGTGAGCCTTTACCGTCGGATGAATTCGAGGTGTTCCAAACTCGCGATCTATGGAGGAGCGGAATGCCTCCACGCTCGAAATCTTTCCTCCGCCGCGAGTCCATGCCAATCTAGTCCCGCTTAACGCGCCCTCTGCTCGAAAGGATCGCAGCAGCATGTGCAATTTGTATACGGTTCGGAAATCCGCAGACGAAGTTGCCCGCTATTTTGGGGTCGCTAACCCGGTTCAATCGAACGCGCCCGAGGAGGTCTATCCCGGCACACCGGGAATTGCCGTCATCGAGCAAGATGGCGCTCGGGAGATGCGGTCGATGACCTGGGGCTTTCCGTTGCGCCTCAAGACAATGAAGCCCGATGCGAAGCCGATACCTGTGAACAACATCGCCGACTTGACGAAGCCAATGTGGGTCGGAGTTGCGCGCAAGCCTCAGTGGCGCTGCCTCATCCCCGTTACCCAGTTCGCCGAGGCGGAGGGCCCGAAAGGATCAAAAACCCGCACCTGGTTCAGTCTTCGCGATGAGCCGATTTTCGCATGGGGCGGCCTCTGGCGGGTGTCCGACGAGTGGGGACCAGTCTATTCCGGAGCGATGACGGACGCCAACGAAGCCGTATCGCCCGTACACGACCGGATGCCAGTGCTTCTTCACCCGAGCGAATACGAGCAATGGATGAAGGGCAGTTTCGAGGATCTGGTCGCGCTCCAGAAACGCGTATTTCCTCCCGAACTAATGGAGATCGAACGGACCCGCGATCTGTGGGTGAAGAAGAAGACGCCAGACGCAGGGAATGCCTTGCTGTTGTAGGATGTCCTACCCAGAGGAGGGTCGCCTTTTCCTCGGATAAGGTTCCCTGCCCTGTGCCTTCGCAATCTTCTGCCAATCCCTACCACCCATGCCGGGTATCCTGAGAGATTCCACAACAGAGAGATGAGCCATATCGTTCACCGTCTCGTAGCTCAACTGGTTGAGTTCCGAGAGAAGCCATGGTTTCAGTTTCAAATCTGAGAGTTTCGTGTCCATAAGCGGAAACTAATCATCGGTTTCGCCCCATGACAACTGATGAATTATACAGTGAATGCGACGGGCCTTGGGTCGAAAGAAAATCAAGCCCCTTCCTAGCGACAAACCGCTGTAGTCCTGCCAAACGTCATATTCTCCCAAAATATTGCTCGGCGACTCTTCATTCGTTCTTCGACCTACAGATTTGATTCATCTCGGTAATTTCAAAATCCCTAAAATTAAGGGAATAAATTCCTGCATTGACTCATCTTGACTCAATTCTTGTTTGGGAACAGAACGGGAACATAAATCATTTATGACGACATCAGGTCGTGTTTCCACCCCACGAACCGAAGGATTCAGTGAATAATGACGGCTGCCCGTGAGCACGTCATATCGGATCTTCGTACCCGCATCGCAGCACTTGAGCGAAGCGTTGCGCGCAAGGCCGACTGTCTGCCGTTCGGAGTTCGCGAGATTGACGCCGTTCTTCCCGGTGGTGGCCTTGCTTACGGGGCATTGCACGAGTTCGCAGGAGGAGGCGCTGGCGTCGTGGACGGCGCGGCAGCAGCCTTGTTCGTGGCCGGAATTGCCGCGCGGACCAAGGGGAAGATCGTTTGGTGCCTTACGCGCCCAGACCTCTTCTTTCCTGCTCTGGCTCAAGCTGGCCTGCACCCGGATCGGGTCGTCTTTGTCGAGGCCGACAGGGAGGAAGATGTCCTAGCGTCGATGGAAGAAGCCCTTTCATTTGGCGGCCTCGGCGCTGTCGTCGGCGAGATCGTTCGTCTGCCGATGGTCGCCTCTCGACGCCTGCAATTGGCAGCGGAGAAGACAGGCACCATGGGTCTCGCCGTCAGGCGCTGGCGCAGGCAGACGGAAGCGTCGGATTTCGGACAACCGACCGCGTCGACGACACGCTGGAGAGTTAGCCTACTGCCATCTGAAGAGCTGCCCGTTCCGGGTATCGGCAGGCCAAGGTGGTTTCTGGAGTTGATGAGGGTGAAAGCAGGCGAATGCGCAGAGTTTGTAGTTGGAGCGTGTGATGCCTCGGGTCGTATCGATATTTCTACCGGACCTGGCGACCGACAGGATCAGACGGGCAAATCCCGCCTTTTTGCCTGAGCAACCGATCGCGGTCATTGCCAGAAGCGGCTCCAAACGATGGGTGTCCGCGGCTGATATCTCAGCGCGGGAGGCGGGTGTTCGTGTTGGCATGAAGGCGGCCGAGGCGCAGGCACTGTTCAGGGAACTCCTGATAATCGAGGCCGATCCCTCTGCCGATATGGTCGCTCTCGAGCGGATCACGCTTTGGGCCCTCACTCAGTATTCACCGATCGTTGCGATGGATGGTTCCGATGGGATCGTCATGGATACCGAGGGTGCGGATCACCTGCAGGGTGGAGAATTGCCCATGCTGACCGGGATCGCCAACCGTTTTCGGGCGCGGGGACTTACACCCCATGTGGCTATCGCCGACACGTGGGGTGCGGCTCATGCCTGCGCGCGCGCCACCAATAGGGAGATTGTCATCATCCCGTCTGGGGAGACGGCCCGTGCCGTTGAGCATCTGCCGATCTCGCGCCTTCGGCTGCCGGACAAGATCGTTGGAGATCTACGGGTGCTTGGCTTCAAAACCATCGGCGAATTGTCTGCGACGCCTCGTGCGCCGTTGACGCTTCGCTTCGGCCCCGAAATCGGAAGACGGCTGGATCAAATGTTCGGCCGGGTCGGAGAACCTATCGACCCCATCCGGACGCCCGAACTGATCGAGGTCAGTCGTTCCTTTGCCGAGCCCATCGGTGCTGCGGAAACGATCAACAAGTATGTCGAACGCCTTATCGTGCAGCTTGTCGCCGAGTTGGAGTGCAAGGGACTGGGTATCCGTAGAACCGACCTCATTGTCGAGAAGGTCGATGGCACAAGGCAGGCCATACGAGCAGGAACGGCCAAGCCTGCCCGCGACGTCGCCTGGTTGACCAAGCTGTTCCGGGATCGCACCGAAAAGATCGAACCGGGTTTCGGGATCGAGAAATTGACCCTCGTCGCTGTGTTTTCTCAGCCGCTTGAGGAGGAGCAACGATCTTCCGATCTGATGATCGAACAAGACGATGACATCACACCGCTGATCGACGTGTTCGGCAACAGAGGGCAGCGCGTCTATCGTGTTGCCCCGATCCCCTCCGATGTTCCTGAACGCAGTACAACGCGGATTGGAGCTGCCGCCCCAGATGTCAAGGCGACGTGGCCCAGCCAATGGCCACGGCCGATACGACTGCTCGCTCATCCCGAACAGATCGAAGCCATAGCGCTGATGCCTGATCATCCACCTGCCAGCATTACGTGGCGGGGAAAGCGACGAAGAGTAAAGCGTGCTGACGGACCGGAGCGGATTTTTGGGGAATGGTGGAAGCGTGACAGCGAGCTGGAAGCGGTGCGCGATTACTTCGTCATCGAGGACGACGGCGGTGAGCGATTCTGGATCTATCGCAGCGGTGACGGCGTCGATCCAGAGACGGGGTCGCATCGCTGGTTCCTGCACGGGATCTTCGCATGACGTACGCCGAGTTGCAGGTCACGACCCATTTCTCCTTCCTTCGCGGCGCATCTTCTGCCGACGAACTATTTGGGGCCGCAAAGATGCTTGGAATCGAGGCGCTTGGGATCTGCGATCGAAACAGCCTCGCTGGGATCGTTCGCGCCTTGGAAGCATCACGGGCGACCGGACTTCGTTTGGTCGTTGGATGTCGCCTAGACCTGCAGGATGGCATGTCAGTTCTGGTGTATCCGACCGACCGCGCGGCCTACTCCCGCCTGACCCGGCTTCTGACCCTCGGCAAGGGACGCGGCGGCAAGAATAATTGCATTCTTCATATCGAGGATGTCTCTCTCTACGCGGAAGGTCTGATCGGGGTCCTCGTGCCTGACCTTGCCGACGAGGTCTGCGCGGTCCAGCTTCGGAAATTGGCCGATATTTTCGGAAACCGGGCCTATGTCGCCCTTAGTCTGAGGCGACGCCCGAACGACCAGCTGCGGCTGCACGAGATTTCGAATCTGGGGGCGAAGCATAAGGTCAGGACCGTCGTCACCAACGACGTCCTCTTTCACGAGCCTAGCCGCCGACAGCTTCAAGATGTTGTCACCTGCATCCGCAACAACACAACGATAGATGAAGTGGGCTTCGCGCGCGAAAGGCACGCGGATCGGTACCTGAAACCGCCTGAGGAAATGGAGCGCTTGTTCCCGAGATATCCTGAGGCTTTGGCAAGGACAATGGAGATCGTCGATCGCTGCAAATTCTCGCTGGAGGAGCTGACCTACCAATATCCCGAGGAAGCAATCGTAGAGGGGATGGATGCCCAGCAATCGCTGGAGCACTATGTCCGTCAATCCATCCCAAACCGTTATCCAGAAGGTTTGCCCCGGAAGGTACTCCGGTCTGTCCGGCACGAACTCGATCTCATCAAAGAGATGAAATACGCGCCGTATTTTCTGACGGTCTTCAGCATCGTTCGGTTCGCCCGCAGTCAAGGGATCATCTGCCAAGGGCGTGGATCCGCTGCCAACTCGGCGATCTGCTACATCCTCGGGATAACATCCATCGATCCCGAAACGAATGATCTCCTATTCGAGCGCTTTGTTTCCAAGGAGCGCGATGAGCCGCCTGATATCGACGTCGACTTCGAACACGAGCGGCGCGAGGAGGTCATTCAGTGGATTTACAAGACATACGGTAAAGACAAGGCCGCGCTCTGCTCAACGGTAACCCGGTATCGGGCAAAGGGCGCAATCCGGGATGTCGGCAAGGCGCTCGGCTTACCCGAGGACATTATCAAGGCACTCTCCTCGGGGATGTGGGATTGGTCCGAAGAGCTGGTGAGTGAGCGTAGGCTCAAGGAACAGGGCCTCAATCCAGATGATCGCCGACTGGCTCTTACACTCAAACTGGCCCAGCAGCTCATGGGCGCACCTCGACACTTGGGACAGCATCCGGGTGGGTTCGTGCTGACGCATGATCGTCTGGATGACCTTGTACCCATCGAACCAGCAACCATGGTCGATCGCCAGGTGATCGAATGGGACAAGGACGACATCGAAGCTTTGAAATTCATGAAAGTTGATGTGCTCGCCATCGGCATGCTGACCTGCATGGCCAAAGCCTTTGACCTCATCAGGCGGCACAAGGATGTCGACCTCGATCTGGCGAAAATCCCGCAGGAAGACCCGACCACCTACGCGATGATCCGCAAGGCCGACACCCTCGGCACCTTCCAAATCGAATCTCGCGCCCAAATGGCGATGCTTCCAAGGTTAAAGCCACGGACCTTCTATGATCTCGTCATTCAGGTGGCGATCGTTCGCCCCGGCCCGATCCAGGGCGACATGGTTCATCCTTATCTGCGCAGGCGAGAGGGCAAGGAGGAAGTCGAATACCCGACTCCAGAATTGGAGGCCGTGCTCGGTAAGACCCTCGGCGTCCCGCTATTTCAGGAGAGCGCGATGAAGGTCGCGATGGTCTGCGCAGGATTTACAGGTGGCGAGGCCGACCAACTCCGTAAGAGCATGGCGACCTTCAAGCACACGGGCGGCGTGTCGAAGTTCAAGGACAAGCTCGTCTCGGGCATGGTGGACAATGGCTACACGCCGGAATTCGCCGAGAAAACGTTCAGCCAGCTCGAAGGGTTCGGCTCCTATGGTTTTCCCGAAAGCCACGCAGCATCCTTTGCGCTGGTTGCCTATGCCTCCAGCTGGGTTAAGTGTCACCATCCCGACGCCTTCTGTGCGGCGCTTCTCAATTCCCAGCCCATGGGTTTCTATGCCCCTGCCCAGATCGTTCAGGATGCCAGACGGCATGGGGTCGAAGTCCGACCCGTTTGCGTCAACCGATCCCGCTGGGATTGTACGCTGGAGCCTATCGAAGGAAGTGATCGTCATGCCGTTCGCCTCGGCATGCGCATGGTACGAGGTTTAGCGGAAGCTGACGTGGCACGGGTCACCGCTGCTCGCATGGATCTGTCCTTCGAAAGCGTCGATGACATGTGGCGTCGATCCGGAGTAC
>NZ_JBXAPH010000016.1:0-68666 GCF_058803745.1 Rhizobium sp. GW821-FHT14E12
CGACGCAAAATCAAAAAGGCCGGATGGGATGACCAATTCCTAACCGAACTCCTCGCTCATATGCGATAGCCCTGCCCTTGAGGGGGAGGGTCGGCCGAAGGCCGGGGTGGGGTGATCGCGGCAGCCTCTGCAGCCAGCCAATTTTCACCCCCACCCGCCGCTTCGCGGCGACCTCCCCCCTCAAGGGGGAGGTGTTTGATTACCACCCACCACCACCTCCACCACCGCCGCCGCCACCGGAGAAGCCACCCCCGCCTGAGAAACCACCGCCACTTCCGCTGCCAAAGCCGGAGGAGGAACTGGAGACTGGCGCTGGAATGGTGGAGGCAATGGTCGAGGCCATGGAGGAGGAGAATTCTCCGATCCGGCCGCCAAGGTTGCCACCGTAGACATTCCCGACATACCAGCCGGGAGCGTAACTTGCGGCGACCGCGGCACCCGCGGCCGTTGCCAGCCATGCATCGAAAGCGCTTGACCAAGGTTTTTCGACGCCGAGCGCGACGGCATAGGGCAGCAGCTTTTCGAAATGCTGCGGCGACATCTGCGGCGCGCCCTGCATGTTCATGCGGTCGCGTTCGGCAAGCGTCAGATATTGCCGCAGGCCAGCAATGCCATCCATCATCTTTCGCCCGATCGGCGTCGGTGCGCCCATCAGGAAGAAGAAAACGACATTGAGGGCGAAGATGCCGACGATGCCGACTAGCAACGGAAGTTCTCCCGCTTCCAACAGCGGCACGACGACAGCCGCGAAAAGACTGGCGGCGATGGAGACGATGACGAAGCCGATGAAGGCGAAGACGAGGACCGAGAAAATCCGCCGCCCGAGGCCAGCGTCATGGCGAAGGAACATCCGGCCGATGGTGCCGGCAAAGACGGTGACGACGATCGACAGGAAGCCGGGGACGATGATCAACGGCAGCGCATTTTCATGCAGGCGACCGAAGATGACGATGGCCGCCAGGATCAAGACCGACAAAGCAATGCCGATGACGATATAAAGCCGATTGGCCTTGTAATATTCGTCGCGATGGTCGCGCTCGATGGCGCTGCGGAATTGCTGACCAAGCTTTTGGACGGCCTCGCCATTCGTCGCGTCGATCACCAGCGGCGCGAACGGACCGATTGCGCCGAACAACACCTTCTCGCCACTGCCCAGATCGCGGCCGGCCGTCTTGCCGGTGGCCTTGAGGATCACCTTGTCCTTCAGATCGTCGAGGATGACGTAGCCGCGCACGGCAAGATCGATCGCCGTCGCCGACAGCGCCGTCCATCCGGCGCCAGAGAAACCCCTGTTGTCGATATAGTTGACCAGCGCCGGCGAGACGCCATCCGGCGGATCCCAACGTGGAACCATGACACCCCGCGGCGGATCGCGCCCGACGGCGAGCCAGCTCCTGAGATAATAGGCAAACAGCAGGATCAGACCGCCAATAGCGATGATCGCGTCGAGATGATCGGCGATGAACCAGCGCCATTGCTGGCCGCTGCTCGGCGGCAGGATCACGCCCTTCGGCAGCTTGATGGCAATCGTCAGCCCTTCACCTTGAACCAATGGGCGCGTCGTGGCGAAGGTGACCTTGCCCGCTTGCTGGCTGGCGCTTGCATCCTGGCCTTTCCCGCCAATCGGGCCGGTGTAATAGGCAAGCTGCTGCGCCATCACCCCATCCGGCAGAGTGACGGTGGCCGAGGCCCGCAGGATCGGGAAGAGCCAGCCATTGCCGGTGACGTTCCAATAAAGTTCGTCGTGATCGTTGAAATAGCGAATTTGCCGGTTGGTCGTGTAGGTGATGCGGAAGATGTGCGGGCCGGGACTGAGGAGGAATTGCGTCGAGCCTTGGTCGGCCTTGCCGATATAGATGCGCTCACCGCCTTCGATCCGCTCAAGCCGCCATTCCTCCGGCTGCCCGTCGCGCTCGACGGAGACGACATCGAAATCCACCTGAGCCCGGCCGCCATCGGCATCAAGGAAGGTCAGCGGGAAATCCCGGAAGATGCCGCGACGGATGGCGCGGCCTTCGGCATTCACGGCAATGGTCTCGGTGACGTTCATCGAGCCGTCACGATTGACGGCAATCGCCTGGGCAAAGTTTGTGATGGCTTCGGCGGCCAAGGCCGCCGTTGCGGAGAATAGCAGGATCAAGGCCAGGAAAAGCCCGGAAAGCCAACGCATCATCACACCCCCCATGTGATCCCCGCAGCGCCCGGTGGAGGGCGCCGCATGACTTGAACGTAGATCCACGCTCCCAGGGAGCGAGGCATTAGTCGTCGTAGGCGACACCCAGCGACGCCAGTACCCGCCAATAGGCCGGGAAGGTCTTGGCGACGCAATCGGGATCGAGAATGGTGATGCCGCCGATCTTCAGGCCCGCGAGCGCAAAGCTCATAGCGATACGGTGATCGGCGAAGCTGTCGATTTCGGCGGGCAACACCTTGCCGGCAAGGCTCGGGTCGGACGCGACAATGAGATCATCGCCCTCTTCCGTGCCGAGACCGGGAACGATGCGCGACAGGCCGCTCGACAGCGCGCGGACGCGGTCGCATTCCTTGACCCGGAGGTTGGCGATGCCAACGAAGCGCACCGGCGTCTCGTTGAAGGCGGCGAGAACGGCGAGCGTCGGAATGGCGTCCTGCATCTGCGATCCGTCGATGACGGCGGGCAAATGCGGGAATTGCGAGATCAGGTCGTAGGCGCGAGCGTCCGGCTGCGAGAACTCGGTCGCCGGCGTACCGAGATCGATCTTGCCGCCGGTCAGCGCTTCCGCCGCCCAGAGGTAGGTTGCAGCCGAGGCATCCGGCTCGATCAGGAAATCCGCCGCGTGGTAGCCGGTTGGCTCGACGCGCCATGTGACCGGGCTGGTGCGCTCGACCTTGGCGCCGAAAGCGCGCATGGCAGCAACCGTGAGATCGATATAGCCAAGCGCGCCGATATGTTCGCCGAGCAGTTCGACATCGACCGGCCGGTCGCCGCCGGCGGCCATCATCAGGAGGGCGGAGACATATTGGCTGGAGAGGCCGCCGTCGATCTGAACGCGGCTCGCCTCGAAGCGGCCGGTGCCGTTGATCGTGACCGGCGGGCAGCCGGTCTCAGTCGATGCATCGATGCCGAGCGAGCGCAGCGCGTCGACCAGCGGGCCGATCGGCCGCTTGCGCATATGGGCATCGCCATCGACCACGACCTTGCCGTCGACCAGCGCGGCGGCGGCCGTCAGAAAGCGCGTCGCGGTGCCGGCATTGCCAAGGAAAAGTGGTGCGGCCGGCGGCTGAAGCTTGCCGCTGCCGGTAACGATGAAGGTCGTGTCGTCGGGCTCATCGATGGTCACGCCCATGGCACGCAGCGCTTCGGCCATATAGCGGGTATCGTCGCTCTTCAGCGCGCCGGTCAGCCGGCTGGTGCCCTTGGCGAGGCCAGCAAGCAGCAGCGCGCGGTTGGTGATCGACTTCGATCCCGGCGGCATGGCGCGGCCGGTCAACGGCTTGCCAGGCGGGATAATCGTGAGTTTGGCTCTACCCATCATCATTCTCTTTGGTCAGTCAGGAAAGCGGCCGATGGCCTGCGGTCGGCTTCCTTTACCGCCTCGCATGCAAAACCGATAGCGGGAATCTCAGAACTTGACGGTCGGAACGGCGCGGTCGGCCTCGTCGGTAATCTCGAAGAAAGCGCGCTTGGCGAAACCGAACTGGCCGGCGATGAGATTGGAGGGGAAACTCTCAACCTTGACGTTCAGGTCGCGGGCAGCACCATTGTAATAGCGCCGCGACATCTGGATCTCGCCTTCGATGCCCTCCAGCGAACGCTGCAATTCGAGGAAGTTCGTGTTGGCCTTCAGATCCGGATAGGCTTCGGCAAGGGCGATCACGCGGCCAAGCGCCTGGCCGAGAAGGCCTTCGGCCACACCACGGCCCGCGACATCGCCGGCCGGCACAGCCTGCGCCTTGTTGCGTAGCTCGACGACCTCCTCCAGCGTCTGGCGCTCATGAGAGGCATAGCCCTTCACGGTTTCAATCAGGTTGGGGATCAGATCGGCGCGGCGCTTCAACTGCACGTCGATGCCGGACCATGCCTCCTCGGCCACCTGCCGGGCGCGGACGAGGCCGTTATAGACGAAAACCGCATAGAGCGCGGCAAGGACAATGATCGCCAGGATAATATACATCGCGAACCCCCATTGCGATTACAATCAAGGGGACACTATGCGGCTTCGCGACTATTGTCACCCGCTTTCGCTGTCAGGGCAGTAGCTTAGGCGGCCTGCCTGCCCCAATTGATACCGCCGGCATCCGTCAGCAGGAAAGCCTCGCCACATGCCTTGGCGAGCGTACGCACGCGCAGGATGTAGCTCTGGCGCTCGGTGACGGAGATCACGCCGCGCGCGTCGAGCAGGTTGAAGACGTGGCTCGCCTTGATGCACTGGTCATAGGCCGGGAAGACGCATTTGTGCAGACGCTGGTTGTCGCTGTCGCCGGGCGCGCCGGCGGCCAGAAGCGCCAGGCATTCCTTCTCGGCATCGATGAAGTGACGATGCAGCATCTCGGTGTTGGCATATTCGAAATTATGCCGGGAATATTCCTGCTCGGCCTGCAGGAAGACATCGCCGTAGGTGATCTTCTCGTCGCCTTCGAGGCCATTGAAATTCAGGTCGTAGACGCTGTCAACGCCCTGAACGTAGGTTGCAAGGCGCTCGAGGCCATAGGTCAGCTCGCCGGCGACCGGTGAGCACTCGATGCCGCAAACCTGCTGGAAATAGGTGAACTGCGACACTTCCATGCCGTCGCACCAGCACTCCCAGCCAAGACCCCAGGCGCCGAGCGTCGGGCTTTCCCAATCGTCTTCGACGAAGCGGATGTCATGCACCAGCGGATCGAGACCGATCGCCGCCAGCGAACCGAGATAGAGCTCCTGCAGGTTCGGCGGATTGGGCTTCAGGATGACCTGATACTGATAGTAATGCTGCATGCGGTTCGGGTTTTCACCATAACGACCGTCGGACGGGCGGCGGGACGGCTGCACGTAGGCGGCCTTCCACGGCTTCGGCCCCAGCGCGCGCAGCGTGGTCGCCGGATGGAACGTACCGGCGCCGACTTCCATATCGTAGGGCTGAAGAACCGCGCAACCCTTGTCGGCCCAATAGTTATGCAGGGTCAGGATCAACGCCTGGAAGGAGCGCTTCGGGTTCATATGGTCGGGCACGGTGGCGGTCATGGGATTGATTTCTTCAGGTAACAAACGGTTTGGCGGACAGGTGCCACGATGGAAGACAAGGGTCAAGAGATGACGTATAGATATGGCTATGTGTCTCCGCACCGCCCTGGAGAAGGATCATGAACGTCAAAACCGAAATTACCTTGTCCGAGCACCATCTCCGCCTTGCGGAAAAGATGGTCGAGGAAGGTGCATTTCCTTCGATCTCCAGCCTTGTTGAAGCGGCAATCGAGCAGATTGACCAGGCGACGCATCATGACGGCACGACGGATGATGCGGTGTCCGGCATGGCGGATGAAATTCGGCGGCGTATGGAATTGCCCGAAGATCAGTGGATACCCTGGGACGGCAAGGAAATGGCCGCTAGGGTGAAAGACAAGCTGCGCCAGAAATACGCCAAATAAGTTAGCTCATGCGCTATGTGATAACCAAGCATCCGCTTGTCGAACACGATCTCTTCGACATCGTCGACTTCATTTCCAACTATGCAGGCATCGACGTTGGATTAGCCAAGACCGATGAAATCACGGAATTCATCGATAGGCTCGCCGACTTTCCGCACATAGGCACAATACGCACCGATATGGCGCCACCGTTGAGGGCAATTCCCGCTTCAGAAAAAGCGGTCGTGTGCTTCACCGTGGATGATGCCACCAAGGTCGTCCGTATTATCTGCATCAGCTATGCGGGCGCGGATTGGATGTCTCGGGTAAAGGAGCGGCGTTAGGGTGGGTGAGCGACTTAATCCTGTCGAACAACCCTGCGTCCATGACTACTCGTCATCCCGCTTCACGCGATATTCCCCCGTCTTCGGATCCTTCACCAGCGTCCCGACGGCACCCGTTCGCCGTTCGTTTTCGGCCCTGCGTGACTTCTCGGTGAGCTTTTGCGCATCCCGCACGAAGCGTCGATAAAGCCACCAGATGCCGCCGATGACGACGGCGAAGAATATGATCTGCGGCATTACGCAGCGCTCCCGATTACAATCCGTACCGTCCCCACAATGCCTTTTCCTCCGCCGCTTGCGCAAGTCCGGAGGCGAGGCCGGCGCCGATGTTATCTATGCCCGAAAGCGAAACGCCGGGTGCGCGGCGACCGAAAAGGCTGCGCGGCGTGGTAACCAGCTCGAGTTTCGTCTTGTCGCCAAAGCGCTTCCGCAGCTCTTGGCGCATATCGCCGAGCCCGTCGATCAGGCCGAGTTCCAGACCGCGTCCGCCGGTCCAGAAGAGGCCGGAAAACACCGTCTCGTCGTCGGTGAGCTTACCCGCCCGGCGCTCGCGCACCATATCGATGAAGACCTTGTGGATCTCCAGCTGCAGGCTCTTCAGATATTCGATGTCCTTTTCCTTTTCCGGCTGGAAGGGATCGAGGATCACCTTGTTCTCGCCGGCTGTATAGACGCGGCGCTCGACGCCAAGCTTCTTCAACAGCTCCGGAAAGCCGAAGCCACCCGAGACGACGCCGATGGAACCGACGATGGAGGTGGCGTCGGCAATGATCTCATCGCCGGCCAGCGCAATCATGTAGCCGCCGGATGCCGCGACGTCCTCGACGAAGACCAGCACCTTTTTCTGCTTTTCCTGCGCGAGATCGCGGATGCGGTTATAGATCATCCGCGACTGCACCGGCGAGCCGCCGGGCGAATTGACGACGAGGGCAACCGCCGGCGCGGCTTTCATCTCAAAAGCCTTTTCCAATGCCTGCGAGATGCCGGCAAGATTGAGCGATTGCCGAAGAGGTCCGCCGCCGGACGCAATGACGCCGCTCAGCCGGACGACCGGGATGACCACTCTTTCCTTGCGAAACCGCTTCGGAAGCATGCGCCTGAAAAAACCAGCCATTCGACGTCCCTAAATCATGATGTTTGCTGCCGTGATGTATGCATGGAAACGGCAAACGCAACATCGATCATTGCATTTTCACGGCGGGATTGCTCCGGGGGCCATGTTTTTCATCGATGACACAGAAGAGGACGCGCATTCGCCGCTAGCGCAGAGGTCCGGAAAAACATTCCTCCGTGTCCCTCAAGATTGGGCGCTGCGCCCTCTACATCCGTCGATCAAAAAAATAGATTTATTCCATCGAACTGCAGGAGCATTGCATGTCCAGCCAGGCTGCCAACATTATCGATTTCCAGGCCTATCGTGACGCCCGCGCCAAGAGCGTGCCGGTCGAGCAGGCTCCCGCTTCCGCGTGGCCTTCGCAGCCTTTCCTGATGTGGGTCCCTTTCATGGGTTTCGTCCCGGTGATGCCGCTTGGCAACCCGAACTATGGCGCTTGAATTCGTTGAACCGCTGCATGTGCTCTCGAGAGCCGAGTCGGTTGACGAAATCTCGGCTTTGACGGGCCAAAACCTTCGCCGACTGCGCACGCGTCGCGGCTATTCGCTGGATCGGCTGGCAAAAATCTCAGGCGTCAGCCGCGCCATGCTCGGACAGGTCGAAACCGGCAAAAGCAGCCCGACAATCAGCATCCTCTGGAAGATTGCCGCCGCATTGGATGTCCCCTGCGGCTCACTGATCGCCCAGCCGCACGACACTTCGTTGCAGGTGCTGACCCATGCCAAGGCGAAGGTGCTGTCCGCCTCCGAAGGCAAGTTCCAGACGCGGGCGCTCTTTCCCTATGAAAGCGAGCGCAAGGTCGAGTTCTACGAGCTGCGCATCGCGCCCTATCATACCGAGATCGCCGAGGCGCATCATCACGGCACGATCGAAAATCTTGTGGTCTCACGGGGCACGGTCGAAATCGTCGCTGGCAAGCATCCGCCGCAGATCCTCGGCGAAGGCGACGCCGTGATCTTCGATGCCGACGTCGCTCACAGCTATCGCAACATGACCAGCAGCGAAGCCGTGCTCTATCTGGTCTCGACCTATGTCGAGGAAGTTCGCGGCTAATAAACTCTTGCCCGGAGAAGCAAAAAGGCCGCCCTTGCGGACGGCCTGAGGCAGATGGAGGTCTGCTTGCTATTCCAGGGAGTGGATGCCCCTAGGAATTAGGCTGCTTCCATCATGCAGCACATCATCATGTTGCCGCACATCATCATCATCGGCATGCCGGACGACATCATGCGCTTGCAGCATTCCATGAACATGTCCTTGTCCATGCCTTCCATCGGCATCATTTCGCAGACCATGCCCTTCGGCGTCATCTTGCAGGTCATCTTGCTCATCATCATCTGCATCATGGGCATCATGCCGTTCATCATCGGCATCTGACCCATCATCATCGGGTTCATCATACCGCCCATCATGGGATTCATCATCGGCATCATCATGCCGTTCATCATCGGATTCATCATACCACCCATCATCGGGTTCATCATCGGCATCATGTTCATGGCGGGGTTCATCTGGGTCATCTCCGGTGCTCGGCCGTATTTCGGCTTTCAATGAGAATTGAGGTAGAACGACTAAAAATAACGTTCAAGGTAAAAAACGTTCCAATAATCTTTCCTCCAACAGAATGGAAACATGTCCGCTTGATGTCGAGCAAAGGCCGCTATCTCAGATATTCCTCCGTTATCGCGGATTATACCAACGCTTTGATCGAAATGAGTAAAACCGGGAATGGTTATTCTTGCCGCAAACGAATCGCGGGCTCATCGGTCCGCTAGGAATGGCAGTCATTTCCGCGCGTAGGCGGCACGGCCATTGTTGAGATCATCGACGAAATCTGAGAACTTGTGCGTCCCTTCGCCGTGCATGATCAGCGGCGCCCGCAACGCCAGCCGCGCCCGCGAGCCCTTGATTGCCGTCACCAGAATGCGAACGGCGTTTTCGCCGTCGCGCGGATGGATGGGCGTGATCTCGATGCCGCCGAAGCGGCGGCCGCAGGCGGCGATGATCTCGCCAATCGATTGCGGCCGGGCGATCAACGACAGCTGGCCGCCGGGGATCATGATTGCGCCCGCCGTGCGTACCCAGCGCTCGAACAGGCCGTCGGTCATGGCATGCGCCTCGGCCTTCAGCGCGTCCGGCGTCAGCCGGTCGCTAGCATCGTTGAAGGGCGGGTTCATGATGACATGATGGAAACTATCGTCGATCAGGCCGGCGGCGTTGCGCTCCTTGCCGATTAGCGTCACATCGGCTTCGATCACCGAGACACGGGCCGAGAAGCGCGCATTTTCCGCAAGGGCGAGGCTCTTGCGGGCAAACTCGGCCATTTCCGCGGAACGCTCGAACAGCACCACCTCGGCCTGCTCCAACCGCGAGGCCACCGCCATTCCGGCCGCACCCGCGCCGGCGCCGAGATCGGCCACCCTGATGCCGCGCTCATCGGCGACCAGCGCCGCGAGCAGCATGGCATCCATGCCGGAACGATGCCCCCTGCCCTTCGGCTGGACGACATGGAAGGCACCGCGATGGAAAGCGTCGATCGTCTCGGAAGAATGGCCGGTCATGACGAAAACCTCAGCCGCCCGCGGAGCGCAGCTCGTCGCCGAGGCCGGCATCGGTGAGGATGCGCCGGGCCTGATCGGCGCGGGCCGTCTCCACCAGAAAACGGCGCGGCAGCATGCCGAGCGAACCCTCGAGAATGCTCATGGCCTGATCCGCGACAAAGCAATGAATCCCGGCATCCTTCATCAAGCTCTCGGCGAAGGAGAGTAGAACGGGATCATTCGTACGGATGAGTTCGTGCATAAGCCTCGGGTTTCCTGTCAAATTTACGCGACGAGACAATTCGCCTCTTGCCGCCCCTTGCGCCCCTTCTTATTGTGCTTTGTGAAAAATGAACAGGAGTCCGGACAGTTGGGCGTCGTGATACCGCTTGAAGAAAGCAAGAATAAACAGGCATCCATCAAGCCATTGGTGGACCTGACCAAGGCGGATATGGAGCGCGTGAACCAGCTTATCCTGTCGAAAGCCGGTTCCGACGTGCAGATGATTCCGGAAGTGGCGGAGCACCTGATCTCGTCTGGCGGCAAGCGCCTGCGGCCGATGCTGACCATCGCCTCCGCAGCACTCTACAACTACCAGGGCGACAATCACATCAAGCTCGCGACCTCGGTCGAATTCCTGCACACGGCGACCTTGCTGCATGACGATGTGGTGGATGAAAGCGATCTGCGCCGCGGCAAATCCACGGCCCGCATGATCTGGGGCAACCAGGCCAGCGTTCTCGTCGGCGACTTCCTGCTCGGCCAGGCCTTCCGCATGATGGTCGAGGTCGGCTCGCTCGAAGCGCTCGACGTGCTGTCGTCGGCCGCCTGCGTCATCGCCGAGGGCGAGGTACTGCAGCTCTCTGTCTCCAAGAACATGGAGACCACCGAAGACGATTATCTCTCCGTCATCCGCGCCAAGACGGCAGCGCTTTTCGCCGCCGCCGCCGAAGTCGGCCCGATCGTCGCCAATGCCGGCAAGGCCGAGCGCAATGCGCTGAAATCCTACGGCACCAATCTCGGCCTCGCCTTCCAGCTCGTCGACGACGCATTGGATTACGGCGGCAAGGCCGCCGATCTCGGCAAGAATGTCGGCGACGACTTCCGTGAAGGCAAGATCACCCTTCCCGTCATTCTCGCCTATCGCCGCGGCACCGAGAAGGAGCGCGCCTTCTGGCGCGAGGCCATCGAGACCGGCAACAACAGCGACGAGAACCTGGAAAAGGCACTGGGTCTGATCACCAAATATGGCGCGCTCACCGACACGATTGCCCGCGCCGTTCACTACGGCACCATCGCTCGTGACGCGCTGGCGCCGCTTCCGGAAACGCCGTGGAAATCGGCCCTCATGGAAGTGATCGATTTCTGCATCGAACGGGTGAACTGATCGGCAGCGGCCCGAATTTCTTGCGCCGCCGCTTCAAAAAAGCCATCCTGTTGTGAATCAGTTGACACGAACGCTTTGTGTCGCCGGCGCCTTCGCTGGCAATCCCTTGATGAAAGGCATTCTAATGCGGCAGAGACTTGCCATCCGTTTCCTCTCGGGCGCAGCCTTGGCGGCGATCCTTTCGATGTCGGCGCTGAATAGCGTGCGCGCGGAGGATGCTCCGGCAACGCCAGACACCAAGAACGAGGTGGTCTTCGACGCGGAAGCCGTCGACACCTTCGCGGGTGCCTTCCTCGCTGCGCGTACCGCCGATGTGGATCATGATTACGATACGGCGATCGCGCTCTACAAAAAGGCCCTGATGCTCGAGCCGGGCAATCTGGAAATCCGTCAGCGCCTGATGATCTCATTGCTGCTCAACGGCAATCTCGAAGAGGGCGTGAAATACGCCAACGAACTGAAGAGCGACCCCTCCGTCGAGCGCGTCACCACGATCGTACGCGGCATGGACGCCATCCGCCGGCACGAATACAAGTCCGCGCAGGACATTCTCAAATATAACGGTCCGAACGATCTCGACCGGATGATGAATAATCTGCTGCTTGCATGGGCGCGCGCCGGCGCTGGCCGTGGCAAGGAAGCCATCGCCATGATCGACAAGATGAAGGGCCCGGACTGGTTCAACATCTTCAAGAACTATCATGCAGGCGCCATCGCGATCACCATCGGCGACGTGAAATCCGCCCGCTCGCACCTGAACGACGCCATTCTCGACAAGGCCGGCGGCGCAACCGCTCCCGACACCTTCATGCGCGCGGTCATGGCGTTGGCACGCCTCGAAAGCAAGGCCGGCGACAAGCAGAAGGCGCTCGACACGGTTTCGGTCGGTGACAACCTGATCAACAACTACGCGCCGTTGAACGCACTGCGCGACAGCATCAACAAGGGCGAAAAGCCGGAGCAGCAGGTGACCGACGCCACGCAAGGCGCTGCCTCCGTGCTCTTCACCATCGGCGCGGCGCTGAACCGCGACGGCGCCGAAGATGTCGTCTCGCTCTATCTGCAGATCGCCAATACGCTTGATCCCAAGAGCGCCGATACACTGGTTCTCCTCGGCGGGCTCGCCGAAAAGCAGGAGCAGGTCGACCGCGCCATCTCCTTCTACAAGAAGGTGCCCGACGATTCGCCGATGGCCCGCATCTCCGAGCTGCAGCTCGGCCTTGCGCTGGCACAGGCCGGCAAGGTCGACGACGCGCGCAAGCACCTGAAGGCGCTGATCGATTCCGACCCGAAGGATGTCCGCAGCTACCTGGCCTATGGCAGCGTTCTTTCCGACGCCAAGGACTTCCAGGGCATGGCCGACAATTACGACAAGGCCGTCGATGTCATCGGTCCCGTGCCGAAGCGCAGCGACTGGGCCGTGTTCTTCCAGCGCGGCATTGCTTATGAGCGACTGAAGAAGTGGCCGCAGGCGGAGCCGAACTTCAAGAAGGCGCTGGAGCTGAACCCCGATCAGCCGCAGGTGCTGAACTATCTCGGCTATTCCTGGGTCGACATGAACACCAACCTCGACCAGGGCCTGGACATGATCCGCAAGGCTGTCGATCTCAAGCCGGATGACGGCTACATCGTCGATTCGCTCGGCTGGGCCTATTTCCGCCTCAACCGCTTCGACGATGCGGTGACCGAGCTGGAGCGTGCCGCACAGCTGAAGGCCGGCGACCCCACGATCAACGACCATCTCGGCGATGCCTACTGGCGCGTCAACCGCAAGCTGGAAGCGGTCTACCAGTGGAACCGTGCGCTCGCCTCCAAGCCGGAGGAAGCGGATATTCCGAAGATCAAGGAGAAGGTCGAAAAAGGCCTGCCGGCGCTCGACACCGACCCCAAGACGGTCGACAAGAGCAAGCAGCCGGACCCGACTCCGCCGCCGGCAACCGACCCCAATACAAATACGCCACCAGTCGATAAGAAGTCCTAAGACCACCGATGACCATGATCTTAGCGGCGGGTGATTTCGACCTCACGGAGGAAGCGCCCGCCAAGATCAATCTGGCGCTGCATGTCACCGGCCGGCGGGCCGACGGATATCACCTGCTCGACATGCTGGTGACATTTACGCAGCATGGCGACCGGCTTGGCTTCCGTGCAAGTGAGCGCGACGAATTCAGCCTTTCCGGACGCTTCTCCCCTCTTCTTGCCGCTGATGCGGATGTCGGCGGCAATCTGGTGCTGAAAGCGCGCGACCTGCTGCGGCAGGCCGCCCACGATGCCGGCTTGGAAGCCCCGCCGGTGCATATCCATCTGGAAAAGAACCTGCCGATCGCCTCGGGCATCGGCGGCGGCTCGGCGGACGCGGCGGCGACCCTGCGCGGCCTGGCACGGCTCTGGAACCTTGCCCTGCCCTCCGACACGATGACAGCCATCGCTCTCAAGCTCGGGGCCGATGTGCCCATGTGTCTTGCCAGCCGGCCGCTGATCGCGCGCGGCATCGGCGAGGCGATCGAATTGCTGCCGGATTTCCCGTCCTTCGCCATGGTCCTCGGCAATCCCCTGGTCGGCGTTTCGACGCCAGAGGTATTTCGCCGCCTTGCCCGCAAGGACAATCCACCTTTCGCATTCGCCTCGCAAACGTCGAACGATCATGCGCCATGGATCGCGGCGATCAGCAAGTTGCGCAACGATCTGGAACCGCCGGCACGGTCGCTCTGCGGTGAAATCGCCACGCTGTCACAGATGATCGCCGATGAAGGAGCGCTTGTGACCCGCATGTCCGGCTCCGGCGCCACCTGTTTCAGCCTGTTTCATGATCTTGAGCAGGCAACTGCGGCGGCCACATCGCTTCACAGGCTGCGGCCGGACTGGTATTTCCAGGCGACGGAAACACTCAAGGGAGATGCATGATGGCTGGCCCAGGTGAAGCAAGACCCTTCATTCCCGTCGGCATCGCGGTGCTGACCGTTTCCGATACGCGCACGCTGGCCGACGACAAATCCGGCGACACGCTGGTCGCCCGCATCGCGGAGGCCGGCCACAGGCTGGCCACCCGCGCCATCGTTCCCGACGACAAGGAGCGTATCCGCAGCCAGGTGGAAGCCTGGACACGCGACAAGACCATCGACGTCGTCATCACCACCGGCGGCACCGGGTTTACCGGCCGCGACGTGACGCCCGAGGCGCTGGAGCCGCTGTTCGAAAAGCGGATGGACGGCTTTTCCGAGGTGTTTCATCGCATTTCCTACGACAAGATCGGCACGGCAACCATCCAGTCGCGGGCAACCGGTGGCGTCGCCAACGCCACTTTCATCTTCGTGCTGCCCGGCTCGCCCGGCGCCTGCAAGGATGCCTGGGATGGGATATTAAAGGCACAGCTCGACTATCGGCACATGCCCTGCAATTTCGTAGAGATCATGCCGCGCCTCGACGAGCACCTGAAACGTGGCTCCGCCTCCAACTGAGATTGGCGTTTCGCTGAGATAACGCGGCCGGCCTTCTGGATTGCTATGCCTTCGGCCCGGGAAGAACAGGAATAGAATCCCAATTCTGACCGGTGAGAATGACGCAGCTGCGACCGGAGACATCGGTGATCATCATCGTCCAACTGCCGCTTTCAGCCGCGAAGATTTCGACGATCGTCTTTGAATCGAGCTGACCGATGGCCGAGGGTTTCTCGGAATAGTTCCCAGCAAGGAAAGCGACGATTTCGGCGCGCTTGGCGCAAGCGAGTGTCGCCTGCGCGGCGGCGACATTGGGGAGAAGGATTGCCGTTGCCAAGACGGCCGTTCCGATAAGGCGGTTGAACATCGTGCGTTCCATGACGCACCTCCTTTCGCCGGAAATCCGGCAGAAGAGGAGAGTTCTGCTGACCTGCTCTGCCGTATACCGGCATCTTCATGGTCGACCGCCCGACGCGACACGCGAGAGCGGCCGCCACAAGAAAATTATGACAGCTATTCCAGTATTTACAAATGGAATCTGGGTTGGCGGCAGGGCCAAGCCTACCGTGCCGCGCGCGCGACCCAGGAGGGAATGATCTCGCTCGACAGGCGGCGCCCCTTCTGCCCCTTGGCGAATTCGGCAAGCCGCATACCGGACTTTGCGACTGCAATGGCCTGGCGCTTGGAGAGAAGCAGCCCGAGCTCCAGCGGCGGTGAACTGCGTCTGATGCGCTGCAACAGCGGCCGCCGATAGCCGCGCGACGCGGTGAAGCGGGCCGGCACCTTGTTCAGCGAGACATATTCGGCGATCTCATCGATCCAGCCCGCCTGCGGGCGCGCGCCGGGCTCGACCAGAAGCAGCCACTCGCCCCGCGCCGAGCGCAATATGTCCTTGATATCCCACTGCGAATAAAAACGGCAGCCGGCGGCGTCGGCAACCCGCGAGGTGCCGTCACGCGAGCCGTGATCAAGCACGACGACATCGGAGACGAGCCCTTCGATCGCGCCCACCACCAATGCCGCCAATGTCTGCGCCAGCTCAGGTTCCTGATCCTGGCATTCAATAATGACCGTCAACATTGCCCATTTATAGAGCGCCGCACAATTTATTGCCAGCGGCCAAGCCGAAAACCAGAGCGTTTAAGAAAAGAATCATATGCAACTTGAAAAATGCCGTTCCAGCCTCTGCTCTTGCCTCGAATGAGGGTAACTCTCTGGATTTTTGTTCTTGCATTGTTCTCATTTGTCGGATAGGAATTTAATCAGCCTAGACGCGGCATGCAATGTCATAAACCGCCCCCGGAGTTACCGATGAACGAGCAGTCCCTTGCAGGGCAGGCCGCGTTTGCGCCTGCCAATACGGCAGATATTGCCAATGCTTTGATCGCCGACACCGGTCTCAGGGTCGAGATCGACCGCCGGCGCGGCCGCGGTGCCGGGCTGAACCCGAGCGGCCGGTTTGAGCCGCGTCAGCGCGAGACATTCGATGACGGCTGGCAGACCCTCGAAGAGCTGCCGCCCTTCAAAACCGAAGTGCAGATTGAAAAGCCGCGCACGGCGATCACCCGCAACGAATCCCCCGATATTCCCTTTGACCGGTCCATCAATCCCTATCGTGGCTGCGAGCATGGCTGCATCTATTGTTTCGCCCGACCGACGCACGCCTATATGGGCCTGTCGGCGGGGCTGGATTTCGAAGCGAAGCTGTTTGCCAAGCCGGATGCCGCGAAGCTTCTGGAACGGGAGCTTGCAAAGCCCGGCTACAAGCCGCGCGTCATCGCCATCGGCACCAATACCGACCCCTATCAGCCGATCGAGAAGGAATGGCGGATCATGCGCCAGATCCTCGAAGTGCTGAACAAGGCGAACCATCCGGTGGCGATCGTCACCAAATCGGCGCTGGTCATGCGCGATATCGATATCCTGAAAGAAATGGCCACCAAGAATCTGGTGCGTGTCGGCCTCTCGGTGACAACGCTCGACCGCAAGCTGGCCCGCACCATGGAACCGCGCGCGGCGACGCCGCAGCGGCGGCTGGAAGCGATCCGGGCGCTGAGCGAGGCTGGCATCCAGACCGCGATCATGGTGGCCCCGATCATCCCTGCCCTCAACGACCATGAGATCGAGCGCATCCTCGATGCCGGCAAGGCGGCCGGCGCCATGGAGGCGAGCTACGTCATTCTGCGCCTGCCGCTGGAGGTCAGCCCGCTGTTCCGCGACTGGCTGCTGCAGCACTATCCGGATCGCTATCGCCACGTCATGTCGCTGATCCGTTCGATGCGCGGCGGCAAGGATTACGACGCCGATTTCGGCAAGCGCATGAAGGGCGCCGGCCCCTATGCCTGGCAGATCAGCCGCCGCTTCGAAATGGCGACCAAACGGCTGGAATTGACGCGCCGTAATATTGCATTGCGCGACGACCTGTTCGTGCCGCCGGATGGCAGCGGCGTGCAGCTCTCGTTGCTCTGACCCCTTTCCTCGCGGGTTTCCCTGCCCGCTGGAAGAGCCCCCCGGTTCGCCGCCATGATCCACCGGGGGCTTGCAGGAGATCGGGTGGTGTGCGAGCGTTGCCGCATGCCACGCAGACCACCCGATTCTCCCATGCTTTTTGACGAAGGCCCGATCGTTCCAAGCTTCGAGCTGGAGCTGATTGCCCGCCGTGCCGGACATTGGCCTGTTGCCGGTGCCGATGAAGCCGGGCGCGGCCCCCTGGCAGGGCCGGTCGTTGCCGCCGCCGTCATTCTCGACCCCGAGCGCATTCCCCAGGGATTGAATGATTCCAAGCAGCTTTCGGCTGCCCGACGTGAGGCGCTATTCATCGAGATTCTTGCCACCGCGACGGTCTCCATCGCCTCATCGAGCGCTACCCGCATCGACGTCACCGATATCCGCAAGGCAAGCCTTGATGCCATGCGCCGCGCCATCTGCGGCCTCGCCATACCAGCAAGTTATGTCCTGACCGACGGACTGGATGTGCCTGCCGGGCTTACCTGCCCGGGAAAGGCCGTGGTCAAGGGCGATGCCCGCTCCTTTTCCATCGCAGCCGCCTCGATCGTCGCCAAGGTGACACGTGACCGGATGATGACGCGGGCCGGCGACGTCTTCCCAGCCTATGGCTTTGCAGCCCATGCCGGCTACGGCACCGCCCAGCATCGCGCCGGCATCGAGAAGCATGGCCCCTGCCCGCTGCATCGCATGAGCTTTCGGCCGCTGCGAAGGGACGAGGCCTGACGGCTGTCGACCGCCTCGTTCATCCGACAAGGCCAGCGGTGATCCTCTCCCGAGTGTCGCTGATGTAGTCAATATCGTCCCGGTAGATGCGGTCATGGCCTTCCTGAAGATCGTGACGATACTTCTCCACGCCCCGCGCTGCTTCGCTTTCCATGAACCCCACCAGGGCAGCCAGCCGTTCGATGACCATGTCCGGCAACGCCGGGCGTCCCTCCACCTCCAAGCCATAGGCGTCGAGGAAGATGCGGGCACGACCAATCTGCGTGTCCAGCCCGCCGAGGCTCTCCGACGCGATACCGGTGGACAGAGGCGCCCAGCGATAGAGGGCATAGGCCAGATCCCAGCAGCGTGGACCGGGATGGGCCGTCTCAAAATCGATAATGCCTGTTACGACGCCCTCATTCAGAACGACATTGTAGGGCGCGAAATCACCATGGCAGATTACCTCGACCGGCGCACGAGGCGATAGTTGCCATTCCTGTTGCGCTGCCATCTCCGGCAGCAACAGCGCCGTGCAGTCGTGATAGCGCCGTAACAGGGACGCTGCCGACCGCAAGGCCATCTCGGATCTCATTTCTTCACTGTCATCCAGATCGCCGGTCAAACCGGGAAGGAAACTCACCTTCTCCCACTCGGCGTCGTAACCGGCAGGCACTGGCGTCTGTGTAAAACCATGTGCATGGAGCGCCGCGAGCAATGCCTGCACGCTCGCCGTCCATGTGCGAGCGGGCCGAAAGATGACATCGCCCTTGCGAAACGGGTGCTCGCCTTCCTCCATTGTCAGCACCGCCACCTCCCCTGCCAAGCCTACAATCTAGTTTCGATCGCCGGCGGGCGTCAAACGCTGGAGAAACGCAAAACCGCCCGAAAACAAAAAAGCCCCGCCGAAGCGGGGCCTTTCAAAAATAATCGCTTACGCGTTTAGTTCAGCCGGGTCTTCACTTCGCTAACAGCGGTGTTGAACAGCTCGGATTGAACTTTGCCGCCGGCCTTCTTGGCAAGGACGGATTCAGCCGCGGCAATTGCCAGATCGACGGCGGCGGAACGAACCGCCTTCATCGCGTCGGCTTCCGCCTGCTTGATCTTCTGCTCGGAGAGCGCGGTGCGGTTGGCGACGAATTCCTCCGTCTTCTTCCGTGCTTCCGTCGTCAGCATTTCAGCTTCGCGCTCGGCGGCGGCGACGATATTCGCCGCATCCGCTTCGGCTTCCTTGCGCTTGCGCTGGTATTCGGCCAGCAAATGCTGAGCCTCTTCGCGCAGGCGCTTGGCTTCAGCCAGCTCGTTGCGGATCTGATCGGCGCGGTCGTCGAGCGACTTCGCCATCATGCCCGGAACCTTCAGATAGACGACGAGGCCGATGAACAGCAGCAGCGCAACGAAAGCAAAGAAAGTTTCGTCAAGAGCAAATGACATGGATCAACCCTCCCGCTTGGCGGATGCTTCGGCAACGGCCGAAGCAACATCAGCCTTGCCGGCAACGTTGCCGACGAGCTGCTCGACAACGGCGGAAGCCGTTTCTTCCGCAATCGCGCCGACATCGGCGAAGGCCTTGGTCTTGATTTCACCGATGCGCGCTTCAGCGGCCTTCAGCTTCTGCGAAAGGCTCGCTTCGATCGCCTTGCGATCTTCCTCAGCCTTGGCCTTGGCGGCATCGCGAGCGGTCGCACCGATCGTATTCGCCTTGGCACGAGCAGCAGCCAATTCGCTTTCATAGGTCGCGACAGCCGCATCGGCCTCGGACTTCAGGCGCGAAGCTTCTTCGATATCCTGGGCGATACGGTCATGCCGGCTTTCCAGAATGCCGCCAACGCGCGGAATAACGATCTTCTGCATAGCGAGGTAGAAGATGACGAAGGTGATCACCAGCCAAAGCAGCTGTGACGGATAGGTCGTATGGTCAAACGGCGGGAATACGCCTGCGTGATGGCCCTGTTCGGGCGCACCGGTTTCCGTATGCACCGCGCCGGCTGCCGGCGGTGCTTCGTCAGCGTAAGCCGGGGTCACAAACATGCTCACCTCCAGGTGGTCTGCAAATACAAAGAATCACGGCTCGCTGTCTCGCGAACCGTGATCTATTAGACGCCGCTGAAATCAGACGGCGAAGAGCAGGAGGAGAGCGATGAGCAGCGAGAAGATGCCCAGAGCTTCCGTAACGGCGAAACCGAATACCAGACGGCCGAACTGGCTGTCAGCGGCAGACGGATTGCGCAGTGCGCCGGACAAGTAGCTGCCGAAGATATTGCCGAGGCCGAGAGCCGTGCCGGCCATACCAAAGCAAGCCAAACCTGCGCCGATGAACTTTGCTGCTTCCGCGTCCATGTTGAACTCCTTTGAAATGGTTGTTGCGGTGAATGACTGACGCCCTGCAGACGCCAATGTCTTAATCCTTAGTGGCCGCCCGGATGGACTGCGTCGTTGAGGTACATGCAAGTCAGTACCGCAAAGACGTAGGCCTGAAGGAAGGCTACGAGGAACTCGAGACCGGTGAGGGCGACGGTCATAATGAGGGGAAGAATGGCGCCGCCGATACCAAGCGCGCCAAGGGCTCCGAGCGAGGCAACGAAGCCTGCGAACACCTTGAGCGTGATATGGCCAGCGAGCATGTTGGCGAAAAGACGAACGGAGAGCGAAATCGGCCGGGACAGGAAGGAGATGATTTCGATGATCACCACCAGCGGCAAGAGAATGCCGGGAACGCCCTGCGGCACGAAGAGCTTGAGGAAGCCGAAACCGTGCTTGATGAAGCCGTAAAGAATGACCGTCAAGATAACCAGAAGTGCCAGCGCGAAAGTGACGATGATCTGGCTGGTGACGGTGTAGAAATAGGGAACCATGCCGAGCAGGTTAGCCGTCAGCACGAACATGAAGAGCGAGAAGACCAGCGGGAAGAACTTCATCCCCTTGGTTCCCGCCCCTTCTTTCAGCATCGAGGCGATGAACTCGTAGGCCATTTCAGCGACGGACTGGGAGCGGCCCGGAATGACGCTGCGCGCCGAGGTCGCGAAATACAGGAAGCCGGCGGACAGCACTGCCGAAGCAACCATGAACAGCGAAGCATTGGTGAACGAAAAATCAATTCCGCCGATATCGATCGGGATAATCTTGAAGATCAGGAACTGATGGGTAGGACCGTTTGCCACCGCTTGTTCTCTTTCATTTTCCCGCTCGATCGAGCGGATGCCTCTCACCAGGAAACCGCGCCTCAGCGCCGCTTCCGCCTCATTTTTTATCGAGCCCGTGCTTCTCGAGCATCGGTGTCGCCACCTTGCCCGCGGAGCGCAGAACATTCAGCACGCCGGCACAGAATCCGAGAAGCAGCAAAATAATCATGCCCCACGGCGCCGTACCAACAAAACGGTCGAAAACATAGCCCAAAACAGCGCCAACGATGATTGCGGCGATAAATTCACTGGAAAGCTTCATCGCCTGGGCATAGCCTTTGCGGCTGACCTCGGCGCGAACCTCCGCGCGTTCATCATCTTTCATCTCGGCACGCTTGCTCGCCAATTCGGCTCCCAAATGCGCCCGTCGCTCTTCCAGACCCTCGTCGCGGTCATCCGTCATGGTGATATCCTCCCCCTTTTCGTCGCGCGCAGTCCCATTTCCCCGGTCAACGCGTAAACGAACAGGAGGTTTCGCCACCTTTCAGCCCGTTTTGAAGTCGCGCGCAACATAGTTTTAGGAAAAAGCATAGTCAAGGCGTAGACGTCATCTGTCCAGCCATAAATTAGCCGAATTAAATCATAACCTTAGCGCGAATGAGCGGTACCGGGCGAAATCTGAGCCGAAGAATCCTCTTCAGGCCGTGCATTAGCGTGGCTTTTTTGCCTGCCGCCCGTCACCTGCGGTGGCGGGCAACCTGCTCCGGCAACCGCGTCAGCTCCAGCCGCCGCCATAGGTGCGATAGAAGATGTGCATGCCGATGCGGCCGACCTTCACCATCTCGGCCGCCCATTTCGGCCTGACATAGACGGCATGGTAGTGCGTGGCGGAGCCGACTTCCGGCAACCAGATCTTGCCGGCGGTCACGGCCATGGCGACCTGACGGGCAATCCGCCAATGTTCCGGCGAGTTGACCCGTTCCTTGACGTTGTCGCAGGCAAAGGAAAACTGGCAGGCATTGTGCCAATCTTCGTTCTGGTAAACGACGCCGCAAATGGTCTTCGGATAGGCCGGATTGCGGACGCGATTGAGGATGACCTGGGCGACGGCCGCCTGCCCTTTCACCGATTCCCCACGCGCCTCAAAATAGATACCGGTCGCTAAGCATTGCTGTTCGTCGGAGGAAAACACCGAGGGCGGCAGGACGCTCGCGGCCCAGGCATGATCCTGCGGCCCGATCTGTGGCACGAAGCGGCCGTCATTGTCCTGGTCCTTGGCAAGGATGGTATCGAACGGTGAGACACGGGCATAATCCGGCGCCGGCGATGCATAGGCGGCGGCGAGAACGTCGGCATCCTGACTGGTCACCAGGCTCGCCAGATAGGATGGCACGCTATTGTCCGGCTTCGGCGGCTGCGTCTTGTAGAAAGCCGTGGCGATCTGGATTTCCTTGCCGCCGATCCTGGGCTTCAGGAAAGCGGTCCTGTCCTTGCTGTCCAGTTCCGGACGGAGCAACATGCTCTGACGTTGCAGCACGGAACCGGCGGAGAAATCCTTCGGCGGCTGCATCGGCGCGACGGCGACCACCCGGCCCTTCTTGTCCTCACGATTGATGCGCTCTTCGTCCGGCTTGGGGTCACTCCCCTTCTGTTCCGACAGGAAGGCGACGCGGCGGCCATCCGGCAGAACGAGGCCGCCATCGCCGATGGCAGCCGCGGTCGATGTGTCCCCAAAGGCAAGCTCGGCCTGATGCGTCGAGCCGGCCGGCGAATTGGTGATTACCATGCGCCAGTTGCTGCCGCCCCTATCGATACCCGACAGCAGACCGGCAAGGTCGGCATAGGCCGCGGTCGACGGAAAGATCATCCATGCGCAGAGCCCGAAGACGGCAGGAGACGTCCAGTTCTTCGGCAATAGACCAAACTTGCGGAAAGCACGACGCGGACGAAGCAATACCGGACTCCAAACGGCACTCGAGACTAGGAGCCGGAATAATCTCCCATTAACCTTGATGGATGGTTAATTTAGGCTTTTGCATGGCCGCGCGCGCATTCTGAAAGTCCGCAAGCAAAAGGCCCGGCGAATTTTCACCGGGCCTTCGATAAAACAGCGATTATGCCTGCATCAGATAATGACGTGCGAGCCCAGTTCCACCACGCGATTGGCTGGTAGGCGGAAGTAGTCGGAGGGGTCGGTCGCGGCGTTGGCGAGCGCGATATAGAGCCGGTCCTGCCAGTGCGGCATGCCGGACTTGGCGTCGGGCACAAGCTTGCGGCGGCCGAGATAGAAGGAGGTCGACATGATGTCGAACTTCAGCCCGGTCTTGCGCAAGGTCGCCAGCGCCTGCGAGACATTCTGCGATTCCATGAAGCCGAAGCGCAGCTCGACGCGCGAGAAGCGGTCGGAAACCTTTTCGACCGAATAGCGGTCTTCCTGGGGCACGCGCGGCTTGTTGGTGGTGCGGATCGTCAGGATGACATTCTTGTCGTGCAGGACGTGATTGTGCTTCAGATTGTGAAGAAGGGCCGCGGGCGCCGATTCCGGATCGCTGGTGAGGAAGATCGCCGTGCCCGGCACATGCGCCGGGGAGTGATCGCTCTTGCGCTCGATCGAGCTGACGAAGGACGATAGCGGGATATCCGTGTGCCGCGTCTTCTCCATCAGGATCGCGCTGCCGCGACGCCAGGTCCACATGATCACCGTGAAGGCCGTGGCGATCAGCACCGGAACGTAGCCGCCGTCGTGGATCTTCAGCAGGTTGGCGCCGAGGAAGACGAATTCGAGCAGCAGCAGCGGCGTCAGCACGGCAATCGCCATCGGCAGCGTCCAGTTCCAGCGAACACGGACGAATTCGAAGGCCATGATCGAGGTGACGACCATCGCGCCGGTCACCGAGATACCGTAGGCCGTTGCCAGCGCATCGGAGGTCTTGAAGCTCAGCACCAGGAAGATGACGCCGAAGAAGAGTATGGCATTAACCGACGGCAGGAAGATCTGGCCGGTATTGGTCTCGGAGGTGATGAGGATTTCCATGCGCGGCAGGAAGCCGAGATGGATGGCCTGGCGCGTCAGCGAGAAGGCGCCGGTAATGACCGCCTGGCTGGCGATGATCGTTGCCATGGTGGCGAGAATGACCACCGGCAGCAGTGCCCAATGCGGATACATCAGAAAGAACGGGTCGGACATGGCGAGCGGCTCGCGCAGCACCAGCGCACCCTGGCCGAGATAATTCAGCGTCAGCGACGGAAAGACCAGAACGAACCAGGCCCACTGGATCGGCCGCCGGCCGAAATGGCCAAGGTCGGCATAAAGCGCTTCCGCGCCTGTCACCGTCAGGAAGACCGCGCCGAGCACAACAACGCCGAGGAAGCCCTCGTTCATCAGGAAGTTGACCGCATACCAGGGATTAAGAGCGGCGAGGATGCCGTAGTCATCAGCGATATGCATGATGCCGGCAAGGCCCATGACGATGAACCAGATCGCCGTGATCGGGCCGAAGAAGCGCGCGACCGCGCCGGTCCCATGCGACTGGATGGCAAAGAGCAGTGCCAGGATCGCGACCGAGATCGGCACGATATAATCCGAGAGGCTCGGCGTGACCAGCTTCAGACCTTCGACGGCGGAAAGAACCGACAGGGCCGGCGTGATCATCGCATCGCCGAGAAACAGCGCCGCGCCCAGAAGTCCGAGCAGCATGAGAACGGCGGTGTGGCCGTTCGCCGTCTTCATCAGCAGCGCCAGAAGCGACAGCGTGCCGCCTTCGCCGTCATTGTCGGCGCGCAGCAGAAAAAGGACATATTTCATGGTGACGATGATCGTCAGCGCCCAGAACATCAGCGACACGAGGCTGATGACCTCGCCGCGCGTCAGACCATCGGCGGCCACCGGCTTCAGCGCCTCGCGAAAAGCGTAGAGTGGGCTCGTACCGATATCGCCATACACAACGCCGACGGACCCGACGGCGAGGTAGGACAGCTTGCGTATGCTCATTTTCCCGTCGGGAGAATGATGGGTTTCGTCAGACATTCAGGATCACTAGACTCTCAGAGCCAGCCTTTCCAGCGAAAAAAGAAAAACGGAACGATGGCGGACACCACCATCAGCAACAACGATGCCGGGTATCCGTAGGCAAAATGCAATTCCGGCATGAGCTCGAAGTTCATACCATAGACCGATGCCACGAGCGTCGGGGGCAGGAAGACCACGGAGGCGATCGAGAAAATCTTGATGATCGAGTTCTGCTCGATATTGATCAGGCCAAGCGAAGCATCCAAGAGGAAGGTAATGTTGCCCGCCACGAAAGAGGCATGCTCGGATAGAGACTGCACATCCCGCGAGACGTTACGGCACAATTCCTTGGCCTCTTGATCCTGCTGCATGGCAGGTATGGTATTGAGGAAGACCAAAAGCCGCGACAATGAACTCAGGCTATCCCGCACCTTGCTGATCGTACGATGGTAGCCTGCAATATCCTTCAGCTTCTCTTCCAGATAGTTTGCCGGACGACGGATTTTCTTCACGCGGTCGCCGAATACATGCGCTGACAATATATCGATGCCGGCAACCGTTTGTTCAAGAACCTCGGCCGTCCGATCGATAATTGTTTCGAGAAGTTTCGCCAGCAGCGAGATACCGGTCAGCCGGTCTTGTGGAATTCGCTGCAGGGCGGCGATGAACAGCGCAAAGGATTTCGGACGGGCATAACGGATGGTGACCAGGCGGTGTCCCGTCAAAATGAAGGCGACATCGGTCAGCGCCGGCAAATTGGTATCGGCCTTCCACAGCAGCGAGGCCGTCAGGAAGACCGCGTCATTCTCGACATAGAGCCGGGCGGATGGCTCGATATCCTTCATATCCTCGCGGGTCGGAACCTCGAGCCCGAGCAGGCGCTCGATATTCGTTTCCTCTTCGCGAGACGGTTCGACCATGTCGATCCAGACGGCATTGTCCGGCAATTGGGCAAGCGTCGAAAGGTTCGCCAGTTCGAGCGAGGTACAGTCGGAACAGTAGGCCGTGATCAACGCATCGCTCCCGGCACGGCGCAGGCAAAGCTATAGCCACGGCGCTTTATGCGCTCCGGCTGCGATCCTACCAATGGCCAATGAAGAAAACTCATAAAACTCCGGGCGTATCCCGCCAAGCCGGCTGGGAATCCGTGTCCATGCTGATTGCGCTGCTGTACCAATTCTTCGCTCGTCATAAACAACGCCGATCGCTCGGGCGAGACGAAGACATCATGCGGCGGACGGCCATCATCCAATATGCCCGGCCAAATTCACGCCGGCGGCGCATATGCAGCAAAGCGCGCAAAGAATCAAGCCACAACCCCTTCAATGCGCGTTTTCACCGCAGCTTTTCGATTTGCGAAGTCATAGCACATGGCGCGGGCAAGGCAATCATGCCGATCGTCGCCGGCACGAACCTTCACGAATTATTCAAAGACGATGGAGGGTGCCGCGCGCAAAGGCGTGTTGCTGACCTGCGCCCAGACCTTGGCGGCGATATCGCGATAGATGCCGGCGACGATACCATTGGGATCGGAAGCAACCAACGGCGTGCCGGCATCGGACGTCTCGCGGATGCCCATGGTCAACGGCACCTCGCCGAGGAAAGGCACGCCAATGCGCTCGGCCTCCTTGCGCGCGCCGCCATGGCCGAAGATATCGTAGCGGGCGCCGGTGTCCGGAGCGATGAAATAGCTCATGTTTTCAACGATGCCGAGGACGGGAACCTCGACCTTGCGGAACATGTTGAGGCCCTTGCGGGCGTCGATCAGCGCCAGATCCTGCGGCGTCGAGACGATGACCGCGCCAGCAAGCGGCACCTGCTGCGCCATGGTCAGCTGCACATCGCCGGTGCCCGGCGGCATGTCAACGACGAGAACGTCAAGCTCACCCCAGGCCACTTCGCGCAACATCTGCAGCAGCGCCGACTGCACCATCGGCCCGCGCCAGATCATCGCCGTTTCCTCCTCGACGAGGAAGCCCATCGACATGACCTTGAGGCCGTAATTCTCCATGGGAACGATGATGCGGCCATCGATCTGTGACGGCTTGCCGGAGATCTTCAGGAGGCGCGGCATGGACGGGCCATAGATATCGGCGTCCAGTATGCCGACGCGCAGGCCATTGGCCAGCAATCCAAGCGCCAAGTTGACCGCCGTGGTCGACTTGCCGACCCCGCCCTTGCCGGAAGCGACCGCGATAATGGCGCCAACACCGGGAACACCGATCTTACTAGCGCGGGGCGGCTGTTGCGGAGCAGGCGCGTGAGAATGAGGATGGGCATGCGGCTGTGGTTGCGGTGGAGCGGGACGCGCAGTCGGTGCGCCGCCGGCCTTCTTGTCCGCGGTCAGCGCGACCATGGCACCTTTGACGCCGGGCATCTCCTTGATGACGCGCTCGGCCGCAAGACGCATCGGCTCCAGATCCTTGGCGCGTTCGGCCGGAACGGTGATCGAGAAATACACCTTGGCGTCGGAAATGAAGACATCCGACACCATGCCGAGCTCAACGATATTGTGCTCCAGGTCCGGTCCGCGAACAGTCTTCAGCGTATCCAGAACCTGTTCCTTGGTGATGCCAGCCATTCCATCCTCACTGCGCAATTTCCATCCTTAGCGCCGCGTCGGGCAAACACTCAGGATCTCTCAAGGCTTAGATAGTGGAGTGACGGGGCTTCGCCAAACAAAATTGAGGGGAGGATCGACAAAAGTGGCTGAGTTCGTTGCGGCCGGCAGGTCCGCCGGGTTTTATAACCCTACCAGCCGCAACGCTCGCTTGGAGACGCAAAAGATTTGCGGGGGCCGAGATAAAGCAAAGTCTGGAAAGGAATAGGGCAAGTCCGCGAAAAATCGCGTCGCAATGTCCGTTGAACTCAAGGACGTGCCAAATAAGCAACAGCCGCCGTCAACACCTGTCGCCGGGAGAAGCAACGACCATGGTATCGACGACGGCTGCTTGATCCGCGCACATTCATTGGCGCTGTTATCAAAGTCCCCTCTGGACCTCTGCATATTGCAATGCAGAAAGCATGCCAGTTTCAATGAATTGGAAAAATCATTCTTTTTCAGACGGTTGACACGAAATCGTCAATTTCGGCCCACCGGGCACCGCAAACAGCGCAAGCAAACTTTATAGGCAGCGCACAAAATTCGCGCAGAAAACTGCCCGAATTCCGTCCGGCCTCATACTTGTCTGCATGCTATCTATTTTATCAACCCGACGCGCAACGCCTTGGCGACCGCCTGGGTGCGGTTGACGGTATCCAACTTCTTGGTGGCACGGTTCAGGTAATGATTGACCGTATGTTCCGAGAGCGTGAGGATTTCGGCGATTTCGGCGCTGGTCTTGCCAGCCGCCGTCCAGTTCAGGCAATCGAGCTCTCGGTCGGTCAGCGTATCGACGATACGGACGTCAAGGTTGCGGATTTCGGCGAGCCTGTCGAAGACATGGATCGCGATATAGCAGAGGTCCTTGGTCTCCTCTGCCGTGAAGAGCTCGCGATCGCCCGAGAGGATGACAGCGCCGCGAATACCGGATGCATCGTGGGTCGGCAAACAGATGCTCCGCGCCATCCGAAAACGTTCGAACAAAGAAGTCCTGAGCTGAATCTTGCTGTCATCGCGATTGGTGTTTGCCGCGGTGTCGTAGACAAAGGGCAATGTCGAAACGCGCAGGCGCCGCGACACGGTGCTGTTGCGCAACAGACCTTCCTGGTCGTAGACCGTCAGCAGTTCTGCCGGCCAGTTGTTGATCACCGAATTGCTCTGCAGTTCGAATGAGGTAAGCGACGGCAGGTTCACGACCATGAAAGCCCGGCAACGATAGGCATCGGTCACGCGCTTCATGAAGCGAAAAACGTCGAACTGAGTTTTCAGACCGGCAATTTCGTCAATGTAATCTTCACCGCGAGGGGACCGTCCCACCTGCACCAATGCTGCCATCGTCAGTCTTCTTTACGTAAAGGAGAGACAGGGGAAGAAGTTCGAACTCGTTGCCCCCACGCCTCCGGGCCATCACACGAACGTCGAAACATCGGCGCTCGATGAAATATAAATAAAGATCTCGCCCACTGCGGCATTCACCACGACGACGCCCGGCAAAGCATTTCGCCAAACTCCCCCCGAAGATGGCCCAGGTATTCGTCAAGAAGTACAGTTCATCGGCGCTTCTCTACAGAGAATACAGAATAAACGTGTAACCCGCCCAAGGTCCAGTGCACGTAAACGTAAAATCAATGTATTTCGCATGACTGTCGAGAAAAAGCGGCAAAACTAGCGCTTCGGACCCAAGCGACTGTGCATATCCTGCATGATCGAGGCCGCGGCAAGCCTGACCAGCGGCGCCCATTCCTCCAGCTTTTCCGGCGTGACGCGATAAGCAGGCCCAGTCACCGAGACGCCGGCCAGCATATTGCCGTCGTCCGAGCGAATCGGCGCGGCGACGCAGCATATGCCGCTCTCGTGTTCCTCGCGGTCAAAGGCGTAGCCGCGCCTCCTGATGGCGGCGATATCGGCAAGAAGATCCGCCACGCCGCGATGGGTATGCTCGGTATAGGCGTGAAACTGAAGACCGGCATGGCTGGCCTCGATGGTGGTATCGTCCAGCACGGAAAGCGCCGCCTTGCCGACGCCGGTGCAATAGGCTGGCGAGGCGTTGCCGATCTGCGAATACATTCGCACGGACTGCCGGCCCTCGACCTTGTCGAGATAGATGACCTCGATGCCCCGCAGGACGCCGAGATGCACGGTCTCGCCAGTCCGCTCCTGCAGAAGCCGCAGATGCGGCTCGGCGATCGCACGGAATTCATTGCGCGCCCAGCTGCGCGAGGCCAGGCTCAAGAGCCGGATGCCGGGGAGATAACGCCCGTCGCGATCGATCTCCAGCAACCCCTCCTCGACCAGGTGCGACAATTGCCGGTGCAGCGTGCCGCGCGGCTGGTCGGACAGCGAGAGGATGTCTGTAAAGCGCATGGGATAATCAGAGAGCGCAACGAGATCGAGCAGCGCCATGAGCTTGCCGAGCGTGCCGGTCTCCCGGACGCGGCGGGCATTGCCCATAGTATCTTCCTGCTTCACATTCACGATCGCCTCATTGTGTCAGCGGCGCTCCGTCACGTCCTTGACATGGCCGAAGGGTAATCCGATAATTCCACATAGTCAAATTTGGTTCCAAATAATGGAACCACCACCAAAGAAACATCAGAATCTATCACCGATCCAGGGAGGGAGAGGAATTTGACCGAGGCACAGGCACAATTTCCCGATCTGAAGGATCGCACCATCCTGATCACCGGCGGTGGCTCCGGCATCGGCGCGGCGCTTGTCGAGGCTTTCGCGCAACAGGGCGCCAAGGTCGCCTTCATCGACATTGCCGAGGAGCCGAGCAAGGCGCTTGCCGCCCGGCTGTCGGTGCAATCGCCGCATCCCGTCGCCTTCTATCATGCCGACCTGCGCGATGTCGGCAATATCAAGAGCACGGTTGCCGCCGTCGAATCCGATCTCGGCGCGATCGGCGTCCTCGTCAACAATGCCGCCTGGGACGACCGGCACGACTTCGATACGACGACCGAGGAATACTGGGACAACAGCCAGGCGATCAACCTCAAGCAAGTCTTCTTCGTCTCCCAGGCGGCAGCGCCCGGCATGCGGGCTACCGGCGGCGGATCGATCATCAATTTCTCGTCGATCGTCATCAAGATGAACCAGCCGCTGCTCTCGTCCTACGCGACCGCCAAGGCCGGCGTCATTGGCCTCACCAAGAGCCTCGCCGGCCGTCTTGGCCCGGAAAACATCCGCGTCAACGCCATCCTGCCGGGCATGGTTGTCACCGAGCGGCAGATGGAACTCTGGCTCACCGAGGAAGGCATCGCCAAGACGATCGAGCGCCAATGCCTCAAGCATGTCCTTAAGGCCGCCGATCTGGTCGGCCCCACTCTCTTTCTCGCATCCAACTGCTCGGGCAGCATCACCGCGCAGTCCATCATTGTCGACGGAGGCATATTCTAATGACAAGGCCCGCATATGTAGCGGTAGACTGGGGCACCAGCAGTTTTCGGCTGTGGCTGATCGGCGAGGACGACAGCGTTCTCGGCGAGCGCCGCAGCGGCGAAGGCATGACATCGGCGGCGCAGACCGGCTTTGCCAAAGTGCTGCAATCGCATCTGACCGCCCTCTCCGCACCTGATACTCTTCCCGTTATCGTCTGCGGCATGGCCGGCGCACGCCAGGGCTGGGTGGAAGCCGGCTATATCGACACGCCGACCTCGCTTGCCGCCATCCTCACCGGCGCAGTCTCCGTCCCCGGTCAAGCGCGCGATGTCCGCATCCTGCCAGGCCTTGCGCAGCGCGCCAAGGATGTGCCGGACGTTATGCGTGGCGAGGAAACGCAATTGCTCGGCGCGATCCCTGCCGATGCCAAGGGCGAGCAGATCGTCTGCATGCCGGGAACGCATTCGAAATGGGTGCGCGTGGTCAATGGCCAGGTCATCGGCTTTTCGACCTTCATGACCGGCGAGCTGTTCGACGTCATCACCAAGCACAGCATCCTCTCGCACGCCGTTGCCGGCGCCGGCGACCTGCCGGCCGATAGTGCCACCTTCGAAACCGCGATCAAGACCACCTTCAAGAAGCCTGCGCTCGCCACCAACCTGCTCTTCACCGCCCGAGCCGGCCAGCTTCTGCATGGCCTGACGGCAGCCGGTGCGCAGGCGCTGATTTCCGGCACGCTGATTGGCGCCGAAATCGCCGGTGCCCTGTCATCCGCCGGCCAAGGGGCGACGATCACTCTTGTCGCCTCGGGACGCCTGCAGGCGCTCTATGAGGATGCCTTCCGCACCCTGTCCCTCACCTATACGACTGTCGACGCCGATGCCGCTGTCCGCCGCGGGCTTTCCGCCGCCGCCAAGGCAATCTGGCCGAACAATGAAAGAACACGCTGATGACGACCCGCGTCCCCTTCCCTTCCATGAAGCGCCCCCTCATTGCCATTCTCCGTGGCATCAAGCCGGAGGAAACCGCTGATATCGTCGGCGCACTGATCGAAGCTGGCCTGACGGCCATCGAGATCCCGTTGAACTCGCCGGAGCCTTTCCGCTCGATCGAGATCGCAGCCAAGCTGGCGCCCGCCGATTGCCTGATCGGCGCCGGCACGGTGCTGACGGTCGAAGACGTCGACCGACTGGATGCCGCCGGCGGCAAACTGCTGGTGACGCCGAATGTCGAACCAGCCGTCATCAGCCGTGGCCGTGACAAGGGCATGGTGACGATGCCCGGCGTCTTCACCGCAACGGAAGCGCTGGCCGCCGCCCGCGCCGGTGCGACAGGCCTTAAATTTTTCCCGGCCGGCGTGCTCGGCGCATCGGGCATCACCGCCATCCGCGCCGTGCTGCCGCCGGAGCTCGTGATCGCCGCAGTTGGTGGTGTTTCGGACAAGAATTTCGCCGATTACACCAAGGCCGGCATCCTCGCATTCGGTCTCGGCACCAGCCTCTACAAGCCGGGAATGACGACGGCAGAGGTTGCCGAACGCGCCAAGGTGACCATTTACGCCTATGACGCCGCCATAGGAGCTTGAGCATATGACCGCGATTCACGATTTCCAGGGCACCATTCTTTCCGACACCGCTTCGGTGCTGGGTGAAGGGCCGACCTATGATCCGGATACCGATACGGTCTGGTGGTTCAACATTCTCGGCAAAGAATTGCATGAGCTGCATCTTGCGACCGGCAAGAAGCAGGTGCACGACCTGCCGATGATGGCGAGCGTGCTTGCCCGCATCGACGCCGGACGCCAGTTGATCGCCACCGAAGAGGGCCTGTTTCTGCGCGACGTCGCAACCGGCGAGCTGACCTTCTATGCCGCCATCGAGGCGGACAAGCCGGAAAATCGCTCCAATGACGGGCGCACGCATATCTCCGGTTCGCTGTGGATCGGCACCATGGGCAAGCGCGCCGAAATGCAGGCGGGCGCCATCTATCACGTTGCCGGCGGCAAGGTGACGAAGATCTTCGATCAGATCAGCATTCCGAACTCGATCTGCTTTTCTCCCGACGGCACGATGGGCTATTTCACCGATACGCGTATTAGCCAGCTGATGCGGGTGACGGTCGATCCGCTGACAGGGCTTCCGACGGGCGAGCCCATCGTTCTGGTCGACAGTATGGAGGATCCAGGCGGCATTGACGGTTCGGTCTGCGATGCCGACGGCTATATCTGGAACGCCCGCTGGGGTTCCGGCTTCGTCGATCGTTATAGCCCGGATGGCCTGCGCATCGAGCGCTATCGCGTCCCGGCCGCGCAGCCCTCCTGCCCGGCCTTTGTCGGCAAGGATGCCGATCGCCTGGCGGTGACGACAGCGTGGGAGGGCCTCGACGAAGACGCCCGCTCGACACAGCCGCAGGCCGGAGCGCTTCTTGAACTCGGCCCGACGGTCAAGGGCGTTTTCGATCCGCCCTACAAGATCTGATCGCGTTTGCCGTCTCTGCGGCGGTGGCGATCACCACGAGGATGGTACGCAGGAAAACGCAGGCCAGGGCGCTCGGATAGAGCCGCCCTGCGCCGGGAGCCAAGGCACCCCCCGCAACCGGCCCATCGGACCGACTTCGTTTGGTTGCACCCATCTTTCTATAAATAATTGATTTCCCATTATATTTTTTCCACGTCATGGTGGCCCAACGCCGTTTTCTACAACTTTTTCCGGAACCAAACCTCTCCTCGACCTGTTCCCCTACCGAACCGGCACGATGATGGTCAGCCAAAAACGTGGCGCCGCCCGAGCCGGGGAGCATGCCCATCTGAATGAAAGGTAGGTTCACGATGACCGGCAAACTATTCACCTCCGTCGCTGCTGGCGCGGTCTTTGCCACAGCATCTGTCCTCTCACCCATGGCCTTCGCCCAGGCACAGCAACCGTCGACCGGTGACGCACCGCTGACGCAGACTGCCCCGGCAACGTCCGACACCACCAAGCCGGCGCCTAAGATGCCGCAGAGTGATGCCCAGGCCCCAGCCACGGCACCGACGACAACGACGGCGCAGGCCGGTGGCTATCTGACCGAGCAATCGGCGGATCAGATCAGCGCCAAGACCTATATCGGCCAGTCGGTCTATAATGGTCAGAATGAAAGCATCGGCAGCATCAACGACCTTGTCCTGCTGAAGCAGGGCGGTGTTGTCGCCGCAGTCGTCGGCGTTGGCGGTTTCCTTGGTATGGGCCAGAAAAACGTCGCCGTTCCCTTCGACAAGATCACCGCAACGCAGAATGTCGAGGACGGCAGCGTCAAGCTGACGACCACCGAAACAGCAGATGCGTTGAAGGCAGCGCCCGAGTTCAAGACGCTCGCTGCGCAGGCCTCCGAAAAGGAGGCACGGGTGCCGGCGGCGGTACCCGGTACTGACAGCACGACGACCTCGTCGACGACCAATAAATAACGCAGGTTCTCGCGCAACAATGAAAAACGGCGGCCCTCATGGGCCGCCGTTTGGCGTTTAATATCCCAACCTCTTATTGCGCGCCGCCAAGGTCTTTAGTCGCAGCCCGTTGAGCTTGATGAAGCCCTCGGCATCGTGATGATCGTAGCTGCCCGAGCCCTCCTCGAATGTTACGAGATCCATTGAATAGAGCGAATTGGGGGAGCTACGCGCGATGACGCTAGCCGAGCCCTTGTGGAGCTTTACCGTTACTTCGCCGGCAACATGGGTCTGGCTTCGGTCGATCAGCGCCTGCAGCATTTCCCGCTCCGGCGCATACCAGAACCCATTATAGATCAACTCGGCGTAGCGCGGCATGATCTCGTCCTTCAGGTGAGCCGCACCACGGTCGAGGGTGATCGACTCGATCCCACGATGCGCCGCAAGCAGGATCGTGCCGCCCGGCGTCTCGTAGACTCCGCGCGATTTCATGCCGACGAACCGGTTCTCGACCAGATCGATCCGCCCTATGCCATGCTTGCCACCCAGCACGTTGAGCCTGGTCAGCAGCGTCGCCGGTGACAGCTTGACGCCGTTGAGAGAAACCGCGTCGCCCCTCTCGAAGCCGATGGTGATGATCTCCGGCACGTTGGGCGCGTCCACCGGATCGACCGTGCGCTGATAGATGTAGTCCGGGGCAATATCGGCTGGGTCTTCCAGGACCTTGCCCTCGGACGAGGTGTGCAGCAAATTCGCGTCAATCGAGAACGGCGCCTCGCCGCGCTTGTCCTTTGGGACCGGGATCTGGTTCCGTTCGGCATATTCGATGAGTTGGGTGCGGGACTGAATGTCCCACTCGCGCCACGGCGCGATGACCTTGATCGATGGGTCGAGCGCGTTGACGGCCAGTTCGAACCGGACCTGATCGTTGCCCTTGCCGGTGGCGCCATGGGAAATGGCATCGGCGCCCACTTCCTGGGCGATCCTGACGAGGTGCTTTGCGATGAGCGGGCGGGCGATGGAGGAGCCGAGCAGATACTGGCCTTCATACACCGTATTGGCACGGAACATCGGGAACACGAAGTCACGCACGAATTCCTCGCGCACATCCACGATGCGGATGTCCTTGATCCCGAGCAGTTCGGCTTTTGCACGCGCCGGTTCAAGCTCCTCGCCCTGGCCCAGATCGGCGGTAAAGGTCACCACCTCGCATTTATAGGTCTCCTGCAGCCATTTGAGGATGATCGAGGTGTCCAGGCCGCCCGAATAGGAGAGCACGATCTTCTTGATATCTTTGATCATGAGTAATTTTCGTTCCCAATGTTGACGTCTTGGAACGATAGGCCAAAGATGGCGCAATTGGCTTGCGAAGACAGTCGCGATCTTGCATAATATTGGCATATTATAGCGTCGATATCGAACATGGAAGCAGATAATGCCACCAACACTGGACGCCATCGATCGGCGCATACTTCGCGCACTCCAGCGTAATGGACGGATTGCGAATGTGGAGCTGGCCAAGGAAGTGGGTCTCTCGCCCTCGCCCTGCCTGCGCAGAGTACGGCTATTGGAAGAATCGGGCGTGATCGATCGCTATGTTGCCGTGCTCGATCCGGCAAAGGTCGGCATGGGCCTTACGGTGTTCGCTCGCGTTTGGTTCAAAACGCAGGACGCCGAGATTACCCATCAGTTCGCGGAGACGGTCAGAAAGTTCCCCGAGGTCGTCGAATGCTACCTGACGACCGGTGAATGCGACGCCATCATGCGGATCGTTACCGCCGATCTCCACAGCTATTGGCGTTTTCAGGCCGACCATCTGACACGCATCCCCAGCGTCCAGAGCGTCAAGACCGATGTTCCAATGGAAACCATCAAGCAGGGCCACGAACTGCCATTGCCATAGGTTTCACCCAGCTCGTGATCAATTTCCGTGGAGATAACGCAGGGTGGCGGTGCTATCGGCGGGCTTGCCGTAATAGTAACCCTGCCCCATTGCACAGCCGAGCGATTTGAGCTTTGCCGCCTCGGCATGGTCCTCGATGCCTTCTGCGACGACTTCAAGGTCGAGCCCCTCGCACATGGCGAGGACCGCCTTGACAATATGTTCGGAGGCGCGATCCGAATTGATGCGCGAAACGAAGGCGCGGTCGATCTTGACCTTGTCGAAGATGAATTCGCGCAGGCGACCGAGGCTGGACTGGCCGGTGCCGAAATCGTCCAGCGAGATGCGGACGCCGGCAGCCCGGAGGTCGGCAATGATGCGGTTTGCCGTTTCGGCAGAGCTCATGACGGCGGTCTCGGTGATCTCCAGCTCCAGGCGATGCGGATCCAGCCCGACGCGGCCGAGGATGGCAAGGATGCTGCTGCTCGTGCCGGGGTCCATCAATTGCGCCGAGGACAGGTTGAAGGAGAGGAACAGTTCGCGCGGCCAGGAGAGTGCCGCCTCGGCCGCCTTGCGCAGCAAGGTCTCGGAGAGAGCGTCGATGAAGCCGCGCTCCTCGGCGAGCGGCACGAAGACAGCCGGCGAGACAAAGCCGAGATCGGCGTCGTTCCAACGCGCCAGGGCCTCGAAACCGAGAACCGCACCGTTGGCAAGCGAGACGATCGGCTGGAAATGCACGTCGATGGCGTCGGAAATGATGGCATTGCGCAGCGCCTGCTCTAGCTGCGTCGCGCGCTTCATCTCCTGGGCGATTTCCTTGGAATAGACGGTGATCTGGCCACGGCCGCGGCGCTTGGAGCGATAGAGCGCGGTCTCGGTGTTTTTCAGAAGATCGTCGAATTCCTCGCCGGCGAAGGGGTAGATGGCAAAGCCGAAAGAGGCGGACAGGCGAACGTTGCGATCGCCGAGATCATAGGGCGCCGACAGAACTTCGCGGATCATCTGCCCGAACTTCTCCGCACCGACGCGCTCGAAGACCAGCGGCAGCACGAAAGCGAATTCATCGCCATCATGACGCGTCACGGTGGCGCCGTCGGGAATGCAGGCCTTGAGGCGGTGGGCGACCTGACACAGGATTTCGTCGCCTGCCTCGACACCGAAGAGATCGTTGATGGGCTTGAAGGAATCGAGATTGACGATGCCGATGGTGAAGGGCGCGGGATCGCTGGCACGTTCGACCGAAAGCAGCCGTGCCCGATCGCGCATACGGTGGCGATTACCCAAACCCGTCAGCGGGTCGGTATAAGCCATCGCCTGCAGCTCGTTCTGGCTGACTGGCGCGAGCGGTATTTCAGCCGATTTCATGTTCAGTCCCGACATTTTCTCCACCCGCAAAAGAGCATGACAACGAAGTCTTAACAAAGGATGGCAAGACTTCGGTCATTCCATACGGGCGATATCTGTGCATCAGGGCTGGCAGTTATGAGACTTGCCTGGCCTGAACTTTACGGCTGCCACGCATGTATTTCTGAAATACTGTTTCAAGAATATCCGGGCTGACGGGCTTCAGGATGACATCGTCCATGCCGGCATCGGCGCATTCCTTGCGGTCACGCTCGAAAGCCTGGGTCAGTACGCCGATGATCGGCGTATGCGATCCGCTTTCCTTGTCGCTGCGGCGGATCAGCCGCGCCGCCTCAAAACCATTGAGACCCGGCAGGGAAATATCCATCAGGACCAGCTCCGGGCGATGCTCGTTCCAGAGCCGCACGGCCTCATCGCCGCTCGGGGCGATCATGTAGCGGTAACCGAGCCCCTCCAGGATCTGCGAGAAGACGATCTGGTTGATGTCGTTGTCTTCAGCGACCAGGATCTGCAAACCGTGCTCTTCGCCGCCCATCGCGATCTGCCACTCCTCCACCCCGCCTTCGGCGCTCTCGCCCGGCTTGCGGCGGATATTGCGGTTGAAGTGCCGCGCAATCAGGAAGGTGAGTTCGGAGGCGAGCTGCGAGCCGTCCAGCGACAGCGCCGGGATACTCTGCCGCTCCGCCAGTTCGACGCCGCGATTGCCGAGCTGGTTGTCAACGATCACCAGATCGATCTTGACCCCAAGGGAACTCGCAACATCCAGGAACGCCGCCTCCTCGTTTTCATTGTGGACCGAGCAGGTGTCGAAGCCGTATTTGGCAAGCATCTTCAGCGCCGCCGTTTCGGCGGCGAGATCGCTGGTCACTACCAGGATCTTGCGGCCGGAAAAATTTTCGGGAACGAAGGTCTCCATGGCCGGAGGGCGGCGCGATATAGTCTGAAGCGCCGCCATCGGCACATAGGCGCGCCGGTAGGAGCGATCGCCATTCTCCTTGATCTCCCTAGCGAGCGCGAATTCGTCGAAATCGGCTCCATCCTTCGGCAGGTCCTGCATGGTGGCAATGAGGAAATAGCGGCCGGGCTTGCCGATACGATGCTTTCGCGTGACCACATCGCGCTCGATGCCATCACGGGAGATCTGCCGCTGGCGCGTGATCGACATTTCGCCGGTCTCGATGACGTGCCGGTCGCTTTCCTCGAAGCGGTTGGCAAGGTCGGTGGAGAAGAGATCGGCGCCCTTACGGCCCAGCACCTCCTCCGGCGTGGTCTGATATTTGTCGCTGAACGCCTTGTTGACCGCGACATAGACCATGTTGCAGTCCTTGACGAAGAGCGGAAACGGCAGGTTATCGAGAATATCCTCGGTGAGCTGCACGCGCTCCATATCGATGCGCCACTGCTCCTCGCGTTTCTTCACCTCGGAAATATCGGAGAGAATGCAGACGCCGAACCCCGATGGCAGCCGGCGCTTGACGAAGCGAACCCAACGATCCGCACCGAGGCGTTCCGTCGTCTCGAACCGCTCGCGCCAATGGGAGGCAATGCGCTGCGAAATCCAATCGTCGCGCGTCACCGTCGATTTCGCCTGGCCGTCCGGATGGCGCACGCCGGTATCGAAAACCGCGCCGAGATAGTCCCGCAGCCGTGTCGACGGTTGCAGGAATTGCGGCGGGATCGGGAAGAAATTCAGGACCTGGCGGCTGGCAAACAGCAAGAGGTCGTTCTTGTCATAGACGAGGACAGCGCTGGAAAGCCCATCGCAGACGGCATCGAACAGCGCCGCCTGCAGATTGCCGTCCGACGGCACATCTTCAGTCATCACTGCAAAGGCTGCCTTGCCAATCTCGGCAGTCATTCGTCCGCTTCCTACATCTATCCGATTACGGCACACCAAAGCTTAAGAGCCGCGATAGCTCTCGAGATCAATTTGTGGAGACATCATGCTGGCATGGGTGCTTGAAACAGGCGGAAGCCGGCTCATGAAGAGATGACGGCCACCAACCTGCCGCCAAGAGCCGTATGCGAGCAAAAAGCGCGCCACCTGCAATCATTTCAAGTTTTCCAAGGGCAACCTGTCATCTTTCCCTTAATCATTGATTAAATTTGTGAACAAAGCCCCTCGAGCTGAATCGGGTGGATGAGGAAAGGCAAAGAGCGTTTTCTCTTTCCAGTTCGCCGCGAATCCACGAAAATACAAAGATGACCATCAAACAACTCTCGGAAACCCTGATCAACCAGATCGCCGCCGGCGAAGTCATCGAGCGGCCGGCGAGTGCTGCCAAGGAACTGATCGAAAATGCGCTCGATGCCGGCGCGACCCGCATCGAAATCGCAACGGCCGGGGGCGGCAAGGCGCTGCTGAGGGTTAGCGACAACGGCTCCGGCATGGAGCAGGCGGATCTCGAGCTTGCCATCAAGCGGCATTGCACCTCGAAGATTTTCGACACGCTGGACGATATCCGCACGCTCGGTTTCCGTGGCGAGGCCCTGCCCTCCATCGGCTCGGTGGCGCGGCTGTCTATCGCCAGCCGCAGGGTCGGCACCGCCGGCGGCGCCGAGATCGCAGTGGCGGGTGGCAAGGTGCTGCATCTGCGCCCGGCGGCAGCCAATCCGGGCACGATCGTCGAGGTGCGCGACCTGTTCTTCGCGACCCCGGCACGGCTGAAATTCCTGAAGACGGAGAAGGCCGAGGCAGCGGCGATCACCGAAGTCGTCAAGCGCATGGCGATCGCCTTTCCGCAGGTGCGCTTCGTGCTCTCCGGCAGCGACCGTTCGACGCTGGAATTTCCGGCAACCGGCGACGACCGTCTCGCCCGCATGGCGCAGGTGCTCGGAAAGGACTTCAAGGACAATGCGATCGAGCTCGATGCCGAGCGTGAGGATGTGCGCCTCACCGGCTTTGCCGGCGTTCCGACCTTCAATCGCGGCAACTCGGCGCACCAATATGCCTTCGTCAACGGCCGGCCGGTGCAGGATAAGCTGATCCTCTCGGCGATCCGCGGCGCCTATGCCGAGACCATACCGTCCGGGCGCTATCCCATCGCCGTTTTGTCCATCACGCTCGACCCTGCCCTCCTCGACGTCAACGTGCATCCGGCGAAATCCGATGTTCGCTTCCGCGATCCCGGCCTGGTGCGCGGCCTGATCGTCGGCGCCATCCGCGAGGCTTTGGCGCGCGAGGGCGACCGTGCCGCGACGACAGGCGCCGACGGCATGTTGCGCGCCTTCAGCCCCGGCTTCCAGCCGGGATGGCGGCCCACCGCCCCGAGCACGCCCTGGACGCCCGAAGCTTCGCCATCGCGGCCCTATCAGCCCGCAGCCAACGGCTATGGCTTTAGGGAACGGCCGCAAGCCGCCTTTGACGGCTTGACCATGCCGACTGCCCGCGCTGAGAGCACACCATCCGTCGAGCCGGTGCATGCCGAGGAGCCGGCACGCTTTCCTCTGGGTGCTGCCCGCGCGCAACTGCATGAGAACTATATCGTCGCGCAGACCGATGACGGCCTCGTTATCGTCGACCAGCACGCGGCTCATGAGCGGCTGGTGTTCGAGGAGATGCGCAAGGCGCTACATTCCAAGCGCCTGTCTTCGCAGGTGCTGCTGATCCCCGAGATTGTCGACCTGCCGGAAGAGGATTGCGACCGGCTGATGGTGTTTGCCGATGAGCTGGGTGAGCTCGGGCTTGCCGTCGAGCGCTTCGGCCCCGGCGCGATTGCCGTGCGTGAAACGCCGGCCATGCTCGGCGAGGTGGATGCGCAAGGGCTGATCCGGCAGTTGGCCGACGAGATCGCCGAGTGGGATACGGCCTCCGGCCTTGCCGCCAAGCTCGAATATGTCGCCGCCACCATGGCCTGCCACGGCTCGGTGCGCTCCGGCCGGCGGCTACGGCCGGAGGAGATGAACGCCCTCTTGCGCCAGATGGAGGCAACGCCAGGCTCGGGCCAGTGCAATCACGGCCGGCCCACCTATATTGAGCTGAAACTCTCGGACATCGAACGGCTGTTCGGACGAAGCTGAGCGTCGACATCGTCAAAAGAGCTGGAAAAGTCCGGCCTGGCGCGTTATGGCAAACAAGTGGCTAATATTGAGGATGGCAGCAGATGAATCTTTTTGAGGGACATGGAAACCGCGAGGCGAAGGTTCGCTATCTCGACGGCGATTTCCAGATCCTCATGCCGGGCTCCTATGTCGTTTGCGCCATGACCGGCCGCCATATCGCGCTCGATGAGCTACGCTATTGGAGCGTCGCTCGGCAGGAGCCCTATGCCGACGTGATGTCCTCGCTTGAAGCCGACAAACGCGCCGGCGTGCTTCCGAACCAGAAGCGGTAGTCTCTACTTCTCCCCGCTGGGGAGCAGGGTTTTTCCGGTCCAACCTTCCCGCAGGCGGCGTTCCCGTGCCGCTGCGATCGCCCGGTCGATGATCAGCTCCGGTGCATGAGGGTCATCGAAGATCATGTCGATTTCGATGACGCGGCAGCGTGCCAAGAGTTCGTCGGCGCGGCCGTGATGGCCGATCAGGCGGACATAGTCCTTGGAGGTGGTGACGATCTCCAGACCATCCCGGGCTGCAATATCGAGAATATCGGCGATCTCATCCTCTTCCAGATGCTCGTGATCGCCGAAAGTGCGGCGAACCGCGATACTGGCGCCCAGCGATTCGACCGTACGGAAGAATTTGGTGGGATCGGCGATGCCGGCGAAAGCGAGCACCTTGCGCCCGCGCAGATCTTCCTGTCCCAGCGTCTTGATCGAGGCGGAGAAGAATGGCTTCCCGGCTCTAGCCGCAAGGCGCACGATCCGGTCGGCGGCATTGCCGTCACCGACTTTCAGCAGCGCCGAGGTGTAGCCCAGTTGCGTCCGCAGCGGCGCGCGCACCGGACCGCCGGGAACAAGATGCCCGTTGCCGATACCTCGCGTGGCATCGATGACGACCAAGGCATAGTCGATGGCGAGCTGAGCGCTCTGGAAACCGTCATCCATGATGATCAGATCGGCGCCTTCGCGCACCAGCCGCTCCGCGCCATCGGCACGGCGGCGCGCGATCACCGTCAGCGCCTCGCGGGCAAGCAGCAGCGGTTCGTCGCCGACGGCGGTCGCGTGATGATCGTTGGGATCGACTACGGTCGTCACATCGAGCGAGCCACCATAGCCGCGGCTGAGGAAGCCGGGCTTCAATCCCTTGGCCTTGGCAGCATGAGCGAGCGCCAGCGCCGTCGGCGTCTTGCCGGCGCCTCCAACAGTAAAATTGCCGACGCAGATAACCGGCACCGGAACGGAAGCGCGGCGGCCATGCACCATGCGATGGCCGGCCACGCGGCCGTACAGGAAGGAAAAGGGCGAAAGCCCCCAGGCCCGCCAATCCGGCTTCCGCCACCAGAACGGCGGTGCTTCCGATACCATGCTCTAATCCCGTCTCGCGTAGGCTGTTGCCCCATACGATCTCAGCAAGGCGGCAAGAAAGGGCAGATCAGATGAAAAAGCAAGCCTCGCCGAACTCACGCCGGCTGGGCGGCCGGCAACAGGCTTTCCAGCTCGGTGATGTCGTTCAGGCAATAATCGGATGCCGCAGCCAGCGATTCACGCGAACCGGTGCCGGTCAACACGCCGACCTTCAGGCCCACTCCGGCATTGTGCCCCATATGCAGATCATGATTATTGTCGCCGACGACGGCAATCTGCGCAGGGGCAAGGCCGGTCGCTTTCGCGAAGCCAAGCACCATGCCCGGCTCCGGCTTGGTGCCGAAACCGCTGTCGTAGCCGGCGATATAGTCGACGTAATCCAGGAAGCCGAAGCGGCGGGCCGTCTGGCGGATCGAACGCTCATTGTCGCTGGAGGCAACGCCGAGCTTGTAGCCCCGCTCGTGCAGGCGGCGGAAGAAGGCGGCGAGATCGGTGACCGGCGAGGAGAAATCGGCGGCATGGGAAAAGAGTGCATCGAGCTTTTCCGTCAGCTCCGTCACACCCACCTTGGAGCCGGCCGCGACGAGCCCCTCGGAAATCTGGCGGGTATTGCCGGCGGCAAGCAGGCTGTCCGGCACGATATGGCCGGTAACCGGATCCATGCCGCAGGCCGAAAGCAGATGATCGGCGAGCGCCGCATCACCTTGAGCGGCAATGCTGGCAAGCTCGCGATTGACCGGCAGCCAGCTCGCGTCATAATCCAGTAGCGTGCCGTCCTTGTCGAACAGAATGCCCGCGATCGCCTCCAGCTTCACCGCTCCCATGGAATGCTCCCCTCTTACCCCTGCGCCATTGTCTTCGGCATCAGCCGCGCCTTTACGGTCAGCGGATTGATGTAGGGCTCCAGCCCCTTGATGGTCGCGGCCAGCGCTCCGCGCATCTCATGCACCGCGATGAAGCCGGCATCGATCATGCCGCGCCGCGCCGCGTCGTTGGTCAAAAGATAGTGGACGCCCCGCGCCAGCATCTCGGTGTCGCGGACCATGCGGGCGCTGCCACGGCGGGCGAGCAATTGATAGGCGTCGCGGAAATTCTGGACATGACCGCCGGTCAGGATAGCGCAGCCGAGCATGGCCGGCTCCAGCGGGTTCTGCCCGCCTTCGTTCAGCAGCGACTTGCCCATGAAGGCGACGTCAGTCATGCGCAGATAAAGGCCCATCTCGCCGATCGTGTCGCCAAGGAAAACATCGACATCCGGCGATAGCACATCGTTGCGGGTGCGGCGGGCGACCTTCAGCCCCTGCTCGACGAGCATCGCCTCGATCGCGTCGCAGCGCTCGGGATGGCGTGGCACGATGATGGTCAGCTGGCCGTCATGTTCCGTCAGCGTCTTGTGGACGACGGCCGCGGCATGCTCCTCGCCCTCGAAGGTCGAGACCGCCGCCCAGGTCTTGCGGGTGCCGATCTGCTTCATGTAGCGGGCGAGTGTCGGCGCATCATAGGGCGGCGCGTCGGTATCCACCTTGAGATTGCCCGACTTGATCACCTGCAGCGCGCCGAGATCGCGGAAGCGTTCGGCATCGAGATCGGATTGGGCAACGACCAGTGCAAGCTTTTCGAACATCGCCTCGGAGAGCGACGGATGTCCGCTCCAGCGGGCAAAGGAGCGATCCGATATGCGAGCATTGACGAGGATCTGCGGAATGCGCCTGCGCTCGAGCTCGAGCACGGTTGCCGGCCAGATTTCGGATTCTGCGAAGATGGCGCAATCGGGCTGCCAATATTCGAGGAAGCGACTGACGGCCGGCTTCAGATCCAGCGGCACATATTGGTGGATGACCTCGTCGCCGAGACGTTCCTGCGTCACCTTGGCCGACGTTATCGTTCCCGTGGTCAAAATGACGTGAATATCGCGGCGGCGGATTTCGCGGATCAAGGGAACGACAGCCGAGGTCTCGCCGACGCTTGCCGCATGGAACCAGACCAGCGGCCCCTGTGGGCGGTTGGCACTGGCATAGCCGGACCGCTCCAGCCGACGGGAGCTGTCTTCCTTGCCCTTGGCGGCACGGAACGCGAGATAAGGTCCGATCAGAGGATAGATCGCAATGCCGCCAAAGCGGTAGGCACCCAAAGCGAGGCGCGCCCTGAGGCTGCTCATCTCGACTGCCTCCGATCCAAGCTGATCGTCATCGATGCCAAATCCCAACTGTTCAACGGCCGAAAGATCGGCCGATTCTTGGTTTCGATTGCGTCAAAAATACCGCGTGATAACCGGATTGAAAGCGACAACGCCCCTCCGGACGGCAATATCAAATATAAAATGGAGCGAAACGCGGCTTCAGGATGCCTTGTCCGGATCAAGCAAACGATGCAGATGGACGATGAAATAACGCATGTGAGCGTTGTCGACGGTCTGCTGCGCCTTCGACTTCCAGGCCGTCAGCGCGGTCGCATAGTCGGGATACATGCCGACAATGTCGAGCTCGTTCAGATTGCGGAACTGTACTTCTTCGAGATTCTCCAATTCCCCGCCGAATACGAGGTGCAGGAGCTGTTTTTTATCGCTGGTAACAGTCATTTTCGTCTCTTTCTGCTGTCGTCCCCCTCCGCACTTCCTCTGCGGGATTTTGACCCAAACGTCAACCGTCTCGTCTGTGGGCAAGCTGGCGCAAAAGCTCCGGCAAGTGGACAGCCGGTGCGCCGCAGAGTTCGCCGTGGGTGACATCGGCGCGATTGTAATTGAGCGGTTTTCCGGAAAGGTCGACCAGAGCCCCGCCCGCCCGTTCCAGGATGAGATCGGCGGCGGCGAGATCCCAATCGTGGGAGTTGCGCTTGACGATCGTTCCTTCGAGCCGACCGTCGGCGACCATGGCAAGGCGATAGGCAAGCGAAGGCACATGCTTCACCCGCTCGATCGTCTTGCGAAAATCCGGGCTTAGTCCGTGAAGCGCGTCCTCGGCGGTCGCCAGCCTATGGACGTCCTGCCCCATTCGGTCGGAGACCGCGATCGGCTCGCCATTCTTCAGCGCCGGACCGTCTGTGGTTGCGACGAACAATTCGTTCAGCGCCGGTGCGTAGAGCACGCCCGCGGTCGGGCGCCCATTGGTGACGACGGCGACGCTGACGCACCACAGATCGAGCCCCGACAGGAAGCCGCGCGTGCCGTCGATCGGATCGATGACGAAAACAGTCTCATGCGACAGCCGTTCGGCGTCGTCATCGGTCTCTTCCGAAAGCCAGCCGTAACCGGGGCGCGCCGGACGCAGTATGGAAGCCAGTGTCTCGTTGGCGGCAAAATCGGCGGCGCTGACGGGCGATCGCCCTTCGTTCTTCCACCAGACCTCGGGAGATTGGCGAAAGAAGCCGAGGGCGACTTCGCCGGCCTGACGCGCCGCCTCGACGATCAGGTCCAGGTCATCAAGAGCGTCACCCTTTCGGCTATCGTTCATTCCCAGATTCCAATCTCCGGCTGGCTATGTGCTGGCCATGATCCTGTCCGAAAACCGCTGCGCGCGTTTCTGGATCATCGTCAACGCCCGGCCAGCGTCATGCCCTCAATGGCGAGTGTCGGCGCGGCAACGCTGAAATCGCGGTCGATATCGTTTGCCTGCGTCACGCGCATGAACATGTCCTTGAGGTTGGAGGCGATCGTCACCTCCGAAACCGCGAAAGTCAATTCACCGTTCTCGATCCAGAAGCCGGTGGCGCCGCGGCTATACTCACCGGTGAGCATGTTGACGCCCTGCCCGATCAGCTCGGTAACGTAGAAACCATTGCCGACATCGCGGATCAAATCTCCCGGCGAGATATCGCCGGGCTCCAGCGCCAGATTGGTGGAAGACGGAGAAACCGAGGTGCCACCGCGCGCGCCGCGACCGTTGGTCTTGAGACCGCCGATCTCGCGCGCCGTCGAGGTGGACAGGAACCATTGCTTCAGCACACCGTCCTCGATCATCACCAGCCGCTTGCCGGTAACGCCTTCGCCATCGAAGGGACGCGAGGCAGAGCCGCGCACAATCAGCGGATCGTCGGTGATCGACAGGCCGGCTTTCAGCACCTGCTGGCCCATCTTGTCGCGCAGGAAGCTGCTCTTGCGGGCGACGGACGCGCCGTTGATCGCGCCAGCGATATGGCCGACGAAACCACGCGCCACGCGCGGATCGAAAACAACGGTCACGTCCTTGCCGGTCGGCACCTGGCGCGGATTGACGCGCTTGACCACCCGCTCGCCAGCGCGGCGGCCGATGTCCGCGGAGGCATCCAGATCGGCGAAATAGAGGCGGCTGTCGAAGTCATAGTCGCGCTCCATGCCGGTGCCTTCGCCGGCAATGACGCTGACGGAGCGGCTGAAGCGCGAGCCCATGTAGTGACCGGCAAAACCATGCGAGGTGACAAGCACCATGCCGCCCATGCCGGCGGATGCGCCTGAGCCGGACGAGTTGCTGACGCCGGGAACGGCAAGCGCCGCCTCTTCCATCTCAAGGGCCGCTTCACGCAGCTCGGCCGACGAAACCTCGGTCGGATCGAAGAGGTCGAGATCTGGATAGCTCTTGGCGAGATCGGCTTCGTCAGCGAGGCAGGCGAAGGGATCTTCCGGCGAGACCTTCGCCATGGTGACGGCGCGCTCGGCCAGTGCCTGCAGGTCGAAGCCGGGATTGGCCGAGACGCTGGCGACGCGATTGCCAACGAAGACCCGCAGCGAAAAATCATCGCTTTCGGAGGATTCGGTGCCCTCGACCTTGCCGAGACGAACGCTGACGGATTGCGAGCGCGAGCGCACGACGACGGCATCGGCCGCATCCGCCCCGGCTTTCCGGGCGAGGTCGATCAACTGGCTGGCGCGGGAAAGCAGAGTGGCGGAATCGATTTCTGAGGACATGATTTGGCCTTTCCTTCGCGTTCCATTTATTGTGCACTACATAAAGCTACAAGGGCGGCCAAGCCGATTCTTGTCCGAATGTCGTCACGCATGGTTGTTTCTGACGATCATGCGCTACAACACCGACTGCCCCACAGAAAGAAACAGACGATGTCCGCGCCCAATGCCCTCTTCACCGAAACCCTTATGCTGCTCGGAGGCGCCGTCGTCACCGCGCCGATCTTCAAGAAATTGGGGCTTGGCACCGTGCTCGGCTATCTCGCCGCCGGCGTCGTCATCGGCCCGGTGCTGCACGGCATCGGGGACAGCGAAGCCGTGCTGGCGGTGGCGGAGCTTGGCGTCGTCTTCCTGCTCTTCATCATCGGCCTGGAACTGAAGCCCTCGCGCCTGTGGCAGATGCGGCGCGACATTTTCGGCCTCGGCACCGCGCAGGTGGTGCTCAGCGGACTGGCGCTGACGCTCGCCGCCTATCTCGCCAATATCACCGGCTGGCGCGGCAGCATCATCGTCGGCTTCGGCCTGGCGCTGTCGTCGACGGCATTCGCCATGCAGATCCTCGAACAGGAGGGTGACGTCAACACGAAATACGGCCAGCGCTCCTTCTCCATGCTCTTGCTGCAGGATCTGGCAATCGTGCCGCTGCTTGCCCTCGTCACCGTTCTCGACGGGCCAAAGGAAGCGACCAATCCGATACCGGATCTTGCCATTGCGGTCGGCGCTGTCGCGGCGATGATCATTGCCGGGCGTTACCTGCTGACGCCGCTGTTCCAGATCATCGCCCGCACCGGCGCGCGCGAGGCGATGATCGCCGCCGCCCTTTTGGTCGTCATGGGTTCGGCGACCTTGATGCAGCTCGCCGGCCTCTCGATGGCGATGGGCGCCTTTCTCTCAGGGGTAATGCTGGCCGAATCCTCCTATCGCCACGAGCTGGAGGCGGATATCGAGCCCTTCCGCGGTATCCTGCTCGCCATCTTCTTCATCGCCGTCGGCCTGTCGCTGAAACTGGATGTCATTGCCGAGAACTGGGTGCTGATCGTGCTCGCCGTGCCGGTCCTGATGGTCATCAAGGGCGTGGTCATTTACGTGCTCTGCCGCGTGACCGGCTCCTCGCACAATGATGCCATCCGCATCGCTTGCCTGCTACCCCAAGGCGGTGAATTCGGCTTCGTGTTGTTCAGCACGGCCAGCGCCAGCGGCGGCCTATTCTCGGCTAGCACCGCCTCAATGCTGATCGCGATCGTCACGCTCTCCATGGCGCTGACACCGCTCGGCTCGGCGCTTTCCAAGCGGCTGCTGACCGGTGATACCCGTGAGGAGCTGGACGAGGATTTCGAGGGCGCGGGCTCCGACGTGCTGATGATCGGCTTCTCGCGTTTCGGCCAGATCGCCGCGCAGATCCTACTGGCCGGCGGTCGCGACGTCACCGTCATCGACTTTTCCGCCGACCGCATCCGTCAGGCCTCCAACTTCGGCTTCCGCATCTATTTCGGCGACGGCACCCGCAAGGATGTGCTGCGCTCGGCCGGCATCGACCACGCCAAGATCGTCGTCGTCAGCACGCATCACCGCGAGATCACCGACAAGATCGTCGAACTGGTGCAAACGGACTATCCGCACGCACGCCTCTTCGTCCGCTCCTACGACCGCATTCATTCGATCGAGCTGCGCAACAAGGGCGTCGACTACGAGTTGCGCGAAACGCTGGAATCCGGCCTGCTCTTCGGCCGCCGCACACTGGAAGCCCTCGGCGTCAGCGAAGCCGAAGCCTTTGAGATCGGCGAGGATATCCGCAAGCGTGACGAACAGCGGCTGGTGCTGCAGGCAAGCGAAGGGCTGCAAGCCGGGCGCGACATGCTCTATTCACGGCCGGTCAAGCCGGAACCGCTGGTCAAACCCAAGCGTGCCGCCGACGTCTTCAGCGACGACGACGATCTCTCGGCATTGCCGGAGGAAGAGCCGGAACGGGCCTAGAACGTTTCAACGCTTCACGGAAGCGCAGAAACGCTCTAGCTCTTTATTTTGATGCAATTCCGGACGGAAAACCGCAGCACACTTTTCCTGGAATTGCTCTAATTCTTCGCCGTAATCACCCGGTCAAGGGCGAACTTCAGTTCGTCCTTGACACCCGCCGACATGGCGAGGATCTCGCGGGCCTTCAGGAAATCGAGCACGCCGGTGCGGCCGACGGAGGGCCGCAGGAAGATTTGTGGCGCTAGCAGCCGCAGCTTGAGGGCGATGTTGGACTGCATGGTCAGCTGGCCGGCGCCGAACAGGCTCTCGATGCGGTTCGGAAACTGGGTGCCGTCGCCTTCCGGTCCGCCGACGACGTCGATGCCGATGATGATATCGGCAAGACCGGCGAGATGTTCGTAGGGAACCGGGTTCATGATGCCGCCGTCGATCATCACCCGTTCACCCACCTTGACCGGCATGAAGACGGCGGGAATGGCGGCGGAGGCGGCCAACACTGGGAAGAGCTCGCCCTTTTCGGTCACCACTTCAGTCTGGTCGTAATAGTCCGTCGTAACCACCTTCAGCGGGATATGCAGCTCGGAGAAATCCTCCGGAAAGGCCGGCGGCATGAAGGCACGCAGGATGCGTTCGAGATTGAATTGACCGAACCGGAATTTACGAACACTCGCCGGCCTGAGGCTCCAGATCTTGTTGAGCACGGCCGGGCGATTGCCGACGGTTGCGAGCGTATAATCGCGGATTTCCGCGCCGCTCATGCCGGCCGCCATCGCCGCGCCCATGATCGAGCCGATGGAGGCGCCGGCAATCGCAACCGGGCGAATGCCGAATTCGTCCAGCGCCTCGATGATGTGGATATGGGCAAGACCACGCGCGCCGCCGCAGCCGAAGGCGACCGCGACGCTCGGCGTGCTTGATGTCGCGAGCGTATGGTCGCTCCCGACAAAATCAGCATAATCGCCCATGCTCGTCTCCCTCCGCCGCTAGGCTTGCCGGGGCTGATAACGGAAGAAATGCATCTTGCTGTCGCCGAAGGTCCGCTCTTCGAGGAAGAGGAAATCCGGCGCAACGGTTACCGCGACGTCGGCGCGTTCCTCGAGAATCGCCAGCGCGCCCGGCACCAGCCAGCGGCCCGCAGCGGCAGCCGCAAAGGCCTTCTCGCCGAGACCCTTGCCATAGGGCGGATCGGCGAAGAGAAAATCGAAAGGCTCTAGGTTACCGACGCTGCCGAGATCGGTCGCGTCACGCCGCATCATGCGCGTGCGGCCATGCAGGCCGAGCGCATCGATGTTTTCCCAGAGCAGGCCACGGCCCTCGACGCTGCTTTCGACGAAGAGGACATGACGGCAGCCGCGCGAGGCGGCCTCCAGGCCGACGGCACCCGTGCCGGCAAAAATATCCATCATCCGCGTGCTATCGAGCGCCTCGGGATAGGCATGGGTCAGAATATTGAACAGGCTCTCGCGCGTGCGGTCCGCCGTCGGACGAATATCGTTCGACTTTGGAACCGCAAGCGACCGACCGCGAAACTCACCGCCGACGATCCGCACCGCGCGTTAACCCTTTCCGCCCTTCGGGCCGCCCCTGCTGGGGCCACCACGGCTCGGGCCACTCCGGTTAGGGCCACCGGACGGACGTCCAGCGCCACCGGGCTTGCCGGAGAAGCCGCGTGCACCGCCGGGCTTTCCACCCGGCTTGCCGCCACCAAAGGACTTGCCGCCGCCCGGCTTCTTGCCGAAAGACTTGCCGGCCGGCCGATCACCGGCGGGCCGTTCACCCTGCGGGCGGTCTCCACGCGGCGGACGATCACCGAATGGGCGATCGCCGCGAGGACGCTCGGCGCGCTGTTCGCCATCGAAAGACCGGGCGCGCGGACGCTCGTCACCCTCGGCGCGCGGCCGACGGTCACCAAAGGCTCGATCGCCACGGGGCTTGTCACCATACGGACGGTCGCTGCGGGGTTTGTCGCCATAAGGGCGGTCACCGCGCGGCTTATCACCGAACGGACGATCGCCACGAGGACGTTCCGAGCGTGCTTCGCCCTGGAATGATTTCGCACGGGAGCGGTCGCCGCCCTCGGGCCGTGCGCTACGCTCACCGCGAGGACGATCGCCAAACGCTTTATCTCCACGGGGCTTGTCACCGTAGGGGCGATCACCACGGGGCTTGCCGCCGAAAGGACGGTCGCCTTGAGGGCGGTCGCCACGGGGACGGTCGGAGCGCTTGCGGTCGAAACCGTCGTCATCGCCACGTCCCGTGCGCGGGGCTTCCTCGCTCGAGCGGATCCATTCTCCATCCGCCTCGGCGACGCGGTTGACGCGAACGCGCGGGCCTTCATCGGGGCGGTCGAAGCCGCTGCGCTGCGGGCGCTCGGGCTCACCGCGCTTGGCGGCAGTTCTGGTATTCTTGGCGGCTTTTGCGGCAGCCTTCTCGCCGAGCGGGCGGGCGCCAGGCGCCATCCAGACATTGGCGTTGCGGCGCGCGCCGAGCGGCGGGCGCTTCGGACGGTCGTCTTCCTTGTGGCCGCCGTCGCGACGTCCTTCGTCACGACGATCGTCGCGCTTGGTGTCCAGACGGCCCAAGGCACGTTCGCGCTTGTCCTCGGGACGCTCGCGGTCACGCCTCGGGCGTTCCTCTTTCGCGGCACGCTCCGGCTTGGCCTCAGCCTCATCCTCGCCGGCAGGCGTCGCGGCGTTATACAGCGGCGCATCGAAATTCGCCTTGGCGTCTTCGACCAGGCGCGGACCAAGCTGATCGCGCAGCGTGCGGCCGCGCACTTCCAGCACCCGGCCTTCCGGCAGGTCGCCGAGCTGGAACGGGCCATAGGAAATACGGATCAGGCGGTTGACCTCGAGACCGAGCGCGCCGAGCACGTTCTTGATTTCGCGGTTCTTGCCTTCGCGCAGGCCCATGGTGATCCAGACGTTGGAGCCCTGCGTGCGGTCGAGCGTCGCTTCGATCGAGCCATAGAGCACGCCGTCGACGGCGATGCCTTCCTTCAGCTTGTCGAGCGCGTCCTGATCGATCTCGCCATGAGCGCGCACGCGGTAGCGGCGCAGCCAGCCGGTGGTCGGCAGTTCCAGCACGCGGGCAAGGCCGCCGTCGTTGGTCAGCAGCAACAGGCCTTCGGTGTTGATGTCGAGGCGGCCGATCGACATGACGCGCGGCAATTCTTCCGGCAGATTGTCGAAAACGGTCGGGCGCCCTTCCGGATCGGCATTGGTGGTCACCAGGCCGGCCGGCTTGTGGTAGAGCCAGAGGCGCGTGCGCTCGATGCCGCGGATCGGCATGCCATCCACTTCGATCTTGTCGGCGAGCGTCACGTTGACGACCGGGCTGTCCAGCAGCACGCCGTTCAGCCGCACGCGGCCGTCCATGATCATGCGCTCGATGTCGCGGCGCGACGCCACGCCGGCGCGCGCCATCACCTTGGAAATGCGCTCGGCCTTTCCATCGCCGCCTTCGGTCTCGGCTGCCACCCTGGTGGGCGCGGCCTTCATCGGCTTGGCGTCGTCGCGTTTCATCGCCGGCTTCGTCTTGGTGTCGCGGGTAAAGGGTTTTGGCCCAGGCCGCTTGGGCTTGTCATTCATTGTCATTTGTTGTTTGCCTGAATTTTTAAGGCGTGTTCCTATCAGGTCACGCCCCTGCGGTTAAGTGGAAAATCTTAAATGGCGAATACAAATCACTTCATGAAGCTGGCGCTCGCCGAAGCACGGAGCGCCGGAGCGCGTGGTGAAGTGCCGATCGGTGCCGTCCTCGTGCTCGACAATGCCGTTATCGCCAAGGCCGGCAACCGCACCCGCGAGCTCAACGACGTCACCGCCCATGCCGAAATCGCCGCAATCCGCATCGCCTGCGAGGCGCTCGGCCAGGAACGCCTGACGGGCGCCGATCTCTATGTGACGCTGGAGCCCTGCACCATGTGCGCCGCGGCCATCTCATTTGCCCGCATCCGCCGCCTTTACTACGGCGCGGAAGATCCGAAGGGTGGCGGGGTGGACAATGGCGTGCGCTTCTACCGCCAGCCGACCTGCCATCACGCGCCGGAGGTCTATTCGGGCATTGCCGAACGGGATGCGGCCGACATTCTCAGGGAATTCTTCCAGCTGAAACGGCAGGAAGACTAAAAAAGCGGCGGTTCAGGCCGCCGCTTCATGCTCGGAAAGACTTATTGGAACGGCTTCCACCAGCTGCTGCTGTTGGACTGCTGCGCCGCCTCGGCGTCCTTCTTGCGCTGCTTTTCCTTCTTGCTTTCGGGCGTGCCGACATCGCTCAGCGCAGCCGGGTCGGAAACCTGGCGATATTGCTGCGGCGGGTCGATCAGATAACGGCGCTGATCGTAGGTGCCGGCCTGATCCTGGCGCGCGGCGCGATAGGCTGCCGTCTGCTCTACTTCCGTCTTGCGGTTGCGGCCGCTGTCGGCCTGAGCGAGCGGAGAGCGATAATTGACGTCGTTCTTGTTCTGGTCGGCTTCTTCAGCCAGGCGCTTGCGCGCGTCTTCCGGCGATTCGAGCCAGGCCGGGTTATCCTTGCTCGCCAGCGTCTGCTGCGGCGCGGTCAAGGCTTCCCTCTGGTTTGCAGCGGGGAGAACCAGGCCGGGGCGGTTCGGATAAACAACACCCTTGTCCTTCGGCGTAGCCGCCGAAACAGAGGCGATGTCGCCGAGGTCGTCCAAGAGCTGCACGCCGGCGGTCTTGTCCGTGCCGTAGCTCGGGCTGCTCAAGCAGCCGGACATCAGACCGCAGCCAACCACGAGTGCCGCCAAGCTGACGCCAACACGAACCTTATGCATCGCTCTCATGAAAACCCTTCCCAGCCATGCCGGTGCAACTATCGCAGACCCCAATTCATGCCAACTGCCGCAAAAATCGGGCCATTTTCAGGCAGCTTTTACCGGATGAACGCCTCGAAGGCAATTCACCCGGCAATTTTCTTCAGTTGACGGCCGCCAGCTCGCGCAGGGCCGCGGCGTCACGCGCGGAGACGTCGGGATATTGCGAATCGGACCCGACATCGGTGGTGATGCGCCAGGAACGGGCACATTTGCGGCCTTCGGCCAGCGCCGGCACGACGCTTACCTTGGCGGCGTCATCCAGACGGAAGGCATCGGCAGGCCCTTCGCCAGCATTGACGGTGATGCCGGAGGTGATGCAGATCTCGGCCAGATCCTGCCCTTCCAGCGCCTTCAGGAGCTCCGGATCGGCGACGTAGACAACGGGAGCAGCTTCCAGCGAGGAGCCGATGCGCTTGTCCTTGCGCTCGATTTCCAGAGCACCGGTGACGGCGCTGCGCACGGCGCGGATCTTCTTCCACTTCTCGGCCAGCGCCTCGTTCTTCCATTCGGCGGAAACGACGGGGAACTGTTCGAGATGCACGGAGACCGCCGACGGATTGCGCGACAGCCACGCTTCTTCCGTCGTGAACGGCAGCATCGGCGCAAGCCAGGTCACCATGCAATCGAAGATCGTGCGGATGACGGCAAGGGCCGCGCGGCGGCGCAGGCTCGACGGGGCGTCGCAATAGAGCGCATCCTTGCGAACATCGAAATAGAAGGCCGAAAGCTCGACATTCGAGAAATCGATGAGGGCTCGGGCGATGCGCTTGAAGTCGAAGGCGTCGTAGCTTTCGCGCACGAGTTCGTTCAGCTCGGCGAGACGGTGCAGCATCAGCTGTTCCAGCTCCGGCATATCGGCGTAGGCAATCACTTCGCCCTTGTCGTGCGCCAGCGTGCCGAGCATCCAGCGGATAGTATTGCGCAGCTTGCGATAGGCATCGACATTGGTCTGGATGATGGCTTTGCCGACGCGCAGGTCTTCCGCATAGTCCGATGTCATGACCCAGAGACGCAGGATATCGGCGCCGGCGTCCTTCATCACTTCCTGGGGCGACGTGACGTTGCCCTTGGACTTCGACATCTTCTCGCCCTTCTCGTCCATGGTGAAACCATGGGTTAGGACGGCATCGTAAGGTGCGCGGCCACGCGTCGCCGCGCTTTCGAGCAGCGACGAGTGGAACCAGCCGCGATGCTGGTCGGAGCCTTCGAGGTAGAGATCGGCAGGCCATTTCAGGTCCGGGCGGTCTTCCAGCGTGAATGTGTGGGTCGAGCCCGAATCGAACCAGACGTCAAGGATATCCATGACCTGCGTCCATGGCTCGTTGGCCTTTTCGCCCAGGAAGCGCTCGCGCGCGCCTTCGGCAAACCAGGCATCGGCCCCTTCGGCATCGAAAGCTTCCAGGATGCGGGCGTTGACGGCATCATCCTGCAGGATCTCGCCGTCATCATCGACGAAGATCGCGATCGGAACGCCCCAGGCGCGCTGGCGCGAGAGCACCCAATCCGGGCGCTGCTCGATCATGGCGCGCAGGCGGTTCTGGCCGGTGGCGGGCACGAAGCGGGTATCGTCGATCGCCTTCAGGGCGCGCGAGCGCAGCGTCGTGCCGTCCGCAAGGTCCTTGTCCATATAGACGAACCATTGCGGCGTGTTGCGGAAGATCACCGGCTTCTTCGAGCGCCAGGAATGCGGATAGGAATGCTTCATGCGTCCGCGGGCGAAGAGCGTGCCCGTCTCGATCAGGGCCTTGATAACCAGATCGTTGGCATTGCCCTTCTTGCCGTTGTCGTCCATGACGCGGCCGCCGTCGAAGCCGGGGGCGTCAGTGGTGTAGAAGCCGGCGTCATCGACCGGGAACGGGATGCGCGGCGAGATCCCCCGGGCTTCCAGCGCGCGGGCATTGGCCATCCAGACATCAAAGTCCTCGCGGCCGTGGCTGGGTGCTGTGTGCACGAAGCCGGTGCCGGCATCGTCGGTGACATGGTCGCCGTCAAGCAGGGGAACCTTGAAGTCGTAGCCGAGCGAAGCCAGCGGATGGGCGCAGACGGTCGCGCCGAAGTCTTCGGTAGTCACGTCGCGCAGGCGCTTGTATTGCAGCTTCGCCTTGGCGAAGCCTTCTTCGGCGAGCTTGTCGGCGAAGACCAGCTTTTCGCCGGGGCGCGGGCCGAAATCATTGACGGCTTCCGTTACTTCGTAAAGGCCGTAGGACACCCGCGACGAATAGGCGATCGCCCGGTTGCCGGGGATCGTCCAGGGGGTCGTGGTCCAGATGACGACGAAGGCGCCGGCAAGCGCCGCCGGACCCTCCACGACCGGGAACTTCACCCAGATCATGTCGCTCTCGACATCGGCATATTCGACTTCGGCTTCCGCCAGCGCCGTGCGCTCGACCACCGACCACATGACCGGCTTCGAACCACGATACAGCTGACCGGTCTTGGCGATCTTCAGCAACTCGCCGGCGATGCGGGATTCGGCGTGGAAGTTCATCGTCAAGTACGGATTATCGAAATCGCCGACGATACCGAGACGCTTGAACTCATCGGCCTGGATCTTGATCCAGCCGGCGGCGAAGTCGCGGCATTCCTGGCGGAATTCGTTGACCGGAACCTCGTCCTTGTTCTTGCCCTTCTCGCGGTATTTTTCCTCGATCTTCCATTCGATCGGCAGGCCGTGGCAATCCCAGCCCGGAACGTAGTTGCTATCATAGCCGCGCATCTGGAACGAGCGGGTGATGACGTCCTTGAGGATCTTATTCAGCGCATGGCCGATGTGGATGTTGCCGTTGGCATAGGGCGGGCCGTCATGCAGCACGAATTTCTCGCGGCCGGCAGCCGACGCGCGCAGCACCTTGTAGAGGTCCATCTCCTGCCAGCGCTTGACCAGCTCCGGCTCCTTCTGCGGCAAGCCGGCGCGCATCGGGAAATCGGTCTCAGGCAGGTAGAGGGTCTTCGAATAGTCGAGTTTTTCAGTGGTATCGGTCATGGTTCTGACAATTGCCTCGGCGTCTCGGGCATATCGCGCCAAGAAGGCGCAGCCATAGGGGGATTTTTTCGGCGGCGGTAGCGCCTCGGGAACGGGCGCCAAGAACCCGGACCTTCCGGCAGCTTAAAGCGCGCGGAAGGCCGGGCCAATAATTCGTATCGATGGGCTCAGCCGAAATTGGGTCATAATGGGCGGTTCATAAGCGCTTTTTGAGCGGAAAGGAAGAGGAATCCACCGCCACAAGGCACAGAAAAGCCGCGGGCGTTTCCACCCGCGGCTGATTGAGGAGCCGGTCCGATCAGGCGCGTACCGTCGCCCGCGCCGGCATGACCGCATTGAGGATCACCGACACGACGATATTGGCGGCAAGCGCCAGCAGTCCCGTGTAGACGGTGAAGCTCGTATCTCCGAGAGCGATCATATGCAGCGGCTTCCAACCGGCATCCCAGACGAGATAGGTGCCGCCGAAGAAGCCGACGACCCAGCCGGCAAGCAGAGCAGGCGCCCGGAACCACTTGGTATAGAGGCCGAAGACCAGCGCCGGCAGCGTCTGCAGGATCCAGATTCCCCCCAGAAGCTGCAGGTCGAGCGCGAACTGCGTCGGCAGAAAGATGATGACCAGAAGCGCACCAACCTTGACGACGAGTGAGGTCATCTTGGCGACCTTCGCCTCGCCGGCATCGGAGACCTGCGGATTGACGTAAGCCTTCCAGAAGTTGCGGGTGAAGAGGTTGGCGGCGCCAATGCTCATCACGGCCGCCGGCACCAGCGCGCCGATGGCGATGGCCGCGAAGGCGAAACCGGCAAACCAGCTGGAGAACAACGACTGGAACAGCGCCGGCACGACATCATTGGGGCTATCCAGCTTCAGATTGGCCGCATGGCCCATATAGCCGAGCAGGGCCAGCAGGCCGAGCAGCAGCGTATAGGCCGGCAGCATCACGGCATTCTTGCGGATGGTGTTGCCGCTGTTGGAGGCGAAAATGCCGGTCAGCGTGTGCGGATACATGAAGGCTGCAAGCGCCGAACCGAGCGCCAGCGTCGCATAGGCGACATACTGGTTGCCACCGAGCACCAGGCTGCCAGCCCCCTTGGCCTGGAAAGCCGCATCGGCGGAGGCGAAGACGTTGGCGTAGCCGCCGAGCTTGGCCGGGATGAGCGCAATGGCCGCGATCACCACGATATAGATCATGATGTCCTTGACGAAGGCGATCAGCGCCGGGGCGCGAAGGCCGGCCGAATAGGTATAGAGCGCCAGGATGATGAAGGCGACGGCGAGCGGGAATTCGCCATGAAGCCCCAGCGCCTTGAACACCGCCGTCATGCCGACGAGCTGCAGGGCGATATAGGGCATGGTGGCGATGACGCCGGTGGCGGCAACCGCCAGTTCGAGTGCCCGCGAGCCATATTGGCCATGCACGACATCGCCAGCCGTGACGTAGCCATGATCCTTGGCGCGCCTCCAGAGAAGCGGCATCACCATGAAGACGAAGGGATAGACGACGATCGTATAGGGCAGCGCGAAGAAGCCGTAGGCACCGACCGTGTAGACCAGGGCCGGGACGGCAATCACGGTATAGGCGGTATAAAAATCGCCACCGACGAGGAACCAGGTGATCCAGGTGCCGAAGCTGCGGCCGCCAAGGCCCCATTCGTCGATATGGGCAAGGGTCTTCGGCCTGCGCCAGCGCGCGGCGACAAAGCCCATGACGGTTACCAGCACCATGAAAAAGATGAAGACGGCAAGTGCCGTCGGGTCGATATCAGTCATCATGGCGCATGCTCCGGTAGGCGATCCAGGTCAGGAAAGCGGTGATCGGCACCCAGGCGAGCTGGTACCAATAGAAGAAGGGGAAACCGAAGAGAACCGGATCGTGAGCGTTGTAAAAGGGGACCCAGAGCAAGCCAATATAGGGAATGACAAGCAGCCAGCAGGCTGCCGTCCCAAAGCGTTTATCCATTTCCGATACCTCCCAAGCGGCGCGCAGGCGCCGCCTCGTTGCAGTTGTCAGAGTGGAAGGCGGTGCGTCGGGCCGTGATCGCAGTATGAAATACTAGCGGCCCGAAGCCAATGTGCTTCTGGCTATGCGGAAACGGACTGACGGGTGTAAATTCCTCCCAGCGACCGCCATCGGCCAGCCGCTGCTGAAGTCCTAGGGCGAGCCTGCCGCCTGAACAAGATAGCCGCACACGCGAAGTACCGAGACCTACCCATAAGTGGGTAGACGGGCGCTAGATCGCTCTCGTCGCGATCCCGTGGTCAAGGGCGTAGCGGATCAGCCCGGCTGTCGTTGTGATGCCGAGCTTCCTTTTTAAATTCTTGCGATGCGTTTCGGCTGTCGCGGGCGTAATCCCCAGTTCCTCGGCAATCTCGCGATTGCTCCTGCCGGTGACAATCAAACCCAGAATGTGCCGCTCGCGCGGCGTCAGAGGGTCGGCTTCCGTTCGTGCCTCGTCCGCCATCAATATGTCGCGAACACCCGAGGAAAAATAGGTTCCGCCATTCGCCACGGTCTCAATCGCGCAGACGACTTCGTCCGTCGACACATCCTTGAGAATATATCCGACGGCACCGTGCATGATCGACGACGAGATGTATTCGCGGCTATCGTGCATGGATAGCATCACGATCTGCGTATCCGGGAGCTCGCGGCGAAAGAGTTCGATCGCATCGATACCGCTGAGCTTCGGCATGTTGATATCCATCAGAGTCACTTGCGGGCGCTTCTGTCGCGCTATCTCTAAGCCGATTTGCGCAAGGCTTGCCGTACCAACCACCTCGATATGATCAAAGGTCTCGAGCACCGCTTTCAGTCCATCGAGCACCACGGGATGATTGTCGATCAGGAGAACGCTGATCCTGTCTCTTGTCATGCAGCATCCACCCTTGCGCCCGGCGCAGCATTGGCCGATTTCGGCAGCATCGCCGTCAGCGTCGTGCCATCAGCCGCGCTTTGAACGAGAAGCAGACCATGGAAATGCGCCATCCGCTCCTGCATGTTCCGCAGCCCAAGTCCTCCCTTACCTTCTCCCGCGGCCTCAAAGCCCGTGCCATTGTCCGAAATCCTCAAGCGTGCACGTCCCCGCTCGCTCCAAAGCTTGATCGCCAGAAGCGTCGCGCCGGAATGGCGTTCGACATTGTTCAAGGCCTCCTGCGCGACACGATAGAGCGCGGTACTGGCTTCGGGCTTCAATATACTGGTGAAGCCCGCGGATTCGATCTCCGTTGCGATCCTGGTCCGCTCGGCGAAATTGTCCGCGAGCGCGGTCAGTGCCGCCGTTAAGCCGAGATCATCGAGCACTCGGGGGCGAAGATCATGCGAAAGCCGCCTGATGTCCTTGATCGCGCTGTTGAGGGCATCCACACCCTTCTCGATCGTCGTGGCGGCATCGTCAACCTGGTTTCTGACCTTGCGGCTGGCGAGATCCATGACGTAGCGCACTCCGAGGAGATTCTGCGACACACCATCGTGCAATTCGCGGGCAAGACGTGCGCGTTCCTCCTCCTGGGTATCGATCACTCTTTGCGTCAACTCCTTGAGCCGGCTATCGGCCATGCGCCGCTCGCGAAACGTCAGCAACATGCAGGTCGTGAAAACGACCAGAACGGCCGGAACGGCAATCAGCGTGACGACGATGAAGGTTCCTTTTATGTTGGCCCGCATGCCGGCATTGGCCGCCGCAGTCTGGGTGAAAATATCGTCCAGATAGACGCCGGTTCCGACAACCCAGTGCCATTTGTCAAGGCTGACCACAAATGACAGTTTGTCGGCCATTCGGCCACTGGAAGGCTTCTCCCATTTGTACTGGTGCAGGCCACCGCCCCCTTTTGCCGTCTTGATGAGTTCGGCGATGACCTTGTCACCATCGGGATCGGTCAAATCGAGCCAATTGCGCCCGTTGCGAAAACCCTCGCGCGGGTGAACGACATTGTTGCCGTCATAATCATAGACGAAAAAATATCCGTCCGCGCCGTAGTCAAGTGACGTCAGGATCGCCGCAACCTTGTCCTTCGCGGCCTGGTCATCCGGCTTTGCATCCCGATAGATCACCTGGATGGCCGACACGGCGAGGTTTGTAAGGTTGACTATTTCCGCCTCCTTCGCCTTCAGCATGTTCTGTTCGAACGTCTCGATATTGCTCTTGGTGAGATTGGCCGATTGCCAGGTAATGAAGGCGGTAATAGCCAGGATCGAAAAAACGAGAGGTACGAGCGCAAGCGCGATGATCTGATGGCGCAGTGTCAACGATTGTCCCTCCCAAGAACCGGCCACGAACCATGACCCGTGTCGGACACGAATTCAACAGCCAGCCATAGGCTCAGGGGAAATCGAGCGTTGAGCCAAACCGCACGGGCAATGACAAAGGGCGGAAAACGATGACGGTTGGCTCAAGGCAAAAAGGTGCTGCGGCGCGGAAAACCCTACCCACCCAACCCCTTGCGCAACATCAGGAAAAGGCGATGGCCCGGTCGATGTCGCCGAGCGGCCGGACGCCGGCGAGCAATGCCCTCGCCTCTTCCTCATCCTTCCTGATCTGCGCCACCAGCGGATCGAGGCCGTCGAACTTCAGTTCGGGGCGGAGATAGCCGAAGAAGGAGACGGAACAGATCTGGCCATAGAGATCGCCGCTGAAGTCGAAGACGAAGGTTTCGAGCAGCGGCGCGCCATTGTCGGTGACGGTCGGACGCCGGCCGTAGCTGGCGACGGCATCGCGGATGACGCCATCGGCGGCGCGGAAACGCACGGCGTAGATGCCGGGTTTCAGCTCCACTTCCGGCGGTAGCCGCATGTTCGCTGTGGGGAAACCGAGCGTGCGGCCGAGCTGTTCGCCGCCGATCACTTCGGCCTCGACCGTATAGCGATAGCCGAGCAGACCGGCGGCCTCGGCCACCTCCCCTTCGGTGAGCAACGTCCGGATTCGGCTCGACGAGACCACATCGGTATTTTCATCGCGGAAAGCGTCGATCAGCGTCACGCCGAAACCATGCTTGCTGCCGGCATTCATCAGGAAAGCGGGGCCGCCCTGGCGGTCATGACCGAAATGGAAATCGAAGCCGGTGACGACTTCGGAGGCATGCAGCCAGTCGATCAGGATCGAATGGACGAACTCATCGGCGGAGCGCTGCGAAAAGGCCCGGTCGAAGGGATATTCGATGACCGCATTGAACCCCATCGCCTCGAGGAGGCGCGCCTTCAGCGGAGCGGGCGTCACGCGGAAAACCGGATGATCGGGTTTGAAGACGGTGCGGGGATGCGGCTCGAAGGTGAGCACCAGCGCCGGCACGCCGCGCTCCCGGGCGATCTCCAGCGCGCGCTCGAGCACGGATTGGTGGCCGCGATGCACGCCGTCGAAATTGCCGATGGCGATGACGCCGCCCTTCAGAGTGTCGGGCAGCGGCTCACGGGTTTCGTTGCGATGGAAAACGGTCATCGGCTACCACTCTCCTCAGACAAGGCGCGGCATCCACCACTTCGGCGACGCCTGTTCGCGCGCCAGGAAGGCGCCAAGCGCTGCCTCGTCGGTGTGACCGTCGACGACATATTCGCGGGCATGGATGCCATGGCTGATATAAAGAAGATCGAGACCGTAATCGAGAGCGCCGCGCACGTCGGTCGGCATGCCATCGCCGATGGCGACGACGCGCGACAGCGGGAATTCGCCACGCACTTCGCGGGCGGCTGCGATCGAAGCGTCATAAATCGGCTGATGCGGCTTGCCGGCAATCCGCGTCTCGCCGCCGAGCCGGTCGTAATAGGCGGCCATGGCGCCGGCGCAGGGGATCATGCGGTGGCCGCGCTCGACCACGAGGTCGGGATTGGCGCAGATCAACGGCATCTTGCGGGCCGCCCAGGCCGTCAGCATGTCGGTGTAATCGTCGGGCGTCTCGGTCTCGTCATCGAAGAAGCCGGTGCAGACGATGCTCTCAGCCTCCGCCGCCTCGACGCGCACCACATCCAGTCCCTCGAGAATGCCGGTGTCGCGCTCGGGTCCGAGCAGGAAAACCTTCTTCGGGCCTTCGGCAATCAGCCGGCGGGTGACGTCGCCGGAGGTGACGATGCGGTCATAGGCGCTGTCGGGAATGCCGATCTGGCGCAACTGCTCGACCACCTTGGGTGCCACGCGGGGGGAATTGGTGATGAGGACGACGGTCAGGCCCGCGCCGCGTGCCGCCTCGAGCGCGGCCGGCGCGTCCGGATAGGCGGAGACGCCATTGTGCAGCACACCCCAGACATCGCAGAGCGCGACATCATAATGTCCGCCGATCTCGCGAAAGCTTTCGATACGCTTGCCCATGCAGTCCTCGCACTCAAAGAAATCACGGGCTGACATCGCAAACCGGCCGGCAAATTACAAGAGCGCAGCGCAGGTTTTTGCATTGCACAAGCGCCGCATGCGCTTCAGCCGGCAAGGCGGAGCAGGCAGCCGGCCAAAGCGGAGACACCAAGCACGGTCGCCACGCCCGCCTTCTGGCGGAAAACCAGCACGACGGCGAGCGTGAAAAGCAGCAGCGCCGAGATGTCGATCGTCGTCCAGGCCGGCCAGGCGACGCCGGCGAGCGGGACATTGACATAGTCGCTACCCTGGACCCCGACGCGGCGGCTCCAAATAACCAACCGGCCGACATCGGCAAAGAGCACATGCAGGCCGAACCAGAGCGACAGATTGGCCATGACGCCGACGATCGCCGCGGTGATCGCCGCAAGAGCGGCCGACAGGCCGGCATGACCGCGCAGCCGCTCGATATAGGGGGCACCGGCAAAGATGAAGAGGAAGCTCGGCGCAAACGTCGCCCAGGCCGCGAGACTGGCGCCGAGGAACCCCGCCGTCAGTGGATCGAAGCCGAAGGGATTGCGAAAGCCGGCCATGAAGCCGACGAAACAGAGGACCAGCACGAGCGGCCCCGGCGTCGTCTCCGCCAGCGCCAGCCCATCCAGCATCTCGCCCGGCCGCAGCCACGCATAATGCTGCACCGCCGTCTGCGCCACATAGGCCAGCACCGCATAGGCGCCGCCGAAGGTGACGACCGCCATCCGGGAAAAGAAAGAGAAGATGGCACCGAAGACGTTGGTTTCACCGCTCAGGGTTTCGGCGATGATATCCTTCGGACCATCGAGGCCGTGGATCAGCAAGAGCGGCGCCTGCCAGATCGCCAGCCAGCATAGAAGAGTGAGAAGGGTTTTTCGCACACGGACACTTCGCAGAGCGCTCTTGCCGATGCCGGCAAGGGCAAGCCGAGGTAGTCGCGGACGCCATTGATCATCCCGGTAAGCGCGGTGGAGCACCCGGCCATAGCCCGCAAGACCGGCCAGAAGCACCACCAACGGGAACGGCAGGTCGAAGACGAACAGCAGAAGGAAACTGGCGATCGCGATGCCGACGTGAAACCGCGTCTTCAGCGCCCGGCTGCTCAGCCGGATCAGCGCCTGCAGCACGATCGCCAGCACGCCGGCCTTGATGCCGAAGAAGACGGTCGCCAGCAGGCTGGTGTCGTGAAACAGCGCATAGAAGGCCGAGAGCGCCAGGATGACGACAAAGCCCGGCAGGATGAACAGGAGCCCCGCGACCAGGCCGCCGCGCCAGCCATGCAGCAGCCAGCCAATATAGGTGGCGAGCTGCTGCGCCTCCGGTCCCGGCAGCAGCATGCAGTAGCTCAGCGCATGCAGGAAGCGCTCCTCATCGACCCAACGCTTCTCATCGACCAGAATGCGATGCATCAGCGCGATCTGCCCGGCAGGGCCGCCAAAGCTCAGACAACCGATGCGCGCCCAGACGCGTATAGCCTCAGAAAAGACCGGTTTAGGCGTTATGTCGCTCGGCGTGGACGCTCCGATCGTGCCGGTCACCGCTCCCTACCTACGCTTTTTGCTAAAAAATTCGTCACAAGCGTCCTTGACTCGTCTGGAGCCCAACCCTAAATCTCCGTCGCTAGCACTCGCCGAGGCTGAGTGCTAACAAGCCCCATACGGATCCCCCGCTGATCCGTGAAGTCATTTGATCGAGGGATTAGACAATGGCAAGCACCAATTTCCGCCCCCTTCATGACCGCGTCGTCGTTCGTCGCGTCGAGTCCGAAGCAAAGACCAAGGGTGGTATCATCATTCCCGATACCGCTAAGGAAAAGCCGCAGGAAGGCGAAATCGTCGCCGTCGGCTCCGGCGCTCGTGACGAGTCCGGCAAGGTCATTCCGCTGGACGTCAAGGCCGGCGACCGCATCCTGTTCGGCAAGTGGTCGGGCACCGAAGTCAAGCTTGACGGCGAAGACCTTCTCATCATGAAGGAAGCCGACATCATGGGCATCATCGGCTAATCCAGCCGGTTTCCCCTTTTCCGATACAGCTGACGGGCCATAAACCCGGACAATGCGAATTCAGGAGTTTTTAGACATGGCAGCTAAAGAAGTAAAATTCGGCCGCAACGCCCGCGAAAAGATGCTTCGTGGCGTCGATATCCTCGCCGATGCAGTCAAGGTAACGCTCGGCCCGAAGGGTCGTAACGTCGTTATCGACAAGTCCTTCGGCGCTCCGCGCATCACCAAGGACGGCGTCACGGTCGCCAAGGAAATCGAACTCGAAGACAAGTTCGAAAACATGGGCGCCCAGATGGTCCGCGAAGTTGCTTCGAAGACCAACGACATCGCCGGCGACGGCACCACGACCGCAACCGTTCTCGCCCAGGCCATCGTTCGCGAAGGCGCCAAGGCAGTTGCAGCCGGCATGAACCCAATGGACCTGAAGCGCGGCATCGATCTTGCTGTTTCTGAAGTCGTCAAGGATCTCCAGGCCAAGGCCAAGAAGATCAACACGTCGGAAGAAGTCGCACAGGTCGGCACGATCTCGGCAAACGGCGAAAAGCAGATCGGTCTCGATATTGCTGAAGCCATGCAGAAGGTCGGCAACGAAGGCGTCATCACGGTTGAAGAAGCCAAGACCGCCGAAACCGAACTCGAAGTCGTCGAAGGCATGCAGTTCGACCGCGGCTACCTCAGCCCCTACTTCGTGACCAACCCGGAAAAGATGATCGCCGACCTCGAAGACGCGTTCATCCTGCTCCACGAGAAGAAGCTCTCGAACCTGCAGGCAATGCTTCCGGTTCTCGAAGCTGTCGTTCAGACCGGCAAGCCGCTCCTCATCATCGCTGAAGACGTCGAAGGCGAAGCTCTTGCGACCCTCGTCGTCAACAAGCTGCGTGGCGGCCTGAAGATTGCTGCCGTCAAGGCTCCTGGCTTCGGCGATCGCCGCAAGGCCATGCTGGAAGACATCGCTATCCTCACGGGCGGCACTGTCATCTCCGAAGACCTCGGCATCAAGCTCGAGTCGGTTACGCTCGACATGCTCGGCCGTTCCAAGAAGGTTTCGATCTCCAAGGAAAACACGACGATCGTCGACGGCGCTGGCCAGAAGTCCGACATCGAAGGCCGCGTTGCCCAGATCAAGGCTCAGATCGAAGAAACCACCTCTGACTACGACCGCGAAAAGCTGCAGGAACGTCTTGCCAAGCTCGCTGGCGGCGTTGCCGTTATCCGCGTTGGCGGCTCGACGGAAATCGAAGTCAAGGAAAAGAAGGACCGTATCGACGACGCTCTGAACGCAACGCGCGCTGCTGTTCAGGAAGGTATCGTACCGGGCGGTGGTATTGCTCTGCTGCGCTCTTCCACGAAGATCACCGTCAAGGGTGAGAACCAGGATCAGGAAGCCGGCATCAACATCATTCGTCGTGCGCTGCAGGCTCTGGTTCGCCAGATCGCTGAAAACGCTGGTGACGAAGCTTCGATCGTTGTCGGCAAGGTTCTCGACAAGAACGAAGACAACTACGGCTACAACGCTCAGACGTCTGAATATGGCGACATGATCGCCATGGGCATCGTCGACCCGGTCAAGGTTGTCCGCACGGCTCTGCAGAACGCAGCTTCGGTTGCTTCGCTGCTGATCACCACCGAAGCCATGATTGCCGAGCTGCCGAAGAAGGACGCTCCTGGCGGCATGCCTGGCGGCATGGGCGGCATGGGCGGCATGGACATGATGTAATAGGCCTTTGGCCTATTACAGGAATGTCCATAAAGCTTCGCCCATGCATCTTTGGTGCTTCAGGCCGTCAAGCGGCCTGAAGTGGTGGAATGGACATGATGTAATAAGGCCTTAGCCTTATTACGACTGTTCAATCCGGCATCCGGAATTGACGAAGGGCGGCTCTCGGGCCGCCCTTTTCATTTACATAAAACTGCCTGCGATACTTGCAATATAAGATTTCATACCCGTGGGAATTTACAGAGTTTGCCCCATTGCTGTTTTCGGAAAAGCTCCTATAAATCGCAGCGCGGCGATTTGAGTGGGGGTTGCTGCTGAAAGCACGATTTCTACTTGATTTCGGCGCATGATGCGCAATCAAGTATAATCGTAACCTTTTTGATAGATAATACGGCTAGATTATTACTTAAGTTAACTTGGTGAACTAAGTTGGCGGTCCGGAAGTACGCCTGTCGCGGACGGGTTTGGCGCGGAGGAGGCTTCGCCAGCCCGTAATTGTGGCAATATGCGGAGCGCCGCTCCGTCCGATAGTGCATGGAATTTCGATTGAAGCGCGCGCAGGGGAACCCGCGTCTCAAGTTGGGGAACACCTTGTTCAAGATCGCCAAAGCCAGCCTTGCCGCACCTTTTGCTCCAGGATCCCTGGAGTTCGACGGTCACGATCCCGATCTCCTAGCGCAGCTCTGCGTCACCGAAGGTTGGACCGGCGATCTGGCAAGCGGCATCATCAAGCTCGGCCAGTGGAGCACCATGCTGCATGGGCTGACCTCGTCGGAATGCGGCCTGCTGAGCCTGATGCATTGCTACGACGCCAATGACCGCGCCCGTATCCTCGACCTGTTCGAGCAGGCGGCAACCGCCTCGTCCAGCTTCTGCTATTCTACCACGGCGCTTGGCAGCTCCGGGCATCGCCAGCCGATCTTCTGCGTCGGCGAATCGATCGGTACTGAAGGAAAGCACGCCGGCAGCATGGTGGGCGTCTTCCTGTTCCCGCGTTTCAAGCTGGAGCCGGGCAGCCAATTGGCAACCCGGCAGTAGGGGCTATTGTTGATGACAGTCAGGTGAGCCCATCATCGTCGCACTTGCATGCTTGGCCCCTTGTAACTTAGAACAGACCGTGTGTGCTACTATTGGCCTCGCGGTGGCGGATGGAAGACCGTCGGCCCTTTGGG
>NZ_JBXAPH010000017.1:0-52876 GCF_058803745.1 Rhizobium sp. GW821-FHT14E12
ATTACTTCCGTGGAACTGGACGCCGACGGCGCTAGATGCTCAAGCGGCCTGACCTGCGTCCTTCACCGGATGCTTACGCGCTAAATTAGGCTCAACAAACTTCGCCGTCGCTGTTACAGGGCCTCAACTCTTGCGCTCGCCATTCCTTTACGAGCTGGCGGCGGTTTCGTGAATATCGCTCGGCCAGGACCTCCGCAGTTTCGATATCTTCCAATCCGATCACACGAAACTTTTCGTCCAGCTCGCACCAGGCCGCGATAAAGCGTTTTGATTCAATGAACCCCAGCATGATGGGCCAGATGATTTCCTTTCCCAGGTTGACATGTTTCAGAGACAGCGTGATGCGCAGTTTGCGCTGCTCTCGCAGTGACCTGCGGATCTCGCTTAGATCCAGCGGACCGGCGCCCTTCCGGGGATGTCCTACATAGATCATATCTTCGTTGAGAGCCGATCGCATGTCAGGCGGAAGAACAGCATTGATCTTGGCCAGCGCGTTCTTCACGGCGAAGGCCAACGAGTCGTCCGTCTGGCGACTAACCCACTGGGCGCCGATCACGAGCGCCTGGACTTCCTCGTCCGTAAACGACAGCGGTGGGAGAAGGAAGCCGGGCTGCAAGATATAGCCGACACCTGCCTCACCATCGATGTCTGCGCCCATGTCCTGCAGGGTGGCGACGTCTCTGCGTATGGTGCGCAGAGACACGCCGAGTTCGTTGGCAAGCGTTTGCCCCGACACCGTCGCGCGATGTCTGCGTAGTACTTGCATCAGGTCAAACAGTCGATGACTTCTTGCCATTTCTACTCCATTGCCATGACGCCCTTGCCACCAAGTTTGCGACCTCTCTCAAGCTCGCTAATGAGTGGGATCGCGCTGCTCAGGGAAACAATTTCTCCAATTGGGATTTTGAACTTGCCTGCGCCCGCAGCTTCGGCAACTTTTTCCAGGATTTCGGCCCGGGGAGAACCAATGATGGGCTTTAGCCGGCGATCAAAGGCTGCGCGAATGAACTTGCCGAGCCCAGGGTTCAAATCCAGGAATACGCCACCCTTGCTCAGCATACTCATTCCGTCGGAAAGTGTCAGCGTCGCCGCCGTATCGTAGACGACGTCGAAGCGATCAGCAATCTTGGACAGATCGGTGGTACGATAGTCATAGACCGTCTTTACGCCAAGCGATCTGGCACGCTCCATGTCGTGCGCACTGCAACTCCCCGAAACGATGGCGCCAAAGAGCTGCGCGATCTGCACGGCTGCTTCGCCGACAGCGCCAGCGCAGCCGTTGATAAACACGTGCTGGCCAGGCCGCAGCTTTGCCTTGTCGATAAGCCCGTTCCAAGCCGTGACGCCGGGTGTGCCAAGGCATGCGGCATCCTCGAAAGAAACATTATCCGGCTTTCGAGCCAGGAACATATCTTTTGTCACCACGGCTTGTCCGAACGCACCACTTTCCTTGAACTTGGCAAGACCGAATACCGCGTCGCCGATCTTAAACCGCGTGACGTCGGAGCCGATTGCAGTGACTATCCCTGAGAAGTCCATTCCCATGGCGCGGGGAAAGGTTCTGCCGGTGACGATCTTCATTTGGCCTGCGCGGAGCTTCCAGTCGATAGGATTGATCGCCGCGAACTTGACCCGCACGGCAACCTCGCCTTTTCCGACCGCGGGCAACTCGAAATCCTCGACCCGCATCAACTCCGGGCCGCCATACCTGCTATATTGAATTCTTTTCATCAGAGTGCCTCAAGCCAAGCAAATTCGAAAACGGTTGCTTTGCCAAAGAGGCGAGGTCGCGCCGCCTTCTTGCAAGCGACTGAAGAAGCGTCGATTGATTTAAGTCTGGACATACTTTCAGATCCTTTCTGGCGTTGTACGAGAGAGGGTTCGACGTCTCTCTCTGCAATTGCAAACGTACATAAACCAGCATGGGGACAGTTTCTGTCACCATTCTTTCAGAACGATCAAACGCAAGATCAAGCGGTCACAGCTTCGGCCCTTGACAACGCAAAGCTCCGGAACAGCATGGACGGCTGCAACGAAGTACAGATAAGTGCCGAGTTCACCAACGCCCCTTCGACTTGGCCGCATGGTTGGGCAAGCGCGAGTTAATGCGGCTGGCCCACTTGGAATGACAGTTGGATTTGCCGCAATCGGTCGCCGGTCGTGCTATTCAAGGATGCGGCTCTGCCTTGCGTCAAAGCCGCAACAGGCTTTCTACGTTGCCGTGGGCAATGAGCGCCTTGTCGGGAGCGATTGCGTATCTCTGACCAGGGCACTCAGAAATCGCTGCCCCGCTACGCGGTGCACAGGTTCGGGACAGCGACCTTCTGAAAGAGATGAGGACGAAAGACCGCCGACGCCGGATGCGCCTTGGTCGCCTCCCGAAAATCGGGATGCTTGAAGGCCGCGCGCCACGACGCTGCGGATTCAAAGACCGCATAGTTGAGGTAGGTTGGGCTGTCTCCTAGCGCGCGGTGGAGCTGCGTCGAGATAAAGCCGGGCTGGCTCTTCATGAAGGCGGCATCAGCGGCCCAGGCGACCAAGAACGCTGCTTCGTCTTCGGGCGCCATGGTGCAGAGATTGACCAACACGATGGGGGCCGCGTCGACTTCCATCTGGCGGGTTAACGGGAATGACGGGTCGAGTGGCTCGACGCTAGACATGGTTCTAGATCCTTAGAAAATGAGGGTTTTTCGTTGCAATTGTCATTTTTTCCGTCGTCTCGAACGACCGGTAGCCAGCAAGCGGCCAGTAAAACTGAGTTCTCCGGCCCGCAGATGCAACTATCGTGCGGGCCGGAGATCGGCTCAGGCCACTGTGATGACGAGCTTGCCGGTCACCCTCCCCGCAGCGCTAGCCTCCTGCGCCAGGGCGATTTGCTCGATCGGGAAGGTCCGCTCGATGCGGAGATGAAATGCGCCTTCGCCATACAACCGCGCTGCCTCGGCAAAGGCGTGCTCGGGGTGATCGGCCGATCGCCCGGAGAAGGTCGCGCCATGTTGCGGGGCCGTGACGTCGGAAATGGAAACGACGCGCGCGGGATCGCCGACAATCTCCACCAGCTCCGGGATGACGCCGGCACCGGCCAGGTCGAGCGCCGCGTCCACGCCCTGCGGCGCCAGTTCGCGTACCCTTGCGGCCATCCCAGGTTCGTAGGTCGTCGGGATAGCATCTAGCTCGCGGATGTAATCATGCTTCAGCTCGCTCGCCGTGCCGATCACGATAGCGCCACGGTGGCGCGCAAGCTGGATGGCGGCGGTTCCTACCCCGCCGGCGGCACCTGCTATCAACAGCGTCTCACCGGCCTTAAGGTTAACGTGATCGAGGATGCGCGTGGCCGTCTCAACGATGACCGGTAGGCCACCGGCCACCTCGATCGGCATGTTGTCCGGTATGTGTGCCCAGGCCCTCAATACCGCCTGTTCGGCTACCGTATTCTGTCCGTAACCGAAAACGGCATCACCGATGGCGACGCCCGAGACGCCATCCCCGATCTCATCGACGATGCCCGCAGCTTCGGAACCAACGCCGGCGGGAAAGGTAAGCGGCATGAAGTCGCGAACATATCCTGCCCGCAGCTTCCAGTCGATCGGATTGACCCCTGCGGCCCGCACCGCAATGCGTACCTGACCGGGGCCTGCGTGCGGCGCCTCCACCTCGATGACCCGCAGGACATCGGTGCCACCATATTCGTTGAATTTAACGGCTTTCATATACTTTCCTTTTTCGGAGTTAGGCAGGCGCTCCGACACTTGTGATGCTAAGTTCTGATCGTGCGACTAGCGCACTCTCCTAGCCGTCGCGTGGCCTACCTGCGCACCAGCATCCTTCGCGTCGAGATCGCGGCAAACCCGGCAAACTTGATGGAGAATCTTGCTCTGGCCGAAAACCACTATGCACATCTGCGTGACAGTTTCTGGCACCATACTCTTGCAGAGCTTGAGAGGACTGCCGCGACGATCACGGCAATCCGCAATGCCTTAGGCGCGGCTGTTCATGCGCTCGAACATGGCTTCGCCTAGCTCGCGTGTCTTGGCAGAAACACCGACCAGCACCTCGTCCTTGTCCGCTTCAAGCTGCGCGAGCGCCTCGATGGCAAACTCTTCCGGGGTCACCATCATCTGATTGGCTGTGCCTCCACTGCGGGTATTGCCACCGAGCCCGGTGTCGACAATTGGTGGTGCGACTTCCACCACCCGAATGCCTGTCGATTTTAATTGGTGACGCAGGCTGAGCGTGAAGGAATGTATCGCGGCCTTTGTCGCGCAGTAGACAGGAACATCCGCCATCGGCGAGAAGGCCAGACCGGAGCTGACGTTGATGATAAACCCCTGCCCCTGCTGTCTCAATGTGGGTAACAGCTCTGCGATCAGATGGATGGGGGCCGTGAAATTGATCGCAATTTCCTGGTCGAGCGTCGCGATCTCCGGATCGGCGGTGAAGTCACGCCGCGCCTGAATACCTGCATTGTTTATGACCACATTCAGGGTCGGGTAGTCGGCTTTCAGCCATTCGACCATCGCGCGGCGGCTATCTGTGTCGGCTACGTCGCAAACGTGCGTCGCTATTGCTGGCACTTCCGTCTTCGCCTTCTCCAGCGCGGATTGGCTTCTGCCGCAGACAATGACCTGATTGCCGTTCTCGGAAAAGCGCCGCGCGAGCGCGAAGCCGATGCCCGTTGCGCCGCCAGTGATGAGTATTGTGTTTCCTGTAAGTTTCAAAGTCGTACATCCTTCTAACGAATTGAGAAGGTGCGCCCACTATGACTTGGGGTTATCGGCGGACACACCTTTGCAACCGGCAAGCCGGTCCAGGTGTCGCGGATACCTCGAGGGGAAGAGTTGCCGTCCACTAAGACGGCGACCGGGCTACCATCCGGTCAGCACTCTTTCGACGAGAATTTTTTATCAGACGTTGCGGGAATGCACAATTGGGTCGTGTTTACCGTTTCCCGTGACATATCTCGCATTCTTGACACGCCGCTTGTGCCAACCGATCATCACAGACCGGCCGTTACGCCTCGGCGTCTGTGCTTCATGGCGATGTTGGCCTGCGCCTGGGGCAAAGGCCCGCAATCCAGTCCTATCCTTCAAAGCTTTTTGGGGAGTTCTGCTGCAAGCACGTCGATCGCCAGCCTGGAGCGAAGCGGCAGATACTGGGCTGCGGGCCAGACAGCGTAGAATTCCATTGATGCGCTCGGGCGATCTGCCCAAAGCTCTACCAACTCACCCTGCCCTATCCGATCGCGAAGAAGCCAGTAAGGCAGCCAGCAAAGGCCCATGCCTTCGACGGCGGCATCCGCTATCACCTCGAGATCGTCGAAACGCAGTCGCGCGGTTACCGCAACGTCTATGATTGTGCCCGTTTGGTCGGGTAATTGCCAAGCCAGCCCATGATCGCCCCTCCAGTAGGCCAGCAGCTCGTGATTGGTAAGGTCCTTGATTGAACGAGGCTCGCCTCTTGTCGCAATATAGCTTGGCGACGCACACAGGACTTTGCGCTGGCTGCCCAACCGGCGTCCGCGTAAGGCTGATGAATGACCCAGCGCACCGTTCCGTATCGCCAAATCAAAGCCATCGGCGATCAGGTCGATCTGGCGGTCGCTGAAACTCAGTTCGAGTTCAAGTCGGGGATGTTGACGAGCATAGGCCCGCAAGATGGGGGCGACGCAATAGCGCCCGAACAGGACTGAAGCCGACACCCTAAGCCGACCGGCGACTTCCTGACGGCCGGTCTCCAGCATCGCTTCTCCTGCACGCAGTTCTTCAATGGCGCGCAGACACCGCTCATAATATTGCTGACCGTCTTCCGTGAGGCATTGCATTTTCGTCGTCCGTTGAAAAAGGCGGACGCCGAGCCGTTCCTCCAGTCGCGCGATCGACTTGCCGACCGCCGAGCGTGTCAGCGACAGCCGATCTGCCGCCTTGGCGAAACCGCCGGCCTCGACCGCCTCGACGAACACTTCGATACCGTCAAATCTGTCACGAACCGACTTTGAACCAACCATTTCTGCCTCTGATGTAGAATGTGGGGAAGCATATAACGGAAAAACTATCGCCACTGCCGACCTCAATTCTACGATAGAAACCCGTATCGGTAAACGAGTTTCAACGGCCCGAAAAACGGCGATCCCGTCGGAGCGCGGGCCTTCATCACCAAGAAGGACAGACAATTGCTGGTTTCGATCGTATTTGACAGTGGATACGGGCACACGGCGCGTGTTGCCCAGGCGGTGGCCGAGGGTGCCAGAGACGTGGACAATGTTCAGGCAGAGCTGATTGCCGTCGCCGACGGGCCGGTCGATTGGGAAGCTCTTGAGAAGAGCGATGCGATCGTCTTCGGCTCACCGACTTACAATGGGATGATCAGCGCCCGGCTCAAGCAGTTCTTCGAGGAGTCCACCAAGGCCGCCTGGACTGAGCTCAAATGGCGTAACAAGATCAGCGCCGGCTTCACCAATTCGGGCGCACAGCATGGAGACAAGCTGAACTCGCTTGTTTCCATGGCGCTGTTCGCCGCCCAGCACGGCATGATCTGGGTCGGTCTCGACCTGATGCCAGGAAACAACAGCAGCACATCGAGCCCGGACGACCTCAATCGACTTGGGAGCTGGCTTGGGGTGATGACCCACGCCAACATTGACCAGGCACCGGATGTAGCGCCGCCAGAGTGCGACCTTCGGACCGCGCGCTATCTAGGCCGTCGCGTGGCCGAGATCACGCGACGATTTACCCTCACCCAATCCGCATAACACAAAAAGGATCCTTGAGATGAAACTGCTTTGCCTTGATATTCCGCAGCCCGGCGCCAGCCTTGAGAAATACCAGCCGCACATGTTGGATGAAGTCCGGCACTCCTGGAAGATGTACAAGGATGGCGTCATCCGCGACATTTATTTCCGACAGGACCGTCCAGGAGTCGCGATCATCGCGGAAGCTGAGTCCGTTGAGGCAGCCAAGGCGGTGCTTGCCGACTTCCCACTCGCCAAGGCCGGTCTCATCGGCTGGGAAGTCATCCCGCTCGGCCCCTTCCACTGGGAACCCCTTTTCGCACCCGGCAATGTCTGATTCCAGCTCGCACCTTTAGCCCAGGTCACGCTGCCTTGGCATGACCTGGGTAGTCACGCCTGCAGAACAGGCATGAATGGAGAACCACCATGAACGCACTTGGCTTTGCCGCCCAATCGGCCACTGCTCCGCTAGAGCGCTTCGCCTTCGAAGGGCGCGCGCCACGGACAGATGACGTCGTCATCGACATCCTCTATTGCGGCGTCTGCCATACGGACGTCCATCTGGCCCGTAACCACTTTGGGTTCACAACCTACCCGATCGTGCCGGGCCACGAGATCATCGGCCGGGTGCGTGAAATCGGAGCCGACGTATCCCGTTTCAAGACAGGGGACATGGTCGGAGTGGGCTGCATGGTCGATTCCTGCCAGCACTGCAAACCCTGCCTCAAGGGCTGGGAGCAGGACTGCGTCGAGGGGCCGACCTTCACCTATAATGGCAGCGATCGGCAGGATGGCAGCACTACCTATGGCGGCTATTCGGAGTCCATAGTCGTGCGCGACAAATTCGTGTTGTCGTTGCCCGACGGGCTCGATCCGGCGGGCGCCGCTCCGCTGTTGTGCGCAGGCATCACCACCTGGTCGCCGCTGCACCGCTGGAACGTCGGCAAGGATAGCAAGGTCGCGGTGATCGGCCTGGGCGGGCTCGGTCACATGGCCCTGAAGCTCGCCAAAGCTCTTGGTGCCGGTGTCACCTTGTTCACACGCTCAGCCGGCAAGGAAGAGGACGCCTTCCGCCTCGGCGCGGACCATGTCGTGTTGTCGGGCGATGCGGAGCAGATGAAAGCCGTTGCCGGCCGCTTCGACGTCATCATCGACACTGTTCCCTATGATCACGACGTCAATCCTTACATGCCAACCTTGGCGCTGGAAGGCGTACTTGTCCTCGTCGGCTACCTCGGTCCGCTCGGTACGCCGGTCAATGCCGGGGGTGTCGTGCGCGGCCGCCGGGCGATCTCGGGCTCCTTCATCGGCGGCGTGCCCGAAACCCAGCAGATGCTGGATTTCTGCGGAGCGCACGGCATCGTGTCGGACATAGAGATCATTCCCATCCAGAAGATCAATGAAGCCTATGAGCGCATGTTGAAGAGCGATGTGAAGTATCGCTTCGTCATCGACATGGCCTCGCTTAAATCCTGAGGAACCCGAATCCATGACAAGCACGATCAAGCCTATCCTGTGTGTGGTGACTAGCCACCCGATCCGCGGCGACAGCGGCGAGCCGACCGGCTTCGCGATGGTCGAACTGACCCATCCGCTCGACGTCTTCGACAAGGCGGGGATTCCTTACGAGATAGCCTCGATCCGGGGCGGCCATCCGCCGATCGACTTCTTCGATCTGTCCGATGCGGCCAACGCCCATTACTGGAAGGACAAGGACTTCCGCAGCGCGCTGGCGGACTCGTTGATTCTGAAGGATCTCGATCCGTCGCGCTATTCGGCGGTGTTCTTCGCCGGCGGCCACGGCACGATGTGGGACTTCGCCGACAGCGAAGCGGTGCAGACGGTCATCCGCGAAATATGGGAAGCCGGCGGCATCGTTTCCGCGGTTTGCCACGGCCCGGCGGCCTTGGTGAACGCGAAGCTGTCAGACGGCAGCTATCTCGTGGCCAGCAAGAAGCTTGCTGCCTTCACCGATGCAGAGGAGGCGGAGGTTAAATACGACAAGGTTGTACCCTATCTGCTGGCATCAACCCTCAAGGACCGCGGCGCGCTACACCAGCCGGCGCCGAACTGGTCGGAGAATGTCGTCACCGATGGTCGCCTGATCACGGGCCAAAATCCAGCATCGGCGCATGGCGTCGGCAAGGCAATCGTCGATAAGCTCGCGGCCAAAAGCTGATCGGCCGAGTTTTCAAATAGTGGGGCGGCACTACTCGCTTGTCGCCGCCCCAACCTCGCACGCCAGAAAAATGGCGTCGAAAGTAATTGGAGCCGACTATGAAGATTATCGCCATAGAAGAGCATGTGCTGCCAAATGACGTGAAAAACGCCTGGAACACGACCCCTGGCGCCGACGATGGAACCTTAGCGCTGAACCGTGGCGTGATCGAAGAACGCCTTGCCGATCTTGGCGAAAAGCGCCTGGCGCTCATGAATGAGACCGGGGTCGATGTGCAGGTGCTCTCCCTCACGACGCCTGGTCTCAACAATCTCGGTGATCACGGCGTCGATCTCGCGCGTCGTACGAACGACATGCTCGCCGAGGTCGTCGCGACCCATCCATCCCGCTTCCAGGCACTGTCTGTGCTGCCTTCAGCGGACGCCAATGCCGCTGCGAGGGAATTGCAGCGAAGCGTAGAGCACCTCGGGTGTAAAGGAGCCATTCTGTATGGCCGGGTTGGAGAAAAAGGCATGGATCACCCGATCTTCGGGCCGACATTTGCCGTCGCCGCCGAACTCGGTGTCCCGCTGCTCATTCACCCCCAAATCCCTCAATCGAGTGTTCGCGAAGCCTATTATTCAGGCTTCGGCGCGCCGGTCGACCTCGCGCTTTCAACGTTCGGACTTGGTTGGCATTATGAAGCCGGCATGCAGTTCGTTCGCATCGTTCTGGCCGGCGTCTTCGACCGGCATCCCAACCTACAGGTGATCCTTGGCCACTGGGGCGAGCTTGTCATCTTTTATCTCGAGCGCCTTGTGATGCTCGATCGCGTGTCGGGATTGAAGCATCCCTTCATTCACTACGTGCGCAACAACCTCTATCTGACCCCAAGCGGCATGTATAATGAGGCCTATCTGCGCCAGGCCGTTGATGCGGTCGGCGTCGATCGGATCTTGTTCTCCACTGACTATCCCTACCAATATCGTCCAGGAAACGACGCCCGGCTGTTCGTCGAAGGGCTCTCTCTCGACGACGGTGAAAGACTGAAGTTTGCGCACCAGAATTGGGAGGCTTTGACTGTAGGCAGCGCTTCGAACTCGGCCCCCCCTTCCCCTTGAGGCTCTCCGCAAAAGCCTGAATGTCATCTGGCCTCGGCTTCAACATTCCGTGGGGGACGGTGCCAGCCATCGGCGACACCCGGTGTGATGTCTGTCGATATTGGCCGCCTCTATCCTTAAAATCAACGGAAGGCATTTTCTCATGGCTTGGTCAGATCAGGAGCTCGGCAAGGTCTCCTTATCGGATGATCTGCATATCTCCCCGTTTCGCGAAGACGGCGTCACCTATGGCACGCCGACATGGATTTGGTCGGTGGTTGTCGATGGTGCCCTCTATGTAAGAGGATACAACGGGCAGGCATCTCGCTGGTACCAGGCCGCTGTCGCACAGAAGGCCGGCCGCGTGTCGGTCGCCGGCATGACCAAAGACGTCGAATTCGCGCCTGTCGAAGGGCCAATCAACGACCGTATCGACGATGCCTACCGCGCGAAATACGCCAAGAGCCGTTATCTCAACCCGATGATCGGCGCGCGCGCCCGCGCAGCGACGATCAAAGTGACACCCCTAAACCCGTGACGACTGGATCAACATCATGGCAAAACCAACCGACAACCATCCCGCACTGACGCTTGACGATCTACGCAGCGTATCACCGGCCTTGGCCGCCTATACCCAGAACACGGTCATCGGCGATCTCTGGAGCCGCTCCGGGCTGTCGGCGAGAGACCGGAGCATCGTGACCGTGGCAGCACTCGTCGCGCGCAACCAGACGATCGGCTTGCCGCATTACGTCAACAAGGCACTCGACAGTGGCGTCTCGGCTGCAGAGGTCTCCGAGATCGTGACGCATCTCGCCTTCTACGCCGGATGGTCCAACGCCTTCTTCGCTGTCGAGATCATCAAGGATATTTTCACCGAACGTGGCATCGGCGCCGATCAGTTGCCGGATGCGTCACCGCAGCTTCTCCCCTTGAACGAGGAGGTGGAAACAAAGCGCGCGACTGGCGTCCAGGCCAATTTCGGCGATGTATCCCCCGGCGTCGTACACTACACCGCAGAGATCCTGTTCAAAAACCTCTGGCTCCGTCCCGGTCTAGCGCCGCGAGATCGCAGCCTCGTCACTGTCGCGGCGCTTATCGCGAATGGTCAGGCCGCCCAGATCACCTACCACCTCGGCCGCGCTATGGATAACGGCCTGACGCAGGAAGAGGCGTCCGAAGCCCTGACGCAGCTCGCCTTTTATAGCGGCTGGCCATGTGTGTTCTCAGCTATGCCGGTCGTCAAGGATGTCTTTGCAAACCGGTCGTGATCAGCTGAGGAACCTTCCATGGATATCAAGCAGATTTTCGTCGTCTTTGCGGTGGTTATGCTGACGCTGGCTGGCCATTCGGCAAAGGCTCAAGATACGAGCACTCCCGTGGTCCGCATCGCCGAACTGGAAATCGATCCGGCCCAGATGGACGCCTATTCGGCCGCCGTCAAAGTCGAGATGGAGACGTCGATCCGGGTGGAGCCGGGAGTGCTGGCGCTCTATGCCGTTTCGATCAAGGGCAAGCCAAATCATCTTCGCTTCTTCGAAATGTATGCCGACAATGCTGCCTACGAGGCCCACCGCAACTCTGCGCACTTTAAGACCTATGTCGCCGCCACCAAGGACATGATCCTCGATCGGAAGCTGTTCGAAACGGACAATTTCCAGCTCAGCGCGAAGCAGCCATGATAGCCAAAGTAACGCCGATCCACCTCCCTTTAAGCGCAAGGAACCCAAGATGAAGAAAGTTCGCATTGCAACGCTCTTGATTGCGCTTGGCGCAGCCGTCTTTTTCACGATGTCCGCGCCCCGGGCTCAGGAGCCGGCTTCCGACGTGAAGCCTGCCTATTACATCTCGGAGTTCCAAGTGACTGATCCGGAGGGGATCAAGCCATACAGCGCCCAGGTGGAATCCACATTCAAGCCATTCGGGGGGCGCTTCATTGTCAGGGGTGGCGGAGATATCGTTTCCCTTGAAGGCGCGGGTTTCAAAGGGCGCATGGTGGTGATCGCTTTTGACAGCATGGACAAGGCAAAGGCTTGGTATAACTCGCCCGAATATGAAAAACTCAAACCGATCCGGCACAAATCGGCGACGTCGCGCGTCTATATTGTCGAAGGTCCCGCAAGCTGAGACCCGGTCCTGATTGCAGGTCGATAACGAAAATTGCTGAGAAAAACACGAGGTGAGCCAGCAAGGTCGGCGCGCCTCGATTTCTGTTCAAGGAACGAACCATGTCGCGCGCGCACTCTGAAACTCCAGCGTCCACCGCAATGTCGCCCGCGCTTACACTGTTGTTTGCGATTTCCGGTGGCGCGGCGGTCGGCAATCTCTATTGGGCCCAGCCCTTGCTGTTCGATATCGCCGGATCGCTCGGTGTCTCGGTCGCTGCCGCCGGCACACTGATTACAGTCACACAGATGGGTTATGCGCTTGGCATTCTGCTCGTCGTCCCGCTCGGCGATACGATGAACAGGCGGCGCTTGATCCCGGCCATCATGATCTGTTCTGCGGTGGCGCTTATCGCGTGCGCGCTCGCACCGAGTTTCGCGGCTCTGCTCGCCGCGCTTGCAGCCGTTGGATTGACGACGGTCGCTGGACAACTTCTCACACCTCTCGCCGGCGATCTTGCCGAGCCTGACCAGCGCGGCCGCGTGGTCGGAACAATCGTCTCGGGGCTGATCACCGGTATCCTGCTGTCACGCACGATCAGCGGCTTTCTCGCGCATGCCTTCGGTTGGCGGGCGATCTACGTTGCGGCAGCCCTGTTCATCCTTCTGCTTGCGATCCTTCTCGCGCGGGCTCTGCCGGCGGAGAAGCCGAGGCCTGCCGTTTCCTATGGCAAATTATTAGCATCAGTCTTCACAGTCGTGCGTCAACATCGGCCTGTGCAAATTACGCTCTTCATCGGTGCCTGCGCATTTGCCGTCTTCACATTATTCTGGACCGGGCTGACCTTCCTTCTCAGTTCACCGCCTTTCGGCTACTCCGTCAGTCAGATTGGTCTGGTCGGCCTTGTCGGTCTTGCGGGCGCGCTTGCAGCCCGCCGTGCCGGCTGGCTGCATGACCGGGGCTGGTCGGTCGAAGGTACGGGCGCCGCGCTTGCTCTGGCGCTGATCTCTCTCGTGATTGCGGGCTTTGGTTCAACGCACATCCTTCCTGTCCTGGCCGCTGTCCTGCTGCTGGACGTCGCGATTCAGGCCACAAACGTTCTCAATCAATCAAGACTGTTCGCGGTCGATCCTGGCGCGCGCAGCCGCCTGAACACGGCCTTCGTCGCCTGTAACTTCATCGGCGGCGCGGTGGGCTCGATGATGGCAGGCGTCCTATGGGAACGCGGCGGCTGGGTCGCTGTCGTCACGGGCGGCGGGGTCCTGATTGCGTTGGCGATGGTCGTCTGGGTGATCCAGAGCAGGTCGCTCGTCATTGGTTGAGCAGCCACGGCCGGGTCAGCTCCCCGCCCTCCCTTACACACGGTCTCCACTGCCGCATTGAGCGCGTGGGCATCGAACGACGCTCTGATCAGAGCGTTGAACACATCCCTGCGATCTTGCAGATCGATACACGCTTGAGCACAAGAGCCTCGGCTGCCCGCCCGGCCATCAGCATCGTCAGCATGCCTTCGAACCAGGCCGCGGGTATCGGTTCCGGATGGGTGGAAGCCGAGCAGATTGCAGGCTCCCTGCCCGGTATCGATATTGTGGCCACGGCCGCATCCGAGATCGATCGCAAGACCGCTGAGTTTGGTGGCATGGACAGTCCGGGCTCGGCCACCAACGCCGATGGCGAGAGCTGCAGTCCCCAGTCCAGTCCAGTCCACTCGACCCGTTACCCACTACGCCAAGAAGCCCGCACGCGGCGGGCTTTTATGTATCTGGTTTCGGTTTCCGGCTTAGCCGCTTCGGCGTTCATGGATTATTCGTGGCGTTTTTTTCTTTAGGAGACGGCCCTCTGGACGGCCTGCGGATCACTGTTGTGCTCTACGGCTTTTGGTCTATCTGGCCTTTGGGTATCTAGGGGTTTAAAACGCAAAAAGCCCCGGGAAGGGACTTTATTGGGATGCAGTTTTCGCGCGAGCGATAGTGATCTTGGAGGGGAAAGATTGGTTGCGGGGGCAGGATTTGAACCTGATTCTGTCAATTTTACTTAGGAAAGCTCTCAACCTTATCACCCTTTAGCATAAGGGGTCAGTGAGCTAACTTGCCGAATTTGTGGTAGCTTGGGCTACGGCTGAGTGAGCATTGGCATTCGAGTGTGTGAGCCTCCAGCGCAAGACATCGGGTGACGGCCTCGGTATCGACGAACAAAATAAGACCAGCAACATCGACGAATTGAGCGTGCGGCAGGATGTTCGGCGTCGGCCGGCGGTGTTGGACGTTGGCGTCCCCACGCATGGCCTGCCTCTTTAACCATCGGCCCGCGTGCTACCAGGAGGCACCGTGCGGTTCGCACCACTGCGGTGACGGAAGGGGCGATAGTTGCCGAGGCGCGTCCGGGACACATATTTCCCGTCCTCGAAGCCGAGCGGTTTGCCTTCCAGGCCCAACTCTACGGGTACGGGTTCGACCGATGGAGCCACGGACGGCGGCTCGAGAACGGGTGGTGGCGGCGCTGGGGGCTGGCGGTCGGCGCCGATCACATTCAACCGGTGTTGCGTCACGGCTTCCGCCGCCGCTCGGACGGGATCGTCCTCGACGTGGACGTAGCGCATGAACATCGTCACCGTCTTGTGGGCGGTGAGTGCCGTAGCAATTTTCACGGGCACACCGGAGTTGGCGATATCTGTCGCGGACCGGTGGCGAATGCCGTGCGTGCCAATATGGGGAACCCCAGCACGCTTCAGGATGCGTCGCCAGCTCTGATAATAGGTGTGGGACGACATCGGCGTTTTCGGGTCAAACACGGACGGGCAGACGAAGGGTGAATCCTCCAATAGCGGCATGCGCTCGAAGAGCCGTAGTGCCTCCGCGCTCATCGGTTTGGACATACCGCCGGTCTTGCTGTCCGGCCAGACGACACGACGGTTGTCAAAATCAACCCACGCCCATTCGAGCTCAATAATCTCCGACATGCGCGCGGCGAACTCGAACTGAAGCCTGATCGCGAAGAGGATGAACGGATGTTCTAGTCCGTCAATTTCAGCACGGTCGAGATATTCGAAAAGCCTGCGCATTTCCGCATCGGTGATGAGGCGAGTTTTGCCGCGTTCCGGGTACTTCGGAATGTGCCGGCAAGGGTTGGAACCGTCCGGCCGCATCCCCCGTACCTCGGCCATGTTGAACATTTTCCGCACAACTGCGAGGACGCGGTTAGCGTTCACCGGCGATTTCGACATTTTCTTCATCAGGTTTGCTATATCGGCGCGTGTCACCTCGGGTACTTTCATATGTCCAAGCACCGGGAGAACGTGACGTTTGCCACGGAGCCGGTTCGACACGACCGTCGAAGGCTTGTTCCGGCTTTCAGAATAATCAGTCATGAAGCGGTCGAAGAGCTCCTTCACCGTCGGCGCTTGATGCATAGCCATCCGCGCGGCACTGGGATCAACTCCGCTCCGCACCTTCGCAAGCCAATCCTGGGCAATCCCTCGCGCCTGCTCGACGGTGATCTCCCCATAACGGCCGATAGCCGGCCTCCGACGCTGACCGTTGTGGGCAACATAGGCAATCATGAAGACTTTTCGACCGGCCGGCGTGACCTTCACGAGAAACCCCGGTATGACGGTATCCCGGAGATCGTAATCGCGCTCCTTGGGAGTGGCGACGTCCACAGCCGTCTTTGTGATCTTGACTTTAACCATTTCTAACCTCCGTTGAGGCTGGATTTCAAATGCAGAATAGGTGCATCGAGAAAACCAACCGTGGCGTACATCCGGTTAGGCATGGATGGATCGATATCCGAAAAAATCTAGTATTAACATACGGTTATCGGGAAATCGAATACCCCCGGATAAACAAAGGATAGCCGATCTTGGAGCTCTTAAAATCCCTCGGAGTGATCCGTACGGATTCGATCCTCGTCGTCCGCACCAAATCTTCAGGCAGACGCTGAACGCTTGCCTTCCTGTCGGAAATCGTTGCGTCAAAAAACAAGGCGGCCCGTTGGACCGCCTTGGTGTTATTTGCGTCTGTCTTTCGCGCTTAACGAAGCTGGATTCAAATACTGCGCCCGGATACCAGCAGCAGTCGCTCTGGCGACGATAGCCTGGACGGGTGGACACACTCGGCCTCGCCCATCAGCCCGAAACGTTACGGTTATTAGGCGGGCATTATTTTAGATATGCAATATATATGTGCTTGAACAAGGGCATGGGATAGGTTACGCGTAGCCAACGGCAAGTAGCTTTGTAGCGGAACAAAGTGCAATCATGGCCATCTATACTTACATCAGCGATCGCAATCCACCGACTGTAGCCGGCCCACCGGATACAATTCAGGGGACGTCGTATAAGTACTCTCCGCCAAGCCGCTAGCCAGATTCAATCTACGATGCAGTTACTTACGTAGTCGCTCGACCTTTCGTGGAAATATTACTTTTGAGTGTCGACGTATTTCACCTTGGCGCACTGGCTGCAGGAATCTTGCAACCAAGGGTTACGAGAGCGGTGGAGCCGCTCAGGAGGGGAGAATGACGAATTACACCTGGAATGGGACCAACGGCGACTGGAGCACCGCCGGCGACTGGTCGCCCAATGGGACGCCGGGGGCGGTAGACACCGCCACGGTCAACAGCGGCTCGGTCGACGTCAGCTCCATCGACTTTGTGGGAGCTTCCGCCCTTACGGTGAACGCCGGGGGCAGCATGACGATCGAGGGCGTACTCGAAATCGGCGCGGCCCACCTCAATATGGTTCCCAACACGCTCTCGGCGATCGGCCCGATCACCGTTAACGGCGGCGCGCTGATCGCCGGTGGTTTCCTCACTTCGGCCAGCGGGACCATCATCCTTTCCAACTACGGAACATTCCAGTGGAATGGCGGCCAGTTCGTGGGAGGCGCCGACGCCTCGGGCCTTACCGTCGATCTCGGTGCGACGGATAATGGCACGTTCATGTTCTCGCAGCCCTTCAACGGCACTATCACGGACTTCAACGCCGGCGACATCATCTCCTATAGCGGCACCGGCACGGTGAATTCGGTCGATATCGTCGGCAATACCGCCGTGTTCAACACAACGGCCGGAACATTCACGATCAACTTCGATCCGAGCGTGAACACCGCCGACTTCGTGATCTCGGGCAACACCATTACCACCAACCAGGTGCCCTGTTTTGTCTCCGGCACGCGCATCCGAACGAGGCGCGGCGAGATAGCGGTGGAGGACCTCCGGATCGGTGACCTGGCCGTGACATCCTCCGGCGAAAAACGCCCCATCGTCTGGATCGGCCACAGCCGGATCGAGCGTCCGGCGCCAGCGGTCTGGCCGGTGCGGGTCATGGCCGGCGCGTTCGGCGATAACCTTCCCGTCCGCGACCTGTTCCTCTCCTCCGGCCACGCGGTTTGCGTCGACATGGCCGGCGAGATATTCGTACCCGTCGGCCAGCTGGTCAATGGATCGACCATCGACTGGGTCGAGGTTCCAGAGGTGACCTATTGGCATGTGGAGCTTGAGAGCCATGATGTGCTGCTCGCCGAGGGGATGCCCTGCGAGAGCTACATGGACGCCGGCAATGGGGCTTTCTTTGGCCGCGCGTATGGACGGCTCGGCGGAGTTGATCCTCAGCGCGTCGCCGAGAGCTTGACCCGATATGCCCGGCCGTTCGTTGATGGTGGCTTGATCGTCGAGGCAATCAGGGAACGCCTCGCCTGCCGCGCCGAAACGCTCCGACCAAAACAGGAAAATAAAGCTGCATGACCTTGGGTGCCCGCCTTCCTCTGCCGGCAGGCGTAACAGCCTTTTGCGAGATGGAATTAGCTCTTGGTCCGCGAATTGGAGCGGTGGGATGGTGGAATTCGTCACACGCTGGTCTCAACTCACTAGCAGTTTGTCAGGGGTTGTCCAATGATGTCCTCCGAGATCGGCAATGGCGAAGTCGTCGTGGCGACCATGTCCGAGGTGCCGGCCAGCTTCGTTTCGGGAACTCGCATCCGCACCCCGCGCGGCGAAATCGCCGTGGAGGACCTGATTGCGGGCAACCTGGTGATAACTGCGGCCGGAAACGTGCGCACCATCGTCAGCATCGATTCACAGACGATCCATAAGCCCGCGCGCGAGTATTGTCCGGTTCAGATCAAGGCCCGGGCTTTTCCGGGCGATGTACCCCGGCGGGACCTGCTGCTGTCACCCGGCCACGCGGTGTGCGTGCGGGCGGTGGACGAGGTATTGATCCCGATCGGCCAATTGATCAATGATGCCACGGTTGCTTCAGTCGACGTCGATGAAGTCACCTATTGGCATCTCGAGCTGGAAAGCCGCGAGGTGCTCCTGGTCGAGGGGCTTGGCTGCGAGAGCTGCCTGAATAGCGGCGCCACTTGGCTCGCCGACGCTCCGCCCCCGGAACAAACGACGGCCGTCGTCGAGCAATGCGCCCGGCCGCTGGTAAAAGGCGGCGCGGTCGTGGCAGCAATCCGCCAGCGTCTGCTCTCCCGCGCGGAATCGATGGGCTGGCGCCACGCCACGGGAATGGACCCGCATCTCATCGTGGATGGCCGGCGCGTCGAGCCGACGATCGACGGCAATCTCGCGGTGTTTATCTTCCCAGCCGATGCCAAGGAAGCCATACTTGCGTCGCATACTTGGGTCCCGGCTGACGACGGCGCAAGCCGGGACAAACGGACGCTCGGCCTTTCGATCCATGGCCTTACATTCCTCGACGGTCTCCGTGCCAACCGCCAGGTTTCGCTCGACGAGGTTGAGGGCCTTTACCCGGAGGAGGCTGTCCAGGGCTGCGCCTGGCGCTGGACCAACGGTCGGCTTTTCCTGCCTCCCGATCTCTGGGCCGATTGCCGCGGCCTTGCCATCCTGCGTCTCGCCTTCGACCCTGACGCGGGCAGATCCTGGATTCCGCCCGTGATCACGCCGAAGCGCGAGCCTGAGCTCCGTCGAGCGCTCACGCCCAGTCCCGAGGCTCACCTCGTCGGTCCTGCCGATGACGATCGAGACGCACCGGCCGCTCCCATTATTGACCCTGCCCACGAGCTTGTCGCCGGAGGACTTGCTCCTCACCGCCCTCACCCGCAGTCCAGCCATCTCCGTGCCGTAGATTTGAGTTCCGGCGGGATGCGTCTCGGCAATCTTGTTCCTGGCGCCCTGAGTCAATTTCGTCGTCATGTCTTCGCTGCTTGTCGCATGGTTTGGACCCGGCGTCCGGCCCGGCACAAGGCCAAATCCGACACGGTCCCGCATGACGATGATGTCACGAAAAGCGCTAGGCATATGCCATGAAACAGGTAAGGAATGACCCCACAAGGCATTGATTCCAAGAATTAAAATCCCTTGGAGGGATCCGTACGGGTTCGACCCGTCGTCCACACCAACCCTCACTTCACTAAGGACGGCTGCTCACAAAGTACAAGCAGAGCTGCCTGTTCACTTTCGACCTTGAGCTGGAACAACTGATAGGCTTTTTGTATTGGCTCATGTGCGGTCATCGCCGCAATCATTTCTTGTGTGCTGAGATTGCCAACAGGCCCCGTGAACTTTGGCATGGGGCCAAGATCAATCTCGCCAACGTTCGGCTGGAACTGCGAGAGGGCGAGTAAAGTAATTTTCATCGCCTCTCTTATCTCGCCATCTGGCTGGATGGAGAGACCAAAGGTGAATGCTCGGATCAGGTCCTCCTTCGACCACGGGAGCTTTGCAATATCCCGGACGTTAAACTGGAGATCGGTGTCTTCGATGTAGGCGCTGAAATCCCCGATAAGATTCATCGCCCACTGGCCCTGCTTTTGAAAGCGATCCCTCAACTCCGCCGAATTGAGTTCTTTCTTCTTCCGACTAAAAGGCCACATACATATCTCCCGGTTGTATGACCATGATGGAGAGCCACCCGTGAGTAGTCAATCTAGGACGCAGTTTCGTCCCTATTCGATGGATTCAAACTCAATAAGTGCGGGAAAATCTTTGAGCAGATGCCAGGTGCTTGCCACCTTATTGGAACCAGAAACCTAGTGGTTCCCAACAAAAAAGGCGACCCGGTGGGCCGCCTTTTTTCGTCTGCGCTAGCGTTGAACGCTTAGCGAATTTCAATTCTGAATGCGCTGCGCGGATACCACCAGCCGTCGCTGTGGCGGCGGTAGCCCGGGCGGGCGCGTTGATAGCCCTGATAGCCGTTCCACGAACCGGGACGGTAATGCGGCTGACGACGGTTCGGACGATGCCTTCTGTCGTCCCAACGCCGGCGGTCACCCTCGCGGTACTGGACCTGTTCGACGGCGGTGCTCGCTGCCGGCTTGGCCGTGTTGAGCGGCGCGGCGACCGAAGGCGTAAAGGATGCGAGTCCCATGATCAGCGTCAACGCACCTGCGCCGACGATATTGAAAATTTTGCTCATGACGTCTCCATTCGAAGTTTGCAGCCCATCATTGAACCCTAATTGATGAACGCATCATGAATGCCACTAGAAATAGCGATCACATCAAAGGCATTGCCTCTTTCGCACTTTGCAGTGGTCTTTTTTGCTGATGGGGCCGCGGTTATTAGTGCTAATGCTCGCCGGCTCCATAACGCAAAAAGCGCAGCTTTCGCTGCGCTTTCCAGTAAGTTGAGTGCGAATCAGGCGACGAGCTTGGCCGCGATCTTGGCGACGTGGGCGCCCTGGTATTTCGCGGCTTCCAGTTCAATCTCCGAAGGCTGGCGCGAGCCGTCGCCATTGGTGATCGTGGATGCGCCATAGGGCGAGCCGCCCTTGACTTCTTCCGTGCCCATCTGGCCGGCGAAGGCGTAGGGAAGGCCGACGACGGCCATGCCGTGGTGAAGGAGGGTCGGGATGAAGCCGAGAATGGTCGATTCCTGGCCGCCATGCTGGGTCGCGGATGACGTGAAGACCGAGCCGACCTTGCCAACCAGCTTGCCTGCAAACCAGAGGCCGCCGGTCTGATCCCAGAAATTGCGCATCTGCGAGGCGACCGTGCCGAAGCGCGTGCCGGCGCCGACGATGATGGCATCATATTCGGCCAGCTCGTCCGGCGTTGCGATCGGCGCTTCCTGGTCGAGCTTGAAGTAGGACGCCTTGGCGACCTCTTCCGGCACGAGTTCAGGAACGCGCTTGACGGTTACCTCGGCACCGGCCGATTTGGCACCTTCAGCGACGGCATAGGCCATCTTCTCGATGTGACCATAGGCGGAATAGTAAAGTACCAGAACCTTAGCCATGAATGTCTCCCGTTCGTTGGACGCGTTGATTGTCGGGCCAAGTTGTATCAGCGACGGGATAAGGACGCAGCCCCCGCAACGGGAACGGACTGTTCACCTGACGAAGACGAAAATTCATTTGCGGTCGCTTTCGCCCGCTGCAGTAGACATGAAAACGGCAGTTTTCATTCGCCGCAAACGGCGCTACCTATTTGAAACGCTTTTTCGAACGCGCGCCTGCGCAATTCCACGGATACTTCCATGACCAATGAAACCATTGTCACCGCCGCCATGCTGGCCATCGGAGACGAACTGCTCTCCGGCCGGACGAAAGACAAGAATATCGGCCATCTCGCCGATGTCATGCTGCTGTCGGGCATCGACCTCAAGGAAGTCCGTATCGTTGCCGACGATGAAGACGCCATCGTTGCGGCGTTGAACGCGCTGCGCGGTCAATATGACTATGTCTTCACCTCCGGCGGCATCGGGCCGACGCATGACGACATCACCGCCGATGCGATCGCCAAGGCATTCGGCGTGCCCTGCGAACATGATGCGGAGGCGATGCGGATAATGGCGGAGATGTATGCCAAGCGCGAGATGGAGTTCACCGAGGCCCGCCAGCGCATGGCGCGCATGCCGGTCGGATCGAAGCACATCGCCAATCCGGTTTCGACGGCACCGGGTTTCAATATCGGCAACGTCTATGTCATGGCCGGCGTGCCGCAGGTTTTTCAGGCGATGCTCGACAATGTCGTGCCGACACTGCGCTCCGGCACCCGCATGTTGTCGACGGCGATTTCCTGCCCTTACGGCGAAGGCGAGATCGGCACGCCGCTCGGCGCCATCCAGAAAGCACACCCGGATACCAGCATCGGTTCCTATCCGCGCTATGTCGGCCAATCCTTCTCCACCGAGATCGTCGTGCGCGCCCGTTCCGCCGAACTGGTTGAAAGTGTCGCAGCCGAGGTGCGGGCGATGATCGAGACCATCAGGCAGTCGAAAGCCAAGGAAAATCAGTCCGCTGAGGCATGACGCTCAACGAGGTCTTTTCCTTCGGAAGGGAACCGGAGTGAGATCGGCGCATTAATATCATGCGGAATGATGATATAATGAACCGATCCGATCCCTTCCGCACGGGAGATCACGTCATGTCCTACAAAACCATTCTGGTCATTCTCGACACGCCCGACAACGCGCAGGTCGCCGTCGATTTTACGGCAGCTCTCGCCAAGGAGCACGGTGCTCACATTGTCGGCCTGCATGCGGAAATCGTCTCGACCGTGCCGCTGGTCGCGCCGATGGAGATCCCCGATCCGGTCGCCGTGCAGGCCTTGCAGGATATGGCACATAGCCAGGCCGTCGAAATCGAGCAGCTGTTTCGCGCGAAAATGGAGCGCGAGGGTCTCGACTATGAGTGGCGCAGCTTTACCAGCACCGTTGGCTATGGCTCCGAACCCCTGATCGAAAGCGCTCGCAGCGCCGATCTGCTGGTTGCCGTACAGCCCGATCCGTCCAGATCCTCCGACTCGAATGTCGACGTCGAAAGCTTCCTGTTCGAAAGCGGCCGGCCAGTGCTGATGATCCCCTATATATTCACCCAGCCGAGGCCGATCCGCCGCGTGCTGATCGCCTGGAACGGCTCGAAAGAAGCCGCCCGCGCCACCTTCGACGCCATGCCGTTTCTGAAGGCTGCCGACACCGTGGAGATTTTCTCGGTCGACACATCTCAGAGCTCCAAGCATTCACCGACGGAGACTAGCCGCGAGATCGAGGCGACGCTTGCCCGCCATGGCGTTCGTGCCACGCTGACGACGGAAAGCTGCGGCGGCAAGACGCCATCACAGGTCATCGAGAACCGCCTTGCCGACAACTCGATCGACCTGCTCGTCATGGGCGCCTATACGCATTCCTGGCTCTGGCAGCTGATCTTCGGCGGCACGACACGAACACTGTTGAAGTCGATGACGGCGATGACGCTGCTGGCAAGGTAAAGTGCGCGTGTAATCTCCTGAAAGGCATGCGATCGCCCCGCTTCGGCGCGCCAACCCAGCTTTTGCACACCCTGCGGAGCGCGCGGCAAAGCGGCAGCTCTTGCCTTTTGGCCGTAAATCCAGCAGAAAACAGCGACCGATGACAGAATTCCCGCCAGGGAACCATTCGCGCGGTCCAGGGAACATGCCCCAAACTGCCCAGAAGCTTCTGGGTGAGATCATGTTCCGGCAGACGGCGGCGAATTGCGTTTCAGGATTAGGTCCATGGTCCGCGCCCGTCGCGGGGTCTGCTCAGGGTCGCCGGTAGCGCCGGTGTGTTGTTATGTCTGCTCCCGGAGCTCCTGAGCCATGTCCCTGCCCGATAAAGCCTTTCCCGTATCCTGGGATCAGTTCCATCGCGATGCCCGCGCCCTTGCCTGGCGGCTTGCCGGCCTCAACAAGAATTTCAGGGCGATGGTCTGTATCACCCGTGGCGGCCTCGTTCCCGCGGCCATCATTTCACGCGAACTCAACATCCGCATGATCGAGACCGTCTGCGTCGCCTCCTACCATGATTATTCGAGCCAGGGCGAAATGAACCTGCTCAAGGGAATCACCGCGGAACTCCTCACTGACGGCGGCGAAGGCGTGCTGGTTGTCGACGACCTGACAGATACCGGCAAAACCGCCCTCGAAGTGCGCGCCATGCTGCCGAAAGCACATTTCGCCTGCGTCTATGCCAAGCCGACCGGCGTGCCGACCATCGACACCTTCGTCACCGAGGTCAGCCAGGACACCTGGATCTACTTCCCCTGGGACATGGGCTTCACGTATCAGGAGCCGATCGCCAAGGGCCATAAAGGCTGAAATCGACTCGGGGCTCGCACGAATCAGCGGTGATTCTCCGCAATGCATGCGACCCATCTAATATATCAGCAATAGAGGTGGGCGCTCCGGCGCCCACTATATTTAGTAGCCTTCGCCCCACAAGAATACGCGGGATTCAAGGCCTTCCACGCGAATCATAAGACGCCACAGCATGGTTTTGCTCCAAAACCAATGGTTTCGGGGCCACGTTCACAATATTGTCGCGCTGGCCTCGGTCGTTGAAGGTATTTACCCCTAAAGCGGTCGTGCGAAGGGCGAGCATTTTCCGCCAAGCACTTGAATCTTCTGACATCCCAGCGTTTCCCCAGTTTCCACAGGTAAGCCCACAAGATATTGTGGTTAAAAATCTGTCGCAAACCACCCCTTGACGGAATCGGGTCTTTCAAACTTAATGAGAACCGTTGCGGCGGCGACTGGGCCAGGCGGAATAACGAGGGGCTGGTCCTCAACTCGAAATCGGATTTGAATTCAGGGCGATGCACCAATGCTGGTGGCGCCGTGAGGCTTTTTGTGCCGATGTCGAAGCTGCCAAAAAAACACATGCGGGGACTGGCGGCAATAAGCTGTTAATACTATATTTAGTGTTTGCAGCCACCATCGCCACAAGATACAGGAAAGTCATCTCCGAATGACATCCCCTGTCAGATAGCGGAATGAGCAATGGCTGCGCGTTGAAGTCGCGAGGCCAGACGAGAATTTTTGCGCCCTGTTTACGAGGCAGGTGTGCTCCAACGAATGAGGTTATGGGACCATGCGCATCGAACGTCGCTTTACGAAGGCAGGCCAGTCACCCTATGCGGAGATCGAATTCCGCAAGGCCACCAGCGAGATCAAGAATCCCGATGGCTCGATCGTTTTCCGCCTCGAAAACATCGACGTGCCGGCGCAGTTCTCGCAGGTCGCCGCCGACATTCTGGCGCAGAAGTATTTCCGCAAGGCCGGCGTTCCGACCAAGCTGAAGAAGGTTGAGGAAAACGACGTTCCTTCCTTCCTGTGGCGCTCAGTTCCGGATGAAGCTGCCCTGAAGGACCTGCCGAAGGAAAGCCAGACCGGCTCCGAAATCGATGCGCGTCAGGTTTTCGACCGTCTGGCCGGCACCTGGACCTACTGGGGCTGGAAGGGCGGCTATTTCTCGTCCGAGGAAGACGCCTCCGCCTTCCAGGACGAACTTGCCTATATGCTCGCCACCCAGCGCGTCGCACCGAACTCGCCGCAGTGGTTCAACACCGGCATGCATTGGGCCTACGGTATCGATGGCCCCGGCCAAGGCCACTATTATGTCGATCCCTTCACCGGCAAGCTCACCAAGTCCAAGTCGGCCTATGAGCATCCGCAGCCGCATGCCTGCTTCATCCAGTCGGTCGAGGACGATCTCGTCAACGAAGGCGGCATCATGGACCTCTGGGTTCGTGAAGCCCGCCTCTTCAAGTACGGCTCCGGCACCGGCTCCAACTTCTCGCTGCTGCGCGGCGAAGGCGAAAAGCTGTCCGGCGGCGGCCGTTCCTCCGGCCTGATGAGCTTCCTGAAGATCGGCGACCGCGCTGCCGGCGCCATCAAGTCGGGCGGCACGACGCGCCGCGCCGCCAAGATGGTCGTTGTCGACATCGACCATCCGGATATCGAGGAATATATCAACTGGAAGGTCAAGGAAGAGCAGAAGGTTGCCGCCCTCGTCACCGGTTCGAAGATCGTCGCCAAGCACCTGAAGGCGATCATGAAAGCCACCGTCAATTGCGAAGGCGACAATGACGATTGCTTCGATCCGGCCAAGAACCCTGCCCTGAAGCGCGAAATCCGCGCGGCCAAGAAGGATCAGGTTCCGGAAAACTATGTCCAGCGCGTCATCCAGTTCGCTCGCCAGGGCTACAAGGACCTTGAGTTCAAGACCTACGACACCGACTGGGACTCGGAAGCCTATCTGACCGTTTCCGGCCAGAACTCGAACAACTCCGTCTCGATCAAGGACGAGTTCCTGCGCGCTGTCGAGAACGATGCCGACTGGCACCTGACCGCCCGCAAGGACGGTAAGATCATGAAGACCCTGAAGGCACGCGACCTCTGGGAATCGATCTCCTACGCCGCCTGGGCATCGGCCGATCCGGGCCTGCACTTCAACACGACGATGAACGATTGGCACACCAGCCCGGCTGCCGGCCCGATCCGCGCATCCAATCCGTGCTCGGAGTACATGTTCCTCGACGACACCGCCTGCAACCTCGCTTCGCTGAACCTGATGACCTTCAAGGACGCGGCCAGCAAGCGCATCAACATCGCCGACTACGAGCATGCCGTCCGCCTCTGGACCGTGGTTCTCGAAGTCTCGGTGATGATGGCGCAGTTCCCGTCGCGCCGCATTGCCGAACTCTCCTATGAATACCGCACGCTCGGCCTCGGCTACGCCAATATTGGCGGCCTGCTGATGTCCTCCGGCATTCCCTATGACTCAGACGAAGCCCGCGCCATCGCCGGCTCGCTGACCGCGATCATGACCGGCATCTCCTATGCGACCTCGGCCGAAATGGCGTCCGAACTCGGGACATTCCCGATGTTCAAGCCGAACCGCGAGAACATGCTGCGCGTCATCCGCAACCACCGCCGCGCCGCCTACGGCGAGACCTCCGGCTATGAAGGTCTGGCGGTCAACCCGGTGGCGCTGATCCACTCCGAAAATCCGGATCAGGATCTCGTTGCTCATGCCAAGGCTGCTTGGGACAAGGCGCTGGCGCTCGGCGAGAAGCACGGCTACCGCAATGCCCAGGCAACCGTCATCGCGCCGACCGGCACGATCGGCCTCGTCATGGATTGCGACACCACCGGCATCGAGCCTGACTTCGCCCTGGTGAAGTTCAAGAAGCTCGCCGGCGGCGGCTACTTCAAGATCATCAACCGCGCCGTTCCGGAAGCACTGCGGGCGCTCGGCTATAGCGAAAGCCAACTTGCCGAGATCGAAGCCTATGCTGTCGGCCATGGCAACCTGAACCAGGCGCCGGCCATCAACCCCTCGACGCTGAAGGCCAAGGGCTTCACCGACGAGAAGGTGGAGGCCGTCAACGCCGCGCTGAAGAGCGCCTTCGACATCAAGTTCGTCTTCAACCAGTGGACCCTCGGCGCCGACTTCCTGAAGGGTACGCTCAAGGTTTCCGACGAGCAGATGGCCGATATCAGCTTCAACCTGCTCGACCATCTCGGCTTCTCCAAGAAGGACATCGAGGCCGCCAACATCCACGTTTGCGGTGCGATGACGCTGGAAGGCGCACCGTTCCTGAAGAACGAGCATCTCGCCGTCTTCGATTGCGCCAATCCCTGCGGCAAGATCGGCAAGCGTTACCTCTCGGTCGAAAGCCACATCCGCATGATGGCGGCTGCCCAGCCCTTCATCTCCGGCGCCATTTCCAAGACGATCAACATGGCCAACGAAGCAACCGTCGAGGATTGCAAGAACGCCTACATGCTCTCCTGGAAGCTCGGCCTGAAGGCGAACGCGCTCTATCGCGACGGCTCCAAGCTCAGCCAGCCGCTCAACTCCTCGCTGATCGAGGACGAGGATGACGAGGATGCACTGGAGGAATTCCTGCAGGCTCCGGCTGCCGCCCAGGCCGTCACCATCACCGAGAAGATCGTTGAACGCGTCATCGAAAAGGTCGTTCGCAGCCAGGAAAAGCTCCCCGGTCGCCGCAAGGGCTATACCCAGAAGGCCAAGATCGGTGGACACACCATCTTCCTGCGCACCGGCGAATATGACGACGGCCGCCTCGGCGAAATCTTCCTTGATATGAACAAGGAAGGCTCGGCCCTGCGCGCCTTCATCAACAACTTCGCCATCTCCGTCTCGCTCGGCCTGCAATATGGCGTGCCGCTCGAGGAATATGTCGACGCCTTCACCTTCACCAAGTTCGAGCCGGCAGGCATCGTCACCGGTAACGACGCGATCAAGAACGCCACGTCGATCCTCGACTACGTGTTCCGTGAACTGGCCATCTCTTATCTCGGCCGCCACGACCTCGCCCATGTCGACACTTCGGACTTCAACGCCACGGCACTCGGCCGCGGCATTTCGGAAGGCAAGGCGGATGTGTTCTCCAAGGGCCTGACCCGCGGCTACAAGCCGACGCTGGTGCCGACTTCGGGCGAGCGCCCGGCAGCCGAGGTCAAGGGTTCGGCCACGGCCGCCCCTGCCCGCGCCTCCTCGGTCTCGACGATCTCCGCTTTCTCCGGCAATGCCGTGCGCAAGCTGGAACCGACGAGCGCCATCTCCACCTCGGAAGTCGTCGCCTTCAAGCGCGACTATGAGGAACGCGCCAAGGAACTGGCCGAAGAGATTGCCGAGGAAGTGGTCGAAGAAACCGGCCTCTTCACCGACAAGTCGGCAGAAGACGCGGCAGCGGCCAAGGCCGACGCCAAGAAGCTGGAATCCGAACGCCGCGCCCGCTCCATCATGCAGGGCTACACCGGCAACATGTGCACCGAATGCCAGAACTTCACGATGGTCCGGAATGGAACTTGCGAGAAGTGCGACACATGCGGCAGCACCAGTGGGTGCAGCTAAGGAAAGGTGGGCGGGCTTTGCTTGGGCTTGTCACAAAGTGATTATGCCCAGGTTTCCGCGCATTTTGTTCTGTTAGAAATGTCAGAGAGCGGCCGAAAGGCCGCTCTCATTCGTTAGAGCGAACCTTTTGCCGCAATCATTGCAAGGCCATAGGTTCCTGTTCGCTTCCCCTGACCCGTTCCCTTGATATCCGTGTTTATACTTGGCTCTGTTTTCGACCATCGATAGAGAAAGTGAGATCCCCGTGTCCTACACCGCTTCCAACCTCCTCCTCGATCTTGACGGAACATTGGTCGATTCCCAACCAGGTATCCTTTCAAGCTGCCGGGCGGCATTGCGGGCTCTTGGCCATGAAACGGACCCGGAGATGGATATCCGCTCGATCATTGGGCCACCGATCGAAGACGTGATGCGGTACCTTCTCAGCTCATTCGGCGATAATCGTATCGCGGAAGCGGTCGACGCCTACCGAGCTGACTATGGAACTCGCGGTCTGTTGCTGAGCGAGCTTTACCCCGGCATCAGGGAAACACTCGTCGAGCTGCATTCTCAAGGCATCCGCCTCCTTCTGGCGACTTCCAAACGGCAAACATTCGCACAGCGTATTCTTGACAATCACGGACTATCGGACCTTTTCCAAGGCATATATGGCTCGATACCCGGAGCCGGTCTGGACCATAAGCCCGAACTGCTGGCGCATATTCTGCAGGATACTGGACTGGCCGCCCAGAACTGCCTGATGGTCGGCGATAGAAAATTTGATGTCGTCGGAGCCCACGCGAACCAGATGCGTGCCGTCGGTGTTCTTTGGGGCTACGGCAACCGTGAAGAACTCGAACTTGCTGGCGCGGATCTTATTCTAGTTGCACCAGAAGAATTGAGGTCATTGTCGAGGTAAGACGCGCGCTACCACTCTTCCTTGTTTTGAACCTCCTGGTGCCTGTTTCGGCTTATTTCATTTCGCATGCGTCCGAACGGCATAAGTACCGGCCAGGAAACCACGGGCAGTTATAACTTCATCTATCTGGACTTCCGATGAACGAACACATGAATTCCGTTGAGCTTAAGAAGGCATTTCGTCTGATCAATCACGGCCCGACCGTGCTCCTGTCGGCACGACATGGCGGCATCGACAATGTCATGGCCGTGGCCTGGTGTTGCGGTCTGGATATCGATCCACCGAAGCTCACCCTGGTCGTCGACAAGGTTGCGCAGACGCGCGCGCTCATCGAGACGAGCGGGGTTTTCGTCGTGCAAGTTCCGACGGTCGCCCAACTTGCGCTGACACGGGAGGTCGGAACCCGGACATTGCACGAGGAGCCAGATAAGCTTCAGACATCAGGTGTCTCGGTCTTCGAAGTGCCAGGATACGATCTGCCGTTCGTTGAGGGGTGCTCGGCTTGGCTTGTCTGCCGACTGGTCAGCGAGCCGCATATTCAGGATGCCTACGACCTCTTCATTGGCGAGGTCACCGCTGCGTGGGCGGACGACCGCGTGTTCCGGGACGGGCATTGGCATTTCGAAACGGCGGGGCCGGAATGGCGCAGCCTTCATCACGTAGCGGGTGGGCACTTCTATGCCATTGGGGAGGCGCTTTCGACTGCGGCCGAAACGGCCTGAAATCGCGTTCCCTTATATTCGATGCCTAATTGCGCTCAACTCCTGCCGTCCAAGACTGTCCGTAGCAACACAAGATCGAATGTGACCCTGGGCGAAGGATAGAGGCCATATCTGTCACATCTGACGTTTACATGGTCGCCGCCATCACTTACGGGAAGGCCCATATTGTGGGTTTAAGGGCGAACGATCATGCTGATCAAGCAAAGCGACTACCATCGGATATACCGGGTCATCAATAGCCTGCTGATCAACGAAAACGCCAACCCTGCCACGGCTTCGATGTATTTCAGCACGTTCGGAGCCTTCATTCTCGAACATCATTTCAAGATCAAGGCAAAGCCGAAGGGCGGTCTCGCCGCTTACAATCTTGATGGAAAACACATTCTTTTCGCCGACCAGCGCGACGATGGCTATGTCTCCGGCGCTGGCGAAAACTTCCACTGCTGGCTCGAAGCGGATGGTTGGGCAATCGACTTCATGGCTCCGGCATTCTCAGAAACCGCACCAGGCCTGTTTATCCGTTCGAAGATGTTTCAGCGTCCGCTTTCATCCATGGCTCAATCCATCAACGATCTCAGCCAAACAGGAGATTTCTTCTATCATTCCGAGCCGGAGGCGACGGCCGAGCGTTTCGCGGATTGGCGCAAGCATCCGATGATCGGAGACCTCGCCACCGTTGCCACGAACTGGTTTCGGAAGTCTCCCAAGCAAATGCAGACGTCAATCACAGTTCGGAATCAGGACGGGAAAACCAACCTTGTGCCGCTCGTCGGCAATTCCCTGGTTGGCGCGTGGTGATGTTCGAAAGCTCGTTCGAGCCGACGTAACGGTCGTGGGATGGCTTCGCGTTTGCCCGCAAAGAGTTTGCTAGATATCGTAGGGCGCCCGGGCAAACACACCTAATCAGCCGTCGATCAATTGATGGCATGTCGAGGCATTCAGAGATGGTCATCAAAACCCGACGCCGGTCTGCCTGGCAACTCCTTTTGCTGCCCTTGCGGCTCGTCATAACCGTGCTCGTCATCATCAGCGAGGTCGCCCGACCACTGTATCGGCCGTTCGTGAACTGGTTCTCCTCGCTCTCCATCGTAGTGCACTTCGGCGAGTTTGTTGGTTCGTTGCCACGAGGCGTCATTCTCGTTCTGTTCGTCGTCCCGCTTGCGATTGCCGAGCCGCTGAAGATCTATGCTCTATTCGTCATCGCCAGGGGTCACGTGATTTCCGGACTCATCATAATCGCATTGGCGTATCTGATGAGCTTCCTCCTAGTCGAGCGCCTTTTCCACGCAGGCCGCGAGAAGCTGCTGACTTACGGCTGGCTGAAATGGATTATGGATCGTGTGGAGGTTGTTCGGAATTCTGTCGCCGACATAAAGAGAAGCGCCGTCGCAATGGTAAGCAGTTGGCTGCGATAAGCCGCTTGGACGAAGGATAGGCTGCTATCCAGTCTGACGCTGACCAGCCCTGGCTTGAAAAACATTGATTTCCATGATGCTCGATGGAGCATTGCAAGACAGCAATTGAGGTGGATCAACACTCACCACATCAATGCTGCGGATGCATGCACTCCCCGTGATCCGCAAGGACCTCGATCACCCGGCATTGGTCGACGCGGCCGTGGCCGCAGCCTTTTACCATCATTTCCAGTTCGGCTTTCAGCGCCGTCAGGCTGCGGATGCGCTGTTCGACCTCGATCAGGCGGGCCTTGGCGATAGCATCGGCCGAGGCGCAGGATTGGTGCGGGTCGTCCTGTAGCGCCAGCAGAGTGCGGATGGAGTCGACTTCGAAGCCGAGTTCGCGGGCGTGGCGGATGAAGGCGAGCCTGTGCAGATGCGACTGCTCGTAGGAGCGCTGGTTGCCCTCGCTCCGCTCCGGCTCGGCCAGGAGACCGATGCTCTCGTAATAGCGGATCGTCGGCACCTTGACGCCGCTTTGCCGGGCCGCTTCGCCGATCGTGATCTTTTTCATATTTTCCTCTTGCACCTCTAGTCACTAGAGGATGTAGGAAGGATGTCACGGTTTGACAAGGAAGCGGATCATGGCAGCAGCGACACAGACAAAGTACAGAGTTGGCGGCATGGATTGCGCATCATGCGCGGCCAAGATCGATACGGCTGTGCGGCGCATGCCCGGCGTCGAGGATGTCTCGGTTTCGGTGACCGCCGGCACGATGACCGTGCGCCATGACGAGACCAGCAACCTTGTCGCCATCGAAAAGAAGGTGGTCGGCCTCGGCTATTCCGTCGCGCCGCTTGCCGGCAAGGCAGCGCCCTCGCCCGCTGAGCACCAACATGACGATCATGGTCACCAGTGCAAAGGCGATCATGACCATTCCCATGATCACAGCGGCCACGATCATTCGGCGCATGACCATGCTGATCACAAGCACGCGGAAAAGGAGATCGAGGAGCTGCATGGCCACGACCATGCGCCGACGAACGGCCCGTGGTGGGCGAGCAAGAAGGGCCGGCTGACGATCCTGTCAGGCGGGGCGCTGGTTGCCGCCTATGCTATCGGCCATCTCGTCCCCTCGATCGCACCCTATGCCTTCATCGTCGCCATGCTGGTCGGTCTCGTGCCGATCGCGCGCCGCGCGGTCATGGCGGCTCTGGCGGGTACGCCCTTTTCCATCGAAATGCTGATGACCATTGCGGCAGTCGGCGCGATCGTCATCAACGCCGGCGAAGAAGCGGCAGCGGTGGTCTTCCTCTTCCTCGTCGGCGAGTTGCTGGAAGGTGTGGCCGCCGGCAAGGCGCGCGCCAGCATCCAGTCGCTGGCGACGCTGGTTCCGAAAACAGCGCTTGTCGAGGATGGTGGCCAGACCCGCGAAGTCCAGGCCGATAGTCTCAAGGTGGGCACTGTCATCCTGATCCGCCCCGGTGACCGTATCGCCGCCGATGGCGTCATCGTCGAAGGTGAAAGCGCCATCGATGAGGCACCCGTGACCGGCGAAAGCACGCCGGTGCGCAAGGGCATCAACGCCAAGGTCTTCGCGGGCACGATCAACACCGATGCCGTGCTGCGCGTCAAAGTCACCGCGGCCGCCGCCGACAACACGATTGCCCGCGTCGTCAAGCTGGTCGAGGAAGCGCAAGAGTGCAAGGCGCCGACCGAGCGCTTCATCGACCGTTTCTCTCGCTATTATACGCCAGGCGTCGTCGCCGTCGCGGCGCTGGTCGCGGTAACGCCGCCGCTGGCGGCCGGCGCGAGCTGGATGGAATGGGTCTACAAGGGTCTCGCCATCCTGCTGATCGGCTGCCCCTGCGCGCTCGTCATTTCGACGCCCGCGGCCATCGCGGCCGCCCTTTCGGCGGGTGCTCGCAACGGCTTGCTGCTGAAGGGCGGCGCCGTGCTGGAGACCATGGGCAAGGTGACGACGGTCGCCTTCGACAAGACGGGCACGCTGACCGAGGGCAAGCCAAAGGTGACCAATGTCACCGGTTTCGGCTTTACCGAGACGCAGGTACTGTCCAGAGCCGCCGCGCTGGAGAACGGCTCGAGCCATCCGCTTGCGCTTGCGATCCTGGAGCGGGCAAAGGCGGACGGGCTCCCGGTTCCGCCTGCCGCCGAAGCGAAGGCCCTGCCCGGCAAGGGTGTCAGCGGTCGGGTTGGCGGCGAGGCCATATTGCTGCTCTCACCGCAGGCGGCGCGGGAGATCGAAGCATTCTCGACCGAGCAGGAAGCACAGATCGTGGCCCTGAACGATGACGGCAAGAGTGTCTCCGTGCTGGTCGTGGAAAGCAGGATCGCGGGCCTGATTGCCATGCGCGACGAGCCGCGCACTGACGCTCGCGCCGGGATCGAGGCACTCAGAACAGCTGGGATCAGCGCCGTCATGCTGACCGGCGACAATGCACGGACGGCGGCGGCCATCGCCAAGGGTCTTGGCATCGAACCGCGCGCCCAGCTCCTGCCGGAGGACAAGCAGCGCATCGTGCGCGAGTTGCAGGCGCAAAAGCAGGTCGTCGCCAAGGTCGGAGATGGCATCAACGACGCGCCGGCACTGGCGGCCGCCGATGTCGGCATCGCCATGGGCGGCGGCACGGACGTGGCGCTGGAGACGGCCGATGCCGCAGCTCTTCATGGCCGCGTGACCGACGTTGCCAACATGGTGGTGCTGTCGCGCACGACGATGAGCAATATCCATCAGAACATCACCATGGCGCTCGGCCTGAAGGCGGTGTTTCTGGTGACCACGATCGTCGGGATCACCGGCCTCTGGCCGGCAATCCTCGCCGATACCGGCGCCACCGTGCTCGTCACCGCCAATGCGATGCGGCTGCTCGGATGGAAGGGCGCGAGAGCGTAAGGGTGGATCCTTCGGGCCTCTAACGGCGAAGGCGGGTCGGCATCGCTGCCTCATCCGCCTTTGGCCATTCAAGATCCGGCCAACAGGCCCTGAAGCTCCGTCAGCTTCTCGTTGACCAGCCAGCCGTAATAATTTTCCTCCGGCAGCTTGCGGCCACCGGGCTTGTCGGCGTCTTGCCGGAGCGACAGCGCCCGGCGGCGCGGTTGACCGACATTGTAGAGCGTTGCGGTCAGGCCGGGATTATCGGAGATATCGAAGCCCTGATCGCGGTATGCCTCTATGGCATCCCTGATGATCGCGGCAATGTAGAGAACGCTGCGCGCCGGATCCATGATGTCGCGATAGATCGCCTGCGGATCGTCCGGCGATAGTTTCGCCAATCCGCTAGCAACATGTACCCGGTCGGTGACCTCCAGCGCCGTCAGGGGGCTGATCTGCCCGAGGCCGAAGGTCTGTCCGGCATAGAAGGGCTGAAAGAACGCCCGCTGGAACGTCATGTTCTCATAGGAGACGCCGTCGACGGTCTTGCCGCGAAAATTCTGATCCCACGCCTCGTCGCGGCATTCCCAAAGCTCGGTGCTGCCGGTGAAACTATCGCAACGCGCAAATTCCGGCCTCTTCACGAAGGACTGCACGGACACGCCCTTATAGCTGAACGTGAAATCAGCCTTCGAATAGGCGAGCGCCTTGACGTAGTAGGACTGAACCCTGTCGACGATCGTGATGTTGTAGGTGTGCTCGCCGACAAGGGCGCCGATAATGTGGATCGGATCGATCTGATAGGTCTCGGCCGCCTTCTTGATCTGCTGCATCAGGCTCTTGTCCTGGCGAAGCACCGTGAGGATCTTCTGGTATTTCTCCTCATAGGTCGTCGAGAAGGCCTTGGCGCGCATCGCCGATGTCGAGGGGATTGCGGGCTGCTCGGAGTTGCGGTTGCCGGGAGGCACGCGCACCATGTCCCGAGCCGCGCAAGTGGAGGCAACGGCGAGAAAAAGAATGAGGCTGGTCGCCGAAATCTTCGATAGGCTTGTTCGCATTTGATAATCGCTCTCGTAAAGGGTCCCGACCACAGGACCGCCTTCATATTCGAACAGGCTCCTGAAACAAGGCTGAGCGGTTCAGCCGCGAGGCGAATCGCAATAAACTTTAATTGACGTGGCATTTGCCCGTGCACAAATCCACAGCTTCAGAGAGGAACCCGGTGAACCATCTTTTCGTGACCGGAGGTATTTTGCTCGCTGCCGCCCCTGGCGCCGCAATTCCGACCATTGCGGATGTTCCGGCGCTCGCCGCGGCTGCGATTACGCGAAGGATCGATGTCCCGATGTCGAGCATCCACATATCGAGCGCGAAACCGAGCACGAGAATGCCCGGCTTCGTCGTCTGCGGGATTGTCGACGAGCAATCAGCCGATGGGGACAGAAACGAGCGCTTCTTTGTCGTCATACCCGGTGACTTCGCGATCCTCGACCGCGACGGGCAGAAGCTCGTGGATACCTACTGGTCTGCCAATCAGTGCAAGTGATTTGCCAGGGCCTTGCTGATCATGGCGAGTTCTTCGGGCGTACGGCCCGGCTCAAGTCGGAGCCAGACATTCGGATCGTCGGCGGACTGCCGCTTGATGTAGGTATAGCCCGTGCTGCTCCACGTCTTCACGGTATCGGCCAGATTGTCCAGAACGAGGTCACCGTCGTTCGTTCGAGCCATCAGCACGAGATGCCCCTCATTGTGCTTGTCGAGAACGACCGTCAGCAGTAGGGCCGAACGGGGCCAGCCAGCTTCTATGAGGAGCTTCCTTTTCAGCAGGACATAGTCGTTGCAATTGCCCATGCCGTCATCGGGATAGGTCCACCAGTTCATGATGCCCAGCTTGTAAATTCCATAGTGGTCGTCGTCCCCGACGCCCTGGATCTCATGATTGACCAATTGGTTGATCTGTTGCAGTTCCGCCCAGCGGTCCTCGTCGACCTTCGCGAATTCTTCGCTCTTCCGCCCTGCGGCGCATTCGGCGGGTTGGGCTTGGCAGAAGCTGATCCAGCCGATGGGCACGGTCGTCCTCATGGTTACCCGCGCAAAACTATGCGGCTGCGAGCCGGACACATTGCCTGCGGACTTCGCGATGGTCGCGCCCGAAAAGAACAACAGTCCGGCTAAAAACAGAATGCATGTGACGAGTAGCGATCGCATCTTTGGCTCCATGAACGACGCCATGAAGCCGAAAGGCCGTCAAATTTATTCAAAAGAAGATTGTTCGCATTTTAGGTTTCCTGCGTTTTCCACCCCACAGAGCCATCAAGGTCGATCGTATGTTAAAAAATCTCCGAATGATCAAAACCGGCAGTCGGCCTTCTTTTAAGCCCTACAACCAGCCCCTCGAGGATATTAAGGCACCCTCCCCACTGGCGCGGCGAGGCATTGACGCATATCTTCACCGGCATCCTCATCAATTATAAGAGCCGGTTTTGTTTCTCGAAATTTCAATCGTCGTCCTGCTGACCATCCTTAACGGTGTCCTGGCAATGTCGGAGCTCGCCGTGGTTTCTGCACGACCGGCGCGTCTCAAGGTGCTTGCGGATCAAGGCAGCAGAGGCGCCCGACTGGCGATCAGGCTGATCGAGCACCCCGGCCGTTTTCTCTCGACGGTCCAGATTGGCATCACGCTCGTCGGCGTCCTCTCGGGCGCATTCTCAGGCGCAACGCTTGGCGCCCGCTTCACAAACTGGCTGGTCGCGCAAGGGCTGTCCCAGGGGTTGGCCGATGCCCTTGGCGTCGGAACGGTCGTCGTGGCGATCACCTATCTCTCGCTGATCGTCGGCGAACTCGTGCCGAAGCAGATTGCGCTTCGAGCGCCCGAGACGGTGGCCAGCAAGGTCGCCCCGGCGATGACCGTTCTGTCGAAGCTCGCTTTGCCGCTGGTGTGGGTTCTCGATGCATCCGGCCGTCTGGTGCTCAGCCTTCTCGGCCAGTCCGGAAAAGGCAGCGACGGTGTCACCGACGAGGAGATCAAGACCATTCTTGCCGAGGCCCAAAGCGCCGGCGTGATCGAGAGGGAAGAGTCCGCGATGATTTCGGGCGTCATGCGTCTGGCGGACCGCACCGCTCGGGCGCTGATGACGCCCAGACGCGAGGTCGAGCTGATTGACGTCGATGACAGCGCGGAAGAGATACGCGCGCAGCTTCATCGCACCAACCGTTCGCAGCTTCCGGTGCGCAGAGGAAGTTCCGACGAGGTTCTGGGCGTTCTGTTCGTCAAGGATTATTACGACGCGATGTCCACCGACGGTCGCGCCGATATCAAGGCGCTGACGCGCGAGGTTCCGGTCGTATCGGACCTTGCCACCGCCAACACCGTCATCCAGATGATCCGCACGTCGCCCACCGACATGGTTCTCGTCTTCGACGAATATGGACACTTCGAAGGCGTCGTCACCTCCGGCGACATCATGGAAGCCATCATGGGCGTGTTCCAGACGGAACATGGCGAAGAGCCGGCGATCGCGCGGCGCGACGACGGCTCCTATCTCGTCTCCGGCTGGATGCCGATCGACGAGTTCTCGGAGTTCATGAACATCCCGCTCGACGAGGACGCCGAGTATCAGACCGTCGCGGGTCTCGTCCTTGAGGAGCTGAAGCACCTTCCGGAACTCGGGGAAAGCTTCAGCAGGAACGGCTGGCGCTTCGAGGTCATCGATCTCGACGGCCGGCGGATCGACAAGCTTCTGCTATCACCCGAAAAGACCGAGGCTGCATAGCAGCGGCCCGGCCGACTGTGCTCTTCTCGTATCGGCGGCGATTTTCGACGGACCGGATGGCTGAAAACCTGGGACAGACCGAGAGACACATGGCATAAGGGCGCCAAAATCTCTCTCTTCGGACCTCGCGTAGACAATATGATCCGTATCGAAAATATCAGCAAGCAGAACAGCCACCGCATCCTTTTCATCGAGGCGTCCGCAGCGCTCAACAGGGGCGAGAGCGTCGGGCTCGTCGGTCCCAATGGGGCCGGCAAGACGACGCTGTTCCGGATGATCACCGGACAGGAGCAGCCCGACGAAGGGCAAGTCTCCGCCGACAAGGGCATCACCATCGGCTACTTCAACCAGGATGTCGGCGAGATGGAAGGCCGCAGCGCCGTCTCCGAAGTGATGGAGGGCGCAGGCCCGGTCAGCATTGTCGCCGCCGAATTGCGCGAGCTTGAGGCCGCTATGATCGATCCCGATCAGGCCGACAACATGGACGATATCATCGAGCGCTACGGCGAGGTGCAGGCGCGCTATGAGGAACTGGACGGCTATGCCCTGGAAGGCCGCGCCCGCGAAGTGCTGGCGGGCTTGAGCTTCAGCGAGGAAATGATGGACGGCGACGTCGGCGGGCTGTCGGGCGGCTGGAAAATGCGTGTGGCGCTCGCCCGCATCCTTCTCATGCGCCCCGATGTCATGCTGCTCGACGAGCCGAGCAACCATCTGGATCTCGAAAGCCTCATCTGGCTTGAAGAATTCCTGAAGGGTTATGAAGGCGCACTGCTGATGACCTCGCACGACCGCGAGTTCATGAACCGCATCGTCACCAAGATCATCGAAATCGACGCTGGCTCGCTGACGAGCTATTCGGGTGACTACGAGTTCTACGAACAGCAGCGAGCGCAAAACGAGAAGCAGCAGCAGGCGCAGTTCGAACGTCAGCAGGCGATGCTCGCCAAGGAAATCAAGTTCATCGAGCGCTTCAAGGCGCGTGCCTCGCATGCCTCGCAGGTGCAGAGCCGCGTCAAGAAGCTGGAGAAGATCGACCGGGTGGAGCCGCCTAAGCGCCGCCAGACGGTCGCCTTCGAATTCCAGCCGGCACCGCGCTCCGGCGAAGACGTGGTCAATCTGAAGAACGTCCACAAGAAGTACGGCAGCCGTGTCATCTATGAAGGGCTGGATTTCATGGTACGGCGCAAGGAGCGCTGGTGCATCATGGGCATCAACGGCGCCGGCAAGTCCACCCTGCTGAAACTGGTTGCCGGCTCAACGCAGCCGGACGAAGGCAGCGTTGCTTTGGGCGCCAGCGTCAAGATGGGTTATTTCGCCCAGCACGCCATGGATCTTCTCGACGGCGAACGCACGGTATTCCAGCAGCTCGAACATGATTTCCCGCAGGCAGGTCAAGGATCGCTGCGCGCGCTTGCCGGATGCTTCGGGTTCTCCGGCGACGATGTCGAGAAGCGATGCCGGGTGTTGTCAGGCGGCGAGAAAGCACGGCTGGTCATGGCGATCATGCTCTTCAACCCGCCGAACCTCCTCGTGCTCGACGAGCCGACGAACCATCTGGACCTCGACACGAAGGAAATGCTGATCAAGGCGCTGTCGCAATATGAGGGCACCATGCTGTTCGTCTCGCATGACCGGCATTTTCTCGCTGAACTCTCCAACCGCGTGCTCGAGCTGACGCCTGAAGGCGTTCATCAATATGGCGGCGGCTATACGGAATATGTGGCGCGCACCGGCCATGAGGCGCCCGGCCTGCATAACTGAGGCATAAAGTAAGTCCCCCTCAGTGCACGCTGACGGGGAGAGGCGTTGTTCCGCCGATCACGGCGACAGGCGTCGTCCTGCCGCGGACGCGGATTTCGATGCGGCGGCGGGTTTCCACGGCACCCGCCTGCCCTGCCGAGATCGTATCGCCCGGCAGGATCAGCTGGGCCGCCGACATTGGCAGGATTGTCGCGTTCTTCAGCTTGGGATTGGCTTTCAGAACATTGGCGACGGCGATGGCACGGGCGAGACCTAGCCCAGCATTGTCGGCCGGCTCGACGGCCGATATCGGCAGCCTGCCATCCATGGCACCGATCAACGTATCGTCGAGGTTGGAGACCCTTCGCGCTACCGGCTGTTCATCCGTGTGGCCAATCACCTCGACGATATTGGCATCGTAGTCGTTGAGGTTGCCGGCGATCTCATCGGCGACAGTGGTATTGAGCAACTGCACGAAGGTCCTGGTCAAATCGGTGCTGCCCGACTGAAAATAATTCGTCCTGACATCCTCCAGATTGATGATCGGCGGCCATTCGTGGGGGCCTGTCCCGCCAAGCCCTGCCGCCAGAAGCTTGTCCACTTCGTCGGGCGCCTTGGCGAGCTCAACACCATGCTGTTTCAACACTGTGGCGATCTTGGCAAGCTCTCGCAGATCCTCGGGTTTTGTTCCCTCCGTGCCTATGCTGTCCAGCGTCTCGCGCGCCAATACCAGCTCGCGCCAGTCCTTTTCCAGCTTCGCTTGATCCGCCGGCGAGAGGTCGCCGGACTTGAGCTGCCTTTGCAGCTGCACGATGAGCAGGCTCTGCTCGGACCGCTTCTGCTCCAGAAGAACAAGCTGCTGCTCGGCCTCCTTCAGTTTGCGCTCGGCCTCATAGCGATGGCTCCTCTCTTTGGAAATCATCGCCGCCGCGACCAGCAACAGGCAAAAAACCAGGAGCAGCATGGATTCAGCCATGGTCAAGCCGAGGATGAGGCCACGATTGTAACCCTTGTGTTCCAGCTTCGGCTTGGCGTCCGTGGCACGTATCACCATAGATGCCACCGGCGTTTGCGCTCCGCAGCCTCGGAGAGCACATCTTCATGGGTGGGCGCAGTCTCGACTGCCGACGATTTTTCCGGTTGCGCATCAACCAGTTTGAGTTCAGGCGATAGCGGCCGTCCCGGCAGATCGGCTATCCGGCTCAGCGTCCGCTCGATATTCCGCAGCGGCTGCAATTGTGCCTCGGCCATCTCCTTGATGGCGGCGATGGCCGGCGCGAGCTCGGCCCGGACCAAATCTTCCGGCGCGCGGATATCCTCGAGCTTCTTGCCGACGGTTTCAACGGCTGAGCCGAATTTGCCGATGATCTCGGAAAGCTGCGAGGTGGTTTCAGTCAGTTGCGCCGCCGCATCGTTGATCGGCTTGACCGCCTGTTTCGCCAGGACCTCGAGTATCTTCTGGATTTCCTCGCCATTGCGCTCGGCCTGGTGCGCAATCTCCTCGAACCCCTCCGACAACATTTGCTGGCTGACGCGACGATAGTGGGAAAATTCACGCGAGGAAGCGTCAAGCTCCGTACGCACACGCCGCGTCATCTCGGCCAACTCATGGCGAGTACTGCGCTCGATGTCGATCGGATCGCGCCGCATCTGGTTGAAGAGAATGCGCAGCGTCACGCCGGCGATGGTCGAGGTGACAGCGATGCCGAAATTGCGGACGATCGTCTCGATCGAGGTCTCGCCAGCGAAGAGATAGAGCGAGACGCCGAGGCTCGACAGGGTGAACAGGAAGCCCATGTAGTAGAGATTGTCGCCAGTCTGTTCGTTCTGAAGGCGGAACCCGGCGAAGGCCAGCGAGGTCACGAAATAGATCGCCATCAGCAGCAGCGGAACGCCGGTGACGACCGGCAGCGGCCAGTCCAAAAGCTTTGAGGTCCAGATGAAGATCATGCCGCCGATGGTGGTGGAGGCGAAGAGGACCATCGGCCCATAGTCGCGCATGGCGAACCTTGCCTCACTGTCGGCCATCAGCGTATCCCCTCCAATCGGACGAAGCCGTCGAAATAGCCATTGTTGTTCTTGATCCACTGCGCCCAGAAGTTTGCAAGCTCCTCCATGGTGAACTTCGTATTCGGCCTTTGAAAGGCGAGGATCCTGATCATGACACCATCCAGTGATGTCCGGTACTTGTCGCGCGCGGGGCTCGCCTGGAACTTCTGGTAGGAGGCGCCGTCGCGATAGTTCGAGAAGGCGTCTGTGTGCTCCAGCATGTCGGACGCGATGTAGAGATGTTTCGGCACGCCGGGGGCAGCGCTCGCGAAGACCTCCAGATTGATCTTCTGGATGGCGGCCATGATCGGCGACAGCTTGCCCGCCTCGCCGACGCTCAGCTTGCCGGCAATATCGGCAAGCGGCTTCTGGAACCCCTTCTCCCAACGCGCTTGCGCCAGCCGCGGATTGCTGGTCCATTCATCGACATTGGCGCCGCTTCCGGGATTGCAGCCGTGGAAGGTCTGGATGAGCTCGCCTTCCTTCGCCGTCAACGCGTAGATATCGATCGCGCCGCCGATAGGCACATCGGCGACGATCTTCTGGAAATGGTTGCGCAGGTCGAGCGCCGTCGTGTCCGAAATGGGATCGGTGACGTCGAGCAGGATTGCCGTTTCCGATTTCGGTCCGTCCACCGGGCAAAGCGATGCCTGATCGACCGCGACATTGGCATTCGCCTTGTAACGCAGCCAGCCGAACGCGCCGACAATGCCAAGGGACAGGACGGCAAGGCAAACCGTCGCGATGATCAGACCCGCCGAGCTGCCGCCCCGACTACGCCGCTTGCGTCGTGCCAATGGTGCTCTCCGGGAAAAGATTGTCGAGCTTGTGATACTTCTCGATGGCGCTCTCGAATTCGTCGCCGATCCGCTTGATCTGCTCGCTTAGTTCGGCCTGCGCGCTCTGGATGCGCTCGCCGAGCAATTTGTCATCCCATTCCTCGTTGCTGTGCAGCACCGGCACCAGCCGCTCAAGCTGATAGCGGGAGGCGAAATAGACCGGTTCCGGCTCCGTGCGCGCACCTCGATTGGCCTCTCGATAGATGGTCAAAAGCGTGTTGGCGGTGCGCTCGAGATGGTTCTGTTGTTCGGCGAAGAGGCCGGCCGTCCGTGCACGGTGGGCAAGGATCGCGGCGGTCTCCTGCCGGCGCATGCTGAGATCGCGGATAATCGCCTCGATCTTGCTATTATGTTCGTCGCGGATATCCCGGAGATCGTCGATCAGATCGAGCTTGCGGTCGATATAGCTGCTTCTCGCCGCATCAAGCCGCTTCTGCACGCCAGCAAAGCCCGGATAGGGATCGGTCAGGTAGCAGCCGTCGATGAAGGCTACGAGCGAAAACATCAGGCCGACGGCAAACAGCATCCAGGAATTCAGCTCCTGCAGGCCGAGCGGCGCCGTCTTCAGCCGCTGCATCACCTCCACGCCGGCGCCGGAAAGAATGGTTGCCGACACCTCGCGGTAATGCGCCAGCGCAATGTTGATCGCCAGCGCCACGGCGACATAGGCGACCAGACCGAGCAAGCCGAGCAGCTTCAGAAGAAACGACCTATGCACGAGGAAACGAACGCAGAAGAAGGAAAACATCAGCGCCGCGCCGATATTCAGGAAGGCGAAGGCCGCCGCTTCCGTCACGCCGCCGACGACACCCTGCTCGCTTCCCTTGGCAAGGAAGCTGCCGTTCATCACCATTTCGATCAGGATGAGAAAGACGATCAGCGCCACTTTGAAACCCCAGGCGGCCTTGCTGGAAATCTTCGCGGCCCGCTGCAACTTGTGCCTCGACTTGAAGTCCACCAACTCATCCTCGGCAGTCTTCAACTTGCGGCGCAGGCCGTGCAGTTCGTCGACCCCACTCGCCACCTCCGCCTTGAAATCGGAAATGCTCGACGCATTCGCCTGGCGGATCAGCCCGAACTGCCCTTCGAAATCAAGGTTGCGCAGGCGGCTGTCGAAGGTCTGAAATTGATCCTCGAGGACCTGATGGGAGCTTTTCTTTTCCGCCTCGATCCAGGCGACGACATGCTGCTCGGTCTCGTCGAGGGATTGCGCGCTCGACCCTGGCCGGTTGAGCCTACCGGCGGTCGCACCCTTCTCCTTCAGGCTGAGCGTCGTGCTTAGCTTCTCGATATCGACAACGGGAAACACATCGGTCGAGGCCCGAAAATCATGGCTGGTCTCCCGAGCTGTCTCCCAGAGGCGGTTTAAGGCTTCAAAACGCAATGATTTTCCCCAGGCGAAACCGTCAACTTTAAAAGGACTAGCGATAAACCGATATCGCACCGGTTGTCCCTGGTCCAGAGCAGCGCCGGTGAAGTTAAAACGGGATTGTGGTAAAGAATAGCCCGAAAGAATCTTGCCGGCCGGGAAGCCGCCGCGGTCGACGGCAAAGGCCACGGATTTTTGTCACGAGCCTCAATAAACCGCTCGCCAAATCATCAAGATCGCCTAATTTGCTCCAATCGTGACAGAGCCGGAGATCAAGGCCATGACATCCTCCCCCCTCAAGAATATTTGTATCTACGGCGCCGGCGCGCTTGGCGGCGCGATTGCGGCAAAACTGGCGTCAGGGCTTGGGGAACAGGCATGCATTTCCGTTATCGCACGCGGCGCGCATCTGGATGGCATTCGCACGCAGGGTATCCGTCTCTGGGAGGCCGGGGCGGACAAGCCGCTTGTGGCACAGGTGACGGCGACCGACGATGCGACAGAACTGCCGCCGCAGGACCTGGTGATCACCGGGCTTAAGGGCCACCAGCTCAGCGCCGCAGTGCCCGGCATCGCCAAGCTGCTGCATGCCGGCACGCGCGTCATGATGATCCTGAACGGCATACCGTGGTGGTATTTTCATCGGGACCAGCAAAGCGGCCACGCAGAGCGCCAGATGGAGGAACTCGACCCGAACGGCAATCTCTGGCGATCGATCGGTCCTGAACGCGTCATCGGATGCGTCGCCTATCAGGGCGCGGAGGTCATCAATCCCGGCGAAATCGAACTCAGCAACAACGGCCATTTCATCCTCGGCGAACCCTCGGGCGAGACCTCAGGCGACATCGAAGCCATCGCGGCCCTGTTGAAACAGGTGGGTGTCAACATCTCGATCTCGCCGCGCATTCGCGACGAGATCTGGAGCAAGCTGATGGGCAATGCCGCCTTCAATCCCATCAGCGCGCTGACACGGGCGCGGATGTCGGAGATCATGGCCAACCCTGCTTTGTCGGCCATGGTCGGCCAAGTGATGAACGAGGTGAAGTCAGTCGCGGAAGCCGTGGGTTCACACCTGGCGATCTCCATCGAGGAGCGCCTCGAACGCTCCCGCCACATCGGCCCGGTGCGAACCTCCATGCTACAGGATCTTCTCGCGGGCAAGGCGCTGGAAATCACACCGCTGGTGGGCGCGGTCGTCTCGCTCGGCAAGTTGACGGGCATACCAACGCCAACCTCGGCGACGATCCTGGCGCTGGTGACGCAATTGGATCAGGAGAACTTGCGGGCGTCGGAGTAGCCGTCACCCGCCCTCATGCTGAGGTGGGAATCTGGAGGGTTCTGTGAGGTCCGCTCACGGAGGGTGTCGCAGTCTGCAAGGTGCAGTGCTACTTGTTGGGCGCGGTGACGCTGAGCAGCGAACGCACCAATGCAGCCTGGCTACGCACACCGGTTTTGTCGAAAATGCGCTGCAGCTGAGTGCGTAGCGTATTGACGCTAACTGCCAGGAGGCCGGCTGCCTCCGCGAGATCGTGGCCATCGACGATGAGGTGGGCAAGCTTGACCTGCGCGGGTGACAAACCATAGATCTCCCGTGCCCCATCTATCCGGCGGGCGACCGTCTCCGCATCGTCGAACGACACCAGTGCCTTGCCATCTTCGAGCAGGACCCAGCAGTGCATCGGTATCCCCGCCGCGTCCTCGCCAAGTGCCACCGCCCAGGCTTGCTTTGGCGATAAACGTAGCCGTGTCTGGCCCTGCAATTCGCGAAAGGCCAGGCGGACGGCGTCACGAAGCGCGGGATCGTGTTCGCGCCGCCGGGCGCGGAGGCATCCGGCGGCGACGGCGAGTCCCTGATGGTGGCGTATCCGCTCTTGCGCGAGTCGGTTGCTCCACAAGATACGCCTATCAGCATCGACCTCAATCAACGGGGAGTTCGCCTGTTCGACAGCGCTCTCCATCATCACCATGCAACCGATCTTCCAGATACCATCGACCCGGTGCAGGATTTTTAGCATGCGCTTCAGATCGTCGTTGGCGTTGGTGCCGATCTCGTCGTAGGTGACCCAGGCCATATTCCCGGCAACGATGACGTTGACCTTCTCCCACCGAACGCGCTCTGAAAAGAGGTGTTTCTCCGGAAATCGCTCCACGATCGTCTTAAGTCGCGCGGCGATCGCGTCCCAGCCTTCGTCGACCCGGATGCCCAGTGAGACGAAGGAGTCCATCCGCCGGGTTTGCGGCGACTGCACCCAGTGGCTTGCCACTGCCTCGAAGTCCCGCTGCAACCAGGCCTCGGTCTCGCTGCGGACAACTGCAATGATCGCGGCCTTGCCAGCCTCGCTTTCGTCCATTCCACGATCTCCGGTGACGTCGGGTCGCAGCATAACACGCTGATATCTCACGGCACTAGGCTACCTCAGATCAGTGTCATGCCAAGGATCAGGACCACACCAACCGTTATCGCGATCGACCCAAGCAGCCCCGGGCTCAAGCGCCGCAGGCCCATCTGGTTCGAGTAGTAGCGGTCCTCTGTCCAGGCGCTCATCCGCACCGGTCGAGCCCCGGTGTGAGTGTGTGTGATGGCAAGACTGTAAATGTCCACGACTTCCTCCGGCCCTGATGCTTTCATCCACGCATGTTGGCATGGAAACGCACCCTGAGTTGTCATGCGAGCGGACGACAGCGGACAGGTTTGCAACAGGCTTGGCCCTTGATCACCTCGACCCTCATCCCGTTTGCGCGGGAAGAGGGAGTTACAAACCCAGCATCCACGTCTTTATATCCCACTTATTTCTTCGCCTCTCGCCGCGAATGGATTTCCTATGCCGCCCGGCGTTACCCTCACGGTCGAATGCAGAGGTAGACGCCATGCTTGATACACATTCGCCCAACCTGACCGAGTCCATCCGCTTCCTTGTCCATGATAGCGACAAGAGGCACCATCGCGTTGCCGCTTCCACCCCTGTCGGCAGGGTCCAGCCGAAACGCCGGCTTCGTAACCGGCAGGTCCGCGAGAAGCGCACCTTTCATGCGATGTTCGCCTTCGGGCTGCTGCTAGGCGCCCTCGAGCTCTTCATCGTGCTGCACTATCTCTAAGCGGCCTCAGGATCATGACGAAAACAGCCTTGCAAAGGCGCATTGGCGGCGCGATCACCGCGCTCGTAACGCCGTTTCGCGACGGGGTGCTCGACAGCGTCGGTCTGATGGCACACGTAGAATGGCAATTGCTCAGCGGCATCGACGGGCTGCTCGCCTGTTCGCTGACCGGCGAAGGTCCGGTGCTTGAAGAAGCCGAGCGGGCGCGGGTCATCGAAATCTGCGTCGAACTGACGGAGGGACGAGTTCCCGTCATCGTCGCCACGGGCACCAATGATACGGCAACGACCATCGAGGAGACACGGCAGGCTGAAAAGCTTGGCGCCGACGCCGCCTTCGTCACCCTTCCCTATTATTCCAAGCCGACCCGGAAGGGCATCATCCATCACTTCGAGCAGCTGGCGGAGAGCACCGATCTGCCGTTGATCATTCATAACCTTCCGTCCCACACCGCTGTCGACCTGACGCCAACGACGGTTGCGCGGCTGGCGGAGATTCCCAGCATCATCGGCATTGCCGACGGCAGCGGCGACGTCACGCGCGTCAATGCCTGGCGGCCGTTGCTGCCGGAGCGGATCGGGCTTTATTCGACACACGATGCGACGGCGCTTGCCTTTACCCTTGCGGGTGGACGAGGAGCATTTTCCAGCGCCGCCAATATCGTGCCACGTCTCTACCACTCCATGCAGATGTCAGCTGGATGTGAGCATCTGGCGGCGGTGCGGTCGATCGATGACCGGCTGCAATTGTTGTTCAAAGCCCTCGCGCGCGAAAGCGACCCGGCGACGGTCAAGCATGCGCTAGCCTTGATGAAAGATATGAGCCCCGATGTGCGTCTGCCGTTGACCTGCGTCGAGGCAGAGACTCATGCGGCAATCCAGACGGCCATTGCTTCGCTTCGACTGGATTGCGATCACCGTGCTCCTGCCCCACTGGCCTTCCGCCTGGGATTATAAAAGCGCTCTATCCCTATGAGATTTTTATATTTTAGCCTTTCCTGCCAAATGGAAATCATACCGCATAGCACATAGATTTGGTTGCGTGGCCCTCGCGTCGGTCAAAATCGACAACAGCGCCGGTGACACTTGGAAAGGAACTATGATGTCACGCTACATGGAATACGGCGGTGTCGCCGACCCGCTTCAACGTCCTCGGGCCGCGGCCCCTGCCAGGGCCATGCGCCTGGCCCGTTCGCATGCATTGCAAGACGGCCTTCTCGCCATCGCGCCGCGGCTTGCCCTCGTCGTTCTCGCCGCCGGCGTCGTCCAGGTGCTGATGCACTGGGCCGTCAACTGAGCCTATCGAAGGGAATTTACGAGAGAAAACCATGGCAAACGCACAGCATATCCAGCGCCGCACGGCTCATATGGCCGTTTCCCCGGCACCCGCCCGTTTCACCGTCGGCCGCGACCGGCGCGGCACCTGGATCGTCCAGGATCGGCAGGGCCTCGTTGGCGGCCTGTTCGCCAACGAAGCAGCGGCGCTGCATTTCGCGGCGGAAGAGTGCAATCATAACCCGGCCGATATCTGCCGCGCCCCGGAAGGTTCGGTTCTCGATCTCAACGGCCTCGTCATACCGTTCTCCAACCTGCATTAAGGCGGGATAGTTCGAGAAACTCTTCGACCGCCTCGCGCACCCGGCCCAACGCTTCCTTAACCCACGCTTGGGTAAAATAGCGGCCGGGTGCCATCAGAGTAAAAGCGCAATGTCGAAGCCTGCCTTCCGTTATAGCCACTACGATCTCAAGGAGCAGCGCGCCGGAACCGTGATCGAGATCACGCTATCGGCCATCGCCAATGTCCGGCTGATGAACAGCTCCAATTTCGAACGCTTTACGGAAACCCTGAAGCATCAGTTCCTTGGCGGTGTCGCCAAGAAATCGCCGATCCGCCTGACGATACCGGAGACCGGCCTTTGGCATCTCGTCGTCGACATGGAAGGTCATAACGGCCTGGCGGAATCGAGCGTCAAGATGATCGACAAGGCGCCGGCACCGCGTATGCAGAAGACCGGAGCCCAGACGCTCACCAATCGGTGATATCTAACCTACCGCTCGCCGCGCTCCTTGCGCAGCTTCGCCCACCAGTCCAGCCGCTTGCGGATTTCGCGCTCAAAGCCGCGCTCCGGCGGATCGTAGAAGGTCTGGCGGCCCATCTTTTCCGGAAAGTAGTTCTGGCCTGAAAAGGCATCCGGCTCGTCGTGATCGTAGCGGTAGCCGTCGCCATAGCCCTCGGTACGCATCAGCTTCGTCGGCGCATTGAGGATCTGCTTGGGCGGCAACAGCGAGCCGTTTTCCTTGGCCGCCTGCGTTGCAGCCTTGAAGGCGGTGTAGAGGGCGTTCGATTTGGGGGCGGTGGCAAGATAGACACAGGCCTGCGCCAGCGCCAATTCCCCCTCCGGCGAGCCCAGATAATCATAGGCGTCCTTGGCGGCGTTGCAGATCACCAGCGCCTGCGGATCGGCAAGCCCGATATCCTCGACCGCCATCCGCACCAGCCTTCGCCCGAGATAAAGCGGGTCTTCGCCGGCATCGAACATGCGGGCGAGATAGTAGAGCGCCGCATCGGGATCGGAGCCGCGCACGGATTTATGCAGAGCCGAAATCAGATTGTAGTGGCCATCCTGCGCCTTGTCGTAGACCGGCGCGCGGCGCTGTACGATCTTCACCAGCGCGTCTGGATCGAAAAGCTCATCCTTGCGGGCGGCACGCCAGACTTCCTCGGCCAGCGTCAGCACCGAGCGGCCGTCGCCATCCGCCATGCGGATCAGGCTGGCCCGGGCATCCTCGGTGAGCGGCAGCGGCTTGCCTTCCGTCTTTTCGGCGCGGCTCAGCAGCTCCGCCAGGCTTTCCTCGTCATGCGAGCGAAACGTCAGGACGCGAGCGCGGGACAAAAGAGCGGCGTTGAGTTCGAAGGACGGGTTCTCGGTCGTAGCCCCCACCAGAATAACGGTTCCGTCCTCCATGACGGGCAGGAAGCTATCTTGCTGAGCGCGGTTGAAGCGATGGATCTCGTCGACGAACAACAGCGTCTGGCGGCCATCCATGCGGCGCAGACGGGCGGTTTCGAACACCTTCTTGAGATCCGCGACGCCGGAGAAGATTGCCGAGATCTGCTCGAAGGCCAGGCCCGCCTCGCCCGACAGCAGCCGCGCCACCGTCGTCTTGCCGGTGCCGGGCGGCCCCCAGAAGATCATCGAGCCAAGCGAACCGGACTCGATCATCCGCCGCAGCGCGCCATCCTCCCCGGTCAGGTGTGACTGACCGGTGACATCAGCCAGAGTTTGCGGCCGCAGACGATCGGCAAGAGGCCGCTTGCTAGCGACCCCTTCCGGTATCTTCGGTGCAAACAGGTCATCACTCATCGGAAGAACTGCCGTATGCGCTGGCCGTCGCGTTCGATCTCGACGCGCCAGAAGCTTGGATTGCCGCTAACGGTCTGCTGTAACACGTCGGTCGTGGCAATGGCGACGCCGTTGACGGAAATAATGATATCCTTCGGCGCGAAACCAACGCGATCGGCCGGCGAATTCGCCTTCAGGCTTTCGACCACGACCCCGGCAGTATCCGGCGGCAAATGCAATTCGTCGGCAACGCGTGGCGAGAGATTGGCAACCGTTATGCCGGCGAAGGGATTGTTGCCCTGAATGAGCTTTTCCTCGCGTGGCGTGGTTTCCGGCGCGGCTGCGAGCGTCATGCTGGCCTCATGTTCCTTGCCGCCATCCAGGACCGTCAAGGTCACGGTGGCGCCGAGGCCGGCCGTCGTCAGACGGTAGCCCAATGCGTCCGGATGCTCGACCGGGATATTGTTGAGGGCAGTGACGACTTCGCCCGGCTTCAGGCCCGCCTTTGCCGCCGGCCCACCATCAATCACCTTGGTCACCAGCGCACCGCGCACCTTGTCGAGGCCGAGCGCTTCGGCAACGTCCGACGTCACCGGCTCAAAGGAGGCGCCGATATAGGGCCGGTCAAAGGTCTTGTCGCCACGATCCGCGGCAGCAAGGAAAACCTTGACCAGATTGGCCGGGATGGCGAAGCCGATACCGTTGGAGCCGCCGCCCTGCGAGAAGATTGCCGTGTTGAGGCCGATGAGTTCGCCGCTCATATTCGCAAGCGCGCCGCCGGAATTGCCGGGATTGATCGAAGCGTCGGTCTGGATGAAGAAGCCGACTTCGTTCTTCACCTGGTTGCGGGCAAGCGCCGAGACGATACCGCTCGTCACCGTCTGGCCGACGCCGAAGGGATTGCCGATCGCCAGTACGAGATCGCCGACTTCAACGCCATCGGAATTGCCGAGCGGCAGAATCGGGAAGGTCTCGTTCTTCGACTGGATCTTCAGTACCGCGAGATCGACGCGCTCATCCTTCAGGATGACTTTGCAGGGGAACTCGCGGCCATCCGACAGCGCAATCTTGATATCATCGGCGCCATCGACAACGTGGTTGTTGGTGATGACAGTACCGTTTGCCTCGACGATGACGCCGGAGCCCAGCGAGGATTGCTTCTCCGTACGATTCGGCATGCGCTGGCCGAAGAACTGCTCGAAGAAGGGATCGCCGGCAAAGGGCGATTGCCGCTGCACCACCCGCTCGGCATAGACATTGACCACCGCACCGGCCGTCTGCTTGACCAGCGGCGCGAACGACAGCTGCATTTGCATCTGGCTTTCCGGCACCGACTTCGCAGTCTGCGCCGCGGCGGAAAGCGGCATCGCCATGATGAGGGCAATCATCGAAACGGCAGTGCGCTTCAGCAGGACCTGCATGGAATTTTCCTTTTTAAATGCTCTTGAAACAACGTTGTAGCGCCCGACGCTAGAAAGAAAAGAGGGCGGAAGCATGAAGCATAGATGGTCGTGCGCGCTCATAAAAAACAGGTGGAATGAACAAAACTGTGTGATTGCGCATTTCACTTCCGAAATAGGCAAATGGAGTGACCTTATGCGATCAAACAGCCTGACGGCAGCCTTCCTCATCACCTCCCTCACCCTCCTCGGCACACTTGCCTCAACCGGCACATCCCGGGCCGCGAGCTTCAATTGCGACGCGCAGAATCTTCAGCCGGACGAAAAGACGATCTGCGATGTCAGGGCGCTCAACGATGCCGACGTGAAGATGGTGACGACCTTCGACCTGCTCTCCGGCCTGCTCGCCATGGGTTCGCGTGGTACGCTGCAGGATGAACAGTCCGCCTGGCTGAAGAAGCGGCAGGCATGTGGCGCGGATGTCGGGTGTTTGACGTCGTCTTATCAGGAGCGGATGAAGGAGCTGGATGAGACGTATAAGAGGATCAATCGGCCGATCTGAGCGGTGACCGAACTTGCGCCATAGTCCCCTCTCCCCGCCTCCGGCAGGGGAATCGCATATGGTTTCTATTGGATTGAATTGTTGAGGAAAAAGGATTCTCTAAAGGTCTTCTGATTTGG
>NZ_JBXAPH010000018.1:0-51574 GCF_058803745.1 Rhizobium sp. GW821-FHT14E12
CGACATCCCCTACCCTTGCATCCGAAGCCTTGACTCTATCCGCGCCATGCCTGCGTGACTATAAAAGCAGGTGGAGCTCTCGATGAGATACGAACCATTGTATGTTGAACTTCGCGGAGAAGTACCACAGGACGGTATGGCCCCATTTAATTGGCTGAATACGCAGCTCACACAATGTAATGATCTCGATACCGATCGCATCGGGCTTGCTTACGCAAGCTAGAACAAACAAGAGCGTTGTAAACTTATGACGAGATAGAGGCCTGTTCCGCCAATGCCTTGGCAGCATGAACCATGGTCTTGCGCGCGCCGGAGCTACGTCCTCGGGCGACGATTTGCCACGTATGTGGATTGGTACCGATTGCCTAGGCCGGCGCCCAGCATCGCGCCGTCGGCGTCACCCGACTGACATCTTCGACATCCGTCGCGACTGGCCTTCGAAGGCGTGCAAGCCAAGATGAAGCGGTCTCGGCATGTAGCCTCCTCGCGGAAGCATGAAATTCAGGCGCCGAAAATCTGGCTCGGCGGACAGCATGCCCGCCGAAGACATATGTTTGGCTGCGCCATTCCTTTCCGCCTTATTTATCGAGTGACACTTCCCAAAGGCGGGCGTTGGACTGCCAGACGGGCTGACCTTTCAGCGCCTTCGTGGCACCCCAGACATCGATCATGTCGTAGAGGAAGACACCGGGCATATCCTGCAACATCAGTTCGTGGAACTGATCGAAGATCGCCTGACGCTTCTTCGGATCGGTTTCCGCATAGGCGGCCTTCATCAGTTCGATGGCCTTCGGATTGTCCCACATCAGCGACGCGTTCTGATCCTTGTCACCGACGTAGAAACTGTACATCAGCGCCGGATCGAGGCGGGGCGCCACAGATTGCGAAATGATCTGATATTTGCCCGAACGGCGGCGATCGACCTGCGTAGCGTAATCCAGCACTTCGATCTGGATGTTCATACCGATCTGCTGGAGCATGGCCTGCGCCATAACGGCGGCCGGAAAGCTCGGCACGTTTCCGCGCTTGTTGGCTATGATGCTGATCGGTTCGCCCTTGTAACCGGCCGCATCAAGCTCTTTCTTGGCGGCCTCCAGATCATAGGGAAGACGCTTCTTCTGTGTTTCGCTGAAGTAAACGGAATCGGAAGAGACCATCGATCCGTTCGCCTCGCCCGTGCCGTTCGATGCGGCCTCGACGAGCTGGTCGAGATCGAGCGCCTGCGCCATGGCGCGGCGGATGCCAGGTTTGCTCAAGATGGGATCGCGTGTCTGGAAGTAGAAGAGATTCTTGCCGTTGTTCCGCGAAATGATCACCTGGGTCGTCTTGCTCTCCTTGAACTCGGGAATGAGATCGGGAGAAATCTCGGCCGTGTCGAGCACGCCCGATTGCAGGCCGGCCTTGACGGTGGAGGCGTCGGGAATGACCATGAATTTGATGCCGTCGACCAGCGGCCGCTTGGAGCCGACCATGCCGTCCGGCTTGCCGTCATTGGCGGGCGAGATATAGCCGTCGAACTTGGTGAGATGGATATATTCACCTTTCTTCCATTCGTCCCACTTAAACGGGCCCGTTCCGATCGGCTTGTCGAAGGTGCCGCTGGCAGCGATGGAATCCGGGGAGATGATGCCGGTATAGCCGCATTCAGGGCGTGACATCAGGCCGAGGAAAACCGCCGACGGCTTTTCCAGCGTCATGGTCACGGTCGAAGCATCAGTCGCCTTGATGCCGGTCACATGCACCGCGCCGCTGCCGTCGAAATCCTTGATACAGGTCCATTTGGTCTTCGGATCCATGTAACGGTTCCAGTTCCAGACCACATCGTCTGCCGTCAACGGCTTGCCGTTGTGGAACTTCACACCGCCGCGCAGCTTGAACGTATAGCTCAAGCCATCGGCCGCCATATCGACGCTGGCGGCCAGAAGCGGCTTGACCTCGCCATTGTTGGCGTAACCGACGAGACCCTCGACGATGTGGAGGATGACGCCGTCGGTATTGCCGTCGCGATTGACCCCAGGATTGTTGCTGCGCAGGTCGGAACTCTGTGCCACGACGATATCGCGGGCAGTCGCGCTTACGACGAGCGACATCAGGATGGTGCCCGCAAGCAGAATGGTCTTCATCGTTCTACCCCTCTTATATGTTTGATTGTTCTATGCTTGGAATTCATCCCAGCAGACGCGCGAAAGCCTGCCGATGGTCTCGAGCGACAGAGTGTACCCAGGCGTTCCGTCCGGCATCGCCTGCGGCACCTGATCGGTATAGGCGGCGATGATGTAGAACGGCGCACCGTCACGGTAGACGATGCCCGCATCCATGCGCCCACGCTTGCCGCGCCCACCCTTGCTCGCCACCTTCGTCTCGAACGGCAGGCGGGAGTGAATGCCGTAGCGCAGCACCTGGTTCTTCAGGGTCTGCAGCGCAAACTGGCAGAGATCCGCCGGGCAGCCGAGTTTTTCCGCTGCAACCTGCAACGTTTGCGCATCGAGGATCGTTTGCAAAAGCATGACCTGATCGGCCGCTGTCGTGGTGGTGACCGCGCCAAGCGCGTGATCCGGGGAGAGCGCCAGCGGTGGGATGAGGAAGCGGTGATGCGTGCCGGTCATGCCGATCGACTTGCAGTAGAGATCGACCTCTTCCAGCGTCAGGCGTTCAAACACCATCTTGGTGCAAACATTGTCGCTCAACACCATCATGCCGGTGATCGCGTCGCGCAGCGATATGACGATGCCCGGCGTCAGATATCGGAATATGCCGCTCGCCACCTCCTCAGCGAAGCGCGGCTCATAGACGATCTGCTCGTCGAGATCGAGCCGGCCTTCGCCGACGGCCTTGAACGCCGCCATCATGATCGATGTCTTGCGCGTTGAGGCCGATGGCGTTTCCTCTTCGGCGCCGCGGCCAAAGGTTTCGCCGGTCAGGAGATTGCGGATGCAATAGCGCGTCACGAAAGGCTGCGCATCGCAGATCGCATTCAGCCGTTCGTCCGCCTTGCTCGAAGTGGTGGTCGTGTTCATTTTAGGCCTCCAGTCGCCATTTCAGTTTAACCCCGCCGGTCTCGTTGAGATCGAGCGCGGGGATGGCCGAGAGGAGACGTCGCGTATACGCCTCCTGCGGCCTGTCGAAGATCGTGTTGCGGTCGCCCTGTTCGATGATGCGGCCGTCCTGCATGACGACGACACGATCCGCCACCTGCTCGACCACGCCGAGATCGTGGCTGATGAACAGGCAGGAAAAGCCGTAGCGTCTCTGCAGATCCGAAAACAGCGTGAGAACCTGGGCGCGGACCGTGACGTCCAGCGCGGAGACCGGTTCGTCGGCGATCAGGAATTTCGGCCGCCGGGCGATGGCGCGGGCAATCGCGACGCGCTGGCGCTGGCCGCCGGAAAGTTCGTGTGGATAGCGCTGGGCATGATCGGTTCCAAGTCCGACTTCCTCGAGCGTTTCATAGGCCCGCTTCTTCTTGGCGGCCCGATCGATATCGGGCACAAGCCGCAGGGCTTCCTCGACCAGCGACAGGATCGTCATGCGCGGATCGAGCGACGAATAGGGATCCTGGAACACCATCTGGCAGTTCAGCCGATAGTCGCGCCAATCCGCCGAACGCTCGCGTCCCTGAAAGAGCACTTCACCTTCGCTCTGATGGACCAGTCCGGCGATGGTGCGCCCAAGCGTCGTCTTTCCCGAACCGGAGCCGCCGACCAGGGCGACCACTTCGCCCTCATGGATATCGACGCTGACACCGTGGAGCGCCCGTTTCGGCGTTCCCTTCTTGAGAAGCGATTTGCGGCCGGGATAATCGACCACGATGTTGCGCGCCGACACCATCGGCGCAGAGGCCATATCGCTGCTGCGGACTTTGCCACGGACGGGAAGCGACGACAAAAGCTTGCGTGTATAGGGATGTCTGGGCGTTTCGAGGATCTGCTCCGTGGTTCCCTGTTCCACAACCGAGCCCTTTTCCATCACGACGATGCGGCTGGTATAGCGCGCCACCATCGGCAGATCGTGGCTGATCAGCAGAACCGCCGTGCCTTCGGCCTTGGTCAGTTCGACCATCAGCTCCATGACATCTCGCTGGACAACGGCATCGAGCGCCGTCGTCGGCTCGTCGGCAATCAGCAGTGCCGGCTTCAACAGCATGACGGAGGCGAGCATGATGCGCTGGCGCATGCCACCGGAAAATTCGTGCGGATAGGCGGAAAGTGCCGCCCCCGGATCGCGGATACCGACCCGCTCCAGCATGACGAGGATGCGGGCGCGCCGCTCTGTAGCCGTCGCGTTGGTGTGAAGGGTCAGCCCCTCCTCCAACTGCCGGCCGATCGTCATCGACGGATTGAGCGAGGTCATCGGCTCCTGAAACACGAGCCCGATTTCGGCGCCGCGCAGCCTGCGCAGATCCGCCTCGCTCATCGACATGACGTCGCGGCCCTTGTAGGTCACCTCGCCGCCCGTCACCTTGATGGGAGGCGGAAGCAGCGAGATCAACGCACGCGTCGCCAGCGACTTGCCGGAACCGCTCTCACCGACGATGCCGAAGATCTCGCCGGGCTCGATATCGAAGCAGACGCTCTTCACCACTTCGACACCACGATGGGCAACCTCGAGCGAGAGGTTGCGGACGCTTAAGAGTTTCTGTTGGGTCATTTCAGGCCTCTCATGCGCGGATCCAGCCTGTCGCGGAGCGCGTCGCCCAGAAGATTGATGCCGAGAAGCGTGAGCGCGATGCATAGGCCTGGAAAGAGACCGAGCCAGACGGCCTGCTCGACGAACGGCCGGCCGGCGGCGAGCATATTGCCCCAAGTGGGCGCCGGCGGCGGAACGCCGAGACCGAGGAAGCTGAGCGCGCTTTCGGACAGGATCGCCCAACCGAACATCGAGCTCGACAAAACCGTGATCGGTGCCAGGCAATTGGGCAGGATATGACGCAGCATCGTATAGATCTCGCTGTTGCCCATGACCTTAGACGCTTCGATGAACTCTCGTTCGCGCAGTGACAGCACGGCACCGCGCACCACGCGTGCCATGGACGGTGTATAGGCAATCCCCAGCGCGAAAATGATCCCGTACTGGTTGGCGCCGAAGACGGCCAAAAGCCCCAAGGCGAGAAGGATGCCGGGAAAAGCCAGCAGCGCGTTGTTGACCGCCATGATGACCGCATCGATTGCGCCGCGCGCATAGCCGCTGACGAGGCCGATCAAAGTCCCGGCGATCGCGGCAAGCAATACTGTCAGCGTACCGATCCAGACGCTGGCGCGCGCGCCGACCATGAGACGGCTGAGGACATCGCGACCGAATTCGTCCGTCCCGAGCCAATGCTGAGCACTCGGGGCAGCAAGACGCGCCGTGAAGCTCAGCTTCATCGGATCGAACGGCGTCCAGAAGAGGCCAAGGGCTGCGACGACAAGCAGAAGGGCGATCAGCACGCCGCCGATCAGGCCATTGAATGTAAATTTCTTCATTCGGCCACCACACGCGGATCGAAGAGAGGATAGAGCAGATCGACGACGAGGTTGACGACCACGTAGGAGAGCGCGACGATCAGCAGGCAGCCCTGGATGACCGGATAATCACGCTGGAAAATGCTGTCGACCATGAGCCGGCCGAGGCCCGGAATGGTGAAGACGGTCTCGATCACGGCGATGCCGCCAAGCAGATTGCCGAGGATCAGGCCGATCATCGTCCAGGTCGGGCCGAAGGCATTCTTGAAAGCATGCTTCCAGAGGACTGCGCTTTCGGAGAGGCCCTTCGCCCGGGCATGGGTGATATAGTCGAGCCGAAGGACTTCGAGTGTCGAGGCACGCGCCATGCGGATCAGCACGCCCATCTCATGGATGACCAGCGTCATGATCGGCAGGACGAGATAGAGCAGTCCACCAACGACATTGCTGCCGATCGAGACATAGCCAAGGACAGGCAGCCAACCCAGCTTCAAGCCAAAGAACAAGAGCAGCAGCAGGCCGAGCCAGAATGTCGGGATCGACAGGAGCACCGTCGCCGTGCCGACAAGCGCCAGATCCGTGAGGCTATTCTGCCGCCAGGCAGCGATGACGCCAGCCGGAACCGCGATCAGGCTCGCCAACAGCACCGCGGTCAGTACGACCTCCGCACTGACGACAAACCGGGAGACGACGAGCCCCAGGACCGGCTCATTGTTGACGATCGAGCGACCGAAGTCTCCGGTCAGGACATTGCCGCCCCAGATCAGGAATTGTTCGGGCATGGACTTGTCGAGCCCAAGCTCGGCGCGCATCTCGGCAATCTGATCCGGCTGCGCCATATCGCCAAGCAGCAGCGCTGCCGGATCGCCGGGAATGAACCGAATAAGCGCGAACACCGTAATCGCCACGATGACGACCGTCGGCAACGCCATGAGGAGGCGGTTTAGGATAAATCTGAGCATCGGTTCCCCTGAACGCGATTGTGAATGGGCCGTTGATCGGCTTGTTGTTCACAGACTATGAGCGATGAGAAAATTTTGCGCAATATTATGCATTTTTGTCATAGATCTATGCGAATACCGCGCGCTACGGAGCGCCACAATTGGCCTACATAAGCTTCAATAAAAAATTGTATTTATTATGCTTTCTGCGACAAAGCGATCTGACGTTTGAGCGCGTCCATCAAAGCCTGCGCAGCGAGCGACGGCGGCGCGCCTGCCGGCTTGGCCAATCCGAACTCCTGCTTCGAGACAGGCGTGAAGGGTCGTTGAACGACCGGCAGGTGCCGATACAGATTAGCGTAGAAACTGCTGATAATGGCGATACCCAGGCCGTGGGCGACATAGGCGCAAGCCGAGCTGTTGGTATGCGTCTCAATCTTGACATTCTGCTTCACGCCAGCCCGCTTGAAGGTCTGGTCGAGAAGCATGCGGGTTGGCCTTTGTCGTCCGATGAGGATCAACGGAATATTGCGCAGATCCCTAGGCGTGATCTCGGCAACCGCTGCCAGCGGATGGCTTTCGGGGATGACGCAGACAGTTACCCCGCTTGCCACTGGCTCCATATCGATGCCCTGCCCAGCCTCTCCTTCGTAGCGCAGAAACCCGAAATCGATCACCTGTTGTTCGACCAGCCGCGTGATCGCCGTCGTCGTCTCGAAAAAGGTCTCGATGCGGACCGTTGGGTAATCCTTGGCATAATCGACCAGCATGGCCGGCGCGAACTCCTCCCACATGCTGCTTGGCAACCCAATACGCACGACTTCAGGCCCCGCAGCTCCGCTGCGCAGATCCTCGGCCAGACCTGAAAACCGGTTGAGCCCGAGCAGGATATGCTCTGCGTCCCGGGCGAGGATGCCGGCTTCAGGCGTTGGAATGAGCCGCCCTTTGTCGCGGGCAAACAGCGTCAGCGACAAATCGGTTTCGAGTTGTTGCAACAGGCGGCTGACACCCGACTGGCTGAGACCCATGCTCTTTGCCGTCGCGATCGTCGATCCGGTTGCCAGCAATGTCTTCAGCACCTCCAATTGTCGGAAATTGATCATTTGAAAGGCTCCTTAAAAGCATAAGCGCAAGTGGTCCTGCGGCTAACCAGCGCCGCCACGGATTGAAAGCAAAATTGGACGCTATGCCCAGTCCTGCAGATACCGCAAAAACGGAGCTGCCGCCTTTGGCAGAGGCGCCCGATCCGAGCTGACAATGGCATAGGTCACCGGCAGAGAAGGTTCCAGCGGCACAAAGACAAGCGGCATCGAGCGATATTCGCTCGCCAGCAATTCGCTGACGATGGCGATCCCCAGGCCTTCGGCGGCGAGCCCGCAGGCGCACCCGACCGAATGTGCCTCGATGGCAGGACGTTTACGCAGTCCCTGCTTGTAGAAGAGCGCCTCCAATTCATGGCGTACCGGGCGCTCTCGATTGAGCAGGATCAGGTCATGCGGTTTGAGGTCGGCAACCGTGAGCATGGCACGTCCGGCCAGCGGGTGGTCCCGGTGCAGTACGCAGATATTGCGCGACGGCATTTCATGCTCGAGCCGTAACCCCGGCGTTGGCGACGGGAGGCGCGTAAAACCGATATCCGCTTCCCCATCCGCCACCATACGCTCGATCGCCAAATAGTTGCCTGATGCAACCTCGATCCGGACAAGTCCATTCTCGGCAAGGAAGCGCTTGACGAGGCGCGGAACAAGCGTGACGGAGAGGCTCGCCGGAAACGCCAGCCGCAGGGGAATTTCCTGGGAGCGGCCATTCTCCAGTTCCACCGCCAGCACTTTCAGCGCGGTCAGGCGATCGGAGATTGCCCGTATTTCCGGCCCGAGCTGCAGCCCTTCGCGCGTCGGCGCCAGCCGGTTCTTGTCGCGTTCGAACAGGCGGACGCCAAGATAAAGTTCGAGCTGATGCAGAAGTCGGCTGGCATTCGATTGCGAGATGCCGAGTTCGCCGGCCGCGGCGATCGTCGATCCGGTCGCCGCGATCGCGTCATAGGTCTGGATGTGCTTGACGCTGATCGTGACGTCACTGTCCTTCGTCATTCCCGCTCCCGAAATTGAATAGATCGACCCGTAAACCGCATAAGATTGCGCCACCCCGCGAAGCTCAGCATCCTTGCGCGCATCAACGAAGACTTTGTGGAGGCATTCGTCAATGGCGACGGTCCTGGAAAAAATCGCCGATCAGATCGTTTCGAGAACGAGCTTTTCTCCCGTCGCGATGGCGCGCGCGCAGGAGGCCGTTATCGACACGATCGGCTGCATGCTGGCGGGCGCCGCCGATCCGGCGCCACAATCCGTGGCAAGGGCCTTCTCCGCAGATATCAGCGCGAGCGGCGCCTCGGCAATCCTGCGAGGCGGCCGAGCATCGCCGTCGGTTGCAGCGCTGATCAATGGGACGGCTGCTCATTGTCTGGATTTCGACGATAACTTCCATCCCGCCCGGGCGCATGCCTCTGCGGTGTTGGTTCCAGCCTTGCTCTCGATCGCAACCGCCGATGCCGCCGTCTCGGGGCGACAATTCCTGCACGCGTATCTCGCGGGCCTTGAAGCGCAGGCCTCTATCGGCTTCGGAGTCAATCCGTCGCACTACAACAGAGGATGGCATGGCACATCGACCGTCGGCTGCATTGGAACGGCTGCCGGCGTGGCTGTGCTTTTGGACCTGAATGCAACGGAGATCGCACAGGCGATGAGCATTGCCACAAGCTTTGCCGCCGGTCCGAAAGGCCAGTTCGGAACATCGGCCAAACCACTTCATGCCGGCATGGCCGCGCGAAACGCAGTCGAAGCAGCGCTCCTTGCGCAAGCCGGGATGAGTGGACGTCTGGATATTCTGGAGCGCCCGCAAGGCTTCCTCGATCTTTTTGGCGGAGAAACAGGTGCTGGTTGGGAGGCTCTCTCTGCGAGTGACCGCCACGTCATCGAGACGCACGGCCTAGTGACGAAGCTCCATCCCTGCTGCGCCTCCACGCACCGCGCCATCGATACGGCCCGCGATCTACAGATCGAACACGGCTTCTCCCTGAACGAGGTGCTTTCCATTCAAACGAAAGTGGGCCGATCCGCGGTCGACAATCTCGCCTATCCCGATCCGCTGGATGAGATGCAGGCGCGCTTTTCGATGCAGTATTGTCTCGCCACGGCGCTCTATCAAGGTAAGCTTTCACTGACAGACTTCACCGCCGCCGCAATTTTGCGTCCCGAGATTCGCCGCCATATGCCGAAGATATCGATGAACGCCTATAGCGCGGCGGAAGAGAAGGGGATCGAACGCCTTCCGCATCAGGTCATCGTCAATCTCAGCGATGGGCGCAGCCTGAAGACTGAACGGCTCCACGCGACCGGCTCAGCCGCCGTGCCGCTCACTACCGCCGACCGACGTTCCAAATTTGCTGACTGCCTAGGTTGGGCAGGACTGGAAGCTGAGGGGGCGCATGACGCGTTCTTGAATTTTGAGGACACAGTATCCCTCAAGGACATGTTGAGCGGTTTTGAATGATCCGTCGCTTCTTGACGCATCGGCAACGGACGCGATCGTCACCTTTGACGTCATCGCTTTTTCGCGAAGGCGCCTATAGACTTCTTCCTTCGAAGTATTGCGGCTGGCCGACAAAATTCCGGCGGCCTTTTCTATTCTGCGCCGAGCCTTCAATGTGTCGTCCAGCGACTTGATCCGCTGCTTCAGCCTCGCTTCGTGGGTGGCAAGGCTGACCGCCGTCGTCAAAGCCGCCAGTATCCCGAAGATCCTCACCGGCTTCGACAAGACACCGTGAACATTCATGCGCTGCAACTCGGTCAGGATCTCCGGGGCACCGTAAAGTTAACCTGTCGGCGATCGGTCTGTGCAATCTTGCAGCATGATCCAAGTCGCTCGTGATCGCCTTTATCGCCGCCACCGGTTTCCAGCTGAAGTGATCGCGCACGCGATGTGGCTGTACCGTCGTTTTCCGCTCAGTCTGCGGATGATCGAGGATCTGCTGGCGGCGCGTGGAATCATCGTCGCGCATCAGACCGTGCGTCTCTAGGCGGAGAAGTTCGGGCGGTACTTTGCTGGCGAAATCCGCAGGCGATCCGCCGGTTGGTTTGGCGACAAATGGCATCTTGATGAGGTCGTCATCTCCATTGGCGGCAAGAAACATCGGCTATGGCGGGCTGTCGATCGGGATGGCTTCGTTCTCGACGTGCTGGTGCAAAGCCGCCGCAATACAAAGGCCGCCAAACGCCTGATGCGAAAGCTTCTGAAAGGACAGGGGCGCTCGCCCCGCGTCATGATCACCGACAAGCTGCGATCCTATGGCGCGGCAAACATGCCTGGCGTCGAACATCGATCCCACAAGGGCCTGAATAACCGGGCGGAGAACTCCCATCAACCGACACGACGGCGAGAGCGGATCATGAAAGGCTTCAAGTCAGCACGACATCTTCAGCGTTTCGTTTCCATGTATGACCCCGTCACCAACCTTTTTCACATTCTACGCCACGAGATCTCATCCGACCATCACCGCGAGCTGAGAACCGCAACCATGCAAGTGTGGAACGAAATCGCACACCTGCGGGCCGCATAAGCGAAGGCGGAGGGCGAGACTTTCGACCAGAGCCCGTTAACTTTACGGTGCCACACATATGTCTCACCCGCCGTGCAATTCTTGCAACATAGCCTCTTGAACCCATTCGTGAATTCGAAATGGACTACCTGAATTAGCAGAAGATCGTCTCCGTCGGTCGTTAAAGGCCAAGTGTGCTTAGCCAGCTATCGAAAATCGGCAGTTCCTCCGTATGTGGCGGGTGTTCGATCCTGAGCTCTCCCATATGCTTGCGCACTTCGCTGGGGCTATAGCCGAATTCATGAGTGAATGCGCGGCTGAAATTAGCCGCAGAATCGAAACCAAATTTGCTGGCGATATCAATAATTTTTCGGTTATCGGCAGGATCGGCAATCGCCGCGCGGGCGGCCAAAAGCCGTCTTTTGCGGATATAGTTCAAAACGCCACCCGACGTTTGGAACAGCTCATAGAGTCGCGTGCGCGAAATCGCTAGTTCACGGCTCAAGGTTTCAGGTGTCAGATCCTCTGAACCTAGATTGTTTTGGATAAAGCGCCGGGCTCGAGTCATCAGTCCGATTTGCGAAGTTTGGTCATTGACCATATGGCAATCCATAAGCGGCGCGACACTATGGAACACCATCTCCCGTAGTTGGCTCCTCACACCCTGCAGATCATCCCTTGTTAAACGATCAAGATTCGCCTCGAGGAAAGCAACGTAATCTGAGAGAAGCTTCACGCGCGCACCGCTGAAAACAACATTGTTGCTGGCGCCCGGCAGTCCGCCCCGATCGGCAAACAGATCATAAGGCAGGATCAGGGTGACCGATTCCGCGCTCAGGGTACGTCCGTAAAAAGGATAACCGAGTGTGCGGATCTCCATCATGCCAGGCTCGTTTTCCGCAACCCGTCCATTGACGCCAGTCCATGTTCTTCCGGTGCGCAGAAAAGTGATCTGCCAGTGATCTACGGAGCTAAAGCGTACTTTCTCGGCCGAGCGCTCGTAGCTGAAAGCCGGTGTGGCTTGCTGGATAAGCAGCACCCCTTCAAGATTCCAGACGGTTTGATTGACCGGAAAACAGTCATCAACTTTGGCATTCTGTGGCAAGCGCATATCTATCAGCGGCGCCATGCGATCCTGCCACGCAGGAAATTGTTGATCCGAGGCCAGATCTCGAGTCGAAAACGGCAGGGACATGAGCTGCGGCAGGCCCTGGCTTCCGCTACAGAGCGGCACCTGGGATATACGCGGCCACCGACGTCTTTCTACAAACGTTGGCTGTTCTGAAGAAACATCAGCTTTGCTCCACATCATTGTGGCGGCCTTTCAATAATACGCTGAAAATTGTCCAGTCTTAATTACTGTCTGTTCTCCAAGTACTGAATAAGCACCCAATACATGAGCGATACCAAGCAGTTGGGGCGGAAAATAACCTTGGCGTAGAGAAGAGTTCCTTTCCCGGATACCTAAATCGGCATCGGAACACCCAAAAATGGCCTGAATCTGATTGCATGGCCCCCTTAGAAAGGGGCAGGGAAACACGCGGAAAGCTACCGTGTTGTATCTTGGGAAGTGCGCTCTGCCTGAGGGCAACGCATCGGCAGACAAGTTCGCGAAAGCAAAATGCGCCCGACCGAAGGTTCTGGGCAGCGATCGCAAGTTACGCAAAATGAACGCCCTTAAGGATGGCATTGTTGCAGACCTTGGCCTGAAATTGCAACAAATAATTAAGCAGAAATCCTTAATATTATCAAGCAGCTTATGACGAAAAATTAAACAATTTTCGCCATAAATGATGCAGAGCAACAATCACAGGAAGTAACTGATGAAGTTGAATCGAGACATATATAGTGAGTGCCCTAATCATCGCCTATTAAAATTGGCGATATCTGCTTTGGGAGCACTGGCAATTTCCACAACTCTACTTAGCAGCGTAAATGCAGCTGATTTGAAGCGACCGGAAAAGAAAACCATAGAATTATATATGAAAAAATATGAGAGAAATCACACGTTCTTCTACAACGGGAACCCGCGTGCAGCGAAAGTCAATGTTTCCGCAGAGGAGTATTTCAAGGGTGCGCCCTATATTTGCACACCAAGCGGATTTGGAAGAACATCGCACTGTCGTGCGCGCAGTACATTTTGATGCAAATATAGGCTCTTGCGGATCATTCAAGAGACGGAAATAGGGGCTGCTACCTTAGACAGCGGTTGCACGAATTGATGATAGACAATTCGCTTCCGCACTTCGCTATAGCCCCTATTCCAGCGTCCGATTTTCAACCGGGCAGGTGTTTGCTGACATAGTCACCCCGCCGCAGTTTGCGGACCTCATCATCATGCTTGAGCGGATTGTGCCGGAACACATACCATTTTCCGCCCGATGCCCGTTTCTGATAGATGACCCCTGCTTTCTCACGATGCATAAAGCAAGAGACATTCTGTTTGGCAAATTTCTTGCTATGCCAAAGGGCATTCATGCAGAGTTTGCCCCTGTTGGACGTATACCAGCTGCCCTTTGCGTAAGACTTTTGGGCACCTGTATGCGACCATGCGATGAAATGATTCCGGTTTTTCGAGAAAAAACCCGCACCATTTTTCCATATCCACGAACGCCCTACATAAAGTCTATGCAACTCGACGGCGTTCATTGGCATTGCCTTACTGGCCGCGCGGGCGATCACCCGATCGGCCTGTTGTTGTGTTGCCGCACTGGCTGTCCCGAATAACAGCAATGTCGCAAGCGCAGCATTCAAGATAACGAAACGGAACGAAGACATTTTTGTTTCCACTTCAGTTGTTTACTGCGGTGATCAGTTCACGAGAGGGCTGGCAACGACACGCCAATCCGGCCGACCCAAGCCATCCGGCCACGGATAGACTTCACGGTCGTTGAAATACACCACTGCTGTCATGTCCGGGAATTCGGCATGCGGCTTGGCGGCCTCTTCGGCCCAGGCGCGATTGTAAGCGTCATTCCCCTGATAGCCGAGTTCGGCGATGACGATCGGCTTTCCAAAGGCCTTAACGCGATCGTAGCCCGGCTTGGTGGCCTCCACGAAAGTTGAGTCCCGTCCAAGTTTCTTCTGATCGAATGGCTGGTAGCCGAAGACCGAAAGACCGACGACATCAACATATCGATCGCCGGGATAGTAGGCTTCAAGTCCCTCCTTTCCCATTGGGGACCACATATATTTCGCAGATGGAAGACTTTGGCGGCATACCGTGATGGCATGTCGATAGGCCTTCACATAGCCTTCTGGTTTCCAGTAGGCCCAAGTGAATTGCCCGTTCTTTTCATCCATTTCCTGAGCCCAGCGAATGGTAACCGGGCTCTGGAGCTTAGCTGCCGCCGAACACACCGCTGCCATGTTGGCATCGTAGCGACCGGCTAGAATCCCGTTCAGAAGATCCTCGGGCGCAACGCGCCAGTCGCGCGCCCAGGACCAGGGCTCAATCGTAATCAGCAACGACCGCCCGCGGGTGCGCGCATAGGCATCCGCCGTGCTGAGAGTTGCGAGATCGACATCTTCCCACGCAAGGAAGAGATGCTCGATCTTGGGATTATGGTCGCTGGCAAAATCCCCATTTGGATCATAGGCGCCCGAAGCAAGCGATTGCGGGGTGACGATCGGCCTCTTGTCATGAAACAAGCTTTGGTTCTCGGCCTTCGCCTCAAGAACATCACTGGCTGTGTAAGCTGCTCCGCAAATAGCGGCAGTGCAAAGCATAGCTGCCGTCAGTTTGGATATGGTTTTCATTGGAGTGTTTCCTTCTTCTGCTCGGTTTTGCCCGCGCTCAAGGTGGCTTTCACGACGTCTAGTCGTGGCGAGACCAGGTCATCGGCGACCAGCTTCTCCGCCTCATCGGCTTTTTGGGCGACGGCATGACGAAATACGAACCAAGCCCCATCCGGCTCATGCCTTTGGTAGATGGTTCCGTTGCTAATTTGATGGACAAAGCAGGTTTTTGCCGGAAACTTGCCGTTTGTCGCATGCCAGGCCGCCACCAAACACAGGCGACCCGTATCAGTTACTGTCCAACGGCCCTCGGCCCAGGACTGACCTCCCGCTCCATCGACCCAGGCGGAAAATCGGCGATCTGCGTCCTGCATTCGTCCCGCGCCATCGGACCACTGCCAGCTCTTGTCACGATAAAGCACATAGAGCTCGCTCGCCGTCATGGGCCGGGCGCCTGTAGGCAGCTTGACGTCGACCTTGGTAGCGGCGGCGTTGCCTGACCCGGCCAGCCCGAATGCGATGGCGATTGCCAGCCCAGTCGCACAAGCAAGTTGGATGGCTTTGTTGTTCGATGGCTTCATTTTTGTTCCTCCCGCACAGCAACCGAGGCAGCTTTTGCCGTTGTTGTGTTTACCGCCCGTAGGGTACTGTTCCTCCGCCTCGCGGTGTTCTGAATGTCGCTCTCTGCGCTGGCCGGCCGGCCGATGGTCGAAACGCGGAACCCAAGCCGTTCGGCCATATCGGGGTTGAATGCGTTTCTAAGATCGATGAGAATCGGCTGGCGCATGCGCTGTTTGAGCTGAACCAGGTCGATCGTCTTGATGGTTTCCCATTCCGTGATGACGACGACGGCGTCGGCGCCCCTTGCGCATTCATAAGGGTCATCACAGAAGTCGACATCTTCGAGGATTTTTGCGGCATTCTCGATGCCAACAGGATCATAGGCGCGGATGCGACCACCGAAGCGCTGCAGCGCTTCGATAAGCGGCACCGAGGGTGCATCGCGCATATCATCGGTATCGGGTTTGAAGGTGAGACCGAAGATCGCGATGGTCAGGCCGTCTATGTCGTTGCCAAGCGCTTCCATCACTTTCAGCGCCATGCGTCGCTTACGCGCCTCATTGGCGGTGACGGTTTCCTCCACAATACGAAGCGCTACGCCATGATCCTGCGCTGTCCGCAGAAGTGCCAGCGTGTCCTTTGGAAAACAGGAGCCACCATAGCCAGGCCCAGCGGTGAGAAAACTTGTTCCGATGCGCTTGTCGAGCCCGATGCCAAGTGCCAGCTCGTTTACGTCGCTGCCCACCTGTTCGCAAAGATCGGCCAGCTCATTGATGAAGGTTATTTTAGTCGCCAGAAACGCGTTTGAGGCATATTTGATCAATTCCGCAGTGCGTCGCCTCGTAATGAGAACTGGCGTGTTTTGCAGCGCGATCGGGTCGTCGTAGAGTTCCACAAGACGTTTGGACGCGCGCTCGTCCTCGACGCCGATCACAACGCGGTCCGGCGCAAGAAAGTCGCTGACCGCCACACCTTCGCGCAGGAATTCCGGATTGGATGCAACAGAAAACGTGCCGGCTTTGCGGACAGAACCGATAATCTTCTGCACCACGTCTCCCGTGCCGACGGGCACGGTCGATTTGACCACCACGACGGTATTGTCCGCGATCAGCGGCGCAAGTTCGCGCGCCGCCAGATAGACAAAGGAAAGGTCTGCATCCCCACGATCGGCGCGTGGCGGCGTGCCGACGGCTATGAAGACAACCGCGGCTCCGTCCACCGCCTCGGCCAGGTTGCAGGTGAAATCAAGCCGTCCCGAGGCGTAGTTGCGCTCGACCAATTCATCGAGCTGGGGCTCGTAGATCGGCATTCTGCCCTCCAGAAGGCCCTCGATCTTCCGAGCATTCTTGTCCACACAGACGACAGTGTTGCCCCATTCGGCAAAGCATGTGCCGCTGACCAAGCCTACATATCCGGTTCCGATAACAGCTATTTTCATTTGCGTTCGCGCCAGTGGCGCCCTTCCCTGTTATCAATTCGTGTCGCCGTCGCTCACGCGCCAATGCGGATTGAATATGATCCGGTGCAGGTCATGTCCGCCTATTCCGGCGCCTGCTACCGAAAAACGATATTCGAACAGCGTGTAGCCGCTCGTGTCCCAGGTCAGCGACTCGATCCCGCTACGGCCGCGCTCGATGGTGGCAAGACACGGCAAGGCGATCAGGGTCAGCAGGCTTCCGGCGAGTGCCGGACGATAAAAGCGGCCGGCCATGCACACGATGTTTTCGCGCGCATGCTGCAGAACGATAACCAAGACGAGCAGCGTGTAGATGGCTGCGTTCACCGTGGCGAAGATGTAGAAGCCGCGAGTGTCTTCAGCATTGGCGACAAACAGCACCGGTAGAACTGAGATCAACGACAGCAAGATATAAGGCGCGAGAACCCTAGAAGGGAGCGGATCGACATCAGACGTGCCCTTCGGCGTGACCCGAAAATCCACGAAAGATCCCGTTGCCCAGTCGCGTATCGCTGCCAGAGTTCCCGCAAGTGCCCACGGCCAGCGGGCGAACAGAAACAATGTCATTTCCCAGCTGAGAATCTTGGCATCAACCGGCCGGAAGGTGCCGGTTTTGCGCCACCGATAGGCAAGCAGGATCAGCAGCACCGACTGTGGCACGAAATGAAGCAGAAAGTCGGGATAGGACACATCAACGAAAATCCTTCCGCTTATAAGCGCGGCCACGGGCAGGAAAAACATCAACGCCATGAAGAGCGAGAAGAGACAGTACCAAAGCTGAGAGAACAGGAACTGCATCTTCAGCCGCAATGGCAGACGCCTGACCAGCTTTGGCGAATATTGCAGCAGGATCATCATCAGGCTGCGCGACCATTGAAACTCTTGTGTAATGAGATCCGTGAAGGTACGCGGACCGTCTCCATGAGCGATGGCGTCGAGCGCATGAACGCCCCGCCAACCGTGTGCGTTCATCATCAACGTGGTCGAGTGATCCTCGGCCAGTTCGGGACCAAGCCCGCCTATATCCTTGAGGGCAGCGGTTCGAACGGCATAGTGCGAGCCGATGCAAAGCGGCGCCAGCCCGCCATTGAAACCTGCCTGCAGCGATCCATGCATGCTGGCTTCGGCATAGAGGCGACCACGCGCTGACCAGCTTTCATGGGCGTTATGGTCACAAATGCTAGGCGCGGAGACATAGCCGACCCCCGGGTCGGCGAAGGGACGCAGCATCTGATAAAGATAGTCAGGCTCCGGCACATGATCGGCATCAAGCTGGGCGACGAAATCATAGCGCGCATAGCCATACTGATCATAAAAGAAGGCGAGATTGCCTTCCTTGCAACGGGTACGGCGCGGCCATATCTGGCGGTGATAATCCTCGCGCCCCTTGCGGGTGGAAACATGGACGCCTTGTTCGCGGCACCAGTCCAGCGTCGCGGGTGACGGATCCTCATCGGCAAGCCAGGTGTCGTGCGGCACCTGTTGCGCCAACATGGCAGATAATGTCCGGCCCACGATTTCGAAGGGCTCCGATGGTGCCTTCGTCACCACCATTGCCACGCGGCTGCCGGCAGGCAAACGCAGCCGTCCGCTTGGTTTCCGCGCAAGATAGAAGGCGGCAATAAAATAGAGCGGAATGATAGTGACCCAGGCCAGCACCGAGGTCACCAAAATGGATCCGACAAGATAAACATGGTGCGCGGGGACAAACCACCAGCGCCAGAAGTAGACAACCGCGGCAAGCCATAAAGCGGTGCCGGCAAGATATTCCGCGCGCCGATAACCGGCCAGGACTGGCACCATTAGCGGTTCGTCTCGCATTGCTTGAGCTTGTATCTCGCGCATACTCATTCGTGCACCTCCAATCCGAAGAATGGAGCGGCGGTTCGGATGATCGTTTCAATGTTTGAATAAAGAGGCTGAAAGCCGAGCTTCTCGGCTGCAAGATCCGAAGCCGCATAGAGAGCCGGTGGGTCGCCTGCCCGACGGGCACGCATTTCGACTGGCACAGGGCATCGGGAGATTCGCCTGATCGCGGTCAGAATCTCCTTAATGGATGTTCCGTGGCCAGTACCCAGGTTGACGGCGAGATTGGCGCCACCTCTCATCAGATATTCAACGGCTAGTATGTGAGCGCGCGCAAGATCCATGACATGGATGTAGTCGCGGATGCATGTGCCGTCCGGCGTGTCGTAGTCGTCGCCGTAGACTTGAAGAAAGTCGATGGAGCCGCTTGCTGCAAGCAGCGCGCGAGGGATCAGATGTGTCTCAGGATCATGCCACTCGCGGAGTTCTTGTTCTGGATCGGCGCCTGACGCGTTGAAATAGCGGAGTGCCGCATAATGCAGCCCGTAGGCCGCCGAATAATCAGCGAGCATATGTTCCGCGATCAGCTTTGTTCTGCCGTAAGGATTTATCGGCTGCGGGATCTGGTGCTCGCGGATTGGTAGATGATCCGGAATGCCGTAGATCGCGCAACTCGATGAGAAGATCAGCTTGTCCGTACCCGTCCGGCGGCATGCTTCCAGCAGCGAATGAGTGCCGTTTACATTGTTGGCGTAGTATTTCGCCGGATCTTCAACGGACTCACCCACATAGGCCGAAGCTGCGAAATGTATCACCGCATCCGGGCTGTATTTTGCGAGAACCTCGACAAGTCGTTGCGTGTCGAGAATATCCCCTTTTTCAAGGGGACCCCAACGTACCGACTCTTCATGGCCTGTCGAGAGATTGTCATAAACAATCGGCTCATAGCCTTGCTTGCGCAAAAGCTTGGCGGTGTGGCTGCCGATGAAGCCGGCACCACCTACCACGAGTATGTTTCGCATGGACATCACGCCACCTCGACAAGCTCGCCATTGGGGCGAACGAGTTGACGTTCGAAATAGGAAACCGTCGACTTCAGACCGTCCGTCAATGCGACAGACGGCTCCCATCTCAATTCCCGTTTTGCAACCGTAATATCGGGTCGACGCTGGCGAGGATCATCGATCGGCAGCGGCTGATAGACAATTTTCGATGGTGAGCCCGTCATCGCAACGACCTGCTCCGCGAGATTGCGGATACTAAACTCGGTCGGATTGCCAAGATTGACCGGCGTGTGAATTGCCGGCTGGCTGCGCATCAGCCGAATGAAGCCCTCGATCAGATCATCGACATAACAGAAGGAGCGCGTCTGCGATCCGTCGCCGTAGATGGTGATATCCTGCCCCTTGAGCGCTTGGACGATGAAATTGGAAACGACGCGGCCATCGTCAGGACGCATGCGCGGCCCGTAAGTATTGAAGATGCGCGCGATCCTGATATCGACGCCATATTTCTTATGGAAGTCGTAGAAAAGCGTCTCGGCAGAACGCTTGCCTTCATCATAGCAGGAGCGCGGACCGAAGGAATTGACATGGCCCCAATAGCCTTCAGGCTGCGGATGGACCTGGGGATCTCCATAGATTTCCGAAGTGGAAGCCTGGAATATCCTTGCCTGATGGTGCACGGCCAGCTCTAGAAGGTTTAACGATCCGAATACGCATGTTTTCAACGTATGGATCGGGTCTGCCTGATAATGTTGCGGCGAAGCCGGGCAAGCTAGATTATAAATCTCGTCGACGGGCAGATCGATCGACTCGATAATATCATGGCGGATAAAACTGAAAGTATCGAAACGCAGCAGATGCCGCATATTCTCCATCCGTCCCGTCGAGAAATCGTCCACACAGATCACTTCGTGACCTTCAAGTAACAGACGCTCACAAAGATGCGATCCGAGAAATCCTGCGCCTCCGGCAACAAGAATTACGCGTCTTGCGGTATGCATCAGAGATAGATGTGAAGATCTGAAGGTCATGCTCATAAAACTCTCCCCACTATTTTGTTTTACGCTCAACATATTCAGGCGAAAGCACTTTTAACTTCTCACCCTCTGGCGTCAGCGATAGTTAATAATTTTTTATATCGCTAATTATAACTTAAATATATTTCCTATAACTGTCGTTATCCGGGAATTCAAAAACTTTACATTTCGTCCATATTATTTTTCTCAAATTGGCATAGTTGAAACAAATAAATACAGGAGATATCCGAATATTATCCGTATGATTTGTGTAGTTCTCGGGAAAATTCCGTAGTTAATCTATCATTGATCGGATACCGTGCTGAAAGCTGATCTCCTTTGTTGGCCGGGTGTGCTGAGAACTAGGAGCCAGGCTACTGTTATTCTGATGGCATTGACGGCGCGGGAGTCCTGGCGGATCAAAATCGCTGCAGCGGCAATCGACAACGAATGTTGCCGACTGTGCTCGGGCGCTTTGTAAGGAGGAAATTAACCCACCGATCAGGCAGCTGAACGCATGCGTGGCGCGGCTTGAACCGTAACATTGTCGATGCCAGAGTCCGCCCGATGTCGACTAACCCGGGTTAGCGGCTATGGCCGAGCATTCTTAGCCACTTGTCGAAGGAGTGATCATCTTCGATCTCAGACGTCGGCGCAGCTACATGCCCAAGATAAGGCGGAACAGTCAGGTTCCGTGCCTCACGAGGACTGTAGCCAAATTCTTTGCTGAAGGCCCGGCTGAAGTGGGCGGCTGACGAAAACCCGACGGCAAAGGCAATGTCGCCGATTTGCTGCCGATTGGTGATGTCGCTGAGGGCCGCATGGGCAGACAGAAGACGGCGCCGCTGAATGTAGTGATGAATTCCGCCATCCGGCTCGAGCAGTTGGTAGAGGCGGGTGCGCGAAACGCCGAGTTCCCGACATAACCACTCCGTCGTGAGATCGGGCGACATCAAATTGCGCTGCACGAGACGCCGCATGCGTTCCATCAACGCCCAGTTGCTGTGCTGCTCCGAGACAGTCGAATCAACGGCCGACGACGAAACGCAGGTCAAAATCATATCGCGCGTCGTCTGGACCACGTGGGGAAGATCCTTTGCGGCAAAGCGTGAAAGGTTTTCCTCGAGACTGTCCAGATATTCTATCAGCAATTGGGTGTAGGTGCCGGACAATGCGGTGTTGTTCTTGATCTCCGTGGCACCGGGAATGTCAAAAAATAGTTCGCGAGGCAAATAAAGCGACAGGCTTCGCGACTGGGTTGATCGGCCCCGAAAAGGGTGCCCCAGAGACCGCAACTCCACATTTCCCGGCTCGCCCTCCGAGACATGCCCATCGACTTCCGTCCACATATGACCGTTGCGCAATATCGAGACATGCCAATGGTCGATGAGATCCGATCTCACCTTCGCCTGCGAGCGCATGTAGCTGTGGGGAGGTGCATTTTGTTGGACGACCAGCATTCCGCCGAGATTCCACGCTGCGTGATCGGCAACGAACTCCGTATCCTGGGAGGAAACATCCGGACGCTGAATGTCCATCAGGGGGGCCACATAGGCCTGCCAAGCAGCAAATTGATCTATCGGCGCAAGATCTCGCGTGGAAAACAGTATCGGCTTCAGCGCCGACGAAACCGGTTGCCCTTCTCCGGCTACTGTTGGCTGCCGTGGAAAACGACGACGTTCACCGTGCAACGGCGCGATTTCGTCGCTTCGCATGCTATCTTTGGCTTTGACAGCGTCGGCTGCAGCTTGTTCTTCGCGCCGAAAGTCTGACAATTTGGCCTCTCCAGAGCCCGACCCTCAAATACGCTCACCGCGTCAACGGCATTTCGGCTCCGGCTAACAGCCGACGAGATATCAAGTATCAACCCGCTGCCGGCTATTGTCCAGGCAATTTCCTACCGGTCTTTGAAGACATCACGGCAAACCAAGCGTAGCAAGCCAAGTGCCGCGCCTCATGTGGCTCCGCTGTAATCCGGTGAGATCCGCACATTGACTTCCTATCGAACAAAGCACTCCCCTTTCCTGGCGGAGGCAGAGCAGTAGCGAGCTGCCGTCCGCGCGCCGTTATAGACTATAGACTTTATAGACTAGGGGGCTCCTCTCCAACGGGTCCTGAAAGATCGCGCTTAATCATTGAAGGTGACTTCAATGATTCTGCTCAATCCGCCTTTCGAAACAACAGCCTTTGAGCAGTATATGTTGCCGCATTTATTGGCTATTTTCTAATCAAACATCCTGTAATATATTGAGTGCCAATTGGTGGCCACTCACCTGTACAGTAATGCCTTGTGATGGTGCGCTCGCGGTGACTGCAATTGAGACGCGTTGACTCTGATACGACATAGGCTGCTGAGGTTGGATGACGGCCACACGGGGGGTGTCGGCCGGTTTGGGAGGAGAATAGCCCCATGCCCGAAAACCGTGCGAATTGGCCGTTGCTGGTTCCACAAAAATCTGAATTTGGTAATCACCCTGAGGCGCTGTTCTCGCTCTGGGGCCTCGATTTCAAGCTTATAGACTGCTCGGAGGAGTTCAAGGAGCGGGCAGATCATGCTTCCCCGCCCGCCATGACGTTGTGGGAGGTCTATCCCTCTTTGGCAAATCCCGTGTTCGCGGACTTGGTCCAGCTTGTGATCGATACTGGGCACTCGCGACGTATTCGGCTCAACCCCTCGGTGTCCACAGGCCAAGATTTGCTGCTATTCCATACTCGCGATGGTCTTGCCATTATCGAAATCGACAGCAGTGGCGCCAACAGAGCGACATTGTCGGAAGACCAGGAGCGGGCGCGGCTTCTGCATCAGGCAACGCATGACGTTTTAACTGGATTACCCAATCGCCGCCAATTCAGCCAGGAGTTGGACAGACTTCTGCCGACTAGTGGCGAAACAGGTCTCGCGCTGATGCAGATCGATCTGGACGATTTCAAACCCGTCAACGATACGATGGGGCATGGTGCCGGTGATATCGTGCTTCGGCTTGCTGCCGAAAGGATAAGCCGGACCCTTGATCACTGTGAAGTCGCGTACCGCCTAGCAGGCGATGAGTTCGCCGTCATCCAGGTCGCCGCGCAGCAACCGGCAGAGGCCGAAAGACTGGCAGAGGCATTAGTTGCCGAATTCAAGAAGCCGTTCACCGTTGACGGAATCTCGCTGTTCGTCGGCGCAAGTATCGGCATCGCGATTGCACCTCGTGACGGCAACGAGGGAGAGCAGTTGATGAAAGCTGCTGACGTGGCTCTCTACGCCGCCAAAAAAGAGGGGCGTCGACGGGCGCGAACATTCGACCCCGGCATGCTCTTGGTGCTGGAGCAAAGGGAGATGCTGCGGCGCAGTTTGCGCGTAGCGCTCCAGCGTGATGAATTCTTCCTCGAGTATCAGCCGTTGGTGGAGCCGCCGTTTACGGTCGTCGGCTTCGAGGCATTATTGCGCTGGCGACATCCCAGTTTGGGCATCATCCCGCCAATAGCCTTTATCTCAATGGCAGAGGCCGATGGTTTGATGAGCGAGATCGGCCAATGGATACTTGAAGAAGCGTGCCGAGAAGCTCTTACATGGCCGGTGCACTACACCGTAGCCGTCAATCTGTCGCCAGCCGAATTTCTAACGCCGGGCTTTACCGACCGCGTCGCGCAAACGCTCGATGTTGTCGGGTTCCCCTCCGAACGTCTGGAACTTGAGATCACCGAAAGTGTCTTGCTGGAACGCACCATTAACAATCTTGACACGTTGAACACACTCAACGTGCTCGGCATCCAGATTTCACTCGATGATTTTGGGACCGAATATTCTTCCTTGAGCTACCTCAAGAATTTTCCGTTCGATAACATCAAGATCGACAAGTATTTTATAAAGGATCTTCTGAGGGATAGCAAAAGCCAAACCATTATCCGCTCCGTCATCGCCTTGGCGCACGGCCTCGATATGCGTGTCACGGCCGAGGGCGTGGAGACAGCGCAACAAGCTACCTGGCTCCAGAGGGAGGGCTGCGACCGTTTGCAAGGCTATTTCCTCAGCCCACCGATGGGCGCTGACCAGTTGACCGACTTCATAGCGCAAAGGAGCCGTACACACCCGACGGCTCCCCTCGACGGAATTCGCGCTGGACCCTGACCTTTTGAAATGCCCTTTCCTCAAGGAGATCTCGATTGAACATAAAAGAGACGCCAACGGATATTGGGTTCGAGCCACTGCTCGATCTGGAAATGAATATGGCGGTCTTTACCGCGGACTGGTTGCATTGCGATCAATGCTCCAACTATGTCGCGCGAATGGTCAGTCATGATCGCCGTGATCCCATCCGACACGCAAACCTGCTTTCATCGGCTCTCAACGAGCTTTTGGAGATGTCGTTTCATTCGCATGAACAGGATGGCGAATTCGTTTACCGGTTCTATCGCTACCGCGAAATGGAACGCATAGAGCTGACCTTTCCATGTTCGCCTCAGAAGCGTCGGTTCTACCATGAAATCATTCAGGAACTAAAAAGCGAACAGGCACTAGCAAGCTATCTCGACGTTATTGCCAACGATGCAACGCCCGCCGATCGAGCGATCCTGTTCGGCCTGGCGGTTAATTATGATGCAGACATAAAAGCCAAGGATCTGGGCGACGGTACCTTGACCTTTATTGTCGATCTGCCACTCGAGAGGCTGCTTAATTGAGCCAAGATACCTCCCCCCGCTTTACGGCACGGTTCGACATCAACAATCAGGAGTTCTCTTTCGCGGGGGTACTCAGGCCACACTCTGTGGCCGAGCTTGCCGATGACCTTGCGTTGCTGAGAAACGGAATTGAGACAGTCAAAGGCATTTTCTACGTCAATCTCAAGCGCGTCATCCATATGAACAACACGGCATTTCGTGCTTTAACGCACGTATTGGTCGATATCTCCCGTTCGCGGCCCGAGCTTAAGCTAGTTGTGATCGCCTCGAGCGTCGTTGCATGGGCATCGCGGTTGTTTCATCACCTAAGCAACCTTTCGCCGAATATTGCAGTCGAGATCTACGACTCGGCTTTCTATCCTGGTCAGGCATTCGTTGAGAACCGGAGCTTCATCCCGATCCTCAGGACGCAAACCAAGATGACCTGGCGACATGAGCGAGAGATCCTACCGCGTCACGGGCTTCGCGAAGGCATGATCATTGCCGATATTTGCTGCGGCATAGGCGATTTCGCGATGCTTCTGAGAAAGGAATTCCGGCCATCGAGAATCGTTGCCCTCGACCATTCAATGTTGAGTCTCGATTATGCACGCACGGTGGCAGAAGATTTCGATGTGCAAGACATCGAATATACCTATGGCGACGCATCGCAGATGCTGTTCGAAAGCAATCAGTTCGATTTTGTGACATGCCGCCACTCGCTGCAAATTTTCGACCGCCCGGATGTGTTGCTACGAGAGCTCTATCGGATATGCAAACCGGGCGGCAGGGTCTACATTACCAACGAGAAGAACTCTCATTGTCTCGGTGAACCACGAGCAGACACCATACAGTGGACCTACAACGAGGTCGCGAAGCTCTTCGAATATTTCGACATGGACGTTGAAATGGGCCCAAAGGGCCGTCGCATGTTACTGGATGCCGGCTTCACGGCCGTCAAATTGGAAAGTTTCATGGTAACCAATCTCGATGGCGACCCTCAGGAATTTGCTGACATCATTGCGGCGTGGCAGAATGTCTACGCCGAAGAAATGGCGGTCAAACGGGGCGATTCACCCGCGTTCATCAAGCGTTTCAAGCAGGGCTTCGCAGATCATATCTTCGCTGCTCTTCATCCAAGAGGCTATGCCGGCTGGCCCATTTGGGCAGCATCCGGACAGAAGCCGCTATGATGTTGTCGCCCATCACAGAACAAAGGCTCGGCCTGCGCTCGTTTCGAGCCAAATTTTTAGTCGTCGTCGGCGGGGCTGTCCTCTTTGACCTGCTTGTCAGTGGGGGGTTGGCGCTTTGGAACGTTCAGCGTCTTTCCCGCAACGCCACCGTTGAGGTCGGCGAAGGCCTCGAAAAAGCGAGCCAGGACTACATTCGCTCCTACACGAACTCTACCGCCGCCCAAGTCAGCCTGTTGCTCGATCAGGTCCACTCCGATGTCAAGGCACTGACGGGTGTGCTTCAGGGGCAGATCGATCAGCCGACCAGGAACAACGACATAGGCGCAGCTATGGCGAAGGCCTCCCCGGGCGCGGTAACCGTGACATACGACACGATTGGCCAATGGGCGCAAAATCTTCCCGGATCACCTTCCGTCGTCAGCGTATGGGGCTATTTGCTGGACAAGGACCATCATCCCTTGCCGCAAGTACAGGCAGATATCGACACGAGCGCCGTGCTTGATCTTGTTGCCCCCTCTCTTCTGCATAACGGTGCGTCAAAGCTGCAGATGTACTATATCGGTCCGAAGGAGCGCCCGGTTTTCAGAACTGCGCCATACACGGCGCAAGCGCAGACATTCGACCGACTCTATCCAGGCCATAACAGCGCGGACTTTTGGAACTTCTTCTTTCCCGGCCTCTACGAATCCTGGCAACAATGGGCTTTGAGCCCTACGTCCCGGCCGGTTGCCGACGATATCACGCAAACCGCTCCTTACACCGACGCGATCACGGGAAAACAGATCGTCAGCTTCTTCCATCCACTTTGGACAGCCGATCGACATAGCGTGGCGGGTGCGGCGGGCACTGATATTACCCTAAAGCAGCTCGCCGAAATCGTCGAGAATGTGAAGGTCGCCGAAAGCGGCTTCGGTTTTTTGACCATGTCGAATGGAAATGTTGTCGCCATCAATCCGGTTGGCGAAAAGATCATCGGTCTTCGTTCGGCGAGTGATGCAGCTAACAAGGGCGTGACCGGTCTTGACCGCTCTCTGCGCAACAGCACGCAAAAGGCCATTTCGACCTTGCCGCTCGACGCTGATGGCACCATCCAGCACATCTCACTTAACGAACAAGGCGAAGATGTTCCCTACCTGGTCGTCGTGAAGCAGTTGCATCCGACCAATCTCTGGGTGAACGGCCCCGTACAGCGTGAGGTCATGTCACTTGGCATCGTCGTGCCGGAGCGCGAGATTTATGCATCGTTGATTGCCGCCAAGGAGCAGATATCACGCGCCACCAACCGCATCTTGCTCTATCAGATCCTCGCGGTTCTCGTGTCACTGATGATCGTCACGGCTGCTGTATTTGCCGCTTCGAAGCGCATTACGGGCGGCATCAGCGCATTGGCGGGTGCCGCAAAGCGCATACAGGCAAAGGATTACTCTGTAAGAGTCAACATTCCAACCAAAGATGAAGTGGCTGAAGCGGGCTTAGCATTCAACCGTATGGCCGAAGAGATCAGCTTCCACACCGAAAACCTTGAGAAACTGGTCGCAGAGCGCACCAAGGAGATCGAGGCGGCCAAGGAAGAGATCTCAGTCCTCAATGGTCAGCTGAAGAGCGAAAATTTGCGTCTTGGTGCCGAATTGGACGTAGCGCGACAAATACAGCTCATGGTCCTTCCGCGCGCTAAAGAGCTTATGGCAATCGAGCATTTGGAGATCGCCGCCTATATGCGCCCTGCCGATGAGGTCGGCGGGGATTACTACGATGTCCTGCAGAATGGGAACAATCTGAAAATAGGTATCGGAGATGTGACGGGCCACGGGCTGGAAAGCGGCGTGCTCATGCTCATGGTGCAGTCAATCGCCCGTGCCCTGCAGGAGGCAGGCGAGATGACCCCCGCGAAATTCCTGACCGATCTGAACCGCGCGATCTTCAAGAACATCGCCCGGACCGAGACCGATAAACATATCACATTGTCCTTTCTCGATTACGATGGCGAACGGCTGACAGTATCGGGCCAGCATGAGGACATGATCATCGTTCGTCAGAACGGCGAGCTCGAGCGTATCGATACCGGCGATCTCGGCTTTCCGGTTGGCCTCGAAGCCGACATATCACCATTCATCGAGACCCGAGAAATATCCTTTCAGAAGGGGGATATGGTCGTTCTGCACACCGATGGTGTCACCGAAGCGGAAAACTCAAGCGGCGAGTTGTTTGGCTTCGAACGACTTTGCGAAGATGCACGACGCCTGCACGGCGGAACCTCGGAAGAAGTGGTGAACGGGATTCTCGATCATCTGATGGCGTATATCGGGACACAAAAAATACACGATGACATTACCCTCGTCGTGATGAGGCACAGGTGAGAGCATGACAACTGTACTTTACGGCAGAGAGCACCTTGTCTCATTTGACACGAGCCACGCGCTGCGGCTTCGTCTCCTCGAAGGACCGCTTCATCTTGCCTGGAAGCATTCTGCCATGACATCAGATTTCATTGCGGAGATGATCGCGCTCAGCTTTCGACCTTCGATGCAGCGATATAAAATGGTCAGGCACGATATCGGTTATCTGACGAACGAGCTGATCGAGAACGCCATCAAGTTCCGTACGCAAGGCGATATCGTCATCGAAGCTTTGGCGGAAACCGACAGCTTTAGAATGCGGGTGTCGAACTTTGTCGACGACGAAACTGCAGTTAGGTTTCAACGCTTCCTGTCGAATGTTACGGCAGGAGATCCGGGCGAACTTCTTATTCAACAGATCGAAGCAAGTGTTGCTGCCAGCGGCAACACATCCGGTTTGGGATTACTGACCCTCATGAGCGACTATCAAGCGCATCTGGCATGGCGCTTCGAGGAAGATCGTCCGCACAAGCGAACGAAACTTGAAACCTATGCTGCGATGGCAATTGCGCTGTCCTGAACCCGCGGGAGAAATGCCATGGAAATCAGAGAAGAAGCGTTCCGCGTTTGGTCCGAAGGTACTACCGTTTATTTTGACGGAACCATGCGATTGGCGGGGCCTGACGCCTATGCGCCGATCTATAACCTGGCCATGAAAGCGCTCGGAGATAAGAGCGGCAGGGCGGCTTTCGATCTGACAGGCCTGCAATTCTTGAATTCGTCCGGTATAAATCTGCTTGCCAAGCTCACGATCGAGGCACGCAAGCATCCGCATCTTCATCTGACCGTTCGCGGCTCGTCGCAGGTCCCCTGGCAGATGAAATCACTGCCGAATCTGAAGAAATTACACCCGAGCCTGGATCTGCGACTGACATGAGATGCGGCGCGCACGCGTAAGCGGCGTTCAGCCTTTTGCTGTTGCTTCCAGCTCAGCAATATCGAACGTCGCCTTATGGGATTGGTCCTCAGCCACATGCTCGGTCTTGGCTGGCGCCGATGTGCGGGCGCTAGGCCACTTGGGCAGGATTTGCCAGCGTAGGCCCCAGCGGTCTCGCACAAAGCCGCCCTCCTCCGTGGAGCCACCTTCCTTCAAAATATCGTGCAGTCTCTCAAACTCCGCCTGCGTTTCGCACGAAACGGTTATCGCGGAGTCATGATCGAACGGCGCGAGCGGCCCCGCCTCGAATGCCATGTAAGAACGGTTGCCAAGAGTGATGCCCGCCACTTTTACGCTGCCGGCTGGCCCGTTCGGGTTGTCGGCAGGAATGTTCGAAACCCAGCTGATCGACGAGTTGGGGAGCAGCGACGTATAAAGTTCAATCGCCGACTCCATGTCGCGCCGGAACCAGAGATGTTGTCTGATCTTCATCGTATGCACCTTCCTCGACATCCCGCATCAGACAAGGCCTTGGGACGAACGTGATCCCATCCGATAGAATTCATGCCGCCGGTGAACCGCCTTCTTGTTGGGCGGCGCCACCGGCGGCTTGGCTGAAGAGTTACCGGCGTCCGCTCGCGCTCACCACCGAGGAGCGCGGACGCTCACGCATCACTAGATTTCTGTAACCCTTCCAGCGAGAGCCATCACGTAGTCGTCCGCGATGTCGGCCAAGGTCAACGCGACCTCGGGCTCTTTCCAACCAGCAACAAGCGTTGCATGCACGAAATCTCGAAAAGCCACAGCAAGCACTTCTTCGCGCTCAACTGCTCGATAGGCATCATTGACAGAATGTTGAGGCTTGCTGATCTGTATCGTCGAACGGGTAGGTACCATCTTGCTATGTCCCCCTTAAAGAACGGCCTCTCGGACCGCTTTGTACGCTCGTGATGTAATCGGTCCCTGCCGACCGCTCTGTTATTGTGCTTCTTTTTTAAGGGCTTACGCATGGTGTGTCGTTAGCCATGCATCCGGAAACTTGCAGCCGCGTCCATTTTCGCGATTGCTGATCTAACATCCTTCGCCAGCCGGCAAGTGGTGAGCTGATTCACAATGGCCGGTCTTCACAGCATCGGCAGATGCCACGGATGCGCCGCGGCTGCCTGTATAATCAGCTTCTCTATAGAATATTCATCCTACAAATCAGAACTTGAGTAATATTTTCGCCTTATGAAAATATATTATCAATCAAAGTTGTGTTCCGCTCTAGTCAAATTATAACATTATTACCAACATCAATTGGTTTATGGGTATTTTAAATTTGCCATATCCGCAATCGTGACGGTTATTGCGCTACGCTACATACTATGCAAGTATACTTCTCGTGGTGAACGCAGATCATTGAACCATCTACAAGCAGTAAATTGTACTCAGTCGGGAGAAAATACTTTCATCCCGCGTGTTTTTGGGAGGTTTTCATGGACAGAGAAGATCAAACAGAAAAAGTCGGCCCAAGCAGGCGCGAGTTCGTCGAAGGTTGCGGAAAGTACGCCGCTTTGGCACCGCCCGTTTTGACCTTCCTGCTCTCAACCACCATGACATCAGGAGCGATCGCCAAATCTGGCCATGGCAACAATGGGTTTGGCAATGGCGGCGGAGATGGCGTGCCCGGTCACTCCAATAAGGAAGATGTGGATCGCTGATCCAGCCGCCTATGACAATAATGCTGCTGCCCGGCCGAAGGATTTCGATTACGCAATTGGGTGATGCTTTTGCATTATTCAACAGCCGGGAGCAGCATCTCTATGAAATAGACAAGCTCGCGGCTTGGGCATGGCAATGTGTTTTCAACAGCACCGCCGGCATGAGCCGCAGTCTATTGCTGACCAAATTTTCATCCGAGTTCAGGCTGGCAAGCGAAGATGCCGGAAATTTACTCGACCGATATATCGAATTGGGTATCCTCGATACGCGCGCCAGTTCGACTTCAGTCTTTGCTCTCCATTTGAATGGCACCAGATGGTTGATCGAGTGCCCGAAAGTCTTGTCCGGGGAATTGAAAGAGCTTTTTCGGGGCATCGTCGTTCCGCTGAAATCACAGTGGGGACGTCACTACCTTACCATTAAGATCAATGCTCATCGATACGAACTTGTCGCGGACGACGAATACCGGGGCATATTTGCCGAGGCGGAAATAGTGCCCGCGGTAAAGGCATTTCTGACGGACGCATTGCTGCAAACAGATTTCATGCTTGCGTTGCACGCCGCTCTCTTGCGGTTCGGAGACTCGCAACTGCTGATCGCCGGCGCCTCTGGTGCGGGAAAAACAACGCTCGCCCTCGCTTTGGCCACGGAAGAAGGATGCGCGATGCTCGGGGACGATATTGTCATTGTCGACGAGACAAGCCGGCTTCGTGGCATCCCGTTTCCGATCGCGGTAAAAGACGGAAGCTGGCCGCTTTTGCAGGACTTTTGCCCGCAGCTCGCCGCGCTTCCCATTCACATCCGCCCGGACGGGAAGATCGTCAAATTTCTTCCTGGTGGCGTCGATAACGATGATAATTGGCCGATGAAGACCAGGACAATTGTCTTCATTCGACAAAATCCGATGCGCCAGTGCTCGCTATCGAGGATACATCCGCTGGCTGCGTTTCAAAGACTGCTTGCGGAAGCGGCCGCGCCTGGTCATCGATTGACCGATGCTGCATTCGGTGCGCTACGGGAATTGGTCAACACATCGCAGGCATTTGAAATGGAAATCTCTCGCCTCGACGATGCCATCGAGACTATAAAGGGCCTTTAGATTTGTTGTGATACCTGCGCCGCAATGACTTTCTGTCCCTTGCGGATAATGCGTCCAGGCAATTCACGCCAGGGGCCGCGAAACCGCCAATGGATCTGCGTAACACGAATACCCCAAGCGATACGTCCAAAAGACCGGATCACACCTCCCACCCGAGGATGGTGCTCGTTGCGCCGCAAACGATGGTGCAAATCAAGCCACGAAGGAATTGTCCTGGGTGCAACGATGTTGGCGCCAAAAATCGCGTTGAGCGCCAATATCTGCGCGTTCAGCATGGCGCGACCTAGCGGATCTGAAAGCAGGATACCCATTTCTTTCCAATCGATCGTATCCTGTGCTTTCGAAAGCAGGTACAGTTCGAAGAGATTTCGCAAATCGATGTGAAAACGCCAGAGATGTCCATCCTTCAACATGTCGTGGACAATCCAGTGCTGTGCCTGAAGAGTGGCTGAAAGTATGTGCGCTCTTCCGCGACCGACATCGATCTCCCGCCTGTGCTGTGCGAGTATCGCGTCGGAAGGCCAGTATCGGGGGTAGCGGCCGGGTGGATAGTGCAAATCGACGGCGCCAACGTCTTTGGACCGCCCCCAACCGAAAGCCTCGATTGGCGCATATCCCAGTTGAACCAAACACTTCTCCGCGGCTTGTCTTTCAGCATCTCCCACCACGAGATCGAGATCCCGCATGATACGGGCCGTTGGCCGCTCTGTTTTCGCTAGCGCCAACAGCGCTGCCCCCTTGGTGAGCGTTGGTACTATTCCTGCCGCATTCATCGCCGCGACCACCTCCTCCAATTGCGCGCGGAGCCTTTCATTTCGCTCAGCATTGCATCGATGAATGAAGCCAAGGAACGACGCCACGTCTTCTGGCAGCAAGTCCAATTGCCCTCGTTCTGACATGGACGACCAGATTGCAGGAGTGAGCAAATTATTATTTGCGAGCACCAGTACCGCCTCCCAATCGACATCAGTCGACGGGCTTCCGAGCAAGCATAAAGTCAATTGATCAACGACAGAATTTGCCGGCGCCTTCATATTCACCCCGACTTTACTATAAGTCGCCATGCATCAATAATAACAACTCAAAATTATTAATTTCAAGTCATTATTTTCTTCAAATATACCAAACCCGGAATCGCATAATTACTATATTTTTCTCGTATCTTTCTCTGAAAGAGAAGTAACCTCCGGAATTTGATAACGCCGGTCGATTGATGATACCGCGGAAGTCATCATCGACGCCGGTCGCACGTTCCCCGACTTTTCAAACTGCCCTGAAAAAACATTGCCTTGCCCTCTTCTGGGAGGGGTCAATGTTCGCTATCGATTAACAAACCGCCCGAGACAAAGCCATGCACATTGAGCCTGCCTTCAGCCTGTTAAGGTCACGATGCCCTACTGGCTGTTCGGGGACATCACCATCTGTTCGGGCCGGATCGTGACTTCGAGAACATCGTCGGGCCGGAGCGGTGTGTCTTCCTGAGCGGCGATCTGCATCGTTTGCTCGCCGTTCTTGCGGTAGATGACAAGCGAGGGGCCGCCCTCGCCGCCGCGCATCTGCGCCTTGACCGCGCCTGTATAGAGCAGCTTCTCACTTGAGGCGCGAATCCGGCCCGCAAGCTTCTCGATCTCGATCGAGGTATCACGCAAGGAGTCGTTCAGCTGCGTGTTGTGTTGCTCGTCCTGAACCTCGAGGTTGCGGGCGAGCTCGTCCCTGTCGTGCTGGGCTTGCACGAGCCTTGCCTCGGTGTCGCCCTGCTGGCTGCGAATTTCCGCGAGTGATCGGCGTTCGTCATCGACCCGGTTGGTCATGACGAGGCCCTTGGATGCGGATATATTCATCCGATCGACAGCATCCTGCTGAAGGTTGATACTTTCCTCGTTCCGCTCCTGCCGATCCTGAAGCGCCTTTATGGTGCCTTCAGCATTTTTTACGGCGATCTGCAGGTATGTGCGCTGTTTTGCATAGTTAGCAAGGCGCATCTTCAGGTCGCTTTCTTCGAACGAAGCGATTTCGTCCAGCGTCTTACGCTGCAGCGGCGCGGAATAAATACTCGTGAGGTCGATGTCAGGTGTTCTGTTCAGTTCCGCTCTCAGGCTGATGGCGCGGGCCTTCTGCCGGGCAAGATCGATCCAGAGACCCTCGTTTTCGCTCTTGAGATCCGGAGCGGTCATCAATGGGTTTTCAGTTCGGAAGCGCAGGGCGTCATAGCCGCCGGCAAGTGCGATGGCATGCCTGACGGTCAATCCCGGCCGATAGGGCACGGCGCCCGGACGCGACACGTCGCCTGAAATGTAAAACGGCCGGAGCTCGACTATTTCCACGGAAACGTCGGCGGACTGGATCCGCCCGTCTTTCGTCAGCCCGTCGGTCAGCGCCACGCGCAGATCGTGGATTGTCAGGCCTTCACTGTGTAGTTCGCCCAGAAACGGGACGGAGATGTTGCCGTCGATATTGACGGTCACGCGACGCGCGAAGTCGGCGACACCGAATACGCTGAGCTGCAGAATGTCGCCGGGACCGAGCTTGTAGGCATCTCGCTCGTCAGAGAAGCCCTTTTGAGGCAACAGCGAAAGCGCGGCGACAATACTGAGCGCCGAAAGACTGATGATCTTCATTGCGTGGTCCCCTTTTCTTGAACTGCGTTGCGAACCTCAGGCTGTTTTACCTGTATCCAGTCGACGTGAAGGTCTGCTGGCAGGCGCGTCGATACGTCCGGCGATCCGGGCCAAGAACCGCCCACGGCCAGATTGACGAGAAGGTACATTGGCTTGTGCATGTCTGGCGGCGTCGGGGTCGAGAAGACGATTTGGTCGTCCAGAGACCAGACAAGGTTATCCTTCGTCCATGTGATGCCGTAGACGTGGAAATCGTCGGAGAGATCGGCGGTGACGAGCTCCGTGCCCTCTTGCGCCGATCGCGCGCCGGCTGGAATATCGAGACTGCTGTGGGCGGTGACATGCAGCCTGCGTGTATCGTGACCGAGCACTTCGAAAACGTCGATTTCCGGCGGCCATGTTCTGTCCGCCGGAAGCAGCCAGAATGCCGGCCACAAGCCCTTTCCGCTTGGCATCCGGGCGCGAATCTCCACTCGACCATAGGTGAACGAAAAGCGCCCGGCCGTCGTCAGCATGCCCGAGGCATAAGCAAATCCTCCTGCGTGAGCACGAAGGTTTTCAGGAATTTTCGACGCGCGTATAGCCAGAATGCCATTGTCGATCGCAAATGGCGTCAGCGCCTGCAGGGCGACATTGTCGCCACCTGGTCGCGGATCGACATAGTATTCCATTTCCCTGTTGCTGGCATTGTTGCGCGCGCCCCATGGATAGAAAGGTTTCCATGTTCCCTTGCTGCCGGCCTGAAGGTCCAGCGTCGAAAAATCGTCCTTGAATATCGTCTTCCAGCCGGCGACCGAGGTCTGCACGGGTTCCGGCTCGACGGCGGCGGCATGTCCCGAGCCGAAGAATGCCAGAAATGCCAATATGGTTGCCACAATTCCCTGTAGGCCAACGATCCGCCGTGAAGCGATCACAGTCAGCATGCCGAGCCGGCACATCAGCGTGACCATCGCGGCCAGCATCAGCAGACCGGCTACGACATTGCCCCAGGCTTGTCCGGCAATGCCCGCCAGACTGTTGCCGATCATCATCGCGACCAGCAGCGTGCCGAAACCGACGGCAAACAGTTTCAGCGAGTCGAGGCCCGGTGATCGAGACCGGACGATGATCATGGGCACGATCCAGACCATGGCACCCAGCGATACGCAGGAAACCGCGAGAGCGATCGTCGCAGGCACGGCTTCCGTATAGGCAGGGAAGATCGCGGCAATCACACGCTCGCTGACGAAGATCGCGCAGAGGGCAACAAGACCAAGCGCGAGCGTTACCACAAAGACCTCCCTCTCGACGACCGCTGAATCTTTTTGGAGGGATTGGCCACTCATGCGTGCCAACATCTTCGGATAGCGGACCTGTGCGACGGCCGCCATGACGCCCAGGCCGATCATGGCCAGACTCGTTCCAAAGGACAGCAGCCCGAGATCGTGCGGCGAAGACAATACCGACGATATCCATCGGTTGGCACTGAGGTAGAAAATCCATGAGGCGTTGAAAGCAAAAAGAGGCAACGCGGCTTGTACCATCGAAGCAAGGGGCGGTCGTTTCTTTAGCTGTGGCAGCGGACGGGCCAGCAGCACCGCACAGAGCGTGTAGTAGATCGCGACCGCGACAAATGAACCGTCAACGCCACCCAAGAGCAGGCCTGCCAGACGCGGTACCGTCATGGCGATCTGCAGAATGAGCGCGAGGACGGTAAACTCCCAGACCCTCGACGCGGCGCGAAACAGGGTTGCCGGCCCATTGGCAATCATGCCCATGATGCCGCCGACGATGGCGAAGGTTGCCCCGACAATTGGCAGATCCGCCCCAAGCCTGTCGACGAGCAGCACCATGGAAATACTGGCCGCTAAAGCGATCCCCCCAACGAGCCAGAGCGTGACGAGGATCTCAAGACCAGCCTGCGCGGCAATCGCATTCGACTTTCCCGGAATTCGCTTGTCGGCCAGTTGCGACATCCCGAGATCGGCGCGGCTGGCATAGGTAAACAGACTGGTAAGAAGGGCGAAAGTCCCGAACTGGGCAGGATCGAGCAAGCGGGCGGCCATCAGGGTTGTGCCGCTGCCGAGCACGGTCAGCAGCAAAGTGCCGACGGCATAGGCAATCGGCCAACCGAACCAGGCGAGATGACGCGACATGCGCAACCTGTGAAACACGGCCGGCACATGGCTGGTGGCGAAGCCGGAGATATCCGTCGTGGTGTCCGTGTCGAAGGCGGTCGTCATGATACCACCGGGTTTCGTGAGGGGCCGGCTTCCGCTCCGACAGCACAAAGCAATCCACAAATACGCGCGAATGCAGAAATCATGAGCTGCTGTTCTCCTGAGGAGCGGCAATATCACTGTGAACCGTGGCGGGCTGCGACGAAGAATGGAGCTCGCCGGCGAGCACTATGAAAAAGGCAAGCGTCAGAAGACCGGGAGTGGCAAACAGGCTGACTTCAGCAATGCCGATGATCATCACGAGGAGGACCACCTGATCGCGCACGGCATCGGGCTTCGTCACCATGCGTTTGACCGCTATGCCGAGGAAGGCGAATGCCGGTAGTGAGCCGAGGAAGCCCATGCAGAGGAGCGTCTGAACATACATGTTGTGGGCATTGACAGGGTCGCCAGCAAAGTTGCGTCCGACGCTGCCCATCATGAGTGCCTCTGTGCCGTTGAAACCCCAGCCGAACAACGGCTTGCGCGCGATGAGTTCCGACGCCACGGCCCAAAGTTCCGTGCGTCCAGTCAACGTCGTAATCTCTGTCGCGGAACCGGAGCGTGCCAGGGAGCCCAGGAGTGGCGACATGCTCGGGAGCCCGCCAATCGCAATAAACGGCAGCGCGATGGCTCCGACCACGAGAGCGATGCCGGCCATTGGCCGGAGATAGTGCCTTTCACGCAGTTCGATGATGATGCAAGCTGCCATGGCGGCGGCGGCGCTTGTACGGCTTTCGGCCGCAATCAATGCCCCAAAGCCCGCGATCAGCGCCGCGATAAAAACCCAACGGTTGAGGATTCCACGGCGATAGCAGATGATTGCGAAGGTCACTAGCACCGCTGCCTGTTCACCCAAAACGTTGGGATGTCCTGAAAGACCACGGAGACGGAAATCTGCTTCGAAAGCCGATGGAGGCAGCCAAGCCGCGTCGGGAAGGACGATCGCGGCCACCAGTCCCGACACGACGAAAGCCAAAAGGGTGAACGTGGCCAAGCGCAATGTAGCCTGAAGCCCGAGGACCGAGGCGCAAAGGCACGCCAACATCAGATAGGCGGCAAACCCCAAGGCGTTGGCCACCGTATAGGCAGGTGTTAGCGACCAGACGCCCGAAGCAATCGCCAGCAGGCCGTAGAGGGCACCAAGAACGATGGTCGGCTCGCGGACGTAGGGAAGCAGACGCCGAACGTTCGCAAGGCAAACGAGCGGTATCAGCATCCAGACGGCAAGCTTCAGCCCGTTCTGCCAATCCAGTCCCGTCTCACCCGATGCACGCTGGCGCAGGCTGAGGCTCAGGCCGAAAATGACGAAGACGAGCAATGAGGCCACGGCCCACCGTCTGCCAAGAGCGGCGGCGATAAGAACCAGAGCGAATCCGGCCGCGCCGATGACGCCGAACGGCACCAGAGCCGCAGCCGGATTTTGAGGCGTTGTGAAGCATAAGCCGAGCCAGGTAAAGCCAATAGCAAGGGGGATGGCAAGAACCAGGCCCGGCTCAGCCCAACGGACTGCTGAACTGTGGGCGGATACAGTCATATTTTCAACAGCCGTTTTGCATCGCGACGGATCGCGGACGCATTCATGCCGGCGCCTGCGAGAAACGCCATACCAAGAGAGCCTGCTGCATAGAGGGGCAGGATCGGGAAGACCGGCCTGACAGGAATCGTTGCCGGCGAGAGGACCTCCGCATCGGGTTTGAGGGCCGCCAGTGTCGGCGCTCGCGTCTTCAGCCGGGTCTGCGCGTCTGCCAGAACTTGAGCATCGTTGTCGGCTTCGCGACGCAATTGATCGAGACGCAGGCCTGCCTTGCGTCGCTCGACCATATCCTGCCGGATCTTGTCGATCTCCGCAGAGAGAAGCTGTTCACGCTCAGCCCAATTGTCGGCTTCCACGCGAACGCTGGCAACGATCCGGTCGCGCTCAACCTGAGCCTGCTCCAGAATGTTGCGCGATTCCGTCGACATCACCGCAAGCCGAGACATGCTTTCAGTGAGGCTTTGGTTCAGGCGCTGTATCGTTGGCGATGCCAGAACCTCCGGCGCACTCTCCAAGGTGCCTTTCGACTTCATGACCTCGAGACTATCCGCACGGGTCCGTGCGTCGATGCTGCGCGCCCGTGCAGTTGCAAGCTCTGTACTAAGGGCGCTCAACTGAGCCTCGAGCGAGATCTCGGCGCCCTGGTCGATAAGGCCCGATTTCTCGAGAAACGCCTCCATCTCGGCAGCCGACGTATTCGCCCGGTCGCGGGCCTGGCGCACATGGTCCTCGAGAACCCTGTTCATGCCCTCGACATTCTCGACCTTGCGCCTAACCTGGGTGTCAAGATAGGCGGAAACAAGCGACTTGGTCAGCATGGCCGCCTTCAGCGGGTCATTTGAACGAAAGCCGACATTGACCGTGTAGGACAGACGGTTGCGATTGATCACCAGCTTGGCCCAGAGATTATTCCTCAGCTTGGCGGCGTCCCGCGTATCCGCGGAGGACCCATTGCCGGCCATCATATCCTTCGGAGCGGGCAAAGGCGTGTCGCGTGCCAGGGTTTGCGGCAGAATACTGCCCAGCATGCTGATAATCGCACTGTGAACCTTGCTGGCCAGCCCCTGCCTCACCTTGAACTCATCGTCAAAGGCGAGTTGGTTGGCGTCGATCACGTTTTGGGCCAGAGCGACGGAATTGAAGGCGTCGAGAGCGGAAATGATGGAGTTCTCGTCCAGAGGCTGTCGCATGGCCTGAGCAAAGTCGGTCTGGCCTTCGTTATCCGTCGGACGCAGCACCAGGGTTGCCGTCGATTCATAGACGCGTGGAAGCATCGGCCAGGCAAACAGTGCGATTGCAATGACGGCCGTTCCTCCAAGCAGAAACCGGCCAAGTGAATAGCGAGGTTCCTGGTCTGCCGGTGCGTCCTGGATTGCATCGGGGCTGCCCGGATGGCTCTCCGTCGCGGGAGCGACAAGCGCGATCGGCGAGACAGGATCGGCTGCGTTTTGTTTTGTCATTGCGTTTCATTGCCTCCTTCAATTGTCTCAGTTGCGAACAAAGGCATACATTCTGCCGCGCAGGGATCCGGAGATCATGCGGAAGCCTGTGTAGAGTGTTGTGACGATTAGAAACTGGTTGAAGGACAGAAATCCCGCCTTCAGGAAATGCAGCCTGAAACGCACCTCGTTGGTGACGTAGCGCCAACCGCCGCGGCGTTCGTTCAATCCCATTCCCGTTCGCGACTTGATCAGGACTTTTGGAATCACATGAAAACGCACCCCGGACAGCACCAGTCGTATCCAGAGGTCATAATCTTCCAGAAGGCCGAATTTCGAATTGTAGCCTTCGACCGAGCGCAGGAAGTGCGCCCTGATCGCCACGGATGGATGAACGATGACGTTGCGCCAGCGTAGAGCCTGCACGACGGCGTCATGAACGGTTGGTGCCGCACGCAAGCGCGTCGATGAGGGGTTCTCGTGATAGAACTCCTCGGCCCAGCTTGCGACGAGGCCGATCTCCGGATGGGCTTCAAGAAACCTGACCTCGACCTCTATCCTGTCGGGAAGACAGATATCGTCGCTGTCCATACGCATGATGACCGACCGGGTGCACACACCAAGCCCGGCATTCAGTGCGCGGGCGAGCCCCCCATTCTGTTGCAGCCGCAGCACCGTGAATTCCCATGGCGCATTCAACGCGGCAAAAGTCGCGATTACTTTTTCCTGAGCCTCGTCGATCGCACCGTCAATAACGAGTACGATCTGATCCGCCGGGCGCGTTTGGATACGCAGGCTTTCCAGGCTCGCATAGAGATTGCTGGCCTCTTCCCGTACATAGGTTGCCATGAGAACCGATACGCCGGCTATTTCTGAACGGGTGCCACCATCGAGGGTGGCAGCATCGGACGCAACGACGTTCTTCATGGCTATCGTGCTCCCCTGCGGGACAAAAGAACCCCTGCAGTCCGAAACAGGATTTTGAAGTCCATAAGGAGCGTATGCTGCCGCACATACTCGCAATCGAGCTCGACGCGTCGCTCGTAGCTGAGATCGTTACGCCCGCTGACCTGCCATAGGCCGGTAATGCCAGGCAGCACGCTGGCGTATTCGCTGACATGCCGGTTGTAATGGCTAAGCTCCGCACTGGTGACAGGGCGTGGTCCGACGAGGCTCATGTCTCCGCGCAGGACATTGATCAGCTGTGGAAGCTCATCGAGGCTGGTTGCCCGCAGGAATTTCCCCGTCGGCGTAACGCGCGGATCGAACACGAGTTTCTGGTCGCGAACCCATTCGGCCTTGGCCTGCGGGTGATATGACAAATATTCCTGCAGGCAGCCGTCTGCACCAAGCATCATCGTGCGGAACTTGAGACAATCGAACGGCCTGATGCCCTTTCCGACGCGCGCATGCCTGTAGATGATCGGGCCTCCGTCAAGCGCAACCAGCAGGCCGATGACGACAAATAGCGGAGCGGCGAGTAAGAGCAGGAAAAGCGAGGCGCACACGTCGAATGCCCGCTTGATCAATATGCCGAACGCCCCTTGTCGCGGCGTGTATCTCATCCCAGGCATGGCCCGCAGCGATCTGACGTCTTGAGTAAATTTCGGCGGTTGGTTCACGGGATGCTCCTCTTCGGGTCTGGTTACGGCCGAGATTGTCAGCCGATCCGTGTTTCCTCAGGCAGAGCACATCATTTGTGGCGCAAGGTTTGCAAGGAAACAGAGGAGGTAACTCCAATGACTATTGTTCGAACGAACTAATACGAGTTATTAGTTGAATATTAATCGTTGGAAAAAGAGGTATAATTACAATATAATGACACTTTATTTTGCGAAATATTGACTATTACGAGGGTGTAGGATGTTGCGGTTTTACGAAAGTATTTGACAAGATAAATAAAGTATTTATTAATTTATATGCGCGCAATCGTTGCATGACGAGCGCCAATAAGATCAAAATTGGGGTTATGCATCTTTTCTTGTCGGGGAAGGGGGGGTATTTTTATGCTCAGCCCGGCTTATATATTTGATTCAAGCCGCTTATTCCGGGAGGGTACTCGACTTATTCTCGGGTCGTCGTCTTTTGAAGTAATCGGAATGGGAGAAACACTGGAGGATCTCCGTGACTTGCCGAAAATGGAGCCTCTTGCAGTGTGCGTGATTGGCACGGTTGCCAATGTTGCCATTCTGGATTTTGTGACGGCCGTGCTGTCGATCAATCCAAAAGTGCGCGTCGTTGTGCTTGCCGATGCCTATAACCACGACGAGGCGACTGCCATCCTTGACCGGGGTGCGAAAGGCTATCTCCATAAAGGCCTCTCGTCGGAGAGTTTTGTGAAAGCTTTGCAGCTGATCTCCGAGGAGTGTTCGGTGATCTCGGGCTGGTCCGTTTCGAACGCGGGCGGTCGGGAGGATCCACGGACGCCCGTGGTATCCGTTGACAAGCCCGACTTGCGACTTGTGGCGCTCGACGATACGACGTCATTCGCGCCGAAACAGCTTGAACTGGGCGACGCGATCATCCGCCCGGATGCTGGTTCCGATGTTTTCGATGTCCACGAACATGACGCGCGCATGGCTGCGATACCCGTTCAAACAACGAGGCTCGTCAACGGCGTTCGCAACCTCTCCCCAAGGGAAAAAGCAATCCTGAAACTGGTCATGGGCGGAGAGTCGAACAAGCAGATTGCCCGCCGACTGGAAATCACGGAAAGCACCGTCAAGGTCCATATCAAGACCATACTGCGCAAGATTGACGTCAGGAACCGCACCCAGGCCGCAATATGGGCAATGGCGGATCCTGATTTTCTCGAGACCCGCCAGCATACGTAAGCGGCTTGCATGTTTGTTTATGCATGCCGCAATCTCACGGCCATCCATCCGGCAGCTCTACTGACCGCCTGACAGTTTCATGGCAAGCGCGACGCGCGGAATTCCCGATGGATCGAGAATGAACTGAACGGGCGCGTAGGCGCGTGTCCGTGCGAGCAAAGCGGCGGCCTGCCGCTCCTGCCCTTCGCCAAATTCGAACGCCAGCCAGCCGCTGGGCTTCAGGAATTCGACTGCATCCCGGATGAGGCGCTGCTGGATCGAAATTCCGTATGGGCCGCCATCGAAGGCTTCGCGAGGCTCACTCTCCAGCAGATGTGCACGGTCCGCCTCAAGGCGGCCGCTCGAAATATAGGGCGGATTGCAGACAACGAGGTCGACGTGACCTTCCAGCCCGATGTTTCTGATATTTTCGAACATGTCGCCCTGAACAACGCTCATCCTGTCCTGCAGGCCAAACCGGATGACATTACGCCAAGCCACGTCGACCGTCTCCGGCGTCAGATCACAAGACCAGACCTGAGCGTCATCAATCTTCGTTGCGATAGCAATTCCCAGATTGCCACAACCGCAACACATGTCGACGACAACTGGGGCAACGGTGCCCTGGCTGAGACGATCGATGCAGACCGTTCCCAGCAATTCCGTCTCTTTGCGCGGCACAAGAACGTTTGGCCCGAGCTCGAAGTCAAGATTCATGAAGGTTGCGGTAGTCTCTTTCTCTGTGGCCATCGCGGGAAAGTCCTCAGTCTGTCGAGTGAAGTAAGGTTTGACGTTCGTCGTGCGCGTCTCATTCGCTCTCGTATTATCTGTCACGATCCTGATCCCTTCTGTCTTGCATGCCGCCCGACATACCGCTTTGCCTCGCCCGCATTTAGCTGGGCGGATGTTCCCATTGGAGGCGAGGTGCGTAAAGGCGATGGGGCCGGGGCATGTGGGCTACCTACCTTTGGCTGAGGGTGGTTATGTCTACTCCTTCCAGTCGGGGTAATCCCATTGCTCCATTGCTTCCCCCGGTCCGCACCGACAAGCTTACGGATGACGGGAACGTTGCATGAGGCGTTTCCAATGCCTTCGTTCCAGCGGGGAATTTGTATGTGCGGCATTCTGGGATATTTCGGAAATGGCATGGTACCGGCTGATGCCGTAAGCCTGCTGAAGCGGATGGCGGGATCTCTCCAGCACCGCGGCCCCGATGAAGATGGCGTATTCACCAGCATCGGCGTTGGATTAGGACATCGCCGCCTCTCCATTGTGGGTTTGGTTGATGGCCAGCAGCCGATGTCGAATGTCGACGGCTCCGTTTCAATCAGTTTCAACGGTGAGATTTTCAATCACATCGAATTGCGCCAATCCCTGGAAGCCAAGGGACACATCTTCCGGACTGCGTCCGACACCGAAGTGATCATTCATCTCTATCAGGATATGGGTCCCGATTGCGTTTATCTGCTGAACGGCGATTTCGCCTTTGCGATTTGGGATGCCACTCGGCAGCGTATGTTAATCGCGCGCGATCGCATGGGCGTACGTCCGGTCTTTTACGTCGAACATTCGCGGATGTTGTTTTTCGCCTCCGAGGTCAAAGCCCTGCTGAAAGTGCCGGGGGTTGATGCAGAGATCGATCCTTTCGCGCTGGACCAGGTATTCACCATGTGGGCGCCGGTCCCTCCGCGTACCATGTTCAAGGGTATCTCGGAATTGCCGGCCGGCCACCTTATGATCGTTGATGGCAACGGCGTTGCGATACGCCGATATTGGGACGTTTCGTTTCCGGATGCCGACGAGAAGGCGGATGAACGCGATGAAGCCGATATCGCGGACGAGCTGCTTGCCTTGCTCGACGATGCGACAGCGATCCGCATGAGGGCCGATGTTCCAGTCGGCGCCTATCTGTCCGGAGGGCTGGATTCGTCGATCACTTGCGCCCTGGCCAAGCCTTATGCGGTAGCGGGTCTGAGAACATTTTCCGTCACCTTCGACACCGCCGAGCATGACGAGAGCTATTTTCAGAATGAGATGGTCCAGGCACTCGGCACGCGCCATTCGGCAGTTGCGTGTGGGCCGGATCAGATAGCCGGCATCTTTCCTTCGGTCATCGCCCAAACGGAGAAACCTGTCATCCGCACGGCGCCAGCACCTCTCCATCTCCTGTCACGCCATGTGCGCGAGGAAGGGATGAAGGTCGTGCTGACAGGCGAAGGTGCGGATGAGGTTTTCGCGGGTTACGATATTTTCAAGGAGGCTCGCGTTCGCAGCTTCTGCGCCAGGCAACCGGCCTCGTCTCGCAGGCCGCTCCTGTTCCGACGGCTCTATCCTTATTTACCCGGCCTGAGCCAGCAGACGCCGGAAGCACTTGCCGCCTTCTTCGGGGCTGGCAGCGCCGATATGGACGATCCGTTGTTCTCGCATCGTCCGCGGTATCGCAGCACGGCGGCAGCGAAGATCTTTTTTTCCTGCGACCTCAAGGCAAGGCTTGCCGGCTATGATGCGACCGACGAAGTGCTGTCCCGGCTACCTAGGGATTTTGCGCGTTGGCATCCGCAGCACCGGGCGCAGTACTTGGAAACGAAGTTCCTGCTCCCCGACTATATTCTGTCCAGCCAGGGCGACCGCATGTCGATGGCCCATGGCGTCGAAGGGCGGTTTCCGTTCCTGGATCATCGTCTGGTGGAGTTCGCCTCGCGGATTTCTCCGGGAATGAAGCTCAAGGGTTTCGTCGAGAAACATATCCTGCGCAGAGCGACAGCGGGCCTTTTGCCACCATCGATCGGAAATCGGACCAAGCAGCCCTACCGCGCGCCCGACAGCCGCTCGTTCTTTGCCGGGCGGGAGCCGGACTATGTCGAACGCCTGTTTTCGCCGCGGGCGCTGCAGGAAACGGGCTTGTTCAATCCGGTGTCGGCCGAAAAGCTGCTCGCGAAATGCAGGCGGCAAACCGATGGCTTTCGGGACAATACGGCCTTCGTCGGCATCCTGTCGACGCAGCTATGGAATGAAACATTCGTAACACGATCGGCCGGGGATGGGAGTGATCGTGAAATGGCAGCCGTTATCTGAAGGGAGAAAAACACCATGATTCCGCTGAAAGAGCAAATCAGGACCTTTGTCGTCGAGAGCTTTCTGTTTGGAGACACGACAAGGGCGATCGCCGACGATGCCTCATTGATCGAGAACGACATCATCGATTCCACCGGCATTCTGGAGCTGGTCACGTTCGTCGAAGATAGCTTCGGCATCACCGTCGGCGATGCGGAAATCCTGCCAGCCAACTTCGACTCGATTTCCAAGGTCGCTGCTTTCATCGCCAGCAAGAGATCGGCAACCGATCCGGTTGCAGCGGTAGCCTGAAAACACGAATGGGAGGGGACAATGCGCGTCGAGAATTTCCTGCGCTACAGCGCCAGACGGTGGGGAGACAAGTTGGCTCTTGTGACAAGGGACATGAGCCTGAGTTTCACCGATCTTGACGCGCTTTCAGATCATCTGGCGGCAGACCTGCAGATCAAGGGCCTGCGGCCGGGTGATCGTACGATGATCTTCATGGATAATTGCTGGGAGGCGGTTGTTTCGATTTTTGCCGTTCTGAAAGCTGGAGGAGTCTTCAGTCCGGTCAATCCTTCGACCAAAGCGGACAAGCTGGCATTTGTACTGCGCAATTGCCGCGCGCGCGCGGTGATTACGCAGGCAAGACTGGCCGGTGTTCTCGAGCAGGCCCTGGCGGAAGAAACCAGTGTGGAGGTGGCAATCATCTCAGGAGATCCCGGCTCGCTTCTGCCCGGCGCCGCGCGTTTTTCCGACAGTATCGCCGGTTCGGCACGGCCGGTTGGCCATGTCGGGATCGACATGGATCTGGCAATGCTGATCTATACCTCGGGTTCAACGGGACGGCCGAAGGGCGTGATGATGACGCATCGAAATATCGAGGCGGCAGCGACATCGATCACCGCCTATCTGAGGAATACCGCCGACGATGTGATCCTGAATGTTCTGCCGATCGCCTTCGACTATGGGCTTTATCAGGTCCTGATGGCGACCAAGGTCGGCGCAACTATCGTTCTGGAGAAATCCTTCGCCTTCCCTCAAGTCATTTTCGATACCATGCGTCGGGAGAAGGTCACGGGATTCCCACTGGTTCCAACCATGGCCGCGTTGATCCTCGGCATGCGGGATCTGGTTCCCGGTTCTCTGCCGGCTCTTCGCTATATCACCAACACCGCTGCTGCGCTTCCGCCCGAGCATATTGAACGTCTGCGGGCGCTATTTCCGGATGTGATGCTATTTTCGATGTACGGTTTGACCGAATGCAAGCGTTGCACCTGGCTGCCGCCGTCGCAACTCGATCTTCGTCCTGGTTCGGTCGGCGTCGCCATACCGAATACACAGGCCTATGTGGTGGACAATCAGGGCCGAAAGGTTGCGCACGGTGTCGTGGGAGAACTCGTCATTCGTGGTCCGCACGTCATGCAGGGCTATTGGGAGAATGAGGAGGCAACCGCGAAGGTGTTGCGACGCGGGCCAAATCCGTGGGAGCGCGTTCTCTACACTGGCGACCTGTTTCGAGCCGATGCCGATGGCTTCCTCTATTTCGTCGGCCGCAAGGACGACATCATCAAGACACGCGGCGAGAAAGTCGCGCCAAAGGAAGTAGAGGCTGCCATTCACGCCTGTCCGGGTGTGGCGGAAGTCGTCGTCTTCGGCAGGCGGGATCCCATTCTGGGGCAGGCGATTCACGCCGTCGTCGTTGCCTCCGATCCTTCTCTGAACGAGCAGATGGTCATTCGCCACTGCCAGAGAAATCTTGAGGATTTCATGGTGCCACGTTCCGTCTCTTTCCGGATGGAATTGCCCAAGACCGATACTGGGAAGGTGAGCCGCAGGCTCGCTGCAGAAGAATTCGAGCAATCAATGGAGCCGGCAGAATGAACCCAAGTCCTCTCTCCATCCATAGCGCGCTGTCCTCAGACGCTTTGCGGATCGACGCTGCGGCAGAGGTCGATCGTATCGCGGAGGCGATGCGCGATCAGGTGCACAACAAGATGCGTCGTCGAGGGCTTGTCATAGGTCTGTCCGGAGGCGTGGATTCCAGTGTCTGCGCGGCTCTTGCCGCTTATACGCTCGGCGCACGCAACGTCTTTGCTATCTTCATGCCGGAAAACGATTCCGACCCGGAAAGTCTCTCGCTTGGGCAAGAGGTCGCCAAGGCCTTTTCGCTGGAAGGCGCGATCGAGGATATTGGGTCTGCTCTTGCGGCGATGGGCTGTTACGAGCGGCGCGACAACTTCATCCGGCAAGTAGAACCCGCCTATGGTTCGGGTTGGTCTTGCAAGGTGGTGATGTCCAATCTATTAGCCGGCAAAGGATATGCCCTTTCGACGCTGGTGCTTCAAGCTCCGGATGGATCGCAGACGCGGCACCGCATGCCGGCTTCCGTCTATCTCGGTATTGTTGCCGCCACCAATATGAAGCAGCGAACCCGCAAGCAGATGGAATACTACCACGCGGATCGCCTGAACTATGCAGTCTTGGGAACACCGAACCGGCTCGAATACGATCAGGGCTTCTTCGTGAAGAATGGTGACGGAGCAGCCGACCTGAAGCCGATCGCGCATCTGTATAAGTCGCAGGTCTATCAGATCGCCGAATATCTGGGCGTGCCGGAAGAGGTCTGCCGCAGACCCCCGACAACCGATACATGGTCGCTCACTCAAACCCAGGAGGAGTTTTACTTCGCATTGCCCTACGACCGCATGGATCTGTGTCTCCATGCTCTGAACGAGGGGCTCGGGGTAGAGGAGACAGCTAAAGCCACGCAGTTGACGACCGATCAGGTGGAGCGAGTGTGGTTGGATATTCATTCCAAGAGAAAGGCTACGCGGCCGTTGCATCTGGCGCCGCTGCTGGTGCAACCCGTATTCTAAGGTGGGTGACGGGGGAAGTCATGAATGACGAAAACAGGACAAGAGACGACATCAGGGGCCGTCGTCTTGAAAAGTTGAGATTCTGGCGCAGGGCGTGTGCGGAGGAAAGCGAAACGCTCAAACTCTACAATGCCGAGATGGCGGGCAATCCGCTCATCTTCCTGCATGGTGATTTCGAGATGGGCGGCTTCTATGTTCGCCGTCTAGCCGCCGAGTGCGGCTATCCCATTGCAGCCCTTGCGCCGCATGGGCTTGCGGATCCAGGCTTGCGCCCAAGCATCGAATGGATGGCAAAAGAACGTCTGAAAGACATTCTCGCCTTCCGTCCCGCCGGCCCCTACAGGCTTGGCGGCTATTGCAATGGCGCACTGGTCGCCTACGAATGCGCCAGATTGCTCAAGGAGCAGGGCCGCGAGGTCGAACTCGTCTTGATGATCGAGCCGCCATCGCTGAATACGTGGCCCTACTACAGGCGTTTGCACGGGGCCATCGCCGCAACCCTTGCCACGGTGGAGAGGCGTTCGTTGAAGGTGCAGAAATCGTTCGGCCACCTGATGAACGCGCTCTGGAATATAGGCCGAACCGTCCGTCTGCCGCCCGGCGATATCGGGCGGCTCGCGCGCAATCTCGCGGCACACCACTTGAAGCATGCAGCCAAGAGCGAGGATTTGGCGGGAGTTGAGGAGCGGCGTATCCGGGAAACGAACGCTGCGCTGCGTAGTGTTTATCTGGCCGCAACCGCATCCTATCTGCCACCGACGACGACGACGCCGATCGTCGTTCTTTCGACAGGGCTCGATCACGGTGGGCGGCGGTGCGGGCTCTATGATGGAACGCAGTGGCTGCGCCTGGCCAGCAGCTTTCTCCATATCCAGCTGTCGGGCCATCATTTGACATGTCTGTCGGAGCATGCCAGCGAACTGGCCGCAAATCTCGCCAGGGTTCTGCACGGTCCACTGTCTGTTTCGTCACGGATACCGGCATATAAGGATAGCCTGAAGCTCGCGGTCGTTCACCGGACGTAACCGGATATTGTGCAAATACTCACGCCGCATCGCCGCCATGGACGACACGCCGGCGATGCCGTTGTCTGCCATTGCAATGCATATCGATGCCGGGAGCGCGTAATGCCGTCCGCGATCTCTTACTGAACGACGAATTCGCGCACTACCCTCTGGCAAAGGCACGGCAGACACTGTCTGCAAATTCCACCGCCGATCCCGCAATCGTCAGCAAACTGTGCGAGGGAATGCCCTCGGCGCCGACCGGTGTCGTAATTGTTGGAATGCCGGCTGCGATCGTCTCGATCACCTTGATCTTGACGCCTGATCCAAGCCGCAAGGGAACGACGGCGATCTCCGCCTGGGCAAACAATTCCATCGGAGATTCGATGAACCCTGTCACATGGATCGATGGCCCTGACAGAGCCAATACTTCGTCCGACGGATGCGCCCCGATGATCCAAAGATGAGCTTCCGGATTGCGCTTGTGAATTTGCGGCAGGATATCGCGCGCCATCCAGACGACGGCATCGATGTTTTCCTGCCGTGACATGTTTCCGAAGAAGATCATGCGTCCGGGCACGATCGTGGCGGCGGTTCGCATTTGAGGGTCCAGCGCCACCGTGGTCATTGGCGGTACGCACTTCGCCGGCGTCGACGGGTGTGCGTCGCGGATAAGTGCCGCATCGTCCTCGGAGAGAGTTTCAATCCCCGCGGCGCTGGACCACACACCATGCTCCCATGCTCGGGTCTTCGCTTCTTCCATCCGGTAGAAGAGTTTCTTCAGTCCGCCGGCATTATCGGCCTGTCGTCCATAAAGTTTTGACACCACATCATGCTGGCGAACGATGAACCGCGCCAACTGGCGGCGCGACAGCACGGCCGAGCCCTGAGAGAAATCGCTGTAAAAGTCCGTATAGGCCGGATCGGAAAGGCGCCGCGCGACTTCCCGTCTTGCCGCAAGCCGACGAACCGATACGAACATCGGCAGATGCGGCATCAGTAGACCGGCTACGACCCGCATACTCTTCGTGATGCGCATCGGGATCTTGTCGCCAACGTTGGCGGGCCACGGGGGCAAAGCGCGGCCAGCGTCAAGTTCTTCCAGCTCATTGATAAAATATAAAACATCGATCCTGACGAAGGATTTGGAAAATTCCTCGATTTTCGCAAAGGCAATTTTCTGTCCCGAGGAGCTCGAATTGGGATGTGGCGCAAAGCCACAGATATAAAGGAGTCGGCGCTCTTCCATAAGAATATTTCAACCTCGTAACTGCTCGAACAAAGAACGATTTCGGTTGTCACGCAACGTTCTGATAAAAACCCTGCGAATGCGAGCGGAAAAACCATCCGGTGATCATGAATACTTCCCAATATCACTCATTTCTATTATTAATGTCGAGATTTTACACTGTTGATATGGAGAGAACCCGAGCGGGATTTTGCACATCACCGATTAAACTATCAAGTTGGTCCCACCGCGGTATTGGTGCATGGGTCACAAGGGGAACGGCTTTCTGTCTTTGAAGCAGACGCTATACCTTTGCTGCTTTGCAGCGGCC
>NZ_JBXAPH010000019.1:0-48325 GCF_058803745.1 Rhizobium sp. GW821-FHT14E12
TTTAGAGAATCCTTTTTCCTCAACAATTCAATCCAATAGAAACCATATGCGATTCCCCTGCCCTCAAGGGGAGGGTGTTTGAAACCACGTAGCGGTCTCGCTATTTCAAGAGGTTAGAGATCTCCTTATGCCGAAGACGCCCTCCAAACTCGATCGCTTCAAAATCGCCAACAGCCGCCGCCTGCGCGCTGGTTCAACCGATGCCGAGGCGAAGCTTTGGAAGCATCTGTGGCGCGTCCCCATCGAAGGCACGCATTTTCGACGGCAGGTTCCGATTGGGCGCTATTTCGCCGATTTCGCCTGCCACCAGATAGGTTTGATTATCGAACTTGACGGCGGCCAGCACGCGGAAGATGCGGCAAGGCGCTATGATGCCGAGCGCACGGCATTTCTCGAAAGCCAAGGCTATTACGTCGTCCGGTTTTGGAATGCCGAGGTAACAGACGAGATTGAGGCTGTTCTGGATACGATATTTGCCATTGTGCAGCAGCGGCAAATTTTGCTAGCAGAGGCCGACCATTTTCACCACACTCCGGCACACCGTGCCGACCCTCTCTCTCAAGGGGAGGGTGAGGAACCTTGACATGCCCGATCTCCTTCTCGAACTCCGCTCCGAGGAAATTCCCGCCCGTATGCAGCGCAAGGCTGCCGGCGATCTGAAGAAGCTCGTCACCGACGCGCTGGTCGAGGCTGGTCTGTCCTATGAGGGCGCGCGCGAATATTGGACGCCGCGACGCCTGACGCTGGATATTCGTGGCGTGACGGCGCGCTCCGCCGATGTGCGGGAAGAGCGCAAGGGACCGCGCACCGACGCCAACGAAAAGGCGATCGAAGGCTTCTTGCGCGGTGCGGGTCTGTCTTCCATCGCCGAGGCTCAGGTTCAGAGCGACCCGAAGAAGGGCGATTTCTATGTTGCGATCATCTCCAAGCCCGGCCGTGGCGCCGAGGAGATCGTTGCCGACGTCATGCCTGGGATCATCCGCGATTTTCCCTGGCCGAAGTCGATGCGCTGGGGCAAGGCGTCGGCCAAGCCGGGCTCGCTGCGCTGGGTGCGCCCGCTGCAGTCGATCGTCTGCACCTTCGGCACCGAGCATGAAGAGACCGTCGTCATCCCCTTCGAGATCGACGGCATCGTCGCCTCAAACGTGACTTACGGCCATCGCTTCCATGCGCCCGACCCGATCACCGTCAAGCGTTTCGACGACTATGTCGCAAACCTGGAAAAGGCCAAGGTCGTTCTTGATGCCGAGCGCCGCAAGGACATCATCCTGCACGACGCCCGCGACATCGCTTTCGCCAATGGCCTGGAATTGGTCGAGGACGAGGGCCTGCTGGAAGAGGTTTCCGGCCTGGTCGAGTGGCCGCAGGTCCTGATGGGCTCTTTTGAGGAGGACTATCTGTCGATCCCCTCGGAAATCATCCGCCTGACCATCAAGACCAACCAGAAGTGTTTTGTCACCCGTTCGCAGGCCGGCGAAACGCTCTCCAACCGTTTTATCCTCGTCTCCAATATCCAGGCGACGGATGGCGGCAAGGAGATCATTCACGGTAATGGCAAGGTTGTGCGCGCCCGTCTTTCCGACGCGCTGCATTTCTGGAAGCGCGATCAGGGCGATCTGCCGGACCTCGAAACGCTGGAAGCGTCTGCCGTGAAATTCGGCCTCGACCTGAAGAAGCCGCTGGATCAGCGCATGGCCAAGCTCGACGCGCTGAACGTCACCTTCCATGCCAAGCTTGGCAGCCAGGGCGAGCGCGTTTCCCGCATCCGTACGTTGGCGGCTGAACTCGCTAAGATCACTGGCGCCGATCCCGCCAAGGTCGATCGCGCCGCAGTCCTCGCCAAGGCCGACCTGCGTACTGAAGCCGTTGGCGAATTCCCCGAGCTTCAGGGCCTCATGGGCCGCAAATATGCGGTGCTGCAGGGTGAAGACGCCTCCGTCGCTGCCGCAATCGAGGATCATTACAAGCCGCAAGGCCCGTCCGACCGTGTGCCGGACGATAAGGTGGCAATCACCGTGGCGCTGGCCGACAAGCTGGACACGTTGATCGGCTTCTGGACGATCGACGAGAAGCCCACCGGTTCGAAGGATCCCTATGCGCTGCGCCGCGCGGCTTTAGGTGTGGTCCGGATTCTGCTGGAACGTAAGGTGCGCCTGCCGCTGCTGGCTATAATGAAGGATGCGGATCTCCTTGCCTTCTTCCACGACCGCCTGAAAGTCTATCTGCGCGATCAGGGCGCCCGCTACGACCTCATCGACTCCGTGCTGACGCCGGACGCCGACGATCTCCTGATGGTTGCCCGCCGCGTCGAGGCGCTGACGGCTTTCATCACCTCGGAAGACGGCAAGAACCTGCTCGCCGGCACCAAGCGCGCCACGCAGCTTCTCGCCGCCGAGGAAAAGAAGGGCACCGTCGTCGCCGATGGCGTCTCCGAAAACCTGTTGAAGCTCGATGCGGAAAAGGATCTGTTCGCCGCCGTCACCAAGGCCTCGGCCGAAGCCGCCAAGGCAATCGCCGGCGAAGACTTCCGCTCCGCCATGGCCGCACTTTCCACGCTGCGCGCGCCGGTCGACCGCTTCTTCGGAGACGTCCTCGTCAACGACGAAGACGCCGCCATTCGCGCCAACCGTCTGGCGCTGCTGCGCCTGATCCGCGAGGCAACGGGAACGGTCGCGGACTTCTCGAAGATCGCGGGGTAGGAAAGGGAGGCGCGATGACCGGAAAAATCCTCGTCAGCGCCTGCCTCATGGGCCATGCCGTCCGCTATGACGGTCGCGCCAAACCGCTTCTCCATCCAGCCATCGACCGATGGCGCGAAGAGGGGCGACTCGTAACCATCTGTCCTGAGATGTCGGCCGGCATGGTCGTGCCCCGGCCTCCGGCCGAGATCGCCGATGGCGCTGTGGGCGAGGATGTGCTCGCTGGTACTGCGCGTGTAATGGAAATCTGCGGCGGCGATGTCACCGATGGATTTCGCCAGGCTGCCGAGAGCGCCCTGGCGCTCGCCAAGGAAACCGGCTGTCGCTATGCCCTGCTCATCGACGGCAGTCCGTCCTGTGGCTCCGGCTTCATCTACGACGGCACATTTTCAGGTGCTAAGCATCCGGGTGATGGCGTTACCGCAGCCTTGCTGAAACGGGCCGGCATCGAGGTCTATTCCGATCGCGAGATCGACCGGCTGGCCGCGCGGATCGCCGCCGCGGAGTGACCCTCTTCTATATTTGGACAAAGAAAAACCGCCGGATTGCGCCCGACGGTTTGCTATGTCTGTTGCGGCTTAGCCTAGGCGGCGCGGCGGGCCTGTGCGACCGGGTGGCTCTCATTGACGTGGAAGCCGCGGATCAGGCCGAGCAGGTCCTCGGTATCGGCGGCCAGCGTTTCGGCCGATGCCGTGGTCTCCTCCGCCATGGCGGCGTTCTGCTGCGTGGCGGCGTCGAGCTGGTTCATCGACGACGAGATCGAGCGCAGCGTCGTGTCCTGTTCGGAGGCGCTGTGGGCGATCTTCGAGACGATCTCGTTCGCTGCCTTGATCTGGTCGGAGATGCGCTTCAGCGCTTCGCCGGCCTCGCCGACAAGACGGACACCCTGATCGACCTGACCGGAGGAGCGGGCGATCTGGTCCTTGATCTCCTTGGCGGCTGCGGCGGACCGTTGGGCGAGCTCGCGTACTTCCTGGGCGACGACGGCAAAGCCCTTGCCGGATTCGCCGGCGCGAGCCGCTTCGACCCCGGCGTTCAGCGCCAGGAGGTTGGTCTGGAAGGCGATCTCATCGATGACGCCGATGATCTTGCTGATCTCGGTGGACGATTTTTCGATACCGCTCATTGCCTCGATCGCCTGGGCAACGACGGCATCGCTGCGTGACGCCTCGGTGCTGACGGCATGAACGCGCTTGCTGGCCTCATGCGCGCCTTCCGCCGTCTGGCGGACAGCGACGGTCAGCTCGTCGAGAGCCGCTGATGTTTCCTCGAGGCTGGCGGCCTGGCGCTCGGTGCGCTGCGACAGTTCGTTGGAGGCGCGGCGGATCTCTTCCTTGCTGACGCCGATGTCGTTGCCCTTGGCATTGACTCGGCCCATGGCGGCTTCAAGATGGGAGAGTGCCTCGTTGAAGTTGTTGCGCAGGCCGGCATAGCTGATGCCGATATCGCCGCAGCGCACGGTCAGATCGCCCCGCGCAAGTTGCTCCAGCGCCTTGCCGATAGTCGAGACGACGCGGGCCTGTTCCTCGGCCTCGTCTTGCTGCTGACGCAGGTTCTGTTGGCGCTCGGCGTTGATTTCCTCATCCTGCGCGACCTGGCGTTCGGTCAATGCATGACGCTCGCGGATCTTCTCCTGCAGCGCCAGCGTGGCCTTGGCCATCAAGCCGATCTCGTTGCGCATGCCGGCATGCGGTATCGTGATGTGCACGTCCTCGTCGGCAACCGCCTTGAGCGCGGCGTGAACCTCGGTGAGCGGCTTAGTGATGCCGCGGATCACGACGAAAGCAGCGCCGAGCACCACAAGGAAGAGTGCGAGGGTCGACCACACGGTCGTCCAGATCTTCGCCTCGACCTGCGCGCCGAGGTCGTCCATGTAGACGCCGGTAACGACAACGACCTTCCAGGGCTCGAAGGCGCGGGCATAGGCGGTCTTGGGGAACATGGCGTTGGCCGGCTGGCCGGGCTTGTTGGCGTAGAAGTCGGAGAGGCCGCCGCCCTGCTGGCCGAGTTTGACCAGTTCCTCGCGATAATAGTGGCCCTTCGGGTCGGGCTGTCCCTTCAGGCTCAGGCCGATTTTCGACTTGTCGTAGTGGAAGACCATGTTGACGTCGTAGTCATAGCCGAAGAGATAGCCGTCTGGCGTATATTTCATGCTGTTGACGACGGCATAGGCCTGGGCCTTGGCTTGTTCTTCGGTCAGCTTGCCGGCCTGCTCCTGAGCATAATAGAAATTCAGAACGGAAATGCCGGATTCGACCTGCGTGCGCAGCATTTCGTAACGCTCGCTATAGATCGCGTCGGCCGATGAACGGATTTGCAGATAGGTTGCCACGGCGAAAACGGCCATAAGCACGCCCAGAAGGGCGAAGAGCTGATGTGCGATCTTGAGATTCTTCATAGTGCCTCGCAACAGGGTAGGGTGAATACCGGCGCGGTTTCCTACCGCCTGTGCGATCGCCTGAGAAAATCTCAATACGCTTGCTGCTGCTCGAAAAGACATGCTGCTGTCCGGTTCAAGTAACCTCGCGTTTTATGTCTAATAAAGATTTAATCAAAACGGCGTGATCGGCAATTAAGCGGCTTTGAGTGTGGGATATGTTGCGCCGCAATAAATAATATTGAACCAATTTCAATATTATCTTGAGCTGCAAGCGAAGCTTCCACGCCTTGTCCATGAAAAACGAATGCGCCCCTGCTTCTCTTCAGGGGCGCATTGGTCCGCCTTGCGGCGGACCCCGTCGACCGAAACTTTGGCCGGGCGGGGCAGGGAACTGGATTGGGCAGCTATTTTACTGGCGAAGCTGGAAGCCGGAGAGGTCGAGCGGTGCGGGCTCCTGCGTCCGGGCGGGCTTGGGCAGAGCCGCGGTCATCGCGGTCATGTCGATGCCGTCGGGCGCTGTGTTTGCGGCCGCCAGAGCCTCGGGCGTCGGCTTGGAGATGAAGACCACCGGCGAACCGCCCATCCAGGCTTCGGTACGCACCACCTTCTTCTGGCCATCAATGTCGCGAATGACGATGGATTGCGTGCCCGGCGTTAGTTCCGGCACCACATAGTCCTTCTTGGCGATTTGTGGCTTGATGGCCGGGCAATCGGTGCAGACCTTATCGAGGATGCTGCCGCCGCCTGTCTGCGTCTTGCTGTCGATGGGTTGTATCGACGACGCCATGGCCGAACCGGCGGCCAGCACGCATGCCAAGGTCAGGAAGAAGGGACGCATAACAAACCACTCCGTCTTATCGTGACCGAGAGATTAGCGTCTCTTTGTTTCCATCCCGTCAGGAGATTAGGTAAAAGTTTAGTGGAGACGGGAATTCGGGACAGGCATTGCGTTTACGTTTTCAGGCTTTTTCCCGCGCGATGGCCTGCCAGCCGATGTCGCTGCGGCTGAAACCGTTTTCCCACTCCACCTTGCCGGCCAGGGCATAGGCGCGCTTCTGTGCCTCGCTGACGGTCTTGCCGGTCGCGGTGACGTTCAGCACCCGGCCGCCGGTCGCAACCAGGGCGCCGTCCTTCAGCGCCGTGCCGGCATGAAACACCTTGGCCCCGTCGCTGTCGGCGGGCAGCGCCGCGATCGGCGTGTTCTTGGCGTAGGAACCCGGATAACCCTTCGAGGCCATGACCACGGACAGCGCCACGTCGTCGCTCCATTCGGCACTGACCTGATCCAGCGTGCCGTTGGCGCAGGCGAGAAGCAGCGGCAGCAGGTCGCTCTTCAGCCGCATCATCAGCACCTGGCATTCCGGATCGCCGAAGCGGACATTGTATTCGATCAGTTCCGGCCCCTTGGCAGTGATCATCAGCCCGGCGAAGAAGACGCCGGAGAAAGGATAGCCGCTTTCCGCCATGCCGCGCATCGTCGGCTCGATGATTTCCTTCATGGTCCGCTCGACCATTTCCGCCGTCATCACAGGAGCAGGGGAATAAGCGCCCATGCCGCCGGTGTTCGGGCCGGTATCGCCGTCGCCGACGCGCTTGTGGTCCTGGGCGGTGGCGAGCGCAAGCGCGTGCTTGCCGTCGCTCAGGCAGAAGAAGCTCGCCTCTTCGCCATCGAGATAGGCCTCGATCACCACTTCCGCGCCGGCCTCGCCAAAAGCGCCCTCGAAGCAGTCATCGACGGCGGCAAGCGCTTCATCCACCGTCATGGCGACAGTGACGCCCTTGCCGGCGGCAAGCCCGTCGGCCTTGACGACGATCGGGGCGCCTTGCTCGCGGATATAGGCCTTTGCCTTCGGTGCATTGTTGAAGCGCTGGTAGGCGCCGGTCGGGATATCGTAGCGGGCGCAGATATCCTTGGTGAAACCCTTGGAGCCCTCGAGCTGGGCAGCGGCCGTGGAGGGTCCGAACACGGCGATGCCCTCGGCCCGCAGCCGATCGGCTATACCCGCGACCAGCGGCGCCTCCGGGCCGACGACGACAAAGTCGATGGCCTTTTCCTTGCAGAAGGAGACGACTGCGCCATGGTCCTCGATATCAAGGGCGGCGAGCGCCGCATATTCGGCAATGCCCGGATTGCCGGGCGCGGCATAGAGTTCCGTCATCAGCGGCGATTGCGCCAGTTTCCAGGCCAGCGCATGCTCGCGTCCGCCCGATCCGATCAACAGAACTTTCATGGCTTGCCCTCTTCATTAGGTTCTTCTGCGCGGTTAAGGGGGGAGAGCGCAAAGGTCAAGCGGCAAATCCTGTGGAGGCGCGGGCAGCAACATTGCCCTGCCTTTTTATGTCGCTAAAGCGGGATGCTGGTTTCGAGTCGCGATCCCCTCAGTTGCCTTGATTGGCGTGATCTCATCGGAAACCGCTTCGTACTTTCCGGGATCACGCCTATGGTCCCCCACCGAGTTCAGTTCAGAGAGACATATGGCCGCCGACATCCGTTCCCTTGCCGCAACCATCGCCAACGAGATCAATTCGCGCCCCGATCAGGCCAAGGCCGCGATCGAGCTTCTCGATGAAGGCGCGACGGTGCCGTTCATCGCCCGCTACCGCAAGGAAGTGACCGGTGGTCTCGATGATGGGCAGTTGCGCACGCTGGCGGAACGCCTTGTTTATCTGCGTGAGCTGGAAGCCCGCCGCGCCGCGATCGTCGAGTCGATCAACGGCCAGGGCAAGATGACCGACGAGCTGATGCGCAAGATCGCCGTGGTTGCCACCAAGGCCGAGCTGGAAGATCTTTACCTGCCCTATAAGCAGAAGCGCCGCACCCGCGCCGAAATCGCCAGGGAGCGTGGCCTCGGCCCGCTTGCCGATACCATTCTCGCCGACCGCTCCAAGGAGCCGGCCACCCTGGCAGAGGGTTTCCTCACCGCCGACGTGCCCGACGTGAAGACGGCGCTCGAAGGCGCGCGCGACATCATCGCCGAAGGTATTGCCGAAAATGCCGACCTGCTCGGCAAGCTGCGCACCTACATGAAAACCAATGCCGCCCTGAAAGCCAAGGTCGTCGACGGCAAGCAGGAAGCAGGCGCTAAATTCTCCGATTATTTCGACCATCAGGAACGCTGGGCAACCGCCCCCGGCCACCGCGCGCTCGCCATGCTGCGCGGCTGGAACGAGGAGGTGCTGACGCTGACCATCGAGATCGACGTCGATGCCGTCTCGCCCAACAAGCCTGTGGAGCGGATGATCGTCACGGCCTATGAGATCGGCTCAAGCCGCCCCGGCGACCGCTGGCTGACGGAGGTCGCGAGCTGGACCTGGCGGGTGAAGCTCTCCATGTCGCTGTCGCTCGATCTGATGCGTGAGCTGCGCGAGCGTGCCGAAGAGGAAGCGATCCACGTTTTCGCCCGCAATCTGAAGGATCTGCTGCTGGCCGCACCCGCCGGCTCGCGCGCGACCATGGGCCTCGATCCGGGCATTCGCACCGGCGTCAAGGTCGCTGTGGTCGATGGCACCGGCAAGGTGCTGGAAACCACGACGGTTTATCCGTTCCCGCCGAGGAACGACGTGCGCGGCACGCAGGCGACCTTGGCGGCGCTGGTCCGCAAGCACAATGTCGAGCTGATCTCCATCGGCAACGGCACCGGCAGCCGCGAGACGGAGAAGCTGGTGGCGGATATGCTCGCTGACCTGCCGGCGCCGAAGCCGACCAAGGTCATCGTTTCGGAAGCGGGCGCCTCCGTCTACTCGGCCTCCGAAACCGCGGCGCTGGAATTCCCCGGCCTTGACGTATCGCTGCGCGGCGCCGTTTCCATCGCTCGCCGTTTGCAGGATCCGCTGGCCGAACTGGTCAAGATCGAGCCGAAATCGATCGGCGTCGGCCAATACCAGCACGATGTCGACCAGCTGAAGCTGTCGCGCTCGCTGGATGCCGTCGTGGAAGACGCGGTGAACGCCGTCGGCGTCGATCTGAATACCGCGTCTGCGCCGCTGCTCGCCCGCGTCTCCGGCCTCGGGCCGTCGATTGCCGACGCGATTGTCAAGCACCGGGATGGTGAGGGACGCTTCGAGACGCGGCGTGATCTCCTCAAGGTCGCCCGTCTCGGCCAGCGCACCTTCGAGCAATGCGCCGGCTTCCTGCGCATCCCCAACGGTAAGGAGCCGCTTGACGCCTCCTCGGTGCATCCGGAAGCCTATGGCGTCGCCAAGAAGATCGTTGCCGCCTGCGGCCGCGATCTGCGCAGCGTGATGGGTGACGCGACTGCGTTGAAGGCGGTCGACCCGCGCCAGTTCATCGATGAGAAATTCGGCCTGCCGACGGTGCGCGACATCATCGCCGAGCTGGAGAAGCCTGGCCGAGACCCGCGCCCGAGCTTCAAGACCGCCACCTTCGCCGAGGGGATCAACGAGATCGGCGACCTCAAGCCCGGCATGCTGCTGGAGGGGACGGTGACCAACGTCGCCGCTTTCGGTGCTTTCGTCGATATCGGCGTCCATCAGGACGGCCTTGTGCATGTCTCGCAGCTTGCCGATCGCTTCGTGAAAGACCCGCACGAGATCGTCAAGGCGGGCGATGTCGTGAAAGTGAAGGTTGTGGACGTCGACGCCAAGCGGAAGCGAATCAGTCTGACGATGCGCAAGGATGGCGGCGCCGAGGCGGCCCCGGCTGCGCGTGAGTCGCGAGAGCAAAATGGCGCGCGCAACGTTGGCGGTAAGAACAATAGCCGTCCGAATACCCCTCAGCAGGGTAGTTTCGGTGCCGCCCTGGCGGACGCATTCAAACGAAAATAAGTACTTAGCACGAATTATTGCAAGAATATCACACTCCGGCGGCGTTGTTGCCGGAGTGCCACAGAGTGCGAAAAGCTGCGCTTGCCACAATGTTCTGAGGCGCTAAAGTTAGCGCTATTGTCATGTCATAACATTCGAGGCGTCCATGGCGTCGGCACTGTTCTCTCTTGTCAAAAAACTCGTCCGTAAAGGCTCCCTGAAACTTACGCTTGCTTCCGGCGAGACGCACATGATCGGCGATGGATCCGGCGAAACAGTCGCCGTCCGCATCGCCGACCAGCAGGCGGAGGACGCGGTTGCACGCGATCCGACGCTGAAGCTCGGCGAAATGTATATGGAAGGGCGCTTCATTCTCGAACAGGGGGATATCTATGATTTCCTTGCGCTGGTGAAGCAGAACACCACCAACGAAATCTTTGATATCCGCATGGCGACGCTGCTCATCGGCCGCATCGTCTGGCAGCAGCTCAAAAGCCGTTCGCCGATCAACCGCAACAAATACAATGTTGCGCATCACTACGATCTCTCGGCCAAGCTGTTCGATCTCTTCCTTGATGAGGATTGGCAATATTCCTGCGCCTATTTCGTGCCGCCGGGCATCAGTCTGGACGAGGCACAAGTGGCCAAGAAGCGCCATATCGCCGCCAAGCTGCTGGTGGAACCCGGCCAGCGTGTTCTGGAAATCGGCTCCGGCTGGGGCGGCATGGGCATGTATCTCGCCGAAGCCAATCCAGGCCTCGATTTCACCGGCATTACGCTGAGCGAAGAGCAGCTCAAGATCTCGCGCGAACGCGCCGCCAAGCGCGGCCTGTCCGATCGCGTCCGCTTCGAGCTGCAGGACTACCGCTATCTGAAGGACAGGAAGTTCGACCGCATCGTCTCGGTCGGCATGTTCGAGCATGTCGGCATTGGCGATTACCGCAAATACTTCAACAAGGTTTCGGAGCTGCTCGACGATAACGGCGTCATGCTGTTGCATTCCATCGCCCGTCCAAAGCCGAGCTTTGCGACCAACGCCTTCATCGAGAAGTATATCTTCCCGGGCGGCTATATTCCCTCGGTCGGAGAGACCTTGCCGCCGCTGGAAAAGGCCGGGCTTCTGGTCAAGGATGTCGAAATCCTGCCGATGCACTATGCCCATACGCTAAGGCACTGGCGCAACCGTTTCGTGGCGCGCAAGGCCGAGGCCGTGGCGCTCTACGATGAGAACTTCTTCCGTATGTGGGAGTTTTATCTGGCCGGCTCCGAAATGGGCTTCCGCTGGGATGAGCTCTTCATCATGCAGATCCAGATCACCAAGAACCAGTTCGCCGTTCCAGACAACCGCAACTATATCGGCGAGCGGGAGGCGAAGCTCAGGGAGTTCGAGGCGACCCGCGCGCCGCTTGAGAAGATCGTGTTCTGAAGGTTTGTCATCGTTTGGAAGACTGCCGGCCCTGTAAAATCATGGGGCCGGCGTTTTGTCTCTGCGTGGCCAAACATCGGGGTGCTATTTGACCACCTTGATCGCAATATCGGTCGTCAGTCCTGGCTGGCGAAAGGTCGCCCGGTCGGAGCCGACGAACCCTGGATCTGATCGGTAAAAAACGACGGCACCTTCTACCGATTTTTGGGCGCACGCTGGACTGGAACCCTCGGTTATTGCTTTTGGGCGACCTGAGTGCACTTCAAAACTGATGTTACCGTGATCTGGGTATCGGATAGTTTCGGGATAAGTGTAGCGTGTATGCTTGCAATCTTTTGTTGCGGAGAACATGATTACGAGTGATGTTTTTTTGCCCGAGACGGCCGTTATCGCACGTTGCTCTTGCCTGCCTCCGCCAAACGGTGCGCTGACGCAGCCTGGAAGCGTGGCAACTATAACGGCCAGCAAGATACCGCCGCGGATCAGATAGCTGCTTCGCATTTCACCCCTTTCAAAATCGCACCGAACCATGGCCCCATGATTCGGTGTTTGATTTTTGGCCTCGCCGCCGCCTCGCTATTGCGGAAATGGTGGGGCGATGGTCCGGTTATTTACCGACATGAACCACGAATGTTCCGTCTTGCACCGTGCCGTCCGTATTCAGCCCTGTGAGACGTACCGTGAATTGATCGGTCCCGACGAAGCCGGGATTCGGGGTGTAGAAGATGATATTGCCTTGAACGGTTCTGCCGTTGCACATGTAGGCTGTGCTGTCCTTGGGAAACTTCGAGGCAACCGGTCCATGCTCGATATCGATCTTGCCATGGGCAGGCTGCTTGACAATGCCGGTGTAGGGAAAGCTTGCAAAGGTACAATCCTGCTTTACCAGCGAAGCGCTCGTAATTCGTGTTTTCTTGCCGGGTGCAACCCGGCCTGAAAACTGGATTTGCTTGGCGCCGCCAATTGGCGCGGAGACGCAACCTGAAAGCGCCATGCCGACGCTGAGAAATGCGCTGAGATAAATCAAGGATCTGGGTTTCATTCCACTCTCTCGTTTAATTTTTATATTGGAAATTCATCGTCTATGGCTGAGCCCTGGGGGGACACTTTTGATTGAGTAGCGCATGCCGGAATTAAATCGCTGCGACAGATCGGCGCAAGCCGGTCGCCAACGCGGGTCCCATTGAAAATTTTGCCGTCAGCCTTCGATCCGATCACGTTTGGTTAAGGGAGCGGTAATGCGATCCGGATAATTTGAGACAACTCTCGGGGTGCGTGTATTGCCCCGCTGTATTGCGTATTAAGGAGTTGTGTGTGTGTTTGTAAAATCGCGTCTATTTTTCACCCTCGGCGTCTTCGCCGCTTCTGCGAGCGCTGCGTCGGCTACCGACAGTCAGCAGGCCTGGTCGAATGGCTGGTATCTAAGCGTCGGCGCGGCCGGTTTCTCGGCGCCGAAATTCGAAGGCAGCAGCCACAACAAGCTGCAATGGGTGCCTCTGGTCTCGATCGGCAAGGGGCCTGGCCCGCGCTTCTCGTCGCGAAATGATAATCCTTCGTTCGCGCTGATTGACAATGGTATGTTCCGCGCCGGTATCGTCGGCAAATTCGTGCCGAGCCGCGATGCCGGCGACGATCGCGAACTGAAAGGCCTGAAGAAGGTTCGGTGGGGTGTGGAAGCCGGTGGTTTCGCTGAGGTCTATCCGACCGACTGGCTGCGTGCTCGCGTCGAAGTCCGGCAGGGTTTTGGTGCGCATAGTGGCATTGTTGCCGACGCTGCCATCGACGCCTTCACGGACATCGCTCCCGACCTGCGCCTTTCCGGCGGTCCGCGCATGACGCTCGCCTCCATGGATTATTTCAACACTTACTACGGCGTCAACGCCCGAGAGTCGGCCGCCTCCGGCCTCGGCATCTACAAGCCGGGTGGTGGGGTGAAGTCGGTCGGCGCCGGAGGTGCATTGACCTGGAAGGCAACGCAGAACTGGAGCACGAGCACCTTCGTCGAATATAGTCGCCTGACCGGTGCTGCCGCCGACAGCAGCCTGGTGCGTGAACGCGGTAGCCGCAACCAGCTACTGGTCGGCATCTCCGCCACCTACAAATTCGGCTTCTCGATGAACTGAGAAAAGCGCGGGGCCACGGCTCCGCCGCTTGACCGCGGGCGGCGGATATCACTACTACTCGCCTATGCAAAAGACAGGCGACATCAACGGGCGCGTCGCTGACGCGCCGTCCGGCAACTGGGTTTACCGCATCCTGCCCCCGGCGCTTTGGCCCTATGCGCAGCTCGCGCGCTGGGACAGGCCGATCGGCTGGCAGCTCTTGATGTGGCCGTGCTTCTGGTCGGCGGCACTTGCCGCCAATGCCGCCGCCGCAATGGGTCAGTCGCCCGGCTTTCTCGTGGTCTACCACCTCGTCCTCTATTTCATCGGCGCGGTCGCCATGCGCGGCGCCGGCTGCACCTATAACGATCTGGTCGATCACAAGATCGATATGGAAGTGGCCCGCACACGCTCGCGCCCGCTGCCTTCCGGCCGCGTGACGCGCCTCCAGGCCAAGGTCTTTATCGCGCTACAGGCTGTGGTCGGGCTGCTGGTGCTTTTGCAGTTCAACTGGTTCGCCGTCATTCTCGGTGTCCTGTCACTCGGCATCGTCGCGCTCTATCCGTTTGCCAAGCGCTTTACCGACTGGCCGCAGTTTTTCTTAGGCCTTGCCTTTTCCTGGGGCGCACTGATGGGCTGGGCCGGACTGTTCGGCAGCCTGTCGCTCGCTCCCATCCTGCTCTATGCCGCCGCCATCCTGTGGACGATCGGTTACGACACGATCTATGCCCATCAGGACAAGGAGGATGACGAGCTGATCGGCGTCCGCTCCACCGCCCGGCTCTTCGGCGACAAGACCCGCCTCTGGTTGATCGGCCTTTATGGCGTGACACTTGTGTTGATGCTGTTGTCTTTCGCACTGGCGGGGGTGGGGTGGCTTTCCTATCTCGGCCTTCTCGTTGCCGGAGGGATGTTCGCCTACCAGATCGCCGTGCTCGACATCAACAATGGCGAGCAGTGCCTGGCGCTGTTCAAATTCAACGGCAAAGTCGGCATCATCATCTTCGCCGGCCTTTTCCTGTCCTATCTGCTTTCCGTTCTCTGATGAAGACGGGCCGGATCACCGTCCCGTAACCAGCGATGGGTGGTCACCATGGCGTGCGATGTCCGGCCGGCTCGAGACAGTGATGCGGAAGCCATCAGTACGGTGATCCTGTCCGCGCTGCACGAAACTAACGCGAAGGACTATTCGGAGGATGTTATCGCCCGTGTCGCGCAGAGCTTCAGCCCGGCCGCGGTGCGAAAGCTTCTGGAGAGTCGGATGGTTCTCGTCGCGACGAAAGGCGAGGACGTCGTCGGCACCGCCAGCCTCGACGGCGCTGTGGTCCGCACGGTGTTCGTTTCCCCGGCAGCGCAGGGGCTGGGGGTCGGAACCCGGCTGATGGCCGAGATAGAGCGGATAGCACACATCAAGGGTGTCACGCTCCTGACCGTACCGTCATCTGTCACGGCGCAGGAGTTCTATGCCAAGCTAGGATTCAAGGCCGTCGGTGATAGCTACCACGGCGATGAGCGGACGATCATCATGGAGCGTTCGTTGAAGCCATAACGAAATCGGCCGCAGGGCTGAATGCCCCACGGCCGATGTCTGACGAATACTAGGATATCAATCCCAGTCGGTTTCAACGCCGCGCGATGATCTCGCGGCCTTGGATCTTCATCTTGAGGCCCAGCGAGCCGGTCGAGCGGCGCACGAGGAAGCGCGGCCGGCGCTCGGCGAAATAGGAATGGCGGCGGCGCGGCTGGGTATCGCGGGCGGCGACCCCGCCCAGATGCTCTTCCAGCGGCCGGGCGACGCCATCGGCTTCGATCATCAGCATCGGAATGCGGAAGGCTTCCGACCAGGAGCGCCAGTCGGCGGCGATGTCGCTGAGGTCATGGGCAACGAGGAGGGGGATGCAGAGATCCGGATCCGAGTGATGCAATTCCAGCGTCACGGTGACTTCGCCGTCGCCATGGTCGATGGCACGGGCGGCAACACCCATGAAAGCGCGTTTCGGCAAGGCGACGGACAGCGGCAGGCCGCTGGACGGGAGGATCTTACGCAGCACCGCGCCGCGCTCGTCGATCGTGATGGTGACGTCACCCTCGGCACCCCGCATGGCGTAGCTGACCTGTTGCGGGAAGCGCGCCGGATCAAGCCGCAGTGTGTTTCCAGCCCAATCGGGCTTCAGGACGGTATTTGTCATCTAATCTCTACCCTTGCTTTACCTGAGAGCCGGTTTTCCGGTCTTCTTACGGAGAACGTCATGTCCTCTCGTTGGGTTCAGATTAGGCGGTGTCCCTTCCAGACAACTTAAAAATTGCGGTTAAGAAAACTTTGCGTCCTCAAATGGTTAGCAAAACCGAATCGATCAGGGTTTCCATAAAGTGAATGCACGGCGCAAGCGGAGCGTACCGATCCGGCACACGCAATAGATGAAGTATTGTAAGTCTCGGGTAAGGTTTACCTGCGATACTGTGGAGAGATTCACTGGCTTATATTAGAGAATTATTGGGGTCGCGCTGATGATATCCACCTATCTTGGTTATTCGGTCGCGACCAGGAATATGGCGACGACGCTCAATCAGGTAGCGTCCCAGTCGCAGAACAAGCGTCAGATCGACTACTACAATGCCAATATTGGCAAGGTAACCAATGTCGATGACTTCATGGGCGACTATCAGCTTTATAGCTATGCGATGGAAGCTTACGGCCTGTCGGACATGACCTATGCCAAGGCCTTTATGAAACAGGTGCTGACCAGCGACCTCAGCGATTCCACCAGTTTTGCCAACAAGCTGACCGATCCGCGCTACAAGGAATTCGCCGCTGCGTTCAATTTTGGCACGGGCAGCTCCTCGACCGCGCAATCCAGCACCCAGGAAGACGATTTGATCGGCCTTTACAATCAGTCCTTTACGACTGAGGCAACGAATGCGCAGACCGAAACGACCTATTTCAGCCAGAATATCAGCAGCGTTAAGACCGTCGACGACCTCCTGGGCAACAGCCGCCTCAAAAATTACGTGCTGCAGGCCTATGGTCTCGATCCAACCTATACGTCGAGTTCATTCCTGAAGCAGATGCTGACGAGCGATCTCAGCGATCCCGACAGCTTCGTCAATCAGAACGGCAGCGCCACCGACAAGGCGCTCGTCGCGGAGTTCAATTTCAACGCCGATGGAACGGTGAAGACGTCGACGGCAGACGCCGATACGACCTACTACGAAAACCATATCAGCACGATCACGTCCGTCAGCCAGCTCACGGCCGATCCCAAGCTGTTCAACTACGTCAAAACCGCCTTCGACATTCCGGCCTATATCACCGCGACCCAATTCAACGCTGCCGCCAAGGATACAGGTGTTGCGGCGGCGAAGGGCTTGACCGATGTCATGGCGCAATTCAATTTCCAGAGTGATGGCACCGTCGCGAGTGGCTCGCAAGCACAGACATCGGATCAGATCAGCACCACAACGGCCGCCTACGCGACAAATTATAAGGGCGGCCCGCAGACGCTCGGCCAGATGGCCGATGTCATGAGCGCTTACAATTCCGCGGTTCCTTCGTACACGACCGATGTCGGCGCCGCCGACAACGACCTTTATTACAAGGAGCATATCGGCTCTATCACCACCGTCGACGAGCTGACGTCGGACACCCGCCTGTTCGACTATATCAAGACGGCCTATGGGATCGACGCGGATACGCCCGCCGTCGTGCTTAAGAATGCTTTCTCGAGTTCTTCCACCGCGGCCATCTTCGGCCTCACCGATGTCGTCTCGCAGTTCAATTTCCAGTCGGACGGCACACTGGCCTCGGGCGATCAGGCGCAATCCCAGACGGCGATCGATGCCGCCTCAACGGCCTATATGAAGAACTACCAGACGTCGCAGACGTCCTTGACCACCAAAGCCGTCAGCAACTACCAGACGCGCATCGCCGCGGTGAAGACCATCGACGATTTCTTCGCCACCAATGCCACGGCCGATAGCGATACCAGCAACGACAGTCTTCCCGAGCTCTACCAGATGGCGATGCGCGCTTATGGCATCAGCCCGGACGAGATGACGAAGACGCAGATGAAGAAGATCCTCGAGAGCGATCCCTACGATCCGAAGAGCTATGTCAATTCGCTCAAGGACACGCGCTTCACCAATCTCGCCAAGGCCTTCAACTTCGACAGCGACGGCAAGCTGAAGCCGCCGGTCCAGGCTCTGTCGCAGACGCAGATCAACAGCTATGTCTCCGAATATTCCAGCCGCAGCAGGATCGGGCTGACGGGCGCTCAGCTGACCAAGGCCACCAGCGATGCCAAGGATGCCGCCACCTATTTCGCGACCAATATCGTCAAGGTCACCAGCGTCACCGACCTTCTTGCCGACAGCAAGCTAACCGATTTCATCCTGACGGCCAACGGTATCGATCCGAAGACGGTCGACACCGCGACGCTGAAAAAAGCTTTCGCCTCTGATCCGAGCGATTCGAAGAGCTTCATCAACACGGATGATGGCGCGCAGTTCAAGAACATCGTCAATGCTTTCAATTTCGACACGGACGGGAATCTGACCAACACGAAATTGGGGACCGCGCAAAATCAGGGCACGATTGCCGAGACGAACGACCTCTTTCTGCATCAGACCCTCGAGGATCAGGAGGGAGAAACCAATACGGGCGTGCAACTGGCGCTTTACTTCCAGCGCAAGGCACCGAGTATCAATTCCATCTACGATATCATGGGCGATACCGCGCTCTATCAGGTCATCACCACGACCTACAGCCTGCCGAGCTCGATGTCCTCGATGGATGTCGACACCCAGGCCAAGCTGCTTGCCAAATTCGTCGACGTCAGCGATCTGCAGGATCCGACCAAGGTCAACAAGCTCCTGCAGCGATTCTCGGCGATGTACGACCTGGCCAACAACACCACCTCGTCGACATCGCCCGCACTCTCGATCCTCCAGGCATCCAGCTCTTCAAGCGTCGGCATCAGCGGCGATACACTGTTGTCGATCGCGCAGCTTTCTTCGTCCAAGTAATCAATTTCCCTAGGGATCACGACCCACACCGGCCGCTTTTCCGCGCCGCGCGGCGGTCGTCTGTGCGCCTGTTGCCGCCGTGCCGCTATGGGTCGCTCCCTTGCGCCGGGGATGCGGAATAAGTGCATTCTACGACGATCAGAAGGAACTTATTAACCGTCTTTGCCCTATTCGATTGGAGAAGCCATCGGCAATATCAATGACTGGGTTGCAGGTCTCATGCGTCTTTCCCGAACGAACATTTCGAATGCTGCAAATGGCTCCCAGCCTGACGGCGAGCTTGACCCGGAACAGGTCGCGGAAGAAGCCCGCCGTGCCGAGCAGATCGCTGCTCGCCGCGCATTCCTGGAAGAAAAAATCCGCACCGTCCGCGAAGCCAAGCGTCAGGCCGAAGAGCGTCGCCGCGCCGAAGAGCGGCGGATTGCCGAAGAGGCACGTCTGCGAATCGCCGCCGCGCCGAAGCCGGTCGTGGAGGCTCTGCAGGCGAACACCGTGGCGGCCAGCGGCCCGATCATGCCCGTCACGCCGCAGGGCATCTCGGCTGAGGAGCTTGCCTCGCCCGGCTGGCAGAATGCCTTTCTGATGGGGCCGAACGTCCGTTTCACCCGCACGCGGGAGAACGAGATCGTCAGCCGGCGCGCGCCGTCGGAGGCCGTGCCTGTCCTCGTGCCGCCGGCCGCGCAGCATGCCGCGATGCGGGTCATGGAGCCGCCGGTGGTCGAATCACCGGCTCCGGTTATCGCTCGCCCGGCGGAGCCGTCGGTCGAATTCGATCTGCCGCCATGGGAGGGCGTGCCGTTTGCGGCCGAAACCTACCAGCCCGCCGTAATTCAGAACTCTCCGGCGACTGCGCCGGACGCATTGGAGATGACTGTCATCGCTACCGCATTTTATAAGGCTCCCGCGACCGCGCTGGATGCTTCGCCGTTATTGCCGAACATTGCAGAATTCGTTGCCGCGCCTATCGTTGAGTCGCGGCTCGCCCATCTCTCCGATTTTGCCTTCTGGGACGCCATGCCCTTCGAAGGAGAATTCGTGTCCGCCATCAAGGGTACGCTGGCCCAGCCGGTGCTCGTTCCCGAGATCCAGGCCGAGGTCGAATCGATCGTCGCGAAATTCCGCGTCGTCGAGTGCCGTCGCCCGTCGCCGGTCGTTGCCACGCCGCAGGAGGCCCTGGTCGTGCCGGTTGTCGCAGCCGTTGCTCCTGTCGAATCCCAGCCGACCCCGGTCAATACGTTCGTCATGGATGAGCTTGCTGCGTTGGAGGCCATGGCGCTGACGCCTGTCGTGCCGGCAGCGATCGAAGTGGTCGCTCCCGTTGCCGTGAAGCCGGAAATGATCGAGCCGGCTGGCTTTGTGCCTCCCGCTTTCGTCACGGCTGTCTTTGCCAATGAGGCCGAGGTTGTTGCGGCGCCGAAGGCCGCCCCAGCCAAGCCGGCTCCGGTCATGGTCGTCGCTCCGATGCCGGTCAAGGCATCCGTGCCGCCGGTGGTGGCCCCCGTTGTCGAAGCAGCGCCCATCATTCCCGCCGTCGAGGCCGCCAAGCAGCGCCTGATCGATCCGCCGCCGTCGCAGATCACGCCGCGCAGGCCGAACGCCATGACCCCGCCGGAATGGCGGCCGATCGCGCGTAGCGGCGAGGGCGAATATGAATTGCCGCCGCGCGAGCTGCTGCAGGAGCCCGTCGCCCGACCCGGCGTGATCATGACGCAGGAAACGCTGGAACAGAATGCCGGTCTGCTGGAAAGCGTGCTCGAGGACTTCGGCGTCAAGGGCGAGATCATTCATGTCCGCCCAGGCCCGGTGGTCACGCTTTACGAATTCGAACCGGCCCCTGGCGTCAAATCCTCGCGCGTCATCAATCTCGCCGACGATATCGCCCGCTCGATGTCGGCACTGTCGGCCCGCGTCGCCGTCGTCCCCGGCCGCAACGTCATCGGCATCGAACTGCCGAACGTCATTCGCGAGACCGTCTATTTCCGCGAGATGATCGAATCCGCGGATTTCGAGAAGAGCGGCTACAAGCTGGCGCTCGGCCTCGGCAAGACGATCGGCGGTGAGCCCGTCATCGCCGAACTCGCCAAGATGCCGCATCTGCTGGTTGCCGGTACCACCGGATCGGGCAAATCCGTCGCCATCAACACGATGATCCTGTCGCTGCTCTACCGGATGACGCCGGAACAGTGCCGCCTGATCATGGTCGATCCGAAGATGCTCGAACTTTCCGTCTATGACGGCATCCCGCATCTGCTGACCCCCGTCGTCACCGATCCCAAGAAGGCCGTCATGGCGCTGAAATGGGCGGTGCGCGAGATGGAGGACCGTTATCGCAAGATGTCCCGCCTCGGCGTCCGCAACATCGACGGCTACAATAGCCGCGTCGCTCTGGCCCGCGAAAAGGGCGAGACGATCCACGTCCTGGTCCAGACCGGCTTCGACAAGGGCACTGGTGCTCCGATCGAGGAGAGCCAGGAAATGGACTTGACGCCGATGCCTTACATCGTCGTCATCGTCGACGAGATGGCCGACCTGATGATGGTCGCCGGCAAGGAAATCGAAGGAGCGATCCAGCGTCTGGCGCAGATGGCCCGCGCCGCTGGCATCCACTTGATCATGGCGACGCAGCGTCCGTCCGTCGACGTTATCACCGGCACGATCAAGGCAAACTTCCCGACGCGCATCTCCTTCCAGGTGACGTCGAAGATCGACAGCCGCACTATCCTCGGCGAGCAGGGCGCCGAACAGCTCCTCGGCCAGGGCGACATGCTGCACATGGCCGGTGGCGGCCGCATCTCCCGCGTCCACGGTCCCTTCGTCTCGGATGAAGAGGTCGAAAAGGTCGTGGCGCATCTGAAGACGCAGGGCCGTCCGGAATATCTCGACACCGTCACCGCCGACGAGGACGAGGAAGAAGACGAAGAGGACACCGCAGTTTTCGACAAGGGCGCGATTGCCTCCGAAGACGGCGACGATCTCTACGAACAGGCGATCAAGGTCGTCATGCGCGACAAGAAGTGCTCCACCTCCTACATCCAGCGCCGCCTCGGCATCGGCTACAACCGCGCCGCCTCGCTCGTCGAACGCATGGAAAAGGACGGCCTCGTCGGCCCGGCAAACCATGTCGGCAAGCGCGAGATCATTTCGGGCAACCGGAATGGTGGCGGGCAGGCAGCGCAGCCGAGCAATGAGGATTTTGATTGAGCGTGTTGCTATGAATTGAGCGATGGCTGTCGTTCGTCGGAACAGCCGTTGGTCTCCACCCGCCCTCGTCCTTCGAGGCCCATCTCGGCTCACGCCTCGAAGGGCACCTCAGGATGAGGGCTGATCTTCCTGCCCAGTCGGAATAGCGTCGTTCTTCTTACCGCTTCCGCAGTCCATATGCCTGATCCTGCAGCCCGTCCGCCCTCATCCTGAGGTGCAAAGCCCATCGGGCGTAGCCTCGAAGGACGAGGGTCGGCCCCGAGCTTGCTTCTTACACCCGCAAAACCTTCCCCGGATTCATAACCCCCGCCGGGTCAAACGCCGTCTTTATCCGCCGCATCAGGTCCATCTCGATATCCGAGCGGATCGACGCCAGTTCGTCGCGCTTCAATTGGCCGATGCCGTGCTCGGCGGAAATCGAGCCGCCATGCTTCAGCACCAAGCCGTGCACGATCTTGTTCATGTCGTGCCAGCGGCCGATGAAGTCTTCCTTGTCGGCGCCGACGGGCTGGGAGATGTTGTAGTGGATATTGCCGTCGCCCATATGGCCGAAGGCGCAGATGCGGGCACCGGGCAGGGCCGCCATCACAGCCGTCTCTGCCTCGGCCATGAATGGTGGGATCCGCGCGACCGGCACGGAAACATCGTGCTTGATCGAGCCGCCCTCGGGCTTCTGCGCATCCGACATGCTCTCGCGCATGTGCCACAGCGCCTTCTGCTGCGCCTCGGAGCTGCCGATGGTCGCGTCCTGGATCAGGCCTGCCTCATAACCCTCTTCCAGCAGTGTCGTCATCATCCGCTCGGCGGTCTCGGCCGAATCCGAGGTGGAGACGTCGATCAGCACGTACCAGGGATGCACCGTTTCCAGCGGATCGCGAACGCCGGGAATGTTGCGCACGGTGAATTCAACGCCGATGCGCGGCATCAGTTCGAAGCCGGTCAGCGCTGTGCCGCAGAGGCCGGATGCGTTCTTGAACAGGGTCAGCGCATCGTCGACCGACTGGATGCCGGCAAAGGCCACTTGATGACCAAGCGGCTGCGGGAAAAGCTTCAGAACCGCGCCGGTGATGACGCCGAGCGTGCCTTCGGCGCCGATGAAGAGATCGCGCAGGTCGTAGCCGGTATTGTCCTTCTTCAGGCGGCGCAGCCCGTTCCAGATTTCGCCGGTCGGCAGCACCACTTCGAGGCCGAGGCAGAGCTGGCGCATATTGCCATAGGCGAGAACGGCAGTGCCGCCGGCATTGGTGGAAAGGTTGCCGGCAATGCGGCACGAGCCTTCCGAGCCGAGCGTCAGCGGAAACATGCGGCTATGCTCCGCCGCCGCCTTATGCACGTCGGCGAGGATGCAGCCGCCATCGACGACCATCGTATTGCCGACCGGATCGACATCGCGGATGCGGTTCATGCGCTCCAGCGACAGGAGGATGTCGGAGCCGCCCTCGCGTGGCGTCTGGCCGCCGACAAGGCCGGTATTGCCGGTCTGCGGCACGATCGCCGTGCTCGTCTCGCTGGCAAGCTTCAGGATCGCTGAGACTTCTTCCACAGAGCCGGGCTTGAGCAGCATCGGCGATGCGCCATGATAGAGCCCGCGGTTTTCGACCAGATGCGGGGCGAGATCCACTGCCTCCCGCAACGCATGCTTTTCGCCGACGATGGCGGCGAAGCGATCGAGAAGGGCGGAGGAGGGGGCGGCGCTGCTCATGGCGTGTCCTTTACCGAATGGCGTGTGGTCGGATTTACTCTCTCGGCGCGGCCGCGCGTTGCAGCCTGTCGTTGATGGCCTCGCCGAGGCCCTCGTCCGGAATGTTGGAAAAAGCGATGGTCGCAGCGCCGCTGGCATCGGCGCGCTTCATGAAGTCGAAAAGATTGGCGGCGGCCTCGGCAAGATCGCCGGACGGGCTGAGGTCGAGCACGACCGCTGCCGTCTCGATGCCGGCAATATCGGGCCTGCCGAAGCGGATCAGCGCTTCGCCTGAGGAAACGGCGGTGGCGTCGAGTCGCACCGCGGCACCCGGCGCATAATGCGAGGCCAGCATCCCCGGCGCTTCGATGGCCGCCGACGCGCCATTCTTGCGTTTCAACAATTGACCCGCGATCCGCTCGATCTCGTCGGCCGCCAGCCCACCGGGCCTGAGCAGGCGCATCTCGCCGTCCTCGACCTTGACGATGGTCGACTCGACACCGACGACCGAAGCTCCGGCATCGAGGATCAGCGAGATCCGCTCGCCGAGATCGTCATGGACATGATCGGCGCTGGTGGCGCTGATCTTGCCGGAGGTATTGGCGCTGGGAGCGGCAAGCGGCCGTCCGAAAGCGCGGATTAGCTCGCCGGCAAAGCCTTGGGGTATCCGGATGCCGACCGTATCGAGCCCGGCAGTCGCCAGCGGATGAATGTCGCTCTCCGGACGCAGCGGCAATACCAGCGTCAGCGGACCGGGCCAGAAGGCTTCCGCCAGCTTACGCGAGATGGGATCGAAGATCGCATAGCGCTCGGCCATGGCGAGGTCGCTCATATGGCAAATCAGCGGATTGAAGCGCGGCCGGCCCTTGGTCTCGTAGATGCGGGTGATGGCGGCGGGGTTGGTGGCGTCGGCGGCAAGCCCGTAAACCGTCTCGGTCGGCAGCCCGATTGGCAGACCTTCGGCGAGAGTTGCCGTTGCCGCCGCTATTGCCGCCTCTGGATGCTGGAGAATATCTATATGTCGCGCCATGGCCTGACCGATTGCCGTTCAGGCCGTTCTTATGCTTTTCAAGTTTGGGGATCAATGATCAAAGCTGGCGAATGATGTCGCGGAGCTGTTCGTTGCGCGCGCCGAGCAGCAGCACATTGCGGACGGCGATCTGGGGATCATGGGTGTGGAAGAGCACGCCGTTGCCGCGCACGTCGCGATTGATCGTCAGCTTCTTCTTTGAAACGTCCTCATCCGGCCTTATGGCGACGGCGAAATACATCCGCGAATATTTCAGGCTGATGTCTTCGAAGAAATTGTCATTCTGGCCGAGGCGGGCGAAGAAATTGGCGATGTAGAAGGCCCAGCTCACCTCTTCGTACTGCGCGAATTGCGTCCGCGCCGCCGTGACGTGGCAATAGCCGAGATGCGGCGTATCCCTGAGCGTGTGATGGAAGATCAGTTTGGGAAAGCGGATCGACTGGTGAAAGCTGTTGAGCCGGCCATGGGTCGTTTCGCCCGCACTCCTGAGCTTGTTCGCCGTGCGTTCGGCCACTTCCTCGAAGGTGAGGTAACGTCGCTCCTCGGCGAGCCAATGCGTCTTGTCGCGGTTGATGCGGCCGGTGCGCAGGAATTCCGTATATCCGGGTGCCGGCAGCGTCGGCTCCGGGTCGGCGGGTTTCTTGGCATCGAAATATCTGAGCTTTGCCATGCCGGCTCGCCATGGAGGTCTGAATACCACATGATAGATTGCCTAGCTTGAGCCGGGCTGAAGCGCGTGCCTTTGTCGGCGGATTGTTGAAGAGGGAAAGAACCATGCCTGGCATTACCGACCTCAAGCAGCTGCTTGCCGGCATGAAGCCTGATCTCGTCGAGGGTGAGCTCGTCTATTGCAGCGTGCCCGCCTCGTCGCTGGCGGATTACATCCATATGAATCCGGTTGGACTGTTTCAGGAAAGGGAGGGTGTGACGCTGATCTTGCCGGTCGAGGCGGCTCGACAAGCGGGGCTCCCGGCCGAGTCGGTGATGCGGATGATCACCCTCGAAATCCACTCCTCGCTGGAGGCCGTGGGTCTCACGGCTGCCTTTGCGACGGCGCTCGGAAACGAGGGGATCAGCGCCAATGTCGTTGCCGGTTATTACCATGATCATATCTTCGTGCCGGCGGCCGATGCCGCGCGTGCAATGGCGGCGCTACAGGCGCTTTCGGCTGGGCAACGCCCAGTTTGAGGTGTGCTCGCAAACGGCTTTGTCGCAATTAAGACAAAGCGTCACCGTTGCTGTGCTGTCCGAGTAGAAAACGATGCTGCTCGTGGACGCATAAGGATTTGAATTGTCTTCCGATATTTTGATTCCGCCGTCTCCGTGAAACTCTTCTTTGGTCTGTCGTCAATTTCGAAGCGGATGTCGCATTGCAGCAGAGCGGCGAGAAGGGCGCGGATTATGATGGTATCAATCTCAAGGTGCCGCCCGCTAGGGGGGCGGAGAATTGGGAAGCCGGTCGAAATCCGGCGCTGCCCCCGCAACGGTGGTGGAGTAAGGCATGGCGAATGAAGCCACTGGGCAGAGATAGCCTGGGAAGGTGCCATGGGGTCCTCTAAGGGGACCGCTCCAGAGCCCGGAAACCAGCCTTGGGGAGACTGATTTACTGACCGCGGCGGGCGGTCGGGACATTGCGTTGCGGTCGTTCGCGGCCGATCGTGCATGTCCTCTGCCTGCTGATCGCTACCGCGCAAGGATAGGCAAATGGACATCAGCAGCAACGTTTTGCGGCAATTGAAGAACCGCCGTGAGGGCTTCAGCCTGGAGCAGCCCTTTTATACCGATCAGGATTATTTCAAGCTCGATATGGAAATGATCTATTATCGCGACTGGCTGTTCATCGGCCATGATTGCGAAGTACCGCGCGCCGGCAATTATTTCACCGTCCAGATCGGCGACTATCCCGTCGTCATCGTTCGTGGTCGCGATCAGGTCATCCGCGCCTTCCACAATAGCTGTCGCCATCGCGGCTCGCGCGTCTGCACGTCCGAGCGCGGTTCTTCGGCAAAGCTGGTCTGCCCCTATCATCAGTGGACCTACGAACTGAACGGGAGCCTGCTCTTTGCCCGCCATATGCCGGAGGATTTCGACAAGAGCGAGTTCTCGCTGAAGCCGGTCCATTGCGAAAGCGTTGGCGGCTATATCTTCATCTGCCTTGCGGATCAGGCGCCGGACTTCGCGCCGTTCCGCGCCATGGTCGAGCCCTATCTCGTCCGCCACCGCCTCGGCGAGACCAAGGTCGCCTTCGAAAGCACGATCATCGAGAAGGGCAACTGGAAGCTCGTCTGGGAAAACAATCGCGAATGCTATCATTGCGCGGCCAACCATCCCGAACTCTGCCGCACCTATCCGGAAGCGCCGAGCGCGACCGGCGTGCAGGGCGCCAAGGACGATCCGGTGATTTCGGCGCACTGGGCGAAGTGCGAGGCGGCAGACCTTCCAAGCGAATTCCGCATGTCGCCGTCCGGCCAGTTCCGCGCCGCACGCATGCCGCTCATCCAGGATGCCGAGAGCTACACCATGTCGGGCGCGCGCGCCGTGCAGCGGCCGCTCTCCAACGACGTGCTGGAAAGCCATATAGGCACCTTGCTGCTCTTCCACTATCCGACGACATGGAACCATGTGCTTGCCGACCATGCGATCACCTTCCGTGTGCTGCCGCTCGGCCCCGAACAAACGCAGGTCACGACCAAGTGGCTCGTCAACAAGGACGCGGTCGAAGGGGTCGACTATAACATCGACGAACTCACCCACGTCTGGACCGAGACCAACGATCAGGACCGCCGGATCGTCGAGGAAAATGCCTTCGGCATCCGCTCGCCCGCCTACCAGCCCGGACCCTATTCGCCGGAAGATGAAGGCGGCGTGATGCAGTTCGTCGAATGGTACGCGAATTTCATGATCAACCGGCTGCAGGGCGATCAAGCCAAGCTGTCGGCGGTTGCCTGAGTTATGAACATGACCGTCTCCCTCCGCCATCAGCACCTGGACCAGATGAAGCCCTGGAGCGACAGGCAGCATCTGCTCGAATGCCTTTCGGCAACGCCGGAAGCACCCGATGTGATGACTTTCACCTTCCGCTCCGACAAGGATAACTGGTTCCGCTATCTGCCGGGCCAGTTCGTCACCCTGGAGCTGCCAGCGGCTGCGGAGCCGGTCATGCGTACCTATACGCTGTCCTCGACCCCGTCGCGCCCGCTCTCGATCGCCATTACCGTCAAGGCGCAGAAGGACAGCATCGGCACGCGCTGGATGTTCGAGAACCTGAAGCCCGGCATGCGTGTCAAGGCTTTCGGTCCGCTTGGCGATTTCAGCCATGTCCGTCATCCCGGCGAGAAATATCTCTTCGTTTCCGCCGGCTCCGGCGTCACGCCGATGATGGCGATGACGCGCTACATGTCCGATACCGCGCCGCTGTCCGACATCACCTTCATCAATTGCTCGCGCAGCCCCGCCGACATCATCTTCCGCTCGGAGCTGGAATATCTCGCCCGCTTCATGCCGAACCTCGATCTCGGCTTCATTGTCGAAGGCTGCGGCCGCACCGATCTCTGGTCGGGGCTGAAGGGCCGTATCGACAAGGCGAAGATCGGGTTGCTGGCGCCCGATTTCATGGACCGCACGATCTTCTGCTGCGGCCCGGAAGTCTTCATGGACGCCGTCCGTTCCATGCTGGTAGCCCACGGCTTCGACATGACGCGCTACCATCAGGAAAGCTTCCAGCCAGCGCAGGCGGCAACGCCGCTGGCCGAAGTCAGCGATGACGCCTCCACGGAAGCGGCGACGTCGATCAGCTTCACCATGGCCGGCAAGGATGTTCCCTGTGCGCCCGGCCAGACGATCCTGCAAGCCGCGCGCGGCGCCGGCGTGCGTATCGGTGCGGCCTGCGAGTCGGGTCTCTGTGGCACCTGCCGGGTGATGAAGCTCTCGGGCGAGGTCGAGATGAGCCACAATGGCGGTATTCTCGACGACGAGATCGAGGAAGGCTACATCCTGGCTTGCTGTTCGCGTCCGAAGACGGATGTTCAGATCGAAGCCTAAAGCAATTCCAGGAAAAGTGCGCAGCGGTTTTCCGTCCGGAATTGTGTCAAAAAACTGGATAGAGCGGTGAAGCGATTCTATGAAGCGCTGAACCGCTCTAGAAATCCTGGTAGTTCAGCTCGTTGACCTCGACCGGTGTCTTTTGCTGGGTCGAGGCGGTGACGACCGGGTCGATCATCAATGATACGAGCGTCTGCAACGGCTCGACACAGCGCGGCGCCTCGGCGATCATCATGTCGGGCGCCGGCATCGGCTTGGCGGGCAGGAGATCGCCCTGCGGCCAGACCTTGGCCAGTTGCAGCTTGGTCATCGGCACGACATTGACGTCGATGTCCTTCAGGGTCCCCGGTACCCGGTAGGGGCAGCTCTTGTCCGAACAATTGTCGGAGGAGGCGAATTGCCAGAGGGCATAAGTGTCCCAGTTGCCGAGCGGGAAAGTGCCCTTCAGGTCGGATTTGTAGCGCGCATACCATAGCGGCAGCCGCGCCAGGATCGGATAATCCTGGCGGTGGTCGGCGATGTATTGAGCGGTGTTGTGGTTGGTATAGAGGATCGGATAGCGCCCGGTCCTCACCTTAATATGGCCGACGAAGACTTGCGCGTCGGAGAGCGACATATACCGCAGGACGTCCAGGCCCTCGATATCGAGCACCATCAGTTCGTCCGGTTTCGGATCGGCGTAATCGAGAAAATGATTGGCCTGATCGACCGGATTGCCCGGCCGCCCGAGATGATAGGCACCCCATAGCAGCCCATTCATTTTCGCCAGCATACGCCGTGTCTGATAGAGCTCGCGGCTGACCGCATATTTGCGCCACATGGTCTTGCAGTGCGCGAAGGTGTCGCCGGCATGGTCGCCGGTGCAGCTGAAGCTCTCGGGCAGGCCGTCGGAAGCCTTGGAGATGAAGGCGGAGATGCGCTTGTCCTGCAGGAGCTGCTCCCAGTCGATGGTGTTCAGCTCGTAGGCATCGATGATGAGAGCGTTCTGCGGATCGGTCCAGGGTTGGCTTTCACCGGCCGCAAGCCTGGAGGCCAGTCCCAGCAACGCCAGGACCATCAGGAGACTGCAAATCAGAGGGTGAGTCTGCCGGTATCCCTTCATGAATTGAGGGTAAGGATGAGTGGTTAATCCCGGGTTAAGAATGAGATCGCTATAAATTTACCGTGGAGTCTGTGCATAAGGCCTTAAATAGGTGCATATTTAAGGTTGGACTAAATGTCCGCGCGACTTGTGGATGCGCAGAGCAGTAAGGGGGGCTGTCCCCGATACTTAACATTGTTTGCTTGAGCACAAGACAAGCCAGGGAATGGAGAAGTAAATGCTTGGTTTCCGTGCGAGAATTGCGACTATCGCTCTTTCGGCCGCCGTGGCTCTGACGAGCTTCACGCCGTCCTTCGCAATGCAGATGCCTGCCGCACCCGTTGTTGCGGCGGACAAGGCCGCGCCTGCCGGCGTCGAGCGGGTTCAATGGCGCGAGTATGGTGGTGGTTACGGTGGCGGCTATTATCGTCGTGGCTACTATCGTGAGGGTTGGTATGGCGGTCATCGTGGCTACCGGGACTATCGTCGCGGTTATCGCTATCACGAGGGCTACTGGTTCCCGCTGGCCGCATTCGGTGCCGGCGCCCTGATCGGCGGGGCGATCGCCAGCCAGCCGCGCTATGCGGCTCCGCCGCGCGCTGCCGGCGTCAATCCGCGCCATGTTGACTGGTGCTACGCGCGCTATCGGTCTTATCGGTCTTACGACAACACGTTCCAGCCCAATAATGGCCCGCGCCGGCAGTGCTACTCGCCCTATTTCTGAGCGAGAGATCAGGATCTGTCGAAACAAGCCGCCCGGTGATCCACCGGGCGGTTTTTTCTTGGCCGATTGTCGGTGTCAGAGAATGTTGACCCGCTTCAGCAGCCACCAGGCGAGCAGCATGGAGGCGATGATCAGGACAACGGCATATTCCGTGCCGGCGCCACCGCCTGAAAACGGCAGGCTCGACGTGTTCATGCCGAAAAAGCCGGTCACCAGCGTCGGCGGCAACAGCAGCGCCGTCATGATCGACAGGATGTAGAGGTGGCGGTTAATCTCGGAGGAGAGCTTCGAGTCGATTTCTTCATGCAGCAGGCGCGCACGCTCCTGAAGCGCATAGACGTCATGGTCGACCGATTCCAGCCGCCCGGTCAGCCGACCCGCGACGTCCTCGAAGCCGAGCGGCATCTCCTCATCGTCGGAGGCTGCTGCCCGCCGCATCAGCGTCAGCACCGTGCGCAGATGCCGATGCAGCCGCACGATTGTCCGGCGCACCGGCGCCAGACGCCGCCGTTCGTCGCGGGGCGCATTGTCATAGACGAAATCCTCGATGAGGTTCAGCTCCTCGGTAATCTCGATGACCAGCGAGATCAGCGTGCGCTGGAACTCGACGACCAGCAGTTCGAAGAGGTCGATCGGATTTGTGAATTTCGCGGCATTCTTCTCCACAGCCATGCGTACCCGTTCGACGCTGCGCAGTGGCTGCAGCCGGGTGGTGATGAGGAAGCGGTCGGTGAACACGAAATGCAGCCAGCCGATGTCGCTCGTCTCCTGATCGAAGTCGCGCTGGAAATCGACCAGCGTGCCGAACAGCATCTGCTCGTCGACGGTGATCGTCGGATGGGTCTCATGCGTGGTCAGCGCCATGCGGGCGGGCTCGTTCAGCCCGGGGACCTCTTCGAGAAATGCGGCGACACGGGCGTCCACAAGGTTCAGGTGCAGCCAGACGAAACCTTCGCCGTCGAACAATCCCGTGCGCTGCATGTCCTCGGATAGCCGTTCGGCCTTACCCGCGCCGGGAGGGAAGCGGTAGGCCCAGACAAAACCCGGGATCCTGTTGGCTGTCGTGATCGTGTTCATGGCCGGAGGTTTCGCATTATCAAGAGAGTTGCCATAGTCATTGTTCATGACGATTGTTTATGCAAGTGCGGATGGCAGGGGGACAATCGCGCGGAATGGCGAAAATACCGCGGCTTTTGTCGGCCGGGACGGTCGGGTAGTTCGAAATTCTTCCCGTCGGCCGGAGCTGGAGACATCAGTTCGAGCCGGTCGCAATTTTGATCTAACATCCATTTCCTAAAATTGACGCTTACGTAAAAATCAATTAGCTATAGACAACAAGCGGCCGATGATCTGGGTGAGGTAGACTGTCGGCATCATCACTGCGGAGGAAAACACCATGTACAAGGCGCCTGTCGAAGAAATCGCATTCACGCTGAAGCATGTCACCGGCATGGGGCAGGCGATGAAGGAGGGGCGTCTCGGCGACCTGAGCGGCGATGTCCTTGATGCCATCCTGACCGAAGCCGGCCGTTTCGCCGGCGATGAGATGGAGCCACTGGCCGAGATCGGCGACCGGCAGGGCGCCAGGCTTGTCGATGGCAAGGTGGTGTTGCCCGATGGCTGGGAAAAACTCTATCGCGACTGGATCGCTGGCGGCTGGAACGGGCTGACCGCGCCGGAAGAATATGGCGGGCAGGGCCTGCCGCACATGCTGAATGTCGCGACGCTGGAAATGTGGAATTCCGCCTCCATGGCCTTCGGTCTCGCGCCGACGCTGACGATGGGCGCCGTCGAGGCGCTGGTTGCCCATGGCAGCGCAGACCTCAAGAGCAAATATCTTGCCAAGCTGGTGACCGGCGAATGGGCCGGCACCATGAACCTGACAGAGCCACATGCCGGTTCCGATGTCGGCGCGCTGCGCACCCGGGCCGATCGCCACAACGATGGCACCTATCGCCTCTTCGGCCAGAAGATCTTCATCACCTGGGGCGACCACGAGGCAGCCGAGAACATCATCCATTTCGTACTCGCCCGCATTCCGGATGCGCCGGCCGGCACGCGTGGCATTTCGCTGTTCCTCGTGCCGAAATTCCTCGTCAACGACGATGGCTCGCTCGGTGCGCGGAACGACTATTTCGCCCATTCGCTGGAACACAAGCTCGGCATCCACGGCTCGCCGACCTGCACGATGATCTATGGCGACGGCAAATACGGGGATGAGAGAGGCGCGGTTGCGTGGCTCGTTGGCGAGGAGAACAAGGGCCTCGCCTGCATGTTCACCATGATGAACAATGCGCGCCTTGCCGTTGGCATTCAGGGCGTGGCGATTGCCGAGGCCGCGACGCAGAAGGCCATCGCCTACGCAAAAGAGCGCACGCAGGGCAGGGCGCCCGGCACGACGGCTTTCGGCATGAGCCCAATCATCGAACATCCCGACATCGCCCGCATGCTGTTGACGATGAAGGCGCTGACGCAGGGTTCGCGCGCCATCTGCTATGCCTGCGCCGAGGCGATCGACATGTCGCACCGCGATGCGGACAAGGCGCGCTATTGGCAGGAGCGTGCAGCGCTGCTGACGCCGATCGCCAAATCCTTTTCCACCGATGCCGGTGTCGACGTCGCCTCGCTCGGCATCCAGGTGCATGGCGGCATGGGCTTCATCGAGGAGACCGGTGCCGCCCGCCTGCTGCGCGACGCCCGCATCGCGCCAATCTATGAAGGCACCAACGGCATCCAGGCGATCGACCTCGTCACGCGCAAGCTAACCGTTGCAAACGGCGACCATGTGCGGGGCTTCATCACCGAATTGCGCGCGACCGCCGATGCCGTCGCCAAATCCAATCTCGACGGTTTCGGCGAGACGGCCGACCGGCTCAATGCCGCCATCACCGATCTGGAGACGGCGAGTGAATGGCTGTTGGCACAGCAGGCGGCCGGTCATGTGGCCGAGGCTTTGGCGGGGGCTACGCCCTATCAGCGGCTCTTCGGCCTGGTGCTAACCGGCTGCTATCTCGCCAAGGGCGGCCTGGTGGATATCGCGGATGGCGACAGTGAAAAGCGCATCGCGCTCTGCCGCTTCGCCGCCGAAAACATGCTTGCCGAAACTGCAGCACTCACCGATCGCGTCGTGACCGGCGCGTCCAGCCTTGAAGCCGCACGCATCGCTCTTGCCTGAGGACAAACATTTGACCGACCATATCCTGATCCAGCGCCCCGAGACTGCACCGCATGTGCAGGTCATCCGCTTCAATCGGCCGGAAAAGAAAAACGCGATTACCCGCGTCATGTATCAGACGATGACGGACGCGTTGCGGGCGGCGAATGAGGATCCGGATATCCGCGTTATCGCCTTTCTCGGCACAGAAGGCTGCTTCTCCGCCGGCAACGACATGGGCGATTTCCTGGCCTTCGCCATGGGCGGCAGCATGGGCCGTGAAGTACTGGATTTCCTGGGCGCGCTCGCCGCTGCAAAAAAGCCCATCGTCTCCGGTGTCGACGGCCTGGCGATCGGCATCGGCACGACCATCCATATGCATTGCGACCTGACGATTGCCTCCGACCGCAGCCTATTCAAGACGCCCTTCGTCGATCTTGCCCTCGTGCCGGAAGCCGCCTCCAGCCTGCTCGCTCCGCGCCTGATGGGTCACCAGCGCGCCTTTGCCCTGCTTGCGCTCGGCGAAGGTTTTTCGGCCGCGGATGCAAAGGATGCAGGTCTGATCTGGAAAGTGACGACGCCGCAGGCGCTGGAGGCCGAAACCCTGTCGCTCGCCACCAAGCTCGCTGCCAAACCGCCCGAGGCGCTGCGGATCGCCCGCGACCTGATCCGAGGTTCGACAGCCGACGTTCTCGCCCGCATCGACGAGGAAGCGACGCTCTTTGCGGCACAGCTGAAGAGCGCGGAAGCCAGGGCGGCGTTTGAGGCGTTTATGAAAAGGTGAGGCGAAGCCTCACTTCTCCAGCGCCACCACCACCTCGACATGCGAGGTCCAGAGAAACTGGTCGATCGGGGTTACCTTCGTGATCCGATAGCCGGCCTCCGTCAGGATGGCGAGGTCGCGCGCCAGTGTCAGCGGATTGCAGGAGACGGCGACGATCTTTTTGACGACCGAGCGAGCCAATTCCTTGGTCTGGAATTCCGCGCCGGCGCGTGGCGGGTCGAAGATGACGGCGTCGTAGTTCTTCAGCTCCTGTGCCATCAGCGGCCGGCGGAAGAGGTCGCGGCGTTCGATCGAGACCGGCTTCAGCCCTTGCGTGTTGCGGGCGGCGTGGTCGAGGGCTGCCAAGGCCTTTTCCTCGCTTTCGACGGCGTGGACGCGGCCGATGCGGGCCAGGCGCAGCGAGAAGGTGCCGCTGCCGGCGAAGAGGTCGGCAATGCGTTTCGCCTTGCCGATATGGGTGGCGACCAGCTCGACCATCGCCTCTTCGGCGGCCTTGGTGGCCTGGGTGAAGGCGCCCGATGGCGGTGAAATCTGCACGCCGCTGAAATCGATCACCGGCTTCGTCGGCTCGACCAGGACTTCGCCATTCAGCGAGACGCGGCCGACGCCGCGAAGGGCAAGCACGGTCTCGATGGCGCTGCGCCGGTGCTTGTCGGAGAGGCCCTTGATGCCGTCAACGGCAAGGTCGAGGCCGGTGCGCGTTTCGAGCACCGAAATGCGGAATGCCTCGGCATTGATGGCAAGCGCCGCGCCGACCGCCCTGATCGCCGGTAGCTGCGCCATGATGCCGGGCGACGCGATGGGACATTCCTCGATGGCGACGATGTGGTGGCTTTCGGCCTGATTGAAGCCGATCAGCATGTCCTTCTCGGTCTTGCGCGCCGCAAAGACGACACGCCGGCGCTCGCCGGGATGGGCTGCGATGAGCTCATCGACCTCGGGCGTCAGCCCCTTGGAGCGCAGCGCGTCGATCACCAGCTGGCGCTTGAAGGCGCGGTAGGGCGCGTCGGCATAATGCTGCAAGGTGCAGCCGCCGCAGGTGCCGTTGACCCCATCCGGGCCGAAGTGCCGACAGTGCGGCTCCTGACGGTCGGGCGAGGCGGATGCAATCGACATGAGCGTGCCCTCGCTCTTCACTCGGGCAATGGCGACGGTCTCGCCGGGGAGCGCGAAGGGTACGTAGATCGGTCCGTCCGCGCCTTGCGCAATGCCGTCGCCCTGGGCGCCGAGCTTCTGGATGGTGACGGTTTCGGTGCTCATGGCTTGATCCCTGCAAGAAGAAATTCGTTATTGCCATCGCCGCCAGCGATCGGCGAGGGGATAAGGCCGAGGCTGCGCCAGCCCATATCCTCGACAAGCCAGCGCTCCAGCTCCGCCGCAACGGCCGGAGCAGAGGAGGGATCCTTCAGGAGGCCAGCCTTGCCGACAGCATCGCGCCCGGCCTCGAACTGCGGCTTCACCAGCAGAGCCGCGCGCGCGCCGGGCTCGGCCAGCTCAAGCGCCGGTGCCACCGCGAGCTTCAACGAGATGAAGGAAACGTCGGAAACGAGGAAGGTGAAGGGCTTGCCGACATCTTCAGCCGTCAGGTTACGGGCGTTCAGCCCCTCCATACAGGTCACGCGCGGATCTGCCGATATGCGCGGATGCATCTGCCCATGGCCAACGTCGATCGAGGTGACGTGCTCGGCACCCCGCAGCAGCAGCACCTCGGTAAAGCCGCCGGTTGATGCGCCGACGTCTAGACAGTGATGTCCCTTGGGGTCGAGCTCGAAATGATCGAGCGCTGCCACCAGTTTCAGCGCCGCGCGCGAGACGTAATCCTGCGCTGGATCGTCGATGGCGATTTCGACATCTTCGGTAAACAGCGAGCCCGGCTTGGTCACCACCGTGCCGCCGACCTTCACGGTGCCGCGTTGAATGGCGTCGCGCGCCCGCGATCGGCTGGCGAAAAGCGAGAGGGCGACAAGAAGTTGGTCTAGACGTTGTGGTTCGGACATGGGCAGTCCATGCAGGGCAATGGGCGAGGTTGCAAGCGTTTTATGCTGATGGCGGCAAATGTAGACGTAGACGCTATACTGATCCTCGATATGGCGCCGTGAAATAGGGTTTCCGTTTCGTCTCTCGCATCCTGCAAAATTAAATGAATTTAAAGCCGCAACGTCTAACTATGCTTGTGATTGCGATTGTCCGTTTCGGAAATGATCGCCTGCCATGACGGCTTTGCGCTTTTTGCGCCCAATCATGCCTCTTCCCTGAATTTTCGAGCATCCGGCCGCGTGCTTCTCCGTGGGGTCGTCGATGTTCGCGAGGACCGGCGCTCAAGGAGGCGCTCGCCCATGTTTGCGAAGAACCTTTCTTTGAATGGCAAGCTCGCCATCACCTTTGCCGCCCTTATCGCCATTTTCGCGGGCGTTTCCGCCTTGGTCTATGCCAAGGAAGAGGTGTCCGCCGGCGCTTCCGTCGAAAAGGCCCGTTCGCAGCAACTCGTCAGTTTGGTCGATGATTCCCTGCAAGCCCTGCTGGAGCAGGCGGTCAATCTGCGCGGCTTCCTGCTGCTGCGCAGCGACAGCACCTATGGCGGCATCTTCGAAAATCGCGATCGTATGGTGAAGAGCATCGATGCGGCCAAGGCGGCAGCAGCGGATGCGCCGGACCTGTTGCAGTCCATCGACAATATGCAGAAAGCCGCCGACCTCTATTTCCATCAGCTTGCCGAGCCACAGTCGAAGGCCCGCAAGGAAACCGAGATGCCGCTCGACCAGATCGTCAAGATCGGCCAGAACGAGACCAAGGGCCAGCTTGACGGCTTCCGCGAGGCCGCGGGCAAGATCAAGCAGGCGGCGCGCGCCAAGGCCAGTGAGCTGACGGCCACACAGGACGATGCCAATGCCGATTTGCGCCTGACGCTGATCGTTGGCAGCATCGTTGCGTCGCTGGCCGCCTTCGTTCTGGCCTGGCTGCTGGCCCGCACCATCGTGCACCCGATCGTCGGCATGACCGCCGCCATGGACCGGCTTGCCGGTGGCGAACACGATATCGACGTTCCGGCCGTGGGTCGTGGCGACGAAGTCGGCCGCATGGCCGGTGCCGTCCTTGTCTTCAAGGAAGCGGCAATCGAGAAGCTGCGTCTTGCCGGCGAGACGGAACGCATGCGCGGCGATGCCGAGCGCCAGCGCCAGATGACCGACGAACAGAAGGCGCACGAGGACAGTGAGATCCGCTTTGCCTTGGATGCCTTGGCTAGTGGACTTGCCGGACTTGCCGCCGGCGATATCGCCGCACGTCTCGATCGCGCCTTTGCGCCGCAGTTCGACAGCGTCCGCGCCGATTTCAACAATGCCGTCGAGAAGCTGGAAGCGGCCCTGCAGTCGGTCGGCAGCAACGCATCGGCGATCAATGCCGGCGCCGGCGAAATCCGCTCAGCCGCTGACGACCTTGCCCGCCGTACCGAACAGCAGGCCGCCGCTGTCGAAGAGACCGCCGCCGCCCTCGAAGAGGTGACGACGACGGTTCGCGATTCGGCCAAGCGCGCCGAAGATGTCGGCCATCTGGTCGAGCGCGCCCGCCTTGGCGCCGAAAAATCCGGAGACGTGGTGCGCAAGGCGGTTTCCGCCATGCAGCAGATCGAAAAGTCCTCGGGCGAGATCAGCAACATCATCAGCGTCATCGACGACATCGCCTTCCAGACCAACCTGCTGGCACTGAATGCCGGCGTCGAAGCTGCCCGCGCCGGGGATGCGGGCAAGGGTTTTGCCGTCGTCGCCCAGGAAGTGCGCGAGCTGGCGCAGCGTTCCGCCAACGCCGCCAAGGAGATCAAGGCGCTGATCACGACCTCGAGCGATCAGGTCAATACCGGCGTCTCCCTGGTTGGTGAGACCGGCAAGGCGCTGGAACTGATCGTTTCCGAAGTGCAGGAAATCAACCGCCACGTCGGCGCGATCGTCACGGCCACCCGCGAACAGTCGATCGGCCTGCAGGAGATCAACACCGCCGTCAACAACATGGACCAGGGCACGCAGCAAAATGCCGCCATGGTCGAGGAGCAGACGGCTGCCAGTCATTCGCTTGCCCGCGAGGCGGCGGCGCTGAATGACTTGTTGCATCAGTTCCGCTTGAGTGGCCGGCCAGCCGAAGTCAAGCGTCCGGTGGCCGCATCGACGCAGTCCAGGCCAACGGCTTCGCCAGCCCGCGCGCTCGGCCGCACCGTCGCCAAGGCTTTCGCAGGCAAGGCGACAGCAACAGCGGCCGCTCAGGATGAGTGGGAAGAGTTTTGACAACTAACACCTTCTCTCCGCCGGAGAGAAGGTGGGCGCGAACGATTGAGTGAAACGAAATCGTGAGAGACCGGATGAGGGGGACGCGGAGCGTGAGCGACGGGTGCCTTGAGCGGCAAGCGAAAGGCGGCTCCGAGTGTGCCGAGCCGCCCCTCATCCGCCCTATAGGGCACCTTCTCCCCGAGGGGAGAAGGAAAAAATTACCCAGCCGCCCCAACAATGCGGCTACGTCCCAGTGCCTTGAACACAGTCTGGACGATGCCGGCGCGGTCGAGGCCGGCCATAGCGTTCATGACCTCGGGCTTGGCCTGTTCCACCCAGATATCGGGCATGACCAACGTGCGGATCTTCAGGCCGTTGTCGAGCAGGCCCTCGCTGGCGAGGAACTGCATGACCTGACTACCGAAGCCGCCGACTGAGCCTTCCTCGATGGTGATCAGCACCTCATGGTGGCTGGCGAGCTGGCGGATGAGATCGTGGTCGAGCGGCTTGGCGAAACGGGCATCGGCAACCGTCGTCGGCAGGCCGGCAGCGTCGAGGTCCTCGGCGGCGGCCAGGCTGTCGGCGAGGCGCGTGCCGAAGGACAGCAGCGCCACTTTCGAGCCCTGCTTGACGATGCGGCCCTTGCCAATCTCGAGAATCTGGCCACGTTCCGGCATCTCGATGCCGACACCTTCGCCGCGCGGATAGCGGAAGGAGATCGGGCCGAGATCATAGGCCGCGGCCGTACGTACCATATGTTTCAGCTCCGACTCGTCGGCGGCCGCCATGACGACGAAGCCGGGCAGGGTGGCGAGAAAGGTCGTATCGAAAGAACCGGCATGGGTCGGCCCATCGGCGCCGACGAAACCGGCGCGGTCGATCGGGAAGCGGACCGGCAGGCCCTGGATCGCCACATCATGCACCACCTGGTCGTAGGCGCGCTGCAGGAAAGTCGAATAGAGCGCGGCAAAGGGCTTGAAGCCTTCGGCGGCAAGGCCGGCGGCAAAGGTCACCGCATGCTGCTCGGCAATGCCGACGTCGAAACAGCGCTTGGGGAAGATTTCCTGCAGCTTGTCGAGGCCGGTGCCGCTCGGCATGGCGGCGGTGATACCGACAATCTTGTCGTCGAACGTCGCTTCTTGAACCAGGGCGTCGGCAAAGACGCTGGTGTAGCTCGGCGCATTCGGCTTCACCTTGGCTTGCGCGCCGGTGATGACATCGAACTTGTTAACGCCGTGATACTTGTCCGCCGCCGCCTCGGCGGGGGCATAGCCCTTGCCCTTCTGCGTGACGACGTGGATCAGCACCGGACCCTGCGCATTGTCGCGGACATTGCGCAGGACGGGCAGCAGATGGTCGAAGGAATGACCGTCGATCGGGCCGATATGGTAGAAGCCCATCTCCTCGAACATCGTCCCGCCGGTGACATAGCCCCGCGCATGCTCGACGGCGCGGGTGATTGCCCGGTCGACATTCTTGCCGAGATAGGCGGTCAGCTTCTTGCCGAGATCGCGGAAGCCCATATAGGTGCGGCCAGAGGCAAGGCGTGCCAGATAGGCGCTCATCGCGCCCGTCGGCGGCGCGATCGACATGTCGTTGTCGTTGAGGATGACGATCAGTCGCGCGTCGAGCGCGCCGGCATTGTTGAGCGCTTCATAGGCCATGCCGGCCGACATTGCGCCATCGCCGATGACGGCAATGACGCGGCGGTCGGTCTTGTCGAGATCGGCGGCGACTGCCATGCCGAGACCGGCGGAAATCGACGTGGACGAATGGGCGGCACCGAAGGGATCGTATTCGCTCTCCGCCCGGCGGGTGAAGCCGGAAAGGCCACCCTCCTGGCGCAGCGTGCGGATGCGGTCGCGGCGGCCGGTCAGAATCTTGTGCGGATAACACTGATGACCGACGTCGAAGATCAGGCGGTCGTTCGGCGTGTCGAAGACATTGTGGATGGCGATGGTCAGTTCGACGACGCCGAGGCCGGCGCCGAGATGTCCGCCCGTGCGCGATACCGCATCAATCATCTCGTCGCGGACTTCGCGGGCGAGTTGCGGCAAATCCCGGTCCTCCAGCTTTCGCAGGTCGGAGGGATAATGGACCTGATCCAGCAGGGGCGTCTCTGGCATGTGTGTCAAGGCTGGAGCCTCTTTCTTGCTATTCTTGGGCGGCGGCCCGCCTTTGCGTCAAAACAAATTGCGACAAAAGCCGACGAATTCAAGGAGTGGCCGAACAAGAAACATTTGGCACTGTTATGAACCCGTTAGCTCTCAGGCAAGGGAATGAACTCTTCCTCGTCTCCCGGTACGATATCGAAACGGCCGGTGCGCCATTCTTCCTTTGCCTTTTCGATGCGCTCCTTGGAAGACGATACGAAATTCCACCAGATATAGCGCTTCGAATTGAGCGCCGCACCACCAAAAAGCATCAAATGACAGTCTTTTTCGGCCGCTTCCAGCGTTATGGCGTCGCCGGGACGGAATATCAGGAGTTGATCCGGCTCGAAACGATCGCCGGCGACGATGAGCGGGCCTGAGAGAATATAGACCGCGCGCTCCTCATGTGCCGCCCCGAAAGGAAACTTCGCGCCGGGCTGGAGCTGAAGATCGACATAAAGTGTGTCCGAAAACACCTTCACGGGCGAGGTGACGCCCTCGAAACTGCCTATCACCACCCGCCCGGTCGCGCCGCCGTCGTTGATCAGCGGCAGGTCGGTCTTTTCGGTGTGGGCGAAGGCGGGATCGATCTCTTCCTTGTCGTCGGGAAGCGCCAGCCAGGTCTGCAGGCCGGACATCGCCAGCGGGTGGCCGCGCAGATTGTCCGGCGTGCGCTCCGAATGGACGATGCCGCGCCCGGCCGTCATCAGGTTGATATCGCCGGGACGAATGACCTTCTCCGTGCCGAGGCTGTCCATATGGCGGATTTCGCCGTCGAAAAGATAGGTGACGGTGGAGAGCCCGATATGCGGGTGCGGCCGGACATCCAGCGCCTCGCCGGGCCGCAGCACCGCCGGCCCCATGCGGTCGAAAAAGATGAACGGCCCCACCAGCCGCCGCCGGCTGCTCGGAAGCGCGCGGCGCACGGAAAAACCGCCGATATCGCTGGTGCGCGGAATGATGAGGTGCTCGATCGCATCGCAGGCAAAGGCATCGCCGGGCTGCGGATCTTTTCCGGGAAAGAAGGACATGACGAGCGCTCCGTTGGCCACCTGCTAACTTAGCGGGGATGAGAGGCGAGAGAAAGCGGAAGTTGCGGTCGGCCTAAGACGCGTGGCGCGTTCATTGTAAATTAAATATCACACGCGAACGCCTGCGAATCTCGGCTTTCCGGGATTGGCTTCGTGCCGAAGGTCATGCAATCACGCGGATAGTTATGGCGCGCGCAAGAAGGCAAAAAGCAAGTATGAGTGGCAGGCTAAGGAAACAAGTAAAGATGGGCATGCTTATGGCGCTGGCGAGTGCGCTGAGCGCCTGCGGTACCTATTCGTCAACCCAGCTTGGCGCGGGAGCCAAGGAGGTTGCAAAAGCAGCTCCGGGCATGGCGAAGGATGCAGGGGCAGCTATCGTTGTCCGCGTTTCGCTGTCCGGCAGCTATTGCGCCAATGGCCAAGTCGTTTTGAACAAAATTGTCGATGGAAAAATCGATAAGAACCAGTCCGTGACGATCGGTCAGGTCGGAAGTGGCAATCTCGGAGATGGCCTGAAGGACATTGGGAAAATGTATGTCCGTTTTCTCACCTTGAATGTTCCGGCAATCGTCAAGGAAGTCGATAAGGGAGATATTCGCACATCCTACCGGCCAATCGCCCCTGGCAGCTATGTGGCCACCTATGCGAGCTGCTCGATCGGCCGGACGCAGGCGACGATGGGCGGCAACGAGGGCGGTTCGCTTTTCAAAGCGCCCCCACCACCGGTTCTTCGTCCGCTCCTGGGCGCGAACCATATCGTGATCGGAAACGGTCAGATCGTCGATGCAGGCATTCTCGATATCAAGGTGCTGTCGCAGCAATATCGATTCACCGGGCCTGGCATTGCCATGTTGATCGGCTCCGAGGCGCCTCCCGTATTCAAGGAAACGATCAGGAAAAATCTGCCGGAGCTTTATCCGAAGATCACCTATTCAAAATTCACGCCCTATCCCGGACTTCTGGCTCCGGTTCCGATCAAGTAACAAACCAAAAGACCGAGGAAACATGACGAGTAATCGCATCATTCATTTCGTTCGCCCAGCTCCGGCAATGGCTCTCGCTTTGGCGATGGGTTTGGCCGGATGCACCACTGCGCAGCAATCTCAACCCGTCGCGTCGGCGCCGACCGGCAAGACCGATATTGCCATCAAGGCGTTCAAGGAACTCTGCCTGCAGACGGCACCATCCTTTGCCGCCGGCATTAGTGGCGCGAAGCGCTATGGCATCAAGCAACTCCTCGATCTGGGCGGTGATCAGAGCGGCATGACGGACGACAAATCCATGTCGGTTCAGATCAAGCCAAACCGCGAATGCGCGATCACCAGCCCAAACCGGGCCGATCCGACGCTCCATCGGCAATTTGTAAGCGTTATCGCCGAATTTGCCGACAAGGTTCCGGCCGATAGCAAAGCAAATCAGCCCTTCACCGCGATGGTCAAAGGCAAACGCTTCATCTTCCAGCACGATCGCAACGGCGGCGAGGCCTATGTTATGTTAAGCCTGGAAAAATAACGGCAATGCAGGTCGCTGGGTCGGGCCTTACTGCCCGTCCAGCGGCTCCGTGCCTTGCGGCTTGCCGGCGCGGTCGAGCCTGATCTTTTCGATCCGGTTCTCCGCCGCCGAGAGCAGCGTCTCGCAATGCTTCTTCAGCGCTTCGCCGCGCTCATAAATGGCGATAGATTCGTCCAGCGCCACGTCGCCGCGTTCCAGCCGCGCCACGATGCTTTCAAGCTCCGCCACGGCCTTCTCAAAGGAATAGCCGGACACATCCAATTTGGCGCTTTCGCTCATCGTCAACCCTTCATCATGCGCAGAATATGCAGCCCGGCCGACTCGGCCAGACCTTCCAGATCATAGCCGCCTTCGAGCAGGCTGACGACCCGGTTCTTGGCGCTGCGATCGGCGGCCTCCAGAATCCGCCCCGTCGCCCAGTCGAAATCCTCGCCGGTGAGGTTCAGCTGCGCCAGCGGATCGCGGTGATGGGCGTCGAAACCGGCGGAAATGATGATGAGGTCGGGGTGGAAATCGTCAAGCGCCGGCAGCACGCGTGACTTGAAGGCCTCGCGAAAATGATCGCTGCCGGTGTTGGGCGACAGTGGCGCGTTGACGATGGTGTTATGCGCGCCACGGTCATCCTTCTTGCCGGTGCCCGGATAGAGCGGCATCTGGTGGGTGGAACAGAAGAGTACGGACGGATCGTCCCAGAAGATGTCCTGTGTGCCGTTACCGTGGTGCACGTCCCAATCGACGATGGCGACACGCTCAGCCCCGTAGGCCTTCTGGGCATGGCGGGCGGCGATTGCCGCATTGTTGAAGAAGCAGAAGCCCATGGCCTTGTTCTTCTCGGCATGGTGGCCGGGCGGGCGGGCCGCGACGAAGACATTGTCGGCGGCGCCCGAGAATACGTCGTCGACGGCCGCCGTCGCCGCGCCGACGCCATGCAGGATCGCCTGCAACGTCCTAGGGCTGGCATAGGTGTCGGCTTCGATCTGGTTGATCTCACCCTCGTCGCCCTTGTCGGGAATCGAGCGCAGAACGAAATCCAGATGCTCCTCGGGATGTGCGAGCAGCACCATGTCCTCATGCGCAAGCGGCGCCTTGCGCCGGTCCAGCCGGTCGAAGTTCGGATGCTCGAGCGCGATGTTCAGCGACCGCAGCCGGTCCGGCCTCTCCGGATGACCCGGCGGGACGATGTGCTCGAGAAAGATCGGATGTTCGTAAAGACGTGTGCTCATGAGACCAATCTATAGGGGAGATATGACGGCTGCTACAGGACATGGGCGGTATCACCGCAATGTCAACAATTACCGGTAACGAGGGGAGGGCGCGCGCCGTTTACTTCCGGGGGCGCAGTGTTAAACTTTCAAACAGGCGCGAGCAGCGCCGGCCAAGGTCTTTTCGTGATGACAAGTGCAGAGCGATCCGATGTCGTCGAGATGCGGGTACCACCCCGCGATGTCGACAGGCATGGGCGGATGTTCATCGCCTCCTACATTTCCCAGGCGGAAACGGCGTTGTCGAATTTCTGGCGCACCCGGCCACTGGTTGAAGACGAGCCGGCCTATATCGCCACCAAGGCGTCCTGCACGCTGCACCGGGCGCTACGCTATGACGATCCGGCTCGCTTTTCGGTCCGTGTCAGCAAGATCGGTGGCAAATCCGTCGGCTTCAAGATCACGGTCGAAACCGGTCATGAGCTGGCCGCCGAGGTGGAAATCCTTTGGCTTGCCGTGCGCGGCGAGGAACAAGAGCCAGTGCCGCTGCCCGAAGACATCCGCGACTGGCTCTATAAGTATCTTGACTAAAGATCAGGTCCGCTGCGGCAGCAGCGGATAACCGGCCATGACGGCGCGGCCGACGAGAGCCGCGACCACTGCCTTGGCGAGATCGCCGGGCACGAAGGCCATCGACCCGAAGAATGCCTTGCCGAACTCGATATTGGCCACGAGGGCCAGCCAGCCGATGCCGAAGGCATAGAGAACGACAACGCCACCGATCACCGAGGCGATGAAGAAGCCGATGCCCTGGGCAATGCCCGTCTGCTCGGCCTTGACCAGCCGCTCGGAGAGATAGCCGGTGATATAGGCGGCAAAGGTCCAACCGATGAAGAAGCCGGCCGTCGGCCCCGCGAAGACGGAAAGTCCGCCGCGTCCGCCCGACAGCACCGGCAGGCCGATCGAGACCAGCACCACGACGATCAGCACGGCGATCGCGCCGCGTTTTGCGCCGAGCACCACGCCCGCCAGCATGACGCCAAGCGACTGTGCGGTGATCGGCACGGCAATGATGCCGATCGGGATCGGCGGCAGCAGGCCGAGCGCCACGATGATGGCGGCAAACAGCGCGGAGAGAACGAGGTCGCGGGTCGTCATGACGGCTCCATTCAAAAACAATCTCTGTTCAATGCCGCCGAATGCCACGGGCGTCAATCGCAGCCGCGATATTATCGGCATCGCGCAAGGTCAGGATGATCAGCGGCACGAGCGTGGTCGCGATGCGGATCCTGATCCCGCGCGCCTCATGCGCCTCGCGGATGGCGCGGTAGCGGTCGAGAATCTCGGGCACGAAGCGGACGACAAGGCCGACCGCAAGGCCGATATCGGCGGCCTTCAACAGGCCGAGCCTTTCCAGTGGCGCGGCAAGCGCCGTGATCTCGTCCATGAATGCCGTGATCGACGTCGTCGCCGTCACCGTCGCCGCGAAAAGCACCAGCGCAACCAGCCGAAGTGTGGTGACGATGGCGACATGGAGCGGATTGAAGATCAGGCCGAACAGCGCCACGACGGCGATGGAGAGGAGAACCGGCCGCAGCCGTTTCAACGCTTCACCCGCCGGCAGGCCGGTGCGGAAGTAGAGGACGGCGCCGACGACGATGGCAAGACCGAGCAGCACAATGGAGTCGATCACGAACAGGACGATACCGAGCACTGCCAGCACGGCGAGCTTCAGGCGCGGCGATATCCGGTGCATCCACGTATCGACATCGACGTGCAGCGTCTGCATCAGGCGGCAAGCTCCCTGTATCGGGCGATGGCCTCGGTCGGCGGCGCGTCGGCGACAAGCCGGCCCTGATCGAACAGCAGCACCCGATCGAAATCCTCGACTAGCGGCAGGTCATGGCTGATGACGATGACGCTTTCCGGCAGGCCGGCGATGGTTTTCTGCACCAGCGCCCGGTTTTTTAGGTCAAGCTGGTTGGTCGGCTCGTCAAGGATGAGGATATCAGGCCCGGTGACGAGCACGGAGCAAAGGGCGGCCATCTGCAACTCGCCGCCCGAAAGCTCGTGCGCCCGTCGATCCGCCAGATGCCGCACGCCAAAGCGGTCGAGAATGCCGTCGACAGCTGTCTCGATTTCGGCTTTCCCAAGTCCGCGAGCCTTGAGGCCGAAGGCGATGTCGTCGCGGATGATGGGCAGGATGATCTGGTTTTGCGGTGACTGGAAGATGTACCCGACTTTGCCGAGTACGGCCTTGGCGTCACCGAGCGTGTCGAGGCCATCGACGATGACGCGGCCGGTGGTCGGCTTGGCGAGCCCATTGATCAGCCGCGCGAATGTCGTCTTGCCGGAACCGTTGAGCCCGATCACGCCGATCCGCCGTTCCCTCAACGTCAGGCTTAGCGGCAGAAGTGCGGACCGTGTGCCGAAATCGACGCCGGCATTGTCGAAGCGGATATCCAAGCGGCTGGTCCCATCCCGTGGTGCTGTTGCGGTCCTATAGCCCATCATGACGAATTATCAAATCAAGGCCTGTTGGAAAGCATGGGAATTTATGCCTATGATCTCATCATGACGAATCTGCTATCGAATCGTGATGCCCGCCGCGTCTTCCTCGCCAAGCAGGGGCTTTCAAATCCGCCGAACCGCGCCTTGACCAAGGCGGGGTTGCTGCAACTGATCCACGATATCGGCTTCGTACAGGTCGACAGCATCGGGACGGTCGAGCGGGCGCACCACCAGATCCTGTTTTCGCGCAACCAGACCTATCGGCGCGAACATCTGACCGAGCTGCTCGAAAAGGACGGCGCGCTGTTTGAACATTGGACGCACGACGCCTCCATCCTGCCAAGCGCCTTCTTCGTCTACTGGAAACACCGGTTCCGCCGCGAGGAACTGGCGCTGGTCGATCGCTGGCGCAAGTGGCGCGGTGAGGGGTTCGAGTCCGCCTTCGAGGAGACCTATGAGCGGGTGCTGAAGCACGGCGCCATTATGGCCCGCGAAGTCAAGGCGGAGGGCCATGTCTCCGGCGGCTGGTGGAACTGGCATCCGAACAAGACCGCGCTCGAATATTTCTGGCGCACCGGCAAATTTGCCATCGCCGGCCGCACGAACTTCCAGAAGGTTTACGATCTGGTCGAGCGCGTCCTGCCGGAACACGTCCATACACCGGAGGTCGAGCATGAGGAGTTCGTTGACTGGGCCTGCCGTGGCGCCTTGCAGCGCCTGGGCTTTGCCACCTCGGGTGAAATCGCCGCCTTCTGGAACCTGGTGACGCCGCAGGAGGCAAAAGCCTGGGTGGACGCGCATCGCGACGAACTCTCGGAAATGCTGATCGAGCCTGCGGGTGAGGGCAAGCCGCGTCCGTCCTTCGCCTTCGCCGACTTCCTTTCGACGCTCGACAGTTACCCCGAAGCGCCGGCTCGCATCCGCGTGCTCAGCCCTTTCGATCCGACCCTGCGCGACCGCAACCGTACCGAACGCCTCTTCGGCTTTTTCTACCGCATCGAGATCTTCGTACCGGAGCCAAAGCGCGAATATGGCTACTACGTCTTCCCGCTATTGGAAGGAGACCGTCTGATCGGACGGATCGACATGAAGGCCGACCGCAAGGCGGGCACTCTGGATGTCAAGCGGCTGTGGCTGGAGCCGGGCGTCAAGGCGTCCGGAGGAAGGCTGGAGAAGTTGGAGGCGGAGCTGGAGCGTGTTGCGCGCTTTGCCGGGGTCGAGAAGGTGGTGTTTCTGGAGGGGTGGCGCGGTTAATACCTTCTCTCCAGCGGAGAGAAGGTGGACGCGAGCGATTGAGTGAAACGAAATCGCGAGGGGCCGGATGAGGGGGCCGCAGAGCGCGAGCGGCGCGGGCCTTGAGCGGCTTAGCGAAAGGCAAATCTTCCGATGCCAGACGCCCCCCTCACATCCGACCCTTCGGGCCACCTTCTCCCCGAGGGGAGAAGGAACTTACGGCGCTAGCATGCCCTCATATGCAATTGCTCTCCCCCCTTGTGGCAGGGCTATCGCATATGAGCGAGGAGTTCGGTTAGGAATTGGTCATCCCATCCGGCCTTTTTGATTTTGCGTCG
>NZ_JBXAPH010000020.1:0-47166 GCF_058803745.1 Rhizobium sp. GW821-FHT14E12
CAGGTGGGTGATATTGTTGGGGACGGTGCTGCCGAACTCGGAAGCCGCAACCCTCTTCAAACCGTCCAGGTCGATCTTAAGATCGGTGTCCGAACGGGTTTCGATCGTGCTTGCCTTTGCATCGATCAGTATCGTGGAGCCACCGCTTTTGGTCGGCGTAGACCAGATGAAACCCAACCGCGCAGCAGAGATGTCTGTCACCTGCCCGTCGCCGGCGGGGCTGATCTTGCGTATTGCGCTGACGTCGAGGGTTTTCGGCGATGCCGGACGATTGGTCACGTCTCCGAAGCCAAGGTCTATTACCTGGGTCTCGGATCCGTTGCCAACTCGTCTCAACATTTCATCACTCCCGATCGACCGCTGCACTCAGTGGAAACCCAAAAGCTTCGTTAGGTCAGGAACTTCTCAGTTGTGTGACAATGTTTTCCGAAAGGGAATGATCATCGTCGAGGTGGGCATAAACAATTCCCCCTCACAATGTGAATCGGCTCCGAACGTTCACCCCATTGACATCCGCGACAACAATTTGGAAACGCAGTGAAAATTTAGAACTTGAGTGGGGTTATCCCCGAGCCGGCCACAATCCCGCTTTAGCGCGTAATTGCGTAATAGAATCAATGCTTTGCGCTTCCGTCCTCAACGCGATCAGCCTTAAGAGCCGCTTCACAGGCGGCCGAGTCGACCGCCATCGGCTTCGGTATCGCGCTCGCGTTGGTTCTGGTCCTGAGTGTCGTCGGGAGCAGCCAAAGCAAGAAGGTCTAGACCAGCCACCCACAGATCTAACCAACATGGACCTGTTACCTAGCCACAGAAATGAAATTTATCGGACGCCAGCGTAACGAAGCGCGATGAAAGCCGTCAGGCTGGCGACCGCGAAGGCGTTGAGGTTCAGCAAGGTCGATAGGTCCGCGTCCGTCCAGGTGTGAAATGGTTCGCCGATAGACATTCGAGAGATGATGAAAACCAGAAAGATGAAGGCGGTCATGCCGCGCTGCCACCATTTCTCTTCGGCATGAAATGACAGCGCTGCCAGCATGATGCAGGGGGCCAGGAAAAGCGCAGTGCCCGATCCAGTGCCGAACAGCTTTATCTCGAAGAGCGTATCGATTGTGCCGATAAGAGGCAGCGCGAGGCGCGCTGCGAGCGGCGAACGGTTTGCAAGAAACGGGATGGCCAGGAAGAAAGGTGCTGCAATCAGCGTGCCGAGCGAAGCCACAACGCCATTTCCTGCGAGCCACCAGACATAGAGCGGGTAGAAGGGCTTGTTCGCCATGATCACCCAGGCGATCGTGACGCTCGCCCGGGTGAGAGGATCCGGTGATGTTCTAAGCGCTGACATCAGGCGACTGGCGTCAGAAGATAGTGGCCGACGCCCCAGACATCGCCGTTGTCATGGCCGAACAGGCCGGCGGTTGCCAGGAAGAACAGGCGCCAGCGGCGCTGCCATAGCGAAGCGTCCCTGCCGTAGACGCTTTTGAGAATTGGCTGGATGCGGTCGATCTCCCGGTCGAAGTTGGCGAGCCAATCGAGAGCCGTGCGGCGGTAATGCGTGCCCGACCAGCGCCAATCCTGCTGCACTTTGAAGAGATCGCCGAAGCGGTGCGGCAGGTCGAAAGCCGGCATGATGCCGCCAGTGAAGAAGTGATGGGCGATCCAATCGGCGGGGTCGGAATGATCGAAGCGGTAGGAGCGATCCCTATGCGTGAAGACGTGCAGGAAAAGCTTTCCCTCGGGCTTCAACCAGCTGTGGACCCGTTCGAGAAGGGTGCGCCAGTTGGACATATGTTCGAACATCTCGACCGAGACGACCCGGTCATAGGTCTGACCGGCCGAGAAATCGTTCATGTCGGCGGTGATGACGGAGAGATTGCCCAAACCGCGCTGTTTCGCCTGCTGCAGGATATATTGGCGTTGCGAGTCCGAATTGGAGACGGATGTGATCCGGGCATTCGGGAAACGCCGCGCCATGTAGAGCGACAAGGAACCCCAGCCGCAGCCGAGTTCGAGGATGCTCATACCGTCCTGGATGTTGGCATGCTTCACCGTCTGCAAGAGCGCATGAGTTTCCGCTTCGGCAAGCGTCGCATCGGCACTCGAATAGAGGCAGCTTGAATATTTCCGCTGCGGTCCGAGCACCAGGGAGAAGAACTCGGCCGGCACTTCGTAGTGCTGACGGTTCGCCTCATCGGCATGGGTGGCGACGGGGAAATGCGTCATCGTCTCAAGGAAAGCACGCTCCGCTTCCTGGGGCGCGGCAGCCAATTTGCGCTTGGTACGGCCGCAGAGGAAATCGATGGCTGCGAGCGTCATGCCGTCGGTGAGCGGAGCTCGCTCCGCGGTGTTGATGGCAAAAGCCAGCATGTTCATTGCAAATCTCCTTGTTTGCGGGAGCAGGGTTTGCGGGGTCCGGGGAAAAAGGCGTTGACGCGGGTTTGCAGCGCGCGGAACGTCTCGCCGCGCGATTTCAGCATGTGTTCTTCGAGCGGCGGGATGCCGGAGACATGGACCAGCAGCCAATACATCAGCGCGGGTGCAAGCAGGGAAAGCCAGCTCCAGGGGTTTAATGTAAGGGCGAAGAGCGGCCAGACGCACCAGCCGAGCCATTCGAAAAAGTAGTTGGGGTGGCGGGAATAGCGCCAGAGCCCGGTCTGGCAAACTGCAGTCTTGGCGCCGGGTGTCTTGCGGAAGTGAGCAAGCTGTATGTCCGAGGCCGCTTCGCCGCCAAGCGCTAAGACCGCGACGAGGATGGCGATGAGATCCCATGCGCGCGGATAGGGCGCGGTATTGGCGGCGGCAAGATAGACGGCGAGCACGAGTATGAAGGCAGCAAGCGCCTGGACCTGCAGGAAGACGAAAAGACGCCACGGAGAGGAATCGCCCCATTCCTCGATCAGTTTGGCATAGCGCGGATCTTCGCCACCGGCTCTGGTCCGGGCTGCGATATGGCAGCCGAGCCTGAGCGACCAGGCGGCGACGATGGTGATGACCGCGACGCGCCGGTCAAACGCGCCGCCGGCGAAGGCCGCCGCGCCAATGCCGCCGAGCCCAACCGCGAAGGACCAGATCGTATCGATCCAGCCGCTCGCGCCGGTCTCTCGCTGCACTGTCCAGGCGCCCGTCATTGCAAGAGAAAGACAGATCGCGATGAAAGCCAGAAGAAGGTAGTCCATCAAACCCCTCGCATTGCGGAATGCGTCATCGCGCTTGTTCCCGCATCTACGGAGGGCAGGAGAAACTAGTTTCGTCCTGGCTCAAAAATTTCGATCAAAAAACGTCTGCTTCGTGAAACTCGTCATCGAAACCTCTCGTAACTGCTTGGAGGCCGTCGAAGACACGGCTGGGATCATCGCGCGGAAGAGAGGATTTCATGGGGTACTACGACCGGAACACGGGCGGCAGGCGTCTGAATATCGCAATCGTTGGGACCGGCATTTCAGGTCTCTCGGCGGCGTGGCTGCTGTCGCAGCGCCATGACGTCACCGTCTTTGAAGCGGCCGATCGCGTCGGTGGCCATAGCAATACGGTGGATTTCGAAAGTCCGGTCGGCCGTGTCTCGGTCGATACCGGCTTCATCGTTTACAACGAGGCTACCTATCCCAATCTGACGGCCTTTTTTCGCACGCTCGATGTCCCGACGGCTGCCTCCAGCATGTCGTTTTCCGTATCGCTCAACGACGGCGCCTATGAATATTCCGGGGGCACCGGGTTCGGTCTGTTTGCGCAAAAATCCAACATCATCAACCCACGCTTCTGGTCGATGATGCGCGACCTCTTGCGGTTCTATCGCAATGCGCCGCGCGACTTGCCGAGCATGGGAGATATCTCGCTCGACGACTATCTGGTGCGCAACGGCTATGGGCATGCCTTCCGCGAGGACCACCTTTATCCGATGGCGGCGGCCATCTGGTCGACGCCGGCCATGGAGGTCGGCCGGTATCCGGCGGCGCATTTCGTGAAATTCTGCCGCAATCACGGCCTGCTGGAACTCTGGAACCGGCCGATCTGGCGCACTGTGAAGGGTGGCAGCCGTGAGTATGTGAAGCGGATGACGAGCGGGTTCGCCGACCGTATCCGTCTCTCGACGCCGGTAAAGGCGATCCGCCGCGATACCGGTAGCGTGGAGATCATCGACGCCGGTGGCAAACGGAATACCTTCGACGATGTGGTGATCGCCACCCATGCGGACCAGGCTTTGCGCATGCTGATCGACGCAAGCCCGCAGGAGCAGCGCATCCTCGGGGCTTTCTCCTATTCCCGCAACGAAGCGGTCCTGCATGGCGATACCGGTCTGATGCCAAAGCGCCGCGCCGCGTGGTCGAGCTGGAACTATCTCGCCGACACGCGCGAGGCTCCGACCCAACCGTCAATCACCTATTGGATGAACCGGCTACAGCCGCTCGGCCAGGCGCCGCCGGTCTTCGTGACGCTCAATCCACGCTACGCGCCGCGCGAGGAGACGGTTATCCGCCGCCAGGTCTACGAACATCCGGTCTTCGACATGGGCACGGAGCGGGCGCAGCAGGAAATCTGGTCGCTGCAGGGCGTTCGAAACACATGGTTCTGCGGTGCCCATTTCGGTTCCGGCTTTCATGAGGACGGGATGCAGGCGGGACTTGCCGTGGCTGAAGACCTCGGCGGCCTGCGCCGGCCCTGGCAGGTGGCGCAGGAAAGTGCCCGCATCATCCGCAAGCCGGTCGTCGCCTCCACCGCGCAAGAGGTGTTGGCATGAAGGCAGAACTGCAATCAGCACTCTTTCCTGGCCATGTGACGCATGCGCGATTGACGCCGAAGGTGCATAAGCTCGCCTATCGCATCTATTCGCTGCTGATCGATCTCGATGAACTTGATGAGCTCGATCGGCGGCTGCGCTGGTTCTCCGTCGATCGATTCAATCTCTTTTCATTTTACCGCAGGGATCGCGGTGACCGCTCGGGCTCGGACCTTCGTACGCAGGTGGAACACTCCATGCGCGCGGTCGGTGTGGAACCGGACGGCGGCCCGATCCGGCTTTTGACCATGCCGCGGCTTCTCGGCTGGGCCTTCAATCCGCTCAGTGCCTTCTTCTGTTACGACAGAAGCGGGCAGATCAAGGCCATCCTCTGGGAAGTCGACAACACCTTCGGCGAGCGCCATGGCTACATAATCCCCGTCGAGGATGAAGTCGGCGGCGCGATCGTCCAGTATTGCGACAAGGTGTTCCATGTCTCGCCGTTCATGGATATGGACCTGCGCTACGCGTTCCATGTTTCGTTGCCCACCGACAAGCTGGCGATCCGGATCGATACGTTCGATAGCGAAGGACTGGTGCTGACGGCACGGCACGTCGCGCGGCGCGTGGAGCTTTCGGATGTCGCCTTGCTCAAAGCCTTCGTCGCCATCCCGTTCCTGACGCTCAGGGTGATCGGAGGCATCCACTGGGAGGCCCTCAAGATCTGGCTGAAAGGCATCCGTCTGCGTGAGCACCCGCGTCCGCCGGAAATGCCCATCTCCTTCGTTCGCCCCCCATCCGCACACAGCGCCCACACACAGCAAGGTCGAGGTTCATGAGCTCGCTTGAAGATTTCCCCGGTATTCCGCTCGATGTTTCCACCGAAACGGACCGGCTCGGTTTCGGTGGTAGGTTGTTTGAGCGGCTGCTTGGCAATATCCGCTATGGACGGCTGAGAATAGAGCTGCCATCAGGCGGATTGATCGAGAAAACCGGATCGGAGCCCGGGCCGGACGCCACGATTATCGTGAGACGCTGGCGCATGCTGCGCCGTCTTCTGACCGGCGGCGACATCGGATTTGCCGAGAGCTATATCCATGGAGACTGGACAGCGCCTGACCTGACGGCGGCCATCCGCTTTGCGGCAAGGAACAGTGAGGCACTCGCGCCGGCGATCCATGGAACCCCTTTGATGCGGCTCCTCTATCGTCTACGAAATCTGCTGAACGCCAATACGAAGCGCGGCAGCCGAAAGAATATCGAGGCGCATTACGATCTCGGGAATGACTTCTACAAGGAATGGCTCGACCCTTCGATGCTCTATTCATCGGCGGTATGGGACAAAACCACGCCGACGCTGGAAGCCGCCCAGCAGCGCAAGCTTGAGAAGGTTCGGGAAAAGCTCGCTTTGAGTGGCGGTGAGACAATTCTCGAGATTGGCTGCGGCTGGGGCGCTCTTGCCATGCATCTTGCCTGTGAAGCGGATGCGAATGTGACGGGCATCACGCTCTCGCCCTCGCAGCTCTCCTGGGCGAAAGATGTGGTGTTTAAGGCCGGCCAGGACGAGCAGATCGATCTTCGGCTGCAGGACTATCGCGATACGAACGGACAGTTTGACCGTATCGTTTCGATCGAGATGTTCGAGGCGGTCGGTGAGGCCTATTGGCCCACTTACTTCCAGGCGCTGAAGCGGTGCCTGAAGCAGGGCGGACGGGCGGTTCTGCAGATCATATCCATCGAGGAACGCCGTTTCGAAACCTATCGCCGGGATACGGATTTCATCCAGAAATACATCTTTCCCGGCGGCTTCCTGCCGTCCGATTCCGCACTTGCGGCTGAGGTCGCCAAAGCTGGCCTGAAACTCATCGAAACCGAGCATTTCGGCAAGTCCTATGCTCGCACGCTCGCCGAGTGGCGGGCGCGCTTCCATGCCCGCTGGCCGGCCATCGCCGCCCTCGGTTTCGACGATCGCTTCAGACGGCTTTGGGACTATTACCTTTGCTACTGCGAGGCCGGTTTCGAAGAGGGGGCGATCAACGTCGGGTTCTACACGATCGAACATTCCGAGGTTTAAGGGGCTAGCGATGAGGCGAGACATGCACTTCAAGTGGATTGTAACGGTCGCGACAATGTTGAGCTTGGGTTCTGCAACCATGGCCAACGCTGCCGGTATGGATGGCCAGTGGGCGCGTGGTGACGGCAATGCCAAGGTCAGGATCGCGCCGTGTGGATCGAACATCTGCGCCACCAACACCTGGATCAAGCCCGGCACTCCGAGCGAGAAGGCCGGAGACATATTGACGATGACGATCAAGCCGGTTGCCGACGGCGGATATTCAGGCACGGCCTTCGATCCGCAGCGTAACCTGACCTACAAGATAAGCGTGAGCGTCAAGGGGGATACGATGACGACCAGAGGCTGCGTGCTCGCGGGGCTCCTCTGCAAGGACGTCAATTGGGCGCGCATCAACTAGCCAAACGGAGTGCAGCCATGCCGAAGCTTTCCATGAAAACTTACATCATCGCCTATGTCGTCACTTTGGCGGTCTTCGTGGCGATCGACAGCGTTTGGCTCGGCACCATGGCAGACCGCCTCTATCGGCCAGTGATGGGTGATATGCTGGCCCAGGATTTCCGGCTTGCGCCCGCCGTGCTCTTCTATCTCGTCTATGTCGCCGGATTGACGTTCCTTGCTGTTCGGCCGGGGCTGGTATCCGGCTCGTTGCGTAAGGCAATTCTCCATGGCGCGGTACTCGGCTTCACGGCCTACGCCGCCTATGATCTTACCAATCAGGCGACGCTGAAGAACTGGTCGACGACACTCACGGTGGCGGATCTCATCTGGGGCACTCTTCTTTCTGCGTTCGCCTCCGGCGCCGGCCAATGGATTACGAGTGGGATCGACGGTGCTATAAGACAGCACGCGGACAACCTTGATGGCTGACGCTCGCGACTTGACGCAGCCAGTCTTCGCCATCCCTCAACGCCGTGTTTTCACGACGAGTGCGGCTTGTTTTTCCAGATCTCCGGTCTCTATATACAGAGAGCGAGAAGGTTCTTTCCGAATGCAAAGCAATGAGATCGCAGCTCTGATCAATCACGTCGCGATGGGAGATCGCGCGGCCTTTGCAACATTGTATCGGGCGACGAACCCGAAACTTTTCTCGATATGTCTTCGTATTCTGAAGGACAGAACGGACGCGGAGGAAGCTCTTCAGGAAATCTATATCAAGGTCTGGCAGCGCTCGAAAACCTTTGCAACGAGTGCAGGGGCGCCATCCGTCTGGTTGGCTGCGATCGCACGCAATCATGCGATCGATACTATCAGGGCAAGAAAGCCTGTGGCCGACGATCTTGACGAGGCCTATGATCTCGCGGACGAGAATAGCCCCGATCCGGAGCAGCAGGTGGTGATCGCTGACGAAGGCCGTCGGATCGATAGCTGCATGCGGGAACTGGATGCAGTGCGCGCCCGCGCGGTTCGGAGCGCTTATGTCGACGGTTTGAGTTATCTCGAGCTGGCGGAGGAATTGAAGGTTCCCTTGAATACCGTGCGCACATGGCTGCGCCGGAGCCTACTCAAACTCAGAGAGTGCATGCAGCGATGACATCGGGCGATCAAGGTCAAGGTGGACGCGCGCAGGACGAAATCCTGGCCGGCGAATATGTACTCGGCGTGCTGTCGATCGACGCGCGGCGCCGGGTCGAGCAGCGTATCGCGACCGATCGAGCCTTTGCCGCTGTCATTGAGCGATGGCAGATGGATTTTGGCTCGTTCAACGACGATTATGAGGACGTCGCGCCGAGTGCCGCCGTCTTCACGCAGATCGAGCGGCGCCTGTTCGGTCCTGCCGCGTCGGCCGCGCCATCTCATGGCTTTTGGAATTCCGCTATTTTCTGGCGCCGGCTGTGGCTCGCGACATCTGCCATCGCCGTCATCGCCTTGGTCTATACGTCCGGTGTCGTTCCAACGACGCACAGTGCGACGCCACTGGTGGCGGAACTTTCCGCCCCCAACAATCAGGTCAATCTGCTGGCGTCCTATGATGCCGCAAGCGGCCGTCTGCGCATCGTGCCGGTCGCAGCCAGCGGGACCGGGGAGAAGTCACTGCAGCTCTGGCTGGTGCCGGGCAGCGGCAATCCAAGGTCGCTCGGCGTCTTCCAGCCGGGCGCGGACGGCGAAATTGTGATCCCGGCCGATCTCCGGGGTAGTATGGCCGAGGGCGCGACATTTGCCGTCAGCCTCGAACCATATGGCGGCTCGCCGACTGGCTTACCCACCGGTCCGGTGATCGCGAGCGGTGTCGCCCGCAGGTCCTGACTTTTCTCCGCAGGAAATGGGTGGTTCCGGCCACCGCGGCGATATTTCGCGGTGGCACTGAAACTATTTCCGTCTGCTCTCACGTAGCACAGCCGGCTTATTTGGCGGCCTTGACGAACTCCGTCGTGTAGGTCTTAGACAGGTCTATCGACTTGCCTTGAACGTTCTTCGAAAACGCTGAAAGAACGGTAAGAACGGTCTTCGGACCGTCTTCCGGCATGACGCCATCGGGCGTAAACATCGCCTTGCCGTTTTCGAGCGCTTTCACATAGCCTTCCTTGTCGCCAATGTAGAAATCCTTCGGCATCTTGTCGGCGATTTCGGCGGCGGAATGGGTGTTGATGAAATGCAGCGTCTTGACGAAGGCATTGGCAAGCTTCTGTGTCTCCGCCTTGTGATCGTTGATCCACGAGGCCTGCATATAGAGAGAGGCGGCCGGATAGGTGCCACCGAGGACGGCCTTGGTGCCGGCCATGGTGCGCATATCGATCAGGACCTTGGCTTCGCCGGTCTTCAGCAGGTGCGAGATCGTCGGTTCGGTGGTCATCCCGGCCTGGATTGCATCCTGCTGCAAGGCAGCGATGAAAGTCTGGCCGGCGCCGACCGGAACCGAGGTGAAATCGCTTAGCTTCAGGCCGTTTTTGACCGCCAGATACTGCGTCAGGAAATTGGTCGACGAGCCGAGACCCGTGACGCCAAGGCTCTTGCCCTTGAAATCGGCGGGCGACTTGATCTCGGGATGTTTGCTGGACACCAGCTCGACTTCGCCGGGCGCCTGGCTGAACTGCACGACGGACTCGACGAATTTACCCTTGCCTTGAAGATCGATGCAGTGATCGTAGAAGCCGACGACACCCTGGACGGCACCGGCAAGCATTTCGTTCTCCGCGTCCACGCCGGCGGGCTCGTTGAGAAGCTCGACGGTGAGACCCTCATCCTTGAAGTAGCCGAGCGATTCAGCGAGCTTGGCCGGCAAATAGATCTGCTTTTCATAGCCGCCAACCATGATGGAAATCTTGTCGGCTGCCTGTGTCGTTGTCGCCGTCAGCAAGACAGCGGTCGTTGCAAGGGAAAGGGCCGCAGAATACAAGAGAATGCCTGTCGAACGCATTGATGTCTCCTCCCGTTTGCTGCCGGCGGCACCAAAAAGGCACCACATCGGCAGATGCTCCCTCCTGAAGCGGGAGAGACTTGCACCAGCAACCTTTCAGTGAGCTGAAGGGCGGCTCGTGAAGAGAAACCCTGGAAAACCTCTCATGTCTGACCGGTAAAAAGCTGGGATATCGCTCATTGCCAGCCGTCATCCACAAAATGCCGGTGCATGTCAGGAGCGTTTCCATAGACGACATCGCCGACCGTGAAGCGCGTAGCGCCTCAAAAGTTGATGTTGAAGGTTCTGTTGAGGGTAAAGCCGATCATATTCTGGTTGGGTGAGCCGAACTGCGAGGTGATCGGGCTGTCTGCGGCGTCGCCCACCAGACGGTTATATTTCTCATAGACCTGCACGCTCCACTCGGGCGTGATCGTATAGGTCGCAGCCACCGTGAAGCCGACCGATTTCAGGCCGCCACCGGCGTCGAAGGCCCTGACATGGCCGTTTCTTGCGGCTTGACCCGCAGAGATGCCGAAGTTGCTGCGCATGTAGGTCGAGTTTGCCAGCGACATGCGCGGTCCGGCGGACAGAACCAAGTTGTCGCCAACCGGCTGAAACCAATCGAGCGCAAGGTCAGCGACCAGGCCGTCGCCGCCCCAAAGGGACTGGCGCACTTCCGTGCGGAACCGAAGCTGATTGTCCATCAGCCAATATTGTGCAAAGCCGCCGGCATCGAAATTCCAGCGCACCCTACGCTCACTCTGCAGATGCAGATTGTTGAGATCCAGGCGATCATCCCTCAAGCCGACGACGGGGCCGATTTCGAGATTGCCGAGATCGAAGAGCGTATAGTCGAAATTGTCGTCCGGGGCGCTGTATTCAGGGGTCTCACCGAAGCGATAAAAGTCGAAGGAAGGCAAGGCGCTGAAGGAATAATGCTTCGAGCCTTCATAATTGGGACCGTATTCCACCGTGGCGCCGAGTGTCACGACCCAGGTGTCCGACGTGGACTTCGTGGCGTCCTGCGCCATGGATGATGTCGCCGGCAGAACCATAAATGTCAGCAAGACGATGGTTACGCGTGAGCGATGTTTCGAATGCCAGGCGCGAAAGTTGCAGTCCATGTCAGCCTTCATTGATCAACCCTCGGAAACACGATCTTTATCCGCAAACCGGGTTCGGAATTTTCCATCAGGATCCGCGCGCCGTGCAGGTCGGCGACGGCCTTTACCAGGCTGAGCCCAAGCCCGCTGCCGGGGGACGTGCGGCTTTTTTCCAGTCTGTAGAGGCGGCGGAAGACATTGCCATGTTCCCGTTCAGGAATGCCGGGGCCGTTGTCCTCGACGTAGGTCGTGATCATCTCGGCATCCGCCTTGCTGCGGATCACGATATCGGTTCCGGCGGGGCAGTGGCGAATGGCGTTCTCGATGAGATTGGCATACATCTGGGTCAGCAGTTCGCGATCGCCCAAAATAATCTCGCCGGGCTGGTCCAGGCTGCTTTTAAGCCGCTGGCCGTTATCCTCGGCGACGCTGGAATAGATATCGGCAAGAGATTGCAGGATATCGCCGAGGTCGACCCTGCCAAATCTCGACTTACGCGCCCCGGCCTCGATCTGGGCAATCCGCAACAGCGCCTCGAAAGTTTCGTTGATGCGGTCTGCCTCGGCGCTTGCAGCCTCGAGCTCCGCGATGACCGCCTGGCCGCTCTCCTGCTTGGCGAGCGCCTCGTCGACGGTCATCTTGAGGCGGTTGAGCGGGGATTTCAGGTCGTGGGCTATATCGGTGCTGACCTGCCGCATGCCCTCGACGGTGGCCGCAAGGCGCGCAAGGGCGTCGTTGATGTCATGGGACAGCAGGTCAACGTCATCCCCACGCCCGACAATCGGAATCCGGGCATTCAGGTTTCCCCGAGCTACATGCTCCATCGTGCTTCGCACGGCGCCAAAGCGCCGTTGCACGCGCAGCGCAATCAATCCGCCGCCGGAAACCGCCAGCAGCAGCACGATGATGGAGGCCCAGCCGAAGCTCTGCAGCATGATCGCTTCGATGTTCTCGGTTTCCCGTCGGCTGAGACCGACGGTCAGGCGATTTCCATCGACGGCGCCCGAAAAAATCCGGTATTGCCGGTCGTCGGGCAATTGCATCTCATCGCCATCGATGCTGCTCCAGCCCTCTGGAAACTTGAGGTCTGGGATATTGCCGGCAAGAACCTTTCCCGAGGGGTCGACGAGCGAGAACACCCGCTGGCGGTCGCCGGCCGCCTTGATATAGGTCTGTACCGTATCGAGCAGGTCCGTGATGTCCTGATCGCCATAGGCGGCGGCGATCACCGCAAAGGTCTCCTGAATGGTCTGGTCCTGGCGCTGCTGGAGTTCCCATCGGACAAGCTGATAGACGATCATGCCCGTGACGATGAAGGCGCTGATGAACATCAGCGAGAAGATCAGCGCCAGGCGAAACGATGAGCTGCGCAGAATGCTATCGCGGCGCATGCAACGAATAACCGGTGTTTCGGATCGTATGAAGGAGCTGAACGTCGAAGGGCTTGTCGATCTTTCCGCGCAGCCGGCTGATATGCGTTTCGACCACGCTGGTCTTCGGATCGAAATGGAAATCCCAGACGCGCTCGAGGAGCATCGTGCGGGTGAGAACCCTGCCCTCGTTACGGGCGAGCACCTCCAGAAGCGTGAATTCGCGCGGTTGCAGTTCGATCTCGACCCCTGCCCTGGTGACGCGGCGTTTCATCATGTCCATTGTCAGGTCGGCGACTTGCAGCACGGTCTTCTCGGCAACCGCAGGCGGGCGGCGGGCAAGCGCGTTGACGCGGGCCAGGAGTTCGGAAAACGCAAACGGCTTGACGAGGTAGTCGTCGGCTCCCGCCTCGAGACCCTCTACCCGGTCGTCGATGCCGGCGATAGCACTTAAGAAAAGCGTCGGCGTCTTGACGCCGGCGGCGCGCATCGAGCGCACGATCGACAGGCCGTCGAGACCCGGCAGCATCCGGTCGACGACATAAATATCATAGGTCTCGCGGATGGCATGGAAAAGTCCGTCCTGCCCGTCCGGCAATACATCGCATACATGACCCGCTTCACGCAGGCCGCGCCCGATGAAATCCGCCGTTTTGATGTCGTCCTCTATGAGCAGTATACGCATAAGACAATCCGTTCCCCATGCCGGCAGTGAAATGGCATCGCTTTGAAGCGACCCCGTCCGTCGCGGTGCAATCTTATGCCTGCGAGGATACTGCAAACTCATTTCATCAACCTGAAGTATAGCAGAATTCCTGCCCGAAACAGAAAGCGTGTTGCTTCAAACCAGGCACGATATGGGTAGATGCCGAGGCGACGCCACCATGGCAGCCGATATTGCCGTCGTCCCTGCTGGATCTGTGTCGGGAAATTGGTCATCTGGTCGACCGGCACCGGGGTGACGAAAACTGCCCGCAATCCGGCGAGATGTTCAAGATCGTAGGCGAGATCGTAAGGCAACCTCATCGGCACCAGTTTCTCGACCATCCATCTGGCTGCACGCCTGTTGATGATGTACGCACCGGACCCTTTCTCCCGTGTCAGCGCGACGGCAAGAGACCGCTTCTGCGTGATATCCAGAAAGGGATATTTCCGGCCGGTGTTGACTGTCGAGAGACGCAGGATGTCCCATGTCGCCGCGGCGTTCAGCGAGGCACGCAGCAGATCGCCGAAATCCTCCGGAAAGGTCAGGTCGTCCTCAAGAATGAGGGCATGTGGCTCGCCGGAGGCGAGGAAACGTTTCGCGCACTCGATATGGCTGAGGTAGCAACCCACTTCGGATGGGTTTGCCTGTCTCCCATGACATCTACGGTATGCCGCCGCGTCAAATTCCGGGATCGGGAAAGCGATATTCCGGCCGTCTATCGCCGACACACGCTCGAACAGCAGCCGCGCGCGGGACAACTCCTCGCTCATGAAGGCGAGACGATCCTCGGCGCGGTCGAGATTGATGAGATAGGTCTTCAGTCGAAGGGTGACCGGATCCGACCAATGCATATCGGGAGGATTTTCGACGGGAAGGTTTTCGAAGTTGGCGGATATATTCAGACGAAGGCTGGCAGCGTTCATAATATTCCTTCCAAAGCCGCTCGATTTCCTTTTGCACGAAGCCCTGCCGCGTCCTCGTCTTGGATGCAGGCCACGAAGGCGGCGGCAGAGCTTGGTGTTTGTATCGGGGGAACATCGCCGGTCTTTTTCCGAAACCATACGGTTTCGTAAGCCGCACTTGTCCGGTTGCCGGGCCGCCTTTGGAGGACAGCGCAGTATGACCAGCGATCGGTCAGATTTGGCGGGAAGCCTCGAGGTTCACTTCGTCAGGTTTCTGGGCAAGCGTCATGTAAATCACCAGGCAGATGATCACAGCAAGGAAGAGCGCACTGGTGACGATCGTGCCGAAACCCAGGCCGCCATATTCCTGCGGTTGCGACAAGAGATCGCCGAACGAGGCGCCGAGAGGCCGCGTCAGGATATAGGCCAGCCAGAAGGCCAGGATGGCGTTCAGTCTGAAGACATAATAGGCGATCGCGATCACCGCGATGATGCCTCCAAAGAGGAGGCCCGTGGTGAGATAGCCAAGGGCGAAGACTTCCGCCACCAGGTCGCCCACGGCGGTTCCGAGTGCGAAGGTGAAGAGGATGGCCAGCCAGTAGAAGGCTTCCCTGCGTGTCGTGAAGATGGAGTGGATCGACAGTGTCTTCTCGGCCGCGTACCAGACCGCAAAGGTCACGGCGAGTGCGATGGTGAAGCCGATGGCCGTTGTCTGGAGCGCCACGCCGAAATTATCGACGAGATTGTCGGTCACCAACGTGCCGACGATGCTGATCAGAACCACGGCGGCCCAATAATAGGGTGGGACATAGCGCCTTTGCGCGAACTGAAACACCAGGGCCACGATCAGCACGGCCGTCATCAGCAAGGATGTGGCGGTCAGGCCAAGACCGAGATTGACCGCAAGATAATCCGCGGCCGTCTCACCCATGGTCACGGCCATCAGCTTGATCAGCCAGAATTCGACGGTGACCTCGGGGACCCGGTTCTGCTGAACCGGGTCCGTTTGAATATGAGTCATAGGATATCTCCAGTTCGCGGGGCCTATTTGCCCATGATCTTCATCGCATCGGCCAGAAACTTGTCCGAGCGGACGTCGTCGTCGGCATTGCAGCGCTCGATGGCCTTGGCTTCGAGGTCGTTGACCTTGGCCATGTCGGCGTCGCTGAGCTTGGCCGTTGCCTTGGCGGCACGCATGGTCTTCAGCGTATCCTCGCAAGGGGCGGCCGCTGCGGCATGGGCCTGGGGGACGATGGATCCAAGGCTTGCGATGGCGGTAATAAACGTAGCGGCGATAAGCTTTTTCATCGGAGAGTCCTTCGTGTTTTCGCAGACAATCGTCGAGGCCGGCAGCCCGATCGATCGCCCGGCAATATCGTTCTTGCCGGTGGGCTAACGATCTAGCCCAGTGCTCCTACAACGGCCTTGCCGTCAGGATACGATTTCGTAAGGTTCGAGATGCCGAAGGTCATGCCGACGCGAGCGAGGCTCGCTATTGTTCCTTCACAGCAAGATTTCCGATCCGACCGATGCAGCATTACGGTGAAAAAGCAGACTGTTGCCCGTCGTCGACGGCTGTACGGCGCGCGCGCGATCCTACGGGGTTACGCATCCGTATGATCCAGGCAATCTGGCAGAGAATTAGCCCGTTTAGCTTGGGCTGATCACCTCGGCATGCCCATCGAGATTAAGCGCGCGAAGTGCCGGCTTTGCCGTTGATACCGGTAAGGTCCCTGTTGAAACCATCAACTCGAACTGGATCAAGAAGATGAAAAGATCAGTCATCATCGCTGCGGTCATCCTTGTGGTCGCATCGTCAACGGGAGCCCTCGCTCAGGGCGTTACCGGCACGATCAAGAGTGTCGACAGAAAAGCCGACACGATCACGCTGATGAGCGGGAAAGTGCTCAGACTGCCGGAGCAGATCGAAGTGGAACGCTTTAAGGCTGGCGAGAAGGTCAAGGTCCACTACTTCACCTCGAAAACCGGCAGAGCGACGGTATCGAGCATCCATACCCTGATGTAGGACAGCCCACCTTGATCAGCATGGTCCCTTGAGCCGCAATCGGTTGAAGGGGCTTTGCTGACCCCGGCGGGATCGTCCCTGTCATGACGCCTGGCATCTTTCGTGAGCCGTACTGCCGGTTGCAACTCACCCTCAGAAATATAAGCCTTTAGTTACTTTAGTATAATACAATTCAACATGTAATTCAGGTGCATGTCAGCAAAGAGCGGCATGGATCACGCAGGTCTGCGAGCTGGAGATGGACGTGCGAATACTATTGGTCGAGGACGATGCGATCTTGGGGAATGCCTTGCGCGATCATGTCGCCGCCGAAGGCTGGGACATCGACTGGGTGGTCGATCTCCACGCGGCAATGCGTGCAGTGGACGCGACCTCCTATTCGTTGGCCCTTCTCGATCCTGGCTTGCCTGACGGCTGCGGGCTGGAATTGTTGAAGCATTTGCGGGCACGTTCATTCACGACATCCACGATCATTATTTCCGCCGGCGATCACATCGCCGACAGACAGAAGAGCCGCCAACTCGGCGCGGCCGACTATCTGGTCAAGCCGTTCGGTCTTGGCGAGCTGACCTCCCGCATCAGGTCCGTGCTTGGCATCGACTGTCCGTCATCCGCAGCGATCGCTCCCGCGGTCGGCACTGCTCTCTGTCCAACGGAAGATCCCGGTGTCACGCTGACAAGGAAGGCGAGCACAAGATGGCAGTGGCTGCGATCACGCAATGCGAAACTAGCCGGCCTCCTGACCGCAATGCTAACCGCTCCGGCCGCGGCGTTCGGCATCTATCTCGCCGTGCTGCATTGGGACGGCAATTTTCACGCCGTCATCCCCGGCGAGCTCTATCGCTCGGCTCAACTTTCGCCGACGCAGATCGAGACTTACGTGCGCGAGAACGGCATTCGCTCGATCGTCAATCTGCGTGGCGAGAACGTCAAACATGATTGGTACAATAAGGAGGTCAAAACAGCGCAGCGCCTGGGAATCGAACATATCGACTTTAAAATGTCCGCACGGAAAATCATGACGCCCGACAGGGCCGAGCAACTGGTCGATATCCTGCGCTCGGCACCAAAGCCCATCCTCATCCACTGTCAGGCGGGCGCGGACAGAACCGGTCTTGTCGCCGTTATATACAGCCAGAAAATTGCCGGCATGGATGCAAAGGCGGCCGCACAGCAGCTTTCCATCACCTATGGCCATCTCGGCATCCCCTATCTGTCGAAAACATATGCGATGGACGAGAGCCTGCAGAATTTGCAGAAGCATTTCAGCCAATATGATTGATAGATTCATGTGCTGTCCGAAGCACATTTCCAAATAGTGACGACGTGTGATGGCACCGTAGGCGGTGCTGCCTATCCCCTTCTGGCGGAAAGGATATCGCCATGGTGATCAGATCCGAAATCACGCACAGGGAGAACTATCGTTAGCGCATGCAGGGCGTGATGCTACCTCTCAATCGCGCTGCGGATTATTACCCGCCGCAGACCATCATAGGTGACGATGAGGTCGTCAATCTTCCCAGCCAGCCTAAAGATGAAATCGTTGCTCTCGATCACGATGACTTCTTCTCCGCCGCGCCAAGCGCCGTCATATCGGTGTTGGAGATCACGCGCGTAGCGGATAGCCAAAATCCAAGAGACAGCAATTTACTCTTAGAACGGCATAGTGATGTCTTCACGGTTCTCTATCGCGCCGGCAGTAAGGCAGTCCCGCAGAACATGCCTGTCGGACTCGCTGAGCATCCCTGCTCCCGCCCTGATGCCGTCTTGCCATGCCGGACCACGCTCCCAGGCTTCGTTGTAGACGAGAGCCAGGTCTGATGCCCTCCTCGTCAGCAGCAAAGCTTCGAAAAGAAGCGCAGCCTGACGGATATCCTTGCTTCGCTTCGCGATGCTCTGCCCGTCAGCCTGACGGCGAGACGCCACAATGAGCTTATGGACGGCGTACCGAGACGGATCCGGCACGGTCACGGAGACGCCGCTCTTATGGAGCAGGACAGTTCGGACAGGATCTCGAATTAGAAAATCGAGGAAGCGCAACGGATCGGCGCTGGCGCCCCCAAGGGCCGGCACCTTGGCTGGCTGGTCGGTGTAATCGTCAGATCCGCGATGGGATGTCAGGAACTCGACGCGATAGCCGCGATCCGTGACAAACGCCGAGGACGCCGCCGCTCCGGATCGATGAGGCACCGGCCGAAAGGTTGGATCGACGTTACGGAGTAATGTGAGAACGGGCGGAAGGCTGTCTTCAACCTCTGATGAGATGGCGTAGTCCTTCGCAAGATCGGCGTCTCCAGTCAAGAGTGCTGCCATCGGGAGCCGAACCCCTAGGATACCCGCATAGGTCTGGAACGCTACCGTGCCAACTAGAACACCCTGGAGCCGAAAGAGGCCCCCGGCCGCCAGCGCCTCGACAACGTCACCTGACATCTTGTCCGGGGCAATCAGGCCACCTTCGCGCGTCAACGATGAAACCAGGCGGCGGCGGGCGCGGCGATCGTCCTTTTCTCGCCTGAAGAGTTGAGCCCGTTTGGCAATGTCCGGATCATTGTCCGGCCCAACATAGCGACGGGTCCTACCTCCTTGCCCGTCAGGTAGATCGAAATACCAATATCGGCGCCCCTTGACGGCCACAGGTGTGAAGCGCCCCTCTGAAGGGAAGTCGGCGGTCCATGCGGCGTCGAGTGAGCGCTGGTCAAGCTCGGCTAGCATCGTTTGGTACATGAGATCGACAAGCTTCATTGCCGGTTTGCTTCCTGGAGCTTGAGACGTGCGTTACCCACGCTAGCTGGTTAAGTGCCTCGCCGTTTTGCATGAAATGCTGTGTCGCAGAAGATGCCAAGTGGCCGAAGCGGCATTGCATAATCCAATGCCGTGATGCATTGCTTTCGCGGTCAAACTATACCTTTTATCGGAAAAGGTATAACTGTGGTTCGATAAGGAAGCAAGGGAAAGCTCATTCCCGTTATGGCCTTTTGGCTGTGAACCGGCTCTGAACAATGCTCCCGTTGATATACTCTGCAACAATTTGAAATTGATAGGAAAATCGGAACACTCACGGGGTCATGTGTGATGCTGGCGTGACCGCCACTTTCTTCACAGAATGGAATATATTTCAACGGCTTAGAGCCCATCATCAACGGGTCACTCTTGGATGCTTTTTCACACTTTGCCAGGGGCGTTGTGAAAGCTGGACGCGAGAGATTCCCTACGGGCAGGCCGGGTGTTTGTCGCGGACCGGACGACATCCGACGAAGCAAGAACGCATGCCATAATCACAATAATCGAGCCGTCCGCCCGGCATATTGGCTACTTCGACACTGGGGTCACGCAGTTTTCGGAGCTTTCACAAAGTCTATATACCCGTCGAAACGCAGAGCGCCCAGAATGCAAAAAGCGGCCTGTCGCCGGACCGCATGGCGTGGCGGATATGCGGCACGTTGTAGAATGATCCACCAACACCGGGTGTAAACCAGCCGCGCTCGTCCTGCAGGAATTCGCCTTCTGACAGAACGAGGTAGACTTCCTCAGGGGTATGAGTGTGATCCGGATAGCGGACGTTTGGCGCAAGCAGTGTTACGCCCAGCCAGATATCCTGCCGTTCCTCTATCCCGCCAGGACCAAGGATCATGGCATTGGCATGCCCATCGACGAAATTCTCGCTGGCGGTCAGCTTGTCGTAGGTGGGTCGCCTACGCCATTCCAGGAGGGGCTCGATTACCCTGAACCGATCGACTAGCTCTTGTAGTACGGGATCCTCCGTTCCCAAATCGAGGGCGGCCTCCAGGTATGCACAAGCCGGCAATCGACTGCCTGATCGCTCAGATGGCAATTGCGGCTCGTTCAGCAGGCCGAAGATCTCGGAGATTGACCGCTGCCCCTCGCCCGTGGGTGCAAACCGGTCGTAAGCCGCGGAGCACGCGTCTACGAACTGCTGCAGGTCCTTGCCTCTCTGATTCATAGTGGTGTTTCCCGCAATTTGGCCTCAGCCCTGACTTTCGAAGGTGATATTCCATAGAGCCGCCTGAAGGCGCGGCTGAAATGGGAGGCGTTGTTGAAGCCGACGTCATTGGCGATATCGACGAAAGTTGCATTCGTATGCTTCACGAGAGACTGGGCTTTTTTCATCCGTAGCTTGGTATAGGCTTGCGCGGGCGAGGTTCCGGCCTCGACCATGAACAATCTTTCCAATTGGCGACGAGAGAGCCCGACGGCATCGGCGATGTTGTCGATGGTGAGCTCGTCGTCGATGTGCTGCTCCATCAAGATCAACGCCGAGCAAAGGCGAGGGTCCTGGAAATTTTCCGCCAAAGGCCGTCGGGGTTGAACATCGGACTTCCCGCGAGCTCTCTGGATTTGCAACACTTCCAGCGCATTGCGCTCGGCGTCCGTGCTGATGTGCAACCGGATCAGATGGGCGGCCATATCGGCGGAGCCGCTGCCACCCGCGCAGGAACCGCGGCTCTTGTCGAGAGCGTATATCCGCTCGGACTCGACCGGGTTTTCCGGAAATCGTTCCCGGTAGGTCTTGTAGTGCAGCCAGCTTACGCAGGATTTGTGGGACCGCATCAGCCCGAGGTCTGCGAGGATGAACGATCCCGTGCACACACCGATCAGCGTGACATCAAGCTTGGCTGCCCGCATTAGGTAGGCTCGGGTCTCAGCGTCGAGAGGAGACTCGACGTTGAGCAATCCGCCGACCACGACGATGTAATCGAACTTGTCGGGCGAACTGAGGGCGGACGTGGGCGCCACCTTCACGCCGCAGCTCGACGTTATCAGGTGCGGGGTACTGGCCATCACCTGCCAGTCCGCGAACACGCGGCCGGATCTGTCAAACTCATCGCTGCCAAGCCGGATCGCATCCACAAACATGGAGAAAGCAGACAGCGTGAAAGACCGCGCCAGAATGAAACCTATCGTAAGGCGATTGTCGTCCTTCTTTTCTGCCGATCGCATTTGGAACTCCTGCTCTATCGGATTGATAGATTGCACTTCTCGGACATGAGCGGCCTTCAGATCGCGGAACTTAACCTTCTGAAAGCGCCAGCGCCTTTCGATAGGCGGCTTCGAGGCCGGCGTGAACGGCTGTCTCAAACCCCTTGTCTCGCATCGTCACGATGCCCGCGGCCGTCGTGCCGTTGTAGGCCACGAATGCTTCGACAGCATCGGCAGGAGCCTGCCCGTGTCGCTCCTGAAGGCGACCTGCACCGATGACGACCTGCTGGGCGGCACGGTTGGCCATCGCGACCGAAATGCCTCGCGATACCGCGTCTGACACCATCGCATTCGCCAGCAGTGCAGGAAACGCTTCCCCGGAACCCGACATTGCGGTGAAGTAGTCGATATGATCCTCTCGATCGACGATGTCGACTTGCCCACAGCTTTCGAAAATAGTGCGGGCGATTTGCAAATCGTCATCTCGATCGGAAGCGAGGTAAATGGGCGTATAGGAGAAACCAAGCTCGGCGGCGGCATTCGGCAGAGCCCTGGCGATCCTGTCTGCTCCTGTGTCGCGGCGAATCTGATCCAGCGTGACCCCCGCCATGACCGAGATGATCAACTTGCCGGCGGCAGCGATCTTGATGGCTTTCCAGTCGGCCGGCCGAACGGAAAGAATGACGACATCGGACTGGGCCACCAACTCCATGTTGTTCTTCGTCCAATGGCATCCGATCGCTGGGTCAGGCGTTCCACTCCTGTATGAGCAGGTCAGCTCATTCGGAGCAACCGTCCCGCCACCGATCAACGCTTTGGCCAAGGCCGAACCAAGCCATCCGCCGCCACCAATGATACCAATGCGTCCGATCTCATTCATTTCAATCTCCGTCGTCTTCTGTTCATTAAGGTGCGTGACGTGTCAGCCACGTTCTTATTTGCTTTGTCGGGTCAGGCCGGACCTGGGTCACGGTTACGTTGCAGCGCGCCCCTGGAAAGCCGATCAAGAAGAAGAGCGACCGCCACGATGGCGAGACCAGCGCGAAGACCGAGACCCATTTCCATTCGGGTCAGACCTCTCGTCACCTCGGCCCCAAGGCCGCCGGCGCCGACGAGGCCAGCCAGAACGACCATCGCCAGGGAAAGCAGGATGCACTGGTTCAGCCCGACGACGAGCGTTGGCTTGGCTGAGGGAATTTCGATCTTCACAAGGGCTGCCATGGGCGAAGCACCGATCGCCTGGCCGAGTTCTTTCAGATCGCTTGGCACCTGCTTGAACGCCAGCGTCGTCAGCCGCAGCATGGGTGGCACGCCGTAAACGATCGTGGCAATGATCGCCGGCACGCGGCCCAGGCTGAAGATCATGACGGCAGGGATCAGGTAGACCCAAGGCGGCACGGTCTGCATGATATCAAGAATGGGACGAATGCCAGCCTCTATCGCCTTGTGGCGCGAGGCAATGATGCCAAGCGGAAAGGCGATCAGCACCGAAATAAACACCGACACCGTGACCAGCGCGACCGTCTGCATGGAGGGTGTCCAGAGGTTCGCAGCCAGGCAAAACCCCAATGCGAGAACCGCGAGGATTGCGACGCGCCAACCTGCCAGCACGACTGCCAGCAAAACGACCACGACGATGACGGCATATGGCGGGAGATAGAGTAATGCCTTCTCGATTGTGTTCAGAACTGCCTCGATAACAATACTGATCGCCTCAAACACCGGATGAAAGTTCGTGTTGAGCCAGTCAACCCATGGAGCGAGTAGAACACCGGGCGAATATGCGAGAATGTTCGGATTCATGTCTTCGCTCCATAGCCGAGGGTCGCCGCACCTTGCGCTAGCCGATCGAGAACCATAGTCAGAATGACGATTGCGATGGCAGCATTGATGGATTTGGCGATGTCGAGTGTGCGGATCGCACCATAGATCGTCTCGCCAAGTCCACCAGACCCGACGATGCCGGCGATCACGACCATGCCGAAGGCCATCATCAGGCTCTGGTTGATCCCCGCCATGATACTCGGCATTGCGAACGGGAGCCGGATCTTGAAGAACATTTTCACGCCCGTAATGCCGCTTGCATGACCGAGCTCCAAGAACTCGTTCGGTGTCATCCGGATGCCAAGAGATGTCAGACGGAAGGCCGGCGGAACGGCAACGATAATGGTGGCGACCAAGGCTGTTGCCGGTCCGTATCCAAGAAGCGCGATTGCCGGCAGCAGATAGATGTACGGTGGCAGTGTCTGGATGAGGTCGAGCACTGGTTCGAGTGCTCGGTCCAACGCCGGTACGAACCCCGCAACGACCCCCGCTGGAATTCCCAGAAATAATGCAATGAACGTGGCGGTGATAACGAGAGCCAGCGTGCTCATGGTTTCAGGCCATAAGCCAATCACTGCGCAGAACGTTAGGGCCAAGCCCGCAAACAGGCCGAACCATAGATTTACCACTCGCCATCCCAGCACAGCAAAGACGATTGCAACAGTATAGAATGGCGAAACGTTTAGCACCCAGAGGACACCTCCATAGACGCCTTCGAGCACTGCCCGCACGAAGTCGAATATGAACTGTGCATTGTCACCGAGCCATTCGAGAGCACTATCGGTTGTCAGATCGAAAGCATCTGCAAAGCCTGAACTGTCCATTTCGGAACGCTCCAATAAAAGAGGTCAACTATGCCGTAGCCAGTTCACCAGTTTGCGTACCTTTGACCCCGCGCAAAAGATCGCGGGTTGTGACCACCCCGACGACCGCGCCGTCGTTGACGACTGCGATGCCATCACGATCCGATTGCATGGTTAGCAAGATCAATTCATCGATATCCGCTTCCGGTGTGGTGGTGATCAATGTCCTGACATCGGAATTCGGTTGGGCCTGCTGATACTGGGCAACGGAGCCCATGACGGAATGCGCTTTGATGAGATGGAGGCGTGATATCCCAGCCACGAATTCCGCTACATAGTCATCCGCAGGATTGAGAACGATCTCCTCGGCCGTACCGACCTGGATGATGATGCCGTCCTTCATGATTGCGATCCGGTCACCGATCCGCATCGCCTCATCAAGATCATGAGTGATGAAGACAGCCGATTTACCGAGGTCCTTGGTAAGCTGCCGAAATTCATCCTGAAGCTGGCGGCGGATCAAAGGGTCAAGTGCGCTGAACGGCTCATCCATAAGGATGATTTCCGGGTTGGCGGCAATCGCGCGCGCCAGTCCCACGCGCTGCTGCATGCCACCCGAAAGCTCTGCAGGATAACGAGACAGCCAGTCGGCAAGCCCCACTTTCTCAAGTGCTTCGGTCGCTGTTTTGTTGCGCTCCGATTTGCCGATTCCCTGAACTTCCAACCCAAATGCGGCGTTCTCGAGAACCGTTCGGTGCGGTAGAAGGGCTACGCTTTGAAACACCATTCCGATGTGACGAGCTCTGGTCTGACGGAGGTCCGCGGCACTCAATGTGGCAAGGTCGTGCCCTTTTACGATTACCTTGCCGAGGCTCGGTACGATCAATCTGTTGAGAACCCGGATGAGCGTGGATTTTCCGCTACCGGACAATCCCATGATACAGAAGATCTCGCCACGACGGACCTGAATGCTCGCATCGGCGACGCCCACCACGCAGTTGTAGTCCTGAAGGACCTGCTTCTTGGTCAGCCCTCTTTCCACCACGGCCTTTACAGCAGCGTTGGCCTTGTCGCCAAAAATCTTCCAGACCGACTGACAATCAATCAGCAATTCGCCATTTGCGATATCGGATACGCTCATCTCGATCCCCTGGAGCCAGTTCGATGCCGGCTTCTCAATTCGATTGATGGGAGACGACCGCTCGGTTTCGAGCCGAGCGGTCGTTTTGTCCTTTAGTTCTTCTTTATGTTTTCCCAACGCTTGATCAGATCGGCATGGCTATCCGTCCAATCCTTCACGGCCTGGTCCATGGTCTTGCCGTCCTTGACTTCACTATTCATGTTGGTGATGTCGTCGATCGGGATGTAGACGCTGGCCATCACTTCGCGTGCGTGCGGGTAATCGGCAGAAAAGCCCTTATGGCCGATCCAGTAGTAGCCCTGCGGAGGAGGATACACGCCCTTAGGGTCCGCGAGGAACTTCATGTCGAACTTCTGTGCCATCCACGATGGCGTCCAGACTGTCGCAACGATCCATTCCTTGCGGTCGACCGCGGACTTGAGCGCTGCGGTCATTGCGGCGGTGCTGCCCTCGACTAGCGGAAGCTTCAGATCATAGGCCTTTACAACGTTGGCCGTGTCGCGCATCAGACCGGAGCCAGGCTCGATGCCGACGATCTTGCCACCAAACTTGTCGGCGTTGGCGTTCAGTTCATCGATCGAGTTGATTGGCACGTATTTCGGCACGGCCAGTCCTTGAAAGAGACCGTGGGAGACCGGGGAAAGCTTTTCGAGACGGTTCTTGTTCTTGTCCCAGTAGTCCTGGGCAACGTAGTCGGTCTGGGAGGCGAGAACCTGAATGTCACCCTTGCTGAGCGCGGCGTAGGCGATGCCCCATTCAGAGAACTCGGTCACCTTGACGGTGTAGCCTGCATCCTCGAGAACCTTCTTGGTGATGCCGGTGATCGGCGTCAGGTCTTCCCAGGACAGAGTTCCCATCGTGATGGTCTTCTCTTCGGCGTGCGCCGGCAGCATGGTCATCGCGACCATGGCAGCAGCGCATAATGCTTTCCACAATGTCTTCACGGTTGATCTCCTAGTTTTCTGTTCCCATTTTGTCGAAGACCTGCGGTTCTGCTTGGGTCCCCGTTATCACGTTGCCTGAAGGATCATCCCTCGCGGCCGGCACGCAATTCCTGCCATCGGATCACCGAATTGATTCCAAGCCACGCCAAAGGCTTCGGCGGAAGCTTGGCTGGCATCGGCTGATCCTGATATTTCTGAAGGCTGTCGGACGTCTGTCCGGTCGCCAGATCGGCGGCCATCATGCCGGCGAGCGTGCTCTTGACGGTTCCAAGGCCATTTTCGCAGCAAGCGGAAAACAGGCCCTCCTCGATTTCACCGAATGCGGGCACGTGATTTCGGCTGAGGCACAGGCGCCCGGCCCAGCTATATTCGAAGGGCACTCCCTTGAGACCAGGAAACCGGGCTTCAAGCGAATTGCGGTGTTCCTCCGCCATTTTCGCCATACGCTTTTCGCTGACGATGACCGAGGTCTCGTAGGTGTACTTGGTGCGGATGATGAGGCGTGATTGGCCCTGTGATGTGATCTTTCGAAGCGTCGCGCCCATAGCGTCGGCCGGAAGCAGCGCCCACCGTTCGCGGCCCGAAGCCTTCGCTCCGACACGGCTGGCATCGATTGCCGCTGTCATCGACGCATACGCGAAGATGTGCATCAGCCGCCCACCGAAATGCCCGAAGTCGTCGATATGACCGTTGACGCCGAGGATCACCTTGGATGCCTTTACGGTGCCGTTCGGCGAGGATGCGGTCCAGATACCGCTCTCCCGCTTCAGCGAGGTGACGGGTGACCGTTCGAAGATGTCGACTTTGGGCGCAAGCCCCGCAGCAAGGCCGCGGATGTAGTCGGCGGGCTGGATCAGCACTGCGCCCGGTGTGTAAAGACCGCCGAGATAATAGTCCGATCCTGTCAACTCGCGCATTTCTCGGGCATCGAGGATGGTGTGTGGTTCGTCAGCGCCCTGCAACGATGCGCCAAAAGCTCTGTTGAGCTCCAGGCCGCGCGCCGTCGCTGCCGCGTTGATCTTGCCAGAGGGATCGAAGGTTTCCTTCGACATTCCATATTCGGCTGCAGCGTTTGCCGCGAAGGCGATCGCCAATCTGTTCTCGGCCATCTCCAGTCTGGCGGCGGCCGCACCTGCGCTCGAGTATTCACCCGACGACAGATTGTGCGGAACGTCGATCATGAAGCCGGAGTTTCGGCCGGACGTGCCCTTGCCGACCTCGCTTGCGTCCAGGACGACGATTTTGTCGCCCGGAAGAAGTTGCCGAAGCCGGCGCGCTGCCGAAAGACCCGCGAAGCCCGCGCCAATGATCAGCCAGTCGGCCTTGACGTTGCCATCGAGACAACGGACGGGAGCGCTGCGATCACTGATGGCCTCCCATCCCGACCTGCCATTTTCGACGGGCAATCGCCTCACCGACGAGTTCATCTGACCGTCTCGTCGATCGAACGTTCGGAGGTGTCGATCCAGATGGTCTTCAGCTCGGTGTACTGGTCGTGGGCAAAGATCGACTTGTCCCTGCCGCCGAAGCCCGACTCCTTGAACCCGCCGAATGGTGTCGTGGCGTCGCCTTCGCCGAAGCAGTTGACGGTCACGACACCGGCGCGGATCTCGCGGGACAGCTTGATCGCGTTCCGGAGGCTCCCGGTATAAACGGAAGCTGCCAGGCCATAAGGGGTGTCGTTCGCAAGAGCAATGGCTTCCGAAATCGAGGTAAACGTCGTCACCGACAGGATCGGTCCGAAGATTTCCTCCTGAAAAAGGCGGCTCTCCGAGCTGACGCCGTCGATGACGGTCGGCTCGACGAAGATCGATTTATCCGTCTGGCCACCGTGGACCACCGACAGCTTTTCCGTGATGGCCTGGTCGAGATAGGACTTCACTTTCTCGAAGTGCTCAGGGCTGACCAGCGAGCCAACGCGGTTTTCCGGATCGAGCGGATCGCCCATCTTCCAGTCTCGCAGGTATGCGCCGATGCGGCCGAGCAATTCGTCCTTGATCGAGGCATGGACGAGAAGTCTTGACGTCGCCGAGCAGTTCTCACCCATGTTCCAGAAGGCTCCGGAGACGACCTGTTCGGCAACCAGATCCAGATCTTCCGCGTCGTTCATGACGACGGCGGGATTTTTACCGCCGCATTCAAGGACGATGCGCTTCAGATTGCTGTCGGCTGCATAACGAAGGAAGCGTCGCCCTGTCACGGTCGAGCCAGTGAAGCTGACCATGGCAATGTCATTGTGCAGGCCGATCGGCTCGCCGACGTCCTTGCCGGTGCCGGTGACGATGTTCAGCACGCCGGCCGGAACGCCCGCCTCATAGGCAATTTCGGCCACACGCAACGTGGTCAGCGACGTCTGCTCGGCTGGCTTGACGATGACCGAGCAGCCGGCAGCAAGAGCCGGTCCAATTTTCCAAGCAAGCATCAGCAGCGGAAAATTCCAGGGCAGCACGCAGCCGACGACGCCGATCGGCTCACGAACGACGAGCGCCAAAGCGTTTGCGCCGACCGGGGCGGTGCTGTCGTAGATCTTGTCAATCAGTTCGGCGTGCCAACGGATTGTGTGGATGGTATCCGGAACATCGATGGTCTGGCACTCGCGGACCGGCTTGCCGCTGTCGAGGCTTTCCAGCACGGCGAGTTCGTGGCTGTTTTCTTCGAGCAGCTTTGCGAACTTGAGAAGAACAGTCTTCCGCTCGTTCGGCGAAAGACGGTGCCAACGCCCGTCGTCGAAGGCTTCTTTCGCCTTGCTGACTGCGAAGTCGACGTCGGTGCTATCGCAGGCGGCGACCGCAGTTAGTACCTTGCCCGTGGCAGGGTTGATCGTATCAAAGGTCTTTCCGGATGCAGCCGGACGGAATGCGCCGTTAATGAAGGCGTTTCCGGGAAGCATGACGGTTTCGGCTATCGCTGCGTACTCGCCCGCGGTCAGGACTTCATGCATTGTTGGCTCCCGAGGTGATCTGCGCGATGGTGCGCTTGAGATTCGTGATGACCGTCTGCAGGGCGCGTTTTTCTTCGGAATTGAGAGGACGGAGCGGAGCCCGCACAGGACCGACTTTCAGGCCGGCGAGCTCGCAGCCGAACTTGATCGACTGCACGAACTTGCCACCGTCGAGCAAAGCCATGAAAGGCAGCATTGCCGACATGATCTTGCGGCCCTTATCGAAGTTCTTTTCGAGGACACAGGCTTCGTAGAGTGCGACATGTTCCCTCGGGAGGAAGTTCGCACCGGCGCAGACCCAACTCTGAGCACCCCAGGCGAAGAATTCGAGGGCCTGGTCGTCCCAACCGCAGGAAAGGTTGATGTGCGGAAACTCGCGGGCCAGCATATGCACCTGCGCCATATCGCCCGAGGCCTCCTTGATGGCGACGACGTTCCTCGACTTGCCGACGCGGGAGAAGTATTCCTCACCCATGGAGACACCCATGCGGGCGGGATAGTTGTAGAGCATAATCGGCAGGTTGGCCGCACGGTCGATCGCCAGGGCATGGACGGCGTTCTCGCGCTCGGTCGGCATCGCATAGGGCGGTGACGAGACCAGGATCGCATCCGCGCCGATGGCTTTGGCGGCCTTGGCATATTCGATCGAATCTTCGGTGCGCGTCGCGCCGGTCCCGATGATCAGCGGCATCCTGCTGCCGACGATGTCCTTGGCCGTGGATGCCAGGTCGAAGCGCTCTTGCGTCGTCTGGGCGTAGTATTCTCCGGTCGAACCACCCACGATGATGCCGTGGACTTTCGCTTCGATCAAGGACTCGAGGACATCGGCGTATGCCGCCTTGTCGACAGTGCCATCCGCTGCATAGGGCGTAACAGCCGGGGGATAGATACCTTGGAACTTCACGACGACTTCTCCATCAACGCGGCGACCATTCCGTCGACACGCGCGTCAGCTTTCATTCCTTCGGGAGCGATGAACATTTCCATGTTCTCGCGCGACAGCTCCCAGTGCTCGAACACGAGGTCGACGACCGCATCCTCATCATGGGCTTCGATGGCCGCGATGAAGCCATCGTGGTGATCGACCGAAGCCCTGAGGCGGCTTTTCATGTCGTCATTGCGCGGGCGGAAGAAGGTGTGGCCGATTCTGGCATGATCGATGAGCAGGCGACCGAGGCTCGGCTGCAAGTAGACGTTTCCGGACATCTCTCCCATGATCTCATGGAAACGATTGTTCTTCAGAACCATGGCTTCCAGATCGGCAGTCTCACTCGCGTCTCGGAATAATGACTGGGTATTCTTCAGCTCGACCAGCTGCTTCGGCTTGAAATTCTGAACAGCCAGGCGGCCGATAGCGGCGTAGACCATCGGCGCGACCTGGAAGAAATTCCGGAGCGTCGAATGGTTCATCGGGCTTACGCGCGCGCCCCTGTTCTCCCGGATATCGATGTATCCTTCGCCAGCGAGACGACGAAAAATATCCCTGACCGGCGTGCGCGAAAGCCCGTAGCGCTCGCTCAGACTAACCTCGTCCAGGTCTTCATCCGGATCGAGCTCCATCGTCAGGATCTGACGCTTCAGATCGTCATAGAGACTATTTTTGCTGCTTTTCACCGTGAACTCCGGGTTCGCTCGCCAAGGGCCGCGGAAGGAAGTCTGCGGCCGTTGGGGCGAACTTACATCCGACAGCGAACGAGTCAACAAAATTGTATAATCTAAGTACACATTAATTATTCTGGAAAAACACAGTCTCCTCGGGCGAAGCGATGGCTATCTGCGTCGGCGACGACTTCTCGTGAAATTTATGAAAGCTTGCACTAGCGGTCGATCACCAAGTCGCTGAGCGGCCGCGAGCAGCACGGCAGGAAGAATCCGGTGTCGCTCTCGCGCTACCGGATAACACCGCTGTGTTTCATATCAACGGCTCCGCTTGCTAGCTTTGACTTGCTGGTGCCGCAAAGGCCATTTGAACACGAGGACGGGATCTCGTACCCGATTTCTTGGCGCAAGAGAGGACTGTCTGGTTGGGCCTGACCTCGATGCCGCGATTCTGCTTGGCAAACTCGACGGTGAAGGTTTCATCTTCGGCGACGCGCGCCGCTTGGATAGCGGCCCAGATTAGAGGTTCACTCGCTGCTCTTGAGCGGATTTGAACTTCCGGTCCACCGTTCCGTTGAACCACTGAGATTTTCCGCGAAAACCGCGTATATTAAGTTCCATGTCCTTTTCATCCATATTTCCGTCTACGGCAAACCACGACCGATATGAATCACGCAAAGCGCAGTAGGGGTTCGCGGCTGGTTTGATGGATCCTCGCGAAATGATAATCGGGGTGAAAAGGACATGGAACTCAACATTATCTCCATAGGACAATCCGGATCTAATGTTGGTGCATACTCAACTACGGTGCGCCCCGCTCATCCCCGCTGTTACGACCATGCGAAGATTCCCAACGGCGGCTCAGCCGTCAACGTGCTGATGAGCCAATCGCGGTGCACCGCTTTCCGAGAAGGAAAATGCATAACGGCTCATTTGAATGCCTGTGATCCGGATGGATCATAGGAAACTTGCAGCTCGACTACTCTCCCCGGAACTTCGATTGGGTGATCAGCACCTCGCGCGCGATCTGATCGAGCGGCAGGACACGATCAACGCCACCCTTGGCGATCGCCTCCTTCGGCATGCCGAAGACAATGGACGTCGCCTCGTCCTGGGCAACCGTATAGGCGCCGCTCTGGTGCATTTCCAGCAATCCGCGAGCCCCATCATCCCCCATTCCAGTCATGATGATGCCCATGGCGTTCGCCCCGGCCGCGCGGGCGGCCGAGCGGAAGAGGACGTCCACCGAGGGGCGATGGCGAGAAACGAGCGGACCGGTTTTGACCGCCACATGATATCGCGCGCCCTGACGTTCCAGCAGGACATGCTTGTCGCCGGGAGCAATCAGAACGTGACCACGCAACACCGGATCGCCGTCGGCGGCCTCCTTGACCTCGACGGCACAAAGGCCATTGAGACGCTTGGCGAAAGCGGCAGTGAATTTCTCCGGCATATGCTGGACAATCACCATGCCCGGCGCGTTCGCGGGCAACGCTTCCAGAAACTGGCGGAGTGCTTCCGTTCCCCCCGTCGAGGCCCCGACGCAGGTCACCATTTCCGTCGTCTTTGCCATGGCGCGTCCTGTCGGAGGCGGCAGCATCACATCGGCGGTCAGCTTGGCAGTCGGAGCGGAGGCTGAGGCGGTCCGGACCGTGCCTGGCGCATGGCGCACACCTCCGAGCCGGGCGTGCGAAGCGCTCTTCACCACTTCACGTATCCGCATCGCGTCGTCGGCAATACTATCTGCCGCGCCGATCTTCGACTTCAGGATGATATCGACGGCCCCGGCTTCGAGTGCCTGCAGCAACGTCTCCGAGCCCGTTTCAGTAAGAGATGAACACATGACGACCGGGATCGGCCGTTGCGACATCAGTTTGCGCAGGAACGTGATCCCGTCCATGCGCGGCATTTCGACGTCGAGCGTGATGACGTCGGGGATCTCCTCCTGGATCTTGCGCGCCGCCATGAATGGGTCGGAGGCCACGCCCATGATTTCGATATCCGGATCCTCCGTCAGCACCCGGCTCAAGGTCTGCCGGACGCTGGCGGAGTCGTCGATGATGAGGACGCGGATTTTCTTGCCCATGTCAGCCTGTCTTAAACGCGTTGGAAGACGGTGTTCGAAACCGGCACCAGGGGCAAGTCGAAACCAGCAACCGATTCCGAATGGCCGATGAACAGATAGCCCCCTTTCGCCAGGCAATCGCACAACCGGGACAAAACGCCCACCTGGGTCTGCTTGTCGAAGTATATCAGGACGTTGCGGCAAAAGATCATGTGCATCGGCTCGCCGATGGGGTACTTGCGATCCATCAGGTTCATACGGGCAAAACCGATGCGGCTGCGCAGTTTCGGCACGATCCTCACCTCGCGCTTCTCGGGATGCCGTGCCGTCATGACGTATTTGCGGTAAAGCGCATTGGGGACCGGCGCGAGCAGATCTTCCGCATAGATACCGGTGCGCGCCACCTTCAAAACATCGGTGCTGAGGTCGGTTGCGAGAATATTATAGGTGACGTCGCTGCGACCCTCGGCGAATTCGGCAAGCACCATCGCCATCGTATAGGGTTCGGCCCCTGTCGAACAGGCGGCGCTCCATGACCGAATGACTCTTGCTCCCTTGCCGACGAGTGCCGGCAGAGCCACAGTCTGCATATAGTCGAAATGCTTGGCTTCCCGGAAGAAATCGGTCTTGTTCGTCGTCACCGCGTCGATCAGATGGATCCCTTCCTGCTCCAATCCGCCATGATTGAAGAGAAAGTCGCAATAATCGTCGAAGGTCGAATAATGCATTGCGCGAAGGCGTCGGCGCAGCCGCCCTTCCAGCATCGTCAATTTGCTCGAGGGCATCTTGATGCCGCTATAGTCGTATATGAAACGGGAAAGGAGATCGAAATTACGCTGGCTTATACGATCGCCCGGCAGCTGGATCTCCGCCATTACAGCACTCATGAACGCAGCACTCCGGTTTAAGCCGCCGACTGCGGCAGTGAGACGTCCTCGTGAGACAGAAGCTGAGCGAGATCGACGATGACGACGAAGCCGGAATCCCGACGAACGACGCCTTCGATATAGTTGGACCGCCAGCGAACACCGATATCGGGCGCCGCCTCGATCTGGTCTCGCCGGAAGGGCGTGACCTCGAAAACCCGATCGGCGACAAGTCCGAGGGTAAGGATGCGACCTTCGATCGGAATGTCGAGGACAAGGACGCGGGTGTGCGGCGTCGGAACCGTTCTGGACATACCGAGCTTCATGCGAAGATCGATCGTCGGGACGCCCTGGCCGCGCACGTCGCGAAGGCCAAGCAGGTAGTCCGGCCCGTTCGGTATCTTGAAGGCTTCCGCGTAATCGAGAATCTCGCGAACCACATCCACCGTGACGGCGAAGATTTCCTCACCGAGGCTGAAGGTCACGAATTGAGCTTCCAGAGAGGTTGTTTCCATTGGCCTTTTCCATAGCAGGGGGAAGAGCGATATCCAGACACAGTAGAGGGCGGGGCACCGTTGCGCCCCGCCTGTCGCGGTTACGCTATTTCGCGAAAGTCGTCGTCGTTCTGATCGGGTCCGCCCATGGCGAGATCGAGCGCGAAGCCTTTCAATCGTGCCTGTTGGGCCGACACGGTGTTGGCCGTCGGCTGGCGCGCCGTTGCGGCACGCCCGGCCGGCACGGTCGCAGCTGCTTGTCTGACCTGGACCGGACGACCGGCTTGCCTTGTGGCGGGCCGGGCCGATGCGTTTTCGACGGTGAAGAAGGCAATCGAGCTCTGCAATTCCTCGGCCTGCGCCGCCAGTTCTTCGGAGGTCGCCGACATCTGCTCGGATGCGCCAGCATTTTGCTGGGTCACTTTGTCGAGCTGCTGGATTGCCTCGTTGATCTGGGCGGCGCCGATATCCTGCTCCCGGCAAGCGGCGCTAATCTCGGAAACAAGCTCCGCTGTCTTGCGAATATCGGGCACGAGGCGGCCCAGCATGTCACCGGCGTCCTGCGCCGCCGTAACGGTATTTGCCGACATCGCACTGATTTCCGCCGCCGCTGACTGGCTGCGTTCTGCAAGCTTGCGCACCTCCGAGGCGACGACAGCAAAGCCCTTGCCATGTTCGCCGGCGCGTGCGGCTTCGACTGCGGCGTTGAGGGCGAGAAGGTCGGTCTGGCGGGCAATCTCCTGAACGATGCCGATCTTCTCGGCGATGATCCGCATCGCGTTGACAGCGCGATTGACGGCCTCGCCACTTGCTTCGGCGTCCTTTGACGATTGGCGGGCGATCTTTTCCGTCTGGGCGGCATTGTCTGCATTCTGCCTGATGTTGGCTGCCATCTCCTCCATGGCGGCCGATGCCTCCTCGGCGGCCGATGCCTGTTCGGTAGCGCCCTGCGAGACCTGTTCCGAACTTGACGACAGCTCCTGGCTGCCCGAGGAAACATTGTCCGAGGCCGACAGGGCGTCGGCCACGACGCCGCGCAGACGTTCGACCATCTGCTGCAGCGCAATGCCGAGCGTATCCTTGTCCGACAGTGGCTTCGGGGAGATCGTCAGATCGCCGTTCGAGATCTTGTTGGCAATCTCGGCGGTGTTGCGCAGATTGGATGTCATCTGGCGCATGGCGTTGACGAGATCGCGGATTTCGTCGTTCGTCTTGTGCTCGATTTCTTTCTGCAGGTCGCCGATCGCCACCGCATCGGCAAGTTCGCCGGCGCGCTTCAGGCCGCGGCTGATATTGAGCGAAATCCACAGCGCCATCGCGGCCGAGAAGACCAGCAGCACAGCAACCGCACCAATCAGGAGGTTTTTCGAGGTATCATACTGCACATTGGTCAGTTGGTCCGTCTGCTGCAGATCGGCGACGACCTCGGCGTTCAGCTCGTTCAATGCCTTGAGCAGTCGAGCTGTTATCTTCGCTCCGTCACCCATGGAGAGGACGCCTGCCTGTGTATTCGACTCCGCCGAATTCTGTTTCGCCAGGGAGATGATGCCGTCCTGCATCTTCATCCAGTCGGGATAGGCGCCGCGGAAGTCGGCCAACTTTGCCCTTATGGCGGGGTTTGTCTCTTTGTCCAGATTCGCGAGTATGTCCGTTATATCAGAGCGCTGCTTTTGTATCTCGTCAACATAGCTGCTGATTTCCTTGGCGTCCGTATTGATAATCGCGTCCTTTTCAGCACGGATCGAAAGATAGACCGCATCGGACAGGTCGCCCGAGAGGCGCAGGTTCGTGGCTGGCCCGGCTACGATGTCGCTGATTGCATCGTTCAGGGACGAAAGATTGACGATCGCGATCGCCGACATGCCGCACGTCATCAGGATGATCAATCCGAATGCCAATGCCAGTTTCAGTTTGATGGTGAGCCGCATTTGGTTGTCCTCTGTTTGGAGGTTCCCCTCCGGAGAATTCATGATCATTGCGACAGCTTTACCGCTGCTGTCGAACGGGACTCGTCATGAATCTCTGAGGCGCTACATGCGCCGGATATTTCCGATCGGGCACCCTATTGAATGCCCTAGACGTGCAGGTTAGCCGGTCCACCGGAGCGGACCGACGCATCAGTTAGTAGGGGCAGCGCTAGGCGCTTTCCCTGAATTCGGCATCGCCCGCGTCGGGGCCGCCCATGGAGAGATCCAGTGCGTAGCCTTTCAGCCGGGCCTGCTGGCCGCTGACGGTGTTCGCCTGGTTGACGATGGTCTTGCCGCGAGAAAGTGGGGCGGATGATCGCGCGATCGGTTTGGCCGCAGCCGCACGATTGGTGGTCTTGTTGCCGTTTTCCACTTTGAAAAAGGCAATCGACGCCTGAAGCTCCTCGGCCTGCGCCGCCAGCTCTTCGGAGGTCGCCGACATTTCCTCGGACGCGCCGGCGTTCTGCTGGGTCACCTTGTCGAGCTGCTGGATCGCCTCGTTGATCTGGGCGGCGCCGATATCCTGCTCCCGGCAAGCGGCGCTGATCTCGGAAACAAGCTCCGCGGTCTTGCGAATATCGGGCACGAGCCGGCCGAGCATATCGCCGGCGTCCTGGGCTGCCTTGACGGTATCGCTCGACATGGCACTGATTTCGGCGGCGGCGGATTGGCTGCGCTCGGCGAGCTTTCGCACTTCCGAGGCAACGACCGCAAAGCCCTTGCCATGTTCTCCGGCGCGTGCGGCTTCGACCGCCGCGTTGAGGGCGAGAAGGTCGGTCTGGCGGGCAATTTCCTGAACGATGCCGATCTTCTCGGCGATGGTACGCATGGCGCCGACCGCACGGGTCACAGCCTCACCGCTTGCCTCCGCATCGCGGGCGGATTGGCGGGCAATCTTCTCCGTCTGGGCGGCATTATCGGCGTTCTGCTTGATGTTGGCGGCCATCTGTTCCATCGACGCGGAGGCTTCCTCGGCCGAAGCCGCCTGTTCGGTGGCGCCTTGAGAGACCTGCTCGGAACTTGCCGACAGTTGCTGACTGCCGGAAGAGACATTGTCGGACGCGCCAAGCGCATCGGCAACGACGCCACGCAGCCGCTCGATCATCACATTGACGTTGCGAAGCATTGTGCCGATTTCGTCCTGGCTTGTGATCTGCGCCGTTTTTGTGAGGTCACCTTCCGCAACCTCCCGGACGACGGTATTGGCGCGCGCCAGTCCCTTGCTGATGGTGCTGGCGATCCAGTAGGCCGTGATGGCGGCGAATAGGAGCGCGGCAGCGGCCACGCCCACCATCATGTTTCGGGTGTTCGCGTACTGAGTATCCGAGTTATCGTCGGCGTCCTTCATCTTCTGTTTTTCGATCGTCAGCATTTGGCCGAGCGCATGGTCAATGTCGTTGGCCGTCTTGCGCGCATCGGTGACCGATACGGTATTCGCGCCAGCCTTGTCGCCGGCATTGAGCAGCTGGCGGATCTTGTCATCCGACTGGAAGATGCGTGTCACCGTGGTCTCGATCTCGGTCCACTGCGCCCGGTTCTCTCCCGTGGCGATCTTGTCGACGGCGGTCAGGGCGTTCGTCAGGGCCACGCGAGCACTATCGCCAGCCGCGATGGCGGCCTTTGCGTCGTCGTCGGTGAGGGCCAACAGGAGATTTTTCTGCTGACGGATCACCTGCAGCTGCGAGATATTGACCTGTTGGGTGAGTTCGAGGCGCGCTGCCGGTCCTTCAAGCACATCGCTGATCGTCTCGTTGAACGCACTGAGGCTCAGGATACCGTAAGCGGCGGTGCCGATCAGCATGAGAATAATGAAGGCAAAAGCCCCGACCAGTTTGGTTTTGATGGTTAGGCGCATCGCAAAAATCCTCTCGTTCTTCACAGCTCGCCGCAATTAGGCGGACAAGGCTCTATCGTCTCGGGCGGAAAATATGGCTTGGAGATTTGGGAGGATGATGAATTCGCCTCCGTTCCTGACCAGGCAGCGGATATAGTCGGCACGCCACCGCATCCCTATGCGGGGCGGCGCTTCACTTGACGCTCTTGCAAGCGTGGTCACTTCGTTCACCTTGTCTGTCCGCAACCCCACCAGCGTCGGCTCGCCATCGAGATCGAGTTCGATGACGACGATGCGGCTGTCGCTTGTCGTCTCGGTCGCCTCCATGCCGAAGGCGAGGCGCAGGTCGGCGAGCGGGATGACCTTTCCACGGAAGTTGATGACGCCGGCGACGAAGGGCTGGCTGCCCGGGACCGTGGTCTCCGGTAACAGATCCAGGATCTCCCGGACGAGAACCGCCTCCAGGGCGAAGGTTTCGCCGTTGAGGTCGAAGGTCAAAACTTCGACTTCCTCGGGATAGTGCCAATGGCTGACATCTCTTTCAGCAGCTATCTTGCTCATCCTGCCACCCGCAATTGCGCCTCCTGTTTCTGGCCGGCCACGACAAGGTGTCCGACATCGAGGATCAGGGCGACGCTACCGTCGCCGAGGATCGTGGCGCCGGAGAAGGTCGCGACGTCGCTGTGCAGTTTCGACATCGACTTGATCACGGTCTGATGGTTGCCAATGATCTGGTCGACGACGAGCCCCACCCGCTCCGCTCCGGTCGAAATCACGACCACCTTTTGATGCACGTCCGGCTTCGTGCCGGTGCGGAAAAGGTCGCGCAGGCGCAGGAAGGGAACGAGGGCATCGCGCAGCGAGATGAAGCTGCGACCGCGTGAGCGCAGGTCCTCTTCGAGCGACAGCTCGAGGCATTCTTCGACGGCGGATAGCGGTATGACATACCGCCCCTCGCCGACGCGGACGAGCAAGCCATCGATGATCGCCAGTGTCAGCGGGATGCGCAACGTGACTTCCGACCCCTGGCCGGCGACGCTGGCAATATCGATCGTGCCTCGCAGAGCTTCGACGGTCCTTTTGACAACGTCCATGCCGACGCCGCGGCCGGAAAGATTGGTGATCTGGGCAGCGGTCGAAAACCCCGGCGCAAAGATCAGTTGCAAAAGCTCGGCGTCGGAAAGCGATTGGCCCGGCTGGATGAGGCCTGAGGCTTCGGCCTTGGCACGGACCCGCTCGCGATTGATGCCTCGGCCATCGTCCCTGATCGCGATAATGACCTCGCCACCGGCCTGACTGGCCGACAGCGTCACGGTGCCGGCTTCGGACTTGCCGGCCGCAACGCGATCCTGCGATGTCTCGAGGCCATGGTCGATCGAGTTACGCACGAGATGGATGAGCGGATCCGCCAATCGTTCGATGACGGTCTTGTCGACCTCGGTGTTCTCGCCTTCGGTGACGAGCTCAATGACTTTGCCGGTTTCGCGCGCCAGATCGTGAACGAGCCGGCGAAAGCGGCTGAACAAGGTCGCAACCGGCACCATACGCAATACCATCATCGTGTCGCGAAGCTCACCCGACAACCGTTCGATTTCTTCCGACACGGCGCGTAGGGCAAGATCAGCACTGGTATTCGCAAGCTGGCTGAGGCGGGACTGGGCGATAACGAGTTCCCCGACACGATCCATCAGCTCATCGAGACGTTCGGCGGGAACGCGAACATTTTCCGCCGCCTTCGTCTGGCGGGTTTCGACTGCTACCGGCTGCGATTCGCGTTTGGGAACGGCAACGTCGCTGACGTCAGCTATCGCGACGGCCGCCACGAGCTGCGGCGCAGCCGAGGGCGCGAGCGGTTCGATGCTGGCAGGCGGCGATGTGTCATCCTCCTGAACGTCAAGCACCATGTCGTCGAGCACGAAGATGAAGACATCGTCGATCGCCGAGCGGCCCTGTTCGCTCGTCAGTGTGACGTCCCAGGCAAGATAGAGATCAGTCGGGTTTAGCGCATCAAGCAGAGGAATGGCAGCCGTGTCGGCGCGAATGATGCAGTCTCCCAGATCGCGCAGCTCGTCGAGAAGACCAAGCGGATTGGTGCCATTGACCATGCTGTTGGCGGGAAGGCTGAAGCGAATTCGCCAGCTGGTCAAATGTTTGGCAGGCGGCTGTGGGGCAGCCGGGAGAACAGGCACAGTCGCGGGCCGAGGCTCGCCTTTGCCGCTAACCGCCGCCTGCAATTGGGCGAGAAGAGTTTGACCCGTGTCACCATGATCCGCGTTCGGCTGGTCGACTAGAGCCCGCATATGATCCTGCGCCGCAAGGACTGCGGCGACAAGTTCGCTCGTTGCGGGAACCTCGCCCTTTCGGACACGGTCGAAGGCCGTTTCGCAATGATGGGTGAAGGCGGCAAGCGCCTCGAAACCGAACATCGCGCCGGAGCCCTTGAGGGTGTGCAGGCCGCGAAAGACGGCGTCGACAAGGTCCCGGTCATCCAGGCTATGGGTAAGGTCGAGAAGTCCAGCCTCGATCTGCTCGAAGAGTTCGGCAGCTTCGGTGCGGAAGACGGCAATCGGGTCAAGCGTGCTCATCGCCCTAGCACTTTCCGTACAATTTTTACGAGGGTTTCCGGATCGAACGGCTTGGTGAGCCAGCCGGTTGCGCCGGCGGCCTTGGCCTGGCTCTTGAGAGCAGCGTCCGACTCGGTAGTCAGAAAGATGATCGGGACCCCCATATGGGCCGGCAGCTTGCGCAGCTCCTCGATCATCGTCAGGCCGTTCATGTTCGGCATGTTGAGATCGGTCACGATGATGTCGAACCGGCCGGCCTTGGCTTTCGCCAGTCCATCGGCACCATCAATGGCTTCGGTGACGGTATAGCCGGCATTCGACAGCGCGATCTTGGTCGTCAGCCGGATGCTTGCGGAATCGTCTACGGTGAGAATGCTGGCGGTCATTGTGTTACTCCTTCATGCAACCAAAACTCATTGTCAGGGGAGCCAGCGTCGATCAGGCCGCCGCGCGTTAGCACCGCGAGCAAGCTGCCGGCTACGGGGCGCCTCAGGCGAAAGGTGACCTGCGCCCGCTCCGCCGTTTTCTTCGCCGACAGCAACAGCTGCGCCAGCGTCAGATCGGCGTCATGGTCATCGGCGATATCGACCAGCAGCGTCGCCATGCCGACCGCGGCTCCGGCAAGCGCCTCTTCGACGCGCTGTTTTGTCTGCTTCGACGACTTTATCGTCAGATCACCGGTCAAAAGCAGTGTTTGATGGCCGTTGCTCAATTCCTTGCCTTCCCACGATTCGTCCCTCACACCGAGGGGCATAGGTTTCCCGTGGATGCATTGCCCGCTCAGCGTGCGCGACCCATTACAGGCAACCGTTGAAGTCATCGCCTGCCGCTTCAAGGAGGCGATAGTTCGCTATCGAAACGAGAATTCCGAGGCGAGCTTCAAGCTCGCCAGTTCCACTTACGCTGCCGACGAGAACGGCTCACCGGTCAACTCCGTCGGGTAATTCCGCACGGGTACGAGGCGCGCTACCTCGAGAGACAGCATGCGGGCATTGTCCTGTGCCTTGATGAGATTGCTGGTCTTGCCGGGATCGATTGTGTAGAGCGTACCGCCGGAGCCGAAGACATCCCTGTAGGCCGCGCGCTCGATGATCGGCGTATCCAGAATATGCACGCCGCGCTCGCTGAGAAGGTCCTTGACCGCGCCGAGTGCGCGTGTCGTCACCATCGGATTAACGCGGCTGAGGATCACCGAGAAGGGAATCCGAATGCCGGATTTCTCCCGAAGATATTGTAGAAGCTCGATGACATGGGCGCCACCCTGCGCATCCATGTGTGATCCCTGGATCGGGATCAGCACATGGTCGGCATAGCCCACCGCCGTCGCAAGAAGGGTATTGCGCGCGCCCGGCAGGTCGATCAGGAGGTAGTCGCATTTTTGGCGCTCCTCGAGAATGTACCGGCCGATATTGGCGACTGTTACATATGGAATTACGTTGATGTGAGCGAGGCCCTCGGCCGTCGCTTCCTTCCAGTGCGTGATCCATTGCTGCGGATCCGCATCGAGTATCGTCACTCGATGCCCCATTCTCGCCAGTTCAATGCCGATCAGCAGAACTGCGGTGGTCTTTCCCGCACCGCCCTTGGTGTTCGCAAATGTGATGACGGGCATCGTCCCTGCTCCACAGGAATTATCGAGCCTTATCATCGCTCTGAGCGCCACCGTTCGGGCATGGTGGGTCGGTTTCAGACTAGGATGTTAAGGTTAACACCCAGCTAACGGAAACACACTCCTAACGGTCTTGTCGCAAATTCCTGACGGGATTGGCATCAAATCGCGACAGGAAAGCAGAATCCTCAATGTTATTTACCGGCCATTCTCAAATGGTCGGTAGTGTGCGGTGTCTGGACTTACATCGAGAGTGAAAACGTGGCTGGCAAATCTGGTATTGCGTATCTTCCCCGCCCCTCCGCCGATCCATCGCTTGCCGATCGACTCGACGGCGTAAGCTCGCGGATCGAGCAGCGTTTTCTCGATGGCGGAGGCACTCTGCTGTCCGTCCTCGATGTCCTCAATCGACTGATTTCTGCTCTTGACGACTTTTCCAAGCTGCTCGACGACGAGGCCGCGCGTTCGAGCCTCGAACAGCTCGGCAGCACCGTCAATGACGTATCCGCCTTGCCCGAGTTTGAGCAGGAGCGGCAGTTGCGGGTCGCGACGGTCGCCAAGTGCGAGCAGGCGCTCGGCACGCATGTCGCCGACATGCAGGAGACATTGCGCTATCTGAGAACCTTTGCGACCACCGCGAAGATCACCGGTTCACACATCCCGGATTTCTCGACATTCGCAGACGAGATCATCGAGCGCGTACAGCAGGGCACCAAACACATCAGTTTCCTCTCCGATACAATTTCAGCACTGGACGGCATTCTTGGCCGTGCGTCGACGAGCGGACAACAAACCTTGAACGACTACCGGCAGGCGGTTCCTGCCTTGGTCGGCCGGTTGAACGGGAATATAGCGGAGTTTATCGAACGCCAGGGCGAGCTTTCCAAACTTGCGGTCGAAGTCAACGCCCAGACGCGCAAGGTGCAGACGAAGATCGGCATCACCCTTTCAGCGATGCAGATCGGAGATATCACGCGCCAACGCATCGAGCATTGCCAGCAGGCGATCGCCATCCTTGACGATTATCTCGCCGCTTCCAGGGGCAGTGCCCTTGATGAGGAGCAGCGGGAGACCCTCAGGGGCGCCGTACACAATCTCGTGCACGCGCAGCTGTCACAGCTGACAAGTGATTTCGATCGGGAATGCGCCACTGTCGTCAGTACGCTTCTAAGCTTCAATGCGGATATCGAGGCGCTGCTCCTTCTCCATGAACGGATGAACCGGCAGGACGGCACGACCGCTGCGAGCGCCATGCGACTGGTGGGTGCGGATATTACGTCCGTTCACGGCATCGTCCGCGATATCGACAAAGCGGCCAGTGAGGCAAACCGGTTAAGCGAAGAAACGATCCAGACGATCCACGTCCTTCTCGACGAGGTCGCAACGATCAAACAGGTACGGACCGATATCCACTATATGGCACTCAATACCAATCTGCGCTGCGGCAAACTCGGAGAGGAAGGTCGCGCCATCAACGTCGTGACATCGGAGCTGCGTCTGTTTTCCGCAAATCTTGATGACTCGGCCCAGCGTGTCATTGAAGAATTGCAAGGATTGGAAGCGGATGCGCGCAAGCTTGGAGAGAGCGCTGCAAATGGGGTGTCCGAAGTCCCCCTCGGAGACCGGCTCAATGACGCTCTTTCTTCCATAGACGGCATCGCCGGCCGAATGGAGGATCATATAGATACGCTTCGCACCTGTGGGCAGGATGTCAGCACCAAGGTTCTGTCGTCACTCTCAACGCTCGACTTCAAATCCGGGCTGGGGGATGTCCTGAGCGACTGTACGAAAGAGGCGAGCCTGCTTGCTAGCCCGACCCATGCGGATCTGACGGGCATCGAGGAGGCGATGGCGGACATCGGCCCGATGATCGCCAAGATCTACACGATGGCTGCGGAGCGCACGGTCCACGCACAGGTCTTCGATGCGAATATCAATGACGGTGCCGCTGATGTCAGCGCGACCGAGGATCTCGATCTGGATTCGGCGCTTTTTTAAGCTGGCATTGCAGATGGCTCTGTTGCAAATTTCCATTTTGGTTATGAATGCCGTCTATCGGGACATCGATTATCCAGCGGCCTCCCGGCTTTCGCGCTCCTGAGCGAACAAAGTTACTGCCTCTGTCAGCGCATTCGGTCCGATGCCAAAGGCACGCTCAACGATCCGCGCTTCCCCACGAAGGTCGTTTGTCAGGTTGAAGATTGCAGCCTGACCTTTGCGTAAAGCCCGCATGACCTTGAAACCTTTGATCGTCGCATAGGCCGTTTTCAACGTCTTGAACCCTCTCACCGGCTTGATCAATTGTTTCAACTTGCCATGATCGGCCTCGACGACTTTGTTCAGATATTTGACCTGCCGATGCACAAGCTCTGCGTGGCATCTACCTTCGCCCTTGAACTGCGGCAACACGGCACCTATCTCCGGCTCAACCCGCTGGTCCGGGCCCCTCTGGTGAGAGCCGTCGGCGCTCTTGCGATGTCGGACCTTTTCCGACACCGTGCGCCGACTGAGGTTGTCCTTCGTGGAAACATCATTGTTTTTCGTCGAGTGGCTGGGAAAGCCGCTCTGGATGTGGGCAGGTTTTATTGCCCTCGTCATCGCCATCCTGTCGTTCGATCTCGGCATTCTGCATAAGCAAAACAGGGAGATCGGCGTCGGCGAGAGCATCAAGCTCTCCGCCCTTTACATTTCTCTCGGCCTCGCCTTCGGCGGCTGGGTCTGGTGGTACCTCGGCGCTGACTCCGGCCTTGCCTATATGACAGGTTTCGTCGTCGAAAAGACCCTGGCGCTCGACAACGTCTTCGTCATCGCTTTGATCTTCGCCTTCTTTGCCGTTCCGCGCCTCTACCAGCACCGGGTACTCTTCTGGGGTATTCTCGGCGTGATCGTGTTGCGTGCCATCATGATCGGTGTCGGCGCGACGCTGGTGGCCGAATTTTCGTGGCTGCTTTACGTGTTCGCGGCGTTTCTCATCATCACAGGCATCAAGATGCTGGTGATGAAGGACGCGGAACCCGACGTTTCCAACAATCCCCTCGTCCGCTTCATGCGAAACCGGTTCAACGTCACCGACACGCATCACGGCGAGCGGTTTTTCGTGAAGCAGGCCCATCCGAAGACCGGCAAGACCGTCTGGTTCATCACCCCGCTCTTCATGGCCCTGGTGCTGATCGAAGTGGCTGACGTCATCTTCGCCGTGGACTCGGTTCCCGCCATCTTCGCGATCACGACCGATCCCTTCATCGTCTACACCTCCAACATCTTCGCCATCCTCGGCTTGCGCGCCCTCTATTTCGCGCTGGCGGCCATGATTCATCGCTTCAAATATCTGAAGCCGGCTCTGGCCATCGTGCTGGTCTTTATCGGCTCGAAGATCTTCGTTGCCGACATGCTGGGCCTGGAAAAATTTCCGGCTGCCCTCTCGCTCGGGATCACCTTCGCGATCATCGCAAGCGGCGTGGTCTGGAGCCTGTTCAAGACGCGCGACCAGGCGAACAACGCTTAAAGCCCGCCGCGCACCTGCCGATGCGGCAGGTGCGCTGCCCCTCATCTCCCGACAACCGCCCAACAAGGAACGGACATGCTCTCCAATTTCATCGCATGGCTCTTTGCCACTTTCGCCATCGCTCCCATTCAGGCCGAGATCGAGCGATATGCTGCCGCCGCCAACCTGCCGGTGGAGATCGTCCAGCAATCACGGACCTGTTTGTCATCGCAAGTCCCGCTGCTGGTGCAACGTGCATCGCAGGATAATTACTGGACCGTCACCACCATTGTCGGCGTGGCAACCGGCTGGAGCAACCCGGCGGACCTGCTCGACAAGAACAATCCGGCTTGCCTGGCCATCATTGGCCTCATCAAAGAGAAAAGCGCTGCTGCCACCTGATAAATTGCAAAGCAGATCGTTCCCCGGATTTGGAATGGCGAAATCACATGACTGAGCAGGCGACCGGCGCGGCACCTCAGGAAGAGATGGCATCCGTTCGCTTGAAAGAATTGGCGCGGCTTGCGCAATCGCAAGGCGGCGTCAGCGTGAGGGACGTGCTGTCCGGTCTTGGCCGGACCAGCATGGCTTTCACCATTCTTTTTCTGGCACTGCCTGCCCTCACGCCGATACCCGGACCTTTCGGGATGGTGTTCGGGAGCGCGCTTGCCCTTGTTGCGGTACAAATCGCCATGGGACGTCAGACGCTGTGGCTTCCGGCCTTCATCAACCGGCGCAGACTGTCGCCGGCAGTCGTCGATCTCATCGTCCGCTACAGCGTTCCGATCATTGCCAGAGTTGAGGCGATCATCCGCCCAGGCCGACTGGCAATGTTCACGGGCAGGACGATGCAATGGCTACTGGCATTTCCGATCTTCGTGTTGGCGGTTGTTATCGCGCTGCCAATCCCGTTCGGCAACTTTCTGCCGGTTCTTGCACTCGTCGTCATTTCCATCGCCCTGATGGCACGAGATGGGCTTGTGACTCTGGTCGGCCTCATACTGTGTATCCTCGCATTCGCCGCCACCGCAGGGCTGGTGCAGGTCGCTGTTGCGAGTTTGAGTGGCATCGGCTCATGAATATGCAGGCTGCTCTGGCTGTCCCTGATGCAAATCCGCACCGAAGGTACGATCATAGCGAGATTACCCGACATCGATCTGTCCGGAACAGTATTCGAACAAATGACACCTTGAGCGAATTTGAAAGGATCTGAACCGACGACCAGTTCTTGCAAATGCCATCGATCTGAAATTCCTCAGTAGCGGACATCGACTTTGCCTGGAAGGAGCGGCTGATTTGGGTCGATTGCCGAATGGCGTGTACGGGGATGATCGCCGAAGTCACCGACGACAAGAGCAAGTACCGGGTGAAGCTGTCCGGTCAGAATTGCAAAGCCTACCGATCTTCGGTGTCGAGAACCGACGTTTGGATGCAAGCACCATGGGAAGAGGCAAGGCATCTGGCCGAAGCACTCCCGGATGATACGCTGATTGTCACGTCTCGCGAGCCCTATGGATCGACCATCGTTACCAAAGAAGGCGAACTGGTCCACCAACCGGATCTGCCTTAAGGTGGCGACGCCGCCTCTCGGGTAACGCGCTCTTTATGCTCATTCCATCTGTTGTGTCTTTCATCGGAGAATTCTTATGAACCTCGAACTCAACGGTAAACTGGCTCTCGTTACCGGCAGCACCGCCGGCATCGGTCATGCAATCGCGGCAACTCTTGTTCGCGAGGGCGCCCATGTCATCGTCAATGGGCGGACCCAAGACGCCGTCGATCGCGCGGTCGCCGAACTCGCCGCGATTGGAAGCGGCCGCGTTGACGGATTTGCCGGTGATCTCGGAACTGAAGCAGCCGCCGA
>NZ_JBXAPH010000021.1:0-42181 GCF_058803745.1 Rhizobium sp. GW821-FHT14E12
ACTTCGTCGCTAGCAGCGCCGCCGCCCTCGTTCAGTGAGTGGGCTTATAAACCCCACCCCAGAACTTAGTCAACACTGGATTTTGAAAAAAGTCAGAAAAAGAACAAGCGATTGATTCTTATGATGGTTTTATGAAGCTTGCCAAAGCCGGCTCAGAATAGGCCCCAAAAACCCCGATAGCGCCGCCAGACCACGCTGGAACGACGACATTATAGGAGGGAGATCGCAGAGTATGACAATGAGCGGCCCTTGATCCCCACCCCGTCGACACCAGATAAGGCCGACCTTGGCATTGAAACCGGGGCTTCCAAAGCACCGAAACAGTCCACAGACCAGATGCGCCTCATTTGACTCGTCCGTCATAAATATGCACATCTTCGCCCCCAGCTACACGGCTCGCATGAAGGAACCGGATCTCGATTGGCATGATGACGGACAAGATGATGCTCCGATCGCTCGGAAACGAGCCGCCAATCCTGGCCGATGGGAGGCGGGCGCCGGACCGGCGCGAGGTTTCCCTGCGTTGGCTTTCGGGCACCTTCCTCACAGGCATCACCTCCAGCATATTGATGGGCGTTGCGCTGTTTGCCGCACTCGATGGGCGCCAGCAGCTCGCCATTCCCGCCGAAGCCTACGCAACATCGGATAGCAGTAACCATGATGCCGTCGAGGATCAGGTCGTCCGTGGCGGCCGTCTTGTGTCGACCGCCATCGCTTCCAAGCCTTCCGACCGGAGCATCATGGAAGTCTCGACGGTGGTGCGTGACGGCGACAAGGAAGTGGTGCGTCGCCAGCCCTTCGCGCATGTGAAGATCGCGCTTGCCACCAATCGCGTCGCGACGGAGAGCTATCCGGCCTTCGATCCCCTGGCGATCTTTTCCGCCGACGAGAATATTCCGCCGCCGGCCAATCGCACCGGCGCGATCTATGGTTCCGACGTCGAATCCGAGGTCAGCCTGAAGACTGTGCCCTTCCCGGCCAAGGATGTGCCCTTCCCGCTCGCCGGCTCGATGTCGCTGGACGAGGTCGAGGAGAATGTCCGCTCCAACGGCTCCGTACTCACTGACGGCAACACCCAGCTTTCCGCGCTCTATTATATCGACCCGCGCCGTTTTGCGACCGATGACACCGATGTCGACCTGACCGCCGGGCTTGCGGCCCGCATCGTCGAGGAGAATATGTCGGTCTCCGCGCCCGAGGCGGTCACGCCGCAGACGCAGGAATTTGCCGACGACATCATCCCGGTCCGGGAAAACACGCCGATCGCAACGGCGCTCACCAATGCCGGCTATCTGAAAGCGGATGCGGATGACATCACGGCGAAGATCGTGCCGTTGTTCGGCGCCTCCAATCTTTCCGGCGGCGATGTGCTGCGCATCGGCATCCTGCAGAAGGGCGAGCAGGCAAGGATCATTCGCGCCAGCATCTATCGCGGCACCAAGCATGTCCTGACCGTCGCCGAGAACGACCACGGCGATTTCGTTGCCGGCAGCGAGCCGCCGATGCTCGATGCCATTGCCACCGCCTTCGACAATGATGCGCCCGTGGTTGCCGCCGGCCGCGACCTGCCGAGCGTCTATGACGGCATCTATCGCGCGGCCCTTTCCTACGGCATGTCCAGGGAAATGGTGGCGCAGATCGTCAAACTGCTCGCCAGCAATGTCGATTTCCAGGCGCAGCTGAAGCCGACGGATTCGCTGGAAGCCTTCTTCTCAGTCACCGACGCAAATGGCCAGGCGACGGCCGATTCCGAACTGCTCTACGTCAACGCCAAATTCGGCGACACGGTTACCCGCTTCTATCGCTTCGAGGATCCGGACGATCATTCGATCGACTACTTCGATGAAAGCGGCAAGAGCATCCGGCAGTTCCTGCTGCGCAATCCCGTGCCCACCGGCATCTTCAAATCCGGTTTCGGCATGCGGCGCCATCCGATCCTCGGCTTCGCGCGCATGCATACCGGCGTCGACTGGGCAGCCCCTCGCGGCACGCCGATCATCTCTGCCGGCAACGGCATCGTCGAAAAGGCCGGCTGGGATTCAGGCGGCTTCGGCAATCAGACGTTGATCCGCCATGCCAATGGCTATGTCTCCTCCTACAACCACCAGAGCGCCATCGCCAAGGGCGTGGTCCCCGGCGCCAAGGTGGTGCAGGGCCAGGTCATCGGCTTCATCGGATCGACGGGCCTGGCCACCGGACCGCACCTGCATTACGAGCTGATCGTCAACGGCACCAAGGTCGACCCCCTGCGCATCCGCCTTCCCGGCGGCAAGACGCTGGACGGCGTCGCACTCGCCAAATTCCAGGACGAGCGCAAGCGCATCGATACGCTCCTGAGCGACGAAAAGTCGAAGCAGGTTGCAAGCAAGGACTAACCTTCAGGCGTTTAAGCGTTGCGACAGCAACCAGAGATTTCAGTTCTGGCCATGCTCCAGCCGGACCATCAGCTCGGCGATGAGATCATCCACGGCCTTATGAGCGGTATCGACGACGATCGGGCGGGTGCCCCAGTCCTCATAATGCCGGCTGATGGTCTTGTCCCATGTCGGCTTTACCAATCCTTCGATATCCGTCACGCGTGTTTCAGCACGCCGGCGATGCTCGACCTTGTCCGAACAGACGACTTCCACTTCGACCGCGCGCGTGCCGGCCCGCTTTGCGACCGACAGCCAGGCATCACGCGTGATACGGATGGAATTGACCGAATCCGCGACAACCGTCTGTCCCAACTTGAGATTGTCCTCGGCGACACCATAGGCAATCATATAACCGGCAGGTCCTTCACCCGCTTTCAGAACGTCGGAATTTCGCAATGCGTGTTCGATCGTATCGACCCGGACATACACAGCCTTCAACCGTTTCGCCAAGGCCTGCGCAGTCGTGGTCTTACCGCTGCCCGGCAAGCCGCCGAAGATAACAAGCATGATGATGTCCCTTCCCGCGCGATTCTCCAACGCCACGCCAGCTTCACCGAAGAGCCTTGCGGCGGCAAGGTGATTTCGGCGCCTGCCCCGGACGAAAAATGGCGGCCCGAGAGCCGCCATTCACAGAGTCAAATCATGACGGCGTCGCTTAAGCCGCTTCGCTAACCACCCCACGCGGGCGGAACAGCAATCTGTCGGAGCCGCTGGTGACCAGCACGCGCGATCCATCCGGCAACTGACCGGAGAGAATCTGCTCGGCGAGCGGATCCTGGACGTATTTCTGGATCACCCGCTTCAGCGGTCTCGCGCCATAGACCGGATCATACCCCCTATTGGCGAGCCAGTTGCGGGCATCGTCATCGAGTTCGAGCGCGATCTTGCGTTCGGACAGCAGCTGCAACAGCCGCTCGAGCTGGATATCGACGATCGCCCCCATCTCTTCGCGCTTCAGGCGATGGAACAGGATAATCTCGTCGACGCGGTTCAGGAATTCCGGCCGGAAATGCGCCCGCACCACATCCATCACCTGCTCGCGCACCTCTTCGCTGTCGTCACCTTCCTTGAGCTGGGTCAGGTATTCGGCACCGAGGTTCGAGGTCATGATGATCATGGTGTTGCGGAAATCGACCGTACGGCCCTGCCCGTCCGTTAACCGCCCGTCATCCAGAACCTGGAGCAGGATGTTGAAGACATCGGGATGCGCCTTCTCGATCTCGTCGAACAGCACGACCTGATAGGGCCTGCGGCGGACGGCTTCGGTGAGTGCGCCGCCTTCTTCATAGCCGACATAGCCGGGAGGGGCGCCGATCAGCCGGGCGACGGAGTGCTTCTCCATATATTCCGACATGTCCATGCGGACCAACGCCGTATCATCGTCGAAGAGGAAGCGGGCGAGCGCCTTGGTGAGCTCCGTCTTGCCGACGCCGGTCGGGCCGAGGAAAATGAACGAGCCGATCGGCCGGTTCGGATCCTGCAGGCCGGCGCGCGAACGGCGAACGGCGCGCGACACCGCCTGGACGGCATCGCCCTGGCCGACGACCCACTTTGCCAGCTCGTCTTCCATCCGCAGCAGCTTGTCGCGCTCGCCTTCTAGCATCTTGTCCACCGGAATCCCGGTCCAGCGGGAGACGATATGGGCGATGTTGTCGGCGGTGACCACTTCCTGCACCATGGAATCGCGACCGCCATCCTGCTCTTCGGCAGTCTGGAGATCCTTTTCCAGGTTCGGGATCACACCATAGGCGAGCTCGCCGGCGCGCTGGAACTCACCCTTACGCTGGGCAATGGCCAATTCGTTGCGGGCCTCGTCGAGCTTTTTCTTCAGATCGGCGGCAAGACCCAGCTTCTGCTTTTCGGCCTGCCAGCGCGCGGTCAGCGCATCGGCTTCCTCTTCCAGCGACGTCAGCTCGGTCTCCAGCCGTTTCAGCCGGTCGGCCGAAGCCTGGTCGGTTTCCTTCTTCAGCGCCTCACGCTCGATCTTCAGCTGGATGATGCGACGATCGAGCTCGTCGAGCTCTTCCGGCTTCGAGTCCACCTGCATTCGCAGGCGCGCGGCGGCCTCGTCCATCAGGTCGATGGCCTTGTCCGGCAGGAAGCGGTCGGTGATATAGCGGTTCGACAGCGTCGCGGCGGCCACCAGGGCGGCATCGGCGATGCGGACCTTGTGGTGCTGCTCGTATTTCTCCTTCAGACCGCGCAGGATCGAGATCGTGTCCTCGACCGTCGGCTCTTCGACCATGACGGGCTGGAAACGGCGGGCAAGCGCCGGATCCTTCTCGACATGCTTACGGTATTCGTCAAGCGTGGTCGCGCCGACGCAATGCAGCTCGCCGCGGGCAAGCGCGGGCTTCAAAAGGTTCGAGGCGTCCATGGCGCCATCGGCCTTGCCGGCTCCAACCAGCGTGTGCATCTCGTCGATGAACAGGATGATCTCGCCGTTTTCCGACTGCACCTCGTTGAGCACAGCCTTCAGGCGCTCCTCGAACTCGCCGCGAAACTTCGCGCCGGCAATCAGGGCACCCATGTCGAGCGCCATCAGCTTCTTGTCCTTCAGCGATTCCGGTACGTCGCCATTGACGATGCGCAAGGCCAGACCTTCGACGATCGCCGTCTTGCCAACGCCGGGTTCGCCGATCAGCACGGGGTTGTTCTTCGTGCGGCGGGAGAGGACCTGGATGGTGCGGCGGATTTCGTCGTCGCGTCCGATCACCGGGTCAAGCTTGCCCTCGCGGGCCTCGGCGGTGAGGTCGCGGGCATATTTCTTCAGGGAATCGAAGCCCTGTTCCGCATTGGCGGAATCAGCGGTGCGGCCTTTGCGGATATCATTGATGACCTGATTGAGCCCGGTCGGCGTAACGCCAGCCTTCTTCAGCGTAGCCGAGGTCGACGCGGACGACTCGATCGCCAGCGCCTGCAACAGGCGCTCGACCGTGACAAAACTGTCGCCGGCCTTCTTCGCGGCCTCTTCGGCCGTGGTGAAGACCTTGGCAAGCGGCTGCGAGAGATAGACCTGGCCATCGCCGCCGGACACTTTCGGCAGCTTGGCAAGGGCGGCGTCATTGGCGAGACGCGCAGCCTTGGCGTCGCCGCCGGCGCGTTCGATCAACGAAGACGCCATGCCCTGGTCGTCGTCCAAAAGCACCTTTAGCACATGCTCAGGCGTGAATTGCTGGTTTCCTTGCGACAAGGCATTGGTCTGCGCGGACTGCAAAAAGCCGCGCACGCGCTCGGAGTATTTTTCAATATTCATTTGTAGACCTCCATGAATCGCTCTGCCCAGACTGGCACAGACCGATGTTTGAGATTGAGCCCCCTGAAAAGGCAGACCCCGCCCGCCGCCGATTGAGATTTGCGGCAAGGCAACAGGGGAGAATATGGGAGGGGATTTGAGAAGTTTAAAGGGCGACGGAAACGAAAAAACCCCGGCGTGAGCCGGGGTTTTTGAAGACACATGACTGGCTCCGCCTTTGCGGCAGCGACCCGTGCATATATGAACAGTCCTTATTCCGTAGCAGCATCCACCAGTGCGGGGGCTTCGCCCGAAGCAGCTTCGCCTTCGCCCTGGCCTTCGGCATCGGCATTGCGGCGCGGCTGACGACGGGGACGATTGCCGGCATTGCGACGGCGGGGCTGGCGTTCGCCGGCAGCGACGGGTGTTTCTTCCTCGATCGCAACTTCGGCCGGAATGCCTTCGATCACCGGCTGCGGACCGGTGCCGTCGATAACCTCGGGCTCGGGCGCGGCAACCACAACTGGAGCAGGAGCACGGACGCGCACCGGAGGCGGCGCCATCTGCGGCTGATCATCCATGTCATTGTCGTTCGCATCCATGTCATCCATGTCGCGGTCGGCATTGTCACGATCGTTGGGGTTATGCTGTTCGTCGCGCTGAAAACGTTCCTGCATCTGCGCCTGGGCGCTGGCAATGATCCGATTGTAATGTTCAGCGTGCTGGAGGTAGTTTTCCGCCATGACGCGGTCGCCGGAGCTCTGCGCATCGCGAGCAAGCGTCGCGTACTTCTCGGCGATATGCTGCGCGGTTCCACGGATTTTCACATCGGGACCGGAGCTGTCGTAAGTCCTGGTCAGCGGGTTTGAGCCCTTGCGGTTGAAATTATTATTGTTGTTATTGTTTCCGCCGCCGCCGCCGTTGTTGTTACCACGCCCCCGACCGCGCTTATTCTGCTGTCCTGGCCTCATAGATCCTTCACCTGAATTTTCTTAGTTGGGATGAAATTATAAACGGCACCTGCCGCCGTGGCTGGAAACCTCCAAGCCAGAGCCTGCGTGCCGCAAGCAAACTGCGCCTTAAGCGCCGGTCTGCCGCTCGACTACGTCAGATTAACTGATCACGCATTGGGTTATCTTCAACCTTTGACACTCTTATCAGAGAGCGGATCCCCGAGGCTGTCCAAGACAGGCGAATCGTCTCGCCTATTCCCAGCCGCCCAACGCGTGAGCGCAACCTATATCGCTTCCTCAGGAAATCCAAGCCTTTTCTTTGCGATAACAACAAGGTCCCGTGAACCTGCTGCAAATTGTCGCGTTAATGATGATATTGAAACACGAGCACCCGGTCGTTGTGTCCATAGTCCCGGGCTGCTTCGATTAGGAAAAATCCTGCTCCTTCAAAAACCGAAGTCACCGTCTTGCGCTGATCATAACCGATCTCCACACCGACAATACCATCTCGGTGTAGAAACCGCGCCGCATCCTTTGCGATTGCTCTGTAGGCATCCAGCCCATCAAGGCCGCCGTCTAGAGCTGCCGGAGGATCGAAATTCTTTACTTCTGGAGCGAGAGTGGAAATGACACTGGACTCAATATAGGGCGGATTTGAGACAATAACGTGAAATCGACCGTGGATGGCCTCAAACCAGCTTCCCTGCACCGTGTCGAAGCGTGCCGCCAAACCATTGCGCATCGCATTCGCCTGCGCCGTTTCCAAAGCTTCACCGGAAATATCGGAACCGATGCCCATTGCCTCCGGGCACTCATGAAGAAGCGCGAGACAGATGGCTCCGGTTCCCGTTCCGATGTCCAATATGTGGATAGTTTCGTGTTCCGTTGCAAGCCGCCGCGCATGTGGCAGCACGGTATCGACCAGAATTTCCGTGTCGGGACGCGGCTCCAGCGTCGCGGGCGACAGCGTCATGGGCAGGCCATAGAACTCTCGCTCGCCGAGAATGCGATGCACCGGCTCGTGATTAAGCCGGCGTGCAATCGCTGCCCGCGCGGCCTCCACGCGGTCCGGCGCCACGGCCTCAGCGCCGCGCGTGACCAACTCCGTCGATGAAAGCTGAAGAAGACCGCCGACGAGAATGCGGGCCTCGGTGGCGGGATCATCGAGATCGGCCTCGATGAAGCGGGCGCGCACCTCCTGGAACAGTCCAGCGACGGTTGCTCCCGGTTCGCCGCTCATGCCTGTTCGCCGAGCTGGGCGAGCTGGCTCGCCTGATAGTCCGCGCGAAGCGCATCGACCACTTCGTCGATCTCGCCTTCCATCATTCGGTCGAGCTTGTAGAGCGTCAGGTTGATGCGATGGTCGGTGACACGCCCCTGCGGGAAATTATAGGTGCGGATGCGCTCGGAGCGGTCGCCGGAGCCGACCTGGCTCTTGCGATCGGCGGACCGCTCGTTGTCGGCGCGCTGGCGCTCCATGTCGAAAAGGCGTGAGCGCAGCACCTGCATCGCCTTGGCACGGTTCTGGTGCTGCGACTTTTCCGAACTCGTCACCACGATCCCCGAAGGAAGATGCGTGATGCGCACCGCCGAGTCCGTGGTGTTGACGTGCTGGCCGCCGGCGCCGGAAGAGCGCATGGTATCGATGCGGATATCCTCGGCGCGAACTTCGATATCGATTTCCTCGGCTTCCGGCAACACGGCGACGGTTGCCGCCGATGTATGGATGCGCCCGCCCGCCTCGGTTGCCGGGACACGCTGCACGCGATGCACGCCGGATTCGAATTTCAGCCGCGAGAACACACCCTTGCCGCTGATCGTCGCGATGACTTCCTTGTAGCCGCCAGCTTCGCCGTCGCTGGCCGAGAGGATTTCGACTTTCCAACCATTGTTTGCGGCGAAGCGCTCATACATGCGGAAGAGATCGCCGCCGAACAGGGCGGCTTCCGAGCCGCCGGTTCCGGCGCGGATTTCGAGGATCGCGCTCTTCTCGTCGGCGGCATCCTTCGGCAGCAGCAGGATCTGGATGTCCTGCTCCAGGACCTCGATCCGTTCCTTGACCTCGGGCAATTCCATGTCGGCGAGATCGCGCATCTCGCGGTCGACCGTTTTGTCGGCAAGCATGGCTTCCAGATCCGAAGCCTCTGCGATCGCCTTCTCATAGTCGCGGATCTTGGCGACGACAGGCTGCAATTCGGAATATTCGGAAGCAAGCTTCACATAGACATCCGCCGCCGGACCGGCAGACATACGCGCCTCGATCTCGCCGAAACGGCGTTCCAATTCACGCATTTTTTCAATGGGAAGGTTTGCCACCCCACACTCCAATTCTTCTTATTTGTTCTGTCTACAACGGAATATTGTGGCTCTCGGCGAAGCCGGCAAGGATCTCTCGCATCGACGCTGTCGGACGCTTGTCGTCCAGCGCCTCTTCCATGACCTTCGACAAGGCCTGGAGATCGAGACCCAGCAGCATCGCCTTGACCGGGCCGATGGAGGCCGGCGACATCGACACCGAGCGGAAGCCGAGGCCCAGCAGCGCCATGGCCGAAATCGTCTTGCCGGCAAGTTCGCCGCAGAGCGTCACCGGCGTCTTGTTGCGTTCGCCGGCACGCACGATGTCGCGCAGGATGCGCAGGAACGGACGCCCAAGCGGATCGAAACGGTCCGACACGCGTGCATTGCCACGATCGACCGCCATCGAGAACTGGAAGAGGTCGTTGGAGCCGACCGAGACGAAATCGACCGCCGCCATCAGCTCGTCGAGCTGCCAGAGCAGCGCCGGCACTTCCAGCATGGCGCCGAATTGCAGCTTGCGCGGCAGGGCATGGCCGAAGCGCGACAGATGCTGCACTTCCTTCTGCAGGAGCTCGCGCACCGCCTCGATCTCCGAGACCTCGGTGACCATCGGCACCATCATCTTCAATTCGCCGTCGGCGGCCGCCTTCAGCATGGCGCGCAACTGCGTGCGCAACAGGCCGGGCCGGTCGAGCGACAGGCGAATGGCGCGCCAGCCGAGCGCCGGGTTTTCTTCCTCATGCGCGCGGAAATAGGGCACGACCTTGTCGCCACCGATATCGAGCGTCCTGAAGGTAACGACACGCCCGCCCGCCTGCTTCAGCACGCTGCGATAGAAGGCTTCCTGCTCCTCCGCCTTCGGCATGGTCGAGGCGATCATGAATTGCAGCTCGGTGCGGAACAGGCCGATACCTTCCGCGCCGGATTCGGCAAGCTGCGGCAGATCGACTAGCAGACCGGCATTCATCAACAACGAAATGCGCTGCCCGTCCTTGGTGACCGGCTCGACCGAACGCAGCGCCCGGAATTGTTCCTGCCGGCGGGCGCGGAAACGCACCTTTTCTTCATAGGACCGCTGGTGATCGGCCATTGGTCGCAGATGCACATGGCCGCCATCACCATCGATAATGACGGAATCGCCGTTTTCAGCGAGAGCCACGACACCCGCCGCCTGGCCAACGACCGCAATGCCCATGGCGCGGGCGACGATGACGACGTGGCTGGTAACCGCGCCCTCTTCCAGCACCAGGCCGCGAATATTGGCGCGGGGATAATCGAGCAGCTCGGCGGCGCCCATGGCGCGCGCAAAAATCACCGCATCGTTCGGGAAGCCGTCAGCGGCCGTGCGGCCGGAATAGCCGGTGAGCTGCCGGAGCAACCGGTTGGCCAGATCCTCGAAATCATGCATGCGCTCACGCAGATAGGGATCGGTCAGGCGCATCATCCGCGCCTTCGTATCGCTCTGCACCTTCTCGACCGCGGCTTCCGCGGTCAGGCCGTTGCGGATCGCCTCTTCGAGCTTGCGCACCCAGCCCTGGTCATGGGCGAACATGCGGTAGGTTTCCAGAACCTCGCGGTGCTCGCCCTCCATGGAGACGTCGCGGCGCGACAGCATGTCGTCGATGGAGATGCGCAGCGAACCGAGCGCTTCCGCCAGCCGGCCGATCTCCTTGTCGGTATCTTCGTTCAAGAGATTGGTGACGACGATGCGCGGCTCGTGCAGCACGACATAGCCGAGACCGACGCCTTCATTGTAGCTGTCGCCGTCGATGGTGACCGAGCGGGTGAGATCCAGCTCGAGGCCCGGCTTGGTGATCTTTTTCAGCTCGCCGGTGGCGATCATCTCGGCCAGCACCATCGCCGTCGTCTCGAGCGCTTCCAGCTCTTCTTCGCGATAGTTGCGGCTCGCCTTGTTCTGCACAACGAGAACGCCGAGCGAGCGGCCGGTGCGCAGGATCGGCACGCCGAGGAAGGAGTGGTAGACCTCTTCGCCGGTTTCCGGCAGGTAGCGGAAGGCGGGATGCGATTGCGCGTCCGAGAGATTGAGCGGCTGGGCGGAAGCGGCGATCGTACCGACCAGACCCTGGCCCATCTTCAATTGGGAAAGGTGGACGGCTTCCTTGTTCAGACCTTCGGTGGCGTAGAGTTCGAGCACGCCGTCGGCGCGCAGCACGTAGACCGAGCAGACCTCGGCGACCATGTTGCTGGCGATCTGGCGGACGATCCGGTCAAGACGCTCCTGCGGCTCCAGCGGCTCCGCCATCAGTTCGCGCAGCCGCTTGAGCAGAACGCGTGGACCGCCGGATAGGTCTCTCATTGCGTCTCTAGCTCCCGAAATCAAGATATTGCCGCCAGTCTTGCCCACGTCAGGGCCGGCCGAAACTCACCTCCGTCACGGTCCGTTGTCAGCAGTCCTTTATCAACTCTTATCCAGACCGTAGCAGGAATGCAAAGTCCTGACTGCGAGTTCTGCATAAGGACCGTCGATCAGGATGGAAATCTTGATTTCCGACGTCGTAATAGCCTTGATGTTGATGCCTTTTTCGGCAAGTGCCTGGAAAGCGGTCGCGGCAACACCAGCATGCGAGCGCATGCCGATGCCGATGACCGAAACCTTGACGAGACCTGATTCGTTTTGGACGACGTCGTAGCCGATCTTGTCCTTGTTCTCGCCGAGAACGCGCAGCGCCTTTTCGACATCGCCCGAGGGAACCGTAAAGGTCATGTCGGTCTTGGAACCGTCCTCGGAAATGTTCTGGACGATCATGTCGACGTTGATATGGCTTTCAGCCAAAGGCCCGAAGATCGCGGCGGAGACGCCCGGCCGGTCGGCAAGACGGCGCAGCGAGATCTGGGCTTCATCCTTGGCATAGGCAATGCCGGTGACTACTTCCTGTTCCACGATTTCTTCCTCGTCACAAATCAGCGTTCCGGGCGGGTTCAACAGATCGCCCATGCCCGGAGCATCGGGATCTTCAAATGAGGAGCGCACGAAGGTGCGGACCTTAAAGACCATGGCCAGCTCGACCGAGCGCACCTGCAGCACCTTGGCGCCGAGCGAGGCCATTTCAAGCATTTCTTCGAAGGCGATCTTCTTCAGACGACGCGCCTTCGGCTCGATGCGCGGATCGGTCGTGTAGACGCCGTCGACATCGGTATAGATATCGCAGCGATCGGCCTTCACCGCGGCGGCGATCGCCACGGCAGAGGTATCGGAGCCGCCGCGACCGAGCGTCGAAAGACGATTGTCCGGACCAAGGCCCTGGAAGCCGGCGACGACAGCCACCTGGCCTTCCTGCATGCGGCGAATAATTTCCTCGCCCTCGATCTCGAGGATGCGGGCCGCGCCATGGGCGTTGTCGGTGCGGATCGGGATCTGCCAGCCCTGCCAGGAGCGCGCATTGATGCCCATCGCCTGCAGCGCGATCGCCAGGAGACCGGAGGTCACCTGCTCGCCGGAAGCGACGATGGCGTCGTATTCGCGCGCATCATAGATGGAATGATTGGCGCCGGCGACCTTCGGCATGTTCTGCACCCAGCCGACCAGCTCATTGGTCTTGCCGGACATGGCGGAAACGACGACCGCGACCTCATGGCCCGCGTCGACTTCACGTTTCACATGGCGCGCGACATTCTTGATACGGTCCAGATCCGCGACGGATGTTCCGCCGAATTTCATCACGATGCGTGCCATGTGCCTCTACCAGTATCAGCGCCGGGCGGCCGAAACGCGATGAGCCCGGCATGCAAAACAGCCCTTCCGGTGCAAGAGCCGGAAAAGCCTAATCTCAATGGGGGCGTCTCTTAGCGAGTTTGGCAGGCGGGTGCAATAGCATGGCGTAGCGTAATAGTTCTCTTTAATACTCCACTTTGATACTCGACCAGAGCCTGCCGAGGATTGCGCCTTCCTTGGGGAGGGTTTCCATGTTGGCGAAGGTTGCGACAAGAACACAGCCGGTCGCGGCGACCTCAAAGTCGTCCAGCCCTTGACATCGGCTCGCGATCGTCCGACTTCACATCTACCGAAGTGCCACCCAGACCAAGGAGCGGAACCATGAGCGAAGCGGCGAAAAGCACGATCGACCAGAGCGAAGTGGATCGCTTTTCCGCCATGGCGGCGGAATGGTGGAGCCCGACCGGCAAGTTCAAGCCGCTGCACAAGTTCAATCCGGTGCGCCTTGCCTATATCCGCGACCACGCCTGCGAAAATTTCGGCCGCGATCCGAAGAGCGCCCGGCCGCTGGAGGGCCTGCGCGTACTCGATATCGGCTGCGGCGGTGGATTGCTGTCGGAGCCTGTCGCGCGCATGGGCGCCTCGGTCGTCGGCGCCGATCCGTCCGAAAAGAACATCGGCATCGCCTCGACGCATGCGAAAGCCTCCGGCGTTCCCGTCGATTATCGCGCCGTGACCGCCGAGCAGCTTGCCGAGGCCGGCGAGACCTTCGATATCGTGCTCAACATGGAAGTGGTCGAGCACGTCGCCGACGTCGAGTTTTTCCTGACGACCTGCGCCAAGATGGTGCGCCCCGGCGGCCTGATGTACGTCGCCACCATCAACCGCACAATGAAGGCAGCAGCACTCGCCATCTTCGCTGCCGAAAACGTCCTGCGCTGGCTGCCGCGCGGCACGCATCAATATGAAAAGCTCGTCCGGCCGGAAGAGATCGAAAAGCCGCTCGCCGCCGACGGCCTCGACATCATCGCCCGCACCGGCGTCTTCTATTCGCCGCTACAGGACCGGTGGAACCTGTCGAAGGACATGGATGTGAACTACATGCTGCTGGCAAAGCGGGCGGGCTGAGAACCGCCCTCCTGCCGGATCAGGCTTTCAGCGTCAGGACATGCGCCAATAGATCGCGCTGGCCGATGGCATTCAACGCCGCGATCTCTTTGACCTTCTCTCGATCGATCGTCGCAAGGTGCCCATCCGTATCATAGGGCTGCTTGAAGGTGAAAGCCTCAGCACTCGGCCCTCCATCGTGAAGCCGTTCCAGCCGCTCGGTTCCCTCTTTCCATTCGGGAACGATACCAGCATCCACCCACCACAGGACCAGCGCCGGCCAGCGTTGCTTCACGTTCCAATGCCGCGCATGCTTCAGCGCATCGGCATGGACGCCGCTATAGCTGAACGCCATCAGGGATTCGATATCGGTCCAGAGCGAAAGCGAGGACGGCGCCGTCGCAAAGCCGCTGCCCTCGATGAAACGTGGGAAGACTTGGCAGCCCCAGCATTCCGGTCCCGGCACACCCTCATAGCCGGAGCGGCCGACAAAGCCATGGGCGCGGGCGGCGGCCTCGAAATTGGCAGCCTCCCGCAGGCGAAATCCTTCGACCGCATCGCTTTCATAGGATGCGACATGCAGCCCGAAATTATACATTGCGAGATGCTTGCCGCCATGCGGCATCAGTTGATATCGTCCGGCAGAACAGGGATGGCAGCGATATCAATGCCTTCCTCGACCAGCGCCTGCGCCTCATCGGGCGTCGCCTTGCCGATGATCCCGCGGGCGTCGGCCTCGCCATAATGGATTTTGCGGGCCTCTTCCGGAAATTTCGCGCCGACATCCTCGGCATTAGCCTTGATGCTGTCGACGGCCTCCTTGAGCTTGATCATCGCCTCCTTGCGGGCAGCGTCCATGGCAAGTGTCTGCAACTCGTCCTTCTTGCGCGCGGTAGAAACCGACGGCGCCATCAGGAGTTTGGAGATCGCACCCGAATTGCAGACGGGGCAAGTCAGGAAACCGCTTGCGACCTGACGGTCGAAATCGGCGCTTTCCGAAAACCAGCCCTCGAACTCATGGGCCTTGTCACATCTCAGCGAATAACGGATCAAGCAGCGACGCCTCCAACCGCCGGCGTCGCAATCTTCTCCAGCGAGAATTCACGCGCATTCTTAAGATTGGGGATCTTGTCATGGGCGGATTTAACCGCCGCGACGTCGATCTCGGCGACGAGAACCGCCTCGCCCGTACCACCGGCCGATGCCAGTACCTTGCCCCAGGGATCGATGATCATCGAATGACCAAAGGTCTCGCGGCCGTCCTCGTGAACGCCGGCCTGGGCGGCAGCGATAACGAACATGCCGTTTTCAATGGCGCGCGCCCGGAGCAGAATTTCCCAATGCGCCTCGCCGGTCTGACGGGTAAAGGCGGCCGGCACCGTCATCACCTCGGCGCCGGCAACAGCCTGGGCACGGAAGAGCTGCGGAAAGCGCACGTCATAGCAGATGGAAAAGCCAAGCTCGGCGAAGGGCAGCGACACAATGCGCGCCTCGGAGCCGGGCCGATAGACAGCACTTTCGCGCCAGCTCTCGCCATTATCGAGATCGACATCGAACATGTGGATCTTGTCGTAGCGGCTAATGAGCTTGCCGTCCGGACCGAAGAGAAAGCCGCGATTGGCGATCTTACCGTCGTCGAGCGGGATCGCCGTCGAGCCGACATGCACATGGATGCCGAGTTCCTTGGCGAGGTCTGATGCCGTCTTGACGATGATGTCATTGGCCTCGTCGCGCAGCACGGCGCGCAGACCGGGCCGATCCTTCTGCACCGCGCCGGTCATTTCCGGCGTCTGCACATAGACGGCCCCCTGCGCCGCCGCCTCGCGAACCAGCCGCGCCATGTCGGCGGCGTTCTTCACCGGATCGACACCGGAACACATCTGAATGGCGGCAGCCTTGAAGGTCATCATTGTCTCCGAGTGCGATCCGGTTCAGGCGGCCAGCAGCGGATCGAGCTTGCCGGCCCGATCGAGCGCATGGATATCGTCGCATCCGCCGACATGCTCGCCATTGATGAAGATCTGCGGGAAAGTCGAGTGGCCCTTGGCCTTCGCGATCATCTCCTGGCGCAGCTCGGGCGAATAGGTGGCGTTGTGTTCGACATAGTCGACGCCCTTGGACTCGAGCAGGGATTTCGCTCGGGCGCAGTAGCCGCAGAATTCACGCGTATAGATGACAACGGATGCCATGATCCACTCCGGGAAAATTACAGGTTACCTGTCATATAAGATTGTCGACAGCCCTTGCAAAGGTCAAAACCGTTACATCCGAGGCACCGGCTTTTTTCAGCACCCGTGTTGCAGCGGCCACCGTTGCGCCGGTCGTATAGACATCGTCGATCAGCACGACGCGACGGCCGAAAATATCTCCGGCGCGACCCTCGGGAATGGCGAAAGCGCCGCGCACATTGTCCTGCCGCGCCTTCGCGCCAAGACCGACTTGCTGACTCGTCCGCTTGATGCGCAGCAGCGTCGCCGCCAGCAGCGGTTTGCCGGAGAGCCGGGCGAGATGCCGCGCAAGCTCTGCCGCCTGATTGTACTTGCGCGAAAAGAGTCGTGCCCGATGCAGCGGCACCGGAATGATGACATCACAGGCGGCAACCGTGCCGTCGCTGGCTCGCAGCATCCAGCCGGCCATCATCGGTGCCAGATCCGTGCGGTCGCGATATTTCAGTCCAAGCACGAGATCGCGGACGACGCCGTCGTGAATGGCCGCAGAGCGTAGCCGGTCGAAGACGGGTGGATCGGCAATCGCCTCGGCACTCAGTATCCCCGAACCGAGATCATGGGTAAACGGGCTGCCCAGCACCTCGCAATAAGGCCGCTCGATGAAACGGACGCCGGACCAGCAGGCGGGGCAAAGGCTGCGATGCGCGCCCGTCGAAGCGCCGCAGCCGGGACAGGCGGGCGGATAGACGAGATCGGCGAGCGCCAGCCACGGTTTTGCCAGGCCGGCCCGCAATCTCGACAGCGTGATTTCATCCCCGATGATGCCCATACGCCCCATAATGCCTATATGATTGACACTAGCTTTTTCCCGCAGGCTTTGCGAAGGGAAAACATGCGGGGTCGCAAGGCTGCGCCGATGAGATCAGATTGCAGGAAACCGCCATGGACATCGTGTTCGACCAATCGCTGCTCGCCGCCCGCAGGCACCGGGCGCTGAAACAAGGGGACACGAAGGCCGCCTTCCTGCTTGAGATCGCCGCCCGTGAATTGGCAGAGCGGCTCTCCGTGATCGAGCGGCATTTCGACGAGGCGATCGAACTACATGGCGCGACCGGCATTGCGGCGCGCGAAGCGTTTGCGACCGGCAAGATCGGCCACATCAGGCGCATCGAAGGCGAGGCCGGCTTTGCCGCCCCCGGCGAGGAGCTGATCAAGGCGCCGCTGGAGGAGCTGCCGCTGGCGCCTGAATCCGTCAATCTGGTGCTGTCGCCGCTCAGCCTGCATGTCACCAACGACACGCCCGGCGTCTTTATCCAAGTGCGCCGCGCGCTGAAGGCTGATGGCCTGTTTCTGGCCGCAATCCCCGGCCTGGGCACGCTGCAGGAACTACGCGACGTGCTGCTTGCCACCGAGATCGAGCTTACCGGCGGCGCCAGCCCGCGTGTCATACCCTTTGCGGAAGTCCGCGATGTCGGCGGCCTGTTGCAGCGCGCCGGCTTTACCCTGCCGGTGATCGACGCCGAGAGCTATACGGTGCGCTACGACAATCTCTTCGCCCTGATGCGCGACCTGCGCGCCATGGGCATGACCAACCCGCTTGCCGACCGCAGCCGCAAGCCGCTGACACGCGCCTTCTTCCTGCGCGCGGCCGAGCTTTATGCCGAGCGCTATTCCGATCCCGACGGGAGAATAAGGGCGACCTTCACGATCATCTATGCATCCGGCTGGACGCCGCACGAAAGCCAGCAGAAGCCGTTGCGACCGGGCTCGGCCAAGGCACGGCTCGCCGACGCCCTGAAGGTCGAGGAGCACAAGCTCAAACAATAGATGGATCGGAACCGAACTGGAGCTGACCGCTTCAGTTCGCCGGCGTTACCGGGCCGTTCAGCGTGTTGGAGACAAGGTTGAACACGGACGTCAGGCTGCCGCCGAAAGCGCCGAGGCCGCTAACGATCGCCACCGACAAGAGAGCCGCGATCAGGCCGTATTCGACGACCGTGGCACCGGTCCTGTCATTGAAAAAACGTCGAACGGAACGCATACGCTTCAAGCTCCTAGCTTTTGAAAACGAGCGAATCCGGCGCGTTCATGCACCCGATAGGCTTAACCTCTATAGCAATCAGCAACCGCCATCGGCACCATAGCCTTGGACGATGCAGACTGAACCGGGTTCCTGTTGCAGGACACTGCGGCGGATGGTGTAACGCTTACCGTCTTCCGTTCGCTGAATGGAGCCGGTCGTCATAGTGTCGAGATCAGGCGCGCTGGCAAGCACGTTGGACTTGGACTTGTCGGACAGCATTGGCGTCAGGATAAGCGACAGCGCGACCGCCGCTGTTCCAAACAGCAAAGCGATGTTCAACGCGCCCGTCCTACGCGACGTGGAATAGGACTGTTCTTTTTCCTGAACAGCTTTCCAGAAATCGTCGTCCATGATGTCAAGCCTTCTTTAACGCAAACAACAACTGCTTGATTGCGACCATTGAATGCCAGAAGGTCATAAACGATCCCTTAATATCCACAGGTGAAATAGAAGCATGTCGAATCGCGGGACAACACCGGATTCGGGTTAGTATCCTGATATTAAAAGGCTAATTTCCGTTAACCATATCTGGCGAGCGATATCTTTAAACGCACCAAATTGGATGTCGTAAACTCGCTGAACGATCCGCCTTACGATGGGGCGACCGATTTCCTTGACACCCACACCTGAAAACAGCAGGAAAAACTGGACGCACTAAATAATTGCGTCTGCGACCTTGAACCTTGATGCGACGTGCGAACTGGGTATACTTACCATAAGTTGTGGAGGCTAATATATGGTAAGTTTGCTGAAAGCCGTCGGCGGCCTGATTATCGCGCTCGCGATCATAGCCGCCATCCTGATGCTCCTCATCGGAAATGTAGCCGGCTTTATCGAGGTGTTGCCCGGCGCCTTGTCGGCCGCTTTCGGTGGCGTTTTCATCATCGCCTTCGCATTGATGCTTGAGCATTTGGAAACAATCAGCCGGCAATCAGCACAACAAACAGACCTGTTGGTGCAGCTACTGTACAAAACCTCGACGGCGGATCCTTCTCATAAGGCATCAGCGCCGAACAGTCTCGATCAGCTCTCGAAGTCAAACTTCCGCTTCAAGGAAATCTGAACCTACAGTAGATCCTGCAGGAACGGGATCAGCGGCTCGTCGGCCGGCGGCATCGGGTAGTCGCGCAGCGCCTGCGGCCGTACCCATTTGATCGCCTGGCCTTCGCGGCCATGGGGGATGCCCTCGTAGCGCCGGCATATATAAAGCGGCATCAGCAGGTGGAAGGTCTCGTAGGTGTGGCTGGCAAAAGTCAGCGGCGCGAGGCAGGCGACCTTGGTCTGGATGCCCAGCTCTTCCTCAAGCTCGCGGATCAGCGTTTCCTCCGGCGTTTCACCAGGCTCGACCTTGCCGCCGGGAAATTCCCAGAGACCGGCCAGCGATTTGCCTTCCGGCCGTTGCGCCAGAAGAATGCGGCCATCGGTGTCGATCAGCGCGCAGGCGGCGACGAGAATGATCTTGCGGCCGGCTTCGCTCATGCTTCCCCCGGGGAACGCCAGTAACAATAACGATAGGCCTCGCGGAAACCGAAACGGGCATAAAGCGCCAGCGCCGGGTCGTTGGAGGCGCCGACCTGAAGCCAGGCCGTCCGGGCACTGCGCATGCGCGCCCAGCGCAGCGCCGACGTCAGGATCTCGACACCCAGCCCCTTGCGCCGATGTTCGGCCGAAACCGAAACCGACAGGATACCGGCAAGATCATTGTCCTGCACGCAGAGCGTCGTCGCCACCGGCCCGGCATCGTCATTCTCAATCACGAAAAGACCCGAGGGCGGCTTAATGCCGCTTACCACTTCCGCCAAAGCGGGTTTGAGCGCGGGATCGGCGCGATCGACCAGCAGGCTGGCGTCGACATAGCGGCCGACATCATGGCTCGGCAGATGGTCGAGCGCATCCGGCAGCTCGAGATCGACGAGATCGGCGATCATGACGATGGTCTCGTCGAACCGGATCCAGCCCTTGCTCTGCAACAACTCGATCAACATCGGCGAGGCCAGCGGCGTTTCGCGCACCACCATCAGCCGGCCATAGGCTTCGAACTTGCGCTGCGCCTTCGTCAGACGGATCTCCAGATCGCGATGGTCGGAGGGGTCGAGCGGCACGACGCAATTCAGCCGCTTCGACGGATGGCCCGCCGTCAGCCGCACCTGCCAGCTACCGTCATACTGCACGGACGAAGCAGGCCAGGCCCGGAAACCAACGGCTTCGAGCCTGCGCACCAAAGGCAGTTTGTTCATCGTGGACAGCGCATGCATCAGTTCAATATCAGCTCCGGTAGTCGCCATTGATGGCAACATATTCCTTGGTGAGGTCACAGGTCCAGACCGTTGCCCGGCCATTGCCTATACCAAGGTCGACTTTCACGGGAATATCCTGCTGCTTCATCACGTTGGAAGCGGCTTCCTCGGAATAGGTGGCGTCACGCTCGCCGTTGACGGCAACGCGGACATCGCCGAACCAGATGGCGAGCTTGTCGCGGTCGGCCACCTCGCCGGCCTTGCCGACAGCCATGACGACGCGACCCCAATTGGCGTCCTCGCCGGCGGCAGCGGTCTTGACCAGCGGCGAATTGGCGATCGAGAGAGCGATACGCTTGGCGCTAGCATCACTCTCGGCGCCAGTGACCGTGATCTCCAGCATCTTGGTGGCACCCTCGCCGTCGCGGACGACCTGGATGGCGAGGTCCTTGAGGAGCTCGTTCAGAGCCGCGCGGAAGCCAGCAAGCTTGGGATCGTCGGCGCGCTCGATACGCGCCTGACCATCGGCAGCGGCAGCACCGGTGGCAAACAGCATCAGCGTGTCCGAGGTCGACGTATCGCTGTCGATGGTCATCGAATTGAAGCTCGGGCCGACGCCCTCGGAGAGCAGCGCCTGCAAAGCGGAAGCGGAAATATCAGCATCGGTGACGACGAAGGACAGCATGGTCGCCATGTCGGGCGCGATCATGCCTGCGCCCTTGGCGATGCCGTTGATGGTGACCTTGACGCCGCCGATCTCGGCGCTGCGGGTGGCAACCTTCGGATAGGTATCCGTGGTCATGATCGCCTTGGCGGCCTCGAACCAGAAATCGTTCGTGGCATCCTTCGCCATGGTGCCGAGCACGCCGGCGAACTTGGTCGCGTCGAGCGGCTCGCCGATGACGCCGGTCGAGGCGAGGTAGACTTCGTTCTCACCACAGCCGACGGCAGCCGCGGCCGACTTGGCGGTAAGCTCGGTCGCCTGGCGACCCTTGAGGCCGGTAAAGGCATTGGCATTGCCGGAATTGACGACGACGGCGCGGGCGTTGCCATGGGCCAGGTTCGAGCGGCAGAAATCGACGGGAGCCGACGGGCACTTCGAGCGGGTAAAGACACCCGCGACGGCGGCCGGCTTGTCGAACACCATGAGCAGGACATCGGTCCGGTTCTTGTACTTGATACCGGCGGATGCCGTGATCATGCGGACGCCGCGCAAGGCCGGCATGGCAACGAAGGATTTGGGAGCAAGCGGAGAGACGGAACCGGACATGAGGCCACCTGATAGTGAAGGGCCCGGAAAAACCGGGCCCAGATGGTTGTGACTGCTATGACTTACTGCTGCGGCTGGGCGTCAGGAGCAATGGCGTCGTCCGCCGGTGCTGCATCCTGCTGCTTCTGCGCATCTTCATAGGCCTTGCTGAGCGCCGGGTCGCTGATCGCGACCTTGGTGTCCTGCTTGGCCTTGTTGAGAAGCTCAAGATACTTGTCGCGCATGACGAGCTGACGAACCTGATCCTTCACCTGGTCGAACGGCGGTGGCGGAGCAACGCGCTTGTCTTCGACCTTGATGACGTGCCAGCCGAAATCGCTCTTGACCGGGGTCTTGGTGTAGGTGCCGACCGGCAGCGCAAAGGCCGCATCTTCGAATTCCTTGACCATGCGGCCATGGGCGAAATAGCCGAGATCGCCACCATCGGCCTTGTTCGGGTCGGTGGACTTTTCCTTGGCGAGCGTGGCGAAATCCTTGCCGGCGTCGAGTTCCTTGATGATCGCCTTGGCTTCGTCCTCGGTCTTCACCAGGATGTGGCGGGCATGGACTTCTTCCTGCTTCGGCAGGGCTGCGACTTCCTTGTCGTAGCGAGCCTTGACTTCGGCGTCGGTGATGCCGTCGGCGACATGGGCCTTGAAATAGGCATTGTGCAGCTCGCGGTCGCGCAGATAGGCCATATGCGACTGGAAGTCCGGCGTCTGGTCGAGCTTTTCGGCAGCGGCGCTCTTGGCGAGCAGCTTCACGTCGATCGAAGCCGAAAGAGCGGCGACCTTCTTCTGGTCGTCCGGAAGCTGGCCGAGCTGCGGGTCGAGATTGGCGATCGCGAGATCGAGTTCGGACTGATGGATTTCGACATCGCCGACCTTGGCGACAACCGGATCCTTCGCGTCATCGGCAAAAACCGGCGCATGCAACGTAACAAATGTTGCGAAAGCAACCGCGGCAAGTTTATTGTAGTTCAACATAAAATAACCTTTCGGTGGTCTCGACCGGCTCGAAGCTGTGAATCCGGCAGGAAAAAAGCCTTCAGCAGGAGAATGTGGCCTTTCTGTATCGGCCAATTCCCGTTGACATCAATCGACCCCCCTCTTATCTGTCACGCAACCTCGCGTCCAGAACAGTTTCCGGGCGTTTTGTGCTGAACTCCCGTTTTTTTCGGAGATGGATGAAGCAGAAAACGACAGGATGAAATCTCAGAAAGGACCATTCAGATGGTCAGCCTAGGTGGAATTGCCCGCAAGTTGTTTGGCTCGTCCAACGACCGCCGGGTCAAGTCGTACCAGCCGAATGTCGTTGCGATCAACGCGCTCGAAGAGCAGATGCGTGCGCTGTCTGACGAAGCTCTGGCCGCCAAGACGGTGGAGTTTCGCCAGCAGCTTGCCGACGGCAAGACGCTCGACGATATTCTCGTTCCGGCCTTCGCCGTGGCGCGCGAAGCCTCGCGGCGTGTCCTTGGCATGCGACCTTTTGACGTACAGCTCATCGGCGGCATGATCCTGCATTCCAACGCCATCGCCGAGATGAAGACCGGTGAAGGCAAGACGCTGGTCGGAACGCTGCCGGTCTATCTGAACGCGCTTGCCGGCAAGGGCGTGCATGTCGTCACGGTCAACGATTACCTGGCGCAGCGCGACAGCGCCACCATGGGCCGCCTCTATGGTTTCCTTGGCATGCGTACCGGCGTCATCGTCCATGGCCTGTCGGATGACGAGCGCCGTGACGCCTATGCCTGCGACATCACCTACGCCACCAACAACGAGCTCGGCTTCGACTACCTGCGCGACAACATGAAGTACGATCGCGGCCAGATGGTGCAGCGCGGTCACAATTTCGCGATCGTCGACGAAGTGGACTCGATCCTCGTCGACGAAGCGCGCACGCCGCTGATCATCTCCGGCCCGCTCGACGACCGCTCCGATCTCTACATCACCATCGACGCCTTCATTCCGGGCCTGACGAAGGAAGACTACGAGATCGACGAAAAGCAGCGCTCGGCCAACTTCTCTGAAGACGGCACAGAGAAGCTGGAAAACATGCTGCGCGAAGCCGGCCTCCTGAAGGGTGAATCGCTCTACGACGTCGAAAACGTCGCGATCGTCCACCACATCAACAACGCGCTCAAGGCCCACAAGCTCTTCCAGCGCGACAAGGACTACATCGTCCGCAACGACGAAGTCGTCATCATCGACGAATTCACCGGCCGCATGATGCCGGGCCGCCGTTATTCGGATGGCCAGCATCAGGCCCTGGAAGCCAAGGAACGGGTGCAGATCCAGCCGGAAAACCAGACGCTGGCGCAGATCACCTTCCAGAACTACTTCCGCATGTACGGCAAGCTCGCCGGCATGACCGGCACGGCATCGACGGAAGCGGAAGAATTCGGCAACATCTACGGCCTCGACGTCATCGAAGTGCCGACCAACCTGCCGATCCAGCGTATCGACGAGGACGACGAGGTCTATCGTACGCATGAAGAGAAGTTCAAGGCGATCATTGCCGAAATCCTGGAGGCGCATAAGCGCGACCAGCCGGTGCTCGTCGGCACCACCTCGATCGAAAAGTCGGAACTTCTCGCCGAGCTGATGCGCAAGCAGGGCTTCACCAACTTCCAGGTCCTGAACGCCCGCTACCATGAGCAGGAAGCCTATATCGTCGCCCAGGCCGGCGTTCCCGGCGCCGTAACGATCGCCACCAACATGGCCGGCCGCGGCACCGACATCCAGCTCGGCGGCAACCTCGAAATGCGCGTCGAACGCGACCTGCATGAGGTCGAGCCCGGTCCCGAGCGCGACGCTGCGATCGCCAGGATCGCCGAGGAAATCCAGGTGCTCAAGCAGCGGTCAATCGCTGCCGGCGGTCTCTACGTCATCGCCAGCGAACGCCATGAAAGCCGCCGCATCGACAACCAGCTGCGCGGCCGTTCCGGCCGTCAGGGCGACCCCGGCCGCTCAAAGTTCTACCTGTCGCTCCAGGACGACCTGATGCGTATCTTCGGCTCCGACCGCATGGACGGCATGCTGCAGAAGCTCGGCCTCAAGGAAGGCGAAGCCATCGTCCATCCCTGGATCAACAAGGCGCTCGAACGCGCCCAGAAAAAGGTCGAAGCCCGCAACTTCGACATCCGCAAGAACGTTCTGAAGTATGACGATGTGCTGAACGATCAGCGCAAGGTCATCTTCGAGCAGCGCGTCGAGCTGATGGATGCGACCGATCTCACCGAGACCGTCGGCGACATGCGCCACGACGTCATCGAGGATCTGGTATCCAAGCACATTCCCGAACGCGCCTATGCCGAGCAGTGGGATGCCGACGGCCTGAAGACCGCCGTCGCCAACTTCTTCGACCTGGACCTGCCGATCCACGACTGGGTCAAGGAAGAAGGCATTGCCGAGGACGACATCCGCGCCCGTCTGACGGAAGTTGCCGAAAAGGCCGCCGCCGAAAAGGCCGAGCGCTTCGGCCCCGAGATCATGACCTATGTCGAGCGCTCCATCGTGTTGCAGACGCTGGACAATCTCTGGCGCGAGCACATCGTCAACCTCGATCACCTGCGCTCCGTCATCGGCTTCCGCGGCTACGCCCAGCGCGACCCGCTACAGGAATACAAGGCCGAAGCCTTCGAGCTTTTCCAGGCCCTGTTGAACAATCTTCGCCAGGCCGTCACCGCGCAGCTTTCGCGCGTCGAGCTGGTACAGCAGCCGGCCGAACCGCAGCCCCCGGCGATGCATGGAAGCCATATCGACGCCACCACCGGCCAAGACGAGTTCGCGCCGCTCGGCATGATCAACGAAACCGTCGTCTCTCCGGAAAACCGCGACCCGCAGAACCCGACGACCTGGGGCCGCATCGGCCGCAACGAGGCCTGCCCCTGCGGCTCCGGCAAGAAGTACAAGCATTGCCACGGGGCATTCGAGAACAACGAAGTGGTTTGAGGCTTCGCAACCTCTCAGCAACAATCAAAATGCCGCCTTCAGGGCGGCATTTTTTATGCGCAGTGCACACTAGCGTTATTCGCCCGAAACTCCCGAACGACATGCAGCGGGATCGCTATTCAGCAGATGCGCCAAAACGTTTCAGCAGGAAATCGATCATGCTGCGCAGTTTCGCGGTAGGCCGCCGGTCCAGGGCGTATAGCAAGTACATCGGCGAGGCGACGGGCGTCCATTCGGGCAGAACCTGCACAAGGTGACCTCTGGCGAGATCATCAGCAAGCATGACTTCCGGCTGAAGAACGATACCGGCGCCATTCAAGGCCGCTACGCGCAGTGCGTCCCCGTTGTCGGCGGACAATCGCCCGCTCACATCCGACCGCCATTCACCATCCGGGCCGAACAAGTACCACTGGTCCCGGCGGCGCCAATAGGAGAGGCCGAGACAGTCATGCGTGGAGAGATCCCTTGGGTGTACCGGCGTGCCTCGCCGCTCCAGATAGGCCGCGGAGGCAGCCATTATTCTTCGATACGGCTGGAGAGGACGCGCCACCAGATCGGCCTCGGCGACCTTGCCTATCCGGATGGCAAGTTCACAGCCTTCCCGCGACAGGTCCGGCGTCCCATTGTCCAGCATGACGTCAACGCTCACGGCTGGATACATGGCCAGAAAGTCGGACAGTGCCGGCATCAGGCGGTGACTTCCGAAAGTAACGGGAGAGACGATGCGCAGGAGACCACGCGGCTCGGCCTGCAATTCACTCGCGCTCGCATCAGCTAGTTGCACGTCGGCCAACACTTGCTTGCAGCGTTCGTAATAGAGGCGGCCGATTTCGGTGAGCTGCTGCCGCCGCGTGGTCCGGTGCAGCAGGCGAGCTCCCAAGCTTGCCTCTATTGCCCGGATTTGCTTGCCCGCCATGGTCGGCGACACGCCGGCAGCGTCGGCCGCGGCGCTGAAGCTGCCATGTTCGACCACCCGCACGAACATAGTCATGCCGGATAATTTATCCATATTATAAACCCAGTGGTTCTAAATGAATGAACATAGAGCACGTTTATCGGAGGCAAGCCAGCAGTCATAGTTCCCTTGCCTCAGCCGTCTCAGTTCGAGAAGGCAGTGAAACAGGAGCTCTCCAATGCCGACAATTCACCTCGAAATGCATCCAGGCCGAACACTCGAGCAAAAGCGTGATTTCGTCCGTAAGGTCACCCAGATTACCGCTGAAACGCTTGCCTGCCCGACGGACAGTGTGGATGTGTTGATCAGCGAGATTTCTCGCGAACACTGGGCCAAGGGCGGCCAGCTCGTATCGGATAAGGATGTGCCCCAAAAAACCGCGCGATGACGCGATGATCGTCCGCAGCAGCTGCAGCGGCATTGCCATCTATTGATCCACAAAATGCCGCCCCGGGCGGCATTTTGTCTGTGCAACGATCGGAAATGACCCTGCCTAATGAGTTCGAACTAGCAGCGGCTCGCAAGCAAGCTCAGCGCGCTCAGACAGCAGAATGCGGATCGTCGCTGTATGGATAGATCGGATAGCCAGAACCGATGACCTGCCGCACACGCTCAAACCAGGCGGCAAGTGCTGGATAATCGGTGAGAGCAAAACCGCAATCCTCTGCTCGGTGGCCATAGGCATAGACGGCGATATCCGCGATCGAAAACTCCTTGCCGACAAGAAACGGTGTATTGGCAAGGCCACGCTCCAGCGCGGCGAGAGCACGGGCGCCGGCTGTGCGTTTGGCGGCGACCATGGCCTGATTTAACTCAAGCCGTCCCGTCAATGTCCAGAAGCGCAGTGTACCGATGACCGGTTCGACGTGATACTGCTCGAAGAACAGCCATTGCATGACCTTGGCGCGCTGATAGCGCTCCGCCGGGAAGAATGGCGTGCCTTCGGCAAGATAGGCAAGGATTGCGTTTGATTCAGCGATCGTTCGTCCATCCTCCAGTTCAAGAACGGGAATGCCGCCTGCCGGGTTAAGATCGAGAAAGGCATCCGTGCGACCTTCACCCTCGAAAATCGACACCAGGCGGCTCTGGTACGGAATGTTCAGCAGCCCAAATAGGACCCTGGCTTTCCAGCCGTTCTGCGATGGCATGTAATCGTAAAGCGAGAGCATCCGATCCTCCAATCGTATTTCGTCAACTCTGCATGCCAACCCGCCACAAACCACCCGATTCCTGCGCAGAGGCTATAGAAACGACAGCGAGCATGCCGGTGCGTCGATCGCGGCTACCTCCGGATGGTGCATTCGGTGAACACATTGCCCCGCCGCACCCGCCATGTCATTTTTACCTGCCGGGAGAACCTATTCTTAACCCTCCTCTGCCAAAGCTATCGCGAGGTTGGGCTCATATTTAAAGTATTGCGTAACGATCATGACGGTCTTTCAAACAGCAGAGAGAATGCTGCCGTCCGGGCTGCGGGCCGTGCTGTCGCCATACTTGCGCAAACTCGCCCCTCTTCTCACCGGCACTGACGAAAAATCCGTCTCCCAACGCATGGCGCTGATCGCCTTCGTCATCCGCATCGCCGGCGCCGCCCTCGCCTTCATCTCGCAGATCGCGCTCGCCCGCATGATGGGCCGCTTCGAATACGGTATCTTCGTCTTTGTCTGGGTGTTGATGATCCTGTTCGGCAATCTCGCCTGCCTCGGCTTTCCGACCGCCATCATCCGTTTCCTGCCGCAATATGATGCCGGCGGCAATCATGACGCCATTCGCGGCCTGAACCGCACCGCGCGCCTCTTCGTGCTCTCCGTTGCCGGCGGACTGGCGCTGGTCGGCATGGCAGCACTCCATGCCTTCAGCGGCATGGTGGAGAGCTATTATGTGATGCCGATCTTCCTCGGCCTCATCGCCGTGCCGATGATCGCGCTCGGCGACGTTCTGGACGGCACGGCGCGCGCCAATCACTGGCCGGTCATGGCGCTGAGCCCGACCTTCCTCATCCGCCCGACACTGATCCTGCTCTTCATGCTGGCCGCGATCCTCGCCGGCGCCGCACATGATGCGGTCACCGCCATGACGGCAGCGCTTACAGCCGCATTCGTAACCGTGCTGTGCCAATATCTCGCGGTCACCTTCCGCCTGCGCCGTCATTATCCGAACGGCCCGAAGGCCATCGAGTTCAACGCCTGGCTCGCCGTCGCCTTTCCGGTCTTCCTGGTCGAAGGCGTCGGCTATCTGCTGACCAATTCCGATGTCGTCGTGGTCGGCATCTTCCTTGATCCAGGCGAGGTCGCCGTCTACTTCGCCGCCGCCAAGATCATGGCGCTGGTGCATTTCGTCTATTTCGCCGTCAAGGCCGCCATCGGGCCGCGCTTCGCCGCGATAATCGCTGAAAACGACCGCACCAAGCTCGCAGCCTACGCAACCGAGGCCACGCGCTGGACCTTCTTTCCGGCACTGGCCGTCGGGCTCATCGTACTCGCCGCCGGACAATTCCTGCTCTCGCTCTTCGGCGCCGCCTTCACAGAGGGCCAGGTGGTGATCGCCATTCTGCTTGCCGGCGTTCTTGTGAGGGCATTGGTCGGCCCGGCGGAGATACTGTTGATGATGGCGGATCGGCAGATGCTTTGCGTCTATCTCTATGCTGTCGCGCTCGTCGCCAATATCGGTCTCAACCTCCTGCTCATTCCGCATTTCGGGATCGAAGGTGCAGCCATCGCCACGGCGAGTGCCATGGCGGTCGAGGCCGTGCTGCTGCACATCGCCGTGCGCCGCGCGCTCGGCATCGTGCTTTTCGCCCTCATCCGCAGACCGATGACACCAGCAACCAGCGGGGCACTCTGACCATGGCGCGCGCTCCCTTCACCGAAAGCACCGACAGCCAAGTGAACGCGCTCACGCATACGCTTGCGGCGCTACATTTCGAACCGCCCAAGGCCGAGGCCCGCGTCGAGGTCGGCCGGACCGGCCGTGAACTCTGCCTCTATCCCGGCAAGCTCGGCTACGAGCTGCAAGACGAGCTGGATTTCCTCTCCAACCGCGCGATGGAGCCGAATGTCTTCTTCTCCGGCCGCTTCCTGGCGCCGGCCATGCCTCGCCTCGAGGACCGGCACATTCGCCTTGCGCTGATGCGCGACCAAAGCGGCGCCCGCAGCCGCATGCGCCTGCTGATGCCCTTCACTGTCGACAAGCCGGGTTTTGCCATCGGCCCCTCGATCATCCGCGTCTGGTCGAATTCCTTCGGTCCGCTCGGCACGCCGCTGGTGGATGCCGAGGAGGCCGGCGAAACGCTCGACAATCTCTTCGAGGCGCTGATCCAGCGCGAGCTGCAACTGCCGACGATGCTGGTGCTGCCGGATATCCGCCTGAACGGTCGTTTTGCGCAGATGGCAAAGGCCGTCGCCATCGGCCGCAACCTGCCGCTGACCGTTGCCAACCCCTATCGGCGACCGATGCTTCACAGCAGCGACGATGCGCTTGCCTATCTCAAGCGGACGATCTCGAACGCGCACCTGCGCGAAATGCGCCGCCAATGGCGCCTGCTGGAAAGCCATGGCGAGGTCGTCTACTCCGTCGCCCGCCAGCCGCGCGAGATCCATCAGCGCATGGAGGAATTTCTGGCGCTGGAGGCGAGCGGCTGGAAGGGCAAGAAGCGCAGCGCGCTGGTGACCGACCGCCATCACGCAGCCTTTGCCCGCGAAGCCGTTTCCAACCTTGCCGCCGTCGACGCCGTACGTATTCACACCATCGACCTCAACGGCAGGGCCATCGCTTCGATGATCGTGCTGATGATGGGCGGCGAAGCCTATACCTGGAAGACCGCCTACAACGAGGAATACGCCCGCTTCTCGCCGGGCAAGCTGTTGCTGGGCGAACTGACGGAATGGCATCTCGACGACGCCAACATCGTCCGCTCCGATTCCTGCGCCGCGCCCGACCATCCCGTCATGAGCCGCTTCTGGCAGGAGCGCGAGGACATGGGCACACTGATCATCGGCCTGACCCAGAACGGCGACCGCGATGTGCGGCAGGTCGCGGCGCAGCTGCATATGTATCGCAGCACCCGTAACATGGCAAAGCTGCTGCGCCAGAAGATCTTGTCGCTGACGAAGCGTTAGTCCTTCGTCTCAATGGTCTCGGCGACCGCCCGCTCGCGCAGCAACCGGCGGATCACCTTGCCCGAGGTCGTAAGCGGCAGTTCGTCGACGAATTCGATCTCGCGCGGATATTCATGCATGGAGAGCCGGGTCTTCACCCAGTCACGGATTTCAGAGGCCAGTGCCTTGCTTGGCGCGTAGCCCGGCACCAGCACCACATAGGCCTTGACGATCTCGGTGCGCACGGCATCCGGCTTGCCGACGGCCGCCGCCAGTTGGACGGCTGGATGACCGCCGAGGCAGTCCTCGATCTCGCTCGGGCCGATGCGATAGCCGGAGGAGGTAATGACATCGTCGTCGCGGCCGATGAAGGAGATATAGCCATCCGCATCCTGCCGGCCGAGATCGCCGGTCAGCATCCAGTCGCCGGCGAATTTTGCCGCCGTCGCCTTCTCGTCCCGCCAGTAGCCGAGGAACATCACCGGATCAGGCCGCTTTATGGCGATCTGCCCGCTCTCGCCCACCGGCACCTCCCGCCCCTCGGCATTGACGATGGCGACACGATGGCCGGGCACCGGCTTGCCCGTCGCCCCGCCACGGCTGACGCCGAAAGCGGCGCTTGAGGACAGAACGAAATTGCACTCGGTTTGTCCGAAGAATTCGTTGACGGTAACGCTCAGCGCCGACCGCGCCCATTCATAGGTCTCGCGCCCGAGCGCCTCGCCGGCAGAGCCGATGGTGCGCAGCTTGAGGTCATAAAGAGCGCGGGGATTGTCGACAGACTTCAGCAGCCGCAGCGCCGTCGGCGGGATAAAGGCGTTGCGCACGCCCATCTCGGCCATGATGCGGAAGGCCGTGTGAGCATCGAATTTCTGCGCAGGCGAGGAGACGACGGGCACACCAAGCATCAGGCTCGGCAGCAGCGCGTTCAGAAGACCGCCCGCCCAGGCCCAGTCCGACGGCGTCCAGAGCTTATCGCCTGATTGCGGAAAACTTTCATGCGCGAACTGCATGCCGGGAATATGCCCCGGCAGAACACGGTGGCCATGCAGCGCGCCCTTGGGCGGCCCGGTGGTGCCGGAGGTGAAAATCATCAGGGCCGGATCGTCCGGCCCGGTATCGGCGACCTCGAAGAGCGGCGGATGCGCGGCGATCAGATCGGCAAAACCGGTCACACCCTCCTCGCCGCCGTCGATGCTGATCACATGGGCTAGTTCCGGCAGGCGGTCGCGGATCGGCCGCAGCCGATCGAGGCCGAAGCGGTTCGTGACAATTGTCGAGGCACCCGCGACCTTCAGCCGATATTCCAGCGCTTCCACGCCGAACAGCAATGCCAACGGCAGGGCGATTGCCCCCATCTTGTAGATCGCCACATGCGCCACGACCGTTTCGAAGCTTTGCGGCAAAAGCAGCGCCACCCGGTCGCCACGCTGAACACCAAGCGTCGTCAAAGCATTGGCGAAGGCGGCGGACCGATCCCGCAGCTCGCCATAGGTCAGGGTGAGATGATGGCCATCCGGGCTGAAATGTTCGAGGCAAATCCGGTCCGGCTCCCGCTCGGCCCAATCGTCGCAGACCGCACGCCCGATATTGAATTTCGCCGGAATCTCCCAGCGAAAATCACGATAAAGGGCCTCATAGGTGTCGAGCGGGGGCAGTTGCATGCGGAATTCCGGAAAAATGTTGCAGTGCAGCTAACACTTCCTGAGCTGGCTATTCAAGAAAACAATTGGGATAGCCCAATCCCGCCGAACGCGACGCCAAGCCTAGCGCACGAGGGACCAGCCGGTCTTCGTTCCATCGCGGTGAAACAACAGCCAGAATTTGCCGTAGATATTCGCCTCCGGCACGAAGCCGACATCGAAGCGGCTATCGTTGGAATTATCGCGATTGTCGCCCATGACGAAATAATTCCCCTCGGGCACGATGTATTCGCCGGTATTGTCTCCCCGCGAATTCGGCGCGAGATCGAGCGTCCGATAGCGGACACCGTTGTCCAGCACTTCGCCGAAGACGGGAAGCACACCTGATTCCATGCTGTAGGTCGATGTGATCGTACCCTCGGCATCGCGCGGCACGGCCTGCCCGTTGATGAAAAGGATTCCATCCTTCATCTGGATGTGATCGCCGGGCAACCCGATGACGCGCTTCACGTAGTCGACCTCCGGCGCCGGAGGATAGGCAAAAATGACGACGTCCCCCCGCTTGGGCTTCGCGCCGAACATTTTCAGCGGAATCCAGTCGGCCCGGTACGGGAAGGAGTAGCGCCCATAACCGTAATTGAATTTTGTCACGAAGGCATAGTCGCCCGGCGTCAACGTCGGCATCATCGAACCGGAAGGGATCGTAAAAGGTTGGGCGATGAAGGAGCGGATGAGGAGCGCGACGACGATCGGCAGCAGCCAGAAGAACAGGAAGATATTGTACCAGCGGGAGAACCAGCGATATTGCCAATCGACCGTTCCTCTTCGCGCCAGCAAATAGCCGTGGATGCAGCCAAGCAGATGGAAGCACGCCGCCGCTACCGCAGCAGCCGCCATCAAAGTCAATTGCGGCAGCGCAAAGACTGCGAAAAACAGCGCCAGATTGGAGAGCAGGAGATAGACGACGGCCAGGCGCCCCTTGCCGAGATAGGCCATGACAATAGCAGGCCCCAGGATCAGGCCGATGATCCCGGCGGCAAGCGGGCGGCGATCTCGGAAGAATCGAATGAAACGCATGGAAGCTCTCCGGTTGCTCGAACCACCATCATTACACAACCAATGCCTGTGTTTGAATGCCCTGGCATGGCAATCCCCACAAACTGCGCCATCTTTGTTTAGTGCTGCTTCAAAGCCTATCGCGAATTATTGAGCTAATCGGCGGAGCTTTGCTCCGCTAGTCTGATTATGATGGTACATCCACTCTGCCCCATTGCAGCGGCGGAGCGCCTGCCTATCGGATATCCAGAACAGGATGGAGACGATCGATGGAATACGTGAAGTTTGGCAAAACCGGTCTTGAAGTGTCCCGCATCTGCCTGGGCTGCATGACCTATGGCGACCCCAATAAAGGCACCCATGCCTGGTCGCTGAAGGAAGAGGAAAGCCGCCCGCTGCTCCGGCAGGCGATCGAGGCCGGCATCAACTTCCTCGATACGGCGAACACCTATTCCAACGGCTCGTCGGAAGAGATCGTCGGCCGCGCCATCAAGGATTTCTCCCGCCGCGAAGACATCGTCCTGGCGACAAAGGTGTTCAACCGCATGCGTCCCGGCCCGAACGGCGCCGGCCTGTCGCGCAAGGCGATTTTCGACGAGATCGACAACAGCCTGCGCCGCCTCGGCACCGACTATGTCGACCTCTACCAGATCCATCGCTGGGACTACACGACGCCGATCGAGGAAACGCTGGAAGCACTGCACGATGTCGTCAAGGCCGGCAAGGCCCGCTATATCGGCGCCTCCTCGATGTATGCCTGGCAGTTCGCCAAGGCGATCTACACCTCGCGTCTCAACGGCTGGACCGAATTCGTCAGCATGCAGGATCACCTGAACCTGCTCTATCGCGAGGAAGAGCGCGAGATGCTGCCTTTCTGCGAAGACCAGAAAATCGCTGTCATCCCCTGGAGCCCGCTCGCCCGTGGTCGCCTCACCCGCGACTGGGACGAGGCGACGGCGCGCACGGAATCGGACGAGTTCGGCAAGACGCTCTACACACAGGCGCTCGAATCCGACCGCAAGGTCGTCGAGGCTGTTGGCGTGATCGCCAAGGCGCGTGGCATTGCCCGCGCCCAAGTCGCCACCGCCTGGATCCTGCAGAAAAGCGCCGTCACCGCCCCGATCGTCGGCGCCTCCAAGCCCGGCCACATCACTGACGCCGTCGCCTCGCTGGCCGTCAAATTGACGCCGGAAGAGATCGAGGCACTGGAATCGCCTTACGTCCCGCATGGGGTTGCCGGGTTCAAGTGAGGGTTTTGGAGCTGGGCAGTTAAGGGCCGTGATGCCGCGACCTTGTGCATGGCCCCTCACCCTGCATATGAGATGGGATCGTTGCCGCGCAACCCCTTCTCCCCTCGGGGGTCCGAAGGACGGGTTGAGACCCGTGGCTCAACCCCGGTCAGGTGCCGACAGGCGGATGAGGGGGTGCCAGGAGCGCAAAAGCGGATGGGTTCAGAGCGGTTAGCCCCCTCATCCGACCCTTCGGGCCACCTTCTCCCCAAGGGGAGAAGGAGTTGCGGCACTGGCGGTCCCAATCTCCAAAGCCAATTGCACCCGCGGCAAATCGCGCAAACGTTATTTCACGCCCCGGTCACAGTTGGGTCATAACAGGGTAAGGCTCCCTACCCCGAGGATCCACCCATGACCACCATGCCCTTCGAAGCGCGGCGTTTCCAATCCACCGCGGCCTATTACCTGCGCTATCGCATTCCCTATCCGGACACCTTGATCGCCCGCGTTGCCGAGCGCAGCGGCCTGAAGGCCGGCGACCATGTGCTTGACCTCGGCTCCGGCCCCGGCCAGCTCGGCATCGCCTTCGCGCGGCTCGAGGGCGCCACAGTCACCGCGATGGATCCGGAGCCGGAAATGCTCGCCGCCGCTGAAGCCGGCGCCAAAGAAGCCGGCGTCGGGATCACCGTCCGCCAAGGGTCTTCCTATGATCTTGCCCCTGACATCGGCAAGCTGCGCCTCTGCATCATGGGCCGTTCGTTCCACTGGATGGACCGCCCGGCCACACTCGCAGCCCTCGACCAATTGATCGAGCCTGATGGGGCGGTCGTGCTGTTCCACGACAAGACGATACTGGCGACGCCCGACTGGCGCGGCATCGTCGAAAAGCTGGCGGAGACTTTTTCACCGGAGCGGCACGAGGAGCGCCTGCTGCGCAAGGGCAAGACATGGGCGCCGCATGAGACAATGCTGCTCGCCTCGCCCTTCCGCAATCTCGAGCGCATCGGCATCGTCAGGGAATATGAGCGGGACATCGAGGACATCGTCGGCCGCGTCTTCTCGATGTCCTCCACCTCGCCGCAAGCGCTTGGCGACAAGCTGACGGATTTCGAGGCGGCGCTGCGGGCCGAACTGTTGGAAGTCGCACCCGACGGCAAAATCACGGAGATCGTCGAGGCCAACGGGCTACTGGCTTTCCGCGACTAATCTGACATCACTCCTTGCCGCTTTCCGGCGCGGGCGTCAGCTCCTGCCGGGTGGCGGCCAGGAATTCCTGCGATAGCTCGGGATTGTCCATTGCCCGCGCCAGGATGACGGCGCCGACCATGGCCGAAAGGCTGACGAGTGCCTTGCGGCGGCGCTCTTCCGGCGTTTCGCCGGGCGTGATCTCCTCGAGGATCGCCGCCATGCCCATCAGGCCGCCGGTAAAGGTCGACTGCATTTTCGGACCGTGACGGCTGACCTCCTGCGTCAATGCTGCGAAGACGCAGCCGGTCGCATGCTCGACGACATTGCGATGTGAAAGATAATGCGTGAGCAGCGCATCCAGCGGCTCGCCCGGCGCACCGTCGACCACTTCCTTCCAGCGCTCCAGCGAGCGAGACACCACCGCCTTGCTGGCCTCGCAGGCCAGTTCGTCCTTCGATTCGAAATGGCCGTAGAAGCCGCCATGCGTCAGCCCGGCCGCCTTCATGATGTCCGCGACGCCAATGCCGTCAAAACCCTTTTCACGAAAAAGCTCACCCGCCACAGCGAGGATCTTCTCACGGTTCTCGGCGAATTTTTCCCGGCTCACTCTCATCAAAAAACTCCATCAGAGCTTCAATAAATATGAATTGACAATTTATATGATGACCATCATGAATATGCAACAAATATGATCGCTATCATCTAAATGCCTTTGCACAATCGTTCAAGCCGGGAGAAGGGCATTGCGATACGAGCGAATATGACATCACCGACTCTTTTCAGGCTGGCAGCCGCCGACCTTTGCCGATCTTGAATGCCGAAACACGAAACCCCACTGGAACGCATCCCATGGTCTCCACAGTTCTCGCCTCGACGCTGGCCCGCCGCAACATCCATTACGGATGGGTCGTCGTCGGCGCCACTTTCCTCACCATGCTCGTCACCGCCGGCGCCATGGGCGCCCCCGGCGTGCTCATCAAGCCGCTGGAAGACGAGTTCGGCTGGAGCACCTCGTCCATTTCCTCGGCGCTTGCCGTCCGTCTGGTGCTGTTCGGCCTGATGGGGCCTTTCGCTGCTGCCTTCATGAACTATTTCGGCGTCCGCAAGGTCATCGTCTTTGCGCTCGCCACCATCAGCGTCGGCTTCATCGGCTCGCTGTTCATGACGCAAGTCTGGCAGTTGCTGCTCTGCTGGGGCATCATCGTCGGCTTCGGCACCGGGCTGACCGCCATGGTGCTCGCCGCCACGGTGTCCACGCGCTGGTTCACCAAGCATCGCGGCCTCGTCATCGGCATGCTCTCGGCAAGCTCCGCCACCGGCCAGCTCGTCTTCCTGCCGCTGATGGCCGAGCTGACGACCCACTACGGCTGGCGCACCACCGTAATCTTCGTCTGCGGCATGATCGTCGTCGCAGCCCTGATCGTGCTGCTGTTGATGCGCGACCGCCCGTCGGACATGAACCTGCCGCTCGTCGGCGAGATCCACGTCACGCCGCCGCCACCCGCCAAGAGCCTGAAGGCGGCGCTCGCCTCACCGATCGTCATCCTGAAGGAAGCGTCTAGGAGCTCGACCTTCTGGATCCTGGCAGCCACCTTCTTCATCTGCGGGCTCTCCACAAACGGCCTGATCCAGACGCATTTCGTCACGCTCTGCGGTGATTTCGGCATCGTGCCGGTGGCCGCCGCCAGCGTGCTGGCCGTCATGGGCATCTTCGATTTCTTCGGCACCATCGGCTCTGGCTGGCTCTCCGACCGCTTCGACAATCGCTGGCTGCTCTTCTGGTATTACGGCCTGCGCGGCCTGTCGCTGGTCTACCTGCCCTTTAGCGACTTCACCTTCTATGGCCTGTCGATCTTCGCCGTCTTCTACGGCCTCGACTGGATCGCCACCGTGCCGCCGACCGTCAAGATCGCCGCCGACCGTTTCGGCCGCGAAAAGGCCGGCCTGGTCTTCGGCTGGGTCTTTGCCGCCCACCAGCTCGGCGCCGCGACCGCCGCCTATGGCGCCGGCCTGACCCGCACCGAACTCAACACCTACCTCCCCGCCTTCTTCGTCGCCGGCGCCTTCTGCGTGCTCGCCGCCATCCTGGCGCTGACCATCAGCAAGCCCGGCTCGACGGATAGGGCTCCGGCGATGGCGCACTGAGGCAAACAGAGAAATGCCCATGGCGACAAACTATCGCCATGGGCCGAGCCGCAACCCTGCGGAACACTCGCAATAACTCGCGCACCCGACTTGCGCGCTCGATCATAGAGCAAGCGCCCTTAGTATTCTGCCTCTGATGACATTCGAAAAATAAGGCGTTTCAACGGATATCATTTCCGTTGTCTCGTACCTTGCAGATGGTTGGAGACATATTGCGTCTAAGCCGGACAGAACACGGCAATATTGTAGCCCCTCGAAAATTAGTCTTGCCAAACATGATCTTAGATAGCAACCTCTCGCTCGCCTCAAGGTTGCGACAGCATCCCTGCGGGACACCCACTTCCGTCTCCCTCGTCAATAAGGAAACAGGTTTTGATCCATTCCAAGACTGGGCAAGTTGTGAATGAACAAGGGAACGAGCGTGTGTCTGTCAAGAAGGGGCAAGCAGGATGGGTACTCTATGGCCCTTATGTGACCCTTTCACCGGGACGCTATATCGTCGAATTTCCTATCGAGGCCGACCCGGCCGTGCCGGTTGACACAGTTTGCTGCAATATCGATGTCGTTGCAGGTTTCGGCTCTCGGACTCTGGTACAAAAGCGCCTCACCGGCGCTGAGCTGCTACGATCGGATAAGCGCGTTGCCCTGCAGTTCGATGCGGATGAGGAAGACGTCTTTGAATTCCGAGTCGTTTCAACCGGGGCGGGAGCGTTCACCGTAAAGGTCGATCGCCCCTTGAAGCGGATCGACCTTCAGGGCAACCAGATACTGGAAGTCGTCCTACCGGAGATGGCCAATCCACTATTCAAGGACCATGCCGACAAATTCAAGCATTTCGAGAAGAACGGCTTTACCTTCCAAGTCACCGCGCAGGATATTATCGCTGATTTTTCCGGAACCAGATTTTATGTCTACAATGAAGAAGATCTCCAGGTCCTGCATGAGATTTTCATTCACAACGAATACAATTTCATCACCGGGCGCGACAAGATTGTCGTCGACATCGGCATGAATGCCGGCCTAGCATCGCTATTCATGGCGAAGGATCCGACCGTGCGGGAGGTGTATGCATTCGAGCCTTTCTCGCTACCTCATGCCAGGGCACTGAAGAATTTCGCGCTGAACCCGAAGACCGCCACCAAGATCAAGCCAAACCAATTCGGACTGGGCGAAAAAGACGAGCAGACGGAAGTCTTGGTCCACTCCGATGCAACGATCGGCATCTCTGTAAGGGGGGCCGATGCCGGAAAACCTGAGACAATCCGTATCAAGGAAGCCGCCTCTGTCATCGGCCCGCTGGCCGAGCGCGCCAGGAAGGCGGGCATGGACCTCGTTATCAAGATGGATTGCGAGGGATCCGAGTTTGGGATTTTCAAGACGCTGGCGCAGCACGAACTTTTCGGCTCCATCGATGCCATGGTGATCGAATGGCACAAATGGTGGTCCAAGGAGCTGACCCAGATGGACCTCATTGCTCCGTTGCTTAAGGCCGGCTTCATCGTGCTTGACAAGACCCAGCTATCCAACCCTCACGCGGGATTGTGTTATGCGGTAAGAGCCGCGCGGTGATCATTCGCGACATGTGGGGCAAAAACAACACGTTCGACCCCAAGATTCCCTTTCCGACCTCATTGAGCCATGCCTCATCTTCTCGCCTTGACTTCATGGCTGTCTCCATCTAGTGGAGCTACGTCATGATGCCCCATTGGCGGAATTGGTAGACGCGCTCGACTCAAAATCGAGTTTCGAAAGAAGTGCTGGTTCGACTCCGGCATGGGGCACCACCATCCGGCCGAACAGCCAAATTTTACCCAATAAAAAACCCGCTCGCGGCGGGCTTTCCGATTCGAACATTCAATTGGCTGAGCGTACCTTTCGGGCGGCCGCTCAAGATGTCCTCAAGCCGGGCGCTGCGGGCGTGTTGGCCGTTCCCGCTCTATACGCAGTGCTTTAAGAAGAGCAGCCTTCTCCAGCCGTTGAGGGACTTTGCCTGTGGTGATCTCGCGAAACACTGTGTCGGTCTTTTCACTGATCTTGCACTTGAATCCCTTGCGGGTTTTCAAGGTTGGAGCGATATGGACTGGCATTATCTGCATCCTCCGTTTGAGTTGCTGGTCGGTTGGGCAAGGGCTTTCACCGCTGGCATCATGATGGCGCCCGCCGTCATCGCTGACGGCTCTCACCTATCGTTGCATGCCAAGAGGGAAGAAGACGATTTCACTTCCGCACAAAAGCGGAAACCGTTTCCTATGAGAGCTGTCATAGCACGGTTTTCCAGGAATATTTTACTTTAATTTCACATTAACTTTTATATCAGCGTAACTCATTGAACATGCACGCAAGAACCCGGCCATGCCTTGAAGGAACGAAGCGCTCCCTCAAGGTGCGGCCGGGATCCTGCGGATGGAAAACCCGCCATTGCTGGCGGGCTTTCCTTACTGCTGAGCGGGTGCCGTCGCGGGCGGCGTTGACGTTGCCGGTGGCTGTGTCGTCGCTGGCGGCTGGGTCGTTGTGCTCTGAGACGACGGAGCGGTTGCTTCCATCGAACTCGTGTGAGGCCAGAAGTTCCACGCCAATGCGGCTACCACAGCCGCCGCCAGGATAACCAGCCACGATGCCCAGGGCGGGCGACGTGACAGCGGCGGCGTTCCGAGGTCTGGATTTGGTCTATTGAAATCGTTGCTCATAGCGATACTCCTCCACATCACGAACCATAAACCCTTGGATGCAGAAAAAGTTCCAAAGCACGGCAGGGTACATGTGATAAAGGCATCAGCCCTGCAACAGGCGCCACCCATCCGGACGGCGATCAGCAGAATTCAGTGAATCACAGGAAGATTAGCAATGAGCATGAGAGCAATACCAGCGGATAGAACCGATGTTTCGATGAAGAAAATCGCGTACTGTCGTCCGGTGAAAAATAAATTAAACCGCCTCATCTAAATTCTCCTTGTCTGATTATTTTAATTATTGCCTCAACATAACATGGATTACCCGGAAATATTTAATTTCTTTGGAAAATTCGCCACAAAGATAGATATCGACTGAACATGGAGACCGAAAAAACTGTCATTAGCGCAGTGTTCGGAACCCGAAACATAAGAAAACACTAAACAAAAACGCAGCGACGCCGATCACCCCGGCTTCACGAAAAATTTTGACTTTGTGCTGCCCGCCCAAGCCTGCGGCCATTTACAGCCACAATCCTCGTCCCTAAAGGTGTGCAACGCAGCAAAAGGGGGTACCATGCTACGTAGACTCTACGATTGGACCATGTCGCTGGCCGGCCGCAAATCGGCGGAAGTCTGGTTGGCCGTTATCGCCTTCGTCGAAAGCTCCGTCTTTCTTGTCCCCGCGGACGTCCTGTTTCTGCCCATGTCGCTCGCCAAGCCCGAGCGGGCCTGGCGTTATGCACTGACGGCGACCATCGCCTCCGTGCTCGGCGGCATCGCTGGCTGGGCGCTCGGCTACTACGCCTTCGAGACCATCGCCAAGCCGATCCTGGAATTCTACGGCAAGCTCGACGCCTTCAACCAGATGAGCGCAGGCGTCACCTACGAATGGATCGTTCTGCTGCTGGTCACCTCCGGCCTTGCGCATCTGCCGCCGATCAAGGTGGTGACGATCCTCTCCGGCGTCGCTCACATTGATCTCGGCCTGTTCATCATCTCGGCCATCGTCGCCCGTGGCGCCCGCTTCTTCTTCCTCGCCTTTCTGCTGCGTCGCTACGGCGAATCGATCCGCCACTTCATCGAGAAGCGCCTCGGCCAGATCACCATGGCCGCCGCCGGCATTCTCATCGCCCTCTACGGCATCTTCCATTTTGCTCTGGCAAACTGACCACGGAGCCCCTTTGATGTCCCAGACTTTGACCTCCTCTCGCGCCGGCCTCGGTTATTCGGCGTTGCTTGCGATCGGCATGATCATCGTCGTCGGCTCGGCGCTCGGCTTCCAGTATATCGGCCACTACATCCCCTGCGCGCTCTGCCTGGAGCAGCGCCAGCCCTATTACTACGGCATTCCCGTCGCGATCGTCGCAGCCCTGACGGCCGTCCTCCGCCTGCCTTCCTGGATCACCCGCACGCTGCTGGCGATCGCCGGCCTCCTGATGGTGTACGGCGGCGGCATCGGCGTCTATCACGCCGGTGTCGAATGGCATTTCTGGGCCGGACCGGCGACCTGCTCCACCTCGGCCAGCAGCTTGACGCAGAATGCCGGCGACCTCCTGAACGAGCTCAGCACCGTCAAAGGCCCATCCTGCACGGAAGCGGCACTGCGCGTCCTCGGCATCTCGATGGCCGGCTGGAACGTGGTCGCCAGCGTGATCCTGGCGGCGATTGCGTTTGTTGGTGTGAAGAAGGCTGGTTGAGCAAACTGAGATAGTCAGGAGAGCCAGTGGGGCCGCAGCTAGATGCCTGGCCCCTCACCCTAGCCCTTGTAACTTAGAACAGACCGTGTGTGCTACTATTGGCCTCGCGGTGGCGGATGGAAGACC
>NZ_JBXAPH010000022.1:0-40313 GCF_058803745.1 Rhizobium sp. GW821-FHT14E12
GAGCATAAAGAGCGCGTTACCCGAGAGGCGGCGTCGCCACCTTAAGGCAGATCCGGTTGGTGGACCAGTTCGCCTTCCTTGGTGACGATGGTCGATCCATATTTCTTCTCACGCGATGTGACGATCAGCCCGAACTGCGGGCGCCGGGCGTGGTCTACGCCCCAACCGCGGTTTTGATCCGACCAGATAGACATGTGGCATGGGTGGAACACGGGACCCTGGATGGTCTTCACGAAGCAATGAGGAATCGGTTTGGATCACCGGCTTGAAACAACCCTTCTTGGCGCCTATTCGGCGTTGTACAGGCTCGCGCTGATGCCATTGTGACTGCCTCACGAGACAAAGCGTGCGGTATGCTATCGCTTCCTCGACAGATAGGAGTGTTCATAACGCGCGTTTGTGCTCATTCTTGCTCCTTCTATTATGTCGCCGAGCATGGCTCGGTGACGGCTGACGAGATCAGTAGACATAGCGGCTTGACGACCGGTGCCGTGACTGGCCTGATCGATAGGCTCCAAAAGACAGTTTCAGCCTATACGCCCGCCGAGCTCGACCTGATCGCCCGCTTCCTGGATCAGGCATTGTCAGCCCGCGAAGCTGCGATCCAAGACATCGAAAACAAGCGTCGCCCGGCTTTTCTGCCGTCCCTTCGCAGATCAAAATGACCTTGGCGCGCGGATCGGAGAATTTTCAGGATCCGTAGGCCGATGGTCAGTGATCTGTGCCTCCTTCTCTATCGATTCTAGGCCCTTAGCGACACACACATAGGGATGACGACTGATGGTGCGTGTCTGATCCGAACTGACCTCAATGAAATTCACGGCAGCAATTTGACATTCGTGGGGAAATCGGAGCATCAACGGAGTCATGGGCGACGCCGCAATGAGCAGTACGTTTTCTAACAAGTAAATATATTCAATAGCTTAAGCCGTGCCGCCACGCAGCTGCATCTTGGATGCTGTTTCACACTCGGCAACGACGCGATTAGTTCGCAGCAATTGTTCGTTCCGGCCGCTTCCAGGTCGTCAAAAGCATATTAATGAAACGGTCGGCTGCGGGGGATAGGGTGGCACTCCTGCGTCTGACGATACCGATCGTCCGGGTGACGACAGGATTGACGATCGGGCGCGTTATGAGAAACGGATGCTCCTCCTGCGGCGTTGCCAGCCTTGGAAGCACGGAAATGCCAAGTCCCGCCTCGACCAGTCCCAGCGAGGTATTCAAATGGGTGACCTCATAGAACCAGTTGAGCCTGAGGTTTGCCCGGGCGAGCGCCGCGTCAAGAAGCGTGCGGTTGCCGCTGGAGCGATCGACCACAACAAGTGGGTGGCCCTCGAGCTGGTTCCAGTGGATTTCGTCAAAGGCGGCAAGCGGATGGTCCTTGCGCATGGCCAGCACGAATGGATCGTCGATCAACGGCTCGAACGATAGATCCGGATCGGAATTGCCCATCAGGTTGATGCCGAACTCGACCTCGCCGCGAGCCACCGCTTGTAGCCCCTCATTGGCGGTCAGATCCCGGATTCTCAGCCGGATATGAGGATAGTCCCTGCCAAAGGTGCGAATAACGGCCGGGAGGAAGTAGAAGGCGGCAGTCGGCACGCAAGCCATGGTTATCAGTCCGCGACGCTGTGATCCACCGTCCTTGATGGCAAAGAGCGAGCCGTCGAACTCCTCCAGCATACGCCGAACGAGAGGGATCATCTCTTGACCGGTGGCAGTCGGCGCCACATGGCGGGTGGTTCTGTCGAGCAATGGCGCGCCGATCGATTGTTCCAGTTTCTGGATGCGGCGCGTCAAAGCCGGTTGCGAGATGTGCAAGGCCTCCGCCGCGCGATGAAAGCTTTCGAGTTCGACCACGGCCTGAAATGCACGAAGGTCCAAAATCTCGCAATTGATGCTCATAATGAAATAATACCTCCAAAAATTGCATTTCACAAATAATCCGTTCTTGCACATATTGCAACAAGTCGGTGGATTGATCCACTTCATGAAGCTTAGAAAGTTTGTTATGAACGATTTGGTGCGGATTCCTTGCGTCTTGATGCGTGGCGGAACCTCTCGGGGACCGTTCTTTCTGAGCGCGGACCTGCCGTCGGACGCAGCCAGCCGCGATGCTGCCTTGCTATCGATCATGGGGTCGGGTCATCCGCTGCAAATCGATGGTATAGGGGGGGGAAATCCCGTCACCTCGAAGGTCGCGATTATCGGTCCGCCAAGCGTTGCCGGCGCAGATGTCGACTATCTGTTCGCTCAGGTCCGGACCGACCGGCAGATCGTCGACTACTCGCCGAATTGCGGAAATATGCTGGCGGCCGTCGGGCCTTTCTCGATCGAAGCTGGCTTGGTAAAAGCCCTGGAGACGGAAACGCTCGTACGCATTCACAATGTCAACACCGGCAAGGTGATCGAGGCGAAAGTGCCGACCCGCAACGGCGAGGTGACCTATCTCGGCGATGCCTCGATCGACGGCGTACCGGGGCTTGCCGCGCCGATCGCACTCACATTTCTCGACGCCGCAGGCGCCAAGACCGGCAAGCTGCTCCCAAGCGGCAATGCATCGGATGTCATTGACGGTCTGAGGGTGACGATCATCGATTGTGCCATACCCATGGTGCTCATGCGCGCTGCCGATCTCGGTGTAACCGGATATGAAGACGCCGCCACACTGTCCGGAAATACCGAGCTCATCGCGCGCATGTCGGTGATCCGCATTCAGGCCGGTGAAATCATGGGCATGGGCGATGTGTCGGACAAGGTCATTCCGAAGCCGGTCCTGATCGCGCCGCCGCAGAAGGGCGGCACACTTGCGGTTCGCTATTTCATGCCGAACGATTGCCATCCGGCCCTTGCGACGACGGGGGCGGTCGGCATAGCAACTGCGGTCGTCACGCCGGGTACGATTGCCGCCGATCTTGTGGGCGGCTCATCTCTTCCGGCGACCGTGCGGATTGAACATCCGGGTGGCCGTCTCGACGTCGAGCTGGAGACGCGCGGCGGCGTGACCATCGCCGGTCTCGTACGAACCGCGCGTCGTCTTTTCGAAGGCTATGCGTTTGCCAAGCCCGCCGGGTTTGTCGAACACGCGGCCTAGATCATTACCAATCGATCCGGTGAGGACCGGATATAGTCAGGGAGGAAATTTCATGCGCAATTGTCTGCTCGCGGCAACCGCCGTCATGGTGCTTGCCGGCGTTGCCCATGCCGAGCCGGTTCGGATGAGCGTCGGCTCTTATAATCTCAACAACCTGCCGTTCCCCGTCGCCGAAAGCCTTGGCTTCTACAAGGAAGAGGGGCTGGAGGTGACCACGGAGAATTTTGCTCAAGGGGGCTCCAAGGTCCTGCAGGCTCTTGTCGCGGGCTCGACCGACGTTGCCGTCGGTTTCTATGATCATACGATCCAGATGCAGTCGCAGGGCAAGCATGTCGTCGGCTTCGTTCAGCTGGCCCGCAATTCGGGGCTGGTCCTCGTCGGGAAGAACGACACTGATTTCGATCCGGCCAAACCGGCAACGATCAAGGGAAAGAGCATCGGCATCACGGCGCCGGGCTCATCGTCCGATTTCTTCATTCGTTACTATCTTCAGCAGCACGGCCTGACCGAAAACGACATTTCGATCATCGGCGTCGGCTCCGGCGCGGCGGCGGTTGCGGCCCTGCAGCAGGGCAAGGTCGACCTTCTTGTCAACTACGATCCGGCCGCGACGATCGTCGTCGAGCGCGGCATTGGCAAGATCCTGATCGACGCTCGCAGCGATGAGGGCGCCAAGGCCGTCTATGGCGGCATCTATCCGACCTCGGTTCTCTATGCCAACCAGGCCTATATCGAAGCCCATCCGGAGGTGATCCAGAAGGTCGCCAACGCCACGGTGAAGGCGCTGCATTGGATGAAGAACCATCCGGCGGCGGAAATCGTCGAGCAGCTCCCTGACGATTTCGTCTCCGGCGACAAGGCGACCTACATCAAGGCGGTCGAGCACGCCAAGGCGATCTTCTCGAAGGACGGCCTGTTCGTCGCGCAAGATACCGAGACGCCGCTCGCCGTTCTCAAGAGCTTCAACGAGAGCGTTCACAAGGCAACAATCGATCTCAATGCCACCTACACGAACAAGTTCGTAGAGGCCGCAGCCCAGCGCGCCGCCAACTAAGAGGCTCCAATGTCAGTGACAGCAAGGAAAATTCAAGCTGTGCCCCAATCAAACCCGACACCCATGGTTTCCATCAGCGGCGTCACCATGGCGTTCGGATCATTCGTGGCCGTCGAAAACGTCAACCTGACGGTCGGCGATGGAGAATTCCTCTCCATCGTCGGACCGACTGGCTGTGGCAAGTCCACGATCCTCAACGCCATCGCCGGCCTTTTAAAGCCTTCGGCAGGCGAGGTCTCGATCGACGGCGCCGCAGTGAAGGGCGTGCAGAACAATATTGGCTATCTCTTTCAGCAAGACGCGCTCCTTCCCTGGAAGACGGCTTATGAGAACGTCGAGCTTGGCCTGAGGTTTCGTGGCGTATCCGCTGGCGAACGGCGTGAAAAGGTCATGGGATGGCTTGAAAAGGTCGGTCTCAAGGGCTTTGAAGCCCGCTTTCCGCACCAGCTTTCCGGTGGGCAGCGCAAACGCGTGCAGATGGCGCAGGCCTTGATCACCGAGCCCAAGGTCATTCTTATGGATGAGCCGTTTTCGGCGCTGGACATCCATACCCGCCATCTCATGCAGAACGAGCTTCTCAAGCTGTGGCAGGAAGACCGCCGCGCCGTGGTCATGATCACGCATGATCTCGAGGAGGCGATTGCACTTGGCGATCGTGTCGTCGTTCTCGCCGCCGGCCCCAAGAGCCGGGTAATCGAGACCTTCGGCGTCGATCTCGAACGGCCGCGCGACGTCGCAGAAATCAAACTAGACCCGAAATTCATGACCCTTTATCGCGACATTTGGGCGTCGCTGCGCGGCGAAGTGGAGAAAAGCTATGCAGGCCATTAACGTTCGTCTCATCCAGGTGGCCCTTCTGGCGATCATCCTCGGTGGCTGGCAATTCGGGGTTTCGTCCGGGGTGATCGACCGCTTCTTCTTTCCGGCGCCATTGGACATCGTCAAACAAGTGACGACCTGGGTCAGTGATCACGGTTTCTACAAACATGTCGGCATCACGTTCGGCGAGACCGTTCTTGGCTACCTGATCGGGACTGGTCTCGGCGTAGCTGCGGGCGTCTGGCTTGGCCTCAGCCCGTTCGTCGCCAGGGTTCTTGATCCTTTCATCAAGGCCGTGAACGCGATCCCGCGTGTCGTGCTTGCACCGATCTTCGTTCTTTGGCTGGGGCTCGGTCTCTGGTCGAAGGTCGCACTGGCGGTCACGCTGGTTTTCTTCGTCACATTCTTCAACGCGATGCAGGGCGTCCGCGAAGTCAACCCGGTCATCCTGTCCAACACCCGCATCCTTGGCGCCAAGCGTTCCGACCTGCTTCGCCACGTCTATTTCCCAGCCGCGGCAACCTGGATCCTGTCGTCGCTGCGCACCTCCGTCGGCTTTGCCGTCGTCGGCGCTATCATCGGCGAATATCTCGGCGCATCGGCGGGTCTCGGCTACCTCATCGCCCGCTCGGAAGGCAACTTCGATGCCGTCGGTGTTTTTGCAGGCATCATCATCCTCGCCGTCTTCGTTCTGATCATCGACCTGATCCTCGATGTCATCGAAAGGAAGCTCATCACCTGGCGTCCGAACGTCGGCGAAGAGCGTCCCGCCTGAGCTCACTCTCCGGGAAATTGAGGAGGGCAACCTGGCTGGGTGCCCTCCTGTTGAATTCCGCCTTGTTGACCCGCCCTTCCGCCTGGCGTCGGTCCTGCTAGGCAGAGACAGCCCTATCAAGTGCTTCACTAATTTGAACCAATTGTGAACTATAGCCGAAACGGCACTCGGGGCGAGCTTCGCTGGGGATTCAACAGCAAGTTTTTTCCCAATTCCGCCGGCTTGGCTTCCGCGTTTTCTCCAGCATGAGAGCGACCGCAAACTTGTTCGACACCGGTGGTCTCTTCGTCAACGGCACGATAGCGGCCTAGCAGTCGGCTTTGGCGCTGCCGTAGAAAAGCCGTGTCTCATTGCCGTATAGGCAAGTTTCGTTTCTTCATGTTCCTCGCTAGCCCGATTTGCTCTATGAGCTCCAGCGGACACTGCTGCCTAGCGGATTCTAATTTTTATTAGACACTTGGCCCACTGGGTGAAGCGCGCCGCCGGTTCAAATCCTATCAATACCAAGGATTCGCAAAACCTACCTGGGGCCTTATAGAGACCTGTGGCATCAGCATTAGTGAGGCGTGCTGGCCGGTATATGCAGTGAGGCTCCTGCCTTTTCGGCGGCTGCCCGCAGGCGCTTGTCTCTGGTCCACAGGGACGCTGTCTGGTCAAGAAGAACGGACGCCAGCAAGTGGGCATCCGTGTAGCCAATGCCCATACTGAAAATACCATGTCGGTCGATCATTATCATGACTTCGTCGTGCGTCGCGACGACTGCGCCGCGCTGGGCTGTCAAGAAAGCTATCACGTTGTCGCGATCCCGAAGGCTGCCAAGAGCCAGCTCGCCGATCACGCTCGGATGGCAAAGCAATCGATCGTCTTCAATAATCCCGCGTAGCTCTGCATCGGCATGTCGGAAATGATCAATCCAGATCGAGGTGTCTACTAATATCACTTAACTGCCGCGCTCCGGCGGCGCGGGGCTGCCTCGGCTTCCGGCATGGTTCCTCCGAGCGCAATGAGGCGTTTTCCGGACTCCACACGAACAAGCGTCTCCAACGCTTGGCGGACGAGCGCCGCGGTTTCCTTGGTGCCGGTCAATGATTTCGCCCTATCCATGAGTGCGTCATCGAGATTGATAGTAGATCGCATGAGCCGAATCCCTTACTGAAGCGCATAAAATAGCACCATTTGGTGATGAAATCCACGCCTCATTTCTGCTTCCATGGGCAGGGCATAGTCTGCAATCCGGAGAAATTACAAGTCCACTGTTCCAATTGGTTCAAGAGCGGCATTCGACGGAATGAAGGGCCGGAAGTTCAACTCTCATCAAAGTGAAGATATTTCGCGTTTCAGCGGCTTTTCATATGGCGATCGGGACGACTATCGGTTGCCAATAGGACACAGCTCGTGCCTTGAAACTGTCATAATTTGTTTTTTGTGCACTTCTTATATTGCCTCCCGCCTTATGGTTGATATTTCTGCCATGCCCTTAGCGTCCAAAGGAGATTCGGGAATGCGGAGACTGGCGCCGATTGTACTCATGGTCGTCTTGAGCGCATGTGCAAGACCATCGGATGGCCCAGACGCTGGGAATATCTACAACGCGAAGTTACCGCATTCGGGCGAGAAGATCCCGGTCATTGCCTTGGCGGATGCGCCTATGGGGAGTGCCGTGTCGGCACCGTCCTATGCCCCGACAGATCAAGGACTTGCTCGTTTCCGGTCCGCAGGTTTTGCTGATACCCGCTTGCGTCGTGGCGATGTGATTGATGTGACGGTCCTCGATACCGGCGAGGATGGGTTGCTTTCGTCGACCCAGAGCAAGACGCTCAATCTCGGTCGGTTCACCGTCGATCAGCAGGGTTTCGTCACCATGCCTTTCGTCGGCAAGCAGCGGGTGGTCGATTCGACGCCGGAGGGTCTGCAGGCGCAGATCGTCAATGGGCTCAAAGGTTCGTCCGTCAATCCGCAAGCCGTGGTAACGGTGGTCGACAAGCCGTCGAGCGCGGTGACGGTGGATGGCAAGGTTCGCTCCGCAGGACGCTTCCCCTTGTCGGCACGCAAGGAGCGGGTGCTGGATGTAATCGCGCTTGCCGGCGGTGCCTCGTCCGCTCCGGGCTCGGCGACCGTGACGCTGACCCGTGGTTCGCAGCGGGCGACCGCGCCGCTCGATCGCGTTCTTCAGGATGACCAGCAGAATGTCCGGTTACTGCCTGGCGACCAGCTTTTCGTGTCTGACAATACGCCGAGCTTTACCGCTCTGGGCGCGTTCAAGAGTGTTGGCGAGTTCCCGTTCGAACCTGGAAAGATGACTTTGGCGAAGGCACTTGCCCGGGCTGGCGGCTTGTTGGATGACCGCGCGGATTCTCGCAACTTCTACCTGTTCCGGAATCAGAACGTCTATTCACAGCCTACTGTTTCCGCGTCCGGAAAAGCCGGCGCCGCGCCGACCGTCGTTTCTGTGAAGCCGGTAATTTACCGCGTCAATCTGAAGGATGTGTCGAATTTCGTGCTGATGCAGCGCTTCCAGATTCAGGACGGCGATACGCTTTTTGCCAGCAATGCTGGCATGGTTGATGCCGCCAAGCTGCTAACGGTCTATCAGAAGAGTGCCCCGACGGCCGCGGCACCTGTTCCCAGCGCTGGAAGCTCCGCGAACTGACACTGCCCACGTGTTTCAATAGATGCGCGGTTCAGCGGCTGATATCCCCGAGAAAGTCGAGCGCCGCCTTGGCGCTCGCAGGGCGCATGAAAGGGCTTGTCTGAGTGAGATATCGGGCGAGAGCTCTGATCTCTTCGACGGAGAGCTCGGTTTCCTCGCATCTTTCAAGAAGTGCGTTCAAGACGCAACCGGCCGAATAGAGGTCGAAACGAGGATCAGCTGGCATATCGTCCGCTTGCTCCGGCGCCATGAACGAAGGAGATCCCGCCAGCTTGATGTCAAGATCGTGATGACGTTGCCCCTGTTCCAGCGTCACGCCGAAATCAATAATCTTCAATCCGCTAAAATCGTCGCCGGATAAGAGCAGATTTCCCGGTGATATGTCGCAATGGACATAGCCGGCCTCATGGATCGCCTGGAGTCCTAGGAGCAGGCGGCGTATCGTCTCGATGATGTCGTGGACAGCAATGGAGCCACTGGAGAGTTGGCGGGACAGCGGTTGCCCCGCCCATTCTAAGACGATCGCCGGGCGTCCGTCGGCCAGCCTCAACGCCATCTGGGTTTGAACGAGGCAGGGATGTCGCAGTGACATTCCGATCCGCGCTTCCCGCAGCAAAAGCCTTCGCGCGATGTCGTCGTTAGTGCGATCCGCAACGACCGTTTTGAGAACGTGAAGCGTTCCGAGATCGCGGTGGCGTAGCCGGCCAACTTCTGTGCGTTCGCGGCGATCAATGGTCTCTTCAAGCAGGAAGCTGCCGGCGATAAAAGCGGGATTTCCGAGAGGAAATTGCGGCAGCCGTCGATCCAGTGCATCGCGAAGGCGGTCGATCAGCATGTCCCGTGTGTCGGAAGAGCGCTCGCCCTTGCCGTCATGCATGAGGGTGTGCAGCAAGCCGGAAAACCGGGAGGCGATCTCCTCAAGATCCTCCGCGGGCAGATCGCTGCTCATGAGGCACCGATGACGATGGCGCTGAGGTTGTCGCGGCAACTGGCAATCAGGCCCTCCTGGACGAGTGTATCAGCAGTACGCTCTATCGGTGTTTCGATCAGGATTTCGGCGATCACGCGGTCGGCGAGGGTCCGGGGCAGTGATGCACTGCACAGGAGCAAGCGATCGCCGGGAAGAACTGCATCCAGAAAGGTATCGGGTAGGAATTGCGGCTTGAGCCCCAATCCGCGCGCCAGCGAACGTTTAAGCCCGACATCGACATGATCCCGGGTAAGACAGCGCATCATCCCGTCGCGCAAGAGATAGCAACGCGCCTCTCCAGCCCAGACAATGGCGAGCTCGGTGTCGAGAATCGTCGCAACGACAATACTCGCAAAGGGTGGCTGCCGATCGCCGGATGCTGCCTTCATCTGCAGGATGCTGTTGGCGTGGCCGAGCTTGCCTTTGATGTCCTGAACAAGCGCCTGCAGGCTTTCATGGGCACCAACACCGGAGAGTATGCTCGTCGCGGTTCTCGCCGCTTCGATGGCGCCCATGCCGTCGCCGTTGCCGTCGGCAAGCGCAAACAGGCGTGGCCTTTTGGATACGAGCAACGCATCGGCATTGTGTGTCAGCCGTGTTCCGGCATGGCTGGCATAACTGCTTTCGATGAAGCGCCTCGTCTCGCCGGCGGGTGCGCCTTCGTACAGTTCAGGCGTAGGAATAATCTGCGCCACCGCCGGGGGTGGTGTTGGTTCGGATAGCGCGTCGACTTTTTCTGTGGCAACCAGCTTCAGGAAATCTCGCGTGGCAGGCGGGCCGCTTGTCCTGAAACCTTTCCTATGTCGGGTGCCGAGCGCCATGCGCCACCAGAGCGAGACCGGCGCGCCGACATCAGGTGAAGGGACCTCATCGTCCGCTCGCGCGCTCGCGAATGGCAGTCGCAGGCGCTTGATGCCCTCGATGAAGCGAGGCATATTGAAATCCGCCTTGGTGGAGGTCTCGGCCAATGCTTCGGCGGCGGTAAACCAGACGTCGTCCTCGCAAATATCCCGTAGACGACCGGTGAAACGATGCAATTGCGCCGCGATCACCAGAGGAAAGCTTCGCCCGACGCGGTCCCGGCTTGGCAGCAGCACCCCGGCAATGGCCGCCGGCCCCCACACCCCGCCGGCTACGGCGAAGCGCCAGGGTGGGGAGGCGTGAAAGAGGCGCCGCCATTCCTGGCCCAGTGTCGGCTCCATTGCGCCGAGACCGCCCTGGATCCATTGATCGAGCTCCGACTGCAGCCGTCGCCCCAGCGCCGTGGAGACGAAATCGCCATGCGTCGGGAGTTTGCCGAAGAAACCGATCACGTCGGATTCCTGTGGCAGGGCCGTGCGAGCTGAGCGTTCGTTCATCGCCGACACCGCTAGAACTGACTCGGGCAGGCAAAGTCGGACAGTGCCTGCAATCGGAATGGATTGAGTACGGAACCGAACTGAACGTCGAATTCGGCGGCCTGGCCGTTATTGTCGAAATGCGCCCGGAAGAGATCCGGTCCCTGCATGGTGATCTTGGCAGCGTCGAAGAGCCGGAAGGGCGACCAGTCGCCGCTCTTGGTCGTCGCCTGCTGCCAGCCGCCCGGAAGAAATGCGATGCGCGACTGGTTCTCTGTTCCCGAAGACGGCCAGGCTATGGACTTCGCCTGGACTGGACCGTGGAAATAGACGACGCGCTCGCCCTCGATCTCCATCATCACGGCATTGGCCGAATCCGTGAGCGATACCGGCTTGATATTGATGGCGATCGCCGGCTTCTCGCTGCCGGCCGGGAAAAAGGCGCGTTCGATCTTGTCGGCATTTTCGAACTGGGCGATTGCCTGGCTCGCAATGCTGTCTCCGCCAAAGGTGCCACGCCAGCCCCAGGGCTGGGCACTGGTGTCGACAAAGGCTTCCAGCCTGTTCTTGAAGAAGCTCTGAAACAGGCCTTGCGGTCCGAACAGGCGCACGAAATCCGCCATCGCCACATCTTGCGAGGAGGTGCGATCGAAGGGATAACGCCCGGCCACGATCCCCGCGCAGAGGTTTGCTCCTTCCGCTGCCCATAGATCATTGATCCGGTTGCGCGCGGTCTTGACGGCAAGCGAGCCGATATCGGCGGTGACGCCTGCCATCAACGTGTCGGCCGGTGCGGGAAGTCCGCGTGCTTGTTGCAGGAGATCCTGATTGGCGCTGGTGAGCTGTCCGCTGGCGTCGAACACGCGGGCAACCTCCGCCGTCGATGTCGAGGCGCGCGACAGCTGGTTGTAGACATTCTGCAGGATTGGCTGAAGGGCCTGGATTTGCGATCGGGCAGTATCCTTGTTTCCCTCGGCCTGCATGCCGTCATCCGGTTTAACGCTGCGGGGCACCTCGAGCGCTGCCCGCAGCGGTCCGTACGGATCGGGTGCGTTGGCGGCGCTGGTGAGAGCGGAGGTGATGGCTGCATCGGGCGCGTCTCCAAGCGATGCGATCTCGGTGCCATCCGTCGGTCGCAGATCGGTTGCCGCCGAGACCGACTTGAGGAAGGTTTCGAGCGGGCTTGGATTGGTCGCGAGAATGCGCGTCGTCTCGGTGGCGTCGGCGAGGGTTTGAGAGGGGCGGACGCGCAGATCGGTGAGCAAGGTCGACCATTGCTTCTCGAAGGCATCGAAATAGAGCTGCAGCGCGGCCTGGGCCACGATCTCGGTCGTCATGCCGGCCGGGCTGCTCTCGTCGCCGCGAACCCATTGCTCCTTGAGCGCCTCGCGTGCGGCCTCAGTGACTGTCGGCAGGACGACCGTACGGTACCCTTTGCCGGTAAAAAGACCGGGAATACCATCGCGAAGCGTCGCCTGCGATTTCCGCTGAAATGCCTGCGCGCCGAGCGGACCCAGCGCATCGGCGGGTATCCACATATCGAGCGTACGTGCCTGACGGGAATAAGCCAGGATGTCATAGGCGCGTGCCGCGAGGCTTTGCGTGCGGATGGCATCCCGCGCCTTGGCGATAAGCTGGCTGTCGAGTTCAATGGTGGGGAGTGGACCTTCTGCCATGGCCTCGATATGGGCGGCGAGCGCTTGTCTTGTTGCCGCGCGTCCTTCGCCTGGATAGAGCGATGCGAACATGTCCTCGGACTGCTGTGAAACAAAGTCCTTGTCCATGGTTCCAAGGCCGCCGAGCATCCCGTAGAATTTCAGGGCGTCGAAGGTCTTTTCGGTATCGGACGTATTGGCCATGGTCTTCTGGAGCTGGACCAGAACGCGTGGCAACAGCAGGGAGTTGAGCGCCCGCTGGTAGGCGCCGCGCTGCCGGCTGGCGATCTTGTCTTCCTGATCAAGGCCGAAGCTCGTCGGCCAGACCCTGGCTTCCGAAAAACCGCTGGTCACCGCCTGCAGATTGTCCAGTGCCGGCAGCACGCGCAGAAAATCGGCGTCGGAGACGTCGCGAACCGGAATGCCGCTGGCGAGCTTTTCGTAATTGTCGATACGCTTGTCAGCTGCCGCGATTGCGCGGGAGTTCTGGAAGTAAGTGGCGGTCCAACTGGTGAAGACGATAGCCAATGCGACCGCCGCCATGCCGTAGGCGGCGCGCTTGATGATCGTCTGTCGGCGCGACAGTCGTCGGTCCCGCGCCACCAGCGACGCTTCGTCGAAAATGACATCCTTGAACAGACGCGACAGGAAATAGCTGCGCCGCAAGCGGGGCGAAGCCGCCGACATCGGGGCTATTTCCTGCGGCTGGGTGCCGGAGGCGAAATAGACGCCACGCATGAGCGGCGCTTCAACGAAGTTCGATGCCGAGCAAAGCTCGGTCAGGACTTCGTGCAGTCGCTCCTTCAATGAGGCGAGCTCCGCGGGGAAACGGAATATTTTCCCGCGCACCTCGATATTCGGTTCCTGCTGCAGGCGTTCGATCAGCATGGTACCGACGCGCTCCTGCAGCAGCGCGAACTCTTCGATGAACCGATCGGGTAAATTCCGGCCCTGATAGCTTTCCTCCAGTCCGAAGGTTGTACCCCAGACCTGCTCACGGTCCGTCTTGCTGAAACCGTCGAAGAACTCGACGAAGCCGGTCAGCAGGTCGGTTTTGGTCAGGACGACATAGACCGGAATGCGCGCCTGCAGAAATTCGTCCAGTTCGGACAGCCGCTTGCGGATGGCGCGTACCTCTTCCAGCTGCGCTTCATGATCACGGGTCAGCAGATCGCCGATAGACAGGGTCACCAGGGCGCCGTTGATCGGCTGCGAGCGGCGATATTTCCTGAGCAGTCCAAGAAAGCCCTCCCAGCCCGCCTTGGATGCGCCGTTCAGGTCGTCCTGGGTGGCATAGCGACCGGCTGTGTCGATGAGGATCGCTTCATCGGCAAACCACCAATTGCAGTTGCGTGTGCCGCCGGCACCCTGCACCGAGTTACTCCCCAGCGCATCGCCAAGGGGAAACTTAAGCCCGGAATTGGTGAGCGCAGTGGTCTTGCCGGAGCCCGGCGCGCCGAAAATCACATACCAGGGAAGTTCATAGACATAGCCGAAGCGCTTCTTGGTGACGCGGCGCAGGAGAGACAAGGCCTCCTTGAGGCGGCTATGGATTTCTCCGACTTCCGCCTGCTGGCTCGCGGCATCGGAGGCCGCATCCTTTTCGATGCCTTCGACAAGCGCCTTGTCCCGCATGCGGGCCCGCACGGCCGAGACGATAAGATAGATCAGCCATGCCGCGATGACCAAGCCGATGGCAATCAACCGGGCATTGACGCTCGTCAGCGGCGTGAAGCTGCCGTAACCGAGCATATAGCCGTAGAACCAAATGACGACGCAGATTGCGGCGATCCAGATAAGCGATAGGAACCGCTGGCCAAGAAGGCCGGCATAGACCGACACATAGGAGCGGAGCGTATAAAAGAGGCTGAGCGGGTTCATGGGGAGACCTCCGATGCCGTCGGTGTCCGCGTGCTGAGATCGGCGTCGCGCAGCGTCTCGTTGGGATCAGTCAGGACCAGGATTTCCGTACGACGGTTTGTCTCCCGGCCTTCCGGCGTGGCATTGCTTGCCAGGGGATCGCTGTCGGCGCGTCCTTCCGTCAGGATCGCATCCTTGCCGGTATAGTTCGCGAGAATATCGCCAACGGCCCGTGCGCGGGCTTCGGAGAGATGCCAGTTCGAGGGGAACTGAATGGTCCTGATCGGAACATTGTCGGTATAGCCGACCACCACGGCACGGAATTTCTCCGAGGCAAGCGCGCCGCCGATCCGCTGGATCAGATCGCGGAACTCGCTGCTGACTTCGGCGCTTCCCGTACCGAATAGGCCGGAATTGTTGATGCGGACGAGTAGCCGGCCGTTTGCGTTCGAAAGCGTGACGAGCTTGCGATCGACTTCCGGCTGCAGGAAGGCGAGCAGGGTATCGAGCCTGCTCGGGGCAGCGGGTTTCACGACCGGAGCCGGCTGCTGTTTTGGCGGCGTTTCCACCGTCGCGACGACGGCCGGCTGTTTCGGCACGTCGATCAGCAGGCTGGGCGTTTCGTGTGGCGGCAGGTTTGCGAGGCGCTGGAATGTGCCGTCGGAGGCTCCGTTGAGCGAAAGCGTGAAGAACAGGTAGCCGAGTGCAAAGAGCAGCACGAGGGCCGAAAGTGCCGTCCAGAGTGCAACCGCGGTTCGCAGTGGCTTGTGCCGGGCGGAGACGCCGCGCCAGTGCGGCGAAAGCTCGCGCTCGAAGACGCCGTATTGGCCGAGCAGCGTCTTGTAGAGACTGTCGCGAATACGGCCGAGCTCCAGCGAGCCGCGTACGGAGACGCGCGTGCGCCCTTCGAATGCGAGCGACATGCACAGGTAAATCAGAAGAAGCAGGTCCTTGTTGGTCCCCGGGCTCTGGTGAAAATGATCGAGCAGTTCGAACACCCGATCGCCGCCGGTTACATCCATATGGAAGGTCGATACCAGCCCGGAGCGTGCCCATCCGGCACGCGTGCCCCACGGCTTGCTGAGAACAACGTCATCGATGGTGGCGCATACGACATAGTGAGCCGCCCTTGCGCGCTCCGGGCTGATGCGGGCGCTGGCAAGATCGCGTTCGTAACGCCCGACGGCGTCGATCGTCACGCGGCGCAATTCGTCAATGTCGGGCTGTGCCTCCGTCGTCCGCAGGCTATGGGCAAGATTGAGAAGCGGGGCTGCCGAGCGAACGAGCGTCGGCACCTCCTCGCCCCCGAAACGGAAGTCGCGCACGGCAGCCTCGACCGACCAGCCACCACCGGCTAGGCCTTGCTGTCCTGTCCCGCCTTCGGTAGGCGCCAGGGCGTCGTCCAGCAATTCCGCCATCTTGCGGGCAGATTCATTCTTGCGGGCGCCGTCTTCGGTCAGCTCGATGATTGTCGGCAGATCCTGCCAGGATGTCGATTGCGGCGTTTTCATTCTCTGAGAGCCCACAGTTCCATCTCCAGACCGGGGAAGTCACCTGCAAGATGCAGGGCGATCGCGCCGGACGTATCAAGCTGTTTCCAAAGCGGATTCTTGGTGTCGAGCTCGAAATAGATCGTTCCAGACCGATAGGGCAGTTGCCGCGGCAATACCGGCAGCGGCCTGACGGGGATGCCGGGCAGAGCGACGTTGACGAGGTCGGCTATCTTTTCCACCGGGCCGACCTTGATCTGCGCTGGCAGCTTGCGCCGCACATCTTCCGCCGACATTTCGGCGCGCACGGCCAGCACGAAGCCCGCGTCCTTCAACAGCGAACGGTCGTTGATCATGCCGACACGCACGCCATGGCGCCGTTCGGCAAGTTCGATCGAAACGGCGGCCTGCTCAAGAACCGCCGAGAGCGATGTCCTAAGATCGTCGAAAACAGCGGCAAAGGTCGCTTTCAGATCGTCATGGCGATAGGGCGGAAAGTCGCTTGCCCGCTTGCTGTCCATAGTGAAGGTCGCAAGCTCGCCGGCGAGCTGGATGCATTGCTCGTAGAATTCGATCGGATGCAGCCGGGTCGCGTTCGCCTGGATATGGCGCAGCATCGGATCGGCACGGTTGAGGATATGCAGCAGGAAATAGTCGCCGACCTCGGCCGTGCCGCGGATGGTCGGATCGCCGATGCGCTCGGCGATCGCCTCGGCGCGATGGCGGACGATGCCGAGCAACTCCGTGACCAGTTCGCTCAGCCTTGCTTCGGCGGCGCAATTGAGGGAGGGTGCGATATAGTCCGGATCGAGGATCACCGCCTTGTCGGAGCGTACCTCGATGATGCGGGCAAGCCCGATCAGCTCGTAGCCCGCCAGTTCGTCACCGGTCTTCAGATATCTGAGGCTCAGCCGGCCGACATCGATCGGTGCCATGAAATCGGTTTCGACATTGGAGTCCGGCGCTTCGTAAGGTGCGGCGACCATACGGATGCTGTTGCGCGCCGCGCCGCCGTTCAAGGTGACGTCGGCTTTGCCGGGCTGGCGTGCCGGCAGCGCCAGATAGACGATAGCGTTCTTGGTCGATTCATTTAGGTCGAGCGGCAGCGGTAGGTCGGCGTCAACGGGTGCTTCGAAAGGCGTGCCGTCCGGAAGAATGCCGCGCAGGTTCGACAGTGCGAACTGACCAATTGCTAGTGCGCTACGGTCAATGCCGATTTCCGCCACGCCCCAGGGGTAGGGCGCAAGCCCACGCGCGGTGCTCCGCACGAGGCGCTCCGTCCATCGATCGGCCTGCTGAAAATGCTGTACGCGAAGGAACATGCCCTCGCTCCAAGCCACTCGATTTTCGTTTTTCATCAGCTGTTATTCGTCCTCTTGGTCATGCTGGCCGAAGTCTGCTCTTTCAGGTTCTCTGTCGACGCGCGCATCGCCTCGTTGAACACGTCCCTCAACGAGAGGCTTCTGCCGTCTTTCTCAAATTGGGCGCGATAGGCCTGCCAATATCCGCGGCTGCCGGGCCACGGCAGTTTCCGCGCCGCCGCGTCGACCCGCGCCTCGATCATGCGTGGTTCAAGCATCTGGCTTGTTTGGCCGACGAGATTTTCGAGCGCGGCGTTGAATGTCATTTGTCGCGACAAGAGAATGTTCAGCCGTGCGATGAGCTGTTCCTCGCGATTGCCGCTACCTAGATGGACCTCGGCGTTATCGGTCAGCACGTCGATTTCGAAGATTGAAAGACCGTCGGCAAGGGTCTGTTCCAGTCCGTCGATCACTGCCTCCAGCCTGTCGGCAAAGCGATCCGTATCGTTCGGAACCTGGCTGCTCGGCAACCGCTCGGCAAGCTCCACATCGTTTGCCGCAACGATGGTCTTCACGCCTCCATCCACAGCAACCGCATTGCGGCTGCGGTTGACCGGCACCGAGACGCGCATGGCCGCCCCATGCTCCAGTTGGCTGCCATAGTCGAACTCTGCGTCCCAATCGTCGGGGAGCGTTGGCTTGATGCCGTTGGTGTCGGGCGGTCCGTCCCAGCCGATGTCGACGTCGCGGATCGATTTGACCGCCGCATCCATTCGTCGCCAGTCTGATGACGTAGCCGGCCAGTCATCGCCCGCGCGTTCGCCGAGTATGCCGCTTGCAGTTTGTCCACCTGGCGCGACATCGGCAAGGATGGAGGAAATCGTCAATGTTTCGTCGCTCAGCACAAGGCTGGCCTCTGGATCGCCGATTTCGCGATCCGCCTCCCCGGAGATGACGGCCGTGAAGGCAAGGCCGCCGATCTCGATGCGGGACTTGTCGGCAAGACGTCTCGTCTCGCCCTCCAGCACCATGATGCCGTCCACGCGCGATCCGTTGGCACTTTGATCCTGCAGAAAAAACCCCTGCCGGTCCCGTTCGATGACGCAGTGAACTTTGGAGATGAGGCGCTTGGGGTCGGAGAGTTGCCAATCGCAATCCGGTGATCGTCCAAGCGTGCGGCGGCCGCGCTCGAAGAACCATTTCGCGCTGACCTCCGTTCCTGCATTTTGTCTCAGCTCAAGCCGCATCGCCACCTCCTAACCCATGGCCCGCGATGATGATCGGGTCTCGACGATAACGGCATCGCCACTGTCACGATCGGCGGCGGCGACCCGTGCCCAACTGTTCCAACCAAGCCTCGGTGGATCGCCAGCGGCGCCAAGCTGGCAGAACGGGATATGCTCTTTCTTGAGGACGACCTGGATATCGAAGTCGAGGGCGGGGCCGACATAGAGCTTGGTGAGGGCTAAGAGTTCGCCGACCTTTGCTCCGCCGGGAGAAAGCGACAGGTAATCCTGATAATCGAGCGGGCCGACGACTACGCGAAAACCCCCGCTGAAATCATGGATAGCCGCACCCGCTGCCGCGTTGATGCCAAGGCGGACACCTTGCGGCTGACCCAGGCGGCTTTGTTCCTCGATCGGAATATCCAGCCAGCGGCCACGGAAAAGCTCGACGGCGACGGGAAGGCCGGTGAATTCGCACAGCATCGCCCGCAGGTTGACGGTGTTGCGGGTGCGGTTTGCGAAAAAGCCCGAAAAACGCAGGATCAGCTCGTCGTCGACGGCAACATTTTCCTTCAGCCGCGCGGTGCCAAACCCGGCAATTGCAAACAGGCTGGTGACGAACGTGTTGGTATCTCGCTGGCGGCTCCAGCGCAACCGCCTGGCAATCCGGTACTTTTCGCAGGCATCAACGAAAAGCTCGGTCATCCGAGCGGTGAACAGGTCGAAAAAGCTCGCAAGGCCGCGCGAACGATTGCGCTCCTCGCGCATGGCCAGTTCGTTATAACTGGGCGGCATCGAACCAAGAGGGCCGAGCAAGGCGGCCATTGCACTGCGCACCGACGCCGCGCCGCCCTTGCGACGGAAGCCGCTCACCGCCAGCGGCGCCGGCGAGACGCCGATCGGGGATGCGATGGAGAGGTCTTCATCCGTCGCCGATTGAGCCACGCGAAAAGCCGTCGCGGGCTCGAAGCGGCCGGGGTCGCGTTCGAGCAGCGATGCGAGGGTTTCGGTCCTGTTTTCCGCGGTCAGGTTCATCGGTGCGTAACGATCCTTTCCTAGAGAAGCGGCCGTTCGGCGGCGCGTGCCGGCCAGATCGCGATTGGTTTCGATTGCCCCTTCATCGAGACGGAGAGGCGGGTGAAGCTGTTGATGGATGTGTAAAGACCGAAGAACCGGTCAAGAACGCTGCCGAACAGATAGGCCGATGCGCGGTCGATCGCCGCCGGGTCGAATTCGAGCATGATATCCGTCCCCGGCACCATGCCGCCGCTTCCGAGCCTTGCCGTCGAGCTGCGGGCTTGTACCCGCACCAGCGCATCGACGAGCTGCTTCGTCTCGCGGCTGTCGCGGAAGGCGTAAAGCGAGAGGATGTCCTTTAGCGCCGCGCCTTCATTGTCGAAGAGGGAGAGATGGTTGAGCAGCAGGTGCGACATGAGCCGCCAGTTGCGTCCCTGCTGCTCGTTCATGCGTACCGAGGGCGTCGGGGGAATAAGTGCCTCGACGGACCCGACCGCATCGTTGCCGGAGGCGAGCTGCAGATTGGGGTGGCCGCCGCCGAACGGCAGCTGTTCCGGCAGGTTTCGGTTCAGGCAGAGCGTATCGATGCTGGCAATCCGGTCCAGCGACGCGGGCGTCTTTCGTCCGCTGTCGACGAAGGCGATGTCCATGTCGGACGTGCGATCATCGGCATCGAAGCGGCGGCTGCATTGCCAGAAAAGCGATCCGGTCGCGCCCTTCTGGCTGCGGCCGAAAAAGGGTGGGCATACTTCCTCCTCGCCCCCTCGGCCGGAAATCTGCACGCGCTCTATCGCATAGATCTCCCGGGTCTTCTGTCGCCGGGCATCCGGTAGCAGGCGGTATTCCGTGCGCGTGCCATCGAGTGTCAGCGGCTCACAGGTCTGGCGGAAGAGATTGACGACCGGCGTGGCGTTGAGCACGAAATCCCGCGCCGAGACCGTCCGTTCCAGCTTGGTATTCGTCTCATCAAGATAGATGAAGATATCCAGTGTTTCGCCACGCCAAGCGTCTAGCCCGCCTATGTCGATGAAGAGGAACTTTTGCGGCAGCGCGAAGAACTCGGTCAGTAGCCGGTAGCCTATAAAGCTTGAAGACGGATAAGGCAGCATCGACTGATCCGGCTCAAGGCCAACGGCTCTAAGGTTGGTCGCGGGCAGCATGATCGTGTCGCGGTCGTCGGCGTGAAGAGCAAGCGCCATTCCGAGCGTATGATTGGCAAGCAGTTCGTGGATCGCGACCGCCTGCTGCCAGGCCGATGCGACATGCAGCCGCAAGCGCTTCAATCCGATTTCGCCGAGCGATCTGTTCGGGTCGCGCGACCGGATCGACAGGCGCAGGCAGCCAGCAGCACCCGCATGCCTGGAAGGCGGTGCACTGATCGGATGGCCGGAGAGCGAAGCTGAAACGATCTCGGCCGGTAGGACATCGGTATCCTGGGTGGTGCGGAAGCGGCAGGCTTCTCCGCCGATGGGTTCTGCAAAAATCTCGGTATGGCGCGGCACGGTCTGAACCGAGGCGAGCGTGTGGCTCGGGGCGAAACGGACGATGCTCATGGATGGCAATGGCGCCAGATAGTGCGGATAAAGCGTCTCCAGCAAGCCATCCGTTAGCTCGGGAAACTCGTCATCCAGCTTCTGCCGCACACGGGCGGCAGAATAGGCAAAGCTCTGGATCAGCCGTTCGACATGTGGATCGTCGGCGATCTCTCCCGTCATGCGCAGGCGGCCGGCGATCTTCGGAAAGGCATCCGCAAATCGCGCCGCGCGCCGCCGGATGGCGGAAAGCTCGTCATTGTAGCGCTGCAGGAAGCTGTCAGCCATTCGCCGCCTCCACCAGGAAACGCTGGGTCGACGGATCGATCGTCGATTCAAAACTGATCGGCGGCATTCCCTCATGCACCCGGAACGTCGCCTGGATGCGCATGCGGAGAGCCCGCTCTCCGTTGGTGCGGCTCTTGAGGATCGTCACGTGCACATCGGAGAGCCGTGTTTCGAACAGGGTAATGCGGCGTTCGATGATGCGGGCAAGGCGCAGTTTCGCTTCGTCTGTAACCAGGTTCGCCGACACCATGCCGTCAACGCCGTAGGAGACCAGCGCATCGCCGAGCTCCTCACAAGCCGACGGCGGAGCGGTCGGGCGACGGCGGGTATTCAGCAGCGCCTCGAGGTCGCGCCGGATTCCCTCGCGCATTTCGCGGATCTGTTCGGCGGTGCTCAAAGGCGGATCCTGCGACATATCTGGATTGGTATCCATCAGGCGATCGAGGATCGATCGCGCGAGGACCCTTTCCCGAGGTCGGTAGCGTTCCAGTGGATCAACCATGGGCCGAGCGCCTCGTCTCCTCCGACTGCTCTGAGGCTTCGAGCCTGACAGCATCATGGAAGGACACCAGTTCATCGCCGGCAAGGAAGCATTTCTGGCCGCGACCGGTGGTGATCCCGGTCGGCTCATCAATCCATTCCGTCTCACGACCAAGCAGCAATTTCCCATCCACGGGCGTTCCGTAATAGATCGCCGGGAGCAAAACGGATGCGCTGGCACCATTGAGCAATTGGAGTTCGGCCCGGCGGAATGCCAGGTCTCGTGGCCGCGCGATCGGCTCGATGTCGACGGAGGCGATCTTGGCGAAATCCACCCAGAGATAGCCCCCGCCGTTCATGATGACTTCGAGCGCATGGGGCACCCGATCGTCGAGATCGCGCAGGTCGGAGACGGGTTTGCCGTTCCAGAGCATCGGTTGCTCGCCACGCAACTCCTCGAGCGCCTCCAGAGCGGCCCGCGTTTCCTGCGATGATCCTTCCCGATGGGCGATGCCGAGCTTCAGCGCCGCCTTGTCGAGTTCGGTGGGACCTTGCGGAAAATCCGGAGTCGCCGCGTCGCGGAACCAGGCGGATCGCGCTTCCATTGCCCGCAACTGGTTGCGAAGCAGAGCAAACCCCATCGTGTCTTCCGGCGCGAATGTATTGGCCAGATTGCACTGTGCATCGGCACGCTCATAGTCGCCGGCCAGCACCAGCAGATCGATATAGAGATGCCGGGCCTTCTTGTCGGATGGCGCGGTCTTCAAGTGGGCTTTCGCCTGTTCTATCGCATCTTCGAGTGCGTTCTCATCGAGGGATTCGGCAATTCTGGCGGACAATGTCATGCGGACATCCTTTGCGGCACGGCCGGGCGCGACGGGGCATGGGCCATGTTCGCAGTCTCGGCGATGAGATGGAAGCTCGTCGAGACGTCGTCGAGCTGGAAATGGGGTTGCAGCCGCACCGTGCAGGAAAAGATCCCAGGCCTGCCCGGGATTTCGCTGACGGTAATACCGGCGGAGCGCAGCGGAAACCGCGTGCGCAGTGTAAGATCGGCATCGTCGTTGCCGAGCGTATACCCAGAGAGCCACTCATTGAGCTTGCGCTCGATCGATCCGGCATCCGACAACCGGCCGATCTCGTCGCGCATGATGACTTTCAGATAGTGCGAAAAGCGTGAGGCGCAGAGCACATATTGCAGCATGGCGGCAATACGGGCGTTCTGCCGCGCCTGCTCGGTGGAATAATGCGGCGGTGCGTGCAGCGACTGATTGGAATTGAAGATCACCGACGAGGAAAGATAGGTGGTTGCGACAGGAACCAGACCCAGCTCGCAGAACTGCTGTTCCTGGGTGCTGGTCAGGCGTATCTCGACAGGGGCTTGCGCGGAAAGTCCCCGGCTTTCGATCCCCAGATCATAGGGGGCGAGTTCTTCCGCGCTCAACAGGCCGCCATCCACCGCATCCTGGGTGACGCCGCGAATGTCGGCGAACCAACCGGATTCGATGAAGTTGCGGATGACAATCAGCGCAAAGGCAAAGGCCCCATTGCCCCATAGCAGCGTGCTGCCGTCGGCGGCGATGCTTTCGCGGAAAGGGAAATGATCGTCGCGGCGACGGGCGAAGGGCTCATAGGGCGAGCGCATCAGGACACGCGGGGCAACAAGCCCGAGGAAGCGCGAATCCTCGCGTGCCCGCAGCCCGTTCCAGCGGATACGCTGAGGATCGTTTGCAAGCCACGAGAAATCGTGGACGCGGTTCAGCTCGTTGAACTGCTGAAGGCCGATTGCCTGCGGCGAGGCGCCGGCAACGAAGGGGCAGAAGGCGGCCGCGGCTGCCATGCCGATCTGTGTCAGCGTGCCGACGGCGTCGCTACCCGCCGAGCCCTGAGGCGAGACTTCATAGTCACCGATCAGCAGGCCGAACGGTTCGCCGCCGGGCATGCCGAATTCACGGCTGTAGACCAGCTCGAACAAATGGCTCTGATCGAAATCGGTGGTGCGCTCGAAATTGCGGGATAGCTGCGGCCAGCCGATGCTGAGGATCTTGATCTTCACGTCGTCGGCGCGATCGGCCTGGTTCACCAGCAGCGCCAGACCACGCCATCTCGCCTCCATCGCCTGGAATTCGGCATGGTGGAGAATGGCGTTGACCTGCCTGTTGAGCGTATCGTCGATCATTGCGATCAGCCGATCTATCTGACGCGGCCACGCTGTGTTGGAATCCATCGCCGTTCCGATCATGGTGCTGTAAGCGAGGTCCGCGCGGCGGGAGGCGCCGCGCGGATATCTGCTTAGTTCTTCGACGGAATGCGAGCGACCATGCGCAGTGAGGTGGTCAGTTCTTCCATCTGGAGCCATGGGCGCATCCAGGCGACGGCGTTATAGGAACCGGGCTTGCCCGGAACTTCCTGAACCGTGACCTTGGCATCGCGCAGAGGATACTTGGCGCGCGATTCCTCGCCGGCGTCGTCATTGGCGTTGACATAGTTGGAAATCCAGCGGTTCAGCCAGTTTTCGCAGTCCTCGGCCTCCATGAAGGAGCCGATCTTGTCCCGGCCCATGACCTTCAGATAATGCGCGAAGCGGGAGGTCGCCATCATGTAGGGCAGGCGCGCGGAAACGGCCGCATTGGCCGTTGCTTCCGGCTTGTCGTAAAGCTTGGGCTTGTGCGTCGTTTGCGCACCGAAGAACACGGCGTAGTCGGTGTTCTTGTAGTGGCAAAGCGGCAGGAAGCCGAGCTTGCCCAGTTCCGCGTCGCGCCGGTCGGTGATGCCAACTTCCGTCGGGCATTTCAGATCGAGATCGCCGTCGTCGCTGGAGAAGATGTGCATCGGCAGGTTCTCGACCTTGCCGCCGTTTTCGGCACCGCGGATGGCGGTGCACCAGCCGCTGCGCGCAAAGGCTTCCGTCAGCCGCGTTCCCATCACGTAAGAGGCGTTCATCCAGCAATAGGAGTTATGGTTGAGCTCGCCTGTGCTCGATCCCAGCGTTTCGTCGAAGCCGAATTCGTCGATCGGGTTCGTCTTCGGACCGTAGGGCATGCGCGCCAGCACACGCGGCAAAGCGAGGGTGACGAAGCGTGAATCGTCGCTATCGCGCAGGCTGCGCCATTTCGCGTATTCGACCGTCTCGAAGATCTTCTCGAGGTCGCGCGGGCGGGCGAGCTCACGATAATCGTCGAAGCCGAACATGCGCGGGCTTGCGGCGGAGATGAAGGGTGCGAAGGCTGCGGCTGCAATGGACGAAACGCCCTGGAGCGTCTGCACATCCTCGAACGAGTTGTCGAACTCGTAATCGCCGATCAGCGCGCCCATCGGCTCGCCACCGGGCGTGCCGAATTCGTCTTCGTAGATGGACTTGAAGAGGCGGGACTGGTCGAATTCCACCGCCTTTGCCAGGTCCTTCGATACGTCCCGCTTGGAGGCATTCAGCACGCGGATTTTCAGGTTGACGCTGGTCTCACTGTTCTTGACCAGGTAGTTCAGCCCGCGCCATGTGCCTTCGAGCTTGCTGAACTCGGGCGATTGCATGATGGCCGCGAGCTGACGGGAGATGGTCTTGTCGAGCTCGGCAATGGCGTTGTTGAGGGTGACCGTCAGGTTGCGGTCATAGGTAACCGTGCCCTTGAGGGCCTGGTCGGTGAGCGTCCGCAGGAGGTCCTGGGCGCGATCGGGTTCGGTCTGGCGCGTTGCGGCCACGACCTGGGACAGAAGGTTTTCTTCCGGCGCGAATTCGGCCTCGGGGGCCTTCAATTGGGTTTCAGCGCTCATTGTGCAATCCTTACAAGAAGGGCAGCGGTGTTCGGGGAAACGTTAGTCCGGCCGTTATCCGCTACTCGAAACAAGGGTGGGGCGATCTTGGCTGATGGATCGTCGGCGGTGATCAGTTTGCGGGCGGCTTTTGCAATGCGCTGAGTTGGGACGCCAGTTTCGAAAGGTCGCCCTTGTTCTGCAGAATGTCCTCTAGCAGGCGTTCGAGCTCCTCCGAGCGGTCGGCCTTGCTCATCAGGTCGCGAAGCTCGTTACGGGCATCGAGCAGGGCCTTCAGTGCCGGCACCTGATTGACGATCGAGCCCGGCTCGAAATCCTGCATGCTCTCGAACTTCAGCGAAACGGGAATTTGCGTGCCATTGCCCTCGATCGTGTTGTCTACCGTGATGTTCAGGCCAGGTGTCATGCGGCGCATGACATCGTCGAAGTTGTCGCGATCGATCTGGACGAACTTGCGTTCGCCGAACGGCTTGAGCGGCTGGGTCGGGTCGCCGGAAAAATCGCCAAGGACACCGACGACAAAGGGCAGTTCCTTGACGACCATCGCGCCTTCGGTCTCGACCTCGTATTTGATGTGGACGCGCGGCTTGCGAACCCGCTCCAGCTTCTCATGAACACTTGCCATACAGCTTCTCCTTCATGCCAGCGGCAAATTTCGAACTAAAGATTGTCACAACTCTGAATTCGACAAGATCAGGTTGCAAAAAAATCTGCGATGCGTGTGCTTTCATCCGCTTTTGTTGGGTTTTGGTTGAATTCCAGCGGCGGTCAGAACGGCGTTTCGGGCCTGTTGCTCGGGCAAGAGCTCGGCCAGGAGTTCGGAAAAATCCATGCGACCTCGCCTGACCAGGGTCTCGATTGCACCCGAAATCGGTGAGTGCGGCTCGGTGCGGCGGAAATAGCGCGCCACGGAAACTAGAAGCTCAAGGGCCTCTTCTCGCGACCCGATGGTCTCGGTGTTCAACGGCTTGCGAGCCGGCACCGCGTCCCTGGTGTCATTCGCGTTGGCCGCCTGAAGTTTTGATTCGCCTGCCAATGCCTCCGTCTGCGGGTCGATGCCCGCCAATGCGCGAATGGCGGCGGCGGCCTCGCGAAGAACGTTGTGTGTGTTGGAACTCGGGGGCGCCTCGCTTCCACAACGCTCGCCAAGCAGAGCCACCAGGCCGTCGAAAGCGGAGATGCAGCTGTTCAGTTCATCGAGATGCGCGCGCATTGCCGAAACCCCAGCCTCCGTGACGGCCTGATTGAGTTCATCGCGCCGTTTCGTCTCGTTGGGTCGCTGCGAAAGCTGGAAATCCCAGAGCGAATGCTGGGCGAATTTCGTTCCGGGAACGAGTGGTGTCAGCCTGATCGCCTGGATGATCGTGCCTTCGCCGCCAACACCGTTGAGGCCCGCCAAGGGGGCAAATCGCTCCTCCAGACTGTCGTTGCCGACCGAATGGAATTGCTCCCAATACTTGTCTAAAAGCGACATCATGGCGAGATAGATGTCCCGCAAGCCTTCAAAACCGCGCAGTCGCAACTCTGCTTCGGCAAGCCAGGCCAATACTTCGAGGTCCTTGCTTTTTGAAGAAACGATCTGCAATCCAAGATTGCTAACCTCTGTCCAGGCTGGTGAAATCCCAATATTCTCCCCCGGTGATATACCTCGTTCTGCAGTGCGGGCCTGGTTCCTCGCGTCTTTTATTCTATAGTATATTTCACGCATCGAAGTATCTTCACGCAGATTTTCTCCGCATGGCGCATTTTCTACAAATGGATCTGCAATGTCTCGAATGTTAAACAGGGTATTAACTCCGAAATTCTCGATACATCAATGGAACGCGGAATACTGATGCGGAGATATTGGCTTGTCAACCGCATATATTCTGCGAAGGAATTGTGACAGATGGTAATTTCTGGCCTGAAAGAAAAAATGATATTTGAGCCTAGACAATGACAGATAGCCGCCCTAGTTGTTTCGCCGATTGGTTAGGTTGAGTAGGCCAAAATTTGGGGAGGAGATTTTCCGGTTGTCCAACATCGATCTCAATCGTCTCATCGGAACGCTTGAGCCTACCCTGCGGGTCGGATTGGAGGCCGCTGCGTCGCTCGCCGCGCGCAATCGGCACGCGATGGTTGATGTCGCACACTGGATAAGAGTGCTGCTCGATGGAACAGAAGTTAGCTACGTTTTTGAACAACTTAGCGTTTCCGCCGAGGCGCTCAGGACCGAGCTTGACGCAGCGATTGCTGACCTTCCCCGTGATGGTGGAGCGACGCTTGTCCTGTCATCGAACCTGCTTGCGCTTTTGCGTGAGGCGTGGCTCGTCGCCTCCTTGCAATGCGGTCGCAATACGATCGCTCTGGCCGATGTCCTGACTGCCCTTACGACCGATCAGTCGCTGCGAATCGTTGCACGTGGTATTGCTCCTTCTCTTCGCAATCTTGATCGGAATGCGCTCGAAAATCAGTTGAGCGTCATTCCGTCTCCCGATATTTCAACGCCGATTACGCCGCATTCCGGCGGAATTTCCACCGCGGGTGAGAACGAATTTTTGCGGCTTTACACCCGCGACATGACGGCGGATGCCAGATCGGGTCGAATCGATCCGGTGATTGGACGGGATCGCGAATTGCGTCAGGTCATCGACATCCTAATGCGTCGCCGACAGAACAATCCCATCCTCGTCGGTGAGGCAGGTGTGGGCAAAACTGCGGTCGCAGAGGCGCTCGCTTTGGAAATCGCTTCGGGCAATGTCTCGGACATGCTGAAGCCCGTGCGCCTCCTGCTCCTCGACCTTAGCCTGCTGCAAGCCGGAGCGGGCGTAAAAGGAGAGTTCGAGAGAAGATTGCACGGCGTAGTTGATGCCGCCAAAGCTTCGGTGGAGCCCATCATCCTATTCATCGATGAGGCGCATGGCCTGATCGGTGCCGGAGGACAAGCCGGACAGGGCGATGCGGCAAACATCCTCAAGCCGGCATTGGCCCGCGGTGAATTGCGCACGATCGCTGCGACGACATGGAACGAATACAAGCGCTACATCGAGAAGGATGCGGCGTTGACCCGTCGTTTCCAGGTCGTGCAAATTCGAGAACCGGATGAAGAAACGGCAATCCGTATGCTGCGTGGCATTGTCGCCAGCTTCAAGGCACATCACAAAGTCAGGATCCGCGACGAGGCGCTTTCAGCGGCGGTTCGTCTCTCTGCTCGCTACATTCCAGATCGCCAGCTGCCGGATAAGGCGATCAGCCTGATCGATACGGCCGCCGCTGCGGTCTCGCTTGCCCGGCAGACGATCCCCGAGGCCCTGAAAGGGTTGAGAAACGAACAGGATATGCTCGAAGCGGAAGCCGCTGCGCTTCTGATCGAACCGCCTACCGCCGAGATCGTCGCGCGTCTTGCGGTGATCGACGCCGAGCGATTGGAGGTCTCCACCGAGCTGGATGAGCTGCAAGCTAAGTTTGACGAGGAGATGCGCCTGGCGCGTGAGGCCGACCGTCTCGAAGCGTCGTTCGCCGATACCGGCGCGGCCAACGATACGATGACGCCGATCGAAGGTGGTAATGTCGCGCCTTTGGCATCGCAAGGCACTCTTTCCGAAGGCGCGCGTTCGGCGTTAATGTTGGCAGAGCGCAATCTTGCTGAGGTCGCGGGCGAAAGCCCACTCGTTCCCCGCGTCGTCGACAGGGAAGTCATTGCCGGTATCGTGGCGCGCTGGACGGGCATTCCCGTCGGCAAGCTGCTGTCGGATCAGGTCGAAACGGTCAAGACGCTGGACGCGCGACTGAGGGAGCGCGTCATCGGACAGGATGCGGCCATCGGCCGGATTTCAGCCGCGATGCGCTCTGCGAGGGCGGGACTCTCCGACCCACGCCGGCCACCGGCTGTGTTCCTGCTGGTCGGCATGTCGGGAACGGGAAAGACGGAAACGGCGCTTTCGCTTGCCGATCTGCTTTATGGCGGCAGCCAGTATCTGACGACGATCAACATGTCGGAGTTCAAGGAGGAGCATAAGGTTTCGATGCTTCTCGGATCGCCGCCCGGCTATGTCGGCTATGGGGAGGGCGGGGTTCTGACCGAGGCCGTCCGCCGGCGCCCCTACGGTGTGCTGCTGCTCGACGAGATCGACAAGGCACATCCAGGCGTGCAGGAAGTCTTCTACCAGGTGTTCGACAAGGGCACGCTGCGCGATGGCGAAGGCCGCGATATCGACTTCAAGAATACGACCATCGTCATGACGGCCAATACCGGCTCGGAATTGCTGACGGCTCTATCTGCCGATCCCGACACCATGCCTGAAGGCGAGGCGCTGGAAACGCTGCTGCTTCCCGAATTGCAGAAGCACTTCAAGCCGGCCTTTATCGGGCGGACGATCGTCCTGCCCTTCATGCCGTTGAGCGGAGAGACGCTGAGCGGGATCGTCGATATCCAGATCGGCCGCATTCGCGATCGCGTCGAGGCCGCCTACGGGACAGACGTGTCGCTGTCGATAGCCGCCCGCGAAGCGCTTGTGGCGCGCGCGAAGGCCAGCGAGATGGGTGCCCGCACCATCGAAATCATGATCGCCCGTGATCTCCTGCCGGAGCTCTCGACCTTTTTCCTCGATGCGCTTGCCGAAGGACGCAAGGTCGCCCGCATCGATATCAGTTTCCACGACCACCGTTTCCTCATCGAGGGACAGGCGGTGGACGACACGGAATTCGCCGATCCGCAGGGCGGTGCGGCGAATGAAGCAGCCCCGGACGAACGTCCTGTCCGGATGCGGCATTAGACGGAAAGGTAACCGCGCCTTGACGCAACGAGGCGAATTCAATTCTAACAGGAGTGTTGATAGCATGCCGATTTATCTGCAAATCGACGGTATCCAGGGCGATGCCACCCACGAGCAACACAAGAAGTGGATGGACATCGAAGTCATCCATTGGAACGTTGCGCGCAACGTCAAGACTTCGGCCGGTTCGGCTGCGAACCGCGAAGCTTCCGAGCCGACCGTTTCGGAAGTCATCCTGACCAAGGTCAGCGATTCGTCGTCGACGAAGCTGTTTCAGGAAGCATGCTCGGGCCGCACCGGCAAGCAGGCTGTCATCCATCTGGTGACGACCGGCAATCCTGGCGACACCTATATCGAATACACGCTGACCAATACGCTGATCGCCAGCTACTCGGTCGATTCCAATGGGGATCGTCCGGTCGAAACGATCAAGCTCAACTTCACCAAGATGGAAGTGAAGTACACGCCATACGACGATTCGCAGTCGCCGCAGTCGCCGATGATCGCGTCCTACGACCTGGCGACGACCAAGGCTGCCTGACGATAACACTGTTTTCCGGCGCGTTACGACTAGGCGCGCCGGAACCGGGTTCGACGCCAGATCGCCACTGCGGTGGCGGTTTGCACGTTTCTGACAACGTTTCTCATTGAGGTTGCCATGGTAGATTTCTCTGTTTCGTCGCCGGCGCTGCAAATGGAGCCGGTGAAGCAGACCGACCTTCCGCCAATGCGGCGCGCAGGGCGCGGTCCTTCCTATGATTATTTCTTGTGGCCGAGCGGCCCGCGCGATTACGCCGCCCGCAACCAAGCCGCGGGTGCGTTCGCATCTGGTCTCCGATCAGTTATGGAGAAAGCGAATGAGATGTCATTGACGCACTGGTTAACGGTGTGGCTGCGAAACAACGAGCCCCCCATCATCCGGGAAATGGACATCAATCATCATTCGGTCTTCGTGGCTCAGTTCAACTATACGGTGACTGATGGCGAGGTCCGGACCTATATGGCTCGAGGTGCCTATTTGCTAGGCTCGGTCGCTGCGCGCGCCGACATTGGCAAGATCCTGACGCCGGAAGCGCTCTATGGTCCCAGCATGCGTGAAACTGTGCCGAATGGCACCTTGTACCAGATCGCCTATCTCGTCGGTGGTCGCAGGCAGGTGGTCGGCAGCGCCGGCAAGGCGGGCTCTACAAGTTCATTGGTAGGATAAGACGCCGATGAACGATCAGCCCTCGGCAAATGATTTCATCCAGGCGACCCGAAATCTCAGGGTCGTTTCGCCGCTTGGTACGGACCAACTGCTGCCGGAGCGGGTGACGATAACGGAAGGCGTATCCTCGCTTTTCGATATCCGGCTTTCCGTGCGTGCCAAGCGTGAAGTCGTCCAGCCGGAGGATCTGATCGGTCGCCTGGTGGATGTCTCCATCGAGGTGCAGCAGGGCGAGGATGGTGGCGACGGCGTGCGCCGCCCCTTCAACGGACTGGTCGTTTCCCTTCACGAGGGGCCACCGATCACCCGCGGGCTCCGCTCCTATTCGATGGTGCTGAAGCCGCAGATGTGGCTTCTCTCCCAGCGTTCCGATTGCCGGATCTGGATGGACAAGACGAGCATCGATATCGTCGAGACGCTGTTTTCCGAGCACGGCATTCCCGCACCTGACGTCTCCGGCATCGTGACGCCGCCGCCGCCGCAACATTATTCGGTGCAGTGGAACGAGACGGACCTCGACTTTCTGACCCGCCGCTTCGAGGAGGACGGGCTGTTCTACTGGTTCAGCCACGAGAACGGCAGTCACCGGCTGCATGTCGCCGATGGCGCAAGCTCATGGGCAGGGCCTTCTCCTTCCGCCGAAGGCGAGGCAAGGGTGCGCCTGGCACAGGGTTCGTCCGATCGTAACCACATCACCGAATGGATGCGGCACTACGCCTATGTTCCCGGCCAACGAGCCGGCGCCGACTGGAATTTCGAGACGCCGCAAATGGTGCCGGCGACGACAACGCCTTCGCTCGTGCAGATGCCCGGCGCGATGAAGCGGGAGCTTTATGAATTCCCCGCGCGCATAAGCTCGGTGTCCGAAGCCGAGCGGGCACAGAAATTGCGGATGCAGGCAACCGAGGCCGATCACAACAGGGTCGTCGGCCAGTCGACATCGCGCGTCCTCGAGGCCGGCCGGCGCTTTACGCCCTATGAGATGGCGCATCCCGAGCACGTCTACGAAGAGCATGTGATCGTCAAGGCGACCCATTTCGCCATCGATCCCTCCTATGAGACGAACACCGACCAGCCGGAATATACCAATGAATTTGAGGCGGTGCCGTCGCGCGTCTCCATGACGCCGCATCGGCAGACGGAACGTCCGCGCATCCGCGGCAATCAGGTCGCCATCGTCGCCGGGCCCTCCGGCGAGGAAATCCACCCGGACCAATATGGCCGCATCAAGCTCTGGTATCCCTGGGACCGCCGCGCCAAGAAGGACGGCTCCGACACTTGCTGGGTCCGCGTCGCCCAGAACTGGGCCGGCGGCAACTGGGGCGGTCAGATCATTCCGCGTATCGGCATGGAAGTCATGGTCGCCTTCATCGACGGCGACCCGGATCGCCCGCTGGTGACCGGCGTTGTGCCGAACCCCAGCAATGCAGTGCCTTACGATTTGCCCGGCAACAAGACCCGCATGGTCATGCGCTCCAACACCCACAAGGGCACCGGCTTCAACGAGATGACCTTCGAGGATGATGCCGGCCGCGAGAACATGTTCTTCCACGCCCAGAAAGACCAGACGACCCGCATCCGCAACGACCGCACCAAACGCGTCGACCGCCACGAAGTCGCCTCCATCGGCGGCAACCGCGCCGTCGAGGTGAGCGGCAACCAAAAGCACGAGATCGGCGGATCGGTGAACACGGTGGTAGGCGGTACCGGGCCGATGGCGATGGCGCTGATGGGGGCGGTGCAGGGGCTTTCAGGGCAGACGGCCGGATTGCTTTCTCAGGCCGGGCAGATTGCCGGCGGCGGCGGACCCGGACTTGCCGCCTTCGCAGGCACGATTGCCTCTTCTGCGTTAGGTTTTCTCGGAATGGGTGGCCTTGGTAGCCGTGAGGGCGTCGTGGCGGGTTCCAATCCGCGCGCCGATGCAGGCACCGCGCTTGGTGGCTCCGGCACCGGTGTTGGGGAAGCAGCCGGTGGTCTCTTTCCGCTTCCGGGCATCATGAACACGGTTGTCGGCTCGTTCAAGTCGGACACGATCGGCGTTGCACGCGTTGAACAGATCGGCGTGAGCAAGGTGACGAATGTTGGCCAGACGTCTCTCGAAAGCGTCGGAAAATTCAAGAAGATCGCTGTCGGAGAGGAATTCGTCATCGAGTGCGGCGACTCCAAATTCATCATGAAATCCAACGGCGAAGTCATCATCCTTGGCAAGTCGTTTAACTTCGTGGCTACCGATCATTTCCAGATGCGCGGCAAACCCATCGATCTGAACTGAGAAGGGTGCGTGCGTGGAACTGATCAACCGGCTTCCTTTTCCGGCCATGGCCTTTCGGCAATTCGATGCCGAGGGAAACCTGGATTGTGTCATCGCGGTTCGAGGCACGTTCATGCATCGCCAAAACGGTCCGCTCGATCTTGCGCCGGAACAGGAGGAGTTCCAGTGGGAAGATGTTTACGACGGCGATCCGCATACCGGCATCATGCTACGGCAAACCGACCTGACGCCGGAAAAACCTGGCACTGACGTAACCTTTCTTGGCAATGCCTATGTCCCTGAGGGGAGGCCTGCCGGCTCCTGGCAGGTTTCGCTTCTTGCGGGTCCTCTGCAGAAGACCCTGCAAGTGCACGGCGAACGTTTCTGGAAGCCGGTTGTCAGCGACGCCTGGGCAGGATTTTCGGCGCGAGAACCGAAGCGCGTCCTGAAGGATTGGCGGCTTTCGGACGCGGCACCCGCCGACCACGTGCCAATGACTTGGGCAAGAGCCTATGGCGGCGCGGTTCCGGGCACGGGTGATCCGGAAGCCGATGTGCCGATGGATGTCGAAGCGCACAACCCCTTGGGGTGCGGCATCGTCAATCTACAGATGGACGCAGGTTCCACTCCCGCCCCGGCACCACAGATCACGTCCGCTGATGGGGATCAGCTGGATTGGCGTATCCCGCCGCAGCCGCAAGGTTTCGGACCTGTTGCTCCCTGGTGGCGTTTTCGCCAGAAATATGCCGGCACCTATGACGATCAATGGCTGAACGAACGTCATCCATTGTTGCCGGCGGATTTCGACACGCGCTTCTGGCAGTGCGCTCATCCGGACCTGATCGCCATGCCCCATCTGATGGGTGACGAGACCTATCAACTCGAAAACCTGCACAAGAGCCTGCCGCGAGCGACGGGGCAATTGCCGGGTCTGACGTTCGGCGTTCACTGCATGCGCGAGGGTACGGGCGATTGGCGCGTCTTGAAGCTCGACGGCGTTCATTTCGATTGGCGCAGTGACGATCGCGTATTTCTGACCTGGCGCGTGCGGTTTCCGCTTCCAGAAGCGGCAGATGCGAAGCTTACGTTGACGCGGGTTAAGATGGGCGGCGTGTCGTCAAATGCTCAAGCCGAGGTGCCGGCATGAGCATATCGCGCGACGACTATATCGGCGAACCCGGCTATCCCGCTCCCTGGACGACAAAGCGGCCACTCGAAGGCCTTCGTGACATCGATGAAGCGCGGATCGTGTCGCTTTCGCCGGATGTATGCTTGACGCCCGTCGGCTCCTCCGTTGTGCCGATCCCTTATCCGGTCGTGGATTATTGCGGCCATGATGAGAATTATACGCCTTCAGTACGCTTCACCGGCAAGAAGGTCATGGTCATGCGTTCCTGCACGACCCATGTGCATGGCGACGCGCCCGGAACGAGGAAAGGCGTGAAATCGGGCACAGTTGAAAGTATCTGCGAGCCGATTGGTCACGCCGCGCAGGTACGTGCGGAGGGTTCGAACGTCATCCGACATCTCGATCGCTTCTGGATGAATAATAAGAATACCCAGGGGGAAGCGATTTTCGTCAAGAATACGAAAACCTTTGATCCGCCGAGTGACGATGACCCGATACGTGGTTCGCTACGTGCTGTGAAGGCTACCACGGGCCAATCGAACACTCCAACTCCCCGTGTTCCTCCCGGAGCGGTTCTCGGTTTGGTGGCTCCAGCGGGTGGTGTGGCAACGCTGCTTGGGGAGGGTGCCGCAGCTGGAACAGCCGCAACTGGAGGAACGGCGACAACCGCAGTCGGAGGAACGACAGCGGCAGCGACCGGTGTAGGGCTCGGTACAGTATTGGCTGGAATCGGTATCTTTGCCGTGGGTGTGTTGTTCCCCACCAACAAGATGAATTTTTCCGATTTTGTTCCACAAGATGATTACGAAGCCAAGCGCATTCAAGAAGCACAGCGGCAGATAAACGATCTACCCTTTTGGGATAGCGGCACTACCATAAGGCGGCAAACTGTTGCGGAACTTCGTAAACGCAGAGAAACGCTCACGGCGCCTCAGGCGGTACCAATTCCTCAATCGGACAATGCCCGCGTCGATACTCCCCGGTGTTATGTGCTGCCGCTTCATTTCACGGTACCTGCAAATGGCACACGTGTCGAAATGCAAAGGCAACTGGATCTACAGCAATCGGCTTTGAACAGTAAGGATCCTTGTGCTGCAGCAAATGATATTGCCAATTACCCGATTTCAAAACCAATTGGCGAGGCGGCAAGGCCTATCGAAAGGCGGCGCCTGATTTCAAGAAATGCGTCAATCATCCGAACTTTAAATCCTAGTATTTCCGAGTCTCAGGCAACAGACTTGGCGACACAGCAAGCTGCGAATAAGGATGCCATCCATACTCTCGATATGGTCGCAGGCGGTAAGCCGACCGTGTTTTCAGGTTTGGGAGGACGAAGTGAAAATAGATCGATAGGATCACAGTGGGGGCGTGGCGGAAAAGCTGCTGAGCTCAGTGCTTATGCGGTTGACCAATGCCGAAACAGATGCCCGCGTATGCAGACGCTATTAAAAGCGATTTAAGGAGGTCATGTGTCAAACACCGAATTTCTTGAAGCGCGAGGTGAACCTCGACAAGCTAAACGGGTTTCGGAAGCCGAAGCAGAAAAAGCCGCCGGCAGGCTCTCCGATGATTTGAGGCGGTTTTGGATGCAGCATGGCATCGGATACTATGCTGATCGGAACTACTATCTATGCACGCCATTTATGTTTGACGATTTCCTTGCGGGCATATTGGCGAAAGCGCCGAACCTGCGAAGCGAGGATTTTGCGGCGTTTGGATATTCGAGCCTGGGAGCGATCGATCTTTGGCACAGGGAGGGGCGTCATTTTACTCTTTCGCTTGATGTCGCTCTTCTCATGGATCTGACAAGTCGCAGGGAAACCGATCCTCCGCCGCATGAGCTGCAGGAGCTATACAGTCTCGCGGGTGTTGAAATGCCGGAGAATGCCGTCGAGCTTTTCCTGGAATCTCGAAAGGCTCCCGAGGATATATGGAATATTCTGATGAGCGCGACTTTGCCCGACACCTATAAGTTCATCGAGGATGAAAATGGGCGTCAGCTCTTGCCGCAGTTGCGCAAAGCACATGGTCTGCTGTCGGAGGAGGAAATCTATCTTCGCGAGAACCTAGAGCTTGCCAATCTGGCAACGTCCTATCGAAGAGTGAAGCTGACGGAACCACTTAGCCGACTGCCACGCTCGCTGCATTATTCATTTGCTGTCGAGATCGACGGGCGTCAGGATATTCTTACTGAGACCGTTCCGGTCATCGACGTGTCAGGTCAATAAGCGCGGATCTATGTTCAAATCGAAGTCGCGCCCGGGCCGCTTCCGACTGTGAAAATTACCGATGTTCTGCGCGCCGAGCTCTACCGGTAAGGAAGTGAAACAGGCCCATGACCGACGTAATGGAAGACGACGAGGATTTCGATGAGCTGTACGGCAAGTGGGAGCCGAAGCTGTATCACGCTGCCATGGCGGAAAACGATCGTTTTTTTGCACTTCTGGTCGGCGGTCCGCGCTGGGATGATCCTTACACCATTATCCTCACTCGCGATGTCGAGGCGCAGACTTTCTCACGCTCGGATGTCCGCCGGGAACTGCGCGATATCCGCGTCTTACCGTCGCTAGATAGGGATGCTGCACCGTCCTATGTGACGCTCAGCTTGAATGGCGATATATACGTTGTCCGCCCGCAGGGATCGGAACACTCAGTCATTCCAGGCAGTCGGGCCGAGTCAGAGGACGCGCCGGACATCACATTCAACTCCATCCTTCCGCTTGACGATTGCTGGCTGGTGGCCGGCAGCGACGGATTCCTGAAACTCGGCATGGGCGCGACCTGGGGAGACATCGCCCCGTCGCTGCACCCAGAATATCCCTATAAAGAACCAAACTGGTCGATCCTAGGTCGCAACCGCAACGGCGATATCTTCGTCGTCGCTACCCAGGCGGTGAATAGACGTTACTTCAATCTCTATCCCGGCCATCCTCTCTATCGCGAGGACATGTCGGGGGACGAAAAGTACGAACTCCAGAAAAAGCTCTACGCCGAAGGGACTGCATATCCGCAACTGAAGACGCTGTTCACCGGGCGGCCCGGCGCCTGGAAGCGGCATGAATTTCCAGATCGCATCGCGCGCTCGCTGCCCGCCTATTCCTATGTCTCCGGCTTTGAAAGCGGTGAGAGCGGCAACGACTATGTCATCGGCTCCGACGGTCTCGTGATGGAGGGGACGCCCTCGAGGGGCTTTGCCGAGATCTCCTCGCTTCCTGATCGGGAAAAGAACTTCTCCGAGGGGGCCTGGTGGCGTGGCGATCTGATCCTGAGGGCGGGCTCCGAATTGTTCCGTTTTGACGGTCATCTGGCGAAGACGTTTACGCCGAAGGTGAATATCAAACTGGGATCCAAACGAGTACAACCGTCCGTTATTTTTGCCCGCAACGATAAGCTCTATGTCTTCGACTACGGCCTTCGCTACTTCATCTTTGATGGCAACGAATGGACCCGACGCGATATACCAGAGGATTTGTCGGAGCGGCCCTTCAAAGGGGCCAAATAGGGAGAATGAATCCTTGACCTGGATCATCCGCTGCTAAGAAGTTGTGTTGCAGGGGGCGGTAAGGCAAGGGCTGCTCGCAACATGGGGCCTGTTCGAAAACTGATGGAGAAGACCTTCTGACAAAGATCGAATTTACCCGCGCCTGCGCTGTTTCCGAGAATGTCGTGATCGTCAATGCCGTGTTGGAGACATCGGACACGTATGATCCTGACTGCCGGATCTATCGTTTTGAGCACGACGGCAAAGTTGGCGAACAATGGTACTACGACAACTTTAATTTCCACATGCAGGACATAACGTTGTTCCGCAATCCGGATATCAATGCTGCGACTGAGTATCTGACGTACATGTCTTCGGAGGGCGACGTATACCATGCGTGGCGAGAGGGTAATTTTCGAGAGAAAATAAAGGGGGCCGGGACTTGGGTCGATGATGCCAAGGGTTATGGTCGCATGTTTGCTATCTCACAGATAGGAAATAGGCTTTATGCGACGGGTGATGGCGGGCAATTCTACGTGCGCCATGGGCGAGATGACTGGCGTTTTGTGACAGACAGCTTGCTCTTCGATCCTGTGAAGTATCGAGAGCAACGCAAAAATCGTCCCAAGACAGATGATCCGGATTATTTGTTCTGGTTGATGGAATCTAAGAAAAGCAAGCCACGCAACGTTTTATTTAATGGTGTCAAAGGTATCGATGAGGACGCGATTTATTTATGTGGCGAAGAGGGTACAAAGCCAGTCCTCTGCTTCTGGGATGGCGCTGCGCTTCATGAACTGAATACCCATCTTCCGGAGGCGGCTCTCACCGGCATATACATAGAAAGCCCTGACAGTATTTGGGTTTGTGGTCGAGAAGGCGTGTTGCTGCATGGTAGCTACGCTCGCGGTTTCACGCCGGTGTCGCTCCGGCAACAGCACAATCTGTTTCACATGATTACGCCCTATCGTGGCAAATTGGTTTTGCCGTCAAGTACGCGTCTGGGCGGACTCTTCGAGGTCGATCCGAAAACGTCCGACCTGAAAAGATTTTCTCCGTCGTTGCCGAAATTGCGTGGCGACTACATCTTTTACACCGGTGTAGTGGGGGATGTTCTCTGGGTTGTCGGCCAGAAGGACATTTTCCGTTTCGATGGAGCCGAGTGGGAACGGATCGAGCATCCGGATATATAATTCTTGCTTCCCTAGAATCCGAAGGTTTGGAGGAGTAGGAATGGGGATCGGATATCTTTGGTGTGAATAAGATCTACGAAGACATAGTACATAAATACGGAAAGCCCGCTTTGCAGGTTCCGTTTACGGACCAAGAGCATTTAGCGCTTCGGAAATTTCTCCCGGACCAAGTTGCCGATTTTTGCTTCGATATCGGTCTATCGGTGTTGCGTGGCGGGTTGATTCAATCATGCCATCCCGACGATATGAAGGGAGTTCTTGCGCTTATCTTTGGTGCTGACAAGGATTTTTCCCACAACAATTGCCATGCTTTCGCGTACTCCGCTTTTGGCGTTATTTTCTTTTGGATGGAAGACTATGGCTACGGCAATATCAGTGTTTATGAAGGGCGTTTGACCCAGAAGAACTTCGTCAAGGGTCAACATGCGGGAGCGTTGGCGACCAATACGGTCTCAGTACCATTCTGGTTATCGGATCCGGCGCTGGATTTTGAGGACGGGGCCGGTAAGCCACTGTTCAAGCGGGCAGCGAAGAAGCTTGGACCTATTGAAATTGGCGAATGTTATGGTTTCGTGCCCGCTTTAGCGCTTGGAGGAGTTGCGGATATTGCTCACCTCAAACGCCTGAAGGCACCAGAACATTTTGCTATCGTCGCGCAGACCATGGAGTACAATCTGATCGATGTTCAGGGATATGGACAGTCGGTCGTCGTGCGCCCGATAGGGCCGCGGTAGTCTTTTGCAGTGCCTTCAGCGAAGCTGAGCGACTTCACAAATTCTCGCGAAGCGGTGTGGTGATCAACTCCTTCTGAGTTACGGTCGTCGATTCGAAAGGAAATAATCCGCTGCCGTACTGATTGGGGTGATAGAGAGCGACTGCCGTTGGCATTGGTGCATTGGTGCATTGGTGCATGGGTCACAAGGGGAACGGCTTTCTGTCTTTGAAGCAGACGCTATACCTTTGCTGCTTTGCAGCGGCC
>NZ_JBXAPH010000023.1:0-33775 GCF_058803745.1 Rhizobium sp. GW821-FHT14E12
ACCTTTAGAGAATCCTTTTTCCTCAACAATTCAATCCAATAGAAACCATATGCGATTCCCCTGCCCCTCAAGGGGAGGTGATTAACGCGCGAGATCCGCAACCACGGAATCGAGGATCAGCATTCCCGCCGGCGTGCAGCGCAGGCGGGAATTGCCGAGACGTTCGATGAAGCCATGTTCCAGCAGAAACTCTTCGCGCGCCTGATCCGGCTCCCGGCCGGAAAGCTGCTGCCAGCGGACGAGATCGATCCCCTCTTTCAGGCGCAGGCCCATCAGCAGCAACTCGTCGGCCTGTTCGTCGTTACCGAGCATTTCCTGATCGGCGATGCCGTGGCCGTCGCGCTCGACCAGTTCCAGCCAGGTCTCCGGCTTGCGCTCGGTGGCGGTCGCCAGTTTCTTCGGGCCGAGGGTCAGGCGGCCATGGGCGCCCGGACCGATGCCGGCATAGTCGCCATAGCGCCAATAGGTGAGGTTATGGCGGCTCTCCGCGCCCGGGCGGGCGTGGTTTGAGACTTCGTAGGCCGGCATGCCCTCGCGTTCGGTGATCTCCTGCGTCGCCTCGTAGAGCAGCGCCGACTGGTCGCCATCCGGCACGATCAACTTGCCCGCCTTATGCAGGCCGTAGAAGGGCGTGCCTTCCTCGATGGTGAGCTGGTAGAGCGAGAGATGGTCGACGGCATAGGAGATCGCCTCCTTCAGCTCGCGCTCCCATTCCTCGACGGTCTGGTTCGGGCGGGCATAGATGAGGTCGAAGGACATGCGCGGGAAGATGTCGCGCGCCAGCTTGATTGCCTTCAGCGCGTCGGCGACATTGTGCAAGCGGCCTAGGAATTTCAGATCGCGGTCGTTCAGCGCCTGCACGCCCATCGACACGCGGTTGACGCCGGCGGCGCGGTAGCCACGAAAGCGCTCGGCCTCGACGCTGGAGGGATTGGCCTCCATGGTGATCTCGATACCGTCGGGCACATGCCAATGCTTGGCGATGCCGTCGAGAACCGCGCTGACCGTCTCGGGCTTCATCAGCGACGGCGTACCGCCGCCTAGGAAAATGCTGGTCACGGTCTTCGGACCGCCAATCGCCCGCATCGACGCCATTTCCTTCAGGAAGGCAGCTGCGAAACGTTCCTGATCGACCGGCTGATGGCGGACGTGGCTATTGAAATCGCAATAGGGGCATTTGGCCGCACAGAAGGGCCAATGCACATAGACGCCGAAGCCGGGTTCACCGGTATCGGGCAGCAATTGCGCCTCACGCGTCATGTTTTGCGGTTCCATGATGTCCACAGGCTTGAGCTTACGCCTCCAGACAGGTTTCGACAAAGAGCTTGAAGGCCCGAGCACGGTGCGAGAGCGCCTGGGCTTCACCCGGCTTCCAGCCATGCTTCTCTTCGGCACTCATCTCACCGAAGGTCGTGTTGTAACCTTTGGGCTGGAAGATCGGATCGTAGCCGAAGCCTTGTGAGCCGCGCGGTGGCCAGGCAACGGTGCCCTCGACCTCACCGCGGAAAAGCTCGGTATGTCCATCCGGCCAGGCGAGGCAAAGCACGCTGACGAAGCGCGCGGTGCGGCTTTCCGGCGTGGTGGCGCCCGCTTTTTCCAATGCGGTCTCGACCTTCTGCATCGCCATGACGAAATCGCGGGTGCCGTCAGCCGTTTCCGCCCAGTTGGCGGTATAGACGCCGGGATCGCCGCCGAGCGCGTCGATCATCAGGCCGGAATCGTCCGACAAGGCCGGCAGGCCGGAGGCATTGGCAGAGGCCAGCGCCTTGATCGTCGCATTTTCCTCGAAGGTCGTGCCGGTTTCGTCCGGCTCGATGAAATTGAGATCGGCGGCCGATTTGGCGGTGAAGCCGAACGGGCCGATCAGGTCCTGGATTTCTAGGATCTTACCGGCATTGTGGCTGGCGACGACGATGGTCTTGGTATCGAGCTTACGCATATCCTGTCCTGTCAGATGCCCCAGATCCGGGGTTCGGCGCATTCCAGGCTGTTGCCGGCCGGGTCGCGGAAATAGATCGAGCGGCCGCCATTCGGCCAGTGAAAATCGGCTTCGATGGCAATACCGGCAGCTTTCAGCCTTTCCGCCATCGCCTCGATATCGTTGCCGCCGACCCGGAAGCAGACGTGACCATGGCCGGTCGTGCCATGCGGCGGCACGGGCAAGGCACCCGGCTCCGACGGCTTCATTGTCTCGGCCAGATTGAAGATCAACAGCACACCCGGTCCGCAGCGATAGAACACATGCCGGTTACCGCCGCGCGAGATCTTCTCGAGCCCGAGTATGCCGCCATAAAAAGCTTCGGCGGCATCGAGATCATCGGCATATACAGCAGTTTCGAGAATGCCTTCCAACGACGGGTTCATCGCTTGGTCGCCTCTTGGGTCAGGCAATCGCCTGCTTCTGCAGCTCCACCAGCTCGGCGATGCCGTTCTTGGCGAGATGCATCAGGGTGGTGAGTTCCTCTTCGCTGAAGGGCGTGCCTTCCGCCGTACCCTGGATCTCGACGATGCCACCCTTGCCGGTCATGACGAAGTTGGCGTCGGTCTCGGCGGATGAATCCTCGAGATAGTCGAGGTCGATCACCGGCTGGCTGGCGAAGATACCGCAGGAAATGGCGGCGATATGATCCTTGAGCACACGATCGACCTTGATCATGTTGCGGCTTTCCATCCACTTCAGGCAGTCGTAGAGCGCGATCCAGGCGCCGGTAATCGAGGCCGTGCGCGTGCCGCCATCGGCCTGGATGACGTCGCAGTCGATGGTGATCTGGCGCTCGCCGAGTTCCTTCAGGTCGACGACAGCGCGCAGTGACCGGCCGATGAGACGCTGGATTTCCTGCGTGCGGCCGCCCTGCTTGCCGGAAGCGGCTTCGCGCTTCATGCGTTCGCCGGTGGCGCGCGGCAGCATGCCGTATTCGGCCGTGACCCAGCCCTTGCCGCTGTTGCGCAGCCACGGTGGCGTCTTTTCTTCCAGGCTTGCCGTGCAGAGCACATGCGTATCGCCGAACTTCACCAGGCACGAGCCTTCCGCATGCTTGGAAAAATTGCGCTCGAACGAGACCTTGCGCATCTGGTCGGTTTTTCTGCCTGAAGGCCGCATTCTACTCTCCTGAACGTTTATCGACCGCTTCTACGATCCACTGGCGGCTTTTGCAAAGGAAAAGCAGGCTGAAAGGCCTGGATATGGCGGTGTTGGCATTTTTCCCTTTTGCCAATGCTAACTGAATGATTATATTTTAACTGAGGTTCAACAGAAGGGGTCTGACAGCGAAATGGGATTCACGACATCGTCGGTTACGGATGCCATTGCAGCGCTGGACGAACGCTCGAAAGAAATCTTCCGTCGCATCGTCGAAGGCTATCTTGAGAATGGCGAGCCGCTCGGTTCGCGCAATCTCTCGCGCCTGCTGCCGATGTCGCTGTCGCCGGCCTCGGTGCGCAACGTCATGAGCGATCTGGAAGAGCTTGGGCTGATCTATTCGCCGCATATCAGTGCCGGCCGCCTGCCGACGCAGATTGGTCTGCGCTTTTTCGTCGATGCCTTCATGCAGGTCGGCGATCTCTCGGCGGAAGATCGCGCCACCATCGACCGGCAGGTGCGCGGCAGCAATCGCGACCAGCCGATGGAATCGGTCATGACCGAGGCGAGCCGCATGCTCTCGGGCATCTCGCGCGGCGCCGGGCTGGTGATCACCTCGAAGAACGATCCGGTATTGAAGCATGTCGAATTCATCCGCCTGGAGCCTACCAAGGCGCTTGCTGTGCTCGTCGGCGACCATGACCAGGTGGAAAACCGCATCATTGAGCTGCCGGCCGGTATCACCTCGTCGCAGCTGACGGAAGCCGCGAATTTCCTCAACGCCCACATGACCGGCCAGACCCTGCCGGATCTGCGCCGTCAATTGCAATCGTTGAAGGAGAGCGTGCGCCACGAGCTGGATACGCTGTCGCATGAGCTGGTCGAGCGCGGCATCGCCGTCTGGTCCGGCGGCGAGGATGAGGGCAAGCCGACGCAGCTGATCGTGCGTGGCCGCGCCAATCTGCTGGCCGAAGTCGGCGGCGCCGAGGATCTCGACCGGCTGCGCTTGCTGTTCGACGACCTCGAAAAGAAGGACAGCCTGATCGAGATCCTGAACCTGGCCGAAAGCGGTCCGGGCGTACGCATCTTCATCGGCTCGGAAAACAAGCTTTTCTCGCTCTCCGGCTCGTCGCTGATCGTCGCGCCTTATCGCGATGACGACGACCGCATCATCGGCGCCGTCGGTGTCATCGGTCCGACACGGCTGAATTATGCCCGCATCGTGCCGATGGTGGACTATACAGCCCAGCTGTTTTCCCGGATGTCGCGGCCCGGGCTTTGAGGAAAAGCGTCTCATTGGAAAGACAGGTGTCCAATCATCCGCTTCCGCCGGCCACGGATCATGCCGTGCGCCCGCCGGCATTGGTCCAAGAGCGGCCGGAATGCCGGGAATCGGCTGTTCTTCGCGACAAAGCCTTGATTTTTTCCAGCCAAACCTCGATATCGGGCACATTCAAAAGACAAACAATTCGGAGACCGTCATGACCGACGAAACAACGAAAACCGGACCTGACGCCACGGCGGCCGACCTCGCGCAAGATGTCGCGGACACCGTGGAGACGATGGCCGAAACTCAAGAGCCGGATCCGGTCGAGCTGCTGAAGGCCGAAAATAGCGATCTGCGCGACCGCTACCTGCGTCTTGCCGCCGATATGGACAATCTGCGTCGTCGCACCGAGCGCGAGATCAAGGACGCCAAGTCCTATTCCGTCGCCGGCTTCGCCCGCGACATGCTTGCCGTGTCGGACAATCTGCGCCGTACGCTGGACGCCATCCCGGCGGAACTCCGCGACGATGCCGGCCTGAAGACGCTGATCGAAGGCGTGGAGATGACCGAGCGTTCCATGCTGTCCGCGCTGGAGCGCCATGGCGTGCGTCAGATCGAGCCGGTCGGCCAGAAGTTCGATCCCAACTTCCATCAGGCGATGTTCGAAGTGCCGAACCCGGAAGTCCCCAACAACACCGTCGTGCAGGTGGTGCAGGCCGGCTTCGTCATCGGCGAACGCGTTCTGCGCCCGGCCATGGTCGGTGTCGCCAAGGGTGGCCCGAAGGTCGCCGAGATTTCCGAGCCAGGCGCCAACAGCCCGTTCGACGAAAAAGACGCCTGAGCCTCAAAGACATACCCAAACACCAAGGGCCGGATGATGGAAGATCATCCGGCCCTTGGTGTTTGGTGTTCCAAATTCAGTTCATGCCGCTCAGGCGGCGTTGGATGCCTGTTCCTCGTTGAGGAAGGCGTAGATTGCCGAGGCGGAATCCGTGGCGCGCAGCTTGGCGACCAGATCCTGGTCGCGTAGCACGCGCGCAATGCGCGACAGCGCCTTGAGATGGTCGGCACCGGCGCCCTCGGGGGCAAGCAGCAGGAAAACGAGATCGACGGGCTGGTCGTCCAGCGCCTCGAAATCGACGGACTGTTCCAGGCGCGCGAAAATACCGATGATGGACTTGATGCTATTGAGCTTGCCATGCGGGATGGCGATGCCGTTGCCGACGCCGGTGGAGCCCAGACGTTCGCGCTGCAGCACGACGTCGAAGATTTCGCGTTCGGGCAGTCCGGTCAACTTGGAGGCTTTGGCTGCCAGTTCCTGAAGCAGTTGTTTCTTGGAATTTGCCCTCAAGGCGGGGATGATCGCATCTTGGTGCAGCAAATCTGCCAATGCCATTCTCTTTATCCTTCGTGTCGCCGAGATCCAATGACGGAGGAGCGGCGGCCGACTGACATGGTGCAGGGCCGCCACTCATCTTCTTTTCTCAGCTTTTGATATTGGCTGCGTCTATCCAGCCAATGTTGCCGTCCTGACGACGGTAAACGATGTTCAAATGGTCCTTGCCGGGGCTGCGGAAGAGCAGCAACGGCTCGTCGGTCATGTCGAGCGCCATCACGGCGGTCGCGACCGACATGGTCTTTAGCTGTTTCGTGCTTTCGGCAACGATTGCCGGCGCGAAATCGGCTGCGATTTCCTCGTCGTCGTCCGACATGCCGTCCATGACGGTATAGGCGACTTCGATATGGCCGTTCGCGTGGCTCGCGGCCTGATGATCTTTCAGTTTGCGCTTATAGCGGCGCAGGCGCTTTTCGATGCGTGCGGACGCCGCGTCAAACGCCAATTGCGGGTCCATCGCCTCTCCGGCGGCATGCAGAACGATGCCACTGTCGAGATGAAGTTTGCAATCGGCTGTGAAGCGGGAACTGGATTTCTGTACCGTCACTTGGCCTGAATACCCCCCGTCGAAGTATTTTGTCACGGCCATACCGATCTGGTCTTCAATCCGCTGGCGGAAGGAGTCACCAATTTCCATATGTTTACCGGAGACACGCACACTCATGGAGTTTCCCTTCTTGTCGTGGTTATTGCGCGTACCAGTTTACGCCAAGCCTCAAGCTCATCCAAGCACTTCACGCGCTCAAAGACAAATTGCGTTTATGCGGGGCCTTTGGGATGATGGGGATAAGTTCATGGTCGTGCCGTCGTCCTGCACCGATTGCGGCGGGCTTCTAGCCCCGCCACATTGGAAAGTCAACTGCGTCTTAACGCTCCGTTAGGAAATCTGCAATTTCAGATTGAGCTTGAGCGGCTGCTAAAAGCTGGCGACCTTTGCAATCGCCCGCTTCTCCCGGCGGCGCTGCACGGAGGAAGGGATGTTCATCGCCTCGCGGTATTTTGCAACCGTGCGGCGAGCTAGCTCTATGCCGCCCTTCTTCAGCGTATCGACGATATCGTCGTCGGAAAGCACGGTGTCCGGGCTTTCGTGCGAAATCAGCAGGCGGATCTTGTGCCGTACCGCCTCGGCGGAATGGCTGTCGCCGCCTTCGACGGCGCTGATCGAGACGGTGAAGAAATATTTGAGCTCGAACAGCCCGCGCGGCGTCAGCATGTATTTATTCGAGGTTACGCGGCTGACGGTGGACTCGTGCATCTTGATGGCGTCCGCCACAGTCTTCAGATTGAGCGGCCGCAGATGGTCGACGCCGTGGATCAGGAACGCATCCTGCTGCCGGACGATCTCGCTTGCCACCTTCATGATCGTCTTGGCGCGCTGATCCAGACTGCGCGTCAGCCAATTGGCGTTCTGCAGACATTCCGACAGGAAGGCGTGGTCCTGGCTCGTCTTGGTGACGGAGGCGAAGTAGGACTGGTTGACGAGAACGCGCGGCAGCGTGTCGGGATTGAGTTCCACCAGCCAGCTGCCGTCGGAGGCAGGGCGCACGACGATATCGGGCGTGATCGCCTCGGATATGCCGGTCTCAAAGCCGCTGCCGGGCTTCGGGTTCAACTGGCGGATCTCGCCCATCATGTCGAGCAGGTCTTCCTCGTCGACGCCGCAGAGACGCTTCAGCGTCGCGAAATCGCGGCGGGCGAGAAGCTCGAGGTTCTGGATCAGCCGCTCCATGGCCGGATCGAAACGATCCTTCTGCCGGAGCTGGATCGCCAGGCACTCGCTGAGGGACCGGGCAAAGACGCCGGGAGGGTCTAGCTGCTGCAATACGCCAAGCACCCGTTCGACATCGCCAAGCGTCGTGCCGAGGCGATCGGCGGTCTCGCGCAAGTCAACCTGCAGATAGCCGCAATCGTCGAGCTGGTCGACGAAATGCTGGGCGATCAGCCGATCGGCCATCGCCGGCAGGGAGAAGGGGATCTGTTCGTTAAGGTGGTCGCGCAGCGAAATCTGGCCGGCAACGAAGTCGTCAAGATCGTAGCTTTCGCCGGCCTCGCCGCCGGGCATGGATTTCCATTGGCTCAAAAGCTCGGGCGCGTCGGCGCGCTGCGCGGTGCTATCGTCGGGATAGACATTGCTGAAGTTGGTGTCGAGTTCGTCGTTCAGCCGGTCGGCATGGCCGGTGTTTTCGCTCTCGTACCAGTCGCTTTTCAGGTCGCCGCTATTGTGGTCGGCACCGTCGTCGCCACGGCTTTCCTCCGCGGCATCGTAGCGTTCTTCCTTTGCCTCGCGCTCATTGCCGTTGCCTATATCCTCGTCATTTGATGTAAATTCGAGCAGCGGATTCTTTTCGACTTCCTGGGCGATGAACTGGGTGAGCTCAAAATGCGTCATCTGCAGCAACTGGATGGATTGCATCAGTTGCGGTGTCATCACCAGGCTTTGGCTTTGGCGCAGGAAAAGATTGGCCGATAATGCCATGGCGGACGCGGGACTCCCCTTGATCTTTTCGAAAGTCCGCATTTTTTTAGAAAAAATGCCACAGACTTCCAACTGGCCCAAAAATTGCTTTTTTATTGGGTTTGGTCAAGCGGAACTATAACGGTAAGATGAATTTCCGGAGCGCTCAGCCATTTGGCAATGCGACAATACGCTCCGGCCCAATCCAAGACTATCAAAGACTGAAATTGTCGCCAAGATAGAGTTTTCGGACTTCCGGATTGCTGACGATATCGTTGGCCCTGCCGTGGGTCAGCACCTCGCCGGCATGGATGATATAGGCGCGGTCGATCAGACCGAGCGTCTCGCGGACATTGTGGTCCGTGATCAGCACACCGATGCCGCGCGCCGTCAAATGATGCACGAGATTCTGGATGTCGGCGACCGAGATCGGGTCGACGCCGGCAAAGGGTTCATCGAGCAGCATGAAGGTCGGATCGGTCGCCAGAGCGCGCGCGATTTCCAGACGCCGCCGCTCGCCGCCGGACAGCGCGATCGCCGGCACCGTGCGCAGATTGCGGATGTGGAATTCCTCGAGCAGCTCGTCGATCTTGTGCTCGCGCTTGTCCTTGTCCTTTTCGTGGACTTCGAGCACGGCGCGGATGTTTTCCTCCACCGTCAGGCCACGAAAAATTGAGGCTTCCTGCGGCAGGTAGCCGACGCCAAGACGGGCGCGACGGTACATCGGCATCGAGGTGACGTTGTTACCGTCGATCTCGATAGTGCCCTCATCGACGGGCACCAGCCCGGTGATCATGTAGAAACAGGTCGTCTTGCCGGCGCCGTTTGGCCCCAGGAGGCCGACCGCCTCGCCACGCCGCACGACCAGCGAGACGCCGTTGACGACGCGCCGGGTGCGGTAGGTCTTGGTGAGGCCGCGCGCGATCAGGGTACCCTGATAGCGCGCCTTGTCGGCGGTCGGTGAACCGGATGCCGCGCTGGGCAACCCGGTCGCACCGGGCAAGGGGGAGGTTGTCGATGTCGTCACGAGTTGGCCAGAATCAATTCTTTTTTTGCTGTTGCTGCTGCACTTGCTGCGACTTCGGATCGAGCTGAATCTGGACGCGGCCACCGCAGGCATCCAGTTGCGCTTCGCCCGTCGCCATGTGCACCGTCAGCTGGCAGCCGGTGAAAACATTCGGCCCATCAGTCAATACGACCTTCTGGCCCTTGAGGACTGCAAGCTGGTTCGCCATGTCGAAGGAGCCGTCGTCCGCCGTCGCTGTCTGTGTGCCGGAGACGAGGTAGACCTTGTTGGTGACCAGAATGTGGTCGATATTGGCATCGCCGGAGACCAGCGACTGGTTCTGTTCCTTGGCGGCCTTTGCGACCGGATTGTCGGTCGCTGGCTTGGCGGCTGCATCGGCGGCGGGCTGCTTCTTCTTGTAGAAGACCGTCATCTTGCCGGCCTGCATCGTCGTCGTGCCCTGGACAACCTTGACGTTGCCGGTAAAGACCGCCTGGCTTTCCGCATCATGGATTTCCAGCTTGTCGCTTTCGATCTGGATCGGCTGGTCGCTGGAAAGAGCGAGGCCAGGCATCTTGCTCGTCGTCGTTTGGGCGTCAGCGCCGGGCGCGGCCAAAAATGCCAGCGCACCGAAAGCACAGAGAAGACCCGCCTTACGCAGGTTGGAGTTAAAAAGGGAATATTGCCAATCGTTTATCATGAACCGCCCGGCCGTTGTTCGCTAGCTTTATTGTGGAGTGTGGTCGGATCAATATTCATCCGAACCTGTCCGTCGAATTCGATTACGCTCCCCTTATCCGTCATCTTGAGCGACTGCGCAACAACCGACATGCCGCCTCTGTAGATTGCAACCTGATCCTGGCTGGAGAGATCGCCCTTCTTGACGTCGAGGAAGGCAGTCCGGAATTCGGCGCGCAAACCATTGTCCATCAGAATGGTAAAGGGGTCGGTGAGCTTCAGCGTGTCGGCCTGGCGGTCGAAATCCGCGCTCTCGGCCGTCACATGCGCAATCACGTCATTGTTGACCGGCATGGAGGCCTTGATGCTCTTGAGCGTGATCATGTTCGGATTTTTAATATCCTGCAGCGCCTTCTCGGCGAGCATGGAATAATTGATGCCGTCCTTGTTGCGGCCGGCGATGGCGGGACGTTCCATCACCACCTTGCCGTCTTCTATCCTTGCGCCTTCGATCTGGATGTTTTCCGGCAGGTAGGCGCGGACCAGCGAGACGGCGATGAAGATCAACGAGACGATCAGAGCGGCCACGGGAAGGACTATCTTCAGCTTGCGCACGCGCGTGGAATGGAAGATCGCGTCCTTATACGCGTTCCTTTCCAGCTCGGAGCCAATCGCCTGGCCGGTGGTCTCGATAGTATTGAGCATGCAACAGGTCCGTGTTCTCTAGATCCGGAAAACCGCATTGGGTTATGCACAGACTGTGCCAACAAGCCCGCCGGATCGTTTCGCATTATTGCATTGGCTTGCCAATATGGATTTTTTTCCGCGCCTGAGGAAATTTAGCGGAAAAACATAATGGGTGCCTGTTTCATCGGATCGGGTGACGCCCTATCTGATGACGACGCACTGGACAAAAGCCCCGATGTATAATCTCGAAAAGACGGCCAGCATATTCGCGAAGGATTGCGCCGGTTTCAAGGTATTATATATCCGGTTGTAGCATGCCCAGTTTACGACAAGGGGAGAGATAAGGCGTCATGGACAGTTCTGCAATCGCAGACCGGCGGCAATTGCGCCGCAAACTTGGCTTTTGGCGCATCATCGCCGTTCTTCTCATGGTGGGGCTTGGCTTTGCTCTCTACCGTTTCTTTGCGGCGGACCTGCCGGATACACGCGGGCCGCAGATTGCCCGCGTCGCTATTTCCGGTCTCATCCAGGATGATGGCGAGCTTCTGGAGCGGCTGAAGAAGATCAAGGACAATGATCAGGTCAAGGCCCTGATCGTGTCGATCTCGTCGACCGGCGGCACGACCTATGGGGGAGAGCGGATCTTCAAGGCCATCCGCGCTGTCGCCGCCAAGAAGCCCGTTGTTTCCGATATCCGCACCGTGGCGGCCTCCGCCGGCTATATGATCGCCACGGCGGGTGATGATATCGTCGCGGGCGACACCTCGATTACCGGTTCCATCGGCGTGATCTTCCAGTATCCGCAGACCAAGGAGCTGCTCGACAAGCTCGGCGTTTCGCTGGAGGAGATCAAGTCGTCGCCGATGAAGGCCGAGCCGTCGCCTTTCCATCCGCCGAGCGAGGACGCCAAGGCCATGATCCGCAGCATGGTGATGGATAGCTACGGCTGGTTCGTCGATCTTGTCGCCGACCGCCGCAAATTGCCGCGCGAAGAGGTGCTGAAGCTTGCCGACGGCAGCATTTTCACCGGCCGTCAGGCGCTCCAGAACAAGCTGATCGACACGCTCGGCGGCGAGGACGAAATTCGCGCTTATCTCGATACGCGCAAGGTCAATAAGGACCTGCCCATCGTCGATTGGAAGGCTGAGAACAAAACCTCGTCCTTCTTTTGGCCGGGCGCTGCTTCCTGGTTGCTAAATCTCTTCGGTTATGATGATTTTGTGAAGGGAGAGGGCCTCCAGAAAATGATGACCGAGAAGTTGTTTCTTGACGGCCTGCTTTCTGTTTGGCAGGGTGCAGCCAATTGATAAATCAATGATTTAAGGGGGCAAACCGTGATCAAGTCGGAATTGGTGCAGATTGTTGCGGCTCGTAACCCGCATCTCTATCACCGCGACGTCGAAAATATCGTCAACGCGGTCCTCGACGAGATCACCGATGCGCTCGCCGCCGGCAACCGAGTGGAGCTACGCGGCTTCGGCGCTTTCTCCGTCAAGAACCGTCCTTCACGCTCCGGACGCAACCCACGCACCGGCGACACCGTGTTCGTCGAGGAAAAATGGGTTCCCTTCTTCAAGACGGGCAAGGAGCTGCGCGAGCGCCTCAATCCCGGCGCCGGCGACGAAGAAGACGACGACAATTAAGCGTCGTTTTGAACGATGTCCCTCGTGATATCCCCGGTGGCCATCATCGTGCCGCAACCTGGTGGCACTTGAACTCGGCCCAGTCTTTATTCATTCTGCGGCTAGAGGCGAGATGAGTGCAGTGCACGAAGACGCCAGGATACAGGAGCGTGCGCAATGACCAAGAAGATCATCAATCTGCTGATATTGCTGCCGCTCGGCATCATCCTGATCATCTTCTGCGTCGCCAACCGGCAAGCCGCCACGCTTGCGCTCAATCCGTTCAGGCCCGAGGACCAGGTGCTGTCGTTGCATGCGCCGCTTTTCGTGCTGCTATTTGTTGCGCTGATCCTCGGCATGGTGGTCGGCGCGGCGGTCACCTGGGTGAACCAGGGTAAACACCGCAAGCGCGCCCGCAATCAGTCGCGCGAAGCCGTGCACTGGCATGCCGAAGCCGACAAGCATCGCAGCCGCGCCGAACAGATCGCCGGCCAGCTTCCCTCGAAGTGATTAGAGCAATTCCAGGAAAAGTGCGTAGCGGTTTTCCGTCCGGAATTGCGTGGAAACAATAAGCTCGAGCGCTTCAGTGAAGCGCTCGAGGCGGCCGTTTCCGTGCTCTTCGCCCTATCGAGGGTATAGCGAGGTCTCGTGTCGACGATTGGCGGATAGCGCTCCTTGGGCCAGCCGGAGTGCAAGAATAGCTATACACTTTGCGTAGCTCTATCCATTTCATGCAGGCAATTTCCTGAAGAGAGCCAAGCTTAGGGAGCGATTAATCTTCGTGTCCCAATCAGCTGGGGCGATAGATTCCAGGGACGTCTTCGCAAGAACGATGATTGCAGGCAAGCCGTCTCCATTAACTTCACTTTGCCTCGGCAGCACGATGAACGTGCAGCGGCATCAGGAGACGATCCGATGAAAGCAATATCATTGAATTTTGGTTCCGACTCGGCGGCGGTACTCGCCGCGATGGACAAATCCCTGGCCATCATCGAATTCGATGTGACCGGGAGGATATTGACGGCAAACGCGAATTTCTGCCGCACGGTTGGTTATGAGCTCACGGAAATCGTTGGGCAGCAGCATCGCATGTTCGTCGCACCGGATGAAGTCAACTCGCCTGACTATTCGGAATTCTGGGCCAAGCTCGGGCGCGGTGAATTCGACAAGAGGCAATATAAACGCATCGGCAAGGGCGGCAGGGAGATCTGGATCGAAGCCTCCTACAATCCGATTTTCAGGCATGGAAAACCTTACAAGGTCGTGAAAGTCGCGACTGATATAACGGCCGAAAAACTCAAGAGCGTAGAGGATGCCGGCAAGCTGAATGCCCTGTCGCGCTCGCAGGCTGTTATCGAGTTCACGCCGGATGGTCGCGTCCTCGCCGCAAACGCAAACTTTCTGGCGACAATGGGCTATGAGCTGTCGGAGATACAAGGCAAGCATCATTCGCTGTTCTGCGATGGTACATACGCTGCCAGCGAAAGCTATCGTCAATTCTGGCAGCGGCTGGCCAAGGGCGAATTTATCGCCGACGAGTTCATGCGTATCGGCAAGGGTGGCCGGAGGATCTTCATCCAGGCGTCCTACAATCCGATTTTCGACGTCGACAACAAGGTTTTCAAAGTCGTCAAATTCGCGACGGATGTGACCGGCCGCGTCAACAATGTCGAACAGCTTGGTGGGGCGCTCAAGCGGATGTCGGACGGCGATCTGACGCAGCATCTCGACACACCTTTTATTCCGACCCTGGACAGGCTCCGCCTGGACTTCAACGGCGCGGTTGGAAAACTTCGGGATGCCATGCGGTCGGTGGCGCAAGCAGCCGGGGCAATCTCCGCCGGCGCGCAGAAGATTCATGTGGCGACCGACGACATCTCCATGCGATCGGAACAGCAGGCGATGTCCGTCGAGGAAACCGCCGCGGCACTCGAGGAGATCACCACGACAGTCGCCGATTCCAGCCATAATGCCGAGGATGCCGGGCAACTCGTTCGCGACACGCGCGATACCGCGATCCGTTCCGGAGTGGTCGTACAGTCCGCCATCGATGCCATGGCCAGGATCAAGTCCTCATCCGAGGAAATATCCAACATCATCGGTGTCATCGACGAGATTGCCTTCCAGACTAACCTGCTGGCGCTGAATGCCGGTATCGAGGCTGCCCGTGCCGGTGACGCCGGCAAGGGCTTCGCAGTCGTTGCCCAGGAAGTGCGCGAACTGGCGCAACGTTCGGCAAAGGCAGCGAAGGAAATCGGAGGCTTGATTGCGTTGTCGCAGGACCACGTAAAGAGCGGTGTAGCGCTGGTGGCAGAGACCGGCACAACCCTACAGACGATCGAATCGCAGGTTGAGCAGGCGAACAAAAACGTCTCCGCCATCGTTCAGGTCGCGAAAGAACAGGCGGTAACGCTCCGGGAAGTCAATGGTGCGGTCACGATCCTGGACAGGGGTACGCAGCAGAATACGGCTCTGGTTCAGGAATCTGCCGTCGCGGCGCGCAGCTTGTCCGCCGAAGCCGACGAGCTCTTCGAGTTGCTGAAACTGTTCACACTCGACGCGCATGCGGCACCGTCATCGGCAACACAAGACTCTGCCGCAATATCGAAGAACGGCGATTGGCCGTTTCGTCGATTGGCGGGCTGATGCGTGTATCTAATCGCCGCTGAGCTGCATGTCCTTGTAGTCGCCTTCCGGCGATGCGCCGTCGCCGACGAACTCGAAGCCGATGGCGCGGTAGAAGGCGATGGCGCGCGTGTTCTTCACCAGGCATTTCAGCCGGTAGCGCCGCTTCGGCCAATCCGGCAGGGCGGAAAGCAACGCCTTGCCGGCGCCGCTGCCCTGAAATGCCGGCAGGATATAGAGCATATGGATGAAATCATCCGGTTCCCATAGCGTCAGGAAGCCGGCGATCGTGCCGCTGCGGTCCTCGCAGACAAAGACACGCTCGCCCTGCGTATGCGCAGCGAAATCCTCCCTGTGGAATCGGACGGGATCGACCCAGATAAAAGTCTGGCGGCGCACGCCGAGATAGATCTCGGCGAGACTATCCGTGTCCTGCTCGCGTGCCGGTCGGATGGTCCAGTGGTTTGCCTCGGACGTCATGAGCGATCTTCAGGAGGCAATCAGGTGCTGGCCTGGCCATTGATGGCTGCGGTGAAGTCGGCGAAAAACTGCTGCGCCAGTTTCTTGGCGCTGGAATCGACCAGCCGCGAACCGAGCTGGGCGATCTTGCCGCCGACCTGGGCTTTCGCCTCATATTGCAGGATCGTCTCGTCGCCATCCGCCTTCAGCACGACATCGGCGCCGCCCTTGGCGAAACCGGCAATGCCGCCTTTTCCTTCGCCGGAGATCGTATAGCTCTCCGGCGCGTTGATGTTGGAGAGCGTCACTTCGCCGTTGAAGGAGGCGGAGACCGGGCCGATCTTCAATTTCACCGTCGCCGTCAGCTGGGTCGGCGAAATTCTTTCCAGGCTCTGGCAGCCGGGAATGCATTGCTTGAGAATGTCAGGGTCGTTCAGCGCGGCCCACACCGCATCCCGCGGCGCGGCAATCCGTTCTTCGCCGGTCATGTCCATGCGCAATCCTCCCGATCTGGCATTTTGTCCGGCGATCATCGCAGATCGGAAAGCGCTTTGCCAAGTGGCAGCCAGATGCTATTTGCACGCACATATCAATTTCGAGACAAGCATGGCGAAACACAGGGAAAGCCGGCCCGGCCAGAGAGCCGCGGGCGGCGCGAGCGCAAAATCCCCAAGGGATGCAAGGCGAGAGGCGCCCGTTAAGGCCGGCAAGCCACCGGCAAAGCCCACGCGCGAGTCCAATTCGAGGCCGACGGCGGTTGCGCGTGATCGAGGCGAGCGAATGGCGGAGCCGCGTGATGCGGCGCCTGTTCCGGCAACGCCGGAGCGCCCGCTGATCGCGCGCAGCGGCGAGCGTCCGGTCGAGCGCGTGCCCGTTATCCTCGAATCGATGGGCGCCGGCGATTTCCACCTGATCGACACCGGCAACGGGCTGAAGCTCGAGCAATATGGTCCCTACCGCATTGTGCGGCCGGAGGCGCAGGCGCTGTGGCAGCCGTCGCTTCCCGCCCATGTCTGGGACAATGCCGATTCGATCTTCACCGGCGACACCGATGAGGACGGCATGGGGCGCTGGCGGTTTCCGCGCGAGGCGCTCGGCGAGACCTGGCCGCTGAAACTGCTCGGCGTCGATTTCCTCGGCCGCTTCACCGCCTTTCGCCATGTCGGCGTCTTTCCCGAGCAGATCGTCCATTGGGCCTGGATGAAGCAGCAGGTCGAAGCCGCGAACCGGCCGCTGAAGGTGCTGAATCTTTTCGGCTATACCGGCGTTGCCTCGCTGGTTGCCGCCGCTGCCGGCGCGGAAGTCACCCATGTCGACGCCTCGAAGAAGGCGATCGGCTGGGCGCGGGAAAACCAGGCGCTCGGCCGCATGGAAAAGCTGCCGATCCGCTGGATCTGCGAAGACGCGATGAAATTCATCCTGCGCGAGGAACGGCGCGGCAACACCTACGATATCATCCTCACCGACCCGCCGAAATTCGGGCGCGGTCCGAACGGCGAGGTCTGGCATCTGTTCGAACACCTGCCGTCGATGCTCGATATCTGCCGCGAGATCCTGTCGCCCAAGGCGGTTGGCCTGGTGCTCACGGCCTATTCCATCCGCGCCAGCTTCTATTCGATCCATGAGTTGATGCGCGAAACCATGCGCGGCGCCGGCGGCGCTGTCGAATCCGGCGAATTGGTCATCCGCGAGGCCGGCCTCGACGGCAAGACGCCGGGCAGGGCGCTTTCCACATCACTTTTCAGCCGCTGGGTGCCGAAATGAACCAGGACTACAGGAATGACGGCCCCCGCAAGGTCGGACAGGTCAAGGAGGTCACCTCGCTTGCCAATCCGATCATCAAGGACATCAAGGCGCTGACCAACAAGAAGTCGCGCGAGGAGAGCGGTGCTTTCCTGGCGGAAGGCCTGAAGCTGGTCATCGACGCGCTTGAACTCGGCTGGACGATCCGCACGCTGGTTTACGCCAAGGCTGCCAAGGGCAAGCCGCTGGTCGAACAGGTGGCCGCCAAGACTGTGGCAGCCGGCGGGCTTGTGCTCGAAGTCAGCGAAAAGGTCATTGCCTCGATCACTCGCCGCGACAATCCGCAGATGGTGGTCGGCATCTTCGACCAGCGCTGGCGGCCGCTTCGCGACGTCAGGCCGAAAGCCGGTGAAACCTGGGTGGCGCTCGATCGCGTGCGCGATCCCGGCAATCTCGGCACCATCATCCGCACGGCCGATGCGGCCGGCGCGTCGGGCGTGATCCTCGTCGGCGAGACGACCGATCCCTTTTCGCTGGAAACCGTGCGCGCCACCATGGGCTCGGTCTTCGCCGTTCCTGTCGTCAAGGCGACGCCGGAAGAGTTTCTGGCCTGGAAGAAGACGGCTGGCGTCTCTGTCGTTGCCACGCATCTGGCCGGCGCGGTCGACTACCGCACGATCGACTACAAGAAGAAGCCTGTCGTGCTCCTGATGGGCAACGAGCAGTCCGGTCTGCCGGATGCCCTGGCGAAGGAGGCCGATGCGCTTGCCCGCATTCCGCAGGCCGGCCGCGCCGACAGCCTCAACCTGGCGGTGGCGACGGCGGTGATGCTGTTCGAAGCTCGCCGCCATCTTCTCACTCTCAGCGAGACACGATGACCGACAGCGAAATGAACGAACAGGCGTCCGCCAAGCCCGCATTGTTTTCCCGGCCCTTGCCGATCCTGATTTTCATCATCATCGCCGTCATTCTCGACCAGGCCGTGAAGATCATGGTCGATCACTGGCTGCCGCTGCAGGAGATGGTGCCGGTCATTCCGATGCTGGCGCTCTATCGCACCTATAATCTCGGCGTCGCCTTCTCGATGCTGTCGGGCATGGATGGCTGGTTTATCGTCGGCATGCGGCTCATCATCGTCGCCTTCGTGATCTGGCTGTGGCGGCGTACGCCCAGCCATCGCTGGATTGCCCATCTCGGCTTTGCCCTGATCATCGCCGGCGCGCTCGGCAACCTGATCGACCGGTTTCTCTACGGCCATGTGATCGACTACGTTCTCTTCCACACGGAAACATGGTCCTTCGCCGTCTTCAATCTCGCCGACAGCTTCATCACCATCGGGGCGGGCTGCGTCATTCTGGACGAGCTTCTCTCGCCAAAAAAGGCAAACACCTAAAATTCTAGCGAATCCCTGAAGGCATCGGGAAGAGTGCGCGTGTTAGCAAACAGGCATGAGCACTCTGGCAAACCTGCAGGAAAAGCTTGTCGCCGCCATCGCCGACGACCAAACCGGACCGCGTGAACGGCCGGTCATAGACGCGCCTCGCCTGGACGCCGATCCGATCGGGATTTTGCCGCCACCCGAGCGGGTTATTTCCGCTCCAATCGTCTTTTCTCAATGGCTGCAACGCCATTGGCTGAACGGTGGCGGCCTGATCGCCGGTGTGGCGCTGTTATCGGTCGGCTATGCCGGTGGCCTGCCGGCGCTTGCGGGCCTGCTGGGCCTGATAGCCCTGGCAATCGTTGTCGCCGGTATTGTCGTGACGCGAAAGACTGGCCGCAAGGTCATAGCCGACGTGCCGCCGCTCAGCGAGCACGAGCACGACCGCCTGTGGGAGAGCAATGAGAGCACCAGCCTGTTCGCCACCATCCATGATGCGCTTGGCGATATCACGGTCACGCGCAGCATCGAGCGCCGCATCGTCCATGCCAACGCGACGTTCCGCAGGCTGACCGGCAAGGCCAACCCGGAGGGCCTGACGCTGGAAGAAGCCGGGCTCGTCTTTCGCGCCGTCACGGCATCGCAGCGCCAGGATGCCGAGATCTCCACGCCGGAAGGCCCACGCATCTTCGCCTGGCACGATGTCATGTTTCGCGATCCGGTCTCGGGCCGGCTCAGCATCCAGAGCGTTGCTCGCGACGTGACCGAAGAGCGCCAAGCCGCGCGCCTGCGCGAGGATGCGCGGCTGAAGGCCGAATACAACAGCGCCGCCAAGTCGCGGCTGCTTGCCACCGTCAGCCACGAGATCCGCACGCCCCTGTCGGGCATTCTCGGCATGAACCATCTGCTGGCCCAGACGCCATTGACGCTGGAGCAGGCCAATTACCTGACCGGCATCCGCCAGTCCGGCAATGCGCTCGTGCAACTGGTCGAGGACCTCCTGGATTTCTCGACGATCGAAGTCAACCGCTTCCAGCTTCGTCCGCGCGCCGAGACGCTGCGGCCGCTGCTCGAAGGCGTCGTCGAGATGCTCGCCCATCGCGCCCACGAGAAGGGCATCGAGATCGCCGCGACCGTTGCGGCCGATGTTCCCGAGACCATGGAATTCGATCCGGCCCGGCTGCGCCAGGTCCTGTTCAACGTCATCGGCAATGCCGTGAAGTTCACCCAGACGGGCGGCGTGCTCATTCGCGCCGGCCTTGACGGCGGCGATCTGTTGATATCGGTCAGGGATAGCGGGCCGGGCATGACGGAAGAGGAGCAGGCGCGGATATTCGGCGAGTTCGAACAGGCCGGCAATGTGCTGGACAAAAGTGCCGGCACGGGTCTGGGGCTTGCTATCTCCGCCCGCATCCTGCGCGAATTCGGCGGCGCGCTGAGTGTTGCCAGCGAGCGGGGCAACGGCAGCGAATTCACCATCCGTTTTCCCGTTTCTCTCGTCGCCGGCGACGATGCGCCCGGCAGGCGGGACGATCTGCTCAGGGGCTCCTACATCCTGTTGCTGGCGCCGGAAGGGGCGGCAAGCACGGCGATCGCTGAAACCATCCGCACGCTCGGCGGCCGCTGCCGCCTGATCGGCCCGGATGACATCGAAAGCCTATCCGTGCCCGAGAGCGAAGACGGGCCATTGACGGACCTGATCGTCGATCACCGCATGGCGCCATGGTATTTCCGCGAGGGCAACGAACTGGCCGCCTCCGGCCTGCGCAAGATCTTTCTCGTCAATCCGGAGGAGCGCAACACGCATCCACTTGATCTTTTCGATGCCTGGCTGATCAGGCCGCTGCGTGAGCAATCGCTGATCGATGTGCTGAGCGGCCGCATGCGTGGCATGGAGAAGCGGGATGCCCTGATCGACAATCCGCCCGGTTTCGGTCTGATAACGCCGGAAGCGACGGACATCGCCTTCAGCGTCCTGCTCGGCGAGGATGATCCCGTCAATGCCATGCTGGTCCGCGCCATGCTCACCAAGGCCGGTCACAAGGTTCGCCTTGTCGAGGATTTCACCGGCCTGCTTGCCCGCGTGGAAAAGGGCGAGAGCCGGCCCGATATCATCGTCACCGATCTCACCATGCCCGGAGGCGACGGCGTGACCGTGCTGGCGCAATTGCGGGCGCAGGAGCGCAAGGCCGGTCTTTCGCCTCTGCCGGTGATCGTGCTGACCGCGGACAGCCGCGAGGCCATCCGCCGTCAGGTGCTGCTTGCCGGAGCCGATGCCGTCATCGTGAAGCCGGTCGATCCGCAGAGCCTCATCACCACGGTGCAAAGCCTTTCAAAGGTCGCTTTCGAACGTGCCCGAAACGAATAATCCGATTGCGAATCAATGTTTCGCTCCGCCTGCTTATTTAAGCGAAATCTTACCCTGAAGTTGCGCAGTGCTGTTCGATGAACGCCCCTGGAAGTTGGGGACTTCCTGCTTATTAGATATTTGCAACAGGCACGCTTCTTGCTTTTCGCAAAGCACCATGTCACTTTCCTGTCGCAAGAATTTGCTTTATGGCGCTATATCAACCGCTGAGGGGGAGGCGCCATGTCCATCGAAATTTTGAATCGCGAAGCTCAGGGCGAAATGGTTCAGTCTTCAAAGGCGACGATCGCACCGGTTGCAAGCGATGTGTTCGGGCGCATCGGAAATCTAGAAACCCGCCTTGCTCGCACGGCGCGGGAAATCGACGCCGCTCAGGCCGTTCGTTATCGCGTCTTCGTCGAGGAGATGAACGCGCAGTTGCCGGCTGACGCCATGCGTCGCCAGCGCGATGTCGACAGCTATGATTCGATCTGCGACCACCTGCTGGTGCTCGACCAGTCGCTGGAAGGCGATACCGAAGACCAGATCGTCGGTACCTACCGTCTGTTGCGCCAGGAAGTGGCCATGGCAAATGGTGGCTTTTATTCCTCTTCGGAATTCGACATTGGCGCGCTTATGGCCCGTCATCCCGACAAGCAGTTCATGGAACTCGGCCGCTCCTGCGTGCTGCCGGCCTATCGCAACAAGCGCACCGTCGAACTGCTGTGGCAGGGCAACTGGGCCTATGCGGTGAAGCATGGCATGGGCGCCATGTTCGGTTGCGCCTCCTTCCCCGGCGTCCGTCCGGAGCAACATGCGCTGGCGCTGTCGTTCCTCTATCATAACGTCGTTGCCAAGGACGAGTGGACCGTCGGCGCATTGCCGTCGCTTGCGCGCACCATGGACCTGATGCCGGTCGAGGCTATCAATTCCAAGAAGGCGCTGATGGCGCTGCCGCCGCTGATCAAGGGCTACCTGCGCCTCGGCGCCATGGTCGGCTCCGACGCCGTCGTCGACCATGCCTTCAACACGACGGACGTGTTGATCGTCCTGCCGATCGCCAGCATTTCGGACCGCTACGTCAACTATTACGGTGCAGCGACCGGCCGTTTCGCGAGCTGATCGACGCAAGCCCCACTCGCCCGGCAACCGCCGTTCCTCAGGGAATCGCGAAAATGTCGATTTCATCCGTGATGCCGCGGAGCGAGACGTGGTGCGATACCGGCTTTAGGTCATGCAGCGTCAGGAACTCGGCGGCGCGGGGATTATCAAGGACCGATCCTGTCGCAAATATCTCGCGTGAGGTCGCCAGATGCTGCACGCGGGAGGCGATATTGACCGTCTGTCCGAAATAGTCCTGCCGCTCATTCAGGCTGACCGCGATGCACGGCCCTTCATGGATCCCGATTTTTAGAAGCAGATCGTCGTTGCCGCGTTCGCTATTCAGGGTGATCATGGCCTCTCGCATCCGCATGGCCGCGATCAATGCCCGGTCCGGAGTAGGGAAGGTGGCCATAACCGCGTCGCCAATGGTTTTCACCACCGCGCCTGCCTCGGCGCCCACGATTTCGTGCAGGATGCTGAAATGGGTTCTGACCAGATCGAAAGCGGCGAGGTCGCCGACCCTTTCGTACAGCTCCGTAGAGCCGCGCAGGTCGGTGAAGAGAAAGGTGAGGCTGGTGATCTTCAGCCGCTGGTTCACGTCGATCGTATCCGTGCGATATATATCGCGGAAGGTTTGGTTGGAGAGCAGTTGCTTGGCTGTCAGGAATGGGCGGCGACGGCTGAGCAGGGCATGAAGCGCGTCGTTGGCCACGCAGATTGATGGCAGTGCACGGACTTCAGTGTGATTTTCCATCAGGATGCGCAGGGGTCCCGGGCGCAAGGTAATGGGATCGCTGTGCCGATGCAGGCGGTCGAAGACGAGTGAAACGGTTTGCCGCTCTTTCGACGGTTCACCCTTCACGTCCAGGAATTGCGCCGCATGAGTGACCGGTTCGAAGATGATGACGAACTCCGCCGGCAATTGCAGTGATACGACCGCTTTCTCTCCGGCGGGCAGTTCCAGCGATTCCAGCACGAACTCGTCGACCTTGGCCTCGTAGCCCTCGTCGGGAAGATCGACACCGGAACCCCAATAGATCTGGCGGAAATATTCGAACGGCGACAGCTCGTGCGGATTATGGGCTTCGATATGGCGCACGCGCGGGCTGATGGTGAAGGTGACCTCGACCATCTCGTCGAGTGTCGGCTCGTATCCGGCCGCGCAGAGCGAACAGTTGTAAGTTTCGCTCTGTACGGTCTTCAGCGAGGTATTTGCATCCAGCACCCCGCCACAACCGGGGCAGAGAACATTCCACGATATCTCGAACAGGCCAAGCCGGGATGCATGCAGGAATGCATTGATAACCTGTTCTTCATCGAAGCCATGATCGGCTGCGAAGGCAAGGGGGTTCACACGGTTGAGCTTGCGGTCGGGTGCCTCAAGGACGAGCCGCTCAATGGCGTCGACAATATCTGGCCGCGCTGAATGGCGCAGCACTCCGAACAGGGACCGAGCCTCACTCATTCCCATATTCTACACCCAATTGAGGTGGCGGCCATGGTCTTTCTTTGGCCGCCAACCCCAAGATACGGGTTCCGGGTTACTATCCCGCGCCATAGGCGGCGATTGCCGCCATGTTGACGATGTCCGAATCCTTTGCCCCCATCGACGTAATCTGCACCGGCTTGTCGAGGCCGACGAGCAAAGGGCCGATAACGGTGGAGCCGCCGAGTTCCTGCAGCATCTTGGTGGAGATCGCGGCGGAGTGGAAGGCCGGCATGACTAGTACGTTGGCGGGACCGGAGAGGCGGGAGAAGGGATACTGGCTCTCCATGATCTTGCGGTTCAGCGCCACATCAGCCGCCATTTCGCCATCGAATTCGAAGTGGACATAGCGTTTGTCGAGGATGCTGACAGCTTCGCGCACCCGCTCGGAGCGTTCGCCCGAGGGGTGGCCGAAGGTGGAGTAGGCGAGCATGGCGACGCGTGGCTCGTAGCCCATGCGTCGGGCAAAGCCCGCTGCTTCCTCGGCGATATCGGCGAGTTCCTGCGCCGTCGGCATGTCGTGCACGGCGGTGTCCGCAACGAAAACGGTGCGGCCGCGGGCAAGCACCAGCGACACGCCGACGACCCGGTGCCCCGGCTTGGCGTCGATGCAGCGGCGCACGTCTTCGAGCGCGGTCGAATAGTTGCGCGTGACCCCGGTCACCATGCCGTCGGCATCGCCGAGCGCCACCATGCAGGCAGCGAAGTGATTGCGGTCATTGTGGATCAGGCGCGTCACGTCGCGGTGCAAATAGCCTTTGCGCTGCAGCCGGGCGTAGAGATAGTCGATATAGGCATCGACCCGTTTGGAAATGCGGGCATTGACGATTTCGAGACCTGGCCGGTTGAGGTCGATGCCGGCGCGCTCGGCGGTGGCGTGGATCAGGTCCTCGCGGCCGAGCAGGATGGCGGTGCCCAGCTCCTGGTTGGCATAGGATAGTGCCGCGCGCATGACCTGCTCTTCTTCCGCTTCGGCAAAGACGATGCGTTTCGGACGCTGGCGCACGCGCTCGTAAAGCTGCGACAGCGTCGAGGCGATCGGATCGCGCCGAGCCGAGAGCTCGCGGGCATAGGCGGCCATGTCGGGTATGGCGCGGCGGGCAACGCCGCTTTCGATCGCCGCTTGCGCCACGGCAACCGGGATTGCCGAGATCAGGCGCGGATCGAAGGGCACGGGGATGATGTATTGCGCTCCGAAACGCGGTCTTGCACCCTGATAGGCGGCGACCACGTCATCGGGCACGTCTTCGCGCGCCAGGCTTGCCAAGGCTCTGACGGCTGCGATCTTCATTTCATCGTTGATGGTCGAGGCGCGAACGTCGAGCGCGCCGCGGAAGATATAGGGGAAGCCGAGGACGTTGTTGACCTGGTTGGGATAGTCGGAGCGCCCGGTCGCCATGATGGCGTCGTCGCGGATGCGGGCGACTTCCTCCGGCGTGATTTCCGGATCGGGATTGGCCATGGCGAAGATGATCGGCCTGTCGGCCATGGAACGGATCATATCGGCGGAAAAGGCACCCTTCTGCGACAGGCCGAACACCACGTCGGCACCCTTCATGGCTTCTGCCAGCGTCCGCTTGTCGGTTTTCACCGCATGCGCCGACTTCCACTGGTTCATGCCTTCGCTGCGGCCCTGGTAGATCACGCCCTTGGTATCGCAGAGCACGACGTTTTCCGGATTGAAGCCCATCGCCTTGATCAGCTCGACGCAGGCGATCGCGGCAGCACCCGCGCCGTTGCAGACGAGCTTGGTGGTCTTGAGGTCGCGGCCGGTCAGTTCCAGCGCGTTGATCAGGCCGGCGGCGGCGATGATGGCGGTGCCGTGCTGGTCGTCGTGGAAGACGGGGATGTCCATCAGCTCGCGCAGGCGCTGTTCGATGATGAAGCAGTCGGGCGCCTTGATGTCTTCAAGGTTGATGCCGCCGAAGGAGGGGCCGAGATAGCGCACGCAGTTGATGAACTCGTCGACATTTTCGGTATCGATCTCAAGATCGATCGAATCGACGTCGGCGAAGCGCTTGAAGAGAACGGCCTTGCCTTCCATCACCGGCTTGGAGGCGAGCGCACCGAGATTGCCGAGGCCGAGAATGGCGGTGCCGTTGGAGATGACGGCCACCATGTTGCCGCGTGCCGTATAGTCATAAGCGGTCGCCGGATCGGCGGCGATCGCCTTCACTGGAACGGCGACGCCGGGCGAATAGGCGAGCGAAAGATCGCGCTGCGTCGCCATTGGTTTCGTCGGGTTGATCTCAAGCTTGCCGGGGCGGCCCTGCTTGTGGAAGTCGAGCGCTTCCTGATCGGTAATCCCCGTTCCTGGACGCGACGTGCTGCTGGTGTCAGGCATGTATCCTCCAAACCTCCTGTGGGCGACCGGTTCCTCGTGCCCGATAGCTGTTGTCTTCTATAGCGGCACGCGGATAGGGTGGCACCTCATTTTTGGGAAAAACTGCACATCCGTGAATGAACGAATAATGACCAGCGTCGATGCTTTCTCGGCCGCCGAGCTTGCCTCGGAGGAAAGTCGTGCCTCCGCGACTCCGATGATGGAGCAATATATCGAGATCAAGGCGAACAATCCCGGTTCGCTGTTGTTCTATCGCATGGGCGACTTCTACGAGCTGTTCTTCGAGGACGCCGTCGATGCCTCGCGGGCGCTCGGCATCACGCTCACCAAGCGCGGCCAGCATATGGGTCAGGATATTCCCATGTGCGGCGTGCCGGTGCATGCCGCCGATGATTACCTTCAGAAGCTGATTTCGCTCGGTTTCCGTGTTGCCGTCTGCGAGCAGATCGAGGATCCGGCCGAGGCGAAGAAGCGCGGCGGCAAGTCGGTGGTCCGGCGTGACGTCGTCCGCCTGGTGACGCCGGGAACCATCACCGAGGAAAAGCTGCTTTCGCCATCGGAATCCAACTATCTGATGGCGCTCACCCGCATTCGCGGTGGCACTGAGCCGCAGCTGGCGCTCGCCTGGATCGATATTTCGACCGGTGTCTTCCGGCTGGCCGAGACCGAGGCGTCGCGACTGCTCGCCGATATCCTGCGTATCGATCCGCGCGAGCTGATCCTGCCGGATACGATGTTCCACGATCCGGATTTGAAGCCGGTTTTCGACGTACTTGGTCGCGTGGCCGTGCCGCAGCCGGCAGTCCTCTTCGATAGCGCCAGCGCCGAGGGGCGTATCACCCGTTATTTCGGCGTTTCGACGCTCGATGGTTTCGGCACGTTCACCCGCGCCGAGCTTGCCGCCGCTTCGGCAGCGGTTGCCTATGTCGAAAAGACCCAGATCGCCGAGCGGCCGCCGCTTGGGATGCCCGAGCGCGAAAGCGGCGCTTCGACGCTGTTCATCGATCCAGCCACCCGTGCCAATCTGGAGCTAGTGCGTACGCTTTCCGGTGATCGCAACGGTTCGCTGCTGAAAGCGATCGACCGCACGGTGACCGGCGGCGGCGCGCGCCTGCTGGCCGAGCGGCTGATGTCGCCGCTGACCGACCCAACACGCGTCAACGAACGGCTTGATTCGATCGGCTTCCTCGTTGAAGAACCCTCGCTTTGCAACGATCTGCGCACGGCGCTGAAACATGTGCCCGACATGCCGCGTGCGCTGTCGCGCCTGGCGCTCGACCGTGGCGGCCCGCGCGATCTCTGGGCGATCCGCCAGGGTCTGGGTGCTGCCGGCGATGTCGCCCGTATGCTCGGCTCAGCGCTTTTGCCGGAAGAGCTGGAAGCAGCCCTTGCCGGGCTCCGTTCCCTCCCCGCCGATCTCGAAGCTCTGCTTGCGGAAATGCTTGCCGATGAACTGCCGCTTCTGAAGCGCGACGGCGGTTTCCTGCGCGAGGGGGCGAATGCAGAGCTGGACGAGGTGCGGGCGCTTCGCGACCAGTCGCGCCGGGTCATCGCCGGGCTGCAACTGCAATATGCCGAGGAAACCGGTATCAAATCGTTGAAGATCAAGCACAACAATGTGCTTGGCTATTTCATCGAGGTCACCGCCGGCAATGCCGGGCCGATGACCGATAGTACCGAGGCCAAGGCGCGCTTCATCCATCGCCAGACCATGGCGAACGCCATGCGCTTCACCACGACCGAACTTGCCGATCTCGAGAGCCGCATCGCCAATGCCGCCGACAAGGCGCTGACGATCGAGCTCGCCGCCTTCGACCGCATGGTCGCAGCCGTCGTTGCCGAGGCCGAGGCGATCAAGGCCGGCGCCCGTGCGCTATCGGTGATCGATGTCGCGGCCGGTCTGGCATTGTTGGCTGAGGAGCAGGCCTATTGCCGACCTGTGGTCGACGCCAGCCGGATGTTCGCCATCGAAGGCGGCCGCCATCCGGTGGTCGAGCAGGCATTGCGCCGGCAGGCGGGCGGTCCCTTCGTCGCCAACAATTGCGACCTGTCGCCGACGGCGGACGGCAAGGATGGGGCTATCTGGTTGCTGACCGGCCCGAACATGGGCGGTAAATCGACCTTCCTGCGCCAGAACGCGCTGATCGCCATCCTCGCCCAGATGGGCTCCTTCGTGCCCGCCGCTTCCGCCCATATCGGCATTGTCGACCGGCTGTTCTCGCGCGTCGGCGCGTCCGACGATCTGGCGCGGGGCCGCTCAACCTTCATGGTCGAGATGGTCGAGACCGCGGCGATCCTCAACCAGGCGACCGACCGCTCGCTGGTCATTCTGGACGAGATCGGCCGTGGTACCGCCACCTTCGACGGCCTCTCCATCGCCTGGGCGTCGGTCGAGCATCTGCATGAGGCCAATCGTTGCCGGGGTCTGTTCGCCACGCATTTCCATGAGTTGACCGTGCTGTCGGAAAAGCTCGAGCGGCTTTCCAACGCCACCATGCGCGTCAAGGAATGGGACGGCGACGTCATCTTCCTGCACGAGGTCGGGCCGGGTGCCGCAGATCGCTCCTACGGTATTCAGGTGGCCCGGCTCGCTGGCCTGCCGGCTTCGGTCGTGGCCCGCGCCCGCGACGTTCTGACGCGGCTTGAAGATGCCGACCGCAAGAATCCGGCAAGCCAGCTCATCGATGATCTGCCGCTCTTCCAGGTCGCGGTTCGCCGTGAGGAGGTGGGTGGCAAGCGAGGGCCGTCGAAGGTCGAGGAGGCGCTGAAGGGGCTCGATCTTGACGATTTGACACCGCGCGCAGCTCTCGATGCGCTATACGAACTGAAAAAGACTTTGAACAAGGCCGGCTGATAACAGGCGATTCCCAAGGATAATCGGATGCATATCGAAAATCTTCTTGCCGAGGTCCGCGTTCTCGCCGACCGCTTTTCGCCGATTGCGGCGCGCGGCAAGATCTGCGGCGAGGGGGAAGCGCCCGACTGCGAGTCCGACCGTGGACTTCTCAACATCGCCCTGTCCTGCAGCCGGATTTCCGACATCACCTCGGCAATCGCCAAGGCCGGCTATTGGGAATGCGAGCGCGAAATGGTGACGCAGATCGGTGCCCAATCGCGAAACATATTGCATAGCATAAACGAGTTGAGACGGTCGCTTGTGGTGCCGCAGCCCTAAAACCGCCGATTTCTGCGTCGACAGCCGTCACTCTTCGTCAACCTTGACCCGATAGAACTCCCGAAAGCGCTGGTTCGGGAAATTCGGCTCCAAGCCGGATTACGGGATTCGGGCGTAGAAAGCCTGTGTCAATCGCCGGGCAAAGAGGCTATAGCGCATGCAGACGAAAAGACAGGCGCGCCGGCAATTGGCCGCGGTCACTGAACAGGATTCCGGTCGGCCGAGCATGGTTAAGCATGACATCGATTTCTCCGTCATTCTCGACGTCCCCGCGCTGAGGGCGGAATGCGAGACCCTTGCAAAGCGCCATGAAGACAAGAAGGACGAGCGTTCGGCTCTTCTCGCTCTGTTGAAGAAGGCGAGCCAGGAAGGCCGCGCAAACGCGCGCCGCTTGCTCTCGGAAGAAGGCGGCGGGCTCGATTGCGCGCACCGGATTTCCTGGCTGCAGGATCAGATCATCACCGTTCTCTACGACTTCACGGTCAGCCACGTCTATCCGAAGCAGAAGGGCAGCTTCACTGTTACCGCCGTCGGCGGCTATGGCCGCGACACGCTGGCGCCGGGCTCGGATATCGACCTTCTCTTCCTCTTTCAGCCGAAACCGGCAGAGGAGACGCACAAGGCGGTCGAGTTCGTCCTCTATATGCTCTGGGACATGGGCTTCAAGGTCGGCCACGCCACGCGCACCGTCGAAGAGTGCATGCGCGAAGCGAAGTCCGATATGACGGTACGCACCGCGATCCTTGAGACGCGCTATATCTGTGGCAACGAGCCCCTGGCACACGAGCTGGAGACGCGGTTCGACAAGGAAATCGTCACCAATACCGGTCCCGAATTCATCGCCGCCAAGCTTGCCGAGCGCGACGAGCGCCACCGCAAGGCCGGCGACACCCGCTATCTGGTCGAGCCCAACGTCAAGGAAGGCAAGGGCGGCCTGCGCGACCTGCATACGCTGTTCTGGATCTCCAAATATTATTACCATGTCCGCGATCCGGTCGAACTGGTGAAGCTAGGCGTGCTGTCGAAGCAGGAATACCGTCTCTTCGAAAAGGCCGAGGATTTTCTCTGGGCCGTGCGCTGCCACATGCATTTCCTGACCGGCAAGGCGGAGGAACGGCTGTCCTTCGACATCCAGCGCGAGATTGCCGAGGCGCTCGGCTATCACGCCCGCCCCGGCCTTTCCGCCGTCGAACGCTTCATGAAGCACTATTTCCTCGTCGCCAAGGATGTCGGGGATCTCACCCGCATTCTCTGCGCGGCACTCGAGGACCAGCAGGCCAAGGCGACACCGGGCCTCACCGGCGTCATCAGCCGCTTTGCTCATCGTTCGCGCAAGATCCCCGGCACGATCGAGTTCGTCGAGGATCGCGGCCGCATCGCGCTTGCCAATCCCGATGTCTTCAAGCGCGATCCGGTAAGCCTTATCCGCCTGTTCTTTGTTGCCGATATCAATGGGCTGGAATTCCATCCCGATGCGCTGAAGCGTGTCACCCGCTCGCTGGGCCTGATCGACAATGATCTGCGCGAGAACGAGGAAGCAAACCGCCTGTTCCTGGCGATCCTGACCTCGAAGCGCGATCCGGCCTTGATCCTGCGCCGCATGAACGAGGCCGGCGTGCTTGGCCGCTTCATTCCGGAATTCGGCAAGATCGTCTCGATGATGCAGTTCAACATGTATCATCACTATACGGTCGATGAGCACCTGATCCGCGCCGTCGAGGTGCTGTCGGAGATCGACAAGGGCAAGGCCGAGGACATCCATCCGCTCGTCAACAAGCTGATGCCCGGTATCGAGGATCGCGACGCGCTCTACGTCGCCGTGCTGCTGCACGACATCGCCAAGGGCCGCGAGGAGGATCACTCCGAAGCCGGCGCCAAGGTGGCGCGCAAGCTTTGCCCGCGCTTCGGGCTGTCGCCGAAGCAGACCGAGCTGGTCGTCTGGCTGATCGCGGAACATCTGACCATGTCGATGGTCGCCCAGACCCGCGACCTGACCGACCGCAAGACCATCATCGATTTCGCCGACCGGGTGCAGTCGCTCGACCGGTTGAAGATGCTGCTGATCCTGACGGTCTGCGATATCCGCGCCGTCGGCCCCGGCGTCTGGAACGGCTGGAAGGGGCAGTTGCTGCGCACGCTCTATTACGAGACCGAGCTGCTGCTGGCCGGCGGTTTCTCGGAAGTGTCGCGCAAGGAGCGGGCGGAAGCCGCCGCCAAGGCGCTCGAAGCAGCATTGGATGATTGGGGTCAGAAGGCCCGCAAGGCCTATGTCAAGCTGCATTACCAGCCCTATCTTCTGTCCGTGCCGCTGGAAGACCAGATCCGCCATACGCGGTTCATCCGCCAGACCGACAAATCGGGCCAGGTTCTGGCGACGATGGTGCGAACCGACAGTTTCCACGCCATCACCGAAATCACCGTGCTGTCGCCCGACCACCCGCGCCTGCTGACCGTCATCGCCGGCGCCTGCGCCGCTGCCGGTGCCAACATCGTCGATGCGCAGATCTTCACGACGGCGGATGGCCGCGCGCTCGACACCATCCATGTCAGCCGTGAATTCACCGACGATGCCGACGAGTTGCGCCGTGCCGGCACCATCGGCAGGATGATCGAAGACGTGCTGGCGGGCCGCAAGCGCCTGCCGGAAGTCATCGCCACCCGCACGAAGAACCGCCGCAAGAACAAGGCTTTCGTCATCCCGCCATCGGTGACGATCTCCAACAGCCTGTCTAACAAGTTCACCGTCATCGAGGTCGAATGCCTCGACCGCACCGGTCTTCTGTCGGAAATCACCTCGGTTCTCTCGGACCTGTCGCTCGACATCCACTCGGCGCGGATCACCACCTTCGGCGAGAAGGTCATCGATAGTTTCTATGTGACCGATCTCGTCGGGCAGAAGATCTCCAATGAAAACAAGAGAGCCAATATCACCGCGCGCCTGAAGCCGGTGATGGCGGGTGAGGAGGATGAGATGCGCGAGCGCATGCCGTCCGGCATGATAGCGCCGGCCTCCACGCGGTCGCTCAATACCGAAAAGCCCAATACCGAAAAGAAAGCCGGTTCTGCCGCATGAGCCTCGTCAAGAAATTCATCACCGTCGGTGGCGCGACGCTCGGTAGCCGCATCTTCGGTTTCGCCCGCGAAACACTGATGGCCGCCGCCCTCGGCACCGGGCCGATGGCCGACGTGTTTTACGCCGCCTTCCGCTTTCCGAACCTGTTTCGCCGTCTTTTCGCCGAGGGTGCCTTCAACGCTGCCTTCGTGCCGCTGTTTGCCAAGGAGATCGAGGCGAACGGCATCGAGGGCGCCAAGCGCTTTTCCGAGGAAGTCTTCGGCGTTCTCTTTTCCGTTCTGTTTCTGATCACTGTCGTCATGGAACTGTGCATGCCGCTGATCGTGCGCTGGATCATTGCGCCGGGCTTTGCCGACGACCCTGAGAAGTTCTCGATCACGGTGCGCCTGGCAGCCGTGATGTTCCCCTATCTTATGTGCATGTCGCTGACGGCGATGATGAGCGGCATGTTGAATTCGCTGCATCATTTCTTCGCCGCCGCCGTGGCGCCCATCTTCCTCAACGTGGTGATGATTGGAGCGCTGTTCTATTCGCTCTATTTCGGCGCCGTGCCGCTGGAGACCGCCTGGTATCTGTCCTGGGGCGTGCTCGCCGCCGGTATCCTGCAATTGCTCGTCGTCTATATCGGTGTGCGTTATGCCGGCATCAACATCGGCTTCCGCTGGCCGCACTTCACGCCGAATGTAAAGCGGCTGCTGATCCTCGCTATTCCCGCCGCCGTCACCGGCGGCATCACGCAGATCAACCAGATGATCGGCCAGGCGATTGCCTCCAGCCGCGAAGGCGCGATCGCCGCCCTGCAATACGCCGACCGCATCTATCAGCTGCCACTCGGCGTCGTCGGCGTCGCCGTCGGCGTCGTGCTGTTGCCAGAGCTGGCGCGTTCGTTGAAGTCAGGCCACCTGAAGGAAGCCGGGAATCTGCAGAACCGCTCGATCGAGTTTGTGCTGTTCCTGACCCTGCCGGCTGCCATGGCGCTCTGGGTGCTCTCGGATGATATCATTCGCGTTCTCTACGAACGCCGTGCCTTCCATCAGGAAAACACCCTGATCGTCGGTTCGATCCTGGCGATCTACGGCCTGGGCCTGCCGGCCTTCGTGCTGATCAAGGCGCTGCAGCCGGGCTTCTACGCCCGCGAGGATACCAAGACCCCGATGCGCTTTTCTGGTGTTGCGGTCGCCACCAACTGTGCGATCGCGCTCAGCCTCTTCCCTTACATGGGCGCGCCCGGCATCGCCGTGGCCGAAGCGACGGCTGGCTGGATCAGTACGGTGCTGCTGTTCACGACGCTGTTGCGCCGGGGACATCTGACCTGGGAATGGGCGCTCGCCCGTCGTGCCGCGCTGCTGCTCGTTTCCGCCGGCGTCATGACGGCGATGGTCGTTTATCTCCAGCATCGCTGGGAGCCTTATCTTGCCACCGGCGCGTCGCTCTTGACCAAGGTCGGTACGCTCGGCCTGTTGATCGGCATCTCCATGCTGGTCTACTTCACCGTCGCCTTCCTGATCGGCGGCGCCGACATCGGCATGATCCGCCGCAATGTGAAACGTAAGCCGCGGGCGCCAGCACCGGATGCGGAAGTGGTGAACGGGGAGTAATCAGGCCCCTTCGCCCCGCAATGCGGGGAGAAGGTGGGTTGGAGCGATCGAACGGAGTGAGATTGCGACAAGTCGGATGAGGGGCCTTCGCGGGTGTCGCCGCGAAAATAAGCTTTGCCGACTCCGCCATCGTTTCGGCTGGTCAAGATAGCCTGCCGACGCCGAGCTTTTGTGCGTGGCCCCTCACCCTAGCCCTTGTAACTTAGAACAGACCGTGTGTGCTACTATTGGCCTCGCGGTGGCGGATGGAAGA
>NZ_JBXAPH010000024.1:0-15586 GCF_058803745.1 Rhizobium sp. GW821-FHT14E12
CGACATCCCCTACCCTTGCATCCGAAGCCTTGACTCTATCCGCGCCATGCCTGCGTGACTATAAAAGCAGGTGGAGCCCCTGAAAGGATCAGAACCGACAACCCTGTTGTTACAAAAGCTCTCTGTCTGAAATTCCTCAGTAGCGGACATCGGGTTTGTGAGGTCGGCGACAAGCCGATGCGACCGGCGGTTCCCCGTGTAGGCGCATCTTCCTGCTGTGGCGCGGAAAGCCCCAGGGCATCGATTTGCGCGGGCGACGATCATTTTTCTCCAAGACGATCAGACCTGAGCTTCCCTCAATTGTCTCGGTCGGCCGGCTGATTGCCGGCGGGTCGTCAATGCCAAAATGCGCGGCGATCTCGTCGATCGTTCCGACGACTGCAAAAGGCCTCCTATGACACTGGTCGCCCGCGGGGCTTCTTATCGGACGATAAGTCCAAGTAGCCGGGTCTGTCAGGCCTTGAAGCGGTCGAATGCGGTGAGCCGTTTGATCGGCGGATCTGCTTCATCCCAACGGTAGATTTCCGAACGCAGATAGTAAAGTTCGTCGTCGAGGAGCTCTTTCGCAATTTCGATCCACCAGGACTTCGGACGGCCATCACTCCCGTCCGACCAACGATAGCCTCGCGCTTTCAGGTGATCCTTCATGTCGAACGGGCTGTTTTCCGCGAAAATGCGAACGCGCGATCGGTGGCTCGCCTCATAGAGTTCGGCAAACGGCGTTGACTCCGTTCCTGCCCCACCCTGCACGAGGACTTCGAGCAGGGCGAAACAGTCGTCGACGGCCCGATGGCCCTCGTGAAAGTAGCCCGCCTGCCCAATCAGGTAGCCGAGCTTGGTGCCCTCGAAACCGCGTGCCGACCAATCGATTTCGGAGACCGAGCAGGCCCACGCCTTTCCGTTGAAGATGGGCGAGAATGCCTCGCAGAACGGCCGGTCGAAGCCGGCGTTGTGCGCAATGACGAGATCAGCCGGCTCGACCACGGCGCGCAACTGCTGAATATCGATCATCTGGCCAGCTACCATTTCGTCCGTGATGCCCGTGAGACGGGTGACTTCCGGTGGGATCGAAACGCTCGGCTGCTGCAATCCGCCATAGACGCCAATGACATCGCCGATATTGCCAGCTACGCCGAATGTGAATGCAACGGCGCCGATTTCGATGATCTCGTCCTTGCGATGATTGAGGCCGGTGGTCTCGGTGTCGAGGATCACGCCTTTCAGCGGAAATCCTGGTCGGGCGGCGGCCGTGACAGAACGAGGCTCGAGCTTTTTCAGGATACGGTACCGGCCAGTCTCCTGGAGATGCCGCACCATATCCTCTTCGCTCAACGCAGCCGGAGAATGGCGCTTCATCGCCGGGGAACCGGCCACCTTCGCAGGTGCTGGCTCAGGCGAAACAAACAGATTGAACTGCAGTGTCATTCGCTATCTCTGGTTCATTCTTGAAACAACTCTCCGGACTGTATCGTCCGCCAAATTCGCTATAAGGCATCCGCTCGAACAAATCAGGAGAAATCATGGACACCGTGGAAATCAGCAGCCGCAGCGACTTCGCCCTGTGGGCAATCCAGCGCGCACGGGCAATCGTGGCGGCAGAAGGCGCTGCCCTTGCAATGGCCGCTCGTGACATGAACGAAGAAGCACTGGCCGAGACTGCCGCCGCACTTGGCAAGGCCATCAGCGACGCCATGCTCGAAGTCTTCGATGGCCTGCTAGATGAATAGTCTCAAAGCTTGGGCTTGCAGGAAGCGGGTGGTTTACGACCAATATTTTAATATAATTTTTGGTCAGAGGTTACGTCGACATGCCTGATCCCACATCTCATACATTGGAGCGCATTCACGCCTGGATCACCAGGGCTGCCCCGCCGTCGTGGGTCCCACCGCAAACTTTTCACCGGGTTTGCAACCAATTAGGTCATGCCGTAGATCTGGGCTGAAGGTGAGTTAGCAGGTTGAGCTTCCCGATCCTGGTCGATTTAAAAGGCAACCACTACCCGAAAGAGGTGATTCTATACGCGGTGTTTTTCTACACCACCGGTTTATCAAGAAGCTGACCCGTCCGATGAAGGCTTCAAATCCTTCCAGTCTGCGTCAGCAACACCACATGGTATCGAAGTGGCCCACATGATCCGCAAACGCCAATTTTCAACGAGAGGACAATCGGCACTTCAGCAATTCTCTGCATAATTGTGTCCAGCAATAGCCGTTTCTGCGGCCTTTCCAAAAATTTGCGATACAGCCAATTGTTTTCGCCGAGGTGACCGGGGTCAATGCGCAATGCTTATTCATAGTCCTGATTGTCCGCCATCGAATTATATCGATACGTGCGCTGCGCGGCTGCTGGCGTGAATTTTCGGTGGTACGCCTCCAAATGCGGAAGAAGGGCCCCGATGGCATCCCATGCCTGCGTTTCCGTCTGCGTTTCCGGGCCTTTGAGTATATCTGCAATTTCGAGCAGCACGGCCTCACGGTCGATCGTGATCACTTTACCGTTGTCAACAATCAGACACCCACCGATAAACACCTGATGGACGGCATGCCGCCCCCCGCGATGCAGAACGGCATCCGCCGGAGGTGTTCTCATGTTGAGATGCGGACGGCCAATTTTTCGCTGATCCATCAGCACAATATCAGCTTGCAGACCGGGTTCGAGCCGGCCCGTAAAGCCGCCGAAGCCGACGGATTTGGCGCCGTGCTCCGTGGCCATTTGCAACACGGCGCCGGCATCGGGCCGGTCGTTCCACAGTCCGGTTTCGCGATGCAGCGCCCAGACAAGCTTCATCTCGAGCGTCATATCGCGATCATCGGCGATGTTCGACTGGTCGATACCGAGCGCCACCGGAATGCCGCGACGCCGCATCTCGTTGACGGGAGCAATGCCACTGCCAAGCCGGAGCCCCGAAGACGCATTGTGACATATGGTACAGCCGCAGTCGGCGATGATGTCGAGATCGGCGCGGCTCATCCAATTGCCATGGCCAAGCGTCACATCTGGGCCGAGGCACTCGAGCGCCTTCAAATGCTGCACGGCGCTGTGGCCGAACTTATTATAGGCAAAACTTGATTGCCGCTCGGTTTCCAAAAGATGCATATGCACCTGTGCGCCGGAGGCGCGTGCCGTTTCGAAGATGGTCTGGAGGCATTCATCGCTGCACCAGTGAAGGTTCGCTGGCGCGAGATTGATGCGGACATGATCGGGCTGCGCCGCCAACCAGCGCTCGCTGAGCGCTCTGTAAAACGACATGAGCTCCGCGACTGGCACTGCGGCGGCATTGAGTTTTGGTGCAATCCACGCACGCAAGGCCTCGGGAAGGGTGGCAAGAACGTTTGCGTCGTCATCATAGGTCAGAATATTGCGGTCACGGATCATGAAAGAGTAACCGGCCCGCATCCCGATCTCGGCATAGGCTTTAAGCGTCGCATCGGCCGTGGTCATCCAACCATCCGGTGCGCCAGCAAATCCGCTGTTGATATGCTGCACCATTGTTGTACCGCTTTCCAGCATCTCGATCGCCGAATAGAGCGTGTCGAGCCCGACATCGATGTGACGCATTGCCCGGAACTGCGGCAGCCATAATTCCAGCGGCGCGAATGGCACGCCCTGCATCAGGGGAGTTATCCCGAAATGGTGGTGGCTGTTGACCAGTCCCGGCATGGCAATCATATCGCGGGAGCCAAACCGGGGAAGATGGTCGTTGCCATAGGCAACCGCTGGCATCGGTCCAATCTGAGCGATCATGCCGCCATCGACACGGATGCCAACGTCATGGCGCATCGCCATGGTGCCATCGGGCGCAAGGCCGCAAAGCACCGTGCCGGCTTCGATAATACAATCGGCGGTTCTCGACGTCGCTGCCGTCATTTCACGTAGTCTCCGATAAGACCGAGGCGGCGAGCAACCACGACACGATAGAGCGGATCGCCATAGACTTTCATTTCCTCGCTTGCGGAAAAGGCAAGGCTGATGTCGTGTTCGTCATAACTCTGTGCGGCGATCGCATGTATCTCGGGCCAATCGGGAGCCGGTATATTACGCCAGCGATCAACCACGACCTTGTCCGGCATCTCGGGAAAGCCAAGCTCGCCCATCAACGCGGCAATGCCCTGCCAGAACACCCGCAACATCCGATAGAGCGTTTCCTCATCGCAATAAGGCGCGAGCAGACGGATCCAGTGCAGTCCGGTGATGACATGCAAGGCTGCAAAATGCTGGGTCGCGGCAAACAGCGAAAGGGCGGTGGATGCCATCTGCTCCATGGTCTCCGGCCCGATTTCGAGCCAATCGATGACGGGTGCAAACGCCGGGATGTTGCCGGCGTCCCGCATGTTTTGCCACAACAGTTCATGCAGCTTCATGCCATGCAATGGTGCAATCTTTGCGGTCATCGCGAGCACTTCGGCCGGATCGCGCGTAATCGGCGACGCCCCCTTTGCCGATGGAAGCGGCAGATAGGTGGCAGCCCAATAGGCAAGCGCAATCGCGACATCGGCCTCATTGCCGCGAAGAACACCATAGGCAGTTCGCATCAGCGCGTGAAACGCGCTGGCGGCAATACCAGCCGCAAGATCGGGGAGATAGAGCTGCAACGCGCCATGGATACCCAGCCTCGTCAGCTCGCCCGCGAAGAATATGCGCAGATCGGGTTCGCGCTCGCGCTGTCCGATGGCCGTCTTCCAACTATTGCCATCAAGGGGTGCAATCGGCTGAGCAAAGGGTACGAGCTGCTTTGCATCTCTGTAGTAATCAAAGAAGCGCCGAAGTTGAGGACGCGCGCCGCCGATACGGTCGAGTGCCACGAGAACCATCGGGGCATGATTGGCGAATGTGTGCGAGAATTCCGAGCCCCATCCCGGCATGTCAACCAGAATTGCTTCAAGGCCTTCGGCGGTTTCTTCATTGGAGATCGCTGGCATATTGAGCCTTTCTCAGAGTGGCGGTGCCGCTTTCGGCACCCGTCTCCGCCAGGAGCCGCAAGCGGATGGCAGAGGGGTGGGCGTCACCGGAGCGAAGCACGAGTGTTGTGACAAGCCCGTCGATAAAAGCCGCGTCCTGGGGACGGACGCCGGTGCCCGGATTGACAGGGAAAGCTGGAAACGATGCCGCCTGGATGGAAAGGCGCAGACAATGGCCTACCGGCACCGTCATGCACATCGAACGCATCTTGACGATCATCACCGATACGTTGTCGTGTGCCATCACGGTCTTATGCCCTGCGGTGACCGTGATGACCGATCCGTCCGGGGCGAGTGCACTTAAGGTGCAATCAAGATCGAAGCTTGGTCGGTCGCAGGTCAAAAAAAGCTCGACGTCCGGTGCTCCAACCAGAAAGAGCGGGCTGTCGAGAAGTTCCGACGTATAGACAGCCACATCGGCCCGGTCATCGATCGCTGCCCTGTCGGCAAAATCCGGTGGCGTCCCGAGATGCAGACCGACGCTTGGAGCTGGCCGCCATGGATCGTGCACCAGATAGTCTGAGTTCGAGGAGCCTGCCTTTTCGTCAAGCTTGCCATCGACACTTGTCGGCGATGCTCTGCCGCCCGACGTGAGATGGAGCAGCAACTCGTCGGTCCGCGGCAGGTTTTCGAAACCGACCCAGGTCTTCCTGCCCACATCGAACAGCCGAATTTTCGGATAGTGGTTTTCACGACCTTTCAGGACTTCGTCGAAAAACGCTATTATCTCCGGGTCGATCCCGCCTGCAGCCTCAAGCCCGGCATCCAGCGCACCGACCCTTCGCCCCCAGGGGAGGTGCGACCAGGGGCCGACGGACAACCGCTGCAGGCAGGGACCCGCTGAAAAAGCGTCAAAGGCCACAAAGGTGCCCTCAAGCATGATGTCGTTCCATCCACCCACATGCAGGACCGGAACGTCCAGCGTCATGCCCTCAAGCACCGCCTTTGGCGACCTTTCCCGCCAATAGGCCGGATCGTCGGCGAGCCAATCATGGTAGTGCGTGTATCGCGACGCATGCTCCAACGCTTCCGGCTTTGCCGAAATCGGGCCGGAGTGCAACGATGGCAAAGCAGCGCGCAATGCGTTGGCAGCGGCAATATCGCCGGCCAGCCGGGCATTTTCGACCGCCATTTGACAGGCCCATACCTGGTTTGACTGCAAACGGAATCCGTCGCCCTCGAAGGCCCAATGATTGCGCACGTCGAAGGCCGCCATCGCGACCGCCATGGCATCGGGTACTTTTCCGCCTGATCGCTTCGCACCCGCAAGTGCCATGAACTGGTTCATGCCATGGTAGCTGAACCCGTAGCTCGCCACCCTGCCATTACCGCCGGCAAGATCGGCTGCCAGCGAAAGTGTGTGCGCGCCATCAGCGATATCGTCCTCGAGAACCCTGAATACGCCCTGCGAACCGCCCCGGCCCCGAACGTCCTGCACCAGAACGATATAGCCTTGGGCTGCATACCAGGCGGGATGTGCGAGAACGACCGTCGAGGCGACCTTGCGTCCGTAGGGCAACCGCATCACCAGAACCGGGTATGTTTCCGGTCCGACGGGGCGATAGACATCGGCAGCCAACTGCACGCCGTCTGTCATTTGCATATGAAGAGTTTCGACCTCGCGGATCGCCAGCATGGTCTATCTCATTGCCGAAAAGCGGGTTTCGGAGGTGAGCTGGCCTATGTCAAAACTGCGAACGGCTTCAATGAGACGGACCAATGCAGCCGCAGCACGGTCAAGGACGATCGCACCCTTGTCGGCATCCGCATTGGCGGCATTGCCGCAAACTCCGGCCGGATGAAGATCCTGCGCCTGCCAGCCGAAGCCCACCGCACCCTCTGCCGTTAGCAGGCTGCCGGACTGTTCGATGCCGACCGTCAGCGGCACAAAGTCTTCGGCCTTGTCCATGACGACCAGCTCTGGTGCGATGGCAAGCATCATGCTGGTTTCGATATCGCCGCCATGAATGCCGTGAAGAATTTCCGCCGAAGAAAACAGATCGTCGACCGGCGCAATCCGGAACCAGGAGCAGGCGACCGCAAGCATATCGAGTTCCACACGGATATCACGGCAGGTCATGTCCATGAGCGAGATCTGCCCGCCATGCGAATTGAAAAGAATAAGCTTTCGGGCACCCGCGCGCTTCACGCTTCTGGCGATGTCGAGCCAGACGAGGCGCAGTGTTTGCCCGGAGATGGTAAGCGTGCCCGGATAGGCCAGATGCTCGTCCGATTTGCCGACGCTGAGTGCTGGCAGGATCAGGACGTCGGCACCGGCGTCAAGCAAGAGCGTCATTCGATCGAGAATGCCAGCATTGATCGCCGCGTCCACCTTCACAGGAAGATGGGGACCATGCTGCTCGATGGCCGCTATCGGCAATATGACGACCGTGCCGCTCAAATCACGGGAAGCAAAATCGGCGGTCGTGTGATCGGTCCAATAAAAGGAGGTCGTCATAACATATCCTCAAACGCGATTGTCGGATTGGTCAGGGCTTGCCGGACGCGGGTTTGCCGCAGCGGCACGATCTTCAAAATCATCGGAGACCGGCAGATCGGGCGAGGCATAGGCCGCCAATGCCAGCAGGATTGTTTCTTCCTGATCGAGAAGAAGCCGACGCAAGACACCGCGCACGAGACGGGGAACGCCATGCTTATGTCCACTGATCGAAGTCGAGTGCGGGCCGTGGCTGATAAAGCTGCTGCTATTGAAGGCAAATACGCGGCTGAGCCATGTGTCGGCAGCGTCTTTTGGAACAAAGCCATAGAACGCATCGAGATAGGGAAGCTGTGCGAGACGAGCGTCCTTTTCAGGGTCTTGCGGTGTGTAGCGCTCCCCCCAGAGCGCAACCTTATCATGGATGCTTGTGAGTTCCGGGCGGGCGGCAAGGTCGATCTGCATGCCAGTCGCAAGCAGGAGATGGTCGAACTCTAGAATGCCGTCTGGCGTATCGACACGGATTGCGCCGGCTTGCTCGGAAACCGCGAGCCATGGTGTGGCGGGGCGCAGCCGAAACCCGGCAAGGCTCATGGCGGTTTCGAAACTCCGCACCGGCGGCGGCTGATCGGCGCTACGAAAGAAGCGGGAAATATTCCAGCGCGTGCTGTCGGCGAGATCCGGATAATGCGTCATCATCCCCGGTGTTTCAATCGCGCGATGCGGGTTCGTGCGCGGCAGCTTCGCACGCCGAAAACAGAGATCGACGGAGGCAGCGCCCGCTTCAAGAGCCTTGATGGCGTTGTCGAATGCCGACGCGCCGTGCCCAAGAATGCCGATGCGCAAGCCCCTCAAAGCTTCAAAATCAATGGGACCATTTGTGTGGTTGAACCTGTCCGGCGGCAACCCTTCAGAGACGAAACCTGGAACTCGCCATGCACCCGCACCATCATATCCCGTGGCCAGGACCACGGTGCGCGCCAGAGACTTTTCCACCACGCCGCGGACCCTGGTGGTGACGGCTATGACATCGCCTTCAGGGGCCACGTCGATAACCTCGCAATGATTTGTAATCGCGATTTCGAAGACGTCGGCATACCAATCCAGATAGGCCTTCCAGTCCTTTCTTGGAATACGTGGAAGCTCCTCCCAGGCCTGACGCCCGTAAACTGTCTCGAACCAGCGCCGCACGGACAGATTGACGACATTGAATTCGTTGCCGACCTGCGTTTTCGGCGTGCGCAATTCCTCCATGCGCGCAAAGGTCAGCCATGGCCCTTCGGCCCCTGGCGCCGCGCTGTCGAGCACACGCACGTTGCTCACCCCATCCCACTTCAGAGCGGCCGCAATCGTGATGCCGGACTGGCCGGCACCGACGATGATGACATCGGCGATCTCTATTGCGTCTGACCGTGGCAGATCGGCGATCCATGGTGGGTTTGGATAGCCAAGGGCGGCAAGATCGGCGCGGGCAGCCTGCTTCAGGCCGTCAACCGTCATCCGCAGCACATCAGCGGGGGAGAATGTCATGTTTGATCTCTCAAATGAGCCGTACGTCCGCGTAGACGGCGACGGCGATTAATCTCCGTCAACGCCACGATCAGGGCAGTCAATAGGAGGACGACCACCTGCATCGCATTGAGGTCCGGCTTGAGTTCCCGCCGAAACTCCGATGCGACGATGAGGGAAAGCGGCTGTGTTCGGCCGGCCAAAAACATGGAGATTGTCAAATCCGCCAGCGACAGAATGACCCCGATGGAATAGGCGGCGCTCAGCGCGACGTTGAGCTGCGGAAGCAGAACACGCCGAAAACTCTGCCACGGCGTAGCACCCAGATCGCGGGCCGCCTCCTCCAATCGTGGATCGAGCCGAATTAGCACAGCGGCGATGATTGTTGTGGTGAAGGGGATGGCAACAATCGTTTGCGCCAGAATGAGGGCGGTCGCTCCGCGTCCCAGCCCTACCCAGCTCATGAGCATTGCCTGCGCGATGGAAAGGACGGTCTTCGGCACAAGAAAGGGCACGAGGATCAAAACGGCAAATGCACCCCGGAACCACATTCGCGGCGACGTCAGGGCCAAGGCGGCGACAAGGCCGATGAACGCAGCCAGAAGCCCGACAGGTTGGGCGATCAAAAAGCTGGTTATGAAGCCACCCTGAAACGCCGCATTGCCAACAAGGTCGGCGTACCAGGCAAAGGTAAAGCCGCTCAGGGGAAAAGCCATCGTGCTCGACGCGTTAAAGGAAAAAATCCCGAGAACGACAATCGGCAGGTAGAAAAAGCAGGTCGCGAAACCAAGTGTGACGATCGCAAATCGGGTCATTTCACCCCCCGCCGGAATACTGCCCTTGCACCATTGAGCCGAAGAAGGATCGTGGCGAACCCGATGGCAAATGCGAACAGGACGACGAGCAGGCTGAGGGCCAGAGCGGACGCCAGCGGCCAATCAAAGGCAGTACCGAACAGATTGTCGATCGTCGCCATCGGCGTCGCGCCCGACGTTCCGCCAAGAAGACTTGGAGTCATCATGTCGCCAGCGGCCAGAGCAAAGACGGTAAAGGCGCCGACGGCCAGCCCGGGAGTGGTCAAGGGCAGGATAACCTTCAAGAACGCATCCAATGGCCGGGCACCGAGATCCCGCGCGGCTTCAATCAGCCTTTTGTCGACTAGCTCGGCTGATATCCATATCGCCAGAACCATGAAGGGCAGATTGTTGTAAAGCAGCACGAGATGCGTGGTGAACGGCGAAAATAACAGGAATTTCAAAGGCTCATCGACAAGATCGAGCCATTGCAGGACGGCGTTTATCAACCCTTCGGAGCCAAGAACGACACGCCAGGCATAAATTCGCACGATCTCGCCGGTATAGAGCGGCGTCAGCAGGACGATACTTGCGATCCCCTTCCAAAGAGCGGGCAGGCGCGTCATCGAAATCGCAATCGGATACCCGACAAAAGTGGCCAGCACCGCTGTCCCCGCACCTGAGACGACTGCCTTGCCAATCAGAAAGGCGAAGACCGGATTGGTAAAAATCTGCGACCAGCTCTGTCCCGAAAAAGCTGGAACCATCGTGAAGGCGTCGAGATCCACCTCAAAGAAACTGAACACCAGCAGCAAAGCGAGCGGCAGGACGCAACCCACCAATAAAAGACATGCGACGGGCAAGGCAAAATGTGCCCGATGGAACACCAGAGCCATCACTCAACCCTCGTGATGAAGGCACGATTAGGATCCAATGCCAGGCCGACATCCGTCCCTGGGGCAAACGGATGATCCGCCATGAACCGCAAGGTGATGCCCCTCACACCGGCCTCGATAAGATATCTGTCCCCCTTGAACACGACATGTTGGACCGTCGCGCTTATCACGCCCGAGCCTGTGGCAATGCGAAGATTTTCCGGTCGAATGGCGAGCACCGCCTTGTCCCCACGCGACAACCCCTCCACTGCCGGGCACTGAATGATGCCTATTGCCGTGTCGATCGCAGCCGATCCGGGGATTGCGCCGCTGCCGACAATTTCGCCGGGAATGAGGGTCGCAGCACCGATGAAATCAGCAACGAAGGCGTTGGCAGGACGCGCATAGATCGTCAAAGGGTCGCCTCTTTGAACAATACGCCCCTTGTTCATGACGACGACGATGTCCGAGAGCGCAAAGGCCTCGTCCTGATCGTGGGTCACATAGACGAAAGCGATACCGAGGCGTCGCTGCAGGTCCTTCAATTCGATCTGAAGATGGCCGCGCATCTTTTTGTCCAGCGCCGACAAGGGTTCGTCGAGCAAGAGCAGATGTGGCTCGGCGATGATCGCGCGGGCCACCGCCACGCGCTGCTGTTGGCCGCCCGACAATTGATGTGGATATCGATCACCGAATTCCGCCATGTGCACCGCCTCAAGCGCACGTTTGACACGGGCCGGCACGTCGATATTGCTGCGGCGCAGGGTGAGGGAAAATGCGACGTTTCCAAATACGGTCAGATGCGGAAACAACGCATAGCTTTGGAACACGGTGTTGACCGGACGACGCTCCGGCGGAACGCCGGAAAGCGAGCGTCCGTCAAGCACGATCGATCCCGCGTCCGGCGTCTCGAAGCCGGCAATCATGCGCAATATCGTGGTCTTGCCGCAGCCGGAAGGGCCGAGAAACGTGGTGAAAGCTCTTTCCGGAATGTCGAGATCGACGCTGTCGACCGCACGGTCCTTGCCATAATTCTTCGTCAGGCCGCGGGCCGACAGCAAAAGCCCGGACCTTGACGGATCGGACACCATGTCAGGCATGTTGACCTTCATCAGCTTGCCTTGACTTCATTCCATACCTTCAGCCACTCCGAGTAATTCTCCGGGGCGACGGGCCACATGAAGGATTTCATCACATCCATATCGTCGACGAAGATCGTTTCCTGCTCTTCCTTCGACAGCTTGTCGCGAATAATGGACGAGGTGGTTGCGTAGTTGCCGATCTTGGCAATCTGGGTCGCGAAGTCTGCGCCAAGCAGATAGTCGACGAATTTATAGCCGATTTCGGTCTTTTCCGGAGACAGTGTCGCCGGCATAGCAAAGCAGTCGCACCAGCCCATGATCCCGGCTTTCGGCTTCGCCATTCCCATGTTCAGCTTGTCTTTAAGCGTGTCATAGGGAACCCGCCACGAAAACGCGCATGAGACCTCGCCCGTGGCAAACAGGTTTGTGAGATCGCCGATCGTCTGCCAATAGGTACGCAGCAACGGCTTTTGCGCAATCAGCAGTTTTTTGGCTTCCGCCAGCTCCTTGGTCTCCATCAGGAACACCTTGTCGCGCGGTATGCCGGCGACCAGACCGGCTATGCCGATGGATTCCAGCGCATAGTCGCGCATGGCGAGCTGGCCCTTGTATTTCTCGTTGAACAGCGTCGTGTAGTCAGGCTCGCTTTCGAACCTGTCTTTACGATAGACGATCGGGTTGAGGCCCCAGAGATAGGGAACTGCAAAATGTTTGCCCGAGGCATCCAGAACCTTGGGCGTCGTCTTGAAGACATCGTACATTTTGGCGGCATTTGGGATTTTGCCCATGTCGATTTCTTGAAGCAACCCTGCCTTGATGTAGCGCCAGCTCCCGTTGAGGGACGGATTGATCATGTCCCAATCAGACGCCGTCCCGGTTTTCAGAGCTGCGAACTGTGCGTCCTCGCTGGAAAGATAAGACAGTTTCACCTTGACGCCGGTCTGCGCTTCGAAGGCCGCAATATATTCAGGATGGCCGTTGGAATCCCAGGTCGCCCAGACCATTTCGGAAACGGCGGCTCTGGCGCTGTTCAACGAACCGAACATCCCTGCTGCCGTACCGGCGGCGATCCCTGCAAGCACTTCACGTCGGGTAATTCCTGAACCGGCCATCATGCCCTCATCTGGTTGGTATTGGATTGCAACCAGTGTGGTCCGTTTGGAAAGAAACGGCCATAACCGAACATAAATAGACTATATTGCACTGCGAAGAAGATCGGACGTCGGCATGCCAACTCGGCTCAACCGAATGCAGGCGCTTTGGTCCGCACAGATTTGAGCGATTCCGACGCCGTTGCATCGCTGGCGCGAACGTCGGCCGCCACTGACTTTATCATTTGTCGCAACCAGACATGGTCAGGCGACTGATGCTTGCACTCGTGCCAGAGCATATAGAACTGCATCTGTCCAAGTTCACGAGGCGCCTCCAGAACGACGAAGGGAAACGCTTGGGCGATCTGCTCGGCGAAAATTCGTCCCGTGGTGAAAACTAGGTCCGATTGGGCAAGGACATAGGGCGCGATTGCGTATTCCGGGACCGATGTGGCGATATTGCGTTTAAGGCCGAGCTCGATGAGCCGCCCATCGATCGGGCTTAGGTGAGCGCGTTTATCGGACGTCGGAGAAAGGTGTTTTTCCGTCAGGAACTCTTCCATCCGGATGGGTTCGCTACGGTTTGCCAGTCTGTGGCTTGGGCGTACGACACAGACGATATCGGTCGTCAATAAAGGGGACATCCTCAGATATTCCGGCGGATGCGGCCAGTTCCCAATAACCGCATCGATGGACCCGTCCGCCAATTGGCTGAGAAGATCGTCGTAGCTCGGCATGTGGGACGCATCAACGCCGACATTCGGCGCCTTCTGTGCGATCTTCCCGACAAGTTGCGGCAGAAACACAGCGCCGAGACAATTGTCGGCAATGATACGGAAGTTTCGCTTGGCGTTTTTGGGGTCGAAGGTGGGATCGGGAGCAAGGTGCGTGTTGATCTGGCCGAGTATGTCGCGCAGCGTCTCCTTCAATGCCAGTCCCCGTTCCGTTGGCACCAGTGCACCGCCAGATCTTACCAACAACGGATCGTCCAGCATTTCTCGCAACCTCTTGAGCGTGAGACTAACTGTCGGCTGAGCTTGCCCCAGGAGGTCGGCCGTTCGCGAAACGCTGCACTCCGTCAATAAGGTCAGCAACGTGCGCATCAACCGCACATCCAGAGTGCCATTTGCCTGCCTTGTCATCGTCCGCCGTCTCCATCATCGTGGGTTGCGATCATGGGCAAAACACGCATTTTTCATGCCAATCTGAATTGGGCGCACCTTTCCCTCTCCCCGCGATAAAATTGGTCCTCCTGAGCGCTACCAAATTCTAAGATACTCGCCGATCCACATTGGCCGTACACAGCCGCGCGCAAGCTCGGTGTCGAGCGACCGTCCTGGACATTACCCGCCCCCTACGCACATTGGCTCTCATCTTACCACGCGGCCTGAATGATTGGGCGCCTTCAACATTGTTCGAAGGCGCCCGCTTCTGGATCTCAATACATTCTAATCAGAAAACTCAAATCGCGGCGTAACCTTGAAAAATAGGACGTCGTCACGCGAGGGTCACACTATTCGGAGTTGAAGCGAGCTTACCAGCCGCGATGCTTAGGTCGTCTCGCGTCCCACCGCTTCAGCACGAGGCTGTGAGGTCGTGATGAAGGACCAGAACGAGGATGTACGAGGCAGGCCGCATCCGCGCGATCGGGGTCAGCAACTTCTATCCCGACCGTCTGGTGGACTTCGTGCTCCACAACAAGGTCGTCCCCGCGGTAAACCAGATCGAGATCCACCCATTCCATCACCAGGAAGACGCTCAGCAAACTCTCCAGGAATACGGCGTGCAGCCTGAAGCCTGGGGTCCATTCGCGGAAGGGAAGAACGGCCTGTTCAAGAACGAGCTTCTGCAGTCGATCGGCGAGAAGCATGGCAAGAGCGTCGCCCAGGTCGTGCTGCGGTGGCTGATCCAGCGAAGTATTGTTCAGAGCCGGTTCACGACGACACTTTCAGACCGACCGCGTCAGGCATTTTTGCGAAGAAAATGACCTACAATGGAATTAAATCTGGCGTGATCCATGTTCAGACTATTCGTATAGACCGCCACAGGCGTCGATATGGATTTCTGATTGGCCACCATCCTTTTGTATAGCGGATGCTGTTTGTGCGCGGATAAATAGCCTTCCGGATCTTTAAGGATAATTTTGTACCCAGTCAGATGCGAGGACGTAAAATCCTCATAATGCTCCAAAGCATCGATATCATTCCACTTCACCAGCAATGAACCATTTAAGTCGATGCCCTCATGATTGACCGTCAAACCTTTTGCACCCGAGATGAGCCGATAAAGGCCTCCAACGGAGAGCGCAAGAAGAAGCAGAAGCCCAAATCCGAATATAGGATAAAATAGATAGCCTTCCCTGAGCACGATTCGGAGGCTGCTTTGGTCCGGCCCTCTGTAGAGATAATAAAACGCGATTGCAGAGATCGTAGTGAGAAATATTGTCGAGAACAGCAATTTTGCCTTATCTGGTTTCGCTACAAAGAACTCCTGATCCATAAAATCCCCCTGTGTTGAACGTATCCCGGATCGACGAAACTTAAGAAGCCCTAACATTAACCGGACGGGCTCGCCTTAAGGTGATCGTTTGCGCTGCAGAGCCCCTTTTTAGAAACTCGACCTCTATCCGACAAGCCGTTAATACAGTGATCCGGAACATTGAAGGCGAGTGTTGATTATCGCACGAATTTGACCCACTTTTTTCATTTCGGAGCGATCCGCTCACACCGCCAAAAGAGGTTTCCAGTCAACACCCTAGATGAGATTGACGTGCCCCCGTTAAATTAGGCCATTTGGAACTGGAATTTTCCACTTATGATCCCCGCGGGGAAGAAGAGGAG
>NZ_JBXAPH010000025.1:0-14917 GCF_058803745.1 Rhizobium sp. GW821-FHT14E12
CTTACCATCCTCAATGCCATCATCCGGGATCAAAAACCATGGCAATCAGCTTGACCAACAAGACAGTCGCTCTCCCCTCGGGGAGAGGGAATCTTGCCAAGCGCCGCCCCTTCGCCGCAAAACGTCGCAAGCGAAGGCTTACCCCGCAAGCTTCGCCTTCAACTCGATGCGGCGGCGATGCAGGACCGGCTCGGTATAGCCATTCGGCTGTTCGCGGCCCTTGAGCACGAGCTCAAGCGCGGCCTGGAAGGCGACCGAGCCGTCGAAATTGCCGGCCATGGCGATGTAGAGCGGATCGCCGGCATTCTGCTGGTCGACCACGGCCGCCATGCGCTTCATCGTCTCGACGATCTGCGCCTCGGTGATGACCTTATGATGCAGCCAGTTGGCCATGTGCTGCGCCGAGATGCGCAACGTGGCGCGATCCTCCATCAGGCCGATATTGTTGATATCCGGCACCTTGGAGCAACCGACGCCCTGATCGACCCAGCGGACGACATAGCCGAGGATGCCCTGGCAATTATTGTCGATCTCGCGTTGGATTTCTTCCGGCGTCCAGTTCGGGCGCGAGGCGACCGGCACGGAGAGGATATCGGAAAGCTTGGCGCGGGCGCGGCTCTTCAGGGTCTGCTGGACATTGGCAACATTGACCTTGTGATAATGCGTGGCATGCAGCGTCGCGGCTGTCGGCGACGGCACCCAGGCGGTATTGGCGCCAGCCTTAGGGTGGGCGATCTTTTGCTCCAGCATCGCCGCCATCAGGTCGGGCATCGCCCACATGCCCTTGCCGATCTGCGCATGGCCGGAGAGGCCGCATTCAAGGCCAATATCGACGTTCCAGTTTTCGTAAGCAGCGATCCAGGCGGCCTGTTTCATGTCGCCCTTGCGGATCATCGGGCCGGCTTCCATCGAGGTATGGATCTCGTCGCCGGTGCGGTCGAGGAAGCCGGTGTTGATGAAGACGACGCGCTCGCTGGCGGCGCGGATGGCTTCCTTGAGGTTGACCGTGGTGCGGCGCTCCTCGTCCATGATGCCCATCTTGATCGTGTTGCGCGGCATGCCGAGCACATCTTCGACGCGCGAGAAGATCTCGACGGCGAAGGCGACTTCCTCCGGCCCGTGCATCTTCGGCTTGACGACATACATCGAACCGGCGCGGGAATTCTTGCGGCGACCGTTCGGGCCGACGTCGTAGAGCGCGATCAGGCCGGTGACCATGGCGTCCATGATGCCTTCCGGTACTTCGTTGCCGTCGCGGTCGAGGATCGCCGGGTTGGTCATCAGGTGACCGACATTGCGTATCAGCATCAGCGAGCGGCAATGCAACTCGAAGCTCGAGCCATCAGCTGCGGTGTAGGTCACATCGGGATTGAGACGGCGCGTGAAGGACTTGCCGCCCTTGGCGACTTCCTCCGTCAGGTCGCCCTTCATCAGGCCAAGCCAGTTGCGATAGACCTCGGCCTTGTCTTCGGCATCGACGGCGGCGATGGAATCTTCGCAATCCATGATCGTGGTGATTGCCGATTCCAGCCGAACATCGGAAATATGCGCCGGATCGGCCTTGCCGATATCGGTGCCAGCGTCGATGACGATCTCGATATGGATGCCGTTGTTCTTCAGGAGAAGATGCGAGGGGGCAGCGGCATCGCCAAGATAACCGGCGAAATGCCTGCCGTCGGCAAGCGCGACTGTGCCGCTCTTCGTCGCAATCGCCAGAGCGCCGCCCTTGACGGCAAGGCCAGTGACGTCCTTCCAGCTGGCACCGGCAAGCGGCGCAGCAGCGTCAAGGAAATCGCGCACCCAGGCGATGACCTTCTCGCCGCGCTTCGGATTGTAGCCCTTGCCCTTCTCGGCGCCATCGGTCTCGGGGATGGCATCGGTGCCGTAGAGCGCGTCATAGAGCGAGCCCCAGCGCGCATTGGCGGCGTTCAACGCATAGCGGGCATTCATGACGGGGACAACGAGCTGCGGGCCGGCAATGGAGGCGATCTCGGGGTCGACATTGGCGGTCGAGACCATGAAGGCTGGGCCTTCGGGAATGATGTAGCCGATCTCGCGCAGGAAGGCTTCGTAGGCGGCGAGATCCACCGGCGCGCCGTTCTTGCGATACCAATCATCTATGGCCGCCTGCATCCGGTCGCGCTTGGCGAGCAGTTCGCGGTTCTTCGGAGCGAGATCGTGGACGATCGCCGAGAAGCCGGCAAAGAAGGTATCCGCGTCGACGCCGGAGCCCGGCAAGGCTTCCTTGACGAGGAAATCATAAAGGACCGGTTCGATCTGAAGCCCGTTTTTCTCGATGCGGCTCATACACTCAACTCCTCACGGCCGTTCAACGGCTCAATTCTGACATGGTGCCACTTTGCGGGTGGTTTCGCCTTCCGTCAATTTGGCAATAGTTCGAAAGATTTATGCAATTTTGGAAACAATCAATCCGCGGCGATTCGCGGCCGGCCGCTGGCCGTGGCGATAAAGCGGGCCTCGACCAGCTTGCGACTGCCCTCGACCTCCGGGGCATCGACCTGCTCATCCATGGCAATGACCGGATCGACGGCACCATTCAGCCGCGCCTGCGCCATCGCCACCGCGATCGCCCGCTCCCGCGCCATGGAGAAACTCTTCTCTTCGTCGGTAAACCGCAAGGTCTCCCCCGCTCCGTTCAGCACATAGATGCCGTCCTCGGGCATGGTCACGAAGACGGTGGCGCTGGTGCGGACCTGACCGACGACGGCGCCGATGGCGTTCGCCACGTCCGAATCAGCGGGGATGGCGCTCTCGCTCGCCAGCATCGCGGCGATAGCGGGGTAATAAACCGGGGCGGAAGCGCCGAGCCCCACGAGGGGACGATCGAGCGAGATGGCGAAACGGGCGATGCCCGGGGCACGACGAAGAGCCCGGTCGATCGAGATCGACTTGGCTGGGTCGAGATCGGCAACCTCGTCCTCCGCAAGGCAGGCGGCGAGAATGACATCGGCGGACTGCCGGGTCAGGCGATCGACGATCTTTTGCGCCAGTTCCTCGACGGATGCCGCGATCGGGCGGCCGGAACCGTCCTTCATCCGCATGGCCAGTGCCAGGCCGAGCCGTGCGGCTTCGGCATTCCACTGGCTCTGCCGGCCGAGCACATGCATGGCATCCGACGGCGTCAGGCCGCTGAGATGCACGAGACCGCACGCCACCAGCCGATCCAGCGTCGCCTTCTGCGAGGTCGAGGTCAGAAGCTGGTCGAGAGCCAGGGGCACGGCACCGATCTTGTCAAACAGCGCCTGCTCCAGCGACGTCAGCCCGCTTGCCAGATGATCCGGCACGCCGGTGCGCACGGCAAAGCGGCCGGCATTGCGGCCGAGATGCGGCGCACGCAGCTGTTGTTCCAGCGCCGCAATGATGATCTCACCATGCGTATGGGCGACAAGGCTGAGGGGCAGCAGGCGGCGCGGTCCAAGCTCGAAACCGGCGACAAGGCCGCGATCGTTAATTTTCACCTCGGAATCGCCGCCAAGCCCATAAGTCCGCATCGCGACCGCTTCGACCATGGTGCGATAACCGCCAACCACGGCGCCATCGGCATCGAGCCGGGGGCGGCCTGCTTCCATGACAGCGACATCGGTGGTGGTGCCGCCGATATCGGACACCACGGCATCATCGAGACCGGTGAGGTAACGCGCGCCGACAAGGCTCGCCGCCGGACCGGAGAGGATGGTCTCGATCGGGCGAAGCTTGGCCTCGGCGGCCGAGATCAGCGCGCCATCGCCGCGCACCACCATCATCGGTGCCGCGATGCCACGCTGAGCCAAAAACCCTTCGCAGGCGCCGACCAGCCGGTCGATCATCGAGACGAGGCGCGCATTCAGCAACGTCGTCAGCGCCCGGCGCGGACCGCCGAGCTTGGAGGAAAGTTCGTGGCTACAGGTGACCGGCAGATGCGACAACTCGCGAATGGCGTCACGCACGCGGATTTCATGGGCCGGATTCCTAACGGCGAAATAGCCGGCGATGGCGAAGGACGAGACACTCTTCGAAAGCTCCGGCAGCGCCTCTTCCAGCGCCGTCAGGTCGAGCGGGCTCTCATTGCCGTGGACATTATGCCCACCAGGCAGGAACAGCACGGGATCGGATCCCAGCGCTTCGGCAAGACCATCGCGCTTCAGATCATCAGGCCCGAAGCCGATCATCACCAGCCCGGCGCGACCGCCTTGCCCTTCGACCAGCGCATTGGTGGCAAGCGTCGTCGACAGCGATACCAGGCCGATGGCGGAAACCGGGACGCCGGCCTTGGCGATGACCGTATCGACGGCACCGGCGATGCCGACGGCCAGATCATGCCGCGTGGTCAGCGACTTCGCCTTGGCGACGATGCCATCGGTTTCATGAAAGAGAACGGCATCGGTATAGGTTCCACCCGTGTCGATGCCGAGCAGGAAGTGAGATGTCACGCTGATATAGAACCCCTGGACCCGGTAATGACTACGAATATCCGCAACACCGATTGAGACACGGGCGAAGCAGCAAGCGCGGAGCCTATCTCGCCCTTGGCGGGCGAGAAAGCAATTTCATTGGTTTAGGAATTGCTACACGAAAAGCTCCACACACTTAAAGCCCAGCGCAATTTCTAAGCCATTGAAATTGCAAGAGAGGGGTTTTTTTTGCTCGAATACTGTCAACGCGCAGTGCGCCCCTGCCTACCCCCGCCCTTGCAATTTCTAAGAATTAGACAAGGGACAAGCCCTCGCCTAATCCTAAGAAATTGCTTTCCCGCCCGCCGAGGGCGGGATAGGGCCTCCCCTACCGCCTCAACACCCGCATCGGCAGCCCGCCTTGTGGCTGCGTCGTCAGCTTCTGCACCGGCCACGGGTTGGTCTCGTCGGTGAGATCGAAGCGGAAGCGGTGCATCATCACGGCAAGGGCGATGACGGCCTCCTGCAGGGCGAAGGTGGCGCCGATGCAGACGCGCGGGCCGGCGCCGAAGGGCAGGTATTGGAAGCGGTTGATCTTGCCGCGATTCTCCGGAAGGAAGCGCTCGGGCATGAAGGCGCGCGGCTTGTCCCAGTAAAGCGCGTGGCGATGCAGCGTCCAGGGCATGATCAGCACGGTGATTCCGGCCGGAATCTCGACACGTTCGCCGCTCGGGCTCGTCCATTCGTCATCGGCAATGGAGGCGCGGTTGATCGAGGGTGCCGGCGGATAGAGCCGCATCGCCTCCTCGAAGGCGGCGCGGACATTCGGCATCAGGTCGAGCCAGGCGACGGGCTCGGCGCCGGTGGCGAGCACGCTATCGATCTCCGCTTCCATTGCCTCGCGGATATGCGGGCTATTGGCGACGCAATAGAGCGTCCAGGCAAGCGCACGGGCCGTCGTCTCGTGACCGGCGCCAATGAAGGTGAGGATATTGTCCTCGATCTCCTCCATGGTCAGGCCATCTGGGCCGGTCTTTTCCAGGAGCAGCGTCAGGAAATCGTCGGGTGCGGACGCGCGATCCCGGCGCATCTTGTCGAGGCGCAGGTTCATGGTATCGCGGACGATGCCGCGAAACTTGTCGAGCACCTTCTGGCCGCCGATGCGGGTGACGCGCGGCACCCAGGATGGCGCGCGCAGGAGGTCCATCGGATCGACGCGGCCCATGCGATGCAGCAACTCGTTGACGTCATCCGCGAAACTGTCGCCTTGCGTGACGATCTCGCCGGAAAACAGTGTCTCGGCGAGAATGACAAAGGTGAGCTCGGTCATGTCGACAGCGATATCGAAGACCTTGCCCTTGCTGCCGACATCCTCGTATTTACGGACGTAATCCTCGCTCTGGCTCAGCATCTGGCCGGCAAAGCCCTGTGCGTGGCGCGGCGTGAAGACCGGGGCGACGGCCTTGCGAGAGCGCTTCCAGACGGGGCCTTCCGCTGTCAGCAGACCATCGCGCAGGATCGGCCGGAGTATGAGCTGGCGGATATCGGACATGCGGTAATTGGAAGCATTGTCGACCAGCACATGCTTGATCAGGCCGGGATCGTTGACGATCAATGTGCGCTCGCGAATGAAGCGCGTCATGATCCAGGGCAGCGTATAGGAGGGTTCACCCCAAAGTTCGAGCGGATTGCGCAGAATGGTGCGGATGATCGTCAGCCGCGACGGCGGCACGGTGCGCGGGATCGGGGCCGGCGGAGAAAAGGCTTCCTGGATCATATCCATGAGATCAATTCTCCTCGAAAACCGGCCCGCTCGGCCCTCTGCGCCCTTGGCGGCATCAGGATCCGATATGGTGAGCATCGACCGCGAAGTCTATAGCAGCGACTTCAGGTCGCTCAGCTTCTCATTGATCAGCCAGCCATAGTAATTTTCCTCCGGCCAGACCGGCTGGCTCACGCCACGATTCTTGGCGGCAAGCGCGGCGGCGCGTTGGCGGGAATTGCCGACATTGTAGAGCGTCGCAGTAAGGCCCGGATTGCCGGATATATCCATGCCGGCGATCGAGCGGTAATCGTCAATCGACTTGCGGATCGAGCCGGCGACGAAGGCAAGCGATAGATCCGGGTCCATGATCGCCTTGTAGACGCCACTGGCATCCTTCTCATCCAGCTTCGGAATGCCCGAGGTGGAGCTGACGAGATCGGAAAGCTCCAGAGCGGTCAGCGGATTGATCTGGCCAAGGCCGAAGGTCTGGCCGGCATAGAAGGGCTGGAAGAAAACGGCGCTGAACCGATTGTCGGGGAAGGATTTGCCGTCGACCTTCTTGCCCCGGAAAGCGCTGTCCCAGACATCCTCGCGGCAGGTCCAGAGGCTGTAGGAATCCCTTTTGGCCTTGCAGACGTCGAATTGCGGCCGAGCAACGAAATCATCGATGTTTTCGCCGCTATAGGCAAAGCGGAAGCTCTGGCCGGCATAGGAGGCAGCCTTGACGTAGTAGGACTGCAGGCCGTCATAGGCATCGACATTATAGGTGTGCTCGCCAACCAACGCGCCGATGATGTGGATCGGATCGATGCCATAGGCGCGCGCCGTCGACTTGATCTTCGACATCAGCCTGGTGTCTGTCGCCAGCAGCTCGCGAACCTTCTGGTATTTGCGGTCGAAGGTCGAATTCGTGCCCCGCGTGCGGCGCACCGAGGCGCCGGGGATCGCCGGTTGCTCGGCATTGCGGTTGCCCGGCGGCACCATGGTTGCCGCATCGGCATGGGCCGGTATCCAGGAAAGGCTGACGAGCGCCAGGAGAAAGGGGATCAGTATGCGTCGCACGATGGCTGCCCTATCGAAGTTTTATCCGATGCTTCCATGCGGCTGCCTGAGGGACAATCTTGGCCGAATAAAGCCAAGTCACGCAAAGAAACGGGCCTCTAACTAAAAAGTTAAAGGCCCGCTGTCGAGTGATTAATATTTCAAGATGCCAATGCCGGCATCGATCGCACTAAAGAATGAAGCGCGACAGGTCGGTATTGTTGGCGAGATCGCCGACATGCTCGCGGACATAGGCGGCATCGATGGTCACCGAAACGCCGGCGCGGTCCGAGGCATTGTAGGAAATCTCGTCCAGCACCCGCTCCATCACCGTCTGCAGACGGCGGGCGCCGATGTTCTCGACCGTGGAGTTCAGATGCACGGCGACATCGGCGAGCGCATCGATGGCGTCGTCGGTGAAGTCGAGCTTCAGGTCTTCCGTCTCCATCAGCGCCTTGTACTGGCGGATGAGGCTGGCTTCCGGCTCGGTCAGGATGCGGCGGAAGTCCTCCTTGGTCAGCGGCCGAAGCTCGACGCGGATCGGCAGGCGGCCCTGCAATTCCGGCAGGAGATCCGAAGGCTTCGAGACATGGAACGCGCCGGAGGCGATGAAGAGGATATGGTCGGTCTTGACCGGACCATACTTGGTCGAGACCGTCGTGCCTTCGACCAGCGGCAGCAGGTCGCGCTGCACGCCTTCGCGCGAAACGCCGGCGCCCATGCCGCCGTCGCGGGCGGCGATCTTGTCGATTTCGTCGAGGAAGACGATGCCATCATTCTCGGCGGATTGCACGGCTTCGCGCTGGATCGCCTCATTATCGATCAGCTTGTCGGATTCGTCGCGCACCAACTCCTTGTAGGAATCCTTGACCGTTGTGCGGACCTTCTTGGTGCGGCCGCCCATGGCCTTGCCGAACATTTCCGACAGGTTGAGCACGCCGATATTGGCGCCGGGCATGCCGGGGATCTCGAAGCCGCCGGGCATGCCGGAGCCGCTGTCGGCAACTTCGATGTCGATTTCCTTGTCGTCGAGCTGGCCGTCGCGCAGCTTCTTGCGGAAGCTGTCGCGCGTCGCCGGCGAGGCGGTCGCGCCGACCAGGGCATCGAGCACACGCTCTTCAGCGCTCATATGCGCCTTGGCCTGCACCTCGGCACGCTTCTTTTCACGCACCAGGCCGATGCCGACTTCGACGAGATCGCGGATGATCTGTTCGACGTCGCGGCCGACATAGCCGACTTCGGTGAACTTGGTGGCTTCGACCTTGATGAAAGGCGCACCGGCAAGCTTGGCGAGGCGACGGGAGATTTCCGTCTTGCCGACGCCGGTCGGGCCGATCATCAGGATGTTCTTGGGCATGACTTCGTCGCGCAGATCAGGCTCAAGCTGCTGGCGGCGCCAGCGGTTGCGCAGCGCAATCGCCACGGCGCGCTTGGCCTCATGCTGGCCGACGATATAACGGTCGAGTTCGGAAACGATCTCGCGGGGGGAAAAAGTGGTCATTTCGTGTGTTTCCCGTCAGGGCTGGATACGATCAAGATAGGAATTCAGGCTTCGGCATCGAGCGTCTCGATCACCACATTATGGTTGGTGTAGACGCAGATGTCGGCGGCGATATCGAGGGCGCGGCGGGCGACCTCCTCGGCGGATTTGTCGGTATCCATCAGCGCGCGCGCGGCGGCGAGCGCATAATTGCCGCCGGAGCCGATCGCCAGCGCGCCGTGTTCCGGCTCAAGCACATCGCCGTTGCCGGTGATGGCAAGCGTTACGCTTTTGTCGGCCACCAGCATCATGGCTTCGAGGTTGCGCAGATACTTGTCCGTGCGCCAGTCCTTGGCGAGCTCGACGGCCGCGCGCATCAGCTGGCCGGGATATTGTTCGAGCTTCTTTTCAAGCCGCTCCAGCAGCGTGAAGGCATCGGCGGTCGCGCCGGCGAAACCGGCGATCACGTCGCCCTTGCCGATGCGGCGAACCTTGCGGGCATTGCCCTTCATTACGGTCTGGCCAAGACTGACCTGGCCGTCACCGGCCATCACAACCTTGCCACCTTTGCGAATAGTCACAATTGTCGTCATGTAACACCTGTTTGCCCCCATTCTGGCGGGCTTTCTGCCGGGCCGCGTTTCGGCCCCGTCGTGATCTATGTAAGAGGGCTTTTTACGATTGCAAATGCCTTCCATTTTGGAATGATGCTTGGAAGCCGGCTAGATAAGTCATCGGAGACTTAACTTCTGGATATTTGCCGATGTGCCTGATATGGAACGGCCGTCATCCCGATGGAGCAGCCCATGGCAGAGACTGTAGCGAGCCGCACGGCAAGCGTTTCCCGCAAGACCAACGAGACCTCGGTCTCCGTTTCCGTCAATATCGACGGCAGCGGCAAGTCGACCATTTCGACGGGCGTCGGTTTCTTCGACCATATGCTGGAGCAGCTGTCGCGACATTCGCTGATCGACATGGAAATCGACACCAAGGGCGACCTGCATGTCGACGATCACCATGCCGTTGAAGATACCGGCATCGCCATCGGTCAGGCCATTGCCAAGGCGCTGGGCGACCGGCGCGGCATCACGCGCTATGCTTCGATCGATCTCGCCATGGACGAGACGATGACCAAGGCCGCCGTCGATCTCTCAGGCCGGCCCTTCCTCGTCTGGAACGTTGCCTTCAGCGCGCCGAAGATCGGCACCTTCGATACCGAACTGGTGCGCGAGTTTTTCCAGGCGCTGGCGCAGAACGCCGGCATCACGCTGCATATCCTCAACCATTATGGCGCCAACAATCACCATATAGCCGAGACATGCTTCAAGGCCGTTGCCCGCGCGCTGCGCACGGCAACCGAGATCGACCCGCGGCAGGCAGGCCGTGTACCCTCGACAAAGGGCACCCTCGCCTGAGCCCCATCATGGGGGAAGTGAAGAGATGGCAAGCTATCTGATTTTGACGCCACCCGGCGGGCCGGACGGCAACCAGGACAAGACGCGCTTCATCCGCGACGGCTTTTCCTGGTGGGCTTTTCTGTTTCCGACGCTGTGGATGATTTACCACCGGCTGTGGCTGCATGCCGCCGCCGCCTTTCTGCTGCAGGGCATCGCGCTGGAGCTGATCCGCCAGCCGGGATTTTTCGCCGCCGGCATCGCGATCTTCATCGGCGTCCGCATCCTCGCGGCGCTCGAAGGCTCGAACGCCCTCTACCGCGTTCTTGCAGGTCGTGGATGGAAGACGGAAGGGCTGGTTTCGGCGCAGAATCTGGCGACGGCTGAAGACATCCATTTCTCGGGCATCGAGCCGAAGGCGCAGGAAAATATCCGCGCGAACGGCTGGGATATCCCCTCCTATTCAAACAATAATTCCGGCCACGGCGGATCGACATTCGGTCTTCTCGGCTATGACGGAGGACGCTGAATATGCGCGTCGCGATTATCGACTACGGCTCGGGCAACCTGCGCTCGGCCACCAAAGCCTTCGAACGCGCAGCCCGCGAGGCCGGCATCGACGCCGAGATTGATCTCACCGACGATGCCGAGCGCGTCGCCACCGCCGACCGCATCGTGCTTCCGGGCGTCGGCGCCTATGCCGATTGCCGCCGCGGGCTCAACGCCGTTTCCGGCATGGCGGAAGCCGTCATCGATGTCGTCGAACACAAGGCCCGCCCCTTCCTCGGGATCTGCGTCGGCATGCAGCTGATGTCGTCGCGCGGACTGGAAAAGACGATCACGCAAGGGTTCGGCTGGATCAAGGGCGACGTCAAGGAGATGACGCCGAGCGATCCCACCTTGAAAATCCCGCAGATCGGCTGGAACACGCTGGATCTGAGGCACCCGCACCCGCTCTTCGACAGCATTCCGACGGGGTCGGACGGGCTGCACGCCTATTTCGTGCATTCCTACCATCTGGCCGCCGAGCATGCCGACGACGTCATTGCCACCACCGGCTATGGCGGGGCGATGACCGCTTTCGTCGGCCGCGACAACATGGCCGGCTCGCAGTTCCACCCGGAAAAAAGCCAGAAGCTCGGCCTCGCCCTGATTGCTAATTTCCTGCGCTGGAAGCCGTAAGGCTCGCGCTTCAAGGACAGAAACTATGATTCTTTTCCCTGCCATCGACCTGAAAGACGGCCAGTGCGTGCGCCTGAAGCTCGGCGATATGAACCAGGCGACCGTCTATAATCCCGACCCCGCCGATCAAGCCAAAGCCTTTGAGGACCAGGGCTTCGAATGGCTGCATGTAGTCGATCTTAACGGCGCCTTCGCCGGCGAGACCGTCAACGGCGCGGCTGTCGACGCCATCCTCAAGGCGACGAAGAACCCGGTGCAGCTCGGCGGCGGCATCCGCACGCTCGACCATATCGAGAACTGGCTGGCGCGCGGGCTTACCCGCGTCATCCTCGGCACCGTCGCCGTGCGCGATCCGGCGCTGGTGATCGAGGCTTGCAAAAAGTTTCCGGGCCATGTCGCCGTCGGCATCGACGCCAAGGGCGGCAAGGTGGCGGTCGAGGGCTGGGCGGAAGCCTCCGAACTCGGCATCATCGAGCTGGCGAAGAAATTCGAAGGCGCCGGCGTCGCCGCGATCATCTATACCGACATCGACCGCGACGGGATTCTGACCGGCATCAACTGGGCGTCAACGCTGGAACTGGCCGATGCCGTTTCCATCCCGGTCATCGCCTCCGGCGGCCTGGCCTCGATGGATGATATCCGCCGCATGGTCGAACCGGACGCCCGCAAACTGGAGGGTGCGATTTCCGGCCGGGCGCTTTATGATGGCCGTATCGATCCGCAGGAGGCCCTGGCGCTGATCAAGGCGGCCAGGGAAAAGGAGATCGCGCAATGACCCTGAAAGCCCGCGTCATCCCCTGCCTCGACGTCAAGGACGGCCGCGTCGTCAAGGGCGTCAATTTCCTCAATCTCGTCGATGCCGGTGATCCTGTCGAAGCCGCCAAAGCCTATGACGCCGCCGGCGCCGACGAGCTCTGCTTCCTCGATATCACCGCTTCTTCCGACAACAGGGAGACGATCTTCGATGTCGTCGCCCGCACGGCCGAACAATGCTTCATGCCGGTGACGGTCGGCGGCGGCGTTCGCGCCATCGCCGATATCCGCAAGCTGCTACTGTGCGGCGCCGACAAGGTGTCGATCAACTCGGCGGCGGTGAACAATCCGGATTTCGTCGCTGAAGCCGCCGACAAGTTCGGCAATCAATGCATCGTTGTCTCGATCGACGCCAAACGGCGGCGCATGCAAGAGCTCGGCGGCGACAATCTGAGCGCCTGGGAGATCTATACCCATGGCGGCCGCAACGCGACCGGCATCGACGCCGTCGATTTTGCCCGCAGGATGGTCGAGCGCGGCGCCGGCGAACTGCTTGTCACCTCCATGGACCGCGACGGCACCAAGGTCGGCTACGATCTGGAGCTGACGCGGGCGATCGCGGATGCCGTGCGCGTTCCGGTTATCGCCTCGGGCGGCGTCGGCGATCTCGACGATCTCGTCGCCGGTATCAAGGAAGGCCATGCGACCGCCGTGCTCGCGGCCTCGATTTTCCACTTCGGCACCTATTCGGTCGGCGAAGCAAAACGGTATATGTCGGAACATGGCATCGCCATGCGGCTCGACTAGGGAGGACAACGACGGATGAGCGGATTTACCCTTTCCGACCTCGAAAGGATCGTCGACGAGCGCTCCAAGGCGCCGCCGGAGGAATCCTGGACGGCGAAGCTTTATGCCGCCGGCCAGCCGAAAGCCGCAAAGAAACTGGGCGAGGAAGCGATCGAGGCCGTGATGGCCGCCGTGACCGGCGATCGCGACAATCTCACCTATGAGGCGGCCGATTTGCTTTATCATCTTATGGTCGTATTGAAGATTGCTGGCATTCCGTTGCAGAATGTCATGGGTGAGCTTGAAAGGCGCACCGCTCAATCCGGCCTTCAGGAGAAGGCAAGCCGGTAGAACGCGATGACAATAGCGACCAAAACCCCGACCACACCCGAGACGCTCGATATTTTTCAGGCGAAAGCCTATTCGCCCTATTATTTCTTCTCCACGGAGGAATGGGCGAAATTCCGGGCCGATACGCCGTTGACCCTGACCGCCGACGAAGTCACGCGGCTGCGCTCCATGGGCGACCCGATCGATCTCAATGAGGTCCGGCGCATCTATCTGTCGCTGTCGCGGCTTTTGTCGTCGCATGTCGAATCCTCGCAGATCCTGTTCGAACAGCGCAACCGCTTCCTCAGCCTCAACGGTGTCGCCAAGACGCCCTTCGTCATCGGCATCGCCGGCTCGGTCGCCGTCGGCAAATCGACCACGGCCCGTATCCTGAAGGAACTGCTGCGCCGCTGGCCGTCGAGCCCGAAGGTCGACCTGATCACCACCGACGGTTTTCTCTATGCGAATGCCGAATTGCAGCGCCGCAACCTGATGCAGCGCAAGGGTTTTCCGGAAAGCTACGATACCGCCGCGTTGCTGCGTTTCCTCTCGGCGATCAAGGCCGGACAGCCGGATGTCAAGGCGCCCTGCTATTCGCACCTCGTCTATGACGTGCTGCCGAACGAATACAAGACCGTCGACCGGCCGGATATCCTGATCTTCGAGGGCATCAACGTGCTGCAATCGCGGCACCTGCCGGCCGACGGCAAGATCGTGCCGATGGTCTCGGACTTCTTCGATTTCTCGATCTATATCGATGCGGACGAAGATCTGATCCACAATTGGTATGTCACCCGTTTCATGCGGCTGCGCGAGACCGCCTTCCGCGATCCGCACTCCTTCTTCCACCGCTATGCCTCGATCACCGAGGAAGAGGCGCTCGGGATTGCCGAGGGACTGTGGAAGAACATCAACCTGAAGAACCTTCGCCAGAATATCCTGCCGACGCGCCCGCGCGCCGACCTGATCCTGCGCAAGGGCAAGAACCATCTGATCGAACAGGTGGCACTCAGGAAGCTCTGACGCCTAGATCAGGGATTGACGCGCCGCAGCGTCAAATTGATCCGCCCGCCATTCTTGAGCAGCGTCGATGTCGCTGGATGGATGCGGTCGACGCCGTGGAAGCAGAGTCTGCCCTCGCCGCCAAGGACGACGATGTCGCCGCTGGAGAGCTTGAAGGATAGCGTGCGATCATTGCGGTTGAGACCGCCGACGCGGAAGAGGCAGGTGTTGCCGAGCGAGATCGACAGCACGGGCGCCTTAAGATCCTGTTCGTCGCGATCCTGATGCAGGCCCATGCGAGCATCGTCATTGTAGAAATTGACCAGACAGGCTTCCGGCGACTTTTCATAGCCGGCTATATTAGCCCAAAGTTCCAACAATTCCGGTGGCATCGCCGGCCACGGCCTGCCTGTTACGGGATGGGCTGGCTGATAGCGATAGCCATGCTGCTTATCCGTCACCCAGCCAAGCGGGCCGCAATTGGTCATCCGCACCGACATCTCCTTGCCGGTGCCGGGCATGACCGGCGTGTAAAGTGGTGCTTCAGCGACGACGTTGCGGATGGCTTCGACCAGGGCTTCCTGTTGGGGCCGGTCGAGATAGTCGGGGAGATGGCGAATTCCGTTGGGGAGAAGCATCGATGTTTTCCAAGATTGGCGGTACCGGTCAGGTAAGCGCGCCAGTGCCGCGCCTTTGTGCATGGCCCCTCACCCTAACCCTTGTAACTTAGAACAGACCGTGTGTGCTACTATTGGCCTCGCGGTGGCGGATGGAAGACCGTCGGCCCTTTGGG
>NZ_JBXAPH010000026.1:0-11141 GCF_058803745.1 Rhizobium sp. GW821-FHT14E12
CATCATCCGGGATCAAAAACCATGGCAATCAGCTTGACCAACAAGACAGTCGCTCTCCCCGCAAGCGGGGAGAGGGATGGATAGTCCGGATGAAGGGCTTCACCGCGCTATCCATCTCCACCTTGCCACTTTGATCCGAACTGATAAGCTACCCACCAGCACACCACAAACTCCGGTGATGCTCGCGCTTTTTGCTGCCATGGGGGTGGGATGGATCAAGGCGCCATGGAAGCAACGAACAGCTCGACTGTCAGCTACGGCACCGAACCGGGATTGCGTTTCGCCTCCCTGCTCGACGGACAGGGCGGCTGCAGGCAGCTCAGCACGGATCAGGTCGGCTCCTGCAAGCCCGGAGAGGGCGTCACCTGGCTGCATTTCGAACGCGATCATCCCGCCACCGCCGATTGGATCACCCACAAGAGCGGCCTTGATCCTTTCGTGATCGAAGCCCTGCTGGAGGAGGAATCCCGTCCGCGCGTCGAACCCGTGGGCGACGGGCTGCTGATCATCCTGCGCGGTGTCTGCGCGACATCGCCGGATGGCACGACGCAGAAGCCCGCCGATATCGACCTCGTGCCCCTTCATCTCTGGGTCGATGGCGACCGCATCGTTTCGCTACGCGACAGCGGCCACTACATCACGGCGCTGCGCGATATCCGCCTGTCGCTGGAAAAGAAAAAGGGTCCGCAGCGCTCAGGCGACCTGCTGGCCCTGATCGGCGACAAGCTGGTGCGCGATCTCGAACCCGTGCTCGACGCCATGGACGAGGAGGTGGATGAGCTTGACGAGCTGATCTTTCATGGCGAAGCCGGCCAGGTGCGCGAGCGCCTGAAGCTTTTGCGTCGGCGGGCCGTGCAGCTTCGCCGATACCTGGCACCGCAGCGCGACGCGCTGAACCGCATCGAACATGACGACGCGCCCTGGCTTGCCGAACGCGACAAGCTGCGCATGCGCGAGGTCATCGACAAGCTGATGCGTTACATCGAATATCTCGACGCCATACGCGACCGCACCAGCATCCTGCATGACGACCTGTCGACCGTCATCAGCGAGCGCATCGCTCGCAACTCCAACCGCCTCGCAGCCCTTGCCGCCCTGCTGCTGCCGCCGAGTGTGGTGGCCGGCCTGTTCGGCATGAATGTCGGCGGCATTCCCGGCGTCAACGACACCTGGGCCTTCGTCGTCATCGTCCTCTTCGTGACCGTTACCTCGATCGCCACCCTCTGGGTGCTGAAGCGCATCAACTGGCTTTAGCCACTGGCTCGCCTTTTCGCGTCCGGACAGGGATTTCAAGCCATTTCCCATCCCGATCAATCGGTTACCTTACTTATTATAACCCCCTAAAAAAGCACTAAAACGAGATTTATGAAGCGAAACTGAAACGCGGCTAGTTTTCGTTTGACATTCCTTTATCTTCATTTATCGTCATTATGGTTTCGGTTTTCGCTTGAGGGGCGTAAAGTGAAACAGGGGGAGGATCCATTGTCCACAGATCGAATCGATAGCAAAAATGGCGCTGCCCGCAGAGCAAGCTGCATTGCCATTTGGCCTGCGCGCCATAGCCTGCGCGAAGGCGGATCTTTTGCATCGAGCTTCAGACGCCGCATTTTCCTAAGAGCATTTCACCATTCGGAATCTGGCACCGGCGCGCAACCGCGCGTGACAAGTGCCGAGCCGGCTTGGGCAAAAAACATCACCCCGTAAGACATAACCGACCCAGAACTATCAATCTCCTCGCAGCGGCATCGACATGCCGCGCATGGAAGGAATCTATCGTGCTTGAACTCAGAAACGTGTCGAAGTCGGTCAGCGGCGAAACGCATATCGCCGAAACGAACCTGACGCTACAGCGCGGCACGCTGAATGTCCTCCTCGGACCGACGCTGTCGGGCAAGACTTCGCTGATGCGGCTGATGGCCGGTCTCGACAAGCCGACGACAGGCACGATCCATGTCGATGACGCCGACGTCACCGGCGTTCCCGTGCAGCGCCGCAACGTTGCCATGGTCTACCAGCAATTCATCAACTATCCGGCGATGACCGTCTACGACAACATCGCCTCGCCCATGCGCCTTGGCGGCACCGACGCGGAGACGATCGACCGGGAGGTAAAGAAGGCCGCCGACCTCTTGCGGCTCGGCCCCTTCCTCGACCGCCTGCCGCTCAGCCTCTCCGGCGGCCAGCAGCAGCGCACGGCGCTGGCCCGCGCCATCGTCAAGAATGCCGGCCTGGTGCTGCTCGACGAGCCGCTCGCCAATCTCGACTACAAACTGCGCGAGGAACTGCGCGCCGAGCTGCCGAAAATCTTCGCCGAATCCGGCGCCATCTTCGTCTACGCCACCACCGAGCCTTCCGAGGCGCTGCTTCTCGGCGGCAATACCGCCACCCTGTCCAAGGGCCGCATCACGCAGTTCGGGCCGACGATCGACGTTTTCCGCAACCCGAAGGACCTGATGACCGCGACCACCTTCGCCGATCCGCCGCTGAACACCATCACACTCAATAAGCGCGGCAACCAGTTCGTGCTGAACGACAGCATTCGCCTGCCCGTACCGCAGGGCCTCGAGGACCGGCCGGACGGCCCCTACACGATCGCCTTCCAGCCACACCATCTGGCGCTGAAGCCGCAAACGCCGGACGCCGTCGCCGCGCCGGCGCGGGTGATGGTGACCGAGATCACCGGTTCGGAAAGCTACATCCACATCGATTTCGCCGACCGGCGCTGGGTGATGCTGACCCAGGGCGTCCAGGACATCGATGTCGACGATGCGATCGACGTCTACATCGACCCGCGCCACATCATGGTGTTCGACACCGATGGCGCCGCCGTTACCCCCGCCCTCCAACGGGCAGCCTGAGGAGAGACACGGCCAATGGCACGTATCGACCTGGATCATATCCGACACGCCTATAACGACCATCCGAAGTCCGACGCGGACTATGCGCTGAAGGAAGTGCATCACAGCTGGGAGGACGGCAGCGCCTATGCGCTGCTTGGGCCGTCCGGCTGTGGCAAGACCACGCTGCTCAACATCGTCTCCGGCTTGGTGCGCGCTTCGGAAGGCCGCATCCTCTTCGACGGCAAGGACGTGACCCGGCTATCGACCCAGGAGCGTAACATCGCCCAGGTCTTCCAGTTCCCGGTCGTCTACGACACGATGACGGTCTATGAAAACCTCGCCTTCCCCTTGCGCAACCGGCACATCCCGGAAGCCGACGTGAAGCGCAAGGTCGACGAGATCATCGAGATGATCGGCCTCTCCGACAGCGCCCATCGCAAGGCGCGGGGCCTGACCGCCGACGCCAAGCAGAAGATTTCGCTCGGTCGCGGCCTGGTGCGCTCCGACGTCAACGCCATCCTGTTCGACGAGCCGCTGACGGTCATCGACCCGCATATGAAGTGGGTGCTGCGCTCGCAGCTGAAACAGCTCCACCGCCGCTTCGGCTTCACCATGGTCTACGTCACCCACGACCAGACGGAGGCACTGACCTTCGCCGACAAGGTGGTGGTGATGTACAATGGCGAAGTGGTGCAGATCGGCACGCCGAACGACCTGTTCGAGCGCCCGCGCCATACCTTCGTCGGCTATTTCATCGGCTCGCCGGGCATGAACGTCCTGCCGATCGAGATCGACGGCCGCAACGCGCGGCTCGGCAATCGCACTATCGCTCTTCCCGGCGCACCCATTGAGCGCCGCGAGGGCCGCTCCGAACTCGGCATCCGCCCGGAATTCGTCCGCCTCGGCCGCGAAGGCATGCCGGCGACAGTCACTCAGGTCGAGGATCTCGGCCGCCGCAAGGTGGTGCGCGCCAAGTTGGACGGACAGGACATCGTCGCCGTCATCGGCGAGGACCAGACCGTGCCGGCTGAACCGCACATCGCTTTCGATCCCGCCGGCATCAATATCTACGCCAACTCCTGGCGCGTCGAGATGGGAGCCTGATCATGGACAAGCCCTGGAACAACAAAGCCTGGTTCATGCTCATCCCCGTCCTGGTGCTTGTCGGCTTCTCGGCCGTCATTCCGCTGATGACGGTGGTGAATTATTCGCTGCAGGACACCTTCGGCAACAACGTCTTCTTCTGGGCAGGGACGCAATGGTTCGAGGAGATCCTTCGTTCCGGCCGCTTCTGGGACGCGATGTTCCGCAACCTGATCTTCTCCTTCGTCATTCTGGCGATCGAGGTGCCGCTCGGCATCCTCATCGCCCTCAACATGCCGAAGAAGGGTGTCGGCGTGCCGGTTTGCCTGGTGCTGATGGCCCTGCCGCTGCTGATCCCGTGGAATGTCGTCGGCACGATCTGGCAGGTATTCGGCCGCAGCGATATCGGCCTGATGGGCTATGTCCTCGTCGGCCTCGGCATCGACTATAATTACGTCTCCGATCCGGTCGACGCCTGGGCGACGATCATCCTCATGGACGTCTGGCACTGGACCAGCCTTGTCGTGCTGCTCTGCTATGCCGGCCTTGCCTCCATCCCCGATGCCTTCTATCAGGCCGCCAAGATCGACGGCGCCTCGCGCTGGTCCGTCTTCCGCTACATCCAGCTGCCGAAGATGAACCGCGTGCTTTTGATCGCCGTGCTGCTGCGCTTCATGGACAGTTTCATGATCTATACCGAACCCTTCGTCGTCACCGGCGGCGGCCCCGGCAATTCCACGACCTTCCTGTCGATCGACCTTGTGAAAATTGCGCTCGGCCAGTTCGATCTCGGTCCGGCAGCGGCAATGTCGCTCGTCTACTTCCTGATCGTGCTGCTGCTGTCCTGGGTCTTCTACACAGTCATGACCAATTATGATGCGGGAGCGACGCGATGAGCGCCAAACCTCTTTCCACCACGGCCGACGACGCAACGATGCATCAATTGGCCGCTTCAAGCTCCACGGCGAACGCACCGGCCACCACGGGCACGCAGTCGGTAAGCCGCCACCGCGAAGAGGGGCGCTGGTCCTGGGTGGTACCGACCCTCTACATCATCTTTTTGCTCCTGCCGATCTACTGGCTCGTCAATATGAGCTTCAAGACCAATGAGGAGATCGTCGGCGGATTGACGCTCTATCCGCATGCGCCGACGCTGCGCAATTACACGATCATCTTCACCGATCCGTCCTGGTACAAGGGCTATATCAACTCGATCACCTACGTCGTCATGAACATGGTGATCTCGGTTGGTTGCGCTCTTCCTGCGGCCTACGCCTTCTCGCGCTACCGCTTCCTCGGCGACAAGCACGTCTTCTTCTGGCTGCTGACGAACCGCATGGCGCCGCCGGCGGTCTTCGCGCTGCCCTTCTTCCAGCTCTATTCGGCCTTCGGCCTGATCGACACCCATATCGCCGTGGCGCTGGCGCACTGCCTGTTCAACGTGCCGCTCGCGGTCTGGATCCTCGAAGGTTTCATGTCCGGAGTACCGAAGGAGATCGACGAGACGGCCTATATCGACGGCTATTCGTTCCCGCGCTTCTTCATCAAGATCTTCATTCCGCTGATCGCCAGCGGCATCGGTGTCGCCGCCTTCTTCTGCTTCATGTTCTCCTGGGTCGAGCTTTTGATCGCCCGCACGCTGACGGTGACCGACGCCAAGCCGATTGCCGCCATCATGACGCGTACGGTCTCGGCCTCGGGCATGGACTGGGGCCTGCTTGCCGCCGCCGGCGTGCTGACCTTGGTCCCCGGCGCACTCGTCATCTATTTCGTCCGCAACTATATCGCCAAGGGCTTCGCGCTCGGCCGCGTCTGAAGGGAGACCATCATGAATACCGATTTTTCCTGGATGGCCTGGACGCTGCCGACAGCGCTGTTCTTCGCGACGATCCTGGCGCTGCTGATCGGCATGGCCGTCTGGGAATATGTTTCGCCCGGCGGCAATCCGCGCACCGGCATCCTGCGCTTTGAAACGACGCGCGGCGATCGGCTGTTCGTCTCGCTGCTCGGCGCCGCCTTCATCCATCTCGCATGGCTGGGTCTGATTGGGCCTAGCCTGTGGTGGGCGGTCGCCCTTTCCGTGGTCTATGCGATCGGCGTCTTCCGCCTGGTCTAGACACGGTTTCAAGGAGTTACCCCGCCCTCTGCCCGTCTTCGGGTATGCGGCGCGGTAAGGAAAGTCGATACAGACGGCCGGGGATCCGGTCGCCTGACAATGCGCTCGCAACCTGTAGGGAGGAATATATGCGACGGAATCTCTTAACAACGACGGCAGTCGTGCTGCTGGCTCTGGCCGGCTCGGCTCAGGCCGGCATGAACGAAGCCAAAACATTCCTGGACAAGGAGATCGGCGACGTTTCGACGCTCTCGCGCGCCGACCAGGAAAAGGAAATGCAATGGTTCGTCGACGCGGCCAAGCCCTTCCAGGGCATGGAGATCAAGGTCGTCTCGGAAACCCTGACCACGCACCAGTATGAATCGCAGGTTCTGGCACCGGCCTTCACCGCCATCACCGGTATCAAGGTCACCCACGACGTCATCCAGGAAGGCGACGTCGTCGAGAAGATCCAGACGCAGATGCAGACCGGCCAGAACCTCTATGACGGCTGGGTCAACGATTCCGACCTGATCGGCACACATTGGCGCTACAAGCAGGTCCGCAACCTGACCGACTGGATGGCCGGCGAAGGCAAGGACGTCACCAATCCCGGCCTCGATATCGCCGATTTCATCGGGACCAGCTTCACCACCGCTCCGGACAAGAAGCTCTACCAGCTTCCCGACCAGCAGTTCGCCAACCTCTACTGGTTCCGTTACGACTGGTTCAACGACGCGAAGAACAAGGCCGACTTCAAGGCCAAGTACGGCTACGAACTCGGCGTGCCGGTCAACTGGTCTGCCTATGAGGATATCGCCGAATTCTTCACCGGCCGTGACGTCAACGGCAAGAAGGTCTTCGGCCATATGGACTATGGCAAGAAGGACCCGTCGCTCGGCTGGCGCTTCACCGATGCCTGGCTCTCCATGGCCGGCAACGGCGACAAGGGCCTGCCGAACGGCCTGCCGGTCGACGAATGGGGCATCAAGGTCGACGCAAACTCGCGTCCGGTCGGCTCCTGCGTCGCCCGCGGCGGCGACACCAACGGCCCGGCCGCCGTCTACTCCATCCAGAAGTATCTCGACTGGTTGAAGGCCTACGCACCGCCGGAAGCCCAAGGCATGACCTTCTCGGAATCCGGTCCGGTTCCGTCGCAGGGCAATGTCGCCCAGCAGATCTTCTGGTACACGGCCTTCACCGCCGACATGGTCAAGCCCGGCCTGCCGGTCATGAACGCCGACGGCACGCCGAAATGGCGCATGGCGCCTTCTCCGCATGGCGTCTACTGGAAGGACGGCATGAAGCTCGGCTATCAGGACGTCGGTTCCTGGACGCTGATGAAATCGACCCCGGTCGACCGCGCCAAGGCCGCATGGCTCTACGCGCAGTTCGTGACCTCGAAGACGGTGGACGTGAAGAAGAGCCATGTCGGCCTCACCTTCATCCGCGAATCCACCATCCGCGACAAGAGCTTCACCAAGCGTGCGCCTGAACTCGGCGGTCTGATCGAGTTCTATCGCTCGCCGGCACGCGTGCAGTGGTCGCCCACCGGCACCAACGTTCCGGACTATCCGAAGCTGGCGCAGCTCTGGTGGCAGGCGATCGGCGATGCCGCATCGGGTGCCAAGAATGCGCAAGGCGCCATGGACGCGCTCTGCGCCGACCAGGAAAAGGTGATGCAGCGCATCGAGCGCGCCGGTGTTCAGGGCGACATCGGTCCGAAGCTCGCCGAGGAGCACGATCTCGCCTACTGGAACGCCGATGCCGTCAAGAACGGCCATCTCGCTCCGCAGCTGAAGATCGCCAACGAGAAGGAAAAGCCGGTCACCGTCAACTACGACGAACTGGTCAAGAGCTGGGCCGACGCGCAGAAGTAAGCCGAGCCTGTGACGCAATAGAGATGCCGGGGCCTGAAAGGGCCTCGGCATTTTTTCGTGATGGCCAAGCACGGAGAACAGCAAAAACCAGCCGCATCGCGACTGTCACAGACTTGACACATTTCCTGCGAGCACGAACTATCCTTATCCGGATCATGGCATCCGAATATATCAGAAACCGTTGATATGCCTCGCGGATTTTCAGCAGCCAATAATCATAAGGAGAACAGCGTGAGAAATGGATATTTGGGGCGCCGGGCGCTCGTGACCGCCATCGGCCTTGCCGCCGCCCTGCCGGCTCTGGCAGCCGACCTGCCCGCGGCCCAGCCCGACGACAATCTCAACGCGGTTCTCTGGGACCAAACCTCGGTCGAGGCCAAGGCAAATGCGCTCGGTGCCTACGCGCTCGGCCGTATCCGGCTTGACGAAGCGCTGGCGGACAAGAACTGGACCGCGGCCCCGGTCGAGCAGACCGGCAACTTCGAGGATTTCCCCCCGGCGATCATCCTCGATGTCGACGACACGGTGCTTAACACATCGCCCTATCAGGCCCACAACATTATCACCGGCACCGGCTTCACGCCGGACAGCTGGACCAAATATGTCAATGCCCAGCAGGACAGCCCCATTCCGGGCTCCGTCGAATTCACGCAATATGCGGCCTCCAAGGGCGTGAAGGTCTTCTACGTCACCAACCGCACCGCCGACGAGGAAGGCCCGACCGTCGAGGAGATGAAGCGCTTCGGCTTCCCGATGGGCGACAATGTCGACACGTTCCTCAGCGCCAAGGAGCAGCCCGACTGGGGCTCGGCCAAGGGCACGCGCCGCGCCTTCATCGCCAAGAACTACCGTATTCTCCTGATGTTCGGCGACAATTTCGGCGACTTCACCGACGACTACAAGGGCACGCTTGAGGAACGCCAGAAGGTCTTCGAAGCCAATGCCGCCCATTTCGGCCACGACTGGATCGCCATCGCCAACCCGACCTACGGCTCGTTCGAAAGCGCGCCCTACAAGGGCGACTACAAGCTGCCGCCTGAAACGCAGCGACAGTTGAAGCAGGATGCGCTGAAGCCCTGGGACGGGAAGTAGGAACCGGTGAAAGCCGCGACTTTAGTCGGGGATGGTGGGAGCAGCTTTGCCCCACCAGGAGTTCAGGCTTGGCGACGAGCGGCGATCCACACTTTGTAGCGGCGGGTGCGTCGGGCAGTCTGCAGCTGGTTGCCGATTAGGGCGAAAAGTGGCGAGACGTTGGGCTTCGGCGCCCGGCCGGCACCGATCCGGCTCAACTGGACCTTGACCACCGCCATCGTGGCCAGGCTTGCGAAGAGCTTCTTCTTCCAGCGCACCTGTGGGATGGCGACATCGAGCATGGCACCCGCGCGCCATTTCATCGGCAATGTCGGCTGGACTGCAAAGGCGGTGGCGATACCGACCACAGAGACGCCGGGCCGCCCATCCTTGGGCTGCAATGCCTGCTCGGCCACGGCAAGGCGCCGGATGCCGCCGGTTACCATGATCGGCATGCGCGCAACCGCGCCGATCTCGCGAGCGAAATCGACGAAATAGGCTTCCCGCGGATTGACGGCACCATCCTGGGGTGCGCCCGCCATGGCAGGGCTCTCGTAGCTGCCGCCGGACAGTTCGACCAGATCGACCGGCAGGTCATTGAGCCAGCGCACCACCTGCACCGCATCCTCCGCCGCGAAACCGCCCTGCTGAAAATCGGCCGAATTGAGTTTCACACCGACGCAGAAACCGGCAGAGACCCGCGCGCGCACCGCCTTGATCACGTCGAGCAGCAGCCGCGCCCGATTGGCCAACGAGCCGCCCCATTCGTCGGTTCGCCGGTTGCTCAGCGGCGAGAGGAACTGGCTGATCAGATAGCCGTGGGCTGCATGGATCTCGACCCCTGTGAAGCCGGCCTCTTCCGCCATCTGAGCGGCAACGGCAAAGCGCTCGACAATGGTCGAGATCTCTTCCGGTCGCAGCGCCCGCGGCGTTGGGAAGAGATGCGAGGCGCCCTCGATTTGAACACCGATGGCGGAAGGCGCCACCGCACCCTGCCCCATCGCCTTCATGACCTGGCGGCCGGGATGGCTGATCTGTAGCCAGGCATGGTTGCCGCCGCTGCGGGCCGCTCGTGCCCATTCCTTGAAGGGCTCCAGCGGCTGGGATGCGTCGAGCACGACGCCACCCGGGCCGGTGAGCGCAGTCGGATCGATCATGACATTACCGGAAAGAATGAGCCCGACCCCACCCTTCGACCAGGCGGCGTAAAGCCGGCCAAGCGCCTTGCCAGGCAAATGCTCGTGATTTGCCATATTTTCCTCCATGGCAGCCTTGGCCAGGCGATTGGTCAACACGGCACCATTCGGCAAGGTCAGAGGCGCGAAGAGGGGCGAAACGGGTACGGCGTCGAACATGCAATAACACTCCGAAATTCTACAGTTGGACAAGCCCTACACCTTCAACCTATATTTAAGGTCAAGCCTAAAAGGAGACATTGCATGAAAATCGGCGAACTGGCCCGGCGTGCCGGAGTCGCCCCCTCGAAAATCCGGTTTCTCGAGGCACGTGGCGTGCTGCGTGCCGATCGGCTGGCGAACGGCTATCGGGACTATGGCGAGGAGGCATTCGCGAACTTGCAGATCATCCTGCAGGCCCAATCGGTCGGTTTCACCCTGAAGGAGATCGAGCGTGCCGTGCTGGAGAATGGTTCTCAGCAACTGGACTGTGCCGACATCCTCGAACGGCTCAAGGCGAAGCTGATCGAGCTTGACCAGCACATCGCGCAATCAACCAACGTGCGCGATCAACTGGTCCGCATGATCGCCGTCTTGTCCGAGCGCGGCGCCGACAACCAGAATGCATCGGGGGATCTGCGGGCTCATGGCGCGATCGAAAGCATGCGGTTATAGCAGCCGCCAGCATCCACATGAGCTGTGGAGGCCGATAAGGCGCGGGTGTGAGGGAGTTCTGGGACGGGAAGTAACGGCAGACTTTGAGGAGAGTGCGATACCCCCTCTGTCCCTATCGGGACATCTCCCCCACAAAGGGGGAGATCGTTAGGTGTTTGCAGCTGCTTTCGTTAGTTCAACGTCGCTCAGTCCCTGCGGATACAATGCTGGTTTGAGGCGAGTCAGCGCCACAGGTTACCAATCTCCCCCCTTAAGGGGCAGGGCTATCGCATATGAGCGAGGAGTTCGGTTAGGAATTGGTCATCCCATCCGGCCTTTTTGA
>NZ_JBXAPH010000027.1:0-7379 GCF_058803745.1 Rhizobium sp. GW821-FHT14E12
ACTTCGTCGCTAGCAGCGCCGCCGCCCTCGTTCAGTGAGTGGGCTTATAAACCCCACCCCAGAACTTAGTCAACACTCCATCTGTAAAAATTCTGACATTTTTATAAGGTATTGATTTTACTAATGGATTTGTCGAGACGATTGAATGGCAGTGAAAATCGTCCTTTTAACGGGCCTTTTCCGGATTCATTTTACGAGTCATCGGGGAATCCAACTTCTTATAAGGGACGAAGACCGTGGAATCGGGTTTCCCTATCGAGTTCACCGCCAGCCGGCACCAGCAATTGCCAGTTTCTCGGCTAAGACCTAATAGAAGTCTCAAGCAATAGAGGAGCGGACAATGCTGGTCCTTAATGAAGAGCAGACACGTACAGCGCTGGCCTGGCCGGCGCTGATCGAGGCGATCGCCTCCATGTTTACCGGCGACTGCGTCATGCCGGTCAGGCATCACCATGATATGGAGGTGCCGGGCGAAAGCGACGCGACCCTGCTTTTGATGCCGGCCTGGCTGCCGGGACATTATATGGGCGTGAAGATGGTCTCGGTCTTTCCCGACAATGCCACCCGCGCCCTGCCGGCGATCTTCGGCACCTATTTGCTGTCCTCCGGCAAGACCGGCGAGATGCTGGCAGTGATCGACGGTGGCGAGCTGACGGCACGGCGTACGGCGGCCACCTCGGCGCTGGCGGCGCGCTATCTTGCGCGCGCGGATGCTGAGGAGCTGCTTGTCTGTGGGTCGGGGCGGCTGTCGCTCAACCTGATCCAGGCGCATGCCGAGGGGCGGAGCCTGAAGCGGATCGGCATATGGGGCCGCGATCACGACAAGGCGGCAGACATCGCCGGCCAAGCGCAGGCCCTTGGTCTGGATGTCACCGCCGTTACCGATCTCGAGGCGGCTGTGCGCAGCGCCGACATCATCTCCTGCGGAACGCTGTCGAGCACGCCGCTGATCAAGGGCGAATGGCTGAAGCCCGGGGCGCATCTCGATCTTGTCGGCGGCTTCAAGCCGGACATGCGCGAAACCGATGACGCCGCGATCCGGCGCGCAGAGGTTTTCGTCGATACGCGCGCCGGCGCGATGAAGGAAGCCGGCGATATCGTGCAGCCGCTCAAGAGCGGTGTGCTGACGGCGGGCGCCATCCGCGCCGAACTCAGCGAGCTCGTTCGCGAAACAAAGCCGGGACGCACGACCGACACCGACATCACCCTGTTCAAATCGGTGGGCGCGGCGCTCGAGGATCTGGCCGGCGCGATCCTGGCCTATGAATATGCGCGGGGCCGGCAGGCGTGACATCCATGACGCCTCCGCTGCCCGAGCTGCCGGTTTCGCATGTGCTTGCCGATATCGGCACGGCACTTGGCCAGGAGCGGCGCGCGGTCCTGTCCGCGCCGCCCGGCGCCGGCAAGACGACGCTGGTGCCGCTTTACCTGCTGGGCCAGAGCTGGCGCGGCGACGGCAAGATCATCCTGCTGGAACCACGGCGACTAGCGGCACGAGCAGCGGCGGCACGCATGGCCTCGCTGCTTGGCGAAGAGGTCGGCGACACCGTCGGTTACCGCATGCGGCTCGATAATCGTATTTCGGCGAAGACGCGCATCGAAGTGGTGACCGAGGGTGTGTTCGCGCGGATGATCCTCGACGATCCTGAACTCACTGGCGTTTCCACCGTCATCTTCGACGAATTCCACGAGCGCTCGCTGGATGCGGATTTCGGCCTGGCGCTAGCGCTCGACGTGCAATCGGCCCTGCGCGAGGACTTGCGAATCCTGGTGATGTCGGCGACGCTCGATGTCGAACGGGTGGCGGCGCTGCTGAACGATCCGCCTGTGATCGAAAGCATGGGCCGCGGCTTTCCGATCGACATCCGCCATCAGGACCGGCCGGCCGGCGAGCGGATAGAAGATACGGTAACCCGGGCGATCCTCGACGCCCATGCGACGGAACAGGGCTCGATCCTCGCCTTTCTGCCTGGACAAGCGGAAATCACCCGCACGGTCGAGCGACTGCAAAGCCGGTTGCCGCCGGAAACAGTCATCGCGCCGCTTTACGGCAATCTCGGCCAGAAGGAACAGGACGCGGCGATCCGCCCGGCGCCGAAGGGCACCCGCAAGGTGGTGCTGGCGACCTCGATCGCCGAGACCTCCATCACCATCGACGGTGTCAGGATCATCGTCGACAGCGGCATGCAGCGATTGCCCGTCTTCGAGGCGTCGACCGGCATTACCCGTCTGGAGACCGTGCGCGTCTCGCGGGCCTCCGCCGACCAGCGGGCCGGTCGCGCGGGACGAACGGAGCCCGGTATTGCGATCCGGCTGTGGCATCCTGGCCAGACGGCGGCGCTGCCGGCCTTCACGCCGCCGCAGATCCTCTCCAGTGATCTCTCAGGGCTGGCGCTCGATCTTGCCCATTGGGGCGTGCAGGACCCCGCCGCGCTTGCCTTTGTCGATCAGCCGCCGGCAACCACACTCCATGAGGCGCGTGTGCTGCTGCGGCAGCTGGGCGCGCTGGACGCCGAGAACGGCTTAACGGCGCGCGGGAAGCTGATGCGCGATCTGGCCTTGCCGCCACGGCTGTCGGCCATGGTGATCTCGGCAGCGGACTTCGGCCAGGCGCGGGAGGCAGCAATGCTCGCCGTGTTGCTGACGGAACAGGGACTGGGTGGGCCGAGTGTCGATCTGGAAGAGCGGCTCAGGCGCTTCAAGACGGAAAAGGGCGAGCGGGCCGAGGCGGCGCGCCGATTGGCCGGAAGGCTGGCGACGGCAGCGGGCGGCGGCAAGACGGCGACTGCGGGTGCGCCGATATTGGCTGGTTCCCTACTGCTGCATGCTTTCCCGGATCGCATTGCCCTGCAACGCGGCGGGCGCGGACGTTTCGTCATGGCGAATGGGCGTGGGGCTGAACTGCCGGAGACGGAGCAGCTTGCCGGCGCGCAGATGCTGGTGATTGCCGACCTGACCGGCCGGGCGGCGCAAGCCCGTATCCTGGCAGCGGCGGAAATTTCGCGGGCTGATGTCGAAGAGCATCTGCCAGGCGAAATCCGCACCGAAGACCAAAGCGTCTTCGACAAGGCCAGCCGACAGGTGCGCGCCCGCCGCGTCACCCGGCTCGGCGCCATCATTTTTGAAGAGACACCCTTGCCGCGCCCATCGGGTGCAAAGGCGGCAAAGGCATTGGCCGAGGGCATTCGCGAGCTCGGGATCGACGTGCTGCCGTTTTCCAAGGAGGCGGCGCAATTGCGGGATAGGATCGGCTTCCTGTACCGGACGATCGGCGAGCCCTGGCCCGATATGAGTGATGAAGCCTTGCTCTTACGGCTCGAAGACTGGTTCACACCTTTCCAGACCGAGGCGCGGGGTCTTTCTGATATCGCCGCCGGCGGGCTCTCCAATGGATTGATGTCGCTGGTGCCGCACGAGCTGCAGCGAGACCTTGGCCGGATGGCGCCGACGCATTTCGAAGCGCCGACCGGTCAGCGCCATCCGATCCACTATGAGGGTGAGGAGCCGCTGTTGACGATCCGCGTGCAGGAACTCTTCGGGCTGAAGCAGCATCCGGCCATCGGCGGCGGTCGCTTGCCGCTGGTGCTGGAGCTGACGTCGCCGGCGCACCGGCCGATCCAGACGACGCGCGACCTGCCCGGCTTCTGGGCGGGATCCTGGAAAGACGTGCGCGCCGACATGCGCGGGCGCTATCCGCGGCACCCCTGGCCGGAAGATCCGGCCGAGGCCGCGCCGACGACACGAACCAAGCCGAGAGGAACCTGAACATGGCCAGCTTCTTCAGAGGATTGGACAAGATCGCGATTGCGGACGCCAAGTTGCAGGACGACTATCACACCAGCCGGCGGCTGAGATTGCAGACGCTGGTGCGCCTGCGCTGGCTTGCGGTCGGCGGCCAGACGGCAACGGTGATGATCGTCGCCTTCTGGCTAAAATTTCCGATGCCGCTCCTGGCCTGCTGCGTGCTGATCGCTTGCCTTGCCTGGATCAACTTCTTCCTGACGCTGCGCTATTCGCCGACGCACCGGCTGGAGCCGCCGGCCGCCTTCGCGCTGCTTGGCCTCGACCTCTTGCAGCTCTGCGGGCTGCTGCTGATTACCGGCGGTCTTGCCAATCCTTTTTCAGCACTGGTCTGCGTGCCGGTCATCATCTCCTTTGCCTCGCAGCCGATCCGCTACAGCATGGTGCTGATCGTGCTGGCGATGATCTGCATCACCGGCCTTGCCTTCTCACCCTTCCCCCTGCCCTGGTATGGCGGCGTCGAGGTCAACGTCCATAGCGTCATGCAGCTCGGCGTCTGGTGCTCGATCGCCTCGACCATGGCCTTTGCCGCCTTCTATGCCTATCGCGTCTCCATGGAAGCGTCGCAGCTTGCCGATGCGCTGGCGGCGACGGAACTGGTGTTGCAGCGGGAAAAGCATCTGTCGCAGCTCGACGGTCTGGCGGCGGCGGCGGCCCATGAGCTCGGCACGCCGCTTGCGACCATCAGCGTCGTCGCCAAGGAGATGGAGCGCGAGCTCCTCCATGACGACCGCTTCCGCGAGGACGTGGCGCTGCTGCGCAGCCAGAGCGAACGCTGCCGCGATATCCTGCGGCGGCTGACGACGCTGTCGGCCGAAGACGAGGCGCATATGCGGCGGTTGACGCTGTCGTCGATGATGGAAGAGGTCATCGCGCCGCATCGGGAATTCGGCATAAAACTGGAGTTGGTCGAAAAGAGCCCGAGGGCCGGCGAACCGGTGCTCAACCGCAATGCCGGCATTATGTACGGGCTCGGCAATCTCATCGAAAACGCCGTCGACTATGCCCGCAAGACCGTGACCGTCACGGTGGAGTACGACCCGGCTCTGCTCATCATCATCATCGAGGACGACGGCAATGGCTATGCGCCCGATATCCTGACGCGGATCGGTGAGCCCTACGTCACGACGCGTCAGCGTGACGACACGGCCGGCGGCCTCGGGCTTGGGCTGTTCATCGCCAAGACCCTGCTGGAACGCTCGGGCGCTGCCATTTCCTTCGGCAATCGCGATCCGGAGACGCCGGGCGCCCGGATCCGCGTCGAATGGCCGCGCGTTTTGATCGACAGTAATTCGACAAAATGAGTTTCACGGCTTAAAACACCGATCGTTAAAATCAGTAGGACTGTGCAGGCGGGATGCCGCCGGGATTGAAGATGATGACGGATAAAGAGCTTGCCGATCCCCACGCCGGGGCCAAGGATAACGCGGACCATATCGGCCCGGATACGACATTGCTGATCGTCGATGATGACGGTCCCTTTCTGCGCCGGCTGGCGCGCGCCATGGAGACACGCGGCTTCACGGTCGAGACGGCGGAATCGGTGGCCGAAGGCGTCGCCAAATCCAAGGCCACTCCACCGAAATATGCCGTGGTCGACCTTCGCCTCGGCGACGGCACCGGCCTCGAGGTCATCGAGGCGATCCGGCAGCGGCGCGACGACACACATATTGTCGTCCTGACCGGCTACGGCAATATCGCAACGGCGGTCACGGCGGTAAAGCTCGGCGCTCTCGACTATCTCGCCAAGCCGGCGGATGCGGACGATGTCTATGCGGCACTGACGCAGCGGCCGGGCGAAAAAGCCGAAGTGCCGGAAAACCCGATGTCGGCGGATCGGGTTCGCTGGGAGCATATTCAGCGCGTTTATGAAATGTGCGAGCGCAACGTTTCCGAGACGGCTCGCCGCCTCAACATGCATCGCCGCACGCTGCAACGCATCCTCGCCAAGCGCGCGCCGAAATAACCATCACTCAGGTGAAAAATCCTTGCCCGTCGCCCATTCGGCCAATAGCAGCCGCTGGGCGGCGGCGCGGGAGAAATTCAGCGTCACCGACTTGCGTGTCGCCGGCGCCAAGCGATGCTCGGGCGCCTCGCGGATCATATGCGCGCCGTAACCATCCGACAGAAACAGCCCGCAGTCTTCCGGGAAGATATCGAGCGGCACGTCCTTGTGCGTCGCAAAGAACAGACGGTCGCAATGCTGGCGGTAATCCGGCCATTTTCGGTCGACGCGGAAGTCCTCGATCGAGGTTTTGATCTCGATGATCCAGATCTCGCCCTTTTCCGACAGGGTGATGAGGTCGGCGCGGCGGCCGCTTGCAAGCGGCAACTCCGGCAAGATGGCGTGACGCATCTCATGCAGTAATAGTTGCACGCCGCGACGTACAAGCATCGCCCGTTCCGACTGGCGGCCATCTATTAACGGATTATTATTGTAAACACTCAAAATCGTCATGAATTGCCTCAGGAACCGGCAAGAAACGTTGCAAAAAAGCCATGTCCCTTTAATTTGCGCAGCGGCGCCATTGAACTAGGAGCGCTGCCGCTTGCAAAGCTAAGTTTAATGGAAAATAAACCATATTCAAAGATGGTGAATACCATCCCCTTCCCTGCCACAACGTACCAAGAGACTTCCATGCGCACCCGCAATGCTATCACCGCACTCGGCCTTGTCGCGACGCTCGCTATGACTGGCTATGCCACCACGGCCGCAGCCACGCCGACCGCCACAGCCAATTCCGCAACCGAGACCGTAAAGTCCTTCGATGGTGATTACGGCGTGATCAGTGACAACGGCTTCCAGCTGCCGGCGATCCCGATCCAGAAGGTGAAGCCGCAGTTCCGCCGCCAGATCGTGGCCTACCAGTCCAACGAGGCTGAAGGCACGATCATCGTCAACACGCGCGAGCGCCATCTCTATTATATCCTCGGCAACGGCGAAGCGATGCGCTACGGCATCGGCGTCGGCAAGCAGGGTTTCTCTTGGTCCGGCACCGCCTATGTCGCCTGGAAGCAGGAATGGCCGACTTGGCATCCGCCGAAGGAAATGGCAGTGCGCCGTCCGGAAATCGCGAAATATGTCGACGGCGGCATGAACCCGGGTCTCTCGAACCCGCTCGGTGCCCGCGCCATGTATCTCTACAATGAAAAGGGCCAGGACACGCTGTTCCGCCTGCACGGCACGCCGGAATGGGCTTCGATCGGCACCGCGGCTTCCTCGGGCTGCATCCGCCTGATCAACCAGGACGTCATCGATCTCTACAGCCGTGTTCTGCCGGGTCACAGCACCAAGGTCGTCGTAATCCAGTAATTGCTGGCAATCGGAATTTGAAAAGCCGCCGGATCGATATCCGGCGGCTTTTTTGTTTGGGACTGGAAGCTGTCCTCCTTCTCCCCTCGGGGAGAAGGTGCCCGAAGGGCGGATGAGGGGGAGGCGCGGCAAAGAAATCATTCCTTAAACTAGAATATTTCGCGCTCGCAGCGACACCCCCTCACCCTGCCCTTGTAACTTAGAACAGACCGTGTGTGCTACTATTGGCCTCGCGGTGGCGGATGGAAGACCGTCGGCCCTTTGG
>NZ_JBXAPH010000028.1:0-5972 GCF_058803745.1 Rhizobium sp. GW821-FHT14E12
CGAAGTACCATGGGCGCAGGGGCGTTTCACGGCCGTGTTCGGAAAGGGAACGGGTGCGGCCACCCCGCCATAACCACCAGGTCGGCAAAGCGCAACTTTAATTGAGAAGCTGGCAGGCTTTCGCCTGTATTTTTTAAACACGTCTTTGGCGTTCATTTTTTTCGATGAACAGCGGCAATGAGAACAATCAAGCCAATCGAGCTATTAGTACCGGTAAGCTTCATGCGTTGCCGCACTTCCACACCCGGCCTATCAACGTGGTCGTCTACCACGGCTCTGATAGGGAACACTCGTTTTCAGGTTGGTTTCCCGCTTAGATGCCTTCAGCGGTTATCCATTCCATATGTAGCTACCCTGCTATGCCCTTGGCAGGACAACAGGTCCACCAGAGATATGTCCATCCCGGTCCTCTCGTACTAGGGACAGATCCTGTCAATATTCCTACACCCACGGCAGATAGGGACCGAACTGTCTCACGACGTTCTGAACCCAGCTCACGTACCGCTTTAATTGGCGAACAGCCAAACCCTTGGGACCTGCTCCAGCCCCAGGATGCGATGAGCCGACATCGAGGTGCCAAACAACCCCGTCGATATGGACTCTTGGGGGTCATCAGCCTGTTATCCCCGGCGTACCTTTTATCCGTTGAGCGATGGCCCTTCCACGCGGGACCACCGGATCACTATGACCGACTTTCGTCTCTGCTCGACTTGTCAGTCTCGCAGTCAGGCGGGCTTATGCCATTGCACTCGACGACCGATTTCCGACCGGTCTGAGCCCACCATCGCGCGCCTCCGTTACTCTTTCGGAGGCGACCGCCCCAGTCAAACTACCCACCATACACTGTCCCGGATCCGGATAACGGACCGCGGTTAGACATCCATGACGATAAGGGTGGTATTTCAAGGATGGCTCCACAAGAACTGGCGTCCCTGCTTCAAAGCCTACCACCTATCCTACACATGCCGACACGAATGCCAGTGTAAAGCTATAGTAAAGGTGCACGGGGTCTTTCCGTCTGACCGCAGGAACCCCGCATCTTCACGGGGAATTCAATTTCACTGAGTCTATGTTGGAGACAGCGGGGAAGTCGTTACGCCATTCGTGCAGGTCGGAACTTACCCGACAAGGAATTTCGCTACCTTAGGACCGTTATAGTTACGGCCGCCGTTTACTGGGGCTTCGATTCAGAGCTTGCACCCCTCCTCTTAACCTTCCAGCACCGGGCAGGCGTCAGACCCTATACGTCGTCTTGCGACTTCGCAGAGCCCTGTGTTTTTGGTAAACAGTCGCTACCCCCTGGTCTGTGCCACCCTCACATACTTGCGTATATAAGGGTCACGCTTCTTCCGAAGTTACGCGTGCAATTTGCCGAGTTCCTTCAACATAGTTCTCTCAAGCGCCTTGGTATACTCTACCTGACCACCTGTGTCGGTTTCGGGTACGGTCTATACGGTGGAGCTATTTCCTGGAACCGCGTCCCCGCCCACACAATCCAATAAGTGTGAACAAGTTAAGCAATCCGTCACTACCACCAGGCCCACGAATATTAACGTGGTTCCCATCGACTACGCGTGTCCGCCTCGTCTTAGGGGCCGGCTAACCCTGCTCAGATTAACTTTAAGCAGGAACCCTTGGTCTTTCGGCGAGAGGGTCTCTCACCCTCTTTATCGTTACTCATGTCAACATTCGCACTTCCGATACCTCCAGGGCCCCTCACAGGTACCCCTTCACAGGCTTACGGAACGCTCCGCTACCACGTGCATTACTGCACATCCTCAGCTTCGGTGCATGGCTTTAGCCCCGTTACATTTTCGGCGCAAAGACCCTTGACTAGACCAGTGAGCTGTTACGCTTTCTTTAAATGATGGCTGCTTCTAAGCCAACATCCTGGTTGTTTTGGGATCCTCACATCCTTTCCCACTTAGCCATGACTTGGGGACCTTAGCTGGAGGTTAGGGTTGTTGCCCTTTTCACGACGGACGTTAGCACCCGCCGTGTGTCTGCCGAGTAGTACTTCCCGGTATTCGGAGTTTGGTTAGGATCAGTAAGACGGTGAGTCCCCATAGCCCATCCAGTGCTCTACCCCCGGGAGTATTCGCTCGACGCTCTACCTAAATAGATTTCGCGGAGAACCAGCTATTTCCGAGTTTGATTGGCCTTTCACCCCTAGCCACAAGTCATCCCAATCTATTGCAACAGATGCGGGTTCGGTCCTCCAGTTGGTGTTACCCAACCTTCAACCTGCTCATGGCTAGATCACTCGGTTTCGGGTCTAATGCAACAAACTAAATCGCCCTATTCAGACTCGCTTTCGCTTCGCCTACACCTACCGGCTTAAGCTTGCTTGTTACACTAAGTCGTTGACCCATTATACAAAAGGTACGCCGTCACCCTTGCGGGCTCCGACTGTTTGTAGGCATCCAGTTTCAGGTTCTATTTCACTCCCCTTGTCGGGGTGCTTTTCACCTTTCCCTCACGGTACTGGTTCGCTATCGGTCATGCACGAGTACTTAGGCTTGGAGCGTGGTCGCCCCATGTTCAGACAGGATTTCACGTGTCCCGCCCTACTCTAGGACAATAAGTGTATCTACGCGTACGGGGCTATCACCCTCTACGGCAAACCTTTCCAGGTTCTTCCACTTTAACACTCATTGCCACTGGCCTGGTCCGCGTTCGCTCGCCACTACTTGCGGAGTCTCGGTTGATGTCCTTTCCTGCAGGTACTTAGATGTTTCAGTTCCCTGCGTTCGCTTCTTACACCCTATTTTATTCAGGTGTAGATACCTTATTACAATGCTTAGAAACCCAAGCTGCTTTACAGCAGTTTGGATTTTCTAAGCATTTAAGGTGGGTTGCCCCATTCGGAGATCCATGGATCAAAGCTTATTCGCAGCTCCCCACGGCTTTTCGCAGCGTATCACGTCCTTCATCGCCTGTGCATGCCTAGGCATCCACTAAATGCCCTTATAACACTTAATCGTTCTCATTGCCGATGCTCATCATCTAGTTGCCATTTCCGTCAGGAAACGAGCAACAGACCGGGTTACCTTTTACAACCCAGCCCAATCAACAATGCCATCGACGTGTTCGATAGATCTGCTTTACGCATAACCCCTTAAATCCAACGGATTTAAGGAAAGGCTTATGCGAGATATTGGAGCTACGCCGAGCAGCTCGCTTGCAGTCTATCTTAAGACCAGCTTCTCGAGATTGGATCCGATACCGCGCGGTCAGGCAACGGTAATCCAGTCGCCGTCGAGATGCAGTCCAAAGGACTACAAACAACACGCACAAACCGCTTTCGCGATTTACGCTGGCGACCCAGAGCGACAAGCTTCCTTCCTACCTCCGTCCCCTCCTTCGTTTCCAGCCGGCTAGGCCATCCACGATATCGTAAGGTCCGGGCTCGGACGCTGAGTAAAACTCAACACCTGGAAGCCTCCAGATCAATCTTCTCTTCACAATGTATGCAGAACACGCATCAGGCTCGAAAGCCGATGCAAAACGTTTATTTCTTCAAAGGATATCTCTTAATCACCGTCTCGGCTCAAACACCAAGCGAATTGGTGGAGCTGAGCGGGATCGAACCGCTGACCCCCTGCTTGCAAAGCAGGTGCTCTCCCAGCTGAGCTACAGCCCCAACCATTTCAAACACCCATCAGGCAAAACCTTATGGGATCAGCATAAACCATCAGACGTCTTCGCGGTCGTGCCATGCATAGCCTAAAAAGACAAAGCATGGTGGGCCCGGGTAGACTTGAACTACCGACCCCACGCTTATCAAGCGTGTGCTCTAACCAACTGAGCTACGGGCCCATCTCTTCCTGCGACATACAGGACGATAGTCCGTCGCCGGTCGTCCAACGCATCGGCCACAAAGCCAATACGCATCAAACCAATGGTTCGATATCCTTGTGAAGAAAGAGAAACGTGGACGGCGCAGCTCGCCATACCGTCGTGACCGAGGTCTACGCGGCGTATTACGTTGCGATCGTGACCTGACTGGTCCGATCTATGTTCTAAAAAGCACGGGAAGGTTCATATCGGGCCATGTCCGAAGACATGTGCCGATCGTCTTACCAATTCCACAGCTTCCTTAGAAAGGAGGTGATCCAGCCGCAGGTTCCCCTACGGCTACCTTGTTACGACTTCACCCCAGTCGCTGACCCTACCGTGGTTAGCTGCCTCCTTGCGGTTAGCGCACTACCTTCGGGTAAAACCAACTCCCATGGTGTGACGGGCGGTGTGTACAAGGCCCGGGAACGTATTCACCGCGGCATGCTGATCCGCGATTACTAGCGATTCCAACTTCATGCACTCGAGTTGCAGAGTGCAATCCGAACTGAGATGGCTTTTGGAGATTAGCTCACACTCGCGTGCTCGCTGCCCACTGTCACCACCATTGTAGCACGTGTGTAGCCCAGCCCGTAAGGGCCATGAGGACTTGACGTCATCCCCACCTTCCTCTCGGCTTATCACCGGCAGTCCCCTTAGAGTGCCCAACTGAATGCTGGCAACTAAGGGCGAGGGTTGCGCTCGTTGCGGGACTTAACCCAACATCTCACGACACGAGCTGACGACAGCCATGCAGCACCTGTCTCTGCGCCACCGAAGTGGACCCCATATCTCTACGGGTAACACAGGATGTCAAGGGCTGGTAAGGTTCTGCGCGTTGCTTCGAATTAAACCACATGCTCCACCGCTTGTGCGGGCCCCCGTCAATTCCTTTGAGTTTTAATCTTGCGACCGTACTCCCCAGGCGGAATGTTTAATGCGTTAGCTGCGCCACCGAACAGTATACTGCCCGACGGCTAACATTCATCGTTTACGGCGTGGACTACCAGGGTATCTAATCCTGTTTGCTCCCCACGCTTTCGCACCTCAGCGTCAGTAATGGACCAGTAAGCCGCCTTCGCCACTGGTGTTCCTCCGAATATCTACGAATTTCACCTCTACACTCGGAATTCCACTTACCTCTTCCATACTCCAGATCGACAGTATCAAAGGCAGTTCCAGGGTTGAGCCCTGGGATTTCACCCCTGACTGATCGATCCGCCTACGTGCGCTTTACGCCCAGTAATTCCGAACAACGCTAGCCCCCTTCGTATTACCGCGGCTGCTGGCACGAAGTTAGCCGGGGCTTCTTCTCCGGATACCGTCATTATCTTCTCCGGTGAAAGAGCTTTACAACCCTAGGGCCTTCATCACTCACGCGGCATGGCTGGATCAGGCTTGCGCCCATTGTCCAATATTCCCCACTGCTGCCTCCCGTAGGAGTTTGGGCCGTGTCTCAGTCCCAATGTGGCTGATCATCCTCTCAGACCAGCTATGGATCGTCGCCTTGGTAGGCCTTTACCCCACCAACTAGCTAATCCAACGCGGGCTCATCCTTTCCCGATAAATCTTTCTCCCGAAGGACACATACGGTATTAGCACAAGTTTCCCTGCGTTATTCCGTAGAAAAGGGTAGATTCCCACGCGTTACTCACCCGTCTGCCGCTCCCCTTGCGGGGCGCTCGACTTGCATGTGTTAAGCCTGCCGCCAGCGTTCGTTCTGAGCCAGGATCAAACTCTCATGTTGAGAATTCAATCTCGACTAAATCACGTCATTCTGAATCGACGAGAACTCACACCCATCATCATCCGCATCTCTGCGATAATAATGAGGTGTATTCTCTTGTTCAAAACGTGACCGTCGAAGTCTATTCTAAGGATCCAAATCTCTTCAGATCCCGCAAGCTCCGCCGCCCACGTTTCTCTTTCTTCTCATCTTCAATTGTCAAAGAACAGACCAGTAAAACCAGTCAAAACCTTATCCCTCAGACCCCAGGATCAACCCAGAACCACCAATCAGCATCGCAGCCAATTCTTCAGGAAACACATGAGCGAAAGACTTCGTCGCTAGCAGCGCCGCCGCCCTCGTTCAGTGAGTGGGCTTATAAACCCCACCCCAGAACTTAGTCAACACT
>NZ_JBXAPH010000029.1:0-3283 GCF_058803745.1 Rhizobium sp. GW821-FHT14E12
CAGGTGGGTGATATTGTTGGGGACGGTGCTGCCGAACTCGGAAGCCGCAACCCTCTTCAAACCGTCCAGGTCGATCTGAAGATCGGCAAACAGGCCGCCGCGCCCGAGCAATTGGTCTGACGTCACCACGGGCAGGATGGAGCCCAGCCCTTTCAGCTCCCGCTCGGTCTTGTCGCCTGCCAGTCCCATCCGGATCAGGCCATCAAGCGCCGTCGTCGGATCGGAGATCGTCGGCAGCACGTTCTTGTCGAAGAATTGGGCATAGGCCTTGTCGGCGATTGCTGAGCGCTGCTTCACGAAATCGTCGGGAAGCACCATGGAATAAAAGCCGAGCGCGGCATTATATTCTTTGAGAATGGTGGTGAGATCCTTGCCGGCTTTCAGGCCGTCATTCAGTAGGCCGCCATTGACGATGTCGTGCTCGAAAGCATTTTCAACCTTTTGGCGCAGGTCTTTCATCTTCTCACCGCGCGTGATCGTATCATCGATGATCTCGGAGGCGTCCTTGTTCGTATCGGCCGGCGCGACTCGATAGCCGGAGAAGATCAGCTTGAACGCCTTCAGCGCTTTCTCGGTCATCAGCGAGTTGACATCGGGGTCCGAACCCAGGATGGCGATCGACTTGTCGAGATCCTTCAGGATCTCCTGGTCGTTATAGATGCCACGCTGATTGTCACCGAGGCTGTCCTTATATTTTCCGAAGGTCGCCTTGGTTTGAAGCAGATCGAGATACATGATCAGTTTCTGCTCGGCGGTATAGTTCTGAGGGTTTTTGACGACGTCGATGCTTTCGAACGACTTGTCCTTGTCCTTCAGCCCTTCCATGAAGCCCTGGTTAATTTCGCTCATGAAATCGGAATTGAACAGGAGATCGATGACCGGCTGGATCGGTGCGGTGGGGCTGGCATCGCCGTTCGATGTACTGGCAAGCGAAACGAACTTTGGGCTGGTCGTCTGCCCCGATGTGGATAAGAAAATCGGCAGGCCTGCCGTCGTCGTGCCGTCAGAGGCAAAAGGCGATGTCTTCTTGACCGTGGTGCTCGTGGGCGTGCCCTGGCTTGCGGAATTTTCGGATCTCGAATTGGAATCGGCGCTTAGCCGGAGAAATGAAACCGTATCGGTATCCGAGGATGCTGGTGCGATCGATGACATGCGTTCCCTTTGTTTTCTTTTCCGCTTTTTTTGCGGATGACGTCGTTTGCCCTATATTCACCATATGAACGGCCTTTGAAAAATAATTCAAGTCTGAGATGCAGAATCCGCCGGACTGTATCGGCGTCTTTCGCCAATCGACAGGTAGTGTCAGGGTTCTCAGGAAACGCGACGCTACCGCTCCGGCACGGGCTTCACGCGCCGGGAACAATCGGGACGGAGAGATTTGCGGGCACTTTCCACGCCATGGAGGGAAATTTCTCCCGGAGGAACAGCTCCTGCTGCAATGCTCGCTTGCATTTAATCTATGTGGGAAGCATCCGGCGCTGTCGGCAGGCGGGCATCGTCTCGACGACTGAGGCGGCGATGCTTCTTCACCAGATGAACGACGGATCCGGCCGGAACTCGAGATGCACGGACTCGCCCATGTACCGCTCCAGCTTTTCGTTCAGCTTCTTTTCCATCTTGTCGAGTTTCTTCACGCCGTTGGCCATATCCCACAGACCAAGCGCCAGCCCGACGCCTGAGGCAACGAGGCCGGTGACCAGTCCGGCCGCGGCAAGGCCGGCTTTGGCAGCGTTGCTGAAGATGGTCACTACTTCGGGCGCCACTGTTCCGAGACCTGAGAAGGCGCGGGACATGGCATTGGTCAGATAGAGCATCGCCTCGGAGAAGCCGATGAGCGCATTGCCGGTGCCGGCAATCCCGCCGATGATTTCGAGCGCGCCCTTGGCGCGGTCACCGGCCTTCATCGAGCGCGACGCCGAGTAGAAGCCGAGGCCGGCCATAACGAGGCCGCCGGCCGCGCCGAGGATCTTGCCCGCCGCTTCCATCGTCTTGGGCGAGAAGCTCATGGAGATACCCTTGCCCCAGCTGCCCGGCTGGTTGCCGAAGGCGCTGAACGGCTTGCCGGCAACGTCGAGGTTCTTGCCCAGTCCTTCCATCGTCATGCCGACGATCTGCGTCGCCGAGCCGACCGCGGCCGCGATATCGGTCGACGTCCACTTGCCGCCCACGCCGAGGCCGCGCGCCACCAGCACGCTCGACATGCTGAGCATTTGGACGGCATGGACGAGGCCGGCCTTGTACACCTCGGCATCGATGCCGGCAGGTGTACGCGTCTGGCGCGGCAGATCGAGCGAATCCTTGAAGGAGGCGATCGCGTCGTCGAGCTTCATGCCGCCGCGCACCATGCGCAGAACACCGTCGACGTCGCGTGCTATGTCCTGCGCCAGGTTTTGTTTCAGTGTCTTGCCGCCATCCGTCGGGCCATTTTTGCCGATGAAATCCTGGGCGAACTTGTTTGCCAACTGGCTGATGGCGTCATTCGTCGCACCGGGCACGAAGCTGTCATCCGGCCCCGACAGCAGCGGCTGGAGATCGACACCCAGGCCGTCGCCGATATAACGTTCCTTGACGATGTTCGCGAAGGTGACGTTCGCGGCGTCGAGATGCGCATCGATATAATCCTGAGGCAGGAGATCGACGAGCGTGTTGAGCTCGGAATAATAATCTTTCAGGGCGTCGTCGAAGCTCTTGCCGGCGCTGAGCGCCCGGTCGATCGCCTTGCCGCCGCCGATATCGATCAAATAGGCGTCTTCGATGTTGGTGAGCAGATCGGAATTTTCCGGGCGCTGCAGATATTCCTTCATGCCGCTCGCGAATATTTCCGAGAGATGCTGCTGCGTCGCAGGATCGGCCGTCAGCTTTTCGATCCGCGCGTCCAGGTCGTTGCCGACGCGCTCGCCATCGGGCACGCTGTCGCCATATTGGTTCATATAGCCGTTGAACTGCTGCTTGATCTCGATGAGATCGTAGAGCAGCGTCGCCTTCTGCTCCGGCGTCAGCTGGTCGAGGTGGTCCATATTGTCGGGCGCGACGAAATCCCGGTTCACGTCCTTCACGGCGTCGCCGAGAATGCCGTATTTGAGTTCGTCCAGCTTATTCAGCGTTGGCTCGTAGGCGGTCGACGGAGCATACCCGCGCAGCACCTTGCTTTCCAGGACGTCGTTATCGTTGATCGGGCGCTCTACGACTGGCTCGATGGCATCCGAGCCCGACATGGAAAGCCCCATCTTCTTGAGGCTCGATGTGAGATACTCGCTGTCGATATAGGACAGGTCGAGACCCT
>NZ_JBXAPH010000030.1:0-2538 GCF_058803745.1 Rhizobium sp. GW821-FHT14E12
GTAAGCATCCGGTGAAGGACGCAGGTCAGGCCGCTTGAGCATCTAGCGCCGTCGGCGTCCAGTTCCACGGAAGTAATTGTTTCAATTTGCTTGTCGGCGTGTCAGCGATGTTGGCGAGGACATCAGCAAGCCAAGCTTGCGGATCGATGTCGTTGAGCTTTGCGCTCATGATCAGCGTCGCCATGAAGGCCGCGCGATCAGCACCACGATCCGATCCGGCGAAGAGCCATGACTTTCTTCCGAGAGCAAAGCCTCGCAGCGCCCGCTCGGCTGCATTGTTCGTCAGACAAATTCTCCCATCTTCCAGGAATGACGTGAAGCCGTCCCAACGCTTCAGCATGTAATCGATAGCCTCGGCGACAGGAGAACTGCGCGACAGCTTTGCCCGCTCGGTCCGCATCCAGTCCTCGAGTTCTTTGACGAGTGAGAGGCTGTCGACGCGACGACGCTCCAGGCGTTCGTCAGCAGCAAGCCCGTTGATCTTCCGCTCGATGTCGAACAGGGCATCAATCCGTTTGACGGCCTCCAGCGCCATCGGCGAGATCGGGGCAGCTTTGCTGCTGCGTTTGGCATTCGTGGCGATGTCGGCCAGCACGAAGAATTTGCGGCGCGAATGTGCCCAGCAGAGTGCCTGCGTCAAAGGACCGGGATCGCGGTCAACCTTGAACAGGGGATTGTAGCCGCCATAAGCATCTGCCTGCAGAATGCCGGTGAAGTTCTTCAAGTGGCGCTCGGGATGCTCCTGCCGCCGGTCCCGCGACGCATAGTAGAGGGCTGCGGGCGGTGACTGCACGCCGAACGGCCGGTCATCCCGGACATATGTCCAGATGCGCCCCGTATCGGTCTTGCCTTTCGCCAGGATCGGCACTGTGGTGTCGTCGCCATGCAGCCGCTCGGCAGCCAGGACATGTGCTTCGATCAACGAATGGAGTGGCTTCAGCGCCGCCGCACAAGCGCCGACCTGATCTGCCAGCGTTGACAGGCTGAGGTCGATACCCTCTCGGCCATAGCGCTCGCTCTGGCGGTTCAACGGTTGATGCTGGGCGAACTTCTCAAACAGGATCATCGCCAGCAGGTTCGGCCCGGTAAAACCACGCGGCGTCACGTGGAAAGGTGCTGGCGGCTGAGTGATCTTCTCGCATTCGCGGCAGGAGAACTTCTCCCGCACAGTCTGGATGACTTTCCACTGGCGCGGGATCACCTCCAGCGTCTCGGTGATGTCCTCGCCGAGCTTCGACAGCCTGGCGGAACCGCAGCAGGGGCAACTCGTCGGGGCGGCGATGACGACGCGCTCGCGCGGCAGGTGTTCGGGAAACGGCTTACGTGATGGACGCTTTCGCTCGAACGCCCGGACTGTCGAGGCCTTGGCAGCAATCTCCGCCGCCAGTTCGTCTTCACCAGCGTCGGCTTCGAGTTCCTCGAGCTGCAGCTCCATCTGCTCGAGAAGTCGCGCCTTGCGCTCGGACCGGCTGCCGTAAAGTTCACGACGAACTTTCTCGATCTCCAGCTTCAACCGCGCGATCAGCGCTTCTGAATGCGACACGAGCGCCTTGGCACTGGCGGCTTCCGCCTCGGCTTTGATACGCCGGGCACGCTCTTGCGCCAGCAGTGCAAGTGCACTGGCAAGGTCGTCAGGAAGCTGTTCGGCCGCATCGTTCATGGAAGGATGGAATCATATTCGACCCCGCCATTCCAGTGCTTTTGCTCATCCTGCCGACGTCGGACGCCAGGTTTTTTGCGGCATCCGCCAGTCTATACCTTCCAGCAGATAACTGAGCTGCGCCGGTGTGATCACCACCGAGCCATCTGCCGCCGACGGCCACATGAAGCGTCCGCGTTCAAGCTTCTTCGTAAACAGGCATGCTCCCTGGCCGTCATGCCAGATGACCTTGATCAGGCCACCACCGCGACCGCGGAACACGAACAGATGTCCGCACATCGGATCGCGCTTCAGCGTCTCCTGCACCATCAGCGATAGACCGGGGAAGCCTTTGCGCATGTCGGTATGGCCTGTTGCCAGCCAGACCTTCACACCAATCGGAACCGGGATCATCTCCGCTCCAGCACGACATCGAGAATGCGGCCCAGCGCCTCTGTATCTATGTCACTGTCCACGCGAATACGACGGCCCCGGCCCAGCTCAATCGTCACATCGCTGCGCTTCCGGCGGGACTGCGATGGAGCGGGCGGCCCCGAGGGAATGGGCGAGGCGGGAGGCGCGGCCTCGGACACGATCACCGGCACCAACGTGCTCGCCGTTTGCGTCCTCGGCTCCTCGATTTGGCAAAGCTCCTTGCGCCAACGGAAGAGCTGGCTGACGTGGATACCGGCCGCACGGGCAATCTCGGAAAGCACCGCACCTGGCTCAAAGCAGGCTGCAACGAGCCGCTCTTTGTCTTCCCGAGACCAGCGCCGTCGGCGCTCGACAGACGTGATCACTTCAATCGGATGCTTCGTCATAGGACTACTCCTAGTGTTTGCACTAGGACTTCCGATGTTCGTCTCAACCTCGCAAGACGGCCCTCACCGGGAGCTTAC
>NZ_JBXAPH010000031.1:0-1960 GCF_058803745.1 Rhizobium sp. GW821-FHT14E12
CGCGTACGTTTCCATATGGGCTTGAAACAGATGTGTTTTGTCGATCCACAGCAGTCCGTGCCACGCTCGCACACAGTAACCGCTACCGCAACGCGTCGATCGCGCGACGCAGGTGCTTGGCTACTCTTGTGTAACCCAAGAATTTCGATTCATTGAGCAGAAAGATCAGAGCGTGGCGCAAGCGCCCACGCTGGTCCTGTTCGGTACCGTCAGGCCACTTATCTTCGTTCGGTGGTTCGATGCCGGCGTCGCTTTCGGCGGGAATTTTTCCACGGAAACGACGCCAGCTTTCGACTGGTTTGACAAGTAAATTGCCAAGACGCGATCGTTTCATGGCTTTGGTAAGTTCCTCTGGTTGATCGGTCTGTTCTGAATAGGAAGCGAATCCGATCCGATTGAGCGCGTTGCCACATGCCGACATCAGAGGTGCCGAATGCTCTAGCGAAGTGTACCCAAGCCAGACTTCATCAGCGTCTGGGATTTTTCCCGGGTGCTTCTTCCCATGGCATTAGCTACCAATTTTGGTCTCCATGCGTTTCTGTTGTTGTGACGTTCATATCCAACTGAAGGCGGGAGTGCACGTCATGATGAATTTGATCGATTCTTCCAATCGGGCCATGCATGCGGAAACGCTCCGATCATTTGCCGAGCTGCGATACGAGGTTTTTGTCCGGCGCCTGGGCTGGGCTCTGCCTGCCGCCCGGGACGGATTTGAGGAAGATGAATATGATACGTCCCGGGCAGTCTATGTGACGATTAGCAATAGCGCCGGGCATGTGGTCGCCGGGGCTCGGCTGCTCGATACCTCCGATGCCAGCCTTCTGAACGAGATTTTCCCTCATTTGGTGAAGGATGGCGACTTGCCGCGATCGGATCGAGTTTACGAAATCACTCGCTTCGCCATCGATCATCGCAGGGAGCGCCTGGAGGGCAGCATGGATTTGCGAAATCGGTTGCTTTGGGGCATTCAAGCAGCGGCTCTGCATCTTGAATTGGATAAGATGGTCTCCGTCACCTATACCCACCTGGAGCCGATGCTCCGCAAGGCGGGTTACCGTTTTCGCAGGCTTGGAGATGTCGACAGTATTGACGGCATTCCGACCGTTGCGCTGGAACATGAAGTCTCGCGCGACGTCCTGGGTGCTTGCCGCTCCGCCGTGCTCACCGGTAGGGCTCGCCATAAATCTGGGCAGCTATGTCCGCTGTCGAGTCAGAGCGACCAGCCGACCTCCGGTCTGGCCCAACCAGCCCTAGCCTAACTCACTTGCGGATAACGCGGGACTGCGGGGGATCGTCGCGTTCTGCCGTCTGCGAATTTTTGAGGATGATCTTGCTTGCGCTAGGCCCGATTTCGGATCGGGCCGCAAGGGACTGTGGCGTTGACACCCTGCGCTCAGTCGAGCGTCACCAGCCCTAGCATGATGGCCTTTACGACGGCATGGGTTCTATTCATCGCCTGGAGCTTCGTCTTTGCCATGTCGGTGTAGAAATCGACGCTTTTTTGGGAGATGCTGAGAATTTCAGCGATCTCCCACGCAGTCTTCCCCCTGGCCATCCAGTGCAGTACGTCGATTTCGCGTGGGGATAGAAAAGACTTGCGCCGTGCCGACCCGACTTTCAGAGAATGACCCAGCAATATGCCCTTGGCTTTCCGATGGTAGCCTTGGGCCAGGATCTGTACGATAGGCAGAGCGGCAAGGATATGCTCATTGTTTCGGGTGCCGGACTCGGGAACAACGCTGATAGCCACGGCTTCGCCCAATTCGGTCATGATCGGCAGCGTGATGCCGTTGACGAGACCCGCATCCCAGGCCTCCTGCAACAGGCGCCTCTGGTTCTTGTCGATATCATCCGATGTCAGCAGATCGCTCCACTGCGCGATCCCTTGGCCGGTGCCTACCCATTTCAAGGTCGGATCGATTTCCTTGTACTTCTGGTGAAAATAGTGGGTGAGCCATTT
>NZ_JBXAPH010000032.1:0-1098 GCF_058803745.1 Rhizobium sp. GW821-FHT14E12
CCCTTGTAACTTAGAACAGACCGTGTGTGCTACTATTGGCCTCGCGGTGGCGGATGGAAGACCGTCGGCCCTTTGGGTGTTTGAGCCCGTGGGAGAGCTGGGGTCTCCGTCCGCCGTTCCATCGAACCCGAACAGTCGCCAGGGCCGTAGACGAAGCCCGCTTAGGCAAGGATGGGAGAAGATGGATATGGGTGAAGCCCGCGTCGTCGTCGGCATCGACGTTTCGAAAGATCGGCTGGATGTGGCAATCCTGCCGTCATGTGAAGCCTTTGCTGTCGGCAACGATCATGCCGGCATCGATCGGCTCATTGATCAGCTGCGTCTCTTGGACCCGCATGTGGTGGCGCTGGAGGCGACCGGCGGTTTCGAGCTGCTATCGGCGGCGGCGCTGTCTTCGTCGGGTTTTGCGGTGGTGATCGTCAATCCGGCCCAGGTGCGCGCCTATGCCCAGGCTCTGGGAAAGAGGGCCAAGACCGATCCGATCGATGCTGCCGTCATCGCTGCCTTCGCGGCGGCGACGAAACCGGATGTCCGGCCGTTGCGCGATGCCGAGACACAGGCCTTGTCCGAGCTTGTCGCGCGCAGGCGGCAGATCGTGCAGATGATCGTCGCGGAAGAAAACCGCGAACGCATGGCCTTGGCCAAGCACGCGCAGAAGAGCATCAAGCGGTTGCTGGCCGCCCTGCGGAGGGAATTGGATAGTCTCGATGCCGATATGGACGATCATATCCGCAAGTCGCCGCTCTGGCGGGTGCGCGAGGCGTTGCTGACCTCGGTGCCGGGGGTAGGATCGACCACGGCGCGTACACTACTGGCTGAGATGCCGGAATTGGGCAGTCTCGACCGCCGCCAGATTGCCGCATTGGCCGGGCTTGCGCCGTGGACACGACAATCGGGTCGATGGAAGGGCAAGAGCTTCATCGGCGGCGGCAGGGGCAAGGTACGGGCCGTCCTCTTCATGGCTGCTCTCGTTGCCAGCCGTCATAACCCCGTTCTCAAGGCCTTTCGGGACAAACTGGTCGCTTCCGGCAAACCAAAGATCGTCGCCATCGTCGCAACCATGCGAAAGCTTCTTACCATCCTCAATGCCATCATCCG
>NZ_JBXAPH010000033.1:0-939 GCF_058803745.1 Rhizobium sp. GW821-FHT14E12
CAGGGGAATCGCATATGGTTTCTATTGGATTGAATTGTTGAGGAAAAAGGATTCTCTAAAGGTCTTCTGATTTGGTTTCGGGAGACTTTGGTGGAAGGGTTCACGTCGTTTTTTGGATCGGTGCCTGACCCCCGGGCTGAGAATGCGCGCCATGAGCTGACCTGCGTGCTGTTCATCGCTCTGGCAGCACTTCTGTGCGGGGCGGAGAGTTGTTCGGACATGGCCGACTTTGGACACGCCAAGAAGCGCCTGCTGTTGCAGGTCTTGCGGCTGCCGCATGGCGTGCCCAGCCATGACACCTTCAGCCGGGTTTTCCGTCACCTGAACCCGGAAGCCTTCGAGGCCGCTTTTGCGCGGTTTTCCATGGCATTCGCCAAGGGGATACAGGGCGTTGTGGCGATTGACGGCAAGGCGGTGCGCGGCGCCTATCAACGCGGGGCGAGAACCTCGCCCCTGCATCTCGTCAATGTCTGGGCAGCCGACGCCCGCATGGTAATCGGTCAAAGACGGGCTCCGGGACGCAACGAGGTCAAGGGCGTGCACGAAGCCCTGGCCTTGCTGTCGCTCGAAGACTGCATCGTCACGGCAGATGCCCTGCATTGCCGTGCGGATACTGCCAGAGCCATTTTGGCGACAGGAGCCGACTATGCGCTGGCCCTCAAGGACAATCAGCCGGCTCTGCTGGCGAGCGCCAAAGCCCGCCTCGAAGAGGCCGATGATCCCGACAGAGTACAAACCTTGCCCGTGACCGCCCATGATCGGATGGAAACACGCCGCGCCGTCGTCCTGCCGGTCACCGATCTGGAGTTCCCCGGCTTGGCGGCCGTGGCTTGCGTGGAAACGCTGCGGCACAATCCAAATGGACAGGACACGGAAGGACAGGGCGCACGTCTGGTGCGCTATTTCCTGCTCTCGACATGCATGAGCGCAACGGCGCTC
>NZ_JBXAPH010000034.1:0-881 GCF_058803745.1 Rhizobium sp. GW821-FHT14E12
GTCGCCGAACTCGCCGCGATTGGAAGCGGCCGCGTTGACGGATTTGCCGGTGATCTCGGAACTGAAGCAGCCGCCGATGCGATTACGAAACTCTTTCCGAATGTCGAGATCCTGATCAACAATCTCGGCATCTTCGAACCCAAGCCGTTCGAAGAGATCCCGGATGCTGACTGGCGGCATTTCTTCGATGTCAACGTACTTTCAGGTGTTCGTCTCGCTCGTCTTTATCTGCCCGCCATGCGCCAGCGCAATTGGGGCCGCATCATCTTTATATCGAGCGAAAGCGGCGTGCATATTCCTGCAGAGATGGTGCACTACGGTGTGACCAAGGCGGCCCAGATCGCAGCGGCGCGCGGTATCGCCGAATCCGTTGCCGGCACCGCAATCACGGTCAACAGCGTGTTGCCAGGTCCAACGAAGTCGCGCGGCGTCGTCGATTTTGTCGCCGCGTTGCCCGGATCCGAAGGGAAGACTTTCGCGCAGTTCGAGACCGAGTTCTTCGAGAAAATCCGACCAACTTCACTGATCAAACGCTTTACGACGCCTGAGGAAATCGCAACCATGGTCGCCTATGTGGCGAGCCCGCTGTCCTCGGCCACCAATGGCGCGGCACTGCGGGTCGATGGCGGCGTTGTGAAGAGCGCGTTCTGACTGTCACGGAGAGCAAGCCGTCCACTCGAGTGAATTCGGGGGACGGCAACAATGCTGTTCCTGAGGTTGATCAAATGGCGGGGCGATCATCCTTGCCTCCACCTTTGTCGTTCGACGTCCAGGTGAGGAGAGGCTCCAGCCAGCGCATGTCAACGACATCCCCTACCCTTGCATCCGAAGCCTTGACTCTATCCGCGCCATGCCTGCGTGACTATAAAAGCAGGTGGAGC
>NZ_JBXAPH010000035.1:0-876 GCF_058803745.1 Rhizobium sp. GW821-FHT14E12
CGATCCGGCGCGCATGTGCGGTATTGAGGATCGATCGGTCGCTTTATGTCTACAAGTCCAGGCGCGGCGAGCAGGCCGAGTTGAAGCTGAAGATCAGGGACATCTGCCAGACGCGAGTGCGTTACGGTTATCCCTCGGCCGGCAGGTGATTGCTAGGCAATCAGCGAAAGGCGTCGCGTTCATGTCCTGCTCAAGCGCGACGGATGGCCCGTCAATCCGAAGCGAATCTATCGCCTTTACAAGGAGATGGACCTCCAGCTCCGCAACAAGGTTCCCAAACGACGGGTCAAGGCGAAGTTGCGGGCGGATCGCACGGAAGCCACCCATTCCAACCATGTCTGGGCCATGGACTTCGCTCATGACCAGTTGGCCACGGGTCGCAAGGTCAGGGTGCTCTGACGGTAGTCGACACCTTCTCGCGCTTCTCACCGGCAGTCGACGCCCGCTTCAACTACAAGGGCGAAGACGTGGTACAGACGCTCGAGCGGGTATGCCGGCAGGTCGGTTATCCCGCCTCTATCCGCGTCGATAATGGCAGTGAATTTATCTCCCGGGACCTTGACCTCTGGGCTTATCACAAGGGCGTCGTGCTCGACTTCTCCCGGCCTGGCAAGCCGACCGACAACAGCTACATCGAGAGTTTCAACGGCAAGTTCCGCGCCGAGTGCCTGAACGCTCATTGGTTCATGAGCCTTGACGACGCCCGTTCGAAGATGGAGGATTGGCGTAGAGACTATAACGAGTTCCGGCCACATAGCGCGATCGGCAACAAGGTGCCGATTTCGCTCATGAACGGCTCATCGGCACCCCCGCCGAACTGAGCCTAAACCCCGGAAAATTCCAGCGCCCGCTGGCCCAAATTCGGGGTGCACGTCA
>NZ_JBXAPH010000036.1:0-558 GCF_058803745.1 Rhizobium sp. GW821-FHT14E12
CGCAAATTGCACCTTGCGCTGGACGCCGACACTGGCGAAATCATCGCTCAAAACATGACCGATCAGAATGCGGGCGACGCCCTCACAGGTCGAACCGCTGCTCAATGAGATCGATCGACCGATTAGCCAGTTTACGGCCGACGGCGCCTATGATGGTGAACCGGCCTATGATGCCGTCGGTCGGCATAGCGCCGATGCTGTCGTCGTCATTCCACCTCGATCAAACGCGATCGACAGCTCGCAAACGGGGATCGCCAGTCAGCGAGACCAACACATCGAAGCGATCAGGGCGCACGGTCGGATGAAATGGCAAGCAACGACCGGCTATGGCAAGCGCTCGCTGGTCGAGACCGCCATCGGCCGATACAAATCGATCATCGGACACCGACTACGGGCACGCTCATTCGGCGCGCAACAGACCGAGGTCGCCATCGGCTGCGCCGCCCTCAATCGCATGCTGGCATGCGCTCGCCCGAATTCCGGCCGCTGCAAAGCAGCAAAGGTATAGCGTCTGCTTCAAAGACAGAAAGCCGTTCCCCTTGTGACCCATGCACCAAT
>NZ_JBXAPH010000037.1:0-526 GCF_058803745.1 Rhizobium sp. GW821-FHT14E12
AGATCGACCTGGACGGTTTGAAGAGGGTTGCGGCTTCCGAGTTCGGCAGCACCGTCCCCAACAATATCACCCACCTGTTCAACCCGACCATCCAGGCGATGGCCAACCAGTTTTACGGGTCGGACAGCGCCCAGGTCCGCGACACATTCAAGAGCGACGTCAAGGCGCTTCTCGGCCCGCTGCTCGACAAAGTCGGCGCGGGAGAGGTCGGCCAAGCCGACCTCGGCGGCCTTCTGGAGCGCTTGACGTCGCAATTGACCGCACCCGGCGGCAAGGAGGTCTGGGGCTATCGCCATGCGGTGCAGACCGCTCTCGAAGGTCTCGTCATGGGCGCCAGCCTCGTCTCGAAGCTGCCGCCCAATGCCGAATGGGACAAGAGCGTCTCGCCGCTGCCCTCCAGCAATCTCGCCAGCTATTCGTTCAACGACGTCATGGCGGCGATTATGATCGGCACCGGCCTGGCCGGCAAGGGGATCGCCGCCAACGGCTCCGAGGGCGGGCGCTTCTTCGCAGGCAGCGGCGGCGA